>JALHPF010000020.1 GCA_022842595.1 Rubrivivax sp.
CCCGCACCCCGTACAGCCCCTGTCTACACTTCAGACGCCGCGTTACCACGGCGCCCGCAAGACTCGGTCCCGGCCTGCCCGCTACGGCTTTGGCCAGATGGGACTCTCACCCACAAGCAATCGTTAGCTTTGCATGACGTACTCCCAGGAAGTGGTGTAAGTCCTTGAGTGCGCGGCAGGTCGCGGAGGGTGAAGCCCGTAGGGCGTAACCCGTAGCGAGCTGCCGCGCGGCGGCGGCCGTCCCAGGTGGGGTGGCCATCGTGGTCCCGGATAAGGTTGAGGTGCGACCCACCAACCTGTTCCAAGGAAATTCCACGATGACCTCCTTCGCGAAACTGGCGCCATCGTGCGAGACAACGTACATGGTCTAGACGTGTTCGAAGACGACCCGCGCGTCGTGTTCTTCGCCATCAGCGGGGCCGGCACAGTACGTGCGAACCCAGAGCCATTCCTGCCGCTGGTCGCTGAGCTTCATGACCAGACTCATGTACTTTCCGAGCAGTCGCGAGATGTGCTTTTGCTCTTGAACTATGCATTGATGCGTCCGGAGCCCGTTGCACAGATCATTTTCGCGTTCTCTGCTGTCGAGTCGCTGGGGCAAGATTTGAGTTGGTCAGATGGTCAGCGAAACCTCTTGGCTCACCTTGCTCAAATCGCAGTCCAGTCGAGTCTTGCTGCACCTGACGAGCGCCAAGAGGTGGCTGACGCCATGAGCAAGTCGTTGCATCGTCTGACGCTACGTCAAGGTGTCATGCGCCTGCTCAGCTCGATCGGCTTGCAGCACCTCCAGCGTCCATGGGATGAACTCTATGGTGAGCGGAGCACTCTCGTACATGGCCTGCGGCCCCGGCCAGGAGCGGACTACTCTGACTTGGCTCACCGTGCGGTGACGCTCTGCGGCCACATCCTTCTCAAGGCGATTGCCAAGGAAATTCAGGCGGCCGATCGGCATGCCGAGATCTACTTTCCGGTTGCCGTCGATCGCCAATGCTGAGAGGAGTGCGAAGTAGATGCGCTCTTCGAGCGCTTGGCGATTAAATTCGCTAGTCAGGCGTCAAGCGGGATCGAACAAACGGTAGCTGGATGAAATCAACCAGCTTCGTTGGCAGCGGCTCGAGGTCCTCTGGCATCGACATTTCAGCTTCCGCGCTGCCCGCGCCGGTTGTGCGGGTGGGTGGGTATCGCGTTCCCTGAACCGCTCATGGTGGGTCGGTGCCGTCGCTGCGGCGTTTCGATGGTCTACACTCTCCACCCGATTAAGCAGGGCACCTGACCGGGTAACTTTCCGGGTAACTGGCGGGGCAAGAAACGCGGAAAGCGAGCATTCATGCGGCTTTCCAGCCGCAGTGTGAGTGACCCCGGTCCAGATCTTTCATTTTCCCCAATGGCCAAACTCGCTCCCCGCCTTTCGGCGGAAGAAATCCGGAGCGTGGTTGCGCTGGCTTGGGACGACCGGCCGCCGTTTGCGGCGGTCATGACCCGGCATGGCATCTCGCCTGGGCAGGTGGTGGCCCTGATGCGGCGTGAACTCACGCCCAACGCATTCAAGCTCTGGTCCGCCCGTGGCCGGGCCAAACCTGCGGCCAAGGCGCCGGTCAGCCGCCCTCGCGGTGGTAAGCGGTAACCCGCTCGACCTCGTTCTTCGACCCCAGCACCACGCTCACCCGCTCATGCAGCTTCGTCGGCTGCAGGTCCAGGATGCGTTCCTTGGCATTCGTTGCCGCGCCGCCGGCCTGTTCGACGAGGAAGGCCATCGGGTTCGCCTCGTACATCAGCCGCAGCTTGCCTGGCTTTTCGGGCTCACGCTGGTCCCAGGGGTAGATGAAGACGCCGCCGCGGGTGATGAGCCGGTGCACGTCGGCCACCATGCTGCCCACCCAGCGCATGTTGAAGTCCTTGGCGCGCGGGCCGGTCTTGCCGGCCAGGCATTCGTCGATGTAGCGTTTCATTGGCGGGGCCCAATGGCGCATGTTCGACATGTTGACGGCGAATTCCTGCGTGTCTTCCGGGATGCGGATGTCGCTGTCCGTCAGCACCCAGCTGCCGGTTTCGCGGTCCAGCGTGAACATCGCCAGACCGCTGCCCACCGTCAGCACGAGGGTGGTCTGGGGGCCATAGACGCAGTAGCCGGCCGCGGCTTGCTGCTTGCCGGGCTGCAGGAAGTCTTCCTCGCTGATGCCGCGTGCATGGCCGATCTTGCGCAGCACGCTGAAGATGGTGCCGATGCTGATGTTCACGTCGATGTTGCTGCTGCCGTCCAGCGGGTCGAACAGCAGCATGTATTCGCCTTGCGGGTAGCGGTTGGGCACCACGTGGATGCTGTCCATCTCCTCGCTGGCCATCGCTGCCAGGTGGCCGCCCCATTCGTTGGCCTCGATCAGCACTTCGTTGCTGATGACGTCCAGCTTCTTCTGGACTTCACCCTGCACGTTGTCGGTGCCGGCCGTGCCCAGCACATCACCGAGTGCGCCCTTGTTGACGGCGATGGCGATGCGCTTGCACGCCCGTGCCACCACCTCGATGAGCAGGCGCAGTTGCGCCGGGATGGTGCCGTGCTCACGCTGCTGCTCGACGAGGTACTGCGTCAGGCTGATGCGCTTGCTCATGTCGATTCCAGTGCCTTGGTGACGATCTCGCGAACGTCGTTGCTGAGATCGGGTTTGGCCGCCACGCGGCTGATGGCTTCGCGCGCCGCGCTGCGGTAGGGCTCGGCCAGTGCGGCCCAGCGGTCCATCACACGGGCCAGGCGGCCAGCCACCTGCGGGTTGACGGCGTCCAGCTCCAGCAGCTTGTCGGCCCAGAGCACATAACCGGCGGCGTCGCGGCGATGAAACGCCGCCGGGTTGGAAGCGCACAGGGTGATCAACAGGCTGCGCAAGCGGTTGGGGTTACGCAGCGAGAAGTCGGGGTGCGAAAGCAGGGCTCGGGCGCGCGCAAAGGCGCTGCCGGTGGCCTGGCCTCCGGTGCCCACGGGCTCGGGTGCGCGCGCCTGCAGCATGAACCACTTGTCGAGCACCAGCGCGTCGCCGTGGGCCTCGGTGTGGAAGCGCTGCAGCGCGGCTTCGGCCAGTGGTGAATGGGCATCCGCCAGGGCCTGCAGGGCAGCCAGGCGGTCGGTCATGTTGCTGGCGTCCTTGCACTGCTGATAGGCGCGGCCGGGCCACACGACGTCGCCGGTGCGGACGGCATGCAGGCACAGCATCTGCAGTGCCAGATTGGCCAGTGCGCGGCGGCCGGCCTGGGCACCGTCGGGGCTGTAGCCTTCACCGACGCGGTGTTGCTCGAAGGCCCACACCCAGTCGGCATGCAGACGTTCGGCCAGCTGCGCGCGCCATTGTTCGCGCACGGCGTGGATTCGTTGCGGGTCCACCTCGCGCTGCAGCGCTTCGGCCAGCTGACCTTCGGCGGGGGGCTGCAGAGCCAGTTCCTTGAAGGCCGGGTCCAGCCCGGGGTCGCGCAGCACGCTGCGCAGGCCCTGCAGCAAGGGCCCGCTGATCTGCAGTTCGTCCCGGCCGGCCACTGCGGCCAGCAGGGCACGCTCCATCAGGCGCTGCCCGGCTTCCCAGCGGTTGAAGGCATCGTGGTCATGGGCCAGCAGCACCAGACGCGAGGCTTCGTCGAGCCCGTCGTCGAGATGCACCGGCGCCGAGAAGCCAGCCAGCAGCGACGGCACCGGCGCCTCGGCCACGTCGTCGAAGACAAAGGTCTGACCCGCTTGTTCCAGCACCAGCAGGCGCGCGGGCACCAGCGGCCGGCCGTCGGCTGCGTACAGCGCCGTCATCACCGGGATGACGAAAGGCTGCTTGCTGGCCTGGCCCGGTGTCGCAGGCGTGTGCTGCGACAGCAGCAGCGTATAGCGCCGTGCTTCGGCGTCGTACCAGCCGCGGGCGCCCACCCGCGGCGTGCCCGACTGTGCATACCAGCGCTTGAAGGCGTCCAGCCGCGGGGCCAGCTGGCTGCCCGGGTTGGCATCGGCCAGGGCCTGGGCGAAGTCGTCGCAGGTGACGGCCTGGCCGTCATGGCGTTCGAAGTAGAGCTTCATGCCACGCGCAAAACCTTCGCGGCCCACCAGCGTGTGCATCATGCGCACGACCTCGGCGCCCTTTTCGTAGACGGTGGCGGTGTAGAAGTTGTTGATCTCGATGTAGCTGTCGGGGCGCACCGGGTGGGCCATCGGGCCGGCGTCTTCCGGGAACTGCATGCTGCGCAGGCGCCGCACGTCGTCGATGCGCTTGACGGCACGGGCCGAGGCCGAGCCGGCCATGTCCATGCTGAATTCCTGGTCGCGGAAGACGGTCAGGCCTTCCTTCAGGCTCAGCTGGAACCAGTCGCGGCAGGTGATGCGGTTGCCGGTCCAGTTGTGGAAGTATTCGTGGGCGATGACGCTTTCGATGTCGGCGAAGTCGTTGTCGGTGGCGGTGTTGGCGGTGGCCAGCACGTACTTGGTGTTGAACAGGTTCAGGCCCTTGTTCTCCATCGCGCCGCCGTTGTAGTCCTCGACGGCCACGACCATGTAGCGGTCCAGGTCCAGTGCCAGGCCGAAGCGCACTTCGTCCCACACCACGCTGGCCACCAGCGAATTCATCGCGTGTTCGGTCTTCTCCAGGTCGCCCGGGCGCACATACACCTGCAGCAGGTGCTGGCGGCCACCGCGGCTGGTGATGCGCTGTTCACGCGCCACCAGGCGGCCGGCCACCAGGGCAAACAGGTAGCTGGGCTTGGGGAAGGGGTCGTGCCACTTCGCGAAGTGGCGGCCGTTGTCCAGCGGCCCTTCCTCGAGCAGGTTGCCGTTGCTCAGCAGCACCGGGTATTTCGCCTTGTCGGCGCGAAGCGTCACCGTGTACTCGGCCATCACGTCGGGCCGGTCCAGGAAATAGGTGATGCGGCGGAAGCCTTCGGCCTCGCACTGTGTGAAGAAGCCGCCCTGGCTGGTGTACAAGCCCTGCAGCCGGCTGTTCTTGTCGGGGGCGCAGGTATTGCGGATCTCGAGCACGAAACTGTCGGCGTCGGGCGGGTTGTCGATGACGAGGTCACCGCCCTCGTGCCGGAAAGACACACTCAGGCCGTCGGCCTGCACGCGCAGCAGGGTCAGCTCGTCGCCGTGCAGGCGCAGCGGCCGATGCGGCTGGCCTTCGGCTCGCGTGGCACGTTCGACATGCATCTTGCTGCCGACGATGGTCTTGGCCGGATCCAGGTCGAACGTGAGTTCAACGCGGCGGATGGTGTAGGCCGGCGCGACATAGTCTTCGCGTCGCACCAGGGAGGCAGGGCCTTCTCGCATGCTTGTCTCTTGGTCGTGCAGGGCAACACTTTCGTGATTCGCCCCGGGCGGGCTGTCAGAGCCCCTGTTTCAGGCTGGCTTCGATGAACGGGTCGAGGTCGCCGTCCAGCACCTTCTGCGTGTTGCTGATCTCGACGTTCGTGCGCAGGTCCTTGATGCGGCTCTGGTCGAGCACGTAGCTGCGGATCTGGTGCCCCCAGCCGACATCGGTCTTGGTGTCTTCCAGCTTCTGCTGGGCTTCGAGCTGCTTGCGCATCTCGAAGTCGTACAGGCGCGAGCGTAGCCGCTTCCAGGCCACGTCGCGGTTGCTGTGCTGGCTGCGGCCGTCCTGGCACTGCACCACGATGCCGGTGGGAATGTGCGTCAGGCGCACCGCCGAATCGGTCTTGTTGATGTGCTGGCCGCCGGCGCCCGAGGCGCGGAAGGTGTCGGTGCGCACGTCCGACGGGTTGATGTCGATCTCGATCGTGTCGTCGACTTCCGGGTAAACGAACAGGCTGGCGAAGCTGGTGTGGCGGCCGCCGGCGCTGTCGAACGGGCTCTTGCGCACCAGGCGGTGCACGCCGGTCTCGGTACGCAGGTGGCCGAAGGCGTAGTCGCCCTCGATCTTCAGCGTGGCGCTCTTGATGCCGGCCACGTCGCCCGGCGTCTCGTCTTCCAGCGTGGCCGTGAAGCCCTTGCGTTCGGCGTACTTCAGGTACTGGCGCAGCAGCATGCCGGCCCAGTCGCAGGCTTCGGTGCCGCCGGCGCCGGCCTGGATGTCGATGAAGCAGTTGCCGGGGTCGGCCGGGTTGCTGAACATACGCCGGAATTCCAGGCTCTCGACGAGTTCACGCAGCTTGTGCGCTTCGCCTTCGATGGCGGCCAGGTCGTCGAGCGCGCCTTCGGCCTTGCTCATCTCGTAGAGCTCGAGGTTGTCCGACAGGTTGCTCTGCAGGTGGTCGACGGTCTCGACCACGGTTTCCAGCGTCTTCTTCTCGCGCCCCAGTTCCTGGGCGCGCTTGGGTTCGTTCCAGACCGCGGGGTTTTCCAGCGCGGCATTGACTTCGTTCAACCGCAGGGCTTTGCGATCGTAGTCAAAGATACCCCCGGAGCTGCTGGGTGCGGGTGCTCAGGTCGGCGAGCAGCGTGCCGATCGAGTTGATTTGTTCAGTGTCCATGCCTCGTATTTTGGCATGCGGGTTCAGGCCAGGTGTTCGACGAGGGTGCGGGCCAGCGCCTCGGGCTGGTCGTGGTGCAGCATGTGACCGCAGGGCGAGAGCATCGCCCGCCGGACATAGGGCACTACCGCCAGCCGGGTTTCGAACTCGGCGCGTGGGTAGCGCTTGCCCCACCACTTGCCGACATCGGTCTGGTCGCCTTCGACCCACAGCACCGGGGCCTGGATGAGCCGCCAGGTGGCCAGCACCTCGTCCACCTGGTACAGCACCGGGTTCACGCGCTTGTGCGCGGGGTCGCCCAGGATCTGCCAGCGGCCGTCCGGCCCCGGGCGCGACCAGTGCGGCGCCAGCCAGGCAGCCTTGTCGGCGGGCAGCAGCGGGTTGTTCTTCATCAGGCGCTCTGCGACGGCCTGCACGCTGTCGTAGTCGCGCAGCTGGGCTGGGGCCTTGAGCTCGTCCAGCCACTGCAGCAGGCGCTGCGGGGCCTGCGCGGCCTCGGTTCGCGGCAGCCCGAAGCCTTCCAGGTTGACGAGCCGGCGGATGCGCTGCGGGCGCAAGGCTGCGTAGCTCATCACGACATTGCCGCCCATGCTGTGGCCCAGCAGGTCGACCTGGTTTGCCGCGGGTGACTCGGCCAGCACGATGTCGAGCAATGCGTCCAGGTCGGCCAGGTAGTCGGGAAACCAGTAGCTGTCGGCGGACGGCGTGTCGGTCAGGCCGAAGCCGCGCCAGTCGGCGGCCACGACAGTGCGGCCCGGGCCCTCGATGGCATGCAGCGCGTCGACCATGAACTGGAACGAGGCCGCGACGTCCATCCAGCCATGCATCAGCACCAGCGGCGGGCGCTCTGGCGTGGCCTGCGCCGGGTTGCCCCAGCAGCGCAGGTGGTAACGCAGGCCGCGTACGTCGACCCAGCGGTCGGTGGCGGGGCGTTGTTCGGTGTAGGGCGGGGCGGTCGCTGGAGAGCGTTCAGGCATGGCGGCCGAGGCTACGCGACGCGAGGCTGCGCCGCTGTCACTTCCGGGGCAGCAGCGGCCGCACGTGCAGGTGGCTGCCAGCGCCGCAGCAGCAGCGCATTGGCGACCACGCTGACGCTCGACAGGGCCATGGCCGCGCCGGCGAAGACCGGGTTCAGAAGGCCGAAGGCCGCCAGCGGCAGACCGACGACGTTGTAGGCAAAGGCCCAGAAAAGACCGCGTTTCAGCGTGGCATAAGTGCGGCGCGAGATGTCCAGCGCATCGGCCACGCGCTCGGGGTCGCCCTGCATCAGCGTGATGCCGGCGGTTTCCATCGCCACGTCGGTGCCGGTGGCCATGGCGATGCCGACGTCGGCGGCGGCCAGCGCCGGTGCATCGTTGATGCCGTCGCCGACCATCGCCACCACCTCGCCGGAGGCGCGCAGGGCCTGCACGGCAGCGGCCTTGTCGGCCGGAAGCACCTCGGCACGCACCTCGGTGATGCCCAGGCTGCGGGCCACCGCCTCGGCGCTGCCATGGTTGTCGCCGGTCAGCAGCACGGTCTTCACGCCGAGTGCGTGCAGCCGGGCGACGGCGGCGCGGGCGCCGGGCTTGAGCGTGTCGCCGAAGGCCAGCAGGCCCAGCACCCGCGCCGGGGCCGGGCCGGGCCCGGTCTCGATCAGCCAGGACACGGTGCGCCCTGCTGCGGCCAGCCGCGCGCCGTCCGCCGCCAACGGGCCGGCATCGGCACCGCTTTCCAGCAGCAGCCTCGGGCTGCCCAGGGCCAGCACGCGGCCGTCCAGTTCGGCCTGCAAGCCGCGGCCGGGCAGGGCGGTGGTGCCGGAAACCGGCGCGGGCAAGATGCCGCGAGCGGTGGCCTGGGCCAGCACGGCGCGGGCCAGCGGGTGCTCGCTGGCCTGCTGCAGGCCAGCGGCCAGGCGCAGGAGTTCGTCGCCGCCGTTCGCCTGGGACGGGCGCAGTTCCACCAGCGTTGGCTGGCCGGCGGTGAGCGTGCCGGTCTTGTCGAAGGCCACCGTGGTCACGGCATGGGCCTGTTCCAGCGCGGCAGCGTCCTTGATGAGGATGCCGTGGCGCGCAGCCGCACCCGTGCCCACCATGATGGCCGTGGGTGTGGCCAGGCCCAGTGCGCAGGGGCAGGCGATCACCAGCACCGACACCGCGTTGATGACGGCCTGTTCCCAGCCGGCGCCGGCCGCCAGCCAGCCCGCCAGGGTGAGCGCCGCGATGCCCAGCACCACCGGCACGAAGACCGCGCTGACGCGGTCCACCAGCCGCTGCACGGGGGCCTTGCCGGCCTGCGCGTTCTCGACCAGGCGGACGATGCGTGCCAGCGTCGTCTCGGCGCCCACGGCCAGGGTCTGAACCGTGAGCGCACCTTCGCCATTGATGGCGCCGCCGGTGACGCGGTCACCCGGGCCCTTGGCCACGGGCAGGCTTTCGCCGGTGATCAGGGCTTCGTCGACATGGCTGCGGCCGACGAGCACGCGGCCGTCGACCGCAATGCGCTCGCCTGGGCGCACCACCACGCTGTCGCCCACCTGCACCTCGTGCAGCGGCACTTCGACCTCGGTGCCGCTGCGCAGCACGCGCGCCGTGTCCGGCCGCAGCGCATTCAGCGCGCGGATCGCCGCTGTCGTCTGGCGCTTGGCGCGGCCTTCCAGCCATTTGCCCAGCAGCACCAGGGTGATGACGCTGGCCGAGGCCTCGAAGTAGAGGTGCGGCATGCCTGCATGCCCTGCATGCCGCAGCAGCAGCACCAGGCTCAGCCCGAAAGCGGCCGACGTGCCCAGGGCCACGAGCAGGTCCATGTTGCCGGTGCCAGCCCGCAGCGCCAGCCAGCCAGCACGGTAGAAGCGCCAGCCCAGCACGACCTGCACCACGCCCGCCAGCAGCAGCTGCACCCAGCCAGGGGGCATGGCATGCACGCCGAACGGCTGGGCCAGCATCGGCGCCACCAGGGGCAAGGTCAATATGGCGGACACGATCACGGCCCGACCTTCGCTGAGCCAGCGACCTGGCGCCTGCGGCTCCGCAGCCTTGCCTTCGTAGGACAGGGTGCGTGCGCGATAGCCGGCCTGTTGGACGGCAGCCAGCAGCGCTTCCACCGGCACCGAGCCCAGCGCCGTGACATGGGCTTCTTCGGTGGCCAGGTTGACGCTGGCCGTCAGCACGCCCGGCGTCTTCAGCAGGGCCTTTTCGACCCGGCCGACGCAGGAAGCGCAGGTCATCTCGGCAATCTGCAGGCGCCAGCTCTGCCGGGGCACCTGGTAGCCGGCGCGTTCCACGGCAGTCACCAGGTCTGCGGCCGATGGTGCACTGCCGGCTGCGCCCGTGACGCGGGCGGTTTCCAGCGCCAGATTGACCTCGACCGTGGCCACGCCGACCACCGAACGCAGCGCCTTTTCGACCCGGCCGGTGCAGGATGCGCAGGTCATGCCCGCGATCGGCACCTGCAGTTGCTGAGGCGCGGCCATCATGCCCTGCGCGTCATGCCGGCGTGAAGGGCATCACCCGCATCGACAGGTCGATGGCGCGCACGTCCTTGGTGAGCTTGCCCACCGAGATGCGGTCGACACCGGTGGCAGCGATGGCGCGGATGCTGTCCAGGTCGACGCCGCCCGAAACTTCCAGCAATGCCGGCTGGTCGCGTGCGGTGTTCAGGGCGTAGGCGGTGTGCATGTCGGCGAGGCTGAAGTCGTCGAGCAGCACGCTGGTGGCGCCATGGGCCAGGGCTTCTTCCAGTTCGGCCAGGCTTTCCACTTCCACCTGCACCGGCACGCCGGATTCGAGCGCATACGCCGCCTGCAGCGCCGCGCCCACACCGCCTGCCGCGGCGATGTGGTTCTCCTTGATCAGGATGCCGTCCCACAGTGCCATGCGCTGGTTGCGGCCGCCGCCGGTGCGCACGGCGTACTTCTGGGCCTGGCGCAGGCCGGGCAGGGTCTTGCGCGTGTCGAGCACGACGCAGCCACGCGGGTTGGGCGACAGCCCGGCGATCGCATCGACATAGCGCCGCGTCACCGTGGCCACGGCCGACAGCGTCTGCAGGAAGTTCAGCGCGGGCCGCTCGGCGCTGAGCAGGGCGCGGGCGTTGCCCTCGATGCGGCAGACCACGCTGCCAGCCGCGGCGTGCGCACCTTCGCTGCCCGTCCAGTTGAGCTGGGCCAGGGGGTCCAGCGCGCGGAAGCAGGCGTCGAACCAGGGCCGTCCGCAGATGATGGCCGCTTCCTTGGCTACCACCTGGGCTTGCGCGCGCCTGCCGGCGGGCACGAGCTGGGCCGTCCAGTCGCCGCGACCGATGTCTTCGGCCAGGGCGTCGCGCACATTGCGCGTCAGGGCGTCGCGCAGGGTCTCGTTGCTCGGGGGCTTGATCTCGCTCATGGGCGCAAGCATAGGGCCGTGGCAGGCTCAAGCTTCCCAGGGGGGCGTCGATAACCGGGGTGTTCCATGTTCGCTCAGTCGCCGACCATCACCCTTGCATGCTGAAAAAGATTCCTGTCAGCCAGTTGCGCGTAGGCATGCACTTGCACGCACTGGAAGGGCCGTGGATGAGCCACCCCTTCTGGCGGACGCGGTTTGTCGTCAGCGACCCGGCCGACCTGCGAAAGCTGGGCGAGAGCCCGGTCACCGAAGTCTGGATCGACCCGGCTCTGGGCCTGGATGTTTCCGCACCCGCGGCCGACGTTCCGGCCCAGCCCGCCATGCCCCAGCCGCTGGCGGTTCCGATGGCCGGCGCGCCTGCGGCTGCGGCGGCCCCGACTCGCAGTTTCCAGGAAGAAATGCAGCAGGCCGCGGCCATCTGCAACCGCGCCCGCGAAGCGGTGGTGGCGATGTTCAGCGAAGCGCGCATGGGCCGCACCATCGACGCCGAGGGCGCCCTGCCGCTGGTGAGCGAGATCGCTGACTCGGTGCAGCGCAACCCCGGCGCCCTGGTCAGCCTGGCGCGGCTGAAGTCGCAGGACGACTACACCTACATGCACTCGGTGGCCGTGTGCGCGCTGATGGTGGCCCTGGGCCGGCAGATGGGTCTGGACGAAGCGCAGCGCCGCGAGGTCGGCCTTGCCGGGCTGATGCACGACATCGGCAAGGCCATGATGCCCATGGCCGTGCTGAACAAGCCGGGCAAGCTGACCGAGGAAGAGTATGCCGTCATGCGCACCCACCCCGAGCAGGGCCATGGCCTGCTGGTCGAGGGCCTGGGCGCCACCCCGGCCATGCTGGATGTGGTGATGCACCATCACGAGCGCATGGACGGCACGGGCTACCCGCACCGCCTGGCAGGCGAAAGCATCAGTCAGGTTGCCCGCATGGGCGCGATCTGCGATGTCTACGATGCCATCACCAGCAACCGCCCCTACAAACGGGGCTGGGACCCGGCCGAGAGCATTGCCCGCATGGCCAGCTGGAAGGGGCACTTCGACCCGCTGCTGTTCGGCGCGTTCGTCAAGAGCCTGGGTATCTACCCCACCGGTTCGGTGGTTCGGCTCGAATCGGGGCGGCTGGCGGTGGTGGTGGAACAGAACGCTGCTGCGCTGGTCTCGCCGGTCGTCAAGGCCTTCTTCTCGACACGCTCTGACCTGCCGATCACGCCCTTGCTGCTGGACCTGTCGAATCCGGCCAGCAAGGACCGCATCGTCGGCCGCGAGGCTGGGGCCGACCAGCGTTTCCCGCAGGTCAACGAACTCTGGGCCGACCCCGCCACGCTGCGACGTGCGAAAGGGCCGATCGGCGGCTGAGGCGCGGTCTGCGGGGGCATTGCCTACACTCCACGGCTGACGAATTTGCCGGGAGATTCAATGTCGCCACCGTTCCTGTCTGCCATGCTGGCTGCGGCCCTCGCCGCCACCCTGGCCCTGGGGGCCCCAGCCCAGGCCCAGACCCTGCGCTGGGCGAGCCAGGGCGACGCCCAGACCATGGACCCGCATTCGCAGAACGAGAGCCTGACGAACCAGATCAATGGCCAGGTCTACGAGACCCTGGTCGACCGCGACCGGAAGCTGGAACTGGGCGCACGCCTGGCGCTGAGCTGGCAGCAGACCGGCCCGCTGGCCTGGCGCTTCAAGCTTCGGCCGAACGTGAAGTTCCACGACGGCAGTGCCTTCACCGCCGACGACGTGGTCTTCACGATGCAGCGTGCGAAGGAAGCCACTTCGCAGCTGAACGTCTACGCCAACGCCCTGGGCACGGCCACCGCGGTCGACCCGCTGACGGTCGACTTCAGGCTCGAGCGCGTGAACCCGGTGTTCCTGCAGCACCTGAGCACGATTCCGGTGATGAGCCGCGGCTGGAGCGAGAAGAACAAGGTCACGCGGCCGCTGGACTTCAAGAACAAGGAAGAAAGCTTCGCCTCGTTCAACGCCAACGGCACCGGCCCCTACATGCTGGCGCAGCGCCAGCCGGGCATCAAGACCACCTTCAAGCGCAACCCGGCCTGGTGGGGCAAGTTCGAGGGCAATGTGCAGGAGATCGTCTACACGCCGATTGCCAACGACGCCACCCGGCTGGCGGCGCTGGTCAGCGGCGAGATCGATTTCGTGCTCGACCCGGCGCCGCGCGACGTGGCCCGGCTGCGCAACACCAGCGGCGTGAAGATCATCGAAGGCCCGGAGAACCGCGTCGTCTTCCTGGGCATGGACCAGGCACGCGACAAGCTGCTGTACGCCAAGGTGCCCGGCGACAAGAACCCGTTCAAGGACCGCCGCGTGCGCCTGGCGCTTTACCAGGCGGTGGACATCGAGGCCATCCGCACCAAGCTGCTGAACGGCCAGAGCGCGCCCACCGGCGGCAACACGCCGTCGCCGGCCGGGGCCTACAACGACCCGCTGATCGAGAGCCGCTTCCCCTTCGACCTGGCCAAGGCCCGCGCGCTGATGGCCGAGGCCGGCTATGCCGATGGCTTCGAGATCACGCTGGACTGCCCGAACAACCGCTACATCAATGACGAGGAAATCTGCATCGCGCTGGCCAGCATGTGGGCGCAGCTGAAGGTGAAGGTGCGCGTCAACGCGATGCCGCGCACCACCTATTTCCCGAAGCTGGAGAAGCTGGACACGAGCCTCTTCCTGTACGGCTGGGGCGGCGCCGTCACCGACGCCGAAACCAGCATGACGCCGCTGATGCGCATTCGCGGCGACAAGGGTGTGGGCCTGTACAACTACGGCAACGTGCGCAACGAAAAATTCGACGCGCTGGCCGCGCAAAGCAGCGTCGAGGCCGACCCGTCCAAGCGCGAGGAACTGGTGAAGGGTGCGCTGCGCGAGTGGCGCGAGCAGGTCCACACGATTCCGCTGCACCGCCAGGTGATTCCCTGGGCGGCTCGCAGCAACGTGAGCGCGGTGCACCGTGCCGACAACTGGCTGGAAGTGCCCTGGGTGACGGTGGCGCCGAAGTAGGCGTGCCCGGGCGGCTCCCGGGTCGTGGCGTTCAGCGCGTGGCGCGCTGGCGCACCGCCTCGATGTAGGCCTGGCCATCGGGCGGCAGGCCGCTGCGCTGGCTGGCCCAGATCATCTCGCCCAGGCACTCCATCACCTCGTGGTGGGCGCTGTGCAGTGAATTGCGGCGCGCGGCCAGCAGTTCCACCGCCTGGCGGATGCCGCTGGGCTGGTCGATGGCCACCTGCTCGGTGATCGAGAGATGCATCGACAGGTGCAGGAACGGGTTGGTGCGGCCTTCCTCGATGGTGTAAACGGCGGCCAGGGCCGCGGTCTCGTCGGCCAGCTCGGCGTGGTATTCCGGGTGTTCGTCGAGCCAGCGCGCCGCCAGGCTCTGCATCGGATCCAGCGGCAGCCCCTGGCGCTGGCGCGCATAGGTGCCGCAGAAGAACCGACGCACGTCGTGCTGTGAGGGCTGGAACATGCGCGTATTGTCCGGGGCTTTGCAACTCCTTTCAGCACCCCACCCCATGCAGATCAGCACCGAACAGCTCTTCACCGACGCCCGCACCCAGAACGGCTGGCTGGACACGCCCGTGTCCGACGCCACGCTGAAGCAGCTGTACGAGCTGTACCAGTGGGGCCCGACCTCGGCCAACTGCAGCCCGGCGCGGGTGATCTTCGTGCGCGGTTCCGAGGCCAAGGCCAAGCTGGTGGCCTGCATGTCCGACGGCAACAAGGCCAAGGTGTCGCAGGCGCCCGTGACCGCCATCATCGGCATGGACATGGCGTTCTACGAGAAGCTGCCGCAGCTGTTCCCGCATGCCGACGCAAAGAGCTGGTTCGTCGGCAACGAAGCCATGATCAAGGCGACGGCCTTTCGCAACTCGTCCCTGCAGGGCGCCTACCTGATGCTGGCGGCGCGCGCCCTGGGCCTGGGTTGCGGGCCGATGAGCGGCTTCGACGCTGGCGCGCTCGACGCCGCGTTCTGGGCCGGCACCACGGTGAAGACCAACTTCGTCTGCTCGCTGGGACATGGCGACCCGGCCAAGGTCTTCCCGCGCAGCCCGCGCCTGGCCTTCGAGGAAGCCTGCCAGCTTGCCTGAATTCCTGGCCGCGCTCTGGCGCAGCGGCACGATCGTCAACGACCCCTGGTTCTACGCCGTCGCGGTACCGGCGGTGCTGATGACGGGGCTGGCCAAGAGCGGCTTCGCCAGCGGCTTCGGCTCGCTGGCGGTGCCACTGCTGGCCTTGACGATGCCGGTGCCGCAGGCTGCGGCCATCCTGCTGCCGCTGCTGCTGGTGATGGACGCCACCGGCCTGCAGCAGCTGTGGGCCGACCGCGACCGCGCGCTGGTGCGGCGGCTCGTGCCCTGGGGCCTGGCCGGCATCGGCGTGGGTTGGGTGGGCTTCGGCCTGCTCTCGGCGAAGGCCGTGGCCGGCATCGTCGGCGCCATGACGCTGGCCTTCCTGGCACAGAGGCTGCTGTTCAAGCCGCGCGCCGACGGTCGCCCGCCGCGCGCCTGGCTGGGTCCGGCCTGCGCCACCGCCGCTGGCTTCACCAGCTTCGTGGCGCATGCCGGCGGGCCGCCGATCAGCGCCTACACACTCCCGCTGAAGCTGAACCCACGCGTGCTGAGCGCCACACTGGCGGTTTTCTTCGCCGCCGTGAACCTGGCCAAGTGGGGCCCGTACGCGATGCTCGGGCTGATCGACCTGCGCAACATGGCCACCTCGGTGTTGCTGATGCCGCTGGCACCGCTGGGGGTGTGGCTGGGCGTTCGGCTGCTGGGCCGCATGCGCCCGGTGGTGTTCTACCGCGTGGCCTACACCGGCATGCTGCTGACGGGGCTGAAGCTGCTGTGGGACGGCCTGCGCTGAACTGGCCGCCGCCTTGGCTACCATTGCCGGGCAGCAGGAGAACCCCATGCCCGTGATCGTGGTTGCCAACCCCAAGGGTGGCGTCGGCAAAAGCACCCTGGCCACCAACCTGGCCGGGGCGCTGGCCGCCGCAGGCCATGCCGTGATGCTGGGCGACGTCGACCGCCAGCAGTCCAGCCGCCAATGGCTGGGCCAGCGCCCGCCGCAGCTGCCCACCATCCGTGGCTGGGACGTCACTTCGGACCACATCGTGCGCCCGCCCAAGGGCACCACCCACGTCGTGCTCGACACGCCTGCCGGGCTGCATGGCAAGCGCCTGGACGCGGTGTTGAAGATCGCCGACCGGCTGCTGGTGCCGCTGCAGCCCAGCCTGTTCGATATCCAGGCCACCCATGCCTTCGTCGCCGAACTGCGCGGTCACAAGCGCGCTGGCGACGTCAAGCTCGGCCTGGTGGGCATGCGGGTGCGTGACCACACCCGGGCCAGCGAACAACTGCACCAGTACCTGGCGACGCTGAAGCTGCCGGTGGTGGCCGAGCTGCGCGACACCCAGAACTACGTGCAGCTGGCCGCGCGCGGCCTGACCTTGTGGGACGTGGCCCCCGGCCGCGTCGAACGCGATCTGGCCCAGTGGCAGCCGCTGCTGGCCTGGCTGCACTGAACCCCCTGCGAGAACCGCATGCAGTACAAGAACTTGGCTGAACTGCAGCCCCTGGTGGGCCAGGAACTGGGTGTCAGCGACTGGGTGGTGGTTGACCAGGCGCGCATCGACCAGTTTGCCCAGGCCACTGGCGACCTCCAGTGGATCCACACCGACCCGGCACGGGCCGCCGCCGGGCCGTTTGGCGCCACTGTCGCCCATGGCTTTCTCACGCTGAGCCTGCTCCCCGTGCTGTTCGACACCGGCTTCCAGGTGGCTGACGTGAAGATGGGCATCAACTACGGCCTGAACCGCGTGCGCTTCGTGGCACCCGTTCGCGTCGGCAGCCGGCTGCGTGGCCGCTTCAAGCTGCTGGCCTATGAAATGCTGGAGGGCGGCGCCCAACTCGTCGTCGAGGCCACGGTCGAACTCGAAGGCTCGGCCAAGCCGGCTTGCGTCGCCGAGACGGTGTCGCGACGATACGTCTAGGCGTGGCTTCACGCGGCGCCGAAAACGGATCGACTGATGCATGGTCGGCTTTGCTGGCGACCCAAAGTACACACCCGGCCCAGAGCGGCCGTCCGATTGGGTGCTGTCTGCTTGCCTGCTTGGTCCCTCTGCAAAGGCAGGCTGGGGCTGGCTGTGGCGCTTATCCTCGGCGGTCTCCGCTTCGCTCCGACTGCCCTGCGGTGCTCGGTCCCGCGGCCCCGCCGCCGAACTCGCTTCGTTCGCTGCGCTCACTCCGCTCAAACACCTGCGGCGAGTCAGAGGTTGATTCGCGCTGCGCGCGAGGGCCGCGGGCCCTGTGCTCCTCGGCGCCTCCCATGCGCGCCACAGCCAGCCCCAGCCCACCTTTGCAACCACCGTGTCTTCTCTCCTCCGTCGCGCGCCGACATGTCGTCTGGGCTGGGTGAGTCGGGTGGCCCCTGGAGCGAAGTAAAGGAGGAGACTTCGGCCGCCCGTGAGCCGAAGGCTCATGGGCGGCCGAAGGCGGGGGACATGAGCGGAAGGGGCCACCCGGCTCGCCCAGCCCACGGGACCCACTTCGACAGCCGAAGGAGTCCGACCCGAACGACAGCAACGGGCCGTGAACAGCCGTTCGCCAACTCGCTTGAAAGCAGGCGATCATCAGCATTGCCTGCATGGACTCCCCCAAAGTGGGGAACTGGGCGATCTTGTAACGGCCGCCACAATGCTTCCTGAATAGATCTTTCTGCAAAGGCGCGTCATGAAGGTCCTTCTCGTCGATGACCATCCGCTGATCCTTTCCGCCTTGCAGGCCGTGATCCAGTCCATCGGCAGCGACACCAAGGTGGTGGGCACCGAAAGTGCCGCTGCCGCCCGCGCCGCGCTGCGCGCCGACAGCGACTTCGACCTCGTGCTGCTCGACCTGGCCCTGGGCGATGCCGACGGCTTCGACGTGCTGGTCGAATTCCGCAGCACCTACCCGGCGGTGCCGGTGGTGGTGGTGTCGGCATCGGAACGCACGAGCGACGTCATTCGGGCCATCGACAGCGGCGCCATGGGCTTCGTGCCCAAGAGTTCGTCGCACAGCGTGCTGCATGAAGCACTGCGCATGGTGATGTCGGGCTCGATGTATGTGCCACCTTCGATGCTGGGGCTGGAATTCGGCCGTACGCCCGGCCATGTGCCTTCGGCCGCAGCCGCTGGCGACGCGCCGCTGGGCGCGCAGGCGCGGCCGGAGGCGCACCAGAAGCTGCCCAGCATCGAAGACATCGGCCTCACGCCGCGCCAGGCCGAGGTGATGGGCCTGCTGTTGCAGGGCCTGCCGAACAAGCTGATCGCGCGCCAGCTGAACCTGTCGGTCGAGACCGTGAAGGATCATGTGGCCGCCGTGCTGCGCGCGCTGGGTGTCAGCTCGCGCACCCAGGCTGTGCTCGCCGTCAGCCAGATGACGCAGGGGCAGGGCGGCTTCTTCACGCGCCGACCGGCCACGCGCTGATGTCGGCGCCAGCGGCAGCTGCCATGCCCAGCGTTCCGGCCGAGGCTGCAGACACGCAGCCGCCAGCGGTGCTGCCGGCGGTCGCACCGAAGGCGCTGGACGTCTCGGTCGACAGCATCCGCGCCCTGTACGTGCAGACGCCGGCTTCGCTGTCGGGCAACTTCATCGGCATGGTGCTGATGGCCAGCATCTTCTGGCAGCTGGCGCCACCGCCGGCGCTGTTCGGCTGGCTGGGTGTCGGTGTCGTGCTCTGGCTGTTGCGGCTGGCGCACTACCTGCGTTTCCTGCGCCAGCCCGACGCGCCCGACGCCACCCTGCAGGCCTGGCGCCAGGGTTGGCGGGCGCTGGTGCTGGCACAAGGCGCCATGTGGGGCGTGGCGGTGTGGCTGTTCTGGGGTCTGGGCACGCCCTACCACCTGGTGGTGCTGGTGCTCATCGTCGTGTCGTACTGCCTGGGCTCGGTGCAGCTGCTGGCCACCCAGTCGAAGGTCTTCCTGGTCTTCGTCAGTCTGGTGCTGCTGCCCACGATTGCCCGCATCGCCACCGACACCAGCCAGCCCTGGCATCTGCAGCTGGCCGTCATCCTGACGATCCTGTTCGGCCTGACGCTGCTGATGGCCCGCACCTACGGCAGCGCCCTGGGCCAGGCCATCGCGCTCAAGCGCCGAACCGACGAACTCGCGGCGCAGCTGCGCGTCGAAGCCGGCATTGCCGAAGAGGCCCGGCGTGCTGCCGAAGCCGCCAGCCGCGCCAAGACCCAGTTCTTCGCCGCCGCCAGCCACGACCTGCGCCAGCCGCTGCACGCGATGGGCCTGTTTGCCGAAGCGCTGCGCCAGAAGAGCCGCGACCCCGAGGTGGCCGCCCTCGTCAACAGCATCAACGAATCGGTCGACGCGCTGGAAGGCCTGTTCGGTGAACTGCTGGACATCACGCGCATCGACACCGGTGGCGTCGACGTCAACCCGGCGCCGGTGCGCATGCGCGACCTGTTCGGCCGGCTGCGCCTGCACTTCGAGCCGATCGCGTTCGAAAAGGGCCTGATGCTGTCGTTCCACGGCGAACAGCATGTTGCCCATGCCGACCCGGTATTGCTGGAGAGGGTGCTGCGCAACCTGGTGAGCAACGGCATCCGCTACAGCGACGACGGCGGTGTGCTAGTCAGCTGCCGCCCGCGCAGCACCGCGGCCGGCCCGCGCCTGCTGCTGCAGGTGTGGGACACGGGCATCGGCATCTCGGCGGCCAGCCTGCCGCGCATCTTCGACGAGTTTTTCCAGGCGCAGAGCAACCGCCCGTTGGAAGCCCATCACCGCAAGGGGCTGGGCCTGGGGCTGGCCATCGTCAAGCGCCTGTCGGCGCTGATGGCCACTGAAGTGGAAGTGCGTTCCCGCCCGGGCCATGGCACCGTGTTCTCGATGCTCGTGCCGGTGGGCAAGGCGCCGCGCAGCGCCATCGACGGGGCCGTTGCCACTGGCGTCGGAAAGGCACCGCTGGGTCTGACCTTGCAAGGGCGGCTGATCGCCGTCGTCGAGGACGAGGCCGCAGTACGCGAAGGCCTGGTCGTGCTGCTGCAGGCCTGGGGCGCACGCGTCGTGTCCTTCGACACGGTGGAGGGCGTGCAGGGCTGGCTGGCGGGTTCAGCGGCCGAAGCGCCCGACCTGCTGCTCGTCGACTATCGGCTGCCCCAGGGCACCACCGGCATCGACGCGCTGGTGGCCATTCGCGCGCGCTGGCCGAAGCAGCGCCTGCCGGCCATCGTCATCACTGGCAGCACCCTGGGCGGCCACGAGGACGAGGCCGTCACCCACGACTACCATCTGCTCATCAAGCCGGTGCTGCCCAACAAGCTGAGGGCGATGATCGCCTTCAAGCTCGGCGTGCGCGGCTGAACGCCGCCGTCCGCGACGACGTCAGGGGTGTACCGCCTGGCCGACCCGGCCCTGCGTCAGCGCTTCCTGGCGCAGCAGGCGATGGCCCGCGCCGTGCGCGCCTACGCCGGGTAGGTGCCCGGCATCAGGATGCGCCGGTCGACGTTGCGGATGTCGGTATGGCCGCAGAAGGCCATGGTGACATCGAGTTCCTTGTGCAGGATCTGCAGCGCCTTGGTGACGCCGGCCTCGCCCATCGCGCCCAGGCCGTAGACCATCGCGCGGCCGATCATCGTTCCGCGCGCGCCCAGCGCCCAGGCCTTCAGCACGTCCTGGCCGCTGCGGATGCCGCCGTCCATCCAGACCTCGGTCTTGTCGCCGACCGCGGCAACGATGGCCGGAAGAGCCTCGATGCTGCTCGGCGCCCCGTCCAGCTGGCGCCCGCCATGGTTGCTGACGACGATGGCGTCGGCCCCGGCCTGCGCCGCCAGCTGCGCGTCTTCCACGTCCATGATGCCCTTCAGGATGAGCTTGCCGCCCCAGCGTTCCTTGACCCAGGCAACGTCGTCCCAGCTCAGCCGCGGGTCGAACTGCTCGTTGGTCCAGGCCGAGAGGCTGCGCATGTCGCTGACGCCCTTGACGTGACCGACCAGGTTGCGGAAGGTGTGGCGGCGCGTGCCGGCCATGCCCAGGCACCAGCGCGGCTTGGTCATCAGGTTGACGATGTTGGCCAGCGTCGGCCGCGGTGGCGCGGTCAGGCCGTTCTTCAGGTCCTTGTGGCGCTGGCCGATGACCTGCAGGTCCAGCGTCAACACCATGGCGCTGCACTTGGCCTTGCGCACGCGCTCGATCATGTTGGCCATGGCCTCGCGGTCGCGCATCATGTAGAGCTGGAACCAGAAGGGGGCCGTCGTGTTCTCGGCGATGTCCTCGATGCTGCAGATGCTCATCGTCGACAGCGTGAACGGAATACCGAACTTCTCGGCCGCGCGCGCGGCGTGGATCTCGCCGTCGGCGTGCTGCATGCCCGTCAGCCCCACCGGTGCGATGGCCACCGGCATCTTCGTCGCCTGGCCCACCATCGTCACCGCCGTGCTGCGGTTTTCCATGTTCACCGCCACGCGCTGGCGCAGCTTGATCTTCTGGAAGTCGGCACTGTTGGCGCGGTAGGTGCCTTCGGTCCAGCTGCCGCTGTCGGCGTAGTCGTAGAACATGCGCGGGACGCGTTTTTCGGCCAGCACGCGCAGGTCTTCGATGGTGGTGATCACGTTCATTCGCAGGCTCCAGTAGTCGAAATGCTAACCGTCGGCCCGGTTCACAGCTTCAGAAGGGTTCCTGCGCGCACGCCCAGCAGACGCAGCCGGCGCTTCAGTTCCACGCGTTTCAGGCACAGCCCGGCGGCATGGCGCACGGCGGTGGCATCGGCCACGGGCTGGGGCAGGGTGAGGTCGCGGGTCACGGTCTTGAAGTCGTCGAAGCGCAGCTTGATGCCGATGGTGCGCGCCCCCAGCCCCTTGCGCTGCAGGTCGGTGGCCACGCCTTCGGCGAGCTTCGTGAACACGGCAGTGAGCTCCGACCGGTCGTGCACGGCGTGCAGGTCGCGGTCGAACGTGGTCTCGCGGCTGATCGACACCGCCTCGCTGCGTGTCGTCACGGGCCGGTCGTCGATGCCGCGCGCCGCATCGAAGAGCCAGCGGCCGTAGGCACGGCCGAAATGTTCGTTCAGGAACGGCTTGTCGCGTGCGGCCAGGGCGCCCAGGGTCTGGATGCCCAACGCCTGCAGCTTCGCCGCCGCCTTCGGACCGATGCCGTTGAGCTTGCGCACCGGCAGCGGCCAGATGCGGGTGGCGATATCGGCCTCGGTCAGCACCGTCAAACCGTCGGGCTTGTCGAGCTCACTGGCCAGCTTGGCCAGCAGCTTGTTGGGCGTGACGCCGATGCTGCAGGAAAGCCCGGTGGCGCGCTTGACGTTGTTGCGGATCTGCTGGGCCACGCCGCGCACGCCGCCAGCCGGGTCGTGGCCGACGCTGTCCTGGGCGCCTTGCACCTCGGTCAGGTCGATGTAGATCTCGTCGATGCCGCGGTCTTCGATCTGCGGCGCCACCTCGGCCACCGCGGCCTTGAACAGGCGCGAATAGTGGCGGTACTGCTCGAAGTCCACCGGCAGCAGCACCGCCTGCGGCGCACGCTGCGCGGCCTTCATCAGGCCCTGGCCGGAGTGCACGCCGTAGTCGCGCGCCGCATAGGTGGCGGTGGTGACGACGCCGCGCCCGGCGTAGCCCTGCAACGTGGCAAAGCGCCTGGTGCCGTCGGCTTGGAGCACCGGCTGGTGGCGCCGGCCGCCGCCAATGACGACCGGCTGGCCAGCCAGTTCCGGATAGCGCAGCAGTTCGACCGACGCGTAAAAGGCATCCATGTCGAGGTGGGCAATCCAGCGGCGCATGTGCGCATTGTGGGCAGTCGCTGTCATGCTCGAAGCCCCGACAGCTTGTCCAGGAGACAAATCGATGATCACAGCTAAGAAGGCGCTCGTGGCATGGGCCGCTGCAGCGGCCACGGCGGCCACCGGGCTGGCGTGGGCCCAGGCGGCACGCACGCCATCGCCGCCCGGCGCCAAGGTCTACTTCATCAGTCCGGCCGATGGCGCCATCCTGAAGGGGCCGGTGAAGGTGGTGATGGGGCTGTCGGGCATGGGTGTGGCGCCCGCGGGCGTGGACATCGGCAATACCGGCCACCACCACATCCTGGTGAACGCGCCGGCCGACATCAAGCTGGACGCGGCCATGCCGGCAGACGCCGTCCACCGCCACTTCGGCCTGGGCCAGACCGAAGCCACGCTGACGCTGCCGCCAGGCAAGCACACGCTGCAGCTGCTGCTGGGCGACAAGAGCCATGTGCCGCACGAGCCAGCGGTGATGAGCGAGAAGATCACCATCACGGTTCAGCCCTGAAGCGGCGCGGCGGGCCGTCGCGGCCGGCCCCCGCCCCGAACGGCTTCAGCCCTGCAAGCGTGCGCGGTGTCGCGCCACCTGGGCCAGCACCTGCGCCGGTGCCGTGCCGCCCAGCACGTTGCGGGCGTTCAGCGAACCGCGCAGCGACAGCACCTCGAACACGTCTTCCGTGATCGACGCGTTCAGCCCCTGCAGCGTGGCCAGCGGCAGCGCCGACAGGTCCAGGCCCTGGGCGATGGCCAGCTTCACGGCGTGGGCCACGGTTTCGTGGGCGTCGCGGAACGGCTGGCCTTTCTTCACCAGGTAGTCGGCCAGGTCGGTGGCGGTGGCATAGCCGCGCATCGCCGCGGCTTCCATCGCCGCCTTCTTCACGGTGATGCCGCCCACCATCTCGGCCATGATGCGCAGCGTGGCGGCCAGGGTGTCGACGGTGTCGAAGAGCGGCTCCTTGTCTTCCTGGTTGTCCTTGTTGTAGGTGAGCGGCTGGCCCTTCATCAGCACCAGCAGGGCGGTCAGGTGGCCGATGACGCGGCCGCTCTTGCCGCGCGCGAGTTCGGCGACGTCGGGGTTGCGCTTCTGCGGCATGATGGAACTGCCGGTGCAGTAGCGGTCGGCGAGGTCGATGAAGCCGAAGTTCTGGCTCATCCAGAGCACGATCTCCTCGCTCAGCCGCGAAACATGCACCATGCAGATGCTGGCCGCAGCGGTGAACTCGAGCGCGAAGTCGCGGTCGCTGACGGCGTCCAGGCTGTTCTGGCACACCCCTTCGAAGCCCAGTGCGCGCGCCACCCCTTCGCGGTCCAGGGGGTAGCTGGTGCCGGCCAGGGCCGCGGCACCCAGCGGCAGCTGGTTCACGCGCTTTCGGACATCCGCCAGGCGCTCGGCATCGCGCGAGAACATCTCCACGTAGGCCAGCAGATGGTGCGCAAAGCTCACCGGCTGGGCTACCTGCATATGGGTAAAGCCGGGCATCACGGTGTCGGTGTGCTGCGCGGCCAGTTCCACCAGCGCACGCTGCATGTCCGTCATCAGGCCGGCCAGGCCGTCGATCTCGGTGCGCAGCCACAGGCGCACGTCGGTGGCGACCTGGTCGTTGCGGCTGCGGCCGGTGTGCAGGCGTTTGCCGGCGTCGCCCACCAGCGCCGTCAGCCGGGCTTCGATGTTGAGGTGCACATCCTCGAGTTCCAGCTTCCACTCGAAGCGGCCGGCCTCGATGTCGGCGCCGATCTGTGCCAGCCCGCGCTGGATGTCCGCCAGGTCTTGTGCGCTGATCACGCCCTGGGCGGCCAGCATGGCGGCATGGGCCAGGCTGCCGGCAATGTCGGCGCGCCACAGGCGCTGGTCGAAGCCGACGCTGGCGGTGTAGCGCTGCACCAGTGCGCTCATCGGCTCGTTGAACAAGGCCGACCAGGCCTGCGCCTTGTTCGCCAGCGGGTCGGCGGCGGGCTGGCCGGGCAGGGCATGGGGGGGTGGGCTGGATGTCATGGCGGGGCGGCGCGCAACGGCAGTGAAAGGGGCATCCGTATTATCCGGGCCAGGGCACTCTTGCCCGCCCAGCCGCCAACGTGAAGCCCCCTGTTGATTTTGTGCAGTCCGTCAGCCGGCCAGGCAGCCTGTGGCCCGACACCACGCAGGCCGCCGAGCCGGCCAGCAGCAGCTTTGCCGCGAGCCGCTTCGACCCGCTGGCCGACGAACGCGCGCGGCTTCAGGCCCAGGCCGCCGCCGCTTTCGACGTCTGCCACCCGGCGCTGGCGTTGCGCGCCGTGCTCGGCGTGCAGGCGGTGCTGGCCATCGTGGCTGCGGGCGTGGCCGACAACCTGGCGCAGTGGCCTGCGCGCCAGGCCGTGCTGGCCTTTGCCGGGGTGGCCGGCACGCTGATGTGGCTGGTGACGGTATGCGCGCTGCGCCGGCCGCTGCAGCGCGCCCATGCGGCGGCCCGCGGCGCCGTGGTGCTGGGCTTGGGTGCCGTGGCCGCGGGTCTGGCCACGCTGCCGCTGGCCTGGGCCGGCCTGGTGCCCACCGCCGGCGGCCTGCGCGTGGCAGCGGTGCTGGTGGCGGGCATGGCCTTCGCGGCACTGCTCTGGGGCTGGCTGGAACTGCGTGCCAGGGTCTGGCACCCGGCCAACGCCAGTGCCCGTCTGGCCGAGCTGCAGTCGCGCATCCGCCCGCATTTCCTGTTCAATGCGCTCAACACCGCGCTGGCCCTGGTGCGTGTGGACCCGCCGCGGGCCGAGGCCGTGCTGGAAGACCTGGCGCAGCTGTTCCGCACGGCACTGGCCGACGTCGGCGCGTGGGTGACGCTGGACGAGGAGATCGAACTCGCGCGCCGCTACCTGGACATCGAGCAGATCCGCTTCGGCGCCCGCTTGAGCGTGGACTGGCACATCGACCACGCCGACCCCCGCGTCGGCCGCGCGCGCGTGCCGCCCCTGGTGCTGCAGCCACTGGTCGAAAACGCCGTGCGCCATGGTGTCGAACCTTCATCGCATGGCGGTCGTGTGCGCATCAGCGCCGATGTGCAGCGCGGCCAGGTCGTGGTCGTCGTCACCAACACCGTGGGCGACGACGCCGGCAGCCCGGGCCATGGCATGGCGCTGCACAACGTGCGTGAACGCCTGCGGCTGCTGCACGACATGGCTGCGCAGTGCGACGTCTGGCGCGAGCCCGGCCCGGGCATGGACAACCAGGGCGACCTGTTCCATGCGCGCATCGTGCTGCCGGTGGACTGAACGCCGGCCATGCGCATCCTGATCGTCGACGACGAAGGCCTGGCGCGCATGCGGCTGCGCAGCCTCATCCAGGACCTGCCCGACATCCCCGTGGAAGCCATCGTCGACGCCGTCGACGCCGACGACGCGCTGCGCCAGGTGCAGTCGGCACCCGAGGGCGAAGCCTTCGACCTGCTGCTGCTGGACATCCGCATGCCCGGGCCTTCGCGCCACATGGGGCTGAAGCTGGCAAGCACGCTGCGCACGCTGCCGCAGCCGCCGGCGGTGGTGTTCATCAGCGCGCACTCTGAATACGCGCTCGCCGCCTTCGACCTGGAAGCGGTGGACTACCTTACCAAGCCGGTGCGCCGGGAACGGCTGCATGCGGCTCTGCAACGTGTGCTGCAACGGCTGACGGCCCGCGCCAGCGGCACGGCCGGCGCGGCGCTGCCCCCCGAGGGCCCGGTGCTGGTGGTCAGCGACCGCGGGCGCGTGTTGCGCCTGCCGCTGCACGAGGTGCTGTACATGAAGGCCGAGCTGAAGTACGTGACGCTGCGCACCGCCCTGCACAGCTACCTGCTCGACGAGTCCCTGTCTGAACTGGAGCAGCGCCTCGCGGACCTGGGCGGCCCGCCCTTCATCCGGGTGCACCGCAACGCGCTGGTGGCGCGCCATGCGGTCAGGGCGCTCGCGTTGCGCGAGGGCTTGGGCGGCGAGGACGGCAGCGAAGGCTGGGCCGTGCGTGTGGCGCCGCTGGACGAATGGCTGGCGGTGTCGCGCCGCCAGGTGGCCGCGGTGCGCGCGGCGCTGTCGGCTTGAACTTTGGCGCGTTGCGGCCGTCAGACGGGCCATGACTGTTCCTGACGGCACTGCGCTGCCACGCCGCCGCGCCTGGCCAGCCCTGCTGCTTGCGGCGTTGGTGGCAGTGCTGGGGCTGCAGGTTTATGGCGAAAGCGCCAAGCGGCAGCTGGCAGCTGGCGGCGGGGCTTCGGCAATGGCAGCAGCTTCATCGGCATCGGTGGCTTCGGCATCAAAGGTTTCAGCATCGGGCTCAGTGGCGGCATCGATGGCGGCAAGCGCAGCCGAACCTCAATGGGGCCAGGCCGGCGAAGCCGCGGCGCGTGTCGCCCGGGCGGCATCGGCGGCACTGGCAACGGCGCGTGCCGCGGCCGGCCTGAAAGCCGCCGAGCCGGTCGAATCGGTGCTGGAACTTTGCGGCGTCGGCCGCTTGAACCTGCCCCTGCCCTTGCCGGAACACAGTGCCCAGACACCCCGTGTCCGGGCGGCATGGGAAGCCTTGCCGCCGGCCCTGGCCGAGCCGGCGCGACGGCAGGCCTGGCTGCGGGTGCAGGCGGCGCTGTCGGCGCCGAGGCAGACCGAACGTTCGCGGGCGGCGAGCTGGGTCATCCAGGCGCATGGGCCAGCGTTTGGACAAGCGCTTCAGCCAGCGTCGGGCCAGGCCGAAACCGCCGCGACAACGGCAGCCCTGCCGTCGCCCGCGGTGGCAGCGGCAGTTCGCAGCCTGGCGCGCCTGGCGCGGAACAGCCGCGACGCGACGGTGGTGCACTGGGCGCTGGCAGCCTGCAGCCGTGAAGGCCAGCCTTCGGCGGATTGCCGGCGACTGTCGGCGCGTGATCTGGTGCGGCTGGCGCCGGACGACGGCATGAACTGGCTGCGAGTGGCTGGACAGGCGGGTGCCGGCACGGCAGGGGACGCGGCCTTGAACAAGGCCTTGCAGGCCGGTCGTTTCGGCGGCGCCACGGGCCAGCTGGCGCAGCTGGTGGACGCCGCCTGGCCCGACGACCTGCCTGGCTATCTGCGGCTGGATCTGCTGCGCGGCAGCCTGCTATTCGAAGCCGGGCTTGCGCGGCCGGCGCTCGAGGCCGCCGCTGCGCTGTGCTCGGCGCAAGCCATGGACCGACCGGGCCGCCGGGCTCAGTGCGACGCGCTGGCGCGGCAGATGCTGGCGCAGGGCCGTGAAGGCGGGGTGCTCGACACGGTGGCATCGCTCGCATCGCGGCTGGCCTGGTCCGAAGCCGATCTCGAACCCCTGAAAAGAGACGAGGCCGCGCTCTTCCAAGCCACGGCCTCGCTGCTGCCTGCCGACCAACCCTATGCCTGCCCCGTGCTCGACGACACGCGCAACTGGGTTCAGTCGGTGGCGGCCGACGGTGAGGTTCAGGCCGCGCGGCGGCGCCTGGCCAACAAGCCCACGACGGCCAGGCCCGCGGCCAGCAGGCCATAGGTGCCGGGCTCGGGCACGGCGCTGACGGTCAGCCCCGACAGCGTGCCGTTGTAGGTGCCCATCAGCGTGGCTGCGCCGGACCCCAGGTTGATGCCGTAGATGCCGGTCGTCAGCGAGGTGCCGGCATCGAGGTTCAGCGCGGCGATGCCCATGCCGCCCGTGATCTCGAAGCCGTTGGCCCGCAGTGCGTCGACGCCCAGCGCGCCCAGGGTGCTGATGACCGGGTTGTTGAAGCCGGTGGGCGTCGAGGCGAGCGCGTCGGTGCCGCTGTTGATGTAGTACAGCGTGGTGCTGGCCGGCGCACTCGAGAACGGCGCCGAGTTCGAATACGCCACGGCCGAATAGCCGCTGGCGATCGACGTGGCCACGGTCACGGCACCGGTGTTGGCATTGATGGCGAAGTTGCCGCCATCGCTGCCGACCAGGCGCAACGAGGTCGCGCCGCCGTAGTCGGCCACGGGATTGAAGTCGAAGCCGTAGCCCAGCGCAGTGGTGATGACGGGCATCGACAGCGCTGCGACGAAGGTCGCCGCGCCGGTGAACTCGTTCAGCGTGTACAGCCGGTTCGACTGGGTGATGCCGTAGATGGTGTTGTTGCTGGGGCGCAGGTCGATGCCGATGAAGCGGTCGCCGGCGGCCAGGCCGGTGATGTCCACGGTGGTGGCCATGGCCGGGTTGGCGGCGCTGAAGCGGGTGAGCTCGTTGGCACTGGTCAGGCCGACCAGCGACTGCGCGCTGACAGCGCCGGCGCACAGGGCCAGGGCAGCGGCTGCGGCCAGGCGAACGTGTCGACCGCGGAAAGCGTTGTGAATGGACATGGGGAGACTCCTGGAGGGTTGAAGGTGTTGACGCCGTGCACTCGAGATCCACGTCGTGGCGTCTTCAGACCTTACGCAGCCCCTCCCGGCCTGGATGTAGGCGGACGCGCCAGGCGCACCCCGTGAATGAGGGGTGCGCTGGCCTGCGGTCAGCCGGTGTTGCGCAATCCCGCGGCGATGCCGTTGATCGACAGGTGGATGCCGCGCTGCAGCCGCTCGACACTGGGGTCGGCGGCCTTGCCGCCCTGGGGCCGCGCGCGGTAGCGGCGCAGCAGTTCCACCTGCAGGTGGTTCAGTGGGTCCAGGTAGGGGAAGCGGTGCTCGATGCTGCGAGCCAGTGCCGGGTTCGAGGCCAGCCGCTCGGTCTGCCCGGTGATGAGATTCAGCGCGGTGTTGGCTCGTTCCCATTCGGCCTTGATGGCGGTGAACATGCGCTTGCCCAGCGCCTTGTCCTCCACCAGTTCGACATAGCGCGCGGCGATGCGCAGGTCGCTCTTGGCCAGCACCATGTCGAGGTTGCTGAGCAACGCGCGGAAGAATGGCCACTGCTTGTGCATGCGCTGCAGCAGCGCTGCGCGCGTGGCGCGCTGATCAGGCCCGGCGGCAGCCAGGAAGGATTCGACGGCGCTGCCGAAGCCGCACCAGCCCGGCAGCGCCACGCGGCACTGGCCCCAGCTGAACGACCAGGGGATGGCGCGCAGGTCTTCGATCGCCTGCGTCGCCTTGCGGCTGGCCGGACGGCTGCCGATGTTCAGTTCGGCGATCTCGCGGATCGGTGTGGCCGCAAAGAAATACTCGGTGAAACCGGGCGTGCCGTAGACCAGCTTGCGGTAGGCCGCGCAGCTGGCGTCGCTGATCTGTGCGGCGGCTTCAAGGAAGGCCGCCGGCGCCGTCTTGGTCGGGTGCAGCATGGTGGCTTCCAGGGTGGCGGCCACCAGGGTTTCCAGGTTGCGCCTGCCGATTTCCGGATGCGCGTATTTCGAGCCGATGACCTCGCCCTGCTCGGTCAGGCGGATCTGGCCGTTCACCGTGCCCGGCGGCTGCGCCAGGATGGCCTGGTAGCTGGGGCCGCCGCCCCGGCCCACCGTGCCGCCGCGGCCGTGGAACAGGCGCAGCGTGATGCCGTGGTCGCGGCCGAGTTCGTTGAAGAGTTCGACCAGGGCGGTCTCGGCGCGGTAGAGCTCCCAGTTGCTGGTGAAGAAGCCGCCGTCCTTGTTGCTGTCGCTGTAGCCCAGCATCACGTCCTGTTCGCTGCCGCTGGCCACCACCAGCGCGGCCACGCCAGGCAGCGCATAGAACTCGCGCATGATGGTTTCGCTGCGGCGCAGGTCGCCGATGGTCTCGAACAGGGGCACCGTGATGAGCGCGGCGCGGGCGGTCTCGCCCGCGGCCAGCGAGCCCACGAGCAGCCCGCATTCCTTCTGCAGCAGCAGCACTTCGAGCAGGTCGCTCACCTCTTCGGTGTGGCTGATGATGTAGTGGCGCAGGGCCTCCCGGCCGTATTGGCCGATGGCCTGGCGGGCGGTCTCGAAGATCGCCAGCTCGCTCTGCGCCAGTTCGGAATAGCTCACGCCATGCACCCGCAGCGGCCGCGCGTCAGCCAGCAGCTGCAGCAGCAGGCTGCGGCGTGCGGGTTCGTCGAGTGCGCTGTAGTCGGGCTGAACGCGCGCCACCTTCAGCAGTTCGGCGACCACGGCTTCATGCTTGTCGCTGCTCTGGCGCAGGTCCAGCGTGGCCAGGTGGAAACCGAAGACCTGCACCGCGCGCATCAGCGGCGCCAGGCGCGGGCCGATCAGCGCCGCGGCGTGGTGGGTGGCCAGCGAACGCGCGATCACCTGCAGGTCGGCCAGGAACTCGCCAGCTTCGGCATACGGATCTTGCGGCGGCAGCGCGTGGCGCAGGGCTTCGGTGCCGGTCAAGGTATGCAGGGTGGCGGCCAGCCGGGCGTAGATGTAGACCAGGGCGCGGCGGTAGGGTTCGTCGGCTCGGTGCGGGTTGTGGTCGGGCGAACGGCTGGCCAGGGCCTGCATCTCGGGCGCCACGGGCGCCAGCGTGCCGCTCATCGACAGTTCGGAACCCAGCGCGTGGATTTCGCGCAGATAGAAGCGCAACGCCACCTCGCACTGGCGGGCCAGGGCATTGCGCATGGTGCTGGCGGTGACGAAGGGGTTGCCGTCGCGGTCGCCTCCGATCCAGTGCCCCATGCGCAGGAACGGTGCAATGTCGTGGCCGGGCAGGGCGCGTTCGATCTCGCGATACAGGCGTGGAATCTCGCGCAGGAACGTGGCCTCGTAGTACGACAGCGCGTTCTCGATCTCGTCGGCCACCGTCAGCTTCGTGGTGCGCAGCATGCGCGTCTGCCAGAGCTGGGTGACGCGGGCGCGGATCAGGGCCTCGTTGTCGGCGCGGCGCTCGGCGCTGGGCAGGTCGTCGCGAATTTCAAGGTAGGCGGCCAGGGCCCGTTCGGCATCGAGGATGCTCTTGCGCTGCACCTCGGTGGGGTGGGCGGTGAGCACCGGGGCGATGTAGGCGCTCTGCAGCACCTGGGCGATGTCGGCGGCGCGGTGGTCGGCGCGGTGAAGGCGGTCGAAGGCCACCGCCAGCGAACCTTCCTGCTGATGACCTTCCAGTTCGTGGCTGGCGCGGCGACGCACATGGTGGCGGTCTTCGGCGATGTTGGCCAGGTGGCTGAAGTAGCTGAAGGCGCGGATCACGGTCACCGTCTGGTCGGCGGACAGGTTCTTCAGCAGCCGGTCGAGCACCCGGCCGGCACTGGCGTCGGCCTTCAGGCGGTAGGCCACGCTGAGCTGCCGCACCCGTTCGATCAGGTCGAAGGCTTCCACGCCTTCCTGTTCGCGGATCACGTCGCCCAGGATGCGACCGAGTAACCGGATATCTTCGACCAGCGGCTTGTTCTTCTCCGCTGCATCGGTTTTCGACAGGGTGGAGCGAGGTTTGCGGGGGGCGGTGGTGTTGCTGCGGGGTGTGGGCATGGATAGTCCTGAAGCTGTAACCAGGTTACAGATGATGCACGCAAGCCGCATGCCGAAGGCTTGGCGAGCGGCGGCCGCGCGCTGGCGATAATCAAGGCCATGAGTCTTCACACACCGACCATCATTGCCACGCGCGAAAGCCGCCTGGCCCTGTGGCAAGCCGAACATGTTCGCGACGCCCTGACCGCCCGTTTCGGCCTGGCCGTCGAACTGCTCGGCATGACCACGCGCGGCGACCAGATCCTCGACCGTGCGCTCAGCAAGGTGGGTGGCAAGGGCCTGTTCGTCAAGGAACTGGAAACAGCGCTCGAGGAAGGCCGCGCTCACCTGGCCGTGCATTCGCTGAAAGACGTGCCGATGGACCTGCCGGCAGGCTTCGTGCTGGCGGCGGTGTGGGAACGCGAGGACCCGCGCGACGCCTTCGTCAGCAGCCGCTACGCCAGCCTGGACGAGTTGCCTCAAGGCGCGGTGGTGGGCACGAGCAGCCTGCGCCGGGTGACGCAGCTGATGGCGCGTCGCCCCGACCTGCAGATCGAGCCGCTGCGCGGCAACCTCGACACGCGGCTGCGCAAGCTCGACGAAGGCGGATTCGACGCCATCGTGCTGGCCGCCGCCGGGCTGATGCGCCTGGGTCTGGCCGAACGCATCCGCTGCCGCTTCGAACCCGCGCAGATGATCCCCGCCGCCGGCCAGGGCGCCCTGGGCATCGAGGTGCGCGAAGACGCCGCGGCCCTGCGCGAGCTGCTGCGCCAGACCATCCACGTGCCCACCTTCCTGGCTGCCCATGCCGAACGCGCGGTGTCGCGGGCCCTGGGCGGCAGCTGCAGCATGCCGCTGGCGGCACATGCCACCTGGCAGGGCAGCCGGCTGAGCCTGGTGGCTGCGCTCGGTGACAGCGTCGACGTCAAGCGGCCGCTGCTGCACACCACCGTGCAGGCCGAGATCGACATGGCGGTGGATAGCGAACCCGAAGCGCGTGCGCTCGGCGAGCGCGCTGCGCAGGCCCTGCAGGCAGCTGGCGCCGGCCACTACCTGCCGGCTGCCACGCCGTGAAATTGATCGTCACCCGCCCGCTGGCCCAGGCAGTGCCTTGGGTGACGCGGCTGCAGGCGATGGGTGTCGAGGCCCAGGCCTTGCCGCTGATCCACATCGACCCGTTGGCCGACCCGGCGCCGCTGCGCGCCATCTGGGCGCACATCACGGCCTACTCGATGGTGGTGTTCGTCAGTGCCAATGCGGTGCAGTACTTCTTTGCAGCCGCGCCCGCCGCGACGGCTGCGCAGCCGGCTTGGCCGGCGGGTGTCTGGGCCGGTTCCACCGGGCCGGGTACCAGCGCGGCACTGCGCGCCGCGGGTGTGGTGCAGACCCTGCTGGTCGAGCCCGACCCGAAGGCCGGCAACTTCGATTCCGAAGGCCTGTGGCAAGAGCTGCAGTTCCGTTCCTGGGCCGGCCGGCGTGTGCTGGTGGTGCGTGGCGAGGAAGGGCGAGACTGGCTGGCCGACGCGCTGCGCGCGCGCGGTGCCGAGGTCGATTTCATCGCCGCCTACCGACGCTGCGCGCCGCGCCTGGACGCGGCCGAAGCGACACTGTTGAAAGAGGCCATTGCCGAGCCCGAACACCATGTCTGGCATTTCAGCAGCAGTGAGGCGGTGGGTTACCTGGGCCTTCTGGCGAGCCGGCTCCAGCCGCCGCCGGACTGGTCGCACAGCCGCGCGATCGCTTCGCATCCGCGCATCGTGCAGTCGGCGCGCGACGCCGGTTTTGGCAGCGTGCAGGAGGTTGAAGCCAATGTCCAGGCGGTGGCCGCATGGATGGCAGACCCGGTCGTCGGGCGCAAGAAGGTCAGGCTGTGAACGAACCCGTTGCACCGCAGCCCGAAGTCATGCCCGGCGTCGCCGTGGCTGAAGCTGCGCCACCTGCGGCACCCGGGCCAGCGGCCACGGCCGCGCCGCTGGCCGCTGGCGCCGGCCGCTGGATCGCCGCGGGTGCCGTGCTGCTGGCGGCCCTTGCCACGGCGGCGCTGGTCTTTGCCTGGAACACCCAGCAGCGCGTGAAGTCGTTGGAGATCGAACTCGTCAAGCGGCAGCAGGACAGTGGCAGCCAGGCGACCGAAGCCCGGACCCTGGCCCGCCAGGCCGAAGCGGTGGCCCGCGAGGCGGGCGCGCGCGTGGCCCTGCTCGACGCCCGTGTCGCGGAAACCAGCCTGCAGCGCACGCAGTTCGAGGAACTGGTGCAGTCGCTGGCACGTTCACGCGACGAAAACGTGCTGGCCGACATCGACAACGCGCTGCGCGTGGCGCTGCAGCAAAGCGCCATCACCGGCAGCGCCAACCCCCTGGTGCAGGCGCTGCAGCAGGCCGACGAGCGCCTGGCGCGCTACAACCAGCCTCAGCTCGAGCGTGTGCGCCGGGCCGTGGCGCAGGACCTGGACCGCGTGCGTGCCGCAGGCGCTTCCGACATCGGCGCCTTGTCGATCCGCCTGGACGAGCTGATCCGCATGGTCGACGAACTGCCGCTGGCCTCCGAACCCCACAGGCGCACCGGCCGCGCCGACGCCGTGGCCGCGCGGGCTTCTGCTGCAGCGCCGCCAGTGCGCACGGCACCGGCAGCCCGGGTGGCGGCATCGGCCGCCATGTCGGCTTCAGCCGCAGCCTCTGCGGCAGCCGCCACCCAGGCGGCGTCGACCGCTGCTGCGGCGTCCGCCGCGGATGCGGTCTGGTCCTGGAGCGGTGCTGTCGGGCAACAGGGGCAGCGGCTGCTGGGGCATGTCTGGAACGAGATCAGGAGCCTTATCCGCGTGACCCGCATCGACGAGCCCGAAGCCATGCTGCTGGCGCCCGAGCAGGCCTGGTTCCTGCGCGAAAACCTCAAACTGCGTCTGCTGAACGCGCGGCTGGCCTTGTTGTCGCGCCAGTTCGACACTGCGCAGCTCGACATGCGCGACGCCCAGACTGCGCTGGACAAGTATTTCGACCGCAGCGCCCGCCGCGTGCAGCAGGGCAGTGAGCTGCTCAAGCAGGTGGCCGGCGAAGCGCGGGCTGTCAGCGTGCCGCGGCCCGACGCCACGCTGGCGGCCATCGCCACGGCGTCGGCCGGGCGCTAGCGGGGAAGGGCCGGCCCATGCGCGGCATCGTCTGGCTGATCCTGCTGTTCACGGTGGCCGTGGTTGCGGCCACTGTGCTGGGCAGCAACGACGGCCTGGTCACGCTCTACTGGCATGGTTGGCGCACCGACCTGTCCCTGAATCTGTTTGTGATTCTGCTGGTCGGGGCCTGCTTGCTGGGCGTGGCGGCGGTGCAGGCCTTCACCGCACTCGTCAGCCTGCCGCAGCGCGCCAGCGAATGGCGCGCCTTGCAGAAAGAGCGTGCCGCCCAGGCTGCCTTCCGTGACGCGCTGGCGGAATACTTCAGCGCCCGCTACGGCCGCGCCCGCAAGGCGGCGCAACGAGCCCTGCTGCTGCAAAGCGAAGCGCCGGGCCTGCAGGCCGATGTCGACTTCCGCCTGCTGGCCCAGCTGCTGGCCGCTGGCAGTCTGCACCGCCTGCAGGACCGCCCGCAGCGTGACCAGGCCCTGGCGCTGGCCTTGAAGTCGCCGCGCAAACCCGGCAGCCCGCAGCCGGCCGACGATGCCGCGCGCATGCTCGCCGCAGAATGGGCGCTGGACGACCGTGACGCTCCACGTGCGCTCGAGATGCTGGCTGCACTGCCACCCGGTGCCGCACGCCGAACCCAGGCCCTGCGCCTGAAGCTGCAGGCCGCGCGCATGGGCCGTCAGCCGCTGGAAGCGCTGCACATGGCGCGGCTCCTGGCCAAGCACCAGGCGTTTTCGCCGGTGGTGGCGCAGAGCCTGTTGCGATCGCTGGCCGGGGAAGCCCTGGAAGGGGTGCACGACGTCCAGCAGCTGCGGCGACTCTGGTCGCAGTTCGACCCCGCCGACCGTCGCGATGCGCACGTCACGGCGCGCGCAGCACAACGTGCCGTGCAGCTGCAGGCCCACGAGGAAGCGCGCCAATGGCTGCGTCCGTTCTGGGATCGTCTGGCGGAACTGAGCCGCGACGAGCGTGAAGTGGTGGCGGCCGCGCTCATCGACGCCACGCCGGGCATCGGGCCCGACTGGTTGCCGCGCCTGGAAACTGCGGTGCAGGCGTTCAGCCACGAGCCGGCAGTGGTGGCCGCGGTCGGGCAGGCTTTCGCCGAACGGCAGCTCTGGGGCAAGGCGCGCCGGCTGCTGGAACAAGCCGCGGCCGCACCCGGCCTGCCGGGGCGTACCCGTCGCGCCGCATGGCGGCAGCTGGCCGCATTGGCGCGCCAGGAAGGGCAGGAGCAGCGCGCCTGGGAATGCGACCACGAAGCTGCTGGGATCGACTGAAATTGCATGCTATACTGCGAGGCTACGTGCGGCTGTAGCTCAGCTGGATAGAGTACTTGGCTACGAACCAAGGGGTCGTGGGTTCGATTCCTGCCAGCCGCACCAGAACATCGTTCTAGACCGACGGGTCAGTTCCGCAAGGAGCTGGCCCGTTTTTCTTTGGCTCGGCGTCGGTCGGTCGAATCGCGGCAAGGCCGTCATTCGTTGAAGTGCTGCTGACTGGGCGACTCGACCACGAACAAGGAGCATCCGTGCCCGCCACGCAGACACCCTATCGCGGTTTCAACGGCAACATCCGCGAGGTGTTCGCCTTCTGCGCCAAGGGACCGGGCGCCCGGGGCGAAATCCTGCTGCGCCATGCCGACTTACCCGCTCCGCCGACCCCGGCGCAAGGCGATCATGCATGGATGCCTGTCGCTGCCTTCGACGGGCTGCCCAGGGCGGCGTGGTGACGATGCCGCTGGCGCCTGCGTTTCGGGCGCGCAGCGTCGGCATGCTCACCCAGCTTTCCAGTCAAGCTTGCGGCGGGTTCCGGTAACGCGCCGAACTTCCACGGCGCCCCGCTGTCCGACCCTGGTGATCTGGACGCTGCCCTGGATGCTTGTCGCGTTTTTTCCGGTGCCTGTGGCGCAGGCGGCGCCGCTGGAAACAGCACCGTGCCGTGCGGCACTGGACTTGCTGGCACAGGAAGAGGATGCCGCCATCGCGCGCCGCTCAGGCCTGGCGCCGAACGCGAAAGACGTGCACTCCAGGCTTCGGCAACTGCAGCGTGACGCGGCCAGGGTCTGTCTGGGTGAATCAACGGCCGGCGAACCCCCCGGCGCTGCCCTGCCGCCAAGGCTGACGCCATTTCCAGGCGGCCGGGCATCGGTGGTCCCGCCGCCGGGCACGATCACGCCCGACGTTGTTGCGGCACCGGCTTCGAAGCCGCCGGCTCCTGCCGTCCAGCAGCGCCCTTTGGTGACGATCTCGCACTGCGATCCACAGGGTTGCTGGGCCAGCGATGGCACACGTGTCCAGATCCAGGGGAGCTTGCTGATCGGCCCCCGGGGCTACTGCACCCGCGCCGGTGCGGTTCTCAGCTGCCCTTGAATTCGCAGCCCTTGGACTTGCCGGGCGGTGTAGCGTGCGGGTTCCGCCAGACTCCGACAACGCCGATGAACGCCAAGCCCTTCACCCTGCGCCCCGCTGCCGTGGCCGACCTGCCGGCCATCGTCGGCCTGATCCGCGAGCTCGCTGATTTCGAACAGCTGCTGCATCTGGTGGTCGTTACGCCCGAGTCGCTGCATCCACACCTCTTCGGCCGGCGGCCGGCGGCCGAGGCCGTGGTCGCGGAGGTGAACGGCGAGGTCGTGGCCTTCGCCCTGTTCTTCACCAATTTCAGCACCTTCCTGGGTCGGCCCGGCCTGTACCTGGAAGACCTGTACGTGCGGCCGGCCCACCGCGGCAGCGGCCTGGGCAAGGCCATGTTGCGCCACCTGGCGGCGCTGGCGCTGCAGCGCGGCTGCGGGCGCTTCGAGTGGAGCGTGCTCGACTGGAACGAGAACGCGATCCGCTTCTACCAGGGCATGGGTGCGACGGTGATGCCCGACTGGCGCATCTGCCGCGTGACGGGCGACGCGCTGGCCACGATGGCCAAGCCTGGCAACGACCTCAGTCCGGCATCGCCAGCAGCTGCTCCAGCGTCGGGCGCATCGTGACGCTGCGCTCGCCGACCACGGCTTCGATGGCATGGGCCCTGTTCGCCGTGTCGCGCCGCAGTGGTGCCGGCAGCGGTGCGCCGCGGGCATTGCTCAGGCAGGCGACGACGGGCGTGGTGATGCTGCTGCCACGTGCCACCACGATGGCCAGTTCGCCCGAGACCAGCCGCACATGGCAGCCCGGCGGGTAGATGCCGAATTCCTTGACCAGCGCTGCCGTCATCGGGTGGCCAGGGTCTTCCATGAAGATCTGGCGTCCGGCAACGTCGGCGGCGATGGCGTCACGGTTTGAGCGGGCCGACAGCTTGGCGGTGTAGATGTCGGCCCGGCGCGCCAGCGAAGCCAGGTCGGCGACATCGCTGCGGCCGCTGGGGTAGCCGCTGCCGTCCTCGTGTTCATGGTGCTGCAGCACGGCCTGCAGCCAATCGGCGTCGGTGACGCCGGCCTGTTCGAGCATCTGCACGCTGCGCATCGGGTGCGACTGCAGCGCGTGGCGCTGTTCGGGCGTGGGTGCCGTGCGCTGGCGCGCCAGCTGGCCCTGCAGTTCCAGCATCGAGATGTTCATCGTCAGCGCCACCTTGAAGGCACGCTCGGCGTCTTCAGGGGCCCAGCCCAGGCGCTGGGCGACGAGCTGGCTGGTGATGGCGCAGTGCAGCGAGCGGCGAGCACCGTATTGCTGGTCGGCATTGCTGTCCTGCCGCAGCACCTGGAAGATGGCCAGGTCGGGGTCGCGTTCGATGAGTGCCAGCACGGGTTCGGCAGCATCTTCGAGGGTCTCGCGGAAGCCGGGCTTGGCGCTGTTGCGCATGGCCTGGCCAACGCGATTCATGCTGTCGGCCCACAGCTGGCCCAGCTGGGCGCGCGGAGCCTTCAGCACGTCGTCGCGGCGGTTGACGAGCTCGGCCAGGTCGACGATGCAGCCACGTTCGAGCAAGGCTTCGAGCTGGGCCTGCGACTGCACCTTCTGGCCACGCGCCAGCAGCAGCGTACGGTCGGCGTCGCGCACGTTGAAGGGCAGGGGGGTTCCCAGCTGGATGCGGTTCTTGACTGTGGCCAGAGCGGCGAGTTGCATGTTCGGGGGCAGGTTGGAAGTGCGTTGTCGGTGACCAGTGACTTGTTTTTCGGCGCCCTCGGCCGGAACTTGACCGTGCTGCACGGGTGCCAGCGCCCGGGGTGGAACGAACAACAGCCGGGTACAAGCCCGGCTTATGGCGCTCAAGTCCCGGCGCTTAAGCTCCTGGCCCATGCCCCGACGCTCCCGCCACCGCCCAGCCGCCGGCCCTTTGCCTGACGTCGACCACCACGCTGCCCTGCACGCCGGTCTGCAGTGGCAGGTGCCAGCCGACTTCAACATCGCCCAGGCCTGCTGCAGCCGCTGGGCCGCCGCCCCGGCCACGGCCGCGCGGGTGGCCATCGCCTGGGAAGACGAAGCCGGTCGACGCGGTGAACTCAGCTATGGTGAACTGCAGGCGCAGGCCTTGCGCCTTGCCGCCGCGCTGCGCAGCCAGGGTGTACGGCATGGGCAGGTGGTGGCTCTGGTGCTGCCGCAGCGGCCAGAAACCGCGGTGGCGCACATGGCGCTGCAGATGCTGGGCGCGGTGGCCATGCCGCTGTCGATGCTGTTCGGCCCTGATGCGCTGGCCTACCGGCTGCAGGACAGTGCCGCGGTTGCGGCGATCGTCGACGCGGGCGTGCTGCCGGCCGTGCGCGCGCTGCAGGCCGAATGCCCGGCGCTGCGCTGGCTGCTGGCGGTGGGCGCGCCGGTGGCGGCGTCGGTCTGGACCTGGGAAGAGGCGCTGGCGCATGCGCCGCAGCGCTTCCGCCCGGTCGCCACGCGCGCCGACGATGCGGCCATCCTCATCTACACCAGCGGCACCACCGGCCCGCCCAAGGGCGCTCTGATCCCGCAGCGGGCGTTGCTGGGCAACCTGAGCGGTTTCGTGTGCAGCCAGAACTGGTTCGGCACACGTGACGACGAGGTCTTCTGGAGCCCGGCCGACTGGGCCTGGACGGGCGGGCTGATGGACGCGCTGCTGCCCACGCTGTACTTCGGGCGCCGTATCGTCGCTTTCCACGGCCGCTTCCATCCCGAAAGGGCGTTCGAGCTGATGCAGCGACACCGCGTCACGCACAGCTTCCTGTTTCCCACGGCGCTGAAGGCGATGATGAAAGCCGTGCCGGCCCCGCGCGAGCGCTATGCGCTGCAGCTGCGCTCGGTGATGAGCGCCGGCGAGGCCCTGGGAGACGCCGTCTTCGACTGGGGCCGGCAGGCGCTGGGGCTGACGGTCAACGAGATGTTCGGCCAGACCGAGATCAACTACATCGTCGGCAACTGCGGCGCCTTCATCGACCGCCAGGGCGGCAGCCACCCGGGCTGGCCGGCACGGGCCGGCAGCATGGGTCGCGCCTACCCCGGCCACCGCGTGGCCGTGATCGACGCGCAGGGCGATGAATGCCCACGTGGCACGCCGGGCGACGTGGCCGTGCATCGGCTCGACGTGCATGGCAGGCCCGACCCGGTGTTCTTCCTGGGCTATTGGAAGCAGCCCGAAGCCACCGCCGCCAAGTACACCGGCGACCCGGCAGCCAGCTGGTGCCGCACCGGCGACACCGCGGTCATGGACGATGCCGGGTACCTCTGGTACCAGGGTCGCAGCGACGACGTCTTCAAGGCCGCGGGCTACCGCATCGGGCCCAGCGAGGTCGAGAACTGCCTCGTCAAGCATCCGGCCGTGGCGAATGCCGCGGTGGTGCCCAAGCCCGACGCCGAGCGCGGTGCCCTGGTCAAGGCCTACGTGGTGCTGGCGCCGGGTGTGACCGCCAGCGCAGCCCTGGTGCAGGCGCTGCAGCAGCATGTGCGGGGCCGGCTGGCGCCCTATGAATACCCCAAGGAAATCGAGTTCATCGACGCCCTGCCCATGACGACCACCGGCAAGGTTCAGCGCCGCGTGCTGCGGCTGCAGGAAGAAGAGCGCGCGCGGCTCAGCAGCTGTCCACCTGGCGCGGCTTCGGGCTGACGCTCTGGTTGAAGGGGTCGAGCGTGCCGCTGCGCGACGGCCGCACGACGACGCAGGACTTGCCGCGGCGAAAGCGCACGCTGCCGTCGGGCATGTGTTCTTGCGTGATCGGTCCTTCCGACGACGCCATCACGGTTGCCAGCCGGCTTTCCAGGGTGGCTGCCTGCGTGTTGCTGCGCGGGTCGTCCAAGGCCGGGTTACGCCAGGGCGCCGGGGCGCCGCGGGGCAGGGTCAGAACCAGTGGGCGGCTGGCCTCGGGTGCCTGTGCAGGCGGGCTGATGGCCGGTGCCGGCTGGCCGGGCTCGGTGGGCGCAGCCGCAGGAGCAGTCGCGGGAGCAGTCGGCACGCCGGGCACCCAGTTCAGCGCCGCCTGCGGGCGCTCGCGGGTTACGGGCAGCGAACGCCGGGGAACTGCAGGCGGCAGGGCAGGCCCATCGGTCCGCGCGGCCTGCGGTGGCGGTAACAGTCGCAACCAGGCCACCGGTGCCGCTGCCGCCGGGCCGCGGTCAGGGCTGCTGCGTGAGTGCAGCAGGGCCAGCGAAACACCGCCGAGCAGGCCCAGATGCAACAGCAGCACCACAGCCGCCGCGGGCAAGCGTCGGCGCGCGAGAGAATCAGCGGTATTCGATGTCATCTTGCTGCCCCGTCCCGGCAGCCTTCTCATATGGCCCACCTCATTGTCCATGGCGGCACGCCCCTGACGGGCCGCATCACACCTTCGGCGAACAAGAACGCGGTGCTGCCGATCCTGTGCGCCACGCTGCTGTCGAGCGAGCCGATCCGGCTCATCGGCATTCCGGAAATCACCGACGTGCGCAAGATCCTGGATATCTTCCGCATGCTCGGCAGCGACGTGAAGGTGGACTACGCCACCGGCGTGCTGGAACTGCACCACGCCCGCACCCACTTCGACCCGCAGCTGCATCACCTGCCGGAGGAAATGCGCAGCAGCGTGATGCTGGTGCCGCCGCTGCTGGCGCGCTTTGGTGTGGCGCGCATCGAGAACGACGTGCAGGGTTGCACGCTGGGCGTGCGCGAGATCGACCCGCATGTCGAGGTCATGGAACGCTTCGGCGGGCGCGTGGAACGCAGTCGCAGCCACTTGCTGATCGAGGTCGACGGCGCACTGCGTGCCAACCACCACTGGCTGGACTACGCCAGCGTCACGACCACCGAGAACTTCGTGCTGTGTGCGGCCCTGGCCCACGGCACCAGCACGCTGATGAACAGCGCCAGCGAACCCCATGTGCAGGAGTTCTGCCAGTTCATGGCCATGCTCGGCGCGCAGATCGAAGGCATCGGCACCAGCCGGCTGACGGTGCATGGGGTGAAAAGGCTGGGCCGGCCCGAGGGCGTGGAATTCCGCTTCGCCGAAGATTTCCATGAAGCCGTGACGTTCATGGCGCTGGGTGCCATCACCGGCGGCTGCATCACGGTGAAGAACAGCGCCCCCGAGCAGTTTCCGCTGATCGACCGCACCTTCGCCAAGTTCGGCGTGCAGGTCGTTCACGAAGGCGGCTGGAGCCACACCGTGGTCGATGGTCCGCTGAAGGTGCGTGAACCCTTCACCAAGAACATCCTGCAGAAGATCGAGGCTGCGCCCTGGCCCTACCTGCCGGTGGACCTGTTGCCCATCTTCGTGGCCCTGGGCGTGAAGGCCGAAGGCAGCGTGATGTACTGGAACAAGGTCTACGAAGGCGCGATGGGCTGGACCAGCGAACTCAGCAAGTTCGGCGGACACGCCTTCCAGAGCGACCCGCACCGCATCATCACCTTCGGCGGCAAGCCCTTGCAGGCCGCCGAGGTCGAAAGCCCGTACATCATCCGCGTGGCGATTGCGCTGCTGATGCTCGCGGCCAGCATCCCGGGGCGCAGCGTCATCCGCAACGCCACGCCGGTGCGTCGTGCCCACCCGCGCTTCGCAGAGAACATCCGCGCGCTGGGCGCGCAGATCGAGTGGGTGGACGGCGACTGACGCGCGGGCGGGCTGCCGCTAGATCGTGATGGCTCGCCGCCGAGCCAGCAGCCCGATGACGGCCATGCCCGCCAGCAGCATCGTGTAGGGCTCGGGCTCGGGCACCAGGGTGACGGCCAGGTTGCCGCCATACGAGGCGCCAGCCGGGCTGTTGCTGCCGATGACCGCCAGCGTGTAGCTGCCCGCGGCCACGCTGATGGGCGCCAGGGCCCAGGTCTCGAAGGGGTCGGCCAGCAGTTGCGTGAAGTTGAAGACGCCCGACGGACCGGTGAGGAAGATGCCGACGAAGTCGACGTCCTGCAGGCCACTGACCACCGAAGTGACGCTGCCGCTGATCGTGCCTGGAAGCGGCAACGTGAACGTGAACAGATCGGTGAAGCCGCCCGTCAGAGGCGTGCTGGAAAATCCGGCACTGCCGCTGCTCAAGTCGAGCGGGCCGGCTGCCGCAAAGCTGAGCTGCGAACCCAGCACGAGCGCCGTTCCCGCCAAAATGCCCGATAGTTTCATTGCATCTACTCCTGATAAAGCGCAGCGGGCTCAGGATGAACCCGCTGATCGACACCCCGACCTTGCGCGAAAGGCGTGATGAAAGCCACGTCCTGGACCTGCCTGATGGCTACGAAAAGTAAGCATGTAAGCGCGACCCCGGCCACGCAGATGCTGCGGCTCGCCGGGGTCGAATTCACCGAGCATCCGTACGATTACGTCGAACATGGCGGCACCGCCGAGTCGGCGCACCAATTGGGGATTCCGGAGCACCAGGTTGTGAAGACCCTGGTGATGCAGGACGACAAACTGCGCCCCTTGATAGTGCTGATGCACGGCGATTGCCAGGTCAGCACCAAGAACCTGGCACGCGAGATCGGCGCCAAGAGTGTCGAACCCTGCAAACCCGAGGTCGCGCAGCGACACAGCGGTTACATGATCGGCGGCACGTCGCCGTTCGGGCTGAAGAAGCCGATGCCGGTTTTCGTCGAACAGACGGTGCTGGACTTGCCGCGGATCTGCATCAACGGCGGCCGCCGCGGCTTCCTCGTCGGCATCAGCCCGGCGGTGCTTGTCAGCCTGCTGGCGGCGCGTCCGGTGCATTGCGCCTTGCCGCCTTCCGGCCGCTGACAGGGCGCGGCTACCATCGGTCGATGTCGAAAACAATTGCCTGGTTGCTCGCCTGCTGCGCGGGCCTGTCCAGCGCGCAGACCCTCATGACTTCGCCCAAGCCACCGCTGGCCCCGCAGCTGCATCACCTCGTGAAGAGCCCGCACGGCGACCGTGTGGACGAATACCACTGGCTGCGCGACGACGACCCGAAGGCCAAGCGCGCCGAGGTGATGCGTTACCTCGAAGCTGAAAACGCCCACACCGAAACCGTGCTGGCGCCGCTGGCCGGCTTGCAGAGTGAGCTGGTGGCCGAGATGCGCGCGCGCATCCGGCCCGACGAAAGCAGCGTGCCGGTCTACGACCAGGGCTGGTGGGTCTGGACGGCTTTCGCGCCAGCGGCCGAGTACCCCACGCTGATGCGCCAGCGCGGAACGCCGGAACGTCCCGACCCGAAGGCTCGCCCGCAGGTGCTGCTGGACCTGCCGGCACGCGCCGCCGGCCAAGCCTTCTTCAAGCTCGGCGCCCATGCGCTCAGCCCTGACGGCCGGCTGTTGGCCTGGACCGAGGACACCACCGGCCGCCGCATCCACACGCTGCGCGTGCGCAACCTGGTCACCGGGCAACTGCTCGACGACGCCGTGCCTGGCGTGCTCGAGGCCTTGGTCTGGTCGGCCGACAGCCGCAGCGTGTTCTACGTGAAGCAGGACCCGGTGCTGCTGCAAAGCGGCCCGGTCTACCGCCACACCCTGGCCACACCTGCCAGCGCCGACACGAAAGTCTTCGAGGAAGCCGACAAGACACTTTTCACTGAAATCCGCGCCAGTGCCTCGCGGCGCTACCTGCTAATCGACCTGCGTGGTGGCGACATCGCCGAGACCCGCGCCGTGCCCCTGGCCCGCCTCGCCGCGCCGGTGCAGACCGTGCTGGCGCGACGCGCCAAGGTTCGCCATGAGATCGACCACCGCGACGGCCGCTGGTTCATCATGACCAATGAAGGCGCGGTGAACTTCAAGCTCGTCACCGCCCCTGAAGGTGCGGCAGAAGTCCGCAGCCGCTGGCGCACGCTGGTGCCCGGCCGCGAACAGGCCACCGTCGAAGGTTTCGTGCTGCTGCCCGCCGGCGTGGCGGTGCAGGAACGGGTCGACGCCGACCGGCGGGTGCGGGTGCTGCAGGGCGGCCGCAGCCTGCCCCTGGCTGCCGCGACCGGCACCAGCCTGAGCCTGGGCGAAAGGCCCGACCTGCGGGCGGCGCATTTGCGCTACACCGTGACGTCGATGGTCGAGCCGCTGGCCACGTACGATCTGCATCTGGCCACCGGCCAGCAGGTCCTGCGCAAGCGGCGCGAGGTTCCCACCTACGACGCCAGCCGCTACAGCACACGGCGGATCTGGGCACCATCGCGCGACGGCAAGCGCATTCCGGTGACGCTGGCCTGGCGCGTGGACAGGGCAGGCAACGACGCCCGGGCACCCTTGCTCGTCGAAGGCTATGGTGCCTATGGTTTTTCGCTGAACCCGGGTTTCCGCCCCAACCGCGTCAGCCTGCTCGACCGCGGGTTTGTCGTCGCCATGGCTCACGTACGCGGTGGCGCCGACCTGGGTGAGGCCTGGTTCGAGGACGGGCGCCTGATGAACAAGCGCAACAGCTTCAACGATTTCGTCGACGTCACCGACGCGCTGCTGGCCGCTGGCTGGGGCGCGAAGGACAAGGTCTTCGCCAGCGGCGGCTCGGCCGGTGGCCTGCTGATGGGCGCAGTGGCCAATCAGGCTGGCGAGCGTTTCCGCGGCATGCTGCTGGCGGTGCCCTTCGTCGATGTCGTCACGACCATGCTCGACGAGACGATCCCGCTCACCGTCAACGAATACAGCCAGTGGGGCCACCCGAACGACAAGGCGGCCCACGACTACATGCTTTCCTACTCGCCCTACGACAACCTGGCAGCGAAAGCCTACCCGGCGATGTACGTCAGCACCGGGCTATGGGACTCGCAGGTGCAGTACTTCGAACCGGCCAAGTACGTCGCGCGGCTGCGGGCGCGCAAGACCGACGCGCAGCCACTCTTGCTGGATACCGACCTGACATCGGGCCACGGCGGCGCTTCCGGGCGTTTTGCATCGCTGCAGCGGCAGGCCCGCGAGGTCGCCTTCCTGCTTGACCTGGCCGGGCTGGCGGCGCCAGCCAAGCCTGCCGTCACGGCCCGCTAGACGGCAGGGCGGCACCTAGAATCCGCGGCATGCAAACGGTCTGGATCGTCGTGGCGCTGCTGGGCGCCTACCTGGTGGGCTCGCTGTCCTTCGCGGTCATCTTCAGCCGCGCAATGGGCCTGGCCGACCCGCGCAGCTACGGCAGCAAGAACCCGGGCGCCACCAATGTGCTGCGCTCAGGCAACCGCAAGGCCGCGATACTGACGCTGGCCTTCGACGCGCTGAAGGGCTACGTGCCGGTGATGCTTTGCCTGGTCTACGGCCCGCGGGTGGGGCTGGGTGCCACCGTGGCGGCGTTCGTCGGGCTGGCGGCTTTCATCGGCCACCTGTACCCGGTGTTTTTTCGTTTCCAGGGCGGCAAGGGCGTGGCCACGGCGGCGGGCGTGCTGATGGCGGTGAACCCGCTGCTCGGGCTGGCCACGATGCTCAGCTTCGCGCTGATCGTCGCCTTCAGCCGCTATGTGTCGCTGGCCTCGATCGTCGCAGCCGTGTTCGCGCCCTTCTACCAGGCACTGATCTGGGGGCCGGGGCTGTCGCTGCTGGCCCTGGCCGCGATGAGCCTGCTGCTCGTCTGGCGCCACGAAGGCAACATCCGCAAGCTGCTGGCCGGAACCGAAAGCCGCCTGGGCAGCAAGGCGACAACCCCTGACGCTGGCGCCAAGGCCAGCGCCGCAGCCAAAGAAGCGCGGCAAGCCCGCAAAGGACATTCCTGATGGTTCAGAGATTCGACGTCGGCACGCGCCTGTCCGAAATGGCCGTGCACAACGGCGTGTGCTACCTGGCTGGCCAGGTGGCGGGCGATGGTTCGCAAGATATCAGTGGCCAGACGAAACAGGTGCTCGCCGCCATCGACGCCCTGCTGGCCCGCGCCGGCACCGACAAGCGCAAGATCCTGATGTGCCAGATCTACATCAAGGACCTCGCCGACTTCCCGGCGCTGAACAGTGTCTGGGAAGCCTGGGTGCCCGCCGGTCACGCGCCGCCGCGCGCCACCGTGCAGGCCAACCTGGCCAAGCCTGAATGGCGGGTCGAGATGGTGGTGACGGCGGCACTGTGACGGCTGAAGCCGAACCGCCGCGCGCCCCGGTCTCGCGCCGGTCGCTGCTGGGGCTGGGCGTCTTGCTCTTTGCCGTCAGCACGGCGCAGACCTGGTGGGCCGGCCGCTACGACGATCGCCTGGGCGACAGCGTCGCCGCCCTGGCGGCGCCAGGTGACATCCGCATGCTGTCGTCGGAAACCTGCGCCATCTGCCAGCTGGCGCGGCAGTGGCTGGTGGAGCATCAGGTGCCGTTCCAGGAATGCCTGATCGAGCGTGACGCGGCCTGCCGCGCCGAACACGCGGCCACGGGGGCTGCGGGCACGCCCGTCTTCCTGGTGCGCGGCCGGCCGCAGCTGGGTTTCAGTGCCGAGGCGCTGAAGCAGGCGCTGGAGCGCCCGCCGAGCTCAAAGGACCTCTGAGGCGAAGTCCGCCAGGCGCGAACGTTCGCCGCGCGCCAGGGTGATGTGGCCGCCATGCGGCCAGCCCTTGAAGCGGTCGACGGCAAAGGTCAGGCCGCTGCTGCCTTCGGTGAGGTAGGGCGTGTCGATCTGCGCCAGGTTGCCCAGGCAGATGATCTTCGTGCCCGGGCCGGCGCGCGTGATCAAGGTCTTCATCTGCTTGGGCGTGAGGTTCTGGGCCTCGTCGATGATGACGAACTTGTTCAGGAAGGTGCGACCGCGCATGAAGTTCAGGCTCTTGATCTTGATCTTGCTGCGCACGAGGTCGTTCGTGGCGGCACGGCCCCATTCGCCGGCGCTGGCGTCGGTGCGGGCCAGCACTTCCAGGTTGTCGTCGAGCGCGCCCATCCACGGGCCCATCTTTTCTTCCTCGTTGCCGGGCAGGAAGCCGATGTCGTCGCCCACCGGCACGGTGACGCGGGTGACGATGATCTCGGTGTAGCGGCGGTCGTCCAGCACCTGGCTCAGGCCCGCGGCCAGCGTCATCAGCGTCTTGCCGGTACCTGCCGTGCCGGTCAGGGTGATGAAGTCGCAGTCCGGGTCCATCAGCAGGTTCAGCGCGAAGTTCTGTTCGCGGTTGCGCGCCGTCACGCCCCAGACCGAGTTCTTGGCGTGGGTGTACTCACGCAGCGTCTTCAGCACCGCGGTCTTGCCGGTGATTTCCGTGACGCGGGCATAGAGGGGAATCGCGCCCGGGGTCTCGAGGTAGACGAACTGGTTGATCAGCAGGCTGGGCACCAGCGGTCCGCTGATGCGGTAGTAGGTGAAGCCACCCTGCTGCCAGCTCTCCATCGTCTTGCCATGGCGTTCCCAGAAGTCGGCGGGAAGGGCCAGCACGCCGGTGTAGAGCAGGTCGCCGTCTTCCAGCGTCTTGTCGTTGAAATAGTCCTCGGCCGGCAGGCCCAGGGCACGCGCCTTGACGCGCATGTTGATGTCCTTGGACACCAGCACCACTTCGCGGTCCTTCTGCTGGTCGCGCAGGGCCTGCACCACACCCAGGATCTGGTTGTCGGCCTTGCCCTGGGGCAGCCCGGCGGGCAGCTTGATGTCCAGCAGCATGGTCTGGAAGAACAGCTTGCCGCCGGCTTCGCGGTGGCCGGTCTTGGCCAGCGGGATGCCGGTGGCGGTGTCGAGCACGCCGTCCTTTTCGACCAGGGCTGCCAGCGCATCGAGCTCGCGGCTGACCTGGCGCACGCTGCGTGCGACCTCGCTCATGCCCTTCTTGTGGCCGTCCAGTTCTTCGAGCGTGATCATCGGCAGGAAGACGTCGTGTTCCTCGAAGCGGAACAGGCTCATCGGGTCGTGCATCAGCACGTTGGTGTCCAGCACGAACAGCTTGGCCGGGCCGGTGCCGCGCGGCGTGCGGGCGCGGCGCTGCGGCGCAGCGGCCGGCGTGGCGGCGGCGCGTGGTGCGGCCAGGGCTGGTGCAGGTGCTGGAGCCGCAGGCACCCTGGCCTGGGCCACGACCGGCGGGTGCGTGTCCAGCAGGTCCAGCGTGGTCTGCGCCGGGGCATCTGCGGCAGCGCGGCCCTTTTTCGCTCGCTTTTCAGGCTTGGGCGCGGGCTGCGCTTCGAAATCGGTGCCGCGAAGCATGTCGGCCGGGCGGGTGGGGGGCTTGGGCAGGGGCATGGTGGCGCTCAGACAGAAAAGCCGCACGGGCCAGGCCGGTGCGGCTTCGGATTCAGGGGGACGAGACTGACGAGTGGGACAAGGCGGCGGGCAGGTTGCCGGCTCAGGCGGCCTTTTTCAGGCCCTTGACGGCCTTCAGCACTTCGTCGACATGGCCGGCGACCTTGATGCCACGCCATTCGGCACGCATCACGCCCTGGGCGTCGATGAGGAAGGTGCTGCGTTCGATGCCCTTGACCTTCTTGCCGTACATGATCTTGTTCTTGACGACACCGAACATGTGGCAGAGCTTTTCCTCGGTGTCGGCGATCAGCTCGAAGGGCAGCTCGAGGGCCTGCTTGAACTTCTCGTGGCTCGTCATGTTGTCGCGTGACACGCCGAAGACCACGGCGCCGGCCTTGAGGAAGTCCTTGTGCTGGTCGCGGAACTGCATGGCTTCCGTCGTGCAACCGGGGGTGTTGTCCTTGGGGTAGAAGTACAAGACCACGGCATGGCCCAGGTGCGACTGGGGCGTGAACTTCACGCCGCCGGTGGCGAGGGCTTCGAATTCCGGGAGGGATTTGTTGACTACAGGCGTCATGGATGGGTCTCGGAAAGCGCAGTTAGCCTGCCTTGGTTGCAGCTTTTTCGCCGCTTTTCGCGGCGCAATCCGAGATTATAAAGTCTTCGCGTCGACTTGCCGGTCTGGACTTGCCTGGTCTGGCCTAGGCATCGATCAACAGGGCAGCCACGACCGAGCGGCCTTCGCTGACGAGGACGTTGTAGGTGCGGCATGCGGCAGCGGTGTCCATGGTCTCGACGCCAACCCCCGCGTTGATCAGGCCGGCCTGCAGCCGCGGATGGGCAAAACGCATGCGTGCGCCACTGCCGAAGATCACCAGTTCGGGCTTCAAGGCCAGCAGCTGTTCGAAGTGCGCGGCCTCCAGCGCTTCGAAGCTAGTCGCTTCCCAGGGCAGCACCTCGCCCGTCCAGGGCACGACGAGATGGCGGGCATACGCCTGCGTTCCCACGAACACCCGGCCGGGTTCGTGGCGTGTGATGGTGTTGACGCCGGCGGCGCTGGCGGTGTCAGGCTGGAACTTCATGGGGCTGGAATGTCATGCGTGGATAATTCTAGGTTCCTCCGCGTTCTGCCACAGGAAGGCACCCACGTGAACCCGATTGCCAAATCCGCCAAGCTCGCCAGCGTGGCCTACGACATCCGCGGCCCGGTGCTCGACAAGGCCCGGCAGATGGAAGAAGAGGGCCACAAGATCATCAAGCTGAACATCGGCAACGTCGCCGCCTTCGGCCTGATGCCGCCCGACGAGATCGTGCAGGACATGATCCGCAACCTTCCCGACGCTGCCGGCTACACCGACAGCAAGGGCCTGTTTGCACCGCGCAAGGCCGTTGTCCACTACACCCAGCAGCAAGGCGTGCAGGGGGTGACGGTGGACGACGTCTACCTGGGCAACGGTGCTTCCGAGCTCATCCAGATGAGCATGCAGGCGCTGCTGAACGACGGCGACGAACTGCTCATTCCGACACCCGACTTCCCGCTGTACACCGCAGTGGTGGGCCTGAGCGGCGGCGTGCCCGTGCACTACGTCTGCGACGAGCAGGCCGGCTGGCTGCCCGACATCGAGGACATCCGCCGCAAGATCACGCCACGCACGCGCGGCATCATCGTCTGCAACCCCAACAACCCCACCGGTGCGCTCTACCCCGACGCGCTGCTGCTGCAGATCATCGAGCTTGCGCGCCAGCATCAGCTGGTGGTGTTCTCCGACGAGATCTACGACAAGACGCTGTACGACGGTAACACCCACACCAGCATGGCGAGTCTTGCCGACGACGTGCTGTTCGTCACCTTCAACGGCTTGAGCAAGAACTACCGCGCCTGCGGCTACCGCGCTGGCTGGATGATCGTCTCGGGCGAAAAGCGCCATGCCCGCGACTACATCGAAGGCCTGAACATGCTGGCCAGCCTGCGCCTGTGCAGCAACACGCCCGGGCAGCTGGCCATCCAGACGGCGCTGGGCGGCTACCAGAGCATCAAGGACCTGGTCGCACCCAGCGGCCGCCTTTGCCGCCAGCGTGACCTGGCCTACGAGCTGCTGACGCAGATTCCGGGCGTCAGCGTCGTCAAGCCCAAGGCGGCCCTGTACATGTTCCCGCGGCTCGATCCCAAGATCTACCCGATCACCAACGACCAGCAGTTCGCCTACGAGCTGCTGGCCGACCAGAAGGTGCTGATCGTGCAGGGCACCGGCTTCAACTGGATCGCGCACGACCACTTCCGCGTCGTCTTCCTTCCCAACGTCGACGACCTGCGCGAAGCCATCGGCCGCATCGAACGTTTTCTCTCGAACTACCGCAAGCGACATTCAGCATGACAAAGCAAAGCTTTGCAGTGGAGACTCATGTCGCGCAGCGACGTGACGTCGAAGCTGTACCCATCCAGGTCGGCCTGCTCGGCATCGGCACCGTCGGCAGCGGCACGTACAACGTGCTGTTGCGCAACCAGGCAGAGATCCAGCGCCGCGCCGGCCGCGGCATCGCCATCACCATGGTGGCCGACCTCGACACCGAGCGTGCGCGCGCCATCGTCGGCCCGGCCGTGCAGGTGGTGAACGACGCCCGTGCGGTGATTGCCAACCCCGACATCGCCATCGTCGTCGAGCTCATCGGCGGCACCAGCATTGCCAAGGCGCTGGTGCTGGAGGCCATTGCCGCGGGCAAGCACGTGGTGACGGCCAACAAGGCACTGCTGGCGGTGCATGGCACCGAGATCTTCGCCGCCGCACGCGCCCAGGGCGTCGTGGTGGCCTTCGAGGCTGCGGTGGCCGGTGGCATCCCCATCATCAAGGCGCTGCGTGAAGGCCTCACGGCCAACCGCATCGACTGGGTGGCCGGCATCATCAATGGCACCACCAACTTCATCCTGAGCGAGATGCGCAGCAAGGGCCTGGACTTCGGCACCGTGCTGAAGCAGGCGCAGGCGCTGGGCTACGCCGAGGCCGACCCCACTTTCGACATCGAAGGCGTGGACGCCGCGCACAAGGCCACGATCATGAGCGCCATCGCCTTCGGCGTGCCGGTGCAGTTCGACAAGGCCTATGTCGAAGGCATCACCGCGCTGCAGGCGGCAGACATCCGCTATGCCGAACAGCTGGGCTACCGGATCAAGCTGCTGGGCATCACGCGCCGCCGGGAGCGCGGCATCGAATTGCGGGTGCATCCGACCCTGATCCCGTCGACGCGCCTGATCGCCAATGTCGAAGGCGCGATGAACGCCGTCGTCGTCCAGGGCGACGCCGTCGGCAGCACGCTGTACTACGGCAAGGGCGCCGGCAGCGAGCCCACCGCCAGCGCCGTGATCGCCGACCTGGTGGACATCACCCGGCTGCACACCGCCGACCCCGACCACCGCGTGCCGCACCTGGCCTTCCAGCCCGGTTCGCTGCAGGACACGCCCATCCTGTCCATCGACGAGGTCGTCACCGCGTTCTATCTGCGCCTGGTGGTGGCCGACAAGGCCGGTGTGCTGGCACGCATCACCGGCATCCTGGCTGACAACGACATCAGCATCGACGCCGTGCTGCAGCGCGAAAGTGCCGAGGGCGAGAACCAGACCGACCTGATCATCCTGACCCATGACACCGTCGAAGGCCGCATGAAGGCGGCGCTGGCGCAGATGCAGGCTCTGCCCACGGTCTTGGCGCCGATCGTGCGCATCCGCAAGGAAGAACTGAAATGAGGCTGGCGTGAAGTACCTCAGCACCCGAGGCGACGCCACCCCGCGCGGCTTCTGCGACATCCTGCTCGAAGGCCTGGCGCCGGATGGCGGGCTGTACCTGCCCACGCATTACCCGCAGGTGGACGCCGCCACACTGCAGCGCTGGCGCAGCCTGGCGTATGCCGACCTGGCCTTCGAGATCCTGTCGCTCTACATCGACGACATTCCGGCCGCCGACCTGCAGCGCCTGTGTCGCGCCACCTACACGGCCGAGGTCTTCGGCACCGAGGCCATCACGCCGCTGAAGCCGCTGGAAGCCGGCGTCTACCTGCAAGCCCTGTCCAACGGCCCGACGCTGGCCTTCAAGGACATGGCGATGCAGCTGCTCGGCCAGCTGTTCGAATACGAACTGGCGCGTCGCGGCGAAAACCTGAACATCCTGGGTGCCACCAGCGGCGACACCGGCAGCGCGGCCGAATACGCCATGCGCGGCAAGCGCGGCATCCGCGTCTTCATGCTCAGCCCGCATGGCCGCATGAGCCCCTTCCAGCAGGCCCAGATGTTCAGCCTGCAGGACGCCAACATCCACAACATCGCCGTCGACGGCGTGTTCGACGATTGCCAGGACATCGTCAAGGCCGTCAGCAACGATCTGGGTTTCAAACGTTCTCAGCGCATCGGCACCGTGAACTCGATCAACTGGGCGCGCATGCTGGCCCAGGTGGTGTACTACTTCGCCGGGTACTTCCAGGCCACCAGCAGCAACGACCAGCAGGTGTCCTTCGCCGTGCCCAGCGGCAATTTCGGCAACATCTGCGCCGGCCACGTGGCGCGCCAGATGGGTCTGCCGATCGCGCAGCTGGTGTTGGCCACGAACGAGAACAACGTGCTCGACGAGTTTTTCCGCACCGGCGCCTACCGTCCGCGCGGCACGGCCGAGACACTGGAGACGTCGAGCCCGTCGATGGACATCAGCAAGGCCAGCAACTTCGAACGCTTCGTGTTCGACCTGCTGGGCCACGACGCCAAGGCGGCCGACCGCACGCGCCACCTGTTCGGCCCGGCCCTGGCCAGCGAGGGCGGCTTCCGCATCACCGATGTCGAATTTGCGCGCATTGCCAGCTTCGGCTTCGTCAGCGGCACCAGCACGCATGCCGACCGGCTGGCCACGATCCGCAGCACCTGGGAACAGCAGGGCGTGATGATCGATACCCACACCGCCGACGGGTTGAAGGTGGCGCGCCAACACTTGCGGGCGGGCGTGCCGATGCTGGTGCTCGAAACCGCACTGCCGCCCAAGTTTGCCGACGCCATCGAGGAAGCCATCGGCCAGCGCCCGCCGCCCCCGGCTGCACTGGCCGGGCTGGAGAGCCTGCCCCGCCGTTTCACCGTGATGCCGCCAAGCGTGGCGCAGATCAAGCAATACATCGAATCCCATACCGCTGCCTGAGACGGACACGAGCGTGAAAGATCCCCGCCCCCTGCTGAGCCTGGACGAAGCGCTGGCCCGCCTGGTCGCCGGCAGCACGCCGCACGCCATCGTGCAGACCGACACCGTGCCCACCGCCGATGCCTTGGGCCGGGTGCTGGCGGCCGAAGTGCTCTCTGCGCTGGACGTGCCACCGGAGGACAACACCTCGATGGACGGCTACGTGCTGCACGCCGAGGACGTGCGCGAAGCCGGCACCGTGCTGCCGGTGTCGCAGCGCATCCCCGCCGGCGTGCCCGGGCAGCCGCTGCAGCGTGGCACCGCTGCGCGCATCTTCACCGGGGGCCAGGTGCCGGCGGGTGCCGATGCGGTGGTGATGCAGGAACAGTGCGAGGCCATCCCGGCCGGGGATGGACGGGTGCAGGGTCAGGAGCAGGGGCAGGGCTTGGGCCAGGTGCGCGTGAACACCGTGCCAGAGCATGGCCAGTGGATCCGCCGCCGCGGCGAAGACGTCCGCTTCGGTGCTGCCGTGCTGCACAAGGGTGCGCGCCTCACGCCGCAGGCGCTGGGCCTGGCGGCTTCGGTGGGCGCCGCCATGCTGCCGGTGGTGCGTCGCCCGCGCGTGGCGCTGTTCAGCACCGGCGACGAACTCATGATGCCCGGCGAGCCGCTGCGCCCCGGTGCCATCTACAACAGCAACCGCTTCACCCTGCGTGGCCTGCTGCAGGCGGCGGGCTGCGTGGTCAACGACCTGGGCATCGTGCCTGACCGCCTGGACGCGACGCGGGCCGCCTTGCGCGAGGCCGCGGCGCACAACGACCTGATCGTCACCTGCGGCGGTGTTTCGGTGGGCGAGGAAGACCACCTCAAGCCCGCGGCGCAGGCCGAAGGCATGCTCGAGCATTGGCAGATCGCCATCAAGCCTGGCAAGCCGCTGGCCTTCGGGCAGATCCGCCGTGAAGACGGCAGCCACGCGCTGCTGCTGGGCCTGCCCGGCAACCCGGTGTCGGCCTTCGTCACCTACCTGCTCTGCGTCACGACCGTGCTGCGCGCGCTGCAGGGCGCGGCCACTGCGTTGCCGCCCAGCCTGCCTTTGCGTTCGGCCTTCGACTGGCCGCGGCCCGACAAGCGCCGCGAGTTCCTGCGTGTGAAGCTCAATGCCGACGGCGAACTCGAACTCTTCCCCAATCAGAGTTCGGGCGTGCTCACCAGCGCCGTCTGGGCCGATGGCCTGCTGGACAATCCGCCCGGCCAGGCCATCCTGCGCGGCGACACGGTGCGTTTCCTGCCACTGCCCGAGCTGATTTCCCGCTGATTTCCCGCTGACTTCCCTCCGCCCCTCGATGACCGCCACCCCCACCATCACCGTGCAAGTGCGCTACTTCGCGGCCCTGCGCGAAGCCCTGGGCGGGCAGCAGACCCTGCAGCTGCCAGCTGGCAGCACCCTGGCCGACCTGCGCAGCCTGCTGCTGGACCAGAGCAGCCGCCACGCCGAACTGCTGGCCCGTGGCCGCGCCGTTCGCTGTGCGCTGAACCAGGTGATGGCCGATGAAGCCACGGTGGTGCCGCCAGGCGCCGAAGTGGCCTTCTTCCCGCCCGTCACGGGGGGCTGAAGCGGCCATGGCGAGCGCGGCACCCGTCAGCATCCAGACCCAGGACTTCGACCTGTCGGCCGAAGTGGCAGCGCTGCGCGCTGGCGACGGCGGCGTGGGCGCGATCGCCAGCTTCGTCGGCACCGTTCGAGACCGCAGCGACGGCAGCGCCGTCAGCGCGATGGAACTGGAGCATTACCCCGGCATGACCGAACGCGCCATCGAAGCCATGATCGACACCGCCCGGCAGCGCTTCGACATCCGCGCCGCGCGCGTCGTCCATCGCGTCGGCCCGCTGGCCGTGGGCGAACAGATCGTGCTGGTGGCCGTCAGCTCGGCCCACCGCGGGCAGGCCTTCCAGGCCTGCGAGTTCCTGATGGACTACCTGAAGACCGAGGCGCCGTTCTGGAAGAAGGAAACCACGCCCGAAGGCAGCCGCTGGGTCGACGCGCGCGAAGCCGACGACGCCGCACTGCGCCGGTGGGGCATCGACGCCCGCAACGCCGGTCGGGCCGCATGACGCCCCCCGCAGCAGCACCCCTGGTCCTGGAAGCCGCGACGACCGAGGAAGCCCTGGTGAGCCCGCAGCGCCTGCGTGACGCGCTGGGCCGCTTCGCCACCGGCGTGACCATCGTCACCTGCCTCGACGCCGAATTCGGCCGCGTCGGGCTGACCGCGAACTCCTTCAACGCGCTGTCGCTCGAGCCGCCGCTCGTGCTGTGGAGCCTGCGCCGGCAAAGCGCGCAGATGCTGGCCTTCGCGCGAGCCGATCACTTCGTCGTGAACGTGCTGGCCGAAGACCAGCTCGCGCTGTCGCGCCGCTTTGCATCACGCCGCGACGACAAGTTCGACGAAGGCGACTGGCTGCCGGGCGAGGGCGGGGCGCCGGTCCTGGCAGGCTGCGCGGCGGTGTTCGAGTGCGAGACCTTCAGCCGGCAGGACGCCGGCGACCACGTGCTCTTCATCGGCCATGTGCTCGCCCTGGCCCAGGCCGGGCTGCCGCCGCTGGTGTACCAGGCCGGGCATTACCACGGGCTTGGCGAGCCCCTTTAGCCGGCGCAACTGACGCAGATCAAAGTCCGCACGCTCGGCAAGGCTTGATATCCATCGTGGCCAACCCCATGTGGCCATCAATCCCGGAGGAAACAACCCATGCGTGCCGACAAACTCACCACCGCCTTCCAGCAAGCCCTGGGCGACGCCCAGAGCCTGGCCGTTGCCCGCGACAACCCCTACATCGAGCCGGCCCACGTGCTGTCGGCGATGCTGCAGCAGCCCGACGGCCCGAAGGCCCTGCTCGACCGAGCCGGCGCCAACACCGCGGCGCTGGCCACGGCGATGGACACGGCCATCCGCAACCTGCCCCAGGTGCAGGGCGGCGGCCAGCCGATCCAGCCCGGCCGCGACCTGATGAGCCTGCTGCAGGCCGCCGACAAGGAAGCCACGCAGCGCGGTGACCAGTTCATCGCCAGCGAAGCCTTCCTGCTGGCGCTGTGCGACGCCAAGACCGATCTCGGCGGCGTCGTGCGCGGCCATGGCCTGACGCGCAAGTCGCTGGAAGCCGCCGTCACGGCGGTGCGCGGCGGCCAGAAGGTCGACTCGGCCGAAGCCGAAGGCCAGCGCGAGGCGCTGAAGAAATACACCCTGGACCTGACCGAACGCGCCCGCCAGGGCAAGCTCGACCCGGTGATCGGCCGCGACGACGAGATCCGCCGCGCCATCCAGGTGCTGCAGCGGCGCAGCAAGAACAACCCGGTGCTGATCGGCGAGCCCGGCGTGGGCAAGACCGCCATCGTCGAAGGCCTGGCCCAGCGCATCGTCAACGGCGAGGTGCCCGAGACGCTGAAGGACAAGCGTGTGCTCGTGCTCGACATGGCCGGGCTGCTGGCCGGTGCCAAGTACCGCGGCGAATTCGAGGAACGGCTGAAGGCGGTGCTCAAGGAAGTGGCGGCCGACGAAGGCCGCATCATCCTGTTCATCGACGAGCTGCACACCATGGTGGGCGCGGGCAAGGCCGAAGGTGCCATCGACGCCGGCAACATGCTCAAGCCGGCGTTGGCGCGCGGTGAACTGCATTGCATCGGTGCGACCACGCTCAACGAATACCGCAAGTACGTCGAGAAGGACGCCGCGCTCGAGCGCCGCTTCCAGAAGGTGCTGGTCGACGAGCCCAGCGTGGAGGCCACGGTCGCCATCCTGCGCGGGCTGCAGGAAAAGTACGAGGTCCACCACGGTGTCGAGATCACCGACCCGGCCATCGTCGCCGCGGCCGAGCTCAGCCACCGCTACATCACCGACCGTTTCCTGCCGGACAAGGCCATCGACCTCATCGACGAGGCCGCGGCCAAGGTCAAGATCGAGATCGACAGCAAGCCCGAGGTCATGGACAAGCTCGACCGCCGGTTGATCCAGCTGAAGATCGAGCGCGAGGCCGTGCGCAAGGAAAAGGACGAGGCGTCCGTCAAGCGCTTCGGCCTGATCGAGGAAGAGATCGCCAAGCTCGAGCGCGAGGCCGCCGACCTGGACGAGATCTGGAAGGCCGAGAAGGCCGCCGCGCAGGGCTCGGCCCATATCAAGGAAGAGATCGAGCGCATCAAGGCGCAGATCGAGGACCTGAAGCGCAAGGGCGACTTCAACAAGGTCGCCGAACTGCAATACGGCCGCCTGCCCGAGCTGGAAGGCAAGCACAACGCCGCGCAGGCCAAGGAAGCCGGCAAGGCCAAGGGCGCGAAGGAGGGCAAGGGCCCGCAGCTGCTGCGCACGATGGTCACGGCCGAGGAGATTGCCGAAGTCGTGAGCCGCGCCACCGGCATCCCGGTCAGCAAGCTGATGCAGGGTGAACGCGACAAGCTGCTGCAGATGGAAGACAAGCTGCACCAGCGCGTGGTTGGCCAGGACGAGGCCATCACCGCGGTGGCCGACGCCATCCGCCGTTCACGCGCCGGCCTGTCCGACCCGAACCGCCCGCTCGGCAGCTTCCTGTTCCTGGGCCCCACTGGCGTCGGCAAGACCGAGCTGTGCAAGGCCCTGGCCGGCTTCCTGTTCGACAGCGAGGACCACATGATCCGCGTCGACATGTCTGAATACATGGAAAAGCACAGCGTCAGCCGCCTCATCGGCGCACCGCCGGGCTACGTGGGCTACGACGAAGGTGGGGCACTGACCGAAGCCGTGCGCCGCAAGCCCTACAGCGTGCTGCTGCTCGACGAGGTCGAGAAGGCCCACCCCGATGTGTTCAACGTGCTGCTGCAGGTGCTGGACGATGGCCGCCTGACCGACGGCCAGGGCCGCACCGTGGACTTCAAGAACACCGTGATCGTGATGACGAGCAATCTGGGGTCCCATCTGATCATGCAGATGGCCGGGCAACCCAGCGAGGACATCAAGGACGCGGTCTGGGCCGAGGTCAAGAACCACTTCCGCCCGGAATTCCTGAACCGGATCGACGAGACCGTGGTCTTCCACGCGCTGGACTCGAAGAACATCGAGAACATCGCGCGCATCCAGCTCAAGCTGCTGGAGACGCGACTGGAAAAGCTGGAGATGAAGCTCGAGGTCTCGCCCGCGGCGCTGGCCGAGCTGGCCAAGGTCGGCTTCGACCCAGCCTTCGGCGCGCGGCCGCTGAAGCGGGCGATCCAGCAGCGCATCGAAAACCCGGTGAGCAAGCTCATCCTGCAAGGCCGCTTCGGTCCGAAGGACGTGATCCCGGTGGACGTGGAGAACGGCGAGTTCGCGTTCTCCCGCGTCGTGCACTGAGCCTGGAGGGCGGGGTCACTCGCCCTTCAGATTGCTCAGCGACTCGCCCGTGGTCGCGTTCTCGCTCATCACCAGGCCTTCGCTCATGACGAGGCCTTCGCTCATCACCAGGCCTTCGCTCATCACGAGGCCCTCGCTCATCACCAGGCCTTCGCTCATGACGAGGCCCTCGCTCATCACCAGGCCGCTGGCCAGCAACTGGCCGCTCCCGCTGAGCAGCCATGACGACAGCGTCGGGGTCAGGGTGAAGATGCCGGTCTTGCCGACGAAGGAACTGCTGCCCAGCAAGCCGGTGGCCAGTGTCACACCCGGGGTCAGCAAGCTCGTGGTGGACATGTAGGTCATGGTCATGCGCTGCGGGAAGCGGTTGGCGACGATGCCCGTGCCCGACCAGAAGACAGGCTCGGTCCAGACGGCGAAGTCTGAAGCCCAGCCCAGGCGCGGGTCCCAGATCGGCTGGTGGGTGTTGAACAACTTGTCGCCGGTGGCGATGTGGTGGCCGCCGACGATGGCGATGCGCGACCAGTTGAAGCTGGTCCCGGCCACGGTGGAACTGCGTGCCGTGGGCAGGCTCTTGCCCGTGGCCAGTAGCGAGGTGGTTCCCGCAACCAGGGTGCCGGCAGTGATGGCGGTGCCGATGTCGGTGCGCAGGCTCTGCGCCAGGCGAACCGCGCCTTCCAGGTTCAGCTGGCCGGCACCCTGTTCCACGAGGGTCTGGTTGGCCAGGGGTTGCGCGGTGTATTGCAGGATGGCCTTGACCAGGGGTGGCGTCAGGCCTGGGTTGGCCTGCAGCAGCACGGCGACGGCACCCGCGACGGCCGGTGCCGCCACCGACGTGCCGCTGAGCATGATCAGGCGTTGCGCATAGGTCGTGGGGCCGCCGGCTGCGGTCACCAGCAGCGGGGCATAGGTCGTCAGGTAGTTGGCGGTGGGGCTTGTGCTGGACGCCTTGGTCGAATTCGCGCCGATGACGCGGTTGCCCGGGGCCACCAGGTCGGGCTTGACGACATTGTCATACCACTTCCAGGTGCCCATGTCCAAGGCGGCGCGGGTGGGCCCACGTGAGCTGAACATCGTCACGCTGTCGTCGGCACGGGCGTTCGTGCTCTTGAAGTTGACGGCGCCCACGGTGATGACGGTCGGGTCGTTGCCGGGCGAGGCCACCGAGCCATAAACCTGCTTCAGGGCGCTGTTCAGTCCGTAGTTGCCGGCAGCCACCACCACGGTGATGCCCATCGCCGTGGCCGCGCGCACGGCGTGGCACAGCGGGTCGTAATCCCAGGGGTCGGAGGAATCGGCCGCCAGGCTGATGTTCATCACGCGGATGTTCAGGCTGCGGGCGTTGTAGATCACCCAGTTGATGCCTTCTAGTGCGTCGCTGACGGTGCCCGTACCGTTGTCGCCGAGCACCCGCACGTCGTACAGGTTGGCATTGGGCGCGATGCCGGTGCTGTCGGGCGTCTGGTAGAAGGCGCGGCCGGCCGCGACCGAGGCCACATGGGTGCCATGGCCGTACGGGTCCTGCGTCAGATCGCCGGCAGCGTTGATCTTGGTGTCGTAGGCCGACAGCTCGGTGCTGCCCGGCCGCAGCGAGCTGCTGGTGGCCACGGTGCCGTTGCTCCAGTTGGCGACGTCGGCCTTCAGCATCGACACGCTTTTCAGCACGCGGCTGGTACCGGCCGCATTCTTGAAGCTGCGGTGCGCCGCCATGACGCCCGAGTCGAGGATGGCGATGCCCACGCCCGTACCGTCCAGGCCGCTGTAGCTGGTGGCACTGCTGTAGGTGCGAACGCTGGCGTGCTGGGTGCCGGTGATGGCCTCGACCGTGCTGGCCGTGCTTTGGGTGTCGCGGTTGGGCGAGATCGAGACGACATCGTCGAGCTTGGCCACCTTTCGCACGCTGCGCGCGGGCAGCACCACGGTCATCGTCTTGAAGGCTGCATGCACGGCCTGCACCGTGCCGCCCAGGCGTTCGATGTCGGCGCGCAGCTCGGTCAACTCGGCGTCGTCGGCGTCGCTGGTGACGATGACCTGCACCATGCGCGTGCCGCGCAGTTCCTTCGCCCAGCGGCCCTTCTTCTTGTCCTTCTTCGGCTTGCTGGTGGCCTCGCCGGTGGCGTCGTCCACTTCCTCGGCCAGATCGGGCGAGATGCGGTGGCGCACACCGGCCTTCTTGCCTTTCGCGCCCTTGCCCGGGCCGGCCGTGCTGCCGGTGGACCGGTCCATGGCCAGGCTGGCCCCGGTGTTCGCGGGCGCCGTGCCAGCGACCTGGGCCAGCAGCGGGGCAGGCAGCGCCAGCGCGAGCGACAGCATCGAGGGCAACACGCGGCGGGACAAGAAGCTGGCAATGGGTTTCATCTGGCGCTACCTTTGAACTTCGGGTGGAACATTCACCCGCGGTTTTTGATGGCCGAATGGTAGGGGCCAATGGAATCCAATTGTTAATTGCCAGATGCGCGTTTTGGCGTGAACCTGTAAAACGTCACAAACAGTACAGAAAACCCGGTCAGTTCGTGGAATCGATACGAACCTTGGCCGTAGAGACCATATGAATCAACCACTTGGGGCGTTCCGCGTGCATGATTCATGCGAACTGAAGAAATCCTCAGATCGCAGTATCAAGTTCCGAAAGCTCTTGCCGATAACCCCCGGAAGGGGCGCGTCAATACTCCGCCTGAGTTCCACTCAAACCCGCGTCCGCGGGTTTCGAATATGGCCCCGCGCGTGCGGTTCAGTGGGGGACTTCGACGCGCTCTAGCTGAACGCGGGCCACCGTCAGGTGGTTGGCCGAAGCCTGCAGCACCAGGTGCAGCGCGATGCCCGGGTGCCCCGGCACATGCTGCAGCAGCAGGTGGTAGGCGCCCAGGCTGATGGCGGCGTCGGGCCGCGTTGCGCCGAAGCCCAGGGCGCGTGCCACATCCACCATCTCGGCCATGAGCAGCGCGCCTTGTTGCGCCAGGCGCTCGCCCGTCGGTGTACCCCCGGCGTGGGCCAGAGGCTGCAGGTTGTGGGTGTCGAACACACAGACGCTGACCACGCCGCGGATGCCCAGGCAGCGGTCGGCGTAGTTCTGCCAGCGCGCGGTGCCGGGCATGGGCATCGGCATGGGCGTCATGGCCACGGGCGGCGGCGTGGCGGCCGCAGCGGCCGTGGGCGGGCGCAGCTGCGCGCCGCGCTGCGCAAAGCCCGAAGGCAATTCGGCAGCGGGCGTGTGCGTCGTCGTGGCGCGGGCCACCGGCACCCCGCCAGGCTGGCCAGCGACCGTGGCCGCGGCGGGTGGGAACGCCTCGATAGGGGGGAAAGCCATGGCCGGGGCGACGGGCGCGCTGGCCACCGGCGCTGCCGGGGCAGGCGCAGCGCCGGGCGGCGGCAGGCCGGCGTCGAACCGCACCAGCGGGTCCAGGCCCATCGGCTGGGTTTCGGCCTCGGTCGACGGCACGGCCGGGCGCGGTACCACCTGGGCGATGTCGGGGTGCAGGCCGCGCCGGCCCGCCGGTGCGCCGTGCAGGCGGTTCCAGGCGCCGGCGATGTAGGCCCACACCTGTCGCGGCTTGGCTGCGCGCGGTGCCACGTGAACGGCCACCGGGCTGCCCGCCGACAGCTGCGCGCCCTGTGTGGCCAGCGTTGCGTTGCCGGCAAGGGGCACCAGCAGCAGTTCGCGGTTCGGCCACAGGCCGCGGGCCATCTGTTCGTGCAGCGGATGCAGGGCGTTGGTGACGGCGTGCAGCGGCATGTCGCCGACCAGCAACACGCCCAGCTGGCTGTAGGCCAGAAGCACCCGCGCGACTTGCTGGCGCGCCGGTCCGTCGGCATTGATGTCGGTGGAGTAGACACGCAGGTGGCTGCCGTCGGCCAGCGGCACCTCGACGAACTGCAGCACCGCCAACGCCAGGCCATGCCCCTGCCTCCGCACCGACAAGCGCTGCACCCGCGCCCCGGCCGACCCGGCCAGGCTACCCAGCAGCCGCAGCGACCCGCTGGAGCCGATGTCGTGCAGCGCCATGAACTCGCTGGCCTGGGCCTGGAATTCACGCTGCAAAGCACTGGCCACGTCGCCGGTGATGAAGAGTTCGACCTGGTCTTCGGCGATGCGCCGGCCGACGTCGCCCTGGCCGCCCAGGTAGGCGTCGCGGTCGCCGACGATCTGCGTGGCTGGTGCGCCCAGGTCGGCCAGCGGCGCGATGCGTTGGGTGTCGGCCCAGGCCGAGGCGGGAACGTGCGTGTCGCGGGGGCGGTTCATGGTCGGCAAGTCTCCCTGCGGGAACTGGCGTGCGCCATCCCCAGCGTTGTGTTTCATCATAGGCGTCGATTGCCAGTGAGGGCATAGCCGAACGGCCAGGGGCGATGCCGCCCGCTCCGTAGAATCGGCAGGTTCAGCCAAACCCTGGGCCCCGGGCCCGAAGAAAACCCCGATGGGCGAGACAACTTCCTCGAAACAAGCCGCGCCGGTCGTGGTGGTGGGTGCCGGTCTGGGGGGCTTGGCGGTGGCCTTGCAGCTGGCCGACACCCTGCCCGTGATCGTTCTCGCCAAGCGTTCGCTGAGCGAAAGCGCCACCGCCTGGGCCCAGGGCGGCATCGTGGGCGTGCTGGGCACCGACGACAGCATCGACAGCCATGTGCGCGACACCCAGGATGCCGGCGCAGGGCTCGTCGACGAACACACGGCACGCTTCATTGCCGAGAACAGCGCCGCCGCCATCCAGTGGCTGGTCGATGCCGGTGTGCCTTTTTCGGCTGATCCCACCGGCCCGCTGGGGCTGCATCTCACGCGCGAGGGCGGCCACGCGGTGCGCCGCATCGCGCACGCCGCCGATGCCACCGGCAAGGCCATCCACGACGCCCTGCTCGACCGCGCCCGCGCCCACCCGAACATCACCCTGCACGAACGCTGGGTGGCGGTCGACGTGGTCACCTCGCGCCACCTGAAGAAGAAGGAGCCGCCGCGCTGCTACGGCGTCTATGCGCTCGACATGGACGCCCGGCGCGTGGAGACCCTGCCGGCCTCGGCCGTGGTGCTGGCCACCGGCGGCGTCGGCAAGGTCTACCGCTACACCAGCAACCCCGACACCGCCACCGGCGACGGCATTGCCATGGCCTGGCGCGCGGGCTGCCGGGTGGCGAACATGGAATTCATCCAGTTCCACCCGACCTGCCTGTACCACCCGCAGGAACGCAGCTTTCTCATCACCGAGGCGCTGCGCGGCGAGGGCGCGTACCTCACCTTGCCGAGTCTGGGGCCGGGTGACCCCGGGGGCACGCGCTTCATGCCGGCTCACGACGAGCGGCTGGAACTGGCGCCGCGGGACATCGTGGCGCGGGCGATCGACTTCGAGATGAAGAAGCATGGCCTCGACCATGTCTGGCTCGACGCGCGTCACCTGGGCGAGCCGTTCCTGAAGGAACACTTTCCCACGATCCACGCACGCTGCCTGCAGCTGGGCATCGACATCGCCCGCCAGCCGATCCCGGTGGTGCCGGCGGCGCACTACACCTGCGGCGGCGTCGTCACCGACCTCGATGGCCGCACCGACCTACCCGGCCTGTACGCGGTGGGCGAGACCACGTACACCGGCCTGCACGGCGCCAACCGGCTGGCCAGCAATTCGCTGCTGGAATGCGTGGTGCTGGGCCGTACCTGCGCCGAGCAGATCCTGCGCAGCACGCCGGAAACGCTGCCGCGGCTGCCGGCCTGGGACGAAAGCCAGGTCGAGGACGCCGACGAGCAGGTGGTGATCTCGCACAACTGGGACGAACTACGCCTGCTGATGTGGAATTACGTGGGCATCGTGCGCACCACCAAGCGGCTGGAGCGTGCCTTGCACCGCATCAAGCTGCTGCGCGACGAGATCGACGAGTACTACCGCAACTTCCGCGTCAACCGCGACCTGCTGGAGCTGCGCAACCTGGTGGTCTGCGCCGAACTCATCGTTCGTTCGGCCCTGCGCCGCCACGAAAGCCGCGGCCTGCACTTCAGCCGCGACTTCCCGAACACGCTGCCGGTGAGCTTTCCGACGGTGCTCACGCGCCCTGCGCGCAGCGGCAAGTAGCCGAGCTGGTTGAGCCAAGCTTCCCGCCACGGAACCGGCTCTGCCGGGCCGTTGGCGGACGGCCCCCTCGGGGGGTAGCGAGCGCCAGCGAGCTCGGGGGCTAATTGAACGTGCCGAAATCGGTCATCGGCATCTGCTCGATGCGTGCGCGACCGCGTGCCTTGGCGCTGTACAGCGCGCGGTCGGCGCGCGACAGCAGCTGTTCGAGCGAACTGCCATGGGTCGGGAAGACCGCGATGCCGGCTGAAAAACTGCAACTCGGCAGCTTGCGCCGGCCCATGTCCTGCTGCTGGGCCTGGTAGGCCTCGAGCAGGCGCGTCAACATGGTCTGCGCGCCGTTGGCGTCGATGTCGGGCATCACGGCCACGAATTCCTCACCACCGTGGCGGCAGACGACGTCGCTGCGCCTGAGCATCTGCGCCAGCAGGGTGGCAAAGCGCTGCAGCACGGCGTCGCCGGCGTGGTGGCCGTAGGTGTCGTTGAGCAGCTTGAAATGGTCCAGGTCGATCAGCACCACGCACAGGGGTGCAGCCTGGCGGCGCGCCAGGTCCAGCAGGCCTGGCGCCATCTCGAACAGGTAGCGGCGGTTGTGCAGGCCGGTGAGCGGGTCGCGCAGCGCCTGCTCGCGCAGCCGGGCGTGCAGCATCTCGGTTTCCAGCACCTGGGCCTGCAGGGCCTCGTTCAGCTGCACGAGGCGGCGGCGGTCGTGTTCGACGCTGCGGTGCGAGTCGCGCGCCACGTCGCGTTCACGCTGCGCCTGGGCGAGCTCGTGGTTGGCGCGCAGCGCCAGGTAGCGGGCGCGGGCGCTGCGACCCACCAGCTGCTCGTGGACCTTGTGCGCACGCCGCACCAGGGCCAGTGCCGCCACGGCGTCGCCCAGCAGCTCGCAGGCGTCGGCGGCGGCATTGAGCAGCTGCATGTATTCGTGGGGCGCGTCCACCTGCTGTTGCACGGCGCGTTCCTGCAGCGTGGCTTCGGCCGTGCGGCGGGCGCGGTGGGGGTCTCCTCTGGCCAGCAGGCAGCGGGTCTGCAGCCAGGCCCAGCACGTCACGCCATCGCCGTTGCCAGCGGCGACCACGGCGCCGCTGTCCAGATAGGCCTGCGCCTCGTCGATCTCACCCACACACAGGTGCGCCAGGGCCAGCGGGAGGTTCTGGCGCTGGAGCGCATCGGGCGGCAGTTCGGCTTCATGGTCCAGCAGGAAGCCGGCCATCGCGCGCGCCTCGGCCGCCTGGCCGGCGGCGTGATACGTGAAGATCAGGTTCACGGCCGCAGCGATGACGTTGATGGGCGACAGCGCCTCGCGCGCAGCGCGCAGCGCTTCTTCGCTCAAGGCGCGTGCATCCTCCAGGTTGAACAGATCCTGGTGGTAGCCGCCGAGGTTGGTCAGGGCGGTTATGCGTGGGCCCTCCAGGCCGCTGGCCTGCGCCGCTTCGACCGAGGCATAGAAGTCGCGCAGGGCTTCGTCGACCCGGCCCAGCAGCTTGTACGTGATGGCGCGCGAGTTCAGCGCGACGAAACGTTCGCAGGGGCTGTAGCCGAGGTCTGGGCGCTGGTCGATGTCGGCCTGCAGCCGTTCCGAGGCTGCCAGGTCGCCTATGTGGCGCAGCTGGATCGCCTTGACTTCGTCGCACAGGGCCAGGCCGCGCCGGTTGCCGGCCGGACCGTAAAGCCCGCGCGCTCGTTCCAGCGCCTGCAGCCCCAGCCTGACGTCGCCGACACGCACCTCGCCCAGCGCCACGTGCAGCCAGCCCTCGGCCGCCAGGCGGCCACCGCCAGCGGCCACGGCATGGCCGATCTCGATGGCCTGCAGCGGGTTCAGGTACGCCTGCGCCCAGGCGACGGCGATACGCTCCGCATCGCTGACGAAGTCTTCAGCCACGGGCGCGCATGGCGGTGCGGGCCTGGACGAAGCCGAAGGCGAAGTCCACGGCCTCCTGCACCTGCGCGTCGCTCTCGGCGCGCTCGCGCTCGGTGAGGTAGAACGCGAAGTCGACGGCGTGGCGGATGTAGCGCGGCGGCAGGCGGTTCAGCGCCACGCAGGCCACGTCGGCCAGCAGTTCGGTGTTCTGGCCGATGCCGGGGTAGGTCTGGGCATGGCGCATCACCGCTTCATGGACGGCGAGTTCGTTGTGGTTGCGGACAGACGAAAAGTCGGCGGTCATGGGGGGCTCTCTCGGCCGCGCCTGCGGCCCGTTGCCCCATTTTCGGCAGCCAGGGCCCGGCCTGTAGCGCCCCCGGCGCGGCAGGTTTCACGCCGCGAGGCGCTGCGGGCGTTCAGGCCGCGCCGATGTTCGGTACGAAGTTCGCCATGCCGGAAGTGCGCGGCTGGGCCACGGCACCCGGATGGCGCGCCACGAAATCGAGCATGCGCTCGATGCAGCCCAGGGCCTGGCTGCGCGTGGGCTCGGGCACGAACACTTCGCCACGGCCGGCCGTGCCTGCATGCAGGCAGTCAATGACGCCCTGCAGCCCGTTCATCGCCATCCACGGGCAGTGCGCGCAGCTCTTGCAGGTGGCGCTCTTGCCCGCGGTGGGGGCTTCGATCAGCGTCTTGCCCGGCGCCAGCTGGCGCATGCGGTGCATCAGGCCGTTGTCGGTGGCCACGATGTAGGTCTGCGCCTTGCCCTTGACGACAGCGTTCAGCAGCTGGGTGGTGCTGCCCACCACGTCGGCCAGCGCCACCACGCTCTGTGGCGATTCCGGGTGCACCAGCACTTGCGCGCCAGGGTGCTGCTGCTTGAGCAGGCTGAGTTCCAGGCCCTTGAACTCGTCGTGAACGATGCAGGCGCCGTTCCAGAGCACCATGTCGGCGCCGGTCTGTTCCTGGATGTAGCGGCCGAGGTGGCGGTCGGGCGCCCACAGGATCTTCTGGCCTTCGGCCTTCAGGTGTTCGACGATGGCCAGGGCGCAGGAGCTCGTCACCATCCAGTCGGCGCGTGCCTTCACGGCGGCACTGGTGTTGGCGTAGACGACCACCTGGCGGTCGGGGTGGGCGTCGCAGAAGGCCGAAAACTCGTCGGGCGGGCATCCGAGATCGAGGCTGCAGGTGGCGTCGAGGTCGGGCATCAGCACACGTTTGTGCGGCGACAGGATCTTGGCGCTCTCGCCCATGAAGCGTACGCCGGCCACCACCAGGGTCTGGGCCGCATGATCGCGGCCGAAGCGCGCCATTTCCAGCGAATCGGCGACGATGCCGCCCGTTTCCAAAGCCAGGTCCTGAAGGTCGCCGTCGACGTAGTAGTGGGCGACCAGCACGGCGTTCCGGGCCTTCAGCAGCGCTGCGGCGCGAGTCTTCAGTTCACTGCGCTGCGCCGGTGTCAGCTGCGCAGGCACCTTGGCCCAGGCCTGCACGGTGCAGCTCTCGCCGCTGCGGTCCTGGCGCGTGAAGTCGTAGAGGGTGTGTTCGCTCATGGCCCGAATGGTACGGCCCCGGCGCATGCGGTCGCCACGGCTCGCCGCTTGGCCGACTACGATGTGCACCATGGTTGCCATCGCCGTTCCGCCTGCGCCGCCGCTTGCACCCTTGCGTCGCGACGCCACCCTCATCGGCCTGGTGGGGCTGGCGCATGGCGTCAGCCACTTCTGCCAGCTGCTGCTGGCGCCGCTGTTTCCCTGGCTGAAGGTCGAATTCGGCGTCAGTTATGCCGAACTCGGCTTCCTGTTGACGATCTTCTTCGTCACCTCCTGTGCGGTCCAGGCCGGCTCGGGCTTTCTCGTCGACCGCTACGGCCCGCGGCCGATCCTGTTCGCCGGCTTGTTCCTGCTCGGGTTGGCGGCGCTGGGGTATGCCGCCAGCACCAGCTACACGATGCTGGCAGGTTTCTCGGTGCTGGCCGGCGTGGGCAACGGCGTGTTCCACCCGGTGGACTACACGCTGCTGAATCGCAAGGTCAGCAAGTCGCGGCTGGGCCATGCCTACAGCGCCCACGGCATCACGGGCAGCCTGGGCTGGGCGCTGGCGCCAGCGCTGCTGGTGCCAGTGACGCTGGCCAGCGGCTGGCGCACGGCGCTCGTGTGCGCGGCCGCCCTGGCGTTCGCCGTGATGGCCGTGTTGTGGTGGCGGCGGTCCGAGCTGGGCCTGCCGCCTGTGGAAGCTTCTGCGCCGGCACAGGCTGCACGGCCTGCCGGCAGCGGCGCAGCGCCGGGCGCGGAGCATGCGCTGGCCTTCCTCGCAATGCCTGCGGTATGGATGTGCTTTGCCTTCTTCTTTTTCTATGCGGGTGTGCTGTCCGTGGTCCAGAGCTTTGCGCCGCAGGCTGCCGGGCAATTGCACGCGGTGCCGGCGCACCTGGTGGCGATGTGCCTGTCGGTCTACATGGTGTGTGCGGCCGTCGGCATGCTGCTGGGGGGCTTCCTGGTCGCCAACGAGTCGCGCTGCGAACACATCGTCGGTCTCGCCTTCGCCGCCGCCGCGGCGATCGCGCTGACGCTGGGCTTTGCGCGCGTGCCGGCGCTGGCGGTGCCGGTGCTGTTCGGTCTGATGGGTCTGGCCGTGGGCATCAGCGGGCCTTCGCGCGACCTGCTGGTGAAGCGTTCGACGCCGGCGCACGCCACGGGCCGCGTCTACGGCGTGGTCTACGGCGGTCTCGACGTCGGCCAGGCGCTGGTGCCCCTGCTGATCGGCGCGCTCATGGACCGCGGCGCCTACACAGCCGTCTGGGTGGCGTTGGCCGTGCTGCAGGGGGTGCTGATCGTCAGCGCCTTCCGTGTGCGCAAGGTGGCTGGCGCGAGCCAGCCGGCTGCGCCGTCTCGCGTCTAGCTTCCTAGGGGCTCACAGGGTGCGGGCCATTGCCGCGCCTGCCCGCGGTCTGCATACTGCGGCGTCCGTGGCGCAGATCACGGCTGGCCCGTCCACGCAGGTGCAGGAGTGAGTAGATGACTCGAGTCCGATGGCATGCCCTTCCCCCGGCCGCCTGTCTCGCGGCTGCTGCCGTTCTGGCCACGGCGCCGGCCCAGGCTGGCGACTACCGGGTCGAAGTGCGCGGGGTCGTCGAATTCAGCGTCATCGGCGGGGCGCTGGGACCGGTGCCCGACGGCGCCCCGGTGCTGATGCGGTTCGAACTGAGCAGTACCGATTTCCAGAACAGCGCCAGTTTCCCGACCCGCGGCTACGCCATCGAACTGGCGAGCTTCACGCTCGACGTCGGCGGCGTCGTGCTGACGCTGAACAACCCGCAGCCCAGCGGCAATGCTTTTTTCGTGCTGCGCAACAACGACCCGGCGGTCGACGGCTTCTTCATCTCGCCAGGTGTCGACCTGCCGTTTCCCTTGGCGATGAGCATCCCCGGGCTGAACCCGGTGCACGAATTCGACTTCAGTCGCTCGTTCAGCATCGGCACCGCGCTCACGTCGCTGAACATCGCCGACGCGGTGGGCACCTACGGGCTCGAGAACATCGGCTCGTACCAGTGGACGATCGGACGCTTCGGCAACCCGGGCGCCGAGTTCGCCTACCAGTCGATCAGCATCACGGCCGTTCCCGAGCCCGCCAGCGGGGTGCTGCTGGGCCTGGGCGCCTTGGCGTTGCTGGCCTTGCGCCGGCGCAAGGGCTGCTGAATGGCACATCGGCCGCTTCGGCCTGCCGGGCGCCCGGCGGCGGCGGCGCTGGCCGTGGCCGGGGCGGTGGCAGCGCTGCAGCCCGGGGCGGCTGCGGCGGCGGCAGCCGCCACGCTGGCAAAGCCAGCTGCGCTGGCGCTGCAGGCCCGGGTGGATGCGGTGCGCGCCGCATGGCAGACCGCACCCATGGCGCCGCCTGGCGACGACGCCACCGCGCCACCGCTGCAGCTGGCGCAGGCCGCCAGCTGGACCAACTGGCCGAAATGGAGCAAGTGGAGCAACTGGGGCAACAAATGACGCCAGCAGGCCAGCACGGGCTGCAGACGCAGCTGCTCGTGCTGCAGGCCACGCCGTTCTGCAACATCGACTGCAGCTACTGCTACCTGCCGACGCGCCAGGACACGCGGCGCATGGACCTGGCCACCGTGCGCGCGGCGGCTCGGCATCTGCGTGAAGACGGCCTGCTCGGCGACCGCCTGGCCATCGTCTGGCATGCCGGCGAGCCCCTGGTGCTGCCACCGGTCTGGTACGAGGCCGCGTTCGATGTGCTCGCAGAAGAACTGCGCGCCACTGCAGGCCTGGTCAGCACACAGGCGCTGCAGACCAACGCCACGCTCGTCGACGACGCCTGGTGCGACCTGTTCCTGCGCCACAAGGTGCAGCTGGGTGTCAGCGTCGACGGCCCGGCGGCGCTGCACGACCGCCACCGTCGCACACGCCGCGGCGGGCCCACCCATGCCCGCGTGCTGGCAGGCATCAGCCGTCTGCAGGAAAGGGGCGTGCCCTTCCATGCCATTGCCGTCGTCACTGCCGCCACGCTGGCCGATCCAGCGGCTTTTTTCGATTGGTTCGAAGCCCATGGCATCCACGAGCTCGGCTGCAACATCGACGAAGCCGAGGGCGTGAACGCGCGCAGCAGCCTGCAGGGCAGTGCCGCGCTGGAGCGAGCGCACGCGGCATTCATGGCCGAAGGCCTGCGCCGCCACCAGGCTGGCCGCGTGCTGCTGCGCGAGATTGCCCAGGCCCAGCAGTTGCTGGCCGCGCCGCTGCCGCGCTGGAACTGGGCTGGGGCTGGGGCTGGGGCCCGGGTCGGGGCTTCGCCGGGCTGGCCGGCGAATGCGCAGGTGCAGCCGCTGGCACTGGTCACCGTCAATGCCAATGGCGACTTCGGCAGCTTCTCACCCGAACTGCCCGGGCAGGCCTGGCCGGCTTATGGCAACTTCGTGCTGGGCAACGTGCACGAGGGCGGCTACCTGCAAGCGCTGTGCAAGCCTGCATTCACGCGGCTCTGGACCGACATCCGGCGCGGCGTGCAGGCTTGCGCCAGCGCCTGCCCGTACTTCGAACAATGCGGCGGCGGCGCGCCGGCCAACAAGCTCTACGAACATGGGCACCTGCATGGCACCGAGACACTGTATTGCCGCAGCATGCTGCAGCGCCCCTTCGACGCCGTGCTGAACGCCGCCGAAGCCGCACTGCGTCCACGCCTGCAGGAGCACTGCGCATGACCGCGCTCAAGGACTTCGAGTACAGCGCCTTCATCAGCTATGCGCATGCCGACGACGCCCTTTGGTACCAGTGGGTCACGCATTTCCGCGCCGAACTGGAACAGAGCCTGCGTGCCCAGCTGCGCGGCATTCCCGTGCCGCGCATGCACATGAGCGGTGACAACGGTCCGGTGGCCGGCCGCCTGGGCGAAGAACTCGAACGGCGCGTGGCGGCGTCGTTCGCGATGATCATCGTCGTTGGCGACAACTACGCCCAGAGTGAGTGGTGCCTGAAGGAACTGGCGTACTTCAAGCAACTGTTCGGCGACGAAGGCCTGCGTCAGCGGCTGTACATCGTCTCGCTGGTGGAAGGTGCGATGCACGCCGTGGCCGGCGGGCGCGCCTGGCAAGCGCTGATGCCTGGCGGCGAACAGCTGTGGTTGCCGTTCTCCGACCCCGCCGATCCCAGCCGCCCGCTCGACATCTACATGGGCCCGGGCCTGGTGGCCAATGCCTTCCGCGTGCCTTTCGAGCGGCTGCGCAACGACCTGGCAGCCAAGCTCAAGCGCGCGGCCCATGGCCTGCCGCAGCCGGCGCCGCAGCCTGCACGGCCCGAGCTCGCGGCGCCTGCGCCACGTGCGGCTGAAGCCACGCCGGTGTCCGACTCGGCCTGGGCCACCTTGCCCGGGGCCCTGCCGGGCCCGCCGGCCGCACCCGCGGCAGCCCCACAGACCGTGCTGCTGGGATTCACCGCACCCGCCGGCCAGGCAGCGGTGGCGGCCGTTGCAGCGCAGCTGTCGGCCGCCGGCCTGGCGGTGCAAGGGCTGAGCCCCGACGCGGTGTTCGCTGACTTCGCCGAATTCGACACCGCGCAAACTCTGGTACTGGCCGTGGACGACAGCCCGCTGCTGATGACGCGCTTCAAGGCCGGCGGTCACCTCGAAGTGCAGCGCGACGCCTGGCTGCAGCATGGCAAGGCGCCGGAGCAACTGCTGTGGCTGGACCTTCGCAGCGCGAGCGCGGCGCCCGGCGCGGGCGCGGCCTACCTGGCCGCGGTGGGTGGCGTGGCGCTGCCCATGTCGGCGCTGCTGCAGCGCCTGCGGCCGGCCGCCAGGGTGGCGCCACCGACGCTGCAGAGCGTGCGCATCTACATCGAAAGCAACCGCCACGAGCGCACGCTCTGGGAACCGCTGGGCGAACAGATCCAGCACGCCTGGGCCGAGGTTTGCCGGCAGGTGGCACCCGACCTGGTGCCGCCGCTGAGCCTTCGCGCCCGCGGCCTGCCGCTGGACGACCTGGAGCGCTTCCCGAGCCTGGACGACGCCGACGGCGTGGTGCTGCTCTGGGGCAAGAAGACGGGCGAGGCCCTGGTGGCGCAGATCGACCGCATCGAAAAGCGCATCGCCCCGGGCCGCGATGCGCCTCCGGGCATCGTGGCCTATCTGATGCCGCCACAGCAGTCGAGCGAGCCGATGCCGGCCTGGGGCTGGCAGGTGCTGCGCTTCGACGCGCGCGACGAAGAACGCATCGACGTGCTGGGCGAGGAAAGCGGTCAACTGCACCGCTTCCTGCGCAAGGTGCTGCTGCGCCGGCGCCAGCGTGACGCCGGGCCTGGCCTGTGAACCCGTCCATGCCTGCCATCCACACCGCGGGCAGCATGCGGCTGCCGAACGAACCCTATCCCGGCCTGCGCCCCTTCCTGGACTTCGAGGCCGCGCTGCTGTTCGGCCGCGAACGCCAGGTGCGCGAGGTCATCGAGCGCCTGCGCGTATCGCAGTTCGTGGCTGTGCTCGGCGGTTCGGGTTCAGGCAAGTCGTCGCTCATCCACGCGGGCGTGACGCCGGAACTGCGCAGCTATGGCATTCCCGGTGCCGGCGACCTGTGGCTGACGATGGTGTGCACGCCGGGCACGAATGTGTCGCAGGCCGACCGCAGCACGCGCCGGCGTTCACCCATCACCCGACTCGCGCGGCGCTTCGGCGCACTGTTGAACAGCCGCGGCAGCCTGGAAGCCGACGCGCTGCGTGAACTGGAGATCGCCGAAGTCTTCCGCCAGGAAGCCGGCTTCGCGCGCCTGCTCGACACCTTCGGTGCCGAGCTGGCCGTACCGCCCGGCCCCGACGTGGCCGATGCCCGCGTGCTCTTCGTGCTGGACCAGTTCGAAGAGATCTTCCATCCCACCAACCAGGGCGTCGACGATGCCCGGCTGCTGGTGGAGCGGGTGCTCGACCACTTCTTCAACCCGCACCCACGCTGCCACGTCGTCATCACGATGCGCAGCGAACATCTGAACGACTGCGCGGCCTTCCTCGAGCTGCCCGACGCCATCAACAAGTCTTCGTACCTGGTGCGCCGGCTCGACGAAGAAGAACTGCAGCAGGCCATCACCGGTCCGGCGCAGCGTTTCCTGCGGCTCGTGGCGCGCAACAGCGACGAACCCGAAAGGCTGCCTGCCAGCGTGCAGTTCGAGGTCGGTGTCGTCGACCGGCTGGTGGCCGACGCGCGCGCCATCGCCCGCGACCCCGACCACCTGCCGCTGCTGCAGCACCTGCTGGCGCGGCTGTGGCAGGCGGCGCTGGCACGCGAGGCCACGGGGCTGCCGGTGCCGGCGCACATCGTCACGGTCGACCTCATTCGCGCCGTGCATGCCGGCACGACGGCCACCGCGGCCGGGCAGGAACTGTTGCCGGCCAGCCTGAACACGCTGCGCGCCAGCGTCGACAACTGGCCCGCGGCCATCCTCGCCCAGCACACCGCGGCGCAGCGTGGCCAGCTCGACGCCGTCTTCCGCCAGCTCGCCTTCAAGGACCCGAACACCGGCCTGTACTCGCAGCAGCGCATCGACATCGACGCCACCGCTGCCGCGCTCGTGCTGACGCGCCTGCAGCTGCGGGCGCTGCTCGGTGAAGGCTTCCTCGGCAATGTCGACTATCTTTACTGGGACGACGACGACGCCGAGCGGCTGACGCTGAAGGTCTCGCACGAGTCCTTCATCCGCGGCTGGTCGCACTTCCGGCGGCTGATCGACGAACAGTCGCAGCAGTTCGACGAATTCCTGGGGGTGCTGCGCCGGGCCGACGAATGGCAGGCCAGCCAGCGCGCCGACGACCTGCTGCTGCAACCCGGCGAAATCCGCCGGCTGCGCGAAGGCGGCTTCGAGGCGCGGCTGGCCGAACCCGGCCGCCGCGAGGCCTGGTTCCGGCTGCTGCGGCTGGTGCGTGACGGCGAACGCCTGGCAGGCCTGGGGCCCGTGCTCGAGACACTGCTGGCGGTGTCGAGCCAGCGCCAGCTGGACAGCCAACGCAGGCACCGGCGCAATCGCGGCCTGGCCGTGGCGATGGTCGTCGCCGCGCTGCTGCTGTTGCCCCCGACGCTGTTTTCGCTGTTCGTGCAGGCGCCGGTGATAGACCGCGCGGGGCTGCTGTTTGCCGCCGGCAACCGGGCCAACCGCGCGCCACTGTCGCCCGACTACCCGGGCGTGGGCGCGGCCGATGCAACGATGGCTTCTCTGCTGCGCGCCGCCGAACTCGTCGATCAGGCGCGCAGCGGCAGCGCCTCGCCGATGGCCGGCGTGTCGCAATGGCTGATCGACCGCTTCAGCTGGCTGGGGCCGGTGCGCAGCCAGGACAACTTCCTCAAGGGCGTGGCGGCACAGGCCGAGCCGCCGGTGAATGGCAAGCTCAGGCTGCTGTTCAGCAGCGCCGTCTGGCACGGACGAGGCCCGCTGCCGGCCGGCGACGCCATGCCGATGGCGCGGGTCGACGACCGGGCCCAGTGCGCCGCTGCCGACGACGACACCGGCATGACGCTGGCGGAGGGCAAGCTTTTCGTCAGCGAAGGCCGCGACGGCCAGGGCAGCACGCTGCGCCGCGCGGTCTTCTTGCCGCGCGCCGAGGGCGACGCCAAGGCCGGCGTGGTGCTGCGCAGCGCCACGTTCGACCGCGACAGCCGGCGCTGCGTGTACGGGCCGATCGTGCTGGCGATTCCCGGCTACCTGAATCCCTACCTGGTGTTTGACGCCGGGCTGCGCTACTTCCTCTACACCGCCTACGGCAGCAATGTCGACGCGGCCTCGGTCACCGTGCATGAAATCGACTGGGACCGCAACGAGAGCGGCCAGGTGCGCGTGCTGCAGAGCGAGGTGCGTGCCGTGGTCACCTCGTCCAGCGCCGTGGCTGCACTGATCCAGGCCGCTGGCACCGCCCGAGTGGGTGTGGTGCCCAGCTGGCGCGTGACGGGCGGGCGTGTGCTGGACGTGCAGGGTGAGCTCTGGCGACTGGTGGCGCCGCAGGCGCAGCGGCTGGTGCAGGTGGGCGTGGCAGACGGTCTGCAGCCGCTGCCCTTGTCGCCGCCTTCTTCCAGCTGCCGCCTGCTGGCCGCGCCCTGGGCGCAGCAGTCCGGGGCTCTGAGCGAATGGCGCGAGCTCGACCCGGCAGCACCGGGTGGCCGCCACTGCTTTCTGGTGACGCGCATCCCGTTGGCAGAGGGTGCAGCGCGGCAGGACACCATGGTCGCCGTCTACGACCGCCCGGTCCGCAGCTCGACGGCCGGCGACGCTGGCGACGAGCCCGCGCCCATCGCCAGCCTGGGGCCGTTTGCGCGCCTGAGTCCGCAGGACGCCGACTTCCATGTCGGCGTCGGCGGCCCGCATGCTGGCTGGCTGGCGCTGAAGCGCGACGACCGCTTCATCGGCGCGCCCTACAGCAGCTGCGCCCTGTGGCGGCTGGGGCGCGAACTGGCCACCGCAGCCCCGGCCGCCGCGGTCCAGCCGCCGGTGTGCCAGCACGAATAGCCGGGCCGGGTGCGCCCGGGCCACCGGCTACAGTGCCGGGATGAGCCCGATCGACACACCTTCCCGCCCCGCCGGCCATGCGCTGGTCGAAGCCCTCGTCGCCCAGGGCGTGCACACCTGTTTCGGCGTGCCCGGCGAAAGCTATCTGGCCGTGCTGGACGGCATGCACCAACACCGCGAGCACATCCGCTTCATCGCCTGCCGGCAGGAAGGCGGCGCGGCCTTCATGGCCGAAGCCCAGGGCAAGCTCACCGGTCGACCGGGGGTCTGTTTCGTGACACGGGGGCCAGGCGCCACCAATGCCAGCATCGGCGTGCACACCGCCTTCCAGGACAGCACGCCGCTGGTGCTGTTCGTCGGCCAGGTGGCCAGCGACCAGCGTGACCGCGAGGCTTTCCAGGAGATCGACTACCGCCAGATGTTCGGCCCAGGCACGCTCGGCCTGGCCAAGTGGGTGGGCGAAGTGCACAGCGCCGATCGCCTGCCCGAATACGTGGCCCGGGCCTTCCACACCGCCATGCAGGGCCGCCCCGGCCCGGTGGTGCTGGTGCTGCCCGAAGACATGTTGACGACGCCGACATCGGCCCCGGTCCTGCCGCGCGCCGAACCCGCCCGCGCCTGGCCGGCACCCGGCGGCCTGCGCGACCTGCGCGCGCTGCTGCTGGCCGCGCAACGCCCGTTGCTGCTGGTGGGCGGCCCGGGCTGGGACGGCGAATCGGCCCTGGCGCTGCAACGGTTTGCCGAGAACTGGCAGCTGCCCGTGGCCTGCGGCTTCCGCTTTCAGGACTGCTTCGACAACCGCCACCCGCAGTACGCCGGCGACGTGGGCATCGGCATCAATCCGAAGCTGGCCGCGCGCGTGCGCGAGGCCGACCTCGTCATCGCCCTGGGCCTGCGCCTGGGTGAGATGACGACCGGTGGCTACACCTTGCTGGCCGCACCACGGCCGGTGCAGAAACTGGTGCACATCCACCCCGGGCCCGAGGAACTGGGCCGTGTCTATGCCGCCGACCTGCTGCTGCAGGCGGCCATGCCGGCCGCTGCGCGGGCGCTGGAAGCCCTGGCCGCCCCCGCCACCGTGCCCTGGGCCGGCCAGGCCGAAGCAGCGCATGCCGACTACGAGGCCAATCAGCTGGCGCCAGCGGTGGTGCCGCTGGACATGGCGGTGGTCGTGAAGACGCTGCAGGCGCGGTTGCCGGCCGACACCGTCTATACCAATGGTGCCGGCAACTACAGTGGCTGGCTGCACCGCTACTGCCGCTACCCCGGCCTGCAGCACCATGGCCGCACGCAGCTGGCACCGACCTCCGGAGCGATGGGTTATGGCTTGCCCGCCGCCGTGGCTGCGGCGCTGCTGTACCCCGAACGCACCGTGCTGAACCTGGCCGGCGACGGCGACTTCCTGATGAACGGCCAGGAACTGGCCACGGCGATGGCCTATGGCGCGAAGCGACTGCTGAGCGTGGTGGTCGACAACGGCAGCTACGGCACCATCCGCATGCATCAGGAACGCGAGTATCCGGGTCGCGTCAGCGGCAGCGACCTGCACAACCCCGACTTCGCCGCGCTCGCCCGCGCCTACGGCTGGCACGCCGGCTTCTGTGATCGCACCGAGCATTTCGCGCCGGCACTCGAAGCCGCGCTCGCCGCCGGCCGCCCGGCGCTGCTGCATCTGAAGCTGGACACCGACGTGAGCACCTCGCGCACCACGCTCTCGGCGATCCGCGCCGCGGCCCTTCGCGGCTCTTGAATTTGCTGCGCCTGTTCCCAATTCCGGCTGTGAGCCGGTGGGAACAGGTCTCCTGCCGGTGTCGTCAAGCGAATCGGAGGACACACCATGTTTGCATCCCTGTTGAACCGTCCCGACCAGCTGTTCGGGCAATTCGACCGCCTGCGCCGTGAACTCGATGACGTGTTCGGCGTGCCGGGCCTGCCCAGCAGCATCCGTTCGGTCACGGCCGGCGCAGCACCGCCGGTGAATGTGGGCCGCACGGCCACGAGCGTCGAGGTCTATGTCTTCGCCCCAGGCCTGGACGCGTCGAAGATCGACGTCAGCCTGGACCGCGGCGTGCTCCAGGTGGCGGCCGAGCGCCCCGCTGCGCCGCCGGAAGGTGACGCCAAGCGCCAGGTCTACGCGCGCGAGCGCAGCAGTGGCCCTTTCAGCCGCACCGTGGCACTGCCCGATGACATCGACCCCGAGCGCGTCAGCGCCAGCTACCGCGACGGCGTGCTGCAGGTCAGCATCGCGCGCCGCGAATCTGCCCAGCCCAAGCGCATCGCCGTGCAGTGACGCGCCCACCCAGCCAAGGAGAACCGACGATGAACACCACCCAGTCTGCAACCGACCCTGCCAGCCCGGCGCAGGAAGCACAGCGCAGCGTGGCGCCGGCCGTGGACGTGTTCGAGGACACCGGGGGCATCACCCTGCTGGCCGACATGCCCGGCGTGCCGAAAGAGCAGCTCGAACTGAAGATCGACGGCGACACCCTGCTGATCGAAGGCACTGTCCAGCCGCGCACGCCGGACGGTCTGGAGCCCATCTATGCCGAGGTCAGGGTGCCGCGCTATCGCCGCAGCTTCACGCTCAGCCGCGAACTCGACAGCACACGCATCGAGGCCAATCTGAAGGACGGGGTGCTGAGCCTGCGCATTCCGAAGCAGGCCCATGCCCAGCCCCGCCGCATTGCCGTGACTGCGGGCTGAAGGCCGGCACAGCCGCTGGCCCGACCGAGCTTGCGGGGCCGCTGCAGCCTGTCGCGGATCAGCCCGGGGCTCGGCTGCCGGCAGGCTGGCGCGCGCTCAATGCGCGCCGGGGCATTGCGCGCCTTGGCTCTGCCGAAGCTGGCAAAACCGGCTTCGGGCGCCAAGCCGCTGGATTCACGGCCTCGTGATGCACCTGATCCGCGGGCCCGACCGGCTCGCGCCGATCAGCGCACCCGCCCCCAGAGCAGCAACACCACACCCAGCGTGGCCAGGCCGGCGGCCGACCACTCCAGGCCGGTGACGACTTCGCCGCCCAGCGTCACGCCCATCAGCAGGCCGATGACCGGGTTGACGAAGGTGTAGCTCGAGGCCAGCGCCGGGCTGGCCTTCTGCAGCAGCACCATGTAGGCCGAGAAACCGATGAGCGAACCTGCCACCACCAGGTACAGCCAGGACAGCAGCGATCGGCTGTCGGGTGGCAGCACCGGTTGCTCACCCGCCGCCCAGGCCGCCAGCAGCAGCAGCACGCCACCGGCGAGCATCTGGCTGGCATAGCCGGCAGCGCCCGGTGCCAGACCCAGCCGCCGGCCGCCGGGCAGGCCGTGCAAGGCCCACACCGTGCCCAGGCTCCAGGTGAGGCAGGCCGTGACCACCGCCAGCAGTCCGGGAAGGGACGCCGAGAAGCCCTGGCCGCTGGCCAGCAGGCACACCCCCAGCAGACCCAGCGCGATGCCACCCAGCTCGAAGCGCGAAGGCCGCACGCCATAGGGCAGCTGCATCAGCGCCACGAGCGCCGGCACGACGGCGATGAACGCGACCACCAGGCCGCTGCTGACACTGGTCTGCGCCAGCGCCGTGGCACCGTAGCCGCCGCCCAGCATCAGTGCGCCCAGCACCCAGGCGCTGGCCCATTCGCCAGGGCTGGGCCAGCGTGCGCCGCGCCAGGCGGCAAACGCGCCCAGCAGCAGCCCGGCGGCGACGAACCGCGTGCCCATCTGGAAAAAGGGTGGAAAGCTGACCAGCGCCCACTTGATGGCGAGATAGGTGGACCCCCAGATGAACCATGTAGCCCCCAGGCAGCCGACGATGAGCCAGGGCAGGGCGTGCATGGTGGCAGGGCGGGGCAGGGTGACGGTGCTGGATGACATGGTCGGCATGGTAGTAAGGTCAGGCGTCGATTTCCATGCGAGTTTGAAGTCTCCGATCGACCTTCTGGTTGTATTTCAAGGAATTTGGGGGCACAGTCCTGCAGATGGTGATTCCCCCGGCATTCGACGGCTACGACACCCGCATCCTGGCGGAACTGCAGGCCGATGCGCGCCTCACGCTGTCGGAGCTGGGCCGCCGCGTGCACCTGAGCCAGCCGGCGGTGACCGAACGCGTGCGCAAGCTCGAAGCCGCGGGCGTGATCACCGGCTACCGAGCCACCGTGAACCTGGCCGCGCTGGGCTATGGCATCCGCGCGCTGGTGCGCGTGGGCCGCGCCGAGCAGCGGCCGATGGCACAGCATCTGCAGACCCTGCCCGAGGCGGTGAACGCCTGGAGCGTGACCGGCGAAGACAGCTGGATCCTGGAGATCGCCGTCATCGACGTCGCCCACCTCGACGCAGTGGTCACCCAGCTTTCGGCGCTGGCCGAAACGTCCACCTCGATCATCCTGAAGGCGGTGCACGAACACCGGCCGATGCTGCCTGCGCGCAAGGACAACCCTCCATGAACCACGACATCCTCACCTGCGACCTTTGCGACCCCCACCGCGACAGCCTGGGCCAGCGCGGTGGCGAAGACTTCCGCGTGCTGCCGCCGGTGCTGGCCAGCTTCGGCGGCCGCCGCCGCTTCCACGGGCTCGTCAGCACCATCCAGTGCTTCGAAGACAACGCCGGCATCAAGGCCGCAGTGGAATCCCCCGGCCAGGGCCGGGTGCTGGTGGTCGACGGCGGCGGTTCGCTGCGGCGGGCGCTGCTGGGCGGCAACCTGGCCGCCAGCGCCGCGAAGAACGGCTGGTCGGGCGTCGTCATCGATGGCTGCGTGCGCGACCTGGCCGAGCTGGCCGCGTGCGACCTGGGCATCCGCGCGCTGGCGCCGATGCCGCTGCCCCCGTTCAAGCGTGACGGCGGGCAGCGCGACGTGCCGGTGCGCGTGCAGGGGGTGTGGATCCGCCCCGGCGACTGGCTGTGCGCCGACGAAGATGGCATCGTTGTCAGCGACCGTGCACCGACAATTTCGGGAGCGGGCTGAGGACCGCTTACACTACCGGCTTAGTCGGGGCGTAGCGCAGCCTGGTAGCGCATCTGGTTTGGGACCAGAGGGTCGCGAGTTCGAATCCCGCCGCCCCGACCATTTTCTTCCGAGATCCTGCCGTGCCTTGCAACCCGAGGCATCCGATCGTGCCGGCCACTGTTGCCGTGTAGCCCCCACCCGGTCTTGCAGGTCAACCTTTCCTGATTCGCGGAACCGCCACTCAGGCGCGGTCTGTCCGCTGGCGACGACGTCTGGTACTGCACGAGCCGCTGCACTAGAGTGCAGCCGGTCGTCGGCACGGATGATCCATGAACGAAGAGCAGGTGCTTCTCCTTTGCGACGTCGTCGACAGCACGGCGCTGACCGAACGTCTGGGTGATGGCAGAGCAGCGGCGTACTGGAGTGCCCACGACGCTGTAGCCAGGGATCTGCTCGCGCATTGGTGCGGTCGCGAAATCGACAAGACCGACGGCTTCTTCGCGTTGTTCGTCACGGTGGACGACGCGCTGGGTTTCGCCGAGGCCTATCACCAGGCCCTCGCTGCGCTCGACCCACCGGCGCTGGCGCGAGCGGTGATCCATCGCGCGCCGGTGCTGGTTCGTGAAACGCCGGCTGCGGATGTTGCGCGAGGCGCCAAGCCGCTGGATGTCGACGGTGTCGCCAAGCCCTTGACTGCGCGGCTATGTGCCCTGGCCTTGCGCGGCCAGACGCTGGTGAGCGCCAGCGCTGCGGCGAACCTTGCTTCCGACGTCAGTCTCAACCCGGTCGGACACTGGCAGCTCAAGGGCGTCGGCGAACCCGTGGCCTTGTTCGAGCCGGCCGAGCGGGCCCTAGGCCCGCCCCTGGATGCCGAAAAGGCCTGGCGCGTGGCTCACGATGGTCGTCGCTGGCTTCCGACGCGCGAGATCCTGCACAGCTTGCCGGCAGAGCGGGACAGCTTCGTTGGCAGGCGCCAGGCACTCATGGACCTGGCAGCGGCCCACGCGGGCGGCGCGCGCCTGGTCACCGTACTGGGCATCGGTGGCAGCGGCAAGACACGGCTGGTGCAGCACCATGGTTGGGATTCGCTCGGTTCCTATTCGGGCGGCGTCTGGTTCTGCGACCTGTCCCAGGCCGTCAGCTTTGACGGCCTGGTGCTGGCCGTGGCCCAGGGCCTGCATCTGTCGCTGGGCGCCAGCGATCCCATCCAGCAGATCGCGGCCAGCATCGCCCAGCGTGGCCGGGTGCTCGTGGTGCTCGACAACTTCGAGCAGGTGGCCCGGCAGGCGGAGCAGACCCTGGGCCGCTGGCTGAACCGGGCACCGGCGGCAGACTTCCTGGTGACGAGCCGCGAGGTACTGGGGATCGCAGGCGAAACCGTGCTGGCCCTGCCGCCATTGAGCCAGCCCGAAGCCGCGGACCTGTTCGTGCTGCGGGCCAAGGCGGCCGACAAGGACTTCAAGCCCGGTGCCAGCGAGCGAGGTGTCATCGAACAACTGGCAGGAACGCTGGACGGGCTGCCGCTGGCCATCGAACTGGCGGCCGCGCGGATCCGCGTCATGGACCCCCAGGCGCTGCTGCAGCGCATGCACCGCCGATTCGACCTGCTGATGTCCCGCGGCGGCCGGCCGGACCGTCAGGCCACCCTGCGTGCCGCCCTGGACTGGTCGTGGGATCTATTGAACGACGAAGAACGTGTTGCGCTGTCCCAGCTGTCCGTGTTCCAGGGCGGTTTCAGGCTTCATGCTGCCGAAGCCGTTGTCGCCGTAGGCCCTGACCCGGGCGGCCTTGAGCTGCTGAGTTCGCTGGTCGACAAGAGCCTGGTTCGCCGCCTCGACGGCGCCCGCTTCGGCTTGCTCGAGAGCGTGCGCGACTATGCCGCCATCCGCTTGCGGGAAAGCGCCTTGCAGGACGGCGATGGCGCTGGCTGCGATGCACTGCGCGCTCGCCATTGGCGGTACTTTGCCGGCCTGACGGAACGCGATGCCGTCGCCGGGCGCTGTGCGGATCTCGACAACCTGGTCACGGCCTGCCGCGCAGCCTGCGAAGGCCAGGATGGGCCATCCGCCGTACGTTGCCTGGTCAATGCCTGGGCGGCGCTGCGCTTGACGGGGCCGTATCGTGCAGCGGTCGCCCTGGCCGAGCGCGTGGCCGGACTACCCCAGCTGAGTGAGCAGGACGCCGGGCTCGTGCACTGGGTCTGGGGCACTGCGCAGGACCTGCTGGGTGAGACCGAGGGAGCCCGTGAGCAGTTCGTACGCGGCATGGCCTTCACGGCGGCAGCAGGGCCCTGCGAAGCGGCGGCGCGCTTGTCGCTGGCCGTGGGCAGCCAGCTCACGCTTCAGGGCGACTTGGCGCAGGCGCAGTCGAAGATCCAGGGCGCCCTGGACCTTGCCGTCGAACTGGGCGATCTCGCGCTCGAGGCCAATGCCTTGAACAGCCTGGGCAGGTTGATGGACCACCAGTCGAAGGCCGAAGAGGCCCGGCGCCTGTATCTTCAAGCACTGGAACTTGCGCGCGAGACGGGAGACAGCCAGCTCGAGGGCGGCCTGCTGGGCAACCTGGGCGGTCTGCTCTTCGACCAGGGCGAACTGGAAGGCGCGCGCTGGCACTTCGAGCAAGCGCTGTCGGCTGCTGAGACCGGAGGCGACCGACGCTGGCTGGGCAATGCCTGCAGCAACCTCGGGTTGCTGCTGCTGGAGCAGGGTCAGCATCAGCAGGCCAAGGCTCGACTGGACCAGGCCATACTGCTGGCGAGAAGCACCGGTGACCTGAGGCTCGCGTCGATCGCGTCGTGCAATCTGGGAATACTCGCCAACGCTTGCGGCAGGCCGCTCGAGGCCGAGCGGCACCTACTGGCAGCCGTCGAAGGCGCGATGCAGGCTGCAGATCGTCGTTCCGAAGGCCAGTTCCGTGGTTACCTTGCCGTGACGTTGGCACGGCTGGGGCGGCTGGAGTCTGCGCGCGCGACGCTCGAGTTGGGTGAGCAGGCCATCGCACCCCTGGTCGATCGACTCACTGAAGCACTGCTGATGTGCGATCGCGCAGAAGTCGAGTGGTTGTGTGGTCGTGTGCTGCCAGCCCGCCAGGCCCATGACCGCGCCCGCACCATCGCCATCCAGCTGGCCAGCGGGGTCGACTCAGAGTTGCACAGGCGACTCGAGTCTCTCGAGGCATTGATCAACGGCACATAGCCGTACATTCGCGCGCTGCTCGTTGGATCAATTGACGTTCACGATCTTCGGGTCTACCGCTGCGCACAGTTCAACGCCACGCGGCCCCTTCCAAAGAATGGCGGGCAGGTAGATCGACGTCTTTTGCACATCGGCCAAGACCTGCACGTGGTAGGAAACCTTCTCGTTCGGGTCGGCTGGGTCGCCGGCTTTGCCGTCCTTGAGGTGGTCGCCCCCTGCATTGTCGGGAATGAGGATTCCAAGGCCCGGGAAGAAGTCGACAGCACCCCCATCCAGCTGCTGGCTGTCGAGTTTCCAGACTTTCGTCACCCTGGCCAAGGGCGTGCCTTGGATCTGCACCTCGACATCGGGCGCCTCTGCCAAGCAGATCTTTCGCTTGTTTGCTGGATCGGGACTTTGCGGATCCTCGACGAGCCGCATCTTGATCGGACAGACTCTCGCCCCCTTCAGGCAAACGGCGGCTGCGCCCGAGGCCTGAATGCCTTTGACGATCAGGTCCCATGCAGCGCGGATGCTCGGGGCCGGGGTGACTGGGGCGGGCGATGGCGCTTCTGCATGCACCGATCCATGGAGGGTCAATGGCAGCAGGGATGCTGCGATGCATTGGCGGGCCGACAACTTCATGAATCGCTCCCTTCGCGTCTTGGGAATGCTCCGAAAGATTCTTCCGAATCGCACTTGTCGATCAAATGCTAGGGGGCCGGGTTGGAAGCGGAATCCTCAAGTCTGCTGAGGGCTCGGCCTGATCCGAGGACGAGAGCTCAGCTGTCGCTGCAAACCGTTCCACCGGAGCCAGCCGCACCAACTGCCGGGCCTGCTCCACCGTCCCCGCCAGCCACAAGTCCACATCTTCCAGCTCGATCGGCACGACACTGCGCTTGTCCTGCATGTCCGGCGGGCGCTTCGGGTCGGGGCGGTGCATGCGGTTCATCAGCGGGTGCTGGTCGGCGTTCAGCGTCAGCAGCGTGTAGCTCTCGACCACTTCGCCGGTTTCCTTGTCGACCCAGGTGTTCCACAGGCCTGCCAGGCCCCAGGGCGTGCCGTCGGCGCGGTGGAAGCGCCAGGGCACGTGTTTGCCGCTTTCCCAGCAGGGCTCGAAGAAGCTCTCGGCCGGCACCAGGCAGCGCTGGCCGCGTGCCCAGGGCTGCTTGTAGCTGGCCTTGGCCGCCAGTTCCTCGCTGCGGGCATTGCAGGTGGGATAGGGCAGCTTCGCGCTCTTGGCGAACCAGGGCACCAGGCTCCATTGGCCGACGACGAGTTCACGCTCGAAGTGCGTGCTGTCGCGCGCGGCGCGTATGAACGGGCCCTGGTAGCGCGGGAAGATCTCGCGTGGCCAGCGCTGCGGGCTGCCGCTGCCTACCTGCCAGTGGCGTTCGATGTCGCCGGCTTCGGGTGAGATGTAGCGCGTGCACATCGGCCGGCTTGCCGCAGCGGCGCGGTGGCTGCAGGCGGTTAGGCCCGCACTGGCGGCATGGCCGCATTCATGGCACGCACGACCTGCGGGTCGTGGGCCTCGATGCGGGCCTTGTCGACAGCCGGGCGGCGCATCGGCATCACGCTGTCGTCGAGCTCGGCGGCCAGCTTGCTCGCCAGACCGTGGGCGCAGGTGATCAGCCAGCTGCCGGTCTCGCGGTCTTCCAGGCTTTCCTGTTCCAGGAAGCGGTCGGCAGCGCGTGCTGCCGCGTGCAACTGGTGGGCGCGCACGCGCACCCCGGCCAGGCCGCGCTGCAGCGTGGCTTCGGCCGAGCTCTCGCGCAGCGCGCGCGCCAGGCCATCGATGTCGCCGGCCAGTTCAGCGGCCAGGCCGAGCGCGCACGACATCAGCCACGATGCCGTGCTGCGGTCTTCGTCGGTGTCCTGCTGGCTGAAATGGTCGGCCGCGCGGGTGGCCGCGCGCAGCTGGTGGGCACGCGCGCCCAGGCGGCGCAACGCCTGCGTGTTGTCGTCCGAGCCTGTCGGGTCGGCGTCGCGGTGGGCAGAGCGGGCGGTTTGCATGTCGGTTCTCGCTTCGGAATGGTCGCTGATGGATTCTGCCTCTGCCGCGGCTCTGGCGCCGTCTGCCTGGTCACGTCCAAGGGTGGCTGAGTGCCGCGGCCAGGTCGAACTCCTCGGCCCGGCGGGGCAAGGCCGCAGGCAACGCGGCCGGCGGCACGGCTTCGGCCATGGCGTCATGCGTGGCACCGGCGCTGTCGAACAGCGCCGCCACATCAGGCGTGATGAAGCGCGACATCGGCGCATGCAGATGGCGGTCGCCATAGGCCCGCTGCTGGGTGACGTGAAAGCGCAGCGGCACCCAGAGCGTCAGGGCGTCGCGGGCGCGTGTCATCGCCACGTACAGCAGGCGGCGTTCTTCCTCGATCTCGGCGGCCTGCCCGGTGGCCATGTCGGCCGGCATGCAGCCGTCCACCACATTCAGCACATGCACTGCGTTCCATTCCTGACCCTTGGCCGAGTGGATGGTGGACAACACCAGATAGTCTTCATCGCGCAGCGGCACGCCGGCTTCGTCGCCGGCGGCGGCAGGCGGGTCCAGGGCCAGTTCGGTGACGAAGCGCTCGCGCGCCGGTTGCGCGGCCGCCAGCTGCGCCAGCTGCGCCAGTTCGCCCAGGCGTACGCGGGCGTCGGCATGCAGTCGTTCGCAGTGCGGGCGGTACCAGTCGATCACCCACTGCAGTTCGGCCGGCCAGGCCGGCGGCGCGGTTCGCAGCATGTGCATCAGCACGCACAGGGCGGCCCAGCCGGCGCGGGCTGCAGCAGGTGGGGCGAAGTCGGCCAGGGCTCCACCCTGCCTGGTGTGGTCCAGCAGGCGCTGCACGCTTGCTGGCCCCAGCCCGGGCACCAGCCGTGCCACGCGCAGCGCGGCCAGCTGCTGGGCCGGGTTGTCGGCCCAGCGCAGCACGGCCACCAGGTCCTTCACGTGCGCGGCTTCCATGAAGCGCAGGCCGCCGTACTTCACGAACGGGATGTTGCGGCGCGACAGTTCCAGTTCCAGTGCCAGGCTGTGCGCACCCGTGCGGAAGAGCACCGCCTGGCGTTTCAGCGCCAGGCCGGTCTCGCGTTCGGCCAGCACGGCGTCGGCCACGCCGCGGGCCTGCGCAGCTTCGTCGTCGCAGGCGACCAGGCGCGGGCGGGGGGCGGCCTTGCGCAGGCTCCACAGGCGCTTGTCGAAACGTTCGGCCGCCAGCGCAATGACGGCGTTCGACGCGTCCAGCAGCGGCTGCGTGGCGCGATGGTTCTGCTGCAACGTGAGCACCCGCGCCGGTGGGCTGAAACGCTGCGGCAGGTCGAGGATATGGCGCACGCTGGCGCCCCGGAACGCGTAGATGCTCTGTGCGTCGTCGCCCACCGCGGTGAAGCCCAGGCCACCAGGCTTCAGCGCCAGCAGGATGTCGCTCTGCAGCTGGTTGATGTCCTGCACCTCGTCGACGAGCACATGGTCGAAGCGGGCTTGCAGGGCTGCAGCCGCCGCCGGCAGGCGCAGCAGGTGCCACCAGGCCAGCAGCAGGTCGTCGAAGTCCAGAGACTGCTGCTCGCGCTTGGCCTGGGCATAGGCCTCGAACAAACGTTCCAGCGCAGCCTGCTGGCTGGCGCACCAGGGGTAGGCGCTGTGCAGCAGTTCGGCCAGCGGCTGGCGCGTGTTGATGGCGCGCGAGAGGATCGCCGCGCAGGTGCCGGCCAAGGGGAAGCGCGTGCCGCTGTCGCCGGTCTGGCCGGCCGCAGCCAGGCCCAGGCGTTGGCGGGTCATGGCCATCAGGTCTTCGGCGTCGCTGCGGTCGAGCACGCTGAAGCCCGGGGCCAGGCCCAGCACCTCGGCGTGTTCACGCAGCAGGCGTGCGCCCACGCTGTGGAAGGTGCCGCACCAGGCCAGCCGCGGTACCGGGCTGGCTGCAGGCATGTTCAAGGCCTCTTGCAGCAGGCGGCCGGCGCGGTGGGCCATCTCGGCCGCGGCGCGGCGCGAGAAGGTGATCAGCAGCACGCGCTGCGGGTCAGCCCCCTGCTGCACCAGCCAGGCCAGCCGCGAGGCCAGCGTCGTGGTCTTGCCAGTGCCGGCGCCGGCGACGATCAGCAGCGGCCCGGCCTGGGGTGGGTGCGTGGCGGCGCGGGCCTGTTCGTCGGTGAGGTCGAGCAACATCCGACGACTGTATACGCATCCAGTCCGGCGCCTTGGCGTGGCCTGCCCAGCAGGACTCGAACCTGCGACCCCCAGCTTAGAAGGCTGGTGCTCTATCCAGTTGAGCTATGGGCAGCCCGGAACGCGGATTCTAGGAGCGCAGGCCAAAGTACCGCCGCCGCTGCCTCGCAGCGGGCAGCTGGCGCGAAATGGGTGCGGCCCCACGAATACACTCCGGCCCATGCACCAAGCCCTTGTCCTGCACCGGCGTGCGCCGGACTGCGATTCGCTCTGAACCATGCTTGACGGCATCAAGCGCTGGTTGAGCGGCTCGCCTGACGCCGGCACCGCAGGTTACGAAGGCATCGTGGCCTGGGCGAAAAGCCATCAAAGCACCTTCCGCGGCGTCCAGGACGATGGTTTCGTCATCGACGGCCGATTGGGCAGCACGGCCTGGCGCATGGAATGGGGCCCGTCGCAGCGCCCTTACATCGCAGGCCACGAACTGCGCTTGCGCGCCGATACCGGCGTTGAATCCGAGCTGCAGCTGCTGGTGTTGTCGCGGGCGCTGCAGGAGCAGCTGGAGAAGTCGATCTTCGAGCAATATGTCGAGGACGTTCAGACCCGCATCGACAACCAGACCCCGCCGGAAATGCGCTGGCTGGTGATGTTCCCGAAGCTTCAGGGCACGGAGATGGGCGCACTGCGCGAGCAGTTCGTGGCGGTCGGCAACGGCAAGCCCTGGTTGCAGGCCTGGCTGAAGGGCGGCCTGTCGCAAGCCCTGGCCGTGCGCGCCACGCAGTCGTCAGCGCCGTTGGTGTTGATGATCGGGCGTGGCCGCTTGATGCTGCGCACTGCGCTCGAAGAACCCGCGGTGCCCGAACTCCAGCGTGTGCTGACGCTGTTCGAATCGGCCTTGCGCGAAGCGCGCCGGGTCGCCGCCGACAACCCCCGCGGCCTGCCCGACAGCAGCATCGCGCCCAGTGGTGGTAGCGACTGGGCGCCGTCGACGCCAGGCCAGCCCGGCATCGACAAACCGCCTTCCGGCCGAGCCTAGCTGCGCAGCGCCAGCTTGCCGAGTTCGAGCTTGGCAATCGCGTTGCGGTGCACCTCGTCCGGGCCGTCGGCGAAACGCAGGGTGCGGGCGTTGGCGTAGAAGTAGGCCAGCGGCGTGTCCTCGCACATGCCGGCGCCGCCGAAGACCTGCATCGCCCAGTCGATCACGTCGCAGGCCATGTTTGGAGCCACCACCTTGATCATCGCGATCTCGGCCTTGGCGGTCTTGTTGCCGGCCATGTCCATCATCCACGCCGCCTTCAGCGTGAGCAGGCGCGCCATCTCGATGCGGCAGCGGGCTTCGGCGATGCGTTCCAGCGTCACGCCCTGCTGGGCGATGGTCTTGCCGAAGGCGGTGCGGCTGGCGGCACGTTCGCACATCAGCTTGAGTGCGCGTTCGGACAGGCCGATCAGGCGCATGCAGTGGTGGATGCGGCCGGGCCCGAGGCGGCCCTGGGCGATCTCGAAACCGCGGCCTTCGCCGAGCAGGATGTCTTCGACCGGCACGCGCACGTTCTTGAAGTCGACTTCCATGTGGCCATGCGGTGCGTCGTCGTAGCCGAACACCGACAGCGGGCGCAGCACGGTGATGCCCGGCGTCTCGCGCGGCACGACGATCATCGACTGCTGCGAATGGCGCGGCGCTGTCGGGTCGGTCTTGCCCATGAAGATGAAGACCTGGCAGCGCGGGTCGCCGGCGCCGCTGGTCCACCACTTGCGGCCGTTGATGACGTAGTGGTCGCCGTCGCGTTCGATCCGGCTTTCGATGTTGGTCGCGTCGGAACTCGCCACCGCCGGCTCGGTCATCGCAAACGCGCTGCGGATCTGGCCGGCCAGGAGCGGCTTGAGCCAGCGCTCGTGGTGCGCCGGCGTGCCGTAGCGCGCGAAGACCTCCATGTTGCCGGTGTCGGGTGCCGAGCAGTTGAACACCTCGCTGGCCCAGGGCACCGCGCCCATGATCTCAGCCAGCGGCGCATATTCCTGATTGCTCAGGCCGGCGCCGAGGTCACTGGTGTCGACACCATGGCTTTCAGCCTTCGGTGGCAGGAACAGGTTCCACAACCCGGCGGCGCGCGCCTTGGGCTTGAGCTCTTCGATCACCTGCAGCGGCGTCCAGCGTTTGCCGGCCTTGGTGTTGGCCTCGATCTCGGCGAAGTAGCGGCCTTCGGCGGGGTAGACATGCTCCAGCATGAAAGCGCTCACGCGCTGCTGAAGTTCCTGGGTACGGGCTGAAAAGCCGAAGTCCATCGTCGTTCTCCTGTGTGTGTCGTTGTGGGTTCAGGCCCGCTGCGCGAAGCGCCAGGCCATCTCGGCCAGCGGCCGCGTGCTGGCGCCTGTGGCCCGTGCCTGGGCGCTGCTGGCAATGCCGTCGACCACGCGCTTGGCGATGCCCTGGGTGATACTGGCCAGGCGGAACAGGTTGTAGGCCAGGTAGAAGTCCCAGTCGGCCATCAGCGCCTGTGGGTCGGGGCGGCCAGTGCGCTCGCAATAGCGGCGCACGTACTCGGCTTCGCTGGGGATGCCGAGCGCGGCATGGTCCAGCCCGCCGATGCCGCGGAAGGTGCCCGGCGGGATGTGCCAGGCCATGCAGTGGTAGCTGAAGTCGGCCAGCGGATGGCCCAGGGTCGACAGTTCCCAGTCCAGCACCGCTTTCACGCGCGGGGCGGTGGCGTCGAAGATGAGGTTGTCGAGCCGGAAGTCGCCATGCACGATGCCCACCTGGGCCGCGTCGCGCGCGCTGGCCGGAATGTGCGCCGGCAGCCAGTCGATGAGCTGGTGCATCTCGCCAATCGGTTCGGTCACGCTCGCCAGGTATTGCTTGCTCCAGCGGCCGATCTGGCGGTCGAAATAGTTGCCCGGCTTGCCGAAGTCAGCCAGACCGACGGCGTTGACATCGACCCGGTGCAGGGCCGCGATGACACGGTTCATCTCGTCGTAGATCGCGCCGCGTTCGGCGGGCTGCATGCCGGGCAGCGACTGTTCCCAGAGCACCCGGCCTTCGACACACTGCATCACGTAGAAAGCGCGGCCGATGACGGTCTCGTCTTCGCACAGCAGGATCATCTGTGCCACTGGCACGGCACTGCCGGCCAGCGCCTGCATCACGCGGAATTCGCGTTCGATCGCGTGCGCCGAAGGCAGCAGCTTCGCGGCCGGGCCGGGCTTGGTGCGCATCACGTAGTCGCGGCCCGGGGTGCTGAGCTTGTAGGTGGGGTTCGACTGCCCACCCTTGAATTGCGACACCGCCAGCGGCCCGGCGAAACCGGGCAGATGCTGCAGCAGGTGGCGTTCGAGCGTGGCGATGTCGAAGGCGTGGCTTTCGGCCATCGGGCGGGTGCCGGTGTAGGGTTCCATGGCGCTCAGCTGTTCCTGTTCAACGTTCGGCCGCAGCCAGCAGCTTTTCTCGCGAGAGCACGACCAGCCGCGTGGGTTCGACCCGCACCGCGCCGTCGCGTTCGAACGCTTTCAATTCCTGGTTGACGCGCTGGCGCGAAGCACCGAGCAGCTGCGCCAGGTCTTCCTGTGCCAGCGCCAGGCCGATTCGGATTTCCTCGCCCTGCGGCGTGCCATAGCTCTTGGCCAGCAGCAGGATCTGCTTGGCCAGCCGCGCCTGCAGCGGCCGAGTGTTCAGGTCCTCGAACTGGTCGAACATCAGCCGCAGACGGCGGCAGTTCAGGCGCAGCAGCGCGTCGTAGAGCTCGACATGCTGGGCCAGCAGGGTCTTGAAGTCGGGCTTGCGCACCACCAGCAGCGTGGTCGGGCCGTGGGCGTCGGCATCGTGGGTGCGGGGCAGGCCGTCGAAGAGGGCGATGTCGCCGAACCAGGTGCCGGGCTCGACATAGGTGAGCGTGACTTGCTTGCCCGACAGCGACACCGTGCTCACGCGCACCGCTCCGGCGGCGACACCGCACCACTCTTCGGCCGCCGTGCCGCGCGATGCCAGCGCTGCACCGTCCTGCAGCCGACGCACCAGCGCCCGGGAAAGAATGTCGTTGCGCAGTGCCTGGGAGAGCTTGCCGAACCACGCACCTGCCTCGATGTTGTGACGCTCGTCGATTGTAAGAACGGGGGTATTCATGGCTTGTCTCTGAAGCGACAGGTGACGCACCCTTCATTGTCTACGCTCGTGTCGCCGCAACCCGGAGATCGCCATGCCTGCAACTGCCCTGCGCATCCCTTCGCGCCGCCATGAAGTCAGCGACGCTGAATGGCGTGTGCGTGTCGACCTTGCGGCGGCCTACCGGCTGGCTGCGTTGTTCAAATGGGACGATCTGGTCTACACCCACATCAGCGCCCGTGTGCCTGGCGTCGAGGGCGAATTCCTCATCAACCCCTACGGCCTGATGTTCGAGGAGATCACCGCCTCCAGCCTCATCCGCGTCGACGCGCAGGGCGTGAAGCTCGACGAGTCGGAATACGAAGTGAACCCGCCGGGTTTCGTGATCCACAGCGCGGTGCACGCTGCGCGCCATGAAGCCGGCTGCGTGATGCACCTGCATTCGCTCAACGGCATCGCGGTGTCGGCACAGCGCGGCGGGGTGCTGCCGCTGTCGCAGCATTCGATCTTCGTGCTGTCGTCGCTGGGCTATCACGACTACGAGGGCGTGGCGCTGCGCGACGAGGAGAAGCCGCGCCTTGTGGCCGACCTGGGGCGCAATACCCACCTGATGCTGCGCAACCATGGCCTGCTGACCGTGGGTGCGACGGTCGCCGACGCATTCCAGGCGATGTACTTCTTCGAGACCAGCTGCACCATCCAGGTTCGCGCGCAGGCCGGCGGTGGCGAACTGGTCACCGTGCCGCCGGAAATCGTCGCCACCGCCCAGCAGCAGGCGAGGGCGGCGACGCGGGGTGCCGGCGCCAGCCTGGCCTGGCCCGGCTTGCTGCGCCGCCTGGACCGCGCCTGCCCGGGTTACGACAGCTGATCTCGCCGCACCCGTGCGGTGCAGCACGAACCCGTGCCCGCGGGGGTAGCCAGATGTGAGGGCAAGTAACCCTTCGTGCTAGAGTCTTTTTGGACTCTATCAAGCCTCACTTTTCCTCGATGCAGAATTTGCGCCTCGGCTTGCCGGCGGCCACCGCGGCCCTGTTGGCGCTGGCGGCGCTGCCGGCGTTGTCTGCAGGTTTTGGCAGCCCGGGGACCGGCGCCGTGCTGGGCCAGCCACTGTCTTTCGTGGTGCCGATGCGGCTTGATGCCGGCGACGTGATCGAACCTCGCTGCCTCAGCGCCAAGGTCACGGTCGGCGACCGCACCCTGCCTGCCAGCATGGTGGACACGAGCATCGAGATGACGGGCGTGGCGAGTGCGCGCCTGCGCGTGCAAACCACCGTGCCGATCGACGAGCCCGTGGTCAGTGTCGTCGTCAATGTCGGCTGCCAGGCGCTTCTGTCGCGCCGCTTCGTGGTGCTGGCCGACCCGCCCGGCCTGGGTGAGGCCATGGCTTCGACGGCCCCGTCAGTGCCGGCTGCGCCGCCTCCGCCCACTGCGGCCTTCACCGCGGCCGAGATGGACCTTCCGGCGGCAGAGCCCGTGATGGCGGCCGCATCCGCAGGTGCGCCCCCGGCAGGCGGCAAGGGCGCCCTACGGGCAGCAGCGGCGGGCCAGCGCCTTGCCCGGCCTGCCGCGCGCCCGGGCCGTCGCGAAACCCGGGCTGACGCAACCCGTGCAGAAGTGCGCCGCAGCCCACCTCGACGCAGCGCCGCTGCTGCCGCTCCAGCCACTACAACCGCCATGCCGCGTCTGCAGCTGGACGTCAATACCCGCGACGCCGATGCGCCGTCGGCCGACATCGCTGCCGTCGAACAGGCGCTGCAGGCCGTGGCCGAAGCCGCCAGCGCGGTGCGCGCTGCGAATATGGCGGCGGCGGCTGCCGAGGACCGCGCCCAAGGTCTGGCACGAACCGCCGACCAGCTGCGTGCCGCCGGCCAGGCCCAGCGCGACGCTGCGGCGCTGCTGCGCGAGCGACTGTCGCGGTCGGAGTCGGTGTCGAACTGGGTCTGGCCCTTGCTCGTGGGCTTGCTGATCCTGGGCGGGATGGCTGGCTGGCTGGCCTGGCAGCTGGCCGCGCTGCGGCGTGAGCAGCGCCTGGGTTGGCAGTTGGCTCGCGAGCAGGCGGGTGCTGCTGGCCATGCCGGCGCCGATGGGGATGCCGGCGATGGCGCCGCCGCGCCGCCGGCCCAGACAACCGTGGCTCCGCTGCTCAAGCCGGCAGTGGCCTCACCCGCTGCGCGACCTCGGTCGGCAGCCAACCCCGCCTGGCCGCCACCCGCGCTGGCGGTGGCGCCGCAGCCGGCCTCGCCCGACACCGTGGCGGTATCTGACTTCGCACCGTCGACACAAGCCGAGGTGGCCGACCTTGCCGACCACGAACCGCCGCCAGCCGTGCATCGCACCTTGCCGCTGCCCCCCGCGCCACCGGCAAGGCCGCTGGCGGCTGCTGCCGAGCCGCCGCTGCGCGACCTGACGATCGAAGAGCTGATCGACCTGGAACAGCAGGCCGAGTTCTTCATCGTGCTGGGCCAGGACGAAGCCGCCATCGACCTGCTGGTCGAGCACGCGCGCAGCACCGGCGGCAGCAGCCCGCTGCCTTACCTGAAGCTGCTCGAGATCTACCAGCGGCGGGGCGACCGCGAGGCCTACGAGCGCACACGCGGCCGTTTCAACCAGCGCTTCAATGCCTATGCCGCTGACTGGGGTGTCGGCCTGGACCAGGGCCGCAGCCTGGAAGACTACCCCGGTGTCCTGCCGCGGCTGGTGCAGGTGTGGCCGCGGCCGCTGGACGCGATGGCCGAGCTCGAAGCGCTGTTGTTCCGCAAGTCGCGCGGCGAGCTCTTCGACCTGCCCGCCTACCGCGAGGTGCTTTTCCTGTACGCGCTGGCGCGCGACCTGCTCGACCGCGAAGCCGCCGACACCGGCGACGTCGACCTGCTGCTGCCGCTGGCCGATGGCGGTGAGTTCGGCATCACTGCGCCGCACCCCTATTTCGGCCTGGACCACGACTCGGTTTTTGACCGTCATGCCACCGAAGACCGGCCGACGTCGCCCGTCGACCTCGATCTTTCGCAGGGGGAGGGCCCCACGCGCATCTTCGACCCGCTGGCCGCCAGCCGGCCGCCGGGCAAGCCCGAGCGATGAAGCGCTGAGCGGCTGCGCTACAGGCGCTGCAGCCGCTCGAGCGCCGTGGCCAGGGTCTCGTCGCGCTTGGCGAAGCACAGCCGCACCAGGCCCTGCTCGAAGCCGCCCTCGTAAAACGCCGAAAGCGGAATCGCGGCCACCCCCACTTCCCGCGTCAGCCACTGGCAGAACTCGGCTTCGGACAGCGCGCTCACCGCACTGTAGTCCACCAGCTGGAAGTAGCTGCCCTGGGTGTGCAGCGGGCGCAGACGGCTTTGTGTCAGCCCGGCCAGGAACAGGTCGCGCTTGCGTTGGTAGAAGGCGGGCAACTGCAGGTAGGGCGCCGGGTCGTCCATGTAGCGCGCCAGGGCATGCTGCATGGGTGTGTTCACGGTGAAGACGTTGAACTGGTGCACCTTCCGGAACTCTGCCATCAGCGGGGCCGGCGCGAGCACGTAGCCCACCTTCCAGCCTGTCACGTGGTAGGTCTTGCCGAAGCTCGACACGATGAACGCCCGCGCAGCCAGGGCCGGCACCGAAGCGGCGCTGGCATGCGGCACGCCATCGAACACCATGTGTTCGTAGACCTCGTCGCTGATCAGCAGCGTGTCGGTGCCGTGCAGCAGCGCGGCCAGCTGCTCGAAGTCGGCGTGCGTCCAGACCGTGGCACTCGGGTTGTGCGGGCTGTTGACGATGACCAGACGCGTGCGCGGCGTCAATGCCGCGGCGATGCGGGCGAAGTCGGGCCGGAAGCTGCCTGGCGTCAAGGGCACGCGCACGACGCGGCCGCCGGCGAGTTCGACGTTCGGGGCATAGCTGTCGTAGCAGGGCTCCAGCACCAGCACCTCGTCGCCCGGGTGCACGGTGGCCAGCACGGCGGTCAGGATGGCCTGGGTGGCGCCGGCGGTGATGGTGATCTCGCTTTCAGCGTCGTAGCTGCGGCCGTACAGCTGCGCCACCTTGGCGGCCACCCGCTGGCGCAGCAGCGGCACGCCGGGCATCGGCGGATACTGATTCAGGCCCTCGGCCATGGCGTCGTGCACATGGCCCAGCAGGCTTGGGTCGCAATGGAAGTCAGGAAAGCCCTGGCCCAGATTCACGGCTTCGTGCTGCTGGGCCAGCGCCGACATCACGCTGAAGATGGTCGTGCCCACCTGCGGCAGGCGGCTTCTTGGCACGGGGGTGTGGGCGGCAGGTGGGCTGGGCAGATCGATCACGGTTTTTCAGAGTTCGTAGTCGCTGGAAGGCGCGTGGCCGGCCATGGCGCGCTGCACCAGGGCCGTGCTGAGGTGGGGCGAAAGCATCTCGGTGAAGGCCAGCACGAACTGGCGCAGGTAGGCGCCGCGCTTGAAGGCCACGCGCGTGACATTGCTGCCGAACAGGTGGCCCAGCGGGCGCCATGCCAGGTCGGCGCCGGCGCCCGTGGTGGCCTCTTCGCGCACCGCCAGTTCGGTGACGATGCCCACCCCCAGGCCCAGCCGCACGTAGGTCTTGATGACGTCGGAGTCGATGGCCTCGAGCGCCACCGCCGGCTTGAGCTTGGCGCGGGCAAAGGCCTGGTCGATGCGTGTGCGACCGGTCATCGTGGGCTGGTACATCACCAGCGGGTAGGCCGCCAGCTGTTCCAGCGTCGGCCGTTCAACCGTTGCCAGCGCATGGCCCACAGGCACCACCATCACGTGCTGCCATTCATGGCAGGGCAGGGTCACCAGGCCTTCATGCGCCGCCAGGGCTTCGGTGGCCAGGCCGATCTCGGCCACGTCGTCCAGCAGCATGCGCGCCACCTGCTCGGGCATTCCCTGATGCAGCACCACCTGCACCTTGGGCCAACGGCGGCGCAACTGGGCAACCGGTTCGGGCAGGAAGTAGCGGGCCTGGGTGTGGGTGGTGGCGATCGACAGCGTACCGGCGTCCTGCTTGGAATACTGCTCGCCGATGCGCTTCAGGTTGGCCAGTTCTCGCAGGATGACGTCCACCGACTGCAGCACCAGTTCACCGGGTTCTGTGACTTTCCGCAGGCGCTTGCCGTGGCGGGCGAAGATGTCGACGCCGAGTTCTTCTTCCAGTTCGAGGATGGCCTTGCTGATGCCGGGCTGCGAGGTATGCAGGGCCTTGGCCGTTTCCGTGAGGTTCAGCTTGCGTCGAACGGCCTCCTGGACGAAGCGGAACTGCTGCAGGTTCATGGCGTGTCCAGCGCGCCAGGCCCGTCGGCGGGCAGAAGGCCCAGCGCCACGGCCGCCATCGCCGCTGTCACGGCTGGCATTTCGCCCACGGCAGGGTGCAGCGTGAACTGGGTGGCCGGATGAGCCTGGCGCAGCGTGTCCATCAGCAGCGGCAGGTCCTTGCGCACGTGGCCTCCGGTGCCCAGGAACATCGGCAGCACGGCCACGTCGCGGCAGCCGGCGGCGGCGAGTTCGGCGCCGGCGTCGGGCAGGGTGGGGGTCATGAATTCGAGAAAGGCCAGCCGTACCTCCACGCCCGGGCGCTGCGCCCGCAACAGTCCGGCCACGGCCTCGAACGGCCCGGCCCAGCGCGGGTCGCGCGCGCCATGGGCGAACAGGATCAGGCCTGCAGGGGCGCCGTGTGTCGGTTGAGGCGGCGGTTTCATGGCATCTGGCATGGCGTCAACGGTAGCGCACCAGCCAGGCGAAGGCACCCAGCGACAGCAGCAGGAAGAAGCCGCCGGGGGCGGCTGCGGCCACCCAGGGCACCCAGCCGCGCAGCAAACCCACGTGCCCGGCCAGATTGTTCAGCAGCACGAAACCGATGCCCAGCATGATGCCCAGGAATACGCGCAGGCTGATACCGCCGGCACGGGCATGCAGGTAGGCGAAAGGCAGCGCCAGCGCCAGCATCACCAGGCAGGCCAGCGGGTACAGGGCCTTCTTCCAGAACAGGATCTCGTAGCGTTCATTGGCCTGTTCCTGATCACTGAGATGGGCGCTGTAGCGCCACAACTCGGTGGTCGTCATCGTGCTCAGCGGCAGCACGGCCGACGCCACGACGCTGGCCGTGAGCGTGCTCTGCCAGGCCAGGCTGGGTTCGCGCGTGAGCTGCACGCGCGGCTGGTCGGTGGTGCCGGCACGCGGCCAGCGGGCGATGCCGGCGTCGGTCAGCGTCCACTGGCCCTTGGCGTCGACGCGGCCCTCGCGGGCGTCGATGCGGGCCACCAGGCGGCCGTCGGCGTCGAACTCGTAGATGCGGATGTTGACCAGCTGTCCGCCCGCGTTGGTGCCGCCGACGTTGATGGAAAAAGAGTGTTCGCCATCGGGCGCGAGCCGCTTTTCTTTCAGCCAGGCGCCGGCGCCTCCGATCGCCAGGCCGCCGGCCGAGCGCGCCTTCAGCTCCACGGCCTGGCGTTCGCTGAGTGGCGCCACATAGTCGCCGACGACGAAGGTGATGCCGGCAAACACCAGGCCCAGCACCGCCAGCAGCGACAGGGCCCGGCCGGGACCGAGCCCACCCGTGCGCAGGATCGTGAATTCGCTGGACTGGGCCAGCCGCGACAAGGAGAAGATGGCGCCGATCAACACCGCGATCGGCAGCAGTTCGTAAAGGTGCCCCGGCAATTCGTAGGCGGCGGCCAGCACCGCCGTCCAGGCGGTGCGGTTCTGTGTGCCGACACCGTCGAGTTCGTCGACGAAGTCGATGAAATAGAACAGCGACAGGAACGCCAGCGCCACGAACAGCACCGAGGAGACGATGTCGCGGTAGAGCAGCCGGCGAACGGTTTTCATGAGGTCGTTCCTGCTGCCATGCGCCGCCACGGCCAGTGCAGCATGGCGGCATGGTCGCGCCACCACATCAGGCCCAGCGCCAGCGTGAACACACCGCCATGCAGGCCGATCAAGGCGGTGGCCATCGAGGTGCGGCCGCCGGCCACCCAGGCCTGACTCAGGTTGGCGAGGTTGTAGTAGACGACGAAGGCCAGCAGCGCAAACAGCAGGTTCCAGTTGCTGGCGCGGCGCGGGTTGGTGGCGGCAAGCCCGATGCCCAGCAGCAGCAGGTTGGTGGCGGCCAGCAGCAGGCCCAGCCGCCAGGTCAGTTCACCTTGATGGCGCAGCGTGGGATCGCGGATGAGGGCCAAGGTGTCCACCGCCTTCGGAGGCAGGCTTTCCACCGCCCGCACGGCGCTTTCGCCAGCCAGCACGCGGTAAGTCTCGAAGCTGGACTGGGTGCGTTCGCCGGTGGCCGCGGCGATCTCGTTGCGCTGGCCGCGTTCCAGCACCAGGAAGCGGTCACCTTCGACGGTTTCGAGCCGGCCCGAGCGGGCCGACGTGACCGACTCGCCGCGCTCGTTGTTCTGCAGGATGAAGACGTTGCGGGCGTTGATGCCGTCAGCGGCGTCGCGTTCGACGAAAAAGACGCGCTGGCCGTCGCGGCTGGTCTGGAAGACGCCAGGTGCCACGCGCGAGAGGTCCGATCGCTGCTGGTAGCGGTCGCGCAATTCAAGGCTGCTGCGGTTGCCCCAAGGCCACACGAACAGCAGCAGCAGACCCACCACCACCAGCACCGGCAAGGCCATCTGCAGCACCGGCCTGACGAAGCGCATCAGGCTCAGGCCACTGGCAAACCAGATGGCCATCTCGCTGTCGCGGTACATGCGCCCCATCCCCACGACGATGGCCACGAACAGCGACAGCGCCAGCATCGTGGGCAAGTGGCCCAAAGCGATGTAGCCGAGCAGCAGCACCACGTCCTGCGGGGCCACGGCACCGCCGGCGGCCTGGCCGACGGTGCGAATCAGGAACATCGTGATCACGATGGTGAGGATCACCACCAGGGTGGCGCCGAAGCTCCGCGCGAGCTCCCGTCGCACAGTTGTATCGAATAACATCCGCCGCTTTCAAGCTGGATAGAAATTATGGACTTCAAAACACAGGCAGCCGCTGCGAATGGCTTGTGCGGCCTGGCCGCCGACGCGCTGCTGGTGGTGCTCTCGGGCAGCACACCGCCAACGGACCTGGAAGCGCCGCTGGCCGAGCTTCTGGCTGCGGCCATCAAGGACGGCGACTTCACCTGCAAGACCGGTCAGTGCCTGTACGCCCACCGCGTGGCCGGTGTGAAGGCAGGCCGGGTGATGTTCGCCCATGCCGGCGACGGCAGCGTCAAGGCCTGGCGCAAGGCGGTGAGCCTGGGTGTCGGCCAATTGAAGGCGGGTGGCAGCAAGACGCTGCTGGTGGCCCATGCTGGCGGCTTCGAACTCAGCGCCGACCATGCCGAAGCGCTGGTGGCGGCGGCTGAAGATGCGGTCTACCTTTACCGTGAGACCAAACCCAGCGCCCCGCCCGCACCCAAGTTGCGCAGCGTACTGCTGGCATGCACCAAGGCGCAGCAACCGGTGCTGGCCGCCGGGCTCGAGCGCGGCTTGGCCGTGGCTGCCGGCGTGACGCTGGCCCGCGAGCTGGCCAACCGGCCGGGCAATCTGGCCACGCCCACCGCCCTGGCTGACGCCGCCAAGCAGCTGGGCAAGTCGCACGGCCTGAAGGTGGATGTGCTGGACCGCAAGGACTGCGAGAAGCTGGGCATGGGCTCGTTCCTGGCCGTGGCCCAGGGTTCGGCCGAGCCGCCGAAGTTCATCGTCGCGCGCTGGATGGGTGGCGCCAAGGGCGCGGCACCGGTGGTGCTGGTCGGCAAGGGCATCACCTTCGACACTGGCGGGATCTCGATCAAGCCAGCCGCCGAGATGGACGAGATGAAGTACGACATGGGTGGCGCAGCCAGTGTGCTGGGCACGCTCTGCGCGGTGGCGCAGATGAAGGCCAAGGTGAATCTGATCGGCGTGATTCCCGCCTGCGAGAACATGCCCGACGGCAAGGCCATCAAGCCCGGTGACGTGGTCACCAGCATGAGCGGGCAGACCATCGAGATCCTGAACACCGATGCCGAGGGCCGGCTCATCCTGTGCGATGCACTGACCTATGCCGAGCGCCTGAAGCCGGCGGTGGTGGTGGACATCGCCACGCTCACCGGCGCCTGCGTCATTGCCCTGGGTCACCACCGCAGCGGCCTGTTCAGTGGCGACGACGCCCTGGCTGCCGAACTGCTGGCCGCTGGCGAACAGGCGCAAGACCCGGCCTGGCGCATGCCGCTGGACGAGGAATACGACGAGGGCCTGAAGAGCCACTACGCCGACATGGCCAATGTCGGCAGCCGCGCTGGCGGCGCCATCACCGCGGCCATGTTCCTGAAGCGTTTCACCGGCAAGCTGCGCTGGGCCCACCTGGACATCGCCGGCACGGCCTGGAAGAGCGGCGCCGCCAAGGGCGGCACGGGGCGCCCGGTGCCGCTGCTCACGCACTTCGTGCTGTCGCGTGCAGGCTGAATAGCGACTGGCCATGCAGGTCGTGGAATTCCACACCGGCCTGGCCGACCCGCTGGCCTTCACCTGCCGCTTGTTGCGCAAGGCACAGCGGCAGGGCCACCGGCTGCTGGTGACTGCGCCGCTTCTGCAGCTTGCCGAACTCGACACGCTGCTTTGGACCTTCGACCCGCAGTCGTTCGTGCCCCATGTGCGGCTGCCGGAGGCCGCTGCGGCGCTGGCCGCGCGCACGCCCATCTGGCTGTGTGAGCAAGCCCCGCCGGGCGACGTGCCACCGGTGCTGGTGAACCTGGGTGCGCCACTGGCGCAGGGGCTCGAACGCTTCCGGCGCCTGATCGAAGTCGTCTCGCACGATGTCGAAGATGCCCAAGCCGGGCGCGAGCGCTGGCGCAGCTACAAGGCCCTGGGCCTGGACATCAAGCACCACGTGGCGGCGTCGGTCAGCCCGCCAGACGACTAGTGCGTTATGGGCGGGTAGCGGGCTCGAAAGGACGAAAGCAAGCGGGCCCGCACCTTGCTTCCCCTAATAGGGCAACAGGTGTTTTCGGGTATCGTCCGCCGCTTAGTCGTCGACCGTGACACCCGGGTTTCAACGTGTCGAACATTTCATCTACTGGAGGTAAGTGCATGCAAGTCAAGCTGAATGTGATCGTCGGTGCCGTGGCACTGTGCGTGGGTGGTACGGCCTTCGCCCAGGATCTGGTTGTCAAGATCGGCCACGTCGGCCCGACCAGCGGCGCCATTGCGCACCTGGGCAAGGACAACGAGAACGGCGCCCGCATGGCGATCGAGGAACTCAACGCCAAGGGCGTGACGATCGGCGGCAAGAAGGCCAAGTTCGAACTGCTGGCCGAAGACGACGGCGGCGACCCGAAACAGGGCACGGCGGCGGCACAGAAGCTGGTCGACAGCAAGGTCAATGGCGTCATCGGTCACTTGAATTCGGGCACCACCATCCCGGCCTCGAAGCTGTACAGCGACGCCGGCATTCCGCAGATCAGCCCCTCGGCCACGAACCCCCGCTACACGCGCCAGGGCTACAAGACCACCTTCCGCGTCGTGGCTGACGACGTGCATCTGGGTGGCACGCTGGGCCGCTATGCCGTGAAGGACCTGAAGGGCAAGAAGATCGTCGTCATCGACGACCGTACGGCCTACGGCCAGGGCGTTGCCGACGAGTTCGAGAAGGGCGTGAAGGCTGCTGGTGGTGCCACGATCGGCCGCGAGTTCACCAACGACAAGGCCACGGACTTCACCGCCATCTTGACCAGCCTGAAGGCCAAGAGCCCCGACGTGGTGTTCTTTGGCGGCATGGACGCCGTTGCCGGCCCGATGATCCGCCAGATGAAGCAGCTGGGCATCAACGCCAAGTTTGTCGGCGGCGACGGCATCTGCTCGAGCGAATTGCCCAAGCTGGCCGCCGGCACGCTGGCCGACAGCCAGGTGGTGTGCGCCGAAGCGGGTGGTGTCGAAGGCGAAGCGAAGAAGTCGATGGACGACTTCCGCGCCAAGTTCAAGGCCAAGTACAACGCCGAAGTGCAGGTCTATGCGCCATACGTCTATGACGCCACCATGGTGATGGTTGCCGCCATGGTCAAGGCCGGCTCGGCCGAACCCGCCAAGTACCTGCCGGTGCTGGCTGCCACCGACGGCTACAAGGGCGTCACGGGCACGATCGGCTTCGACAACAAGGGCGACATCAAGAACGGCGCGCTCACGCTGTACACCTACAAGGGTGGCAAGCGCGAACAGCTGGCCGTGGTGCGCTGAGAGTCCCTCTCCGCGTCTGGCAAAAAGGGTCCTTCGGGACCCTTTTTCGTTGGCGGCTTTCGGCCCGTTGCGGTCATTCATTTCTTGCCGGCTTGGTCCCTCTGCAAAGGCGGGCTGGGGCTGGCTGTGGCGCTTATCCTCGGCGGCCTTCGCTGCGCTCAGGCTGCCCTGCGGTGCTCGGTCCCGCGGCCCCATCGCGGAACTCGCTT
>JALHPF010000021.1 GCA_022842595.1 Rubrivivax sp.
CGGTCAGACGGCGGGCGACGTCGTGCATGCAGTCGGGCGCGGCGGCGCGGCGCAGGCCCGAGCGCCAGGCGCCCACCTGGCCCATCACGTAGGCCGGCGGCAGACCCAGCAGGCCGGGCAGCGCGGGCTGTACGCCCGTCAAGGCCGCGCCGTGGCAGGCAGCGCAGGCCGGCAGGCTGCGGCCGGCGTCACCGCGCAGCGCCAGCTGCTCGCCACGGGCGAGGTCGGCGCCGGGAACGGCCATGCGCACGGCAGCGGCCGTCAGGGGTGAGGGGTAGGGCAGCGCCAGGGCCGCAAAGTAGGCGGCAATGTCGCGCAGGTAGGCGTCGTCCATGTGTTCGACCAGGTGCGCCATGGTGGCGTTCTGGCGCCGGCCGTCGCGGAAGTGCTGCAGCTGCGCTTGCAGGTAGCCAGCCGGTTTGCCGGCGATGCGCGGGTGGTAGCCGTCGGGGGCGGCCACGCCCGTGGCGCCGTGGCAGGGCGTGCAGGCCTGCATGCGGCGGGCCATGGCGGGATCTGCGGCCATGGCTGCGCCGGCCAGCGCGGCACCGGCCAGGACGAGGAGAGAACGGGCTGCGCGCGGAAGGAAGCGGCAGATCCTGTGGGGGCGAAGTTGCATCACGGTTTCAGGGCCCTGGACTATCGCCGAAGTCCGGCAATGTCCTGGCGGCTTGGATCACCGCCTGCAGGCCGGCCGCCGGCGTGGCATCCTGCGCGGCTGCCGCCCCGCACCGATGCCCGACACCTTGAATCCCGCCCCGGGCCACCCGCTGCCCATTCCCGACGAAACCACGCGCCAGCGCTCGCTGGCCAAGTACCGCCAGCGCGCCGCGGCCTACGACAGCACCTGCGGCCCCACCTGGGGCATCCGCGAGCGCTGCATTGCCGCGTTGCAGCTGCAGCGCGGCCAGAGCGTGCTCGACGTCGCCTGCGGCACCGGCCTGAGCCTGGCGCTGCTGCGCCAGCGGGTGGGCGGCGCCGAAGGCACGGCGGGCCAGGTCTACGGCTTCGACCACAGCGCCGAGATGCTGGTGCAGGCGCGCGCGCGCGCGGCAGCCGCCGGCTGGGGCAACGTGCAGCTGTTCGAGACCGCGGCGCAGGCCCTGGCGCTGCCGAAACCGGTGGACGCACTGCTCTTCCACTACACCCACGACATCCTGCGTTCGCCCGATGCCCTGCGCTGCGTGCTGGCCCAGGCCCGCCCCGGCGCGCGCGTGGCGATTGCCGGCATCAAGTATTTCCCGCGCTGGCTGGCGCCGCTGAACGCCTGGGTCTACTGGAAGAACCACGCCTACAACGGCGCCCCCGGTGAACTGCGCAGCCCCTGGGACCGCATCGCGCCGCGGCTGGACGACTGGCAGTTCGAAGCGACGCAGTGGGGCATGGGCTACATCGCATCGGGCAGGCTGCGCGCGATGGCGGCGCCATGAGCTGGGCCCGCGCCGCCTGGGCGCTGCTGGCGCTGGTGCTGCTGAACACGGCGCTCGGCTTGCGCAACTGGTGGCCCACGCCCGGCGTGCTGCCCGACCACCGGCTGGCCCCGGAATTCGTGGCGATCTGGCTGCTGGTGCTGGCTGCGGTGGCCTGGCGCGGGCGCCTGGGCGGCCGCGCCCTCACCGGCCTGGCCATCGTCTTCATGGCCCTGGTGCTGGGGCGCTACGCCAATGTCACGGTGCCCTCGCTGTTCGGCCGGCCGGTGAACCTGTACTGGGACGGGCAGCAGATTCCGCGCTTCCTGTGGGTGTCGGCGCGCGACTACCCCTGGTGGGCGAGCACCGCCGCCGCGCTCGGCGTGCTGCTGCTGCTGGCGGCGCTGTTCGCGCTGCTGCACTGGGCGCTGGCGCGACTGGCCCACGACGCGGCGCCCTATGCGCTGCGCAAGCGCTGGACCTGGCTGCCCACCGGCCTGGCCGCCGCCGCGGTATCGGTGCATCTGGCGAGTGCCGCGCCTGCCGTCACCTGGCACCTGGTGGCAGACCCGATCACCCCCACCTACGCCCGCCAGGCCGTGCTACTGAGCACCGCCTTCCTGCCCGGGCGCGTGGAAGCGGCGCTGCCTGCGGCCACGGTGCTGGAAACGGCGATGAAACAGCCCCCGGAGCAGGCGCTGGGCGCGCTGCGCGGCCGCGACTTCAAGCTGCTGTTCCTGGAGTCGTACGGCGCCATGGCCTACGAACACCCGCGGGCCGGCCCGCAGCTGGCCGCAGCGCGGGCCCGGCTGGCCGCCGACATCGCCGCCAGCGGGCGTGTGGTGGCGTCGGCCTACGTGCGTGCCGCCACCTTCGCCGGGGCCTCGGAACTGTCGCACCTGACGCTGCTGTCGGGCATCGACCTGAGCGACCCGCTGCGCCACGACCTGCTGCTGACGACACAGCGGCCGACGCTCAGCAGCCTGTTCCGCCGTGGCGGCTACCAGACCGTGGGCCTGTACCCGGCGCTGAGCTGGGACTGGGCCGAGAGCCGCTTCTATGGCTTCGACCTTTTCCTGGACGCGCGCCAGCTGCAGTACGCGGGCCCGCCACTGGGCTACTGGAAGGTGCCCGACCAGTTCAGCCTGGCGCGTTTCGACCAACTGCACCCGGCGATGCCCGGCAGCGCCCCGCGTTTCCTGTTCTTCCCCACGATCACGAGCCACCTGCCCTTCGGCCCGGTGCCGCCCTACCAGCCCGACTGGGCGCGCCTGCTCACCCCCGACCCCTTCGGCGCGGCCGAGACCGAGCGCCTGCGCACGGCCTACGTCGACTGGCTGGACATGCTGCCCAACTACGTGGGCATGTTCGAGTACACCTACCGCTGGCTGGGCGGCTACCTGCAGCTGCCCGAGGCGCGTGAATCGGTGATGCTGTGGGTGGGTGACCACCAGCCAGCGGCCAGCGTCAGCGGCGAAGGCGCGAACTGGGACGTGCCGGTGCACATCGTCACGCGCGACCCGGCGCTGCTGGCGCGCTTCGTGGCGCTGGGCTTCAGGCCCGGTCTGGAACCACAGCGCCCGGTGCTGGGCGGCCTGCACGACCTGAACGCGCTGCTGCTGAAGGCCTTCGCGGCGCCGGCACCGGCAACCGACTGAGTGCGCATGAACCGCCCGCCCCCCCCATCGCGAAACCCGCGAAACCCGCTGAGCCCGAAGAAGCTGCTGCTGAGCAAGTGGACGGCCGTGACGCCGCGCGACAAGGAAAAACACTTCGTCGTCGTGCGCGTGATCGAACCCGATCCGCCCGAGCTGCGGGTCGACCAGGTGGAACTGCAGGCCGTGCACTCCGGCCGTTCGCAGCTGCTGCACTGGCGCGACCTGACCGACGCCAGCCGCTGGCGGCAGGGCTGGGTGTAGGGAACGGGGTTCAGGGTCCCGGCGCGGAGCCTGCCGCAGGGCCGTCAAAAGGCTGGCGCATCATTCGCCCATGAGCATCCGCCACCTCGATTCCCTTTTCGACCCGGCCTCGGTGGCCGTCTTCGGTGCCTCGCAGCGCCCCGGCAGCGTGGGCAGCACGGTCTGGCACAACCTGCGCACGGGCGGCTATGCCGGCGCGCTCTGGCCGGTGAACCCCAAGCATGACCGGCTGGGTGATGCCACCTGCTATGCCGACGTGGCCGCACTGCCGGCCACGCCCGAGCTGGCCGTGATCTGCACGCCGCCGGCCACCGTGCCGGCGCTGATCAAGGCCCTGGGCAAACGCGGCACACGCGCCGCGGTGGTGCTGACGGCGGGCTTCAGCCCGGCGCAGAAGAAGGCCATGCTGGTCGCCGCGCGCAAGCACCTGCTGCGCATCCTGGGGCCGAACTGCCTAGGCCTGCTGGCGCCGCACATCGGCCTGAACGCCAGCTTCGCGCACGTGGGGGCGGCGCCGGGGCAGCTGGCCTTCGTGTCGCAGTCGGGCGCACTCGTCACCGCACTGCTGGACTGGGCGCGTGGCCGCGGCGTCGGTTTCTCGCATTTCGTCTCGCTGGGCGAGAGCGCCGACGTCGACTTCGGCGACATGCTCGACTGGCTGGCCAGCGACGCGAAGACCCGCGCCATCCTTCTCTACGTGGAATCGATCAGCGCGCCGCGCAAGTTCATGTCGGCGGCGCGGGCAGCGGCGCGCAACAAGCCGGTGATCCTGGTGAAGGCCGGGCGTTCGGCGCAGGGCCAGGCGGCGGCGGCTTCGCACACCGGCGCGCTGGCGGGTTCCGACGCGGTGTTCGACGCCGCCGTGCGCCGCGCCGGCATGCTGCGCGTGGACACGCTGCAGGAACTCTTCGACGCCGCGCTGACGCTGGACCGGCTGGCCAGTGGCGCCCCCGGCATCGCGGCCGACCGCGTCACCATCGTCACCAATGGCGGCGGCGCCGGCGTCATGGCCGCCGACGCCGTGGCCGCCGCGGGCCTGACGCTGGCTCCCTTGTCCGACGCCACCCGCAAGGCGCTGGACGCGGCCTTGCCCGCCAACTGGTCGCACGGCAATCCGGTGGACCTGATCGGCGACGCGCCCGAGGCCCGCTACCTGGCCGCCCTGCAGGCGCTGCTGGCCGACCGCGAGGCCGGGATGCTGCTGTTCACGCACGCGCCCACGGCCATCGTGCCCAGCCTGCACATCGCCGAGGCGCTGGCGCCGCTGCTGCAGCCGCAGGCGGCGCGCGTGGTCAGCGCCTGGCTCGGCGGTGAAGCCGTGGCCGCCGCCCGCCAGCGCTTCCAGCAGGCCGGCCTGGCCTGCTACGACACGCCCGAGCAGGCCGTGGCCGCCATCGCGATGCTGGCCACCTGGCGCCGCAACCAGGCGCAGCTGCTGGAAGCGCCGCCGGCCGACGCCTGCAGCGCCGCACCCGACCTGGCGCCGGCGCGCGCGGTGATCACGCAGGCCCTGGCCGAAGGCCGCGAGATGCTCAGCGAACCCGAAGCCAAGGCCGTGCTCGCCGCGGCCGGCGTGCCGGTGGCTGACACGCGCCGCACCGGGCTTTCGGCCGACGAGGCCGTGGCCGCGGCGCAGGCCATCGGCTGGCCGGTGGCGCTGAAGATCCTGTCGCACGACATCTCGCACAAGAGCGACTCTGGCGGCGTGATGCTGCACCTGGCCGACGAAGCCTCGCTGCGCGCCGCCGTCGCCACCATGCTGCAGCGTGTGCGCGAACACGCGCCCAAGGCGGTGCTGCAGGGCTTCACGGTGCAGGCGATGGTGCAGCGCCGGCAGGCACAGGAACTGATCGTCGGCGCCAGCCTCGACCCGCAGTTCGGCCCGGTCATCCTTTTCGGCCAGGGCGGCACTGCGGTGGAAGTGATCGGCGACCGCGCCCTGGCCCTGCCGCCGCTGAACGAACCGCTGGCCCAGGCCCTGGTCGACCGCACGCGCATCGCCCGGCTGCTGCGCGGCTGGCGCGACGTGCCGCCGGTGCACATGCCGGCGGTGGTGGACGTGCTGGTGAAGGTATCGCGGCTGCTGGCCGAACTGCCGCAGGTGGTGGAACTGGACATCAACCCGCTGCTGGCCGACGCCCAGGGCGTGATTGCACTCGACGCACGTGTGCGTGTGCTCGCCAGCGCGCCGGGCGGCGCCGCGCACTTCGCCATCCGCCCCTACCCGGCCGAGCTGGAAGAAACCTGGGACTGGCAAGGCCAGCCGGTGCTGGTGCGGCCGATCCGCCCCGACGACGAAGAGCGCCACCGCCGCTTCCTGGAACGGCTGGACCCGGAAGACATCCGCATGCGCATCTTCTACAGCCGGCGCAGCATCGAACGCAGCGAACTGGCACGCTTGACGCAGATCGACTACGAACGCGAGATGGCCTTCATTGCCGTGGACGAAACGGGCGAAACGCTGGGCGTGGCCCGCGCCGTGGCCGACCCCGACAACATCGAGGCCGAGTTCGGCATCGTCATCCGTTCAGACCTGAAGGGCGGCGGCCTCGGCGTGCGCCTGCTGCGCAAGCTGGCCGACTACCAGCGCGCCCGCGGCACCCAGGCGCTGACGGCTCTGGCACTGGCCGAGAACGAACGCATGCTGGCGCTGGCGCAGGACATGGGCTTCACCGTCGGCGAGCGCACGGACGATGGCACGCGGCCGCTGCGGCTGTTGCTTCAGCCGGGCTGAAGATCCGGCAGTGCCCACGGGCGCTGCGCGGCACCGCGTCAGATGCGCCCCAGCGCACGCAGGATCTTCTCTGGCGTGATCGGCTGCGAAGCCACGCGCGCGCCCAGCGGCGCCAGTGCGTCGTTGATGGCGTTCATCACCGCGCCCGGCGCACCGGCGGTACCGGCCTCGCCGGCACCCTTGGCGCCGAGCAGGCTGCTGCGCGTGGGGCTCTGCACATGGCCGACCACGATGTCGGGCATCTCGGCGGCCATCGGCACCAGGTAGTCGGCCATGTTGCCGTTGCGTAGGGTGCCGTCGGTGTCGTACAGGCATTCCTCGAACAATGCGCCGCCGATGCCCTGGACGATGGCGCCGCGCATCTGCTCGTCCACCAGCATCGGGTTGATGACGCGGCCGCAGTCCTCGATGGCCCAGTGCTTCAGCAGCTTCACGAAACCGGTGTCGACGTCGACCTCGACATGGCTGACCTGCACGCCGTTCGTGAAGATGAACGGGTAGTCGCGCTGCGCATAGTGGCGCGTGACCATCAGCTCGGGCGTGAAGTTCTTGGGCAGGGTGTCGCTGCGGAAGTAGGCGATGCGGCCGAGTTCGGCCAGGTCCAGCAGCAGCGCGCCGGTGTCGGCGTCGACCACCGCGCCACGGCGCACGCGCAAGCCTTGCACCTCACGCTGCAGGATGGCCGCGGCCGTGGCCAGGATGTTGTCGCGGAGCACGCGCCCGGCCTGCAGCACGGCTTCGCCGCCGATGCCGGCGCCGCGGCTGGCCCAGGTGCCGCCGCCATAAGGCGTGGCGTCGGTGTCGCCGGTGACCACGCGCACGCGCGCGATGTCGACGCCGACCGCGTCGGCCGCGATCTGGCCGAAGATGGCCTCCGCGCCCTGGCCCTGTTCACCGACGCTGCTCATCACGGTGAGCGCGCCACTGGGTTCGAGCCGCAGCGTGGCGCCGTCCTGGCTGGCGATGCGCGCGCCGCCGACGCCGTAGAAGGCCGCACTCGGGTTCGTCAGCTCGATCAGCGCGGCCACGCCAATGCCGCGGTAGATGCCACGTTCACGCAAGGCCGCCTGTTCGGCGCGCAGCGCGTCGTAGTCGCACAGCCGCCTTGCTTCACGCAGGCAGGCTTCGTGCGACAGCACCTCGAGCTTGATGCCCGAGGCGCCGGTGGCCGGATAGGCGTCGTCAGGGATGACGTTGCGCTGGCGGAATTCGATCGGGTCCAGGCCGAGCTTGTGCGCCATGCCGTCGACCAGCGCCTCCGTCACCGCGCAGGCAATCGGGTGGCCCACACCACGGTACTGGCAGGTCGGCGTCTTGTTCTGGAACACCACCTGCAGCTTCGCGCGGTAGGCCTTGTGCCTGTACGGCCCGCCGGTGAGGTTGACGACCTGGTTGCCTTCGATGCCGCTGGTGCGCGGGAACATGCTGAAGGGGCCGATGCCGGTGAGGTCGTCGATCTCGAAGGCCAGGATCTCGCCCGCCCGGCTGGCCACGATCTTGGCGTGGATGCGGTGTTCACGCGCGTGGATGTCGCTGGTGAAGCTCTCGATGCGGTCGGCCACGAACTTCACGGGCCGCTTCAGCAGGATGGCCAGCGCCACGGTGGCGAAGTCGTCGGGGTAGGCGTGCACCTTGATGCCGAAGCTGCCGCCGACGTCGCGGCAGATCACGCGCACCTGCTGCTCCTGCAGGCCGAACTGGCGGCAGTACAGGTCCTGCATCATGTGCGGGGCCTGGAAGGAATGGTGCACCGTGAGCTTGGCGTCGCCGGGGTTCCAGTCGGCGATCTGGCAGCGCGGTTCCAGCGTCACGCCGGTGTGGCGGCCGAAGACATAGGTTTCCTCGAAGACCACGGCATCGGGCCGGGCGATGGCTTCGTCGACGCCGCCGGTGTCCAGGCTGCGCTGGAAGCACAGGTTGTCGCCGAGTTCGGGGTGGATCAGCGGCGTGGCGGGGTCCAGCGCGGTTTCGGTGTCCAGCACCGCGGGCAGGTCGTCCCATTGCACTTCCAGCAGGGCCAGTGCGTCTTCGGCCCGCGCGCGGCTTTCTGCCACCACCGCGACGACCGGTTCACCCTGCCAGGTGGCGCGGTCGATGGCCAGCGGAAATTGCGGGGCGCTCTTGATGCCGGCCAGGTGCGCCAGCGTCGCGACCCAGGGCTTGCAGATCGCGGCGATCTCAGGGCCGGTGACGACGGCGATGACACCAGGCAACTGTTGCGCCGCCGTGCGGTCGATGCGCTTGATGCGCATGTGCGCCACCGGGCTGCGCCAGAAGGCCACGTGCGCCATGCGCGGCAGTTCGATGTCGTCGATGAACTGGCCGCGGCCTTCGGTGAGCCGGCGCGTGCCTTCCCGCGGAATGGCCACGCCGATGTGGCGCTGGTCTTCGGTGACGGCAGGCAGGTCGGCGCCCAGGTCGCGGTGGCTGGGTTGCTCTGTGGGGTGGTTCATGCGTCGGCCTCGTTCGAGACAGGCAGGTCGGCTTCGAAGGCCCCGGCGCGCTGCCGGTCCAGCACCGCACACACCGCGTCGACGATGGCGTGGTAGCCGGTGCAGCGGCAGTAGTTGCCGCTCATCCAGGCCCGCACCTGTTCACGGTCCGCTTCGGGCCGGCGTTCGACGAGGTCGAGTGCGGCCATCAGCATGCCCGGCGTGCAGTAGCCGCACTGCAGCGCGTTGTGTTCGATAAAGGCGTCCTGCAGCGCCTTCAGGCGCGGGCTGGGGCTGTCGGTTTCCACGGTCTCGATGTGGTGGCCGTCGGCCTGTGCGGCCAGCACCAGGCAGCCGCGCACCATCTGCCCGTCCAGGCGCACGGTGCAGGCACCGCAGACACCGTGTTCGCAGCCCAGGTGCGTGCCCTTCAGGCCGCAGTCCTCGCGCAGGAAGTCCGACAGGTGCTTGCGGCATTCGACGTCGCGAACGACGGGCTGGCCATTGATCTGCACGTGCAGCCGGCGCTTGGGGTGGTCGATGGGGGTGGACATGAGGAAGTGGGGGGCGTGGCGCCGTGCGCTGGGGTGTTGATCAAGCCGAGGTGCGCGTGATGCGCCCGACGGCGCGGCGCATCAGCGTGGCCGCCATCTGCAACTTGGCCGCGGCGGAATGGGTGAGGTCGGCAAACGGTTCGAGCTCGCCGCGCAGCGCTGTGTCGGCCGCGGCCAGGCGTGCGGCGTCCAGCGGCCCGGCTTGCAGCAAGGCTTCGGCCTGGCGTGCACGCACCGGGCGGTCGCCCAGGCTCAGGAAGGCCAGGCGCACCTGCTGCAGCGAGCGGCCGTCCCACAGCGCCCGCGTGGCCAGGCCGGCAATGGCGTAGTCGCCGTGGCGGCGCGCGAGTTCGTCGAAATCCTGGTGTTCACCGGCCTGCAGCACGGGCAGCTCCACGGCAGCCAGCAGTTCATCGGGCAGCAGCGCGGTGGTGTACAGGCCCTGGAAGAAATCGGCCGCAGCGATGCGGCGTTCGCCCCGTTCGCTGAAGGCGACCAGCGTGCCTTCGAGCGCCAGCACGCAGGCCGGCCACTCCGACGCCGGGTCGGCATAGGCCAGGTTGCCGCCGATCGTGCCCATGTTGCGGATGGCGCGGTGGGCGATGTGCGGTGCGGCTTGCGTGAGCAGCGGCGCGTGTTGCGCCACCAGGGCCGATTCTTCGATCTCGACATGCCGCGTCAGCGCGCCGATGCGCAGCACCTTGCCCTGGAGCGCGATGCCGCGCCAGTCGGCCAGGCCGCCGATGTCGATCAGCAGCGCCGGCTGCGACAGACGCAGGTTCAGGCTGGCCGTCAGCGTCTGCCCGCCCGCCAGGATGCGGGCGTCGTCGCCATGCTGCGCCAGCAGCGCCAGCGCGTGCTGTGGCGATTCAGCGCGAACGTAGTCGAAGGCCGAGGACTTCATCGCGATGGCATCTTTCGTGAGGCGGTTGAGTCGGGCTGGCCCGGGCAGGCTTTCCAGGCGGGTTTGTCTGGATTCCGGCTTGTTGAGCAAGCGTTCAACAATGTTCGCAAACTTGAGCAGATGGTCAACACCGCACAAACCCGCGCCCCGAATGCCGTCGCCGCACCCGCCAGGCCGGTGCGTCGCCGCTTGCTGGCGCACGAACGTGAACAGCAGATCGTGGCCGGTGCCAGCGAGTTCTTCGCGCGCCGCGGCCTGGACGCGCAGATGCGCGAGCTGGCCGCCGAGATCGGCATCGCCCACACGCTGCTGTACCACTACTTCCCGACCAAGCAGGCGCTGATCGAGCGGGTCTACGACGACACCATCGCCGGCCGCTGGGAAGAGCGCTGGGAAGCCCTGCTCGACGACCCCAGGCTGCCCGTGGCCGACAAGCTGCTGGCTTTCTACCGCGACTACCTGGCGGCCATCCTCACGGCCGACTGGCTGCGCATCCTGGTGTATTCGGGCCTGTCCGACGGGCTCATTCCCGGCCGGTACTTCGCGATGGTGCGCGAACGGCTGTTCCCGCGCCTGCTGCGCGAAGCCCGCCGGGCCGCGGGCAGCCGCAGCCGCGCCAAGGCCACGCCGCGTGAAGAGGCGCTGCTGATGGGTTTCCATGGTGGCCTCATCTACCACCTGGGCATCTGGCCGCTGATCTACCAGCAAAGCTACACCGGCCAGGGCGATGCCGGGCTGACCGACACCTTCATCGCCGACCGCATCCAGGGTTTTCTGGCACAGATGCCGCAAGTCATGCCCGCCATGAAGTCCACGCCCGGAAACCCCGCATGAGCCTCGTCCTGAACCACTTCTCGATCCGCACGCTGGACCTGCCGGCCTGCGAACGTTTCTACTGCGACGCGCTCGGCATGCGCGTGGGGCCACGCCCGCCGTTCCCGTTTCCGGGCCTGTGGCTGTACCCGGCCGAGACCACCGACTACGCCCAGGCCGCGGTGCACATCATCGGCATCGACCGCAGCGACCCCGAAGGCCTGAAGCAGTACCTGGGCGACCGCGACGAAGCCAGCCTGCACGGCACCGGCAGCGTCGACCACATCGCCTTCTTCGGCACCGGGCTGGCCGCGATGCTGGCGCGGCTGAAGGCCGCTGGCCTGGAGGTGCGAGAGCGTCAAGTGCCGCTGCTGGGGCTGCACCAGGTGTTCGTCGACGACCCGAACGGTGTCGTCGTCGAGCTGAACTTCCCGGCCAGCGAGGCTGCGGCCTGACGCCACCGACGCATGGCACGCATTCTCGTCGCGGGGGGTTCGCTCGGTGGCCTGATGGCCGCCAACCTGCTGCTGCGCGCCGGCCACGACGTGCAGGTGCTGGAGCGGTCGCCGCTGTCGCTGCAGGGCCGCGGCGCCGGCATCGTCACGCACGAAGGGCTGCGCCAGGTGCTGCGCGAGGCGGGTGCGGTGGTGGACGAGACGCTGGGCATTCCGGTAGCGCAGCGTGTGGTGCTCGGCGCCGACGGCCAGGCGCTGTGCCACTGGGACCACCCGCAGATCCTGACGAGCTGGGGCCGCCTGTATGCGCTGCTCAGCGCCGCACTGCCGGCCGGCCACCTGCGGCTGGACGCCGGGGTGGTGGCGGTGAGCCAGACCGACGATGGCGTCGGCGTGCAACTGGCTCATGGCGAGACCTTGCACGCCGACCTGCTGCTGGCGGCCGATGGCGTGCGCTCGACGGTGCGCGCGCAGTTGCTGCCCGCCGTGCAGCCCGCCTACGCCGGCTACGTGGCCTGGCGCGGGGTATGCGACGAAGCCGTGCTCTCGCGCTTCACCCGCGACACGCTGTTCCCGCACTTCGGCTTCGGCCTGCCTTCGGGCGAACAGATGCTGGGCTACCCGGTGGCCGGCCCGAACGACGGCACCGCCGTCGGCCAGCGCCGCTGGAACTTCGTCTGGTACCGGCCCGCGGCTGAAGGCGCCGAACTGCAGGCGCTGCTGACCGACGCCGATGGCAAGCACCACGCCGGCGGCCTGCCGCCGCAGGCCGTGTCGTGGCGGCAGATCGCCGCGGTGCGCGCCGCGGCACGCGCAAGGCTGGCACCCCAGTTCGCCGAGATCCTGGAAAAGACGGCAATGCCTTTCGTGCAGCCCATCGTCGACCTGGCATCACCGCAGCTCGCGCATGGCCGCGTGGCGCTGCTGGGCGATGCGGCCTTCGTCGCCCGCCCGCACGTGGGCATGGGCGTGGCCAAGGCTGCCGACGACGCGCTGGCCTTGCAGCAGGCCATTGCAGCGTTCGGCGCCACGCCGCAGGCCCTGCGCCATTACGAACTGCAACGCCGCCCCGCCGGCCTGGCCGTGGTGGAACGTGCGCGCCAGCTCGGTGCCGGGCTCGAAGCGCTGCTGCCCGGCGCCGTGCCCACACCCCGGCGCCCGCCCGACGCGGTCATGCGGCATACCGCCATCGACCCGGCCCTGTTCGAGACCTACCCGCCTTGAACCTGGCCCCGTTCCCCAGAGCCCCCGCCGCCACAAGAAACCACACCGGAGACAACACGATGAGACACGACCCCCAGAGCCCCCGCCGCCGCCAGCTGATTGCCGGTGGCATGGCCGTCGCCGCTGCGCCGGCGCTGTTCAACATCGCCCGCGCCCAGCCCGCGGCTATCAAGATCGGCTTCCCGGTGCCGCTGACCGGCGCCTTCAGCGCCGAGGCGCAAGACCAGGTGCGCGCCGCCGAACTGGCGGTGAAGCAGTGGAACGCCGCCGGCGGCCACAAGGGCCAGATGTGCGAACTGCTGGTGCGCGACGACAAGCTCAACCCGGGCGAGGCCGCCACGCGCACGCTGGAGCTGATCGAGAAGGACAAGGTCAACTTCGTCGTCGGCAGCCTGAGCGCCGCCACCCAGCTGTCGATCAACGCGGTGACGCGTGAACGCAAGGTGCTGTTCAACAGCATCAGCCAGTCCGACACCATCAACGAGGCCAAGGACTGGAGCCTGTACACCTTCCACGAGGCATTGAACCCGCACCTGACGGCCGGTGCGGTGGCGCGTTATGCCTTCCCGAAGTTCGGCAAGAAGATCGTCTACCTGACGGCCGACTACGCCTACGGCCACGAAATGGTGCGGGGCTTCCAGCGCGCCGGCCAGGCCCTGGGCGCGCAGACGCTGGCCGACATCCGCCACCCGCTGGGCGCAGCCGACTACAGCGCCTTCCTGCCGCGCATCCAGTCGCTCAAGCCCGACATCCTGGTGCTGTGCAACTTCGGCCGTGACCTCGTGAACAGCGCCAAGCAGGCCACCGACTTCGGCCTGAAGCAGGGCACCAAGATCATCGCCCCGGTGCTGCTGTACACCAGCCGCGTGGCCGGTGGTGCCGATGCCTTCGAGGGCGTCCTGGGCGGCACCAGCTACTACTGGGGCATGGAAGACAAGATCCCCACGGCGAAGAAGTTCAACGACGCCTTCCGCGCCGCCTACAGCGGTGCCGTGCCTTCCGACTACGGCGCGCTGGGCTATGCCGGCATCCTGAGCGTGCTGCAGGCGGTGAAGAACGCCGACGCCACCGATTCGCAACGCGTGTCCATCGCCCTGCGCCAGCTGAAGTACGACTGGTACAAGGGCCCGCAGTTCTATCGCAAGTGCGACCACCAGAGCGTGCAGAGCGTCGTCATCGTCGAAAGCAAGAGCAAGGGCATGAAGGACAAGAACGACGTCTTCAACGTGCTCGCGATCGAGGACGCGAACGAGAAGAACCTGCGCACCTGCGAAGAGATGGGCCACAAGGTCAGCTGACGCTGCCTGCCCAAGCGCCCGCACGCACGCCCACGCCCCATGGACATCACCCCTTCGCTGCTGGCCCTGCAGCTCGTCACCGGCATCGCGCTCGGTGCCGTGTATGCGCTGCTGGCCATCGGCCTGAGCCTGATCTTCGGCATGCTCACGGTCGTGAACTTCGCGCATGGCGCCTTCTTCATGGTCGGCGCGTTCATGGGGCTGTATTTCCTGGGGCTGACCGGCAACTTCTGGTTCAGCCTGATCCTGACGCCGCTGGTCGTGGGCACGCTCGGCCTCGTGACCGAACGCTTCCTGGTGCGCCCGCTCTACGGCCGCGGCATCGACTACCCGCTGCTGCTGACCTTCGGCCTGAGCTGGGTGCTGATCGAGGCGATGCGCATCGCGTTCGGGGTCGAAGGCCTGCCGTCGTCGACGCCGCCGGAACTGCGCGGCGCGGTCGACCTGGGCATCGGCTACTTCCCGAAGTACCGCCTGTTCCTCATCTTCGCCACCGCCGTGGTGGTGGTGGCGCTGTGGCTGTTCCTGGAGAAGACCCGCTACGGCCTGATCGTGCGTGCCGGCAGCCGCGACGGCGACATCTGCCGCGTGCTGGGCATTGACATCTCGCGGGTGTGGCTGGTGGTGTTCGGCATCGGCTGCGCGATTGCCGGGCTGTCGGGTGTGCTGGCGGCGCCCACGCGGGCGGTGAACCCCGAGATGGGCGTGCACGTGCTGGCCGAGAGCTTCGTCGTCACGGTGGTTGGCGGCATGGGCTCGCTGGTGGGCGCGGTGGTGGCCGGGCTGCTGGTGGGCATCGTCTTCGCGATGACCTCGCTGTTTGCGCCTGATCTCGCCGAGCTTTCGATCTTCGTGCTGATGGCGGTGGTGCTGCTGGTGCGGCCGCAGGGGCTGTTCGGCAAGGCGGGGCTGATGGGATGAAGCGGATGAACTGGGTCGAGACGATCCGGCGGCACCGTGTCGCCGCCGTGCTGCTGTTCCTGCTGGTGTTCCCGCTGCTGCTGCCGTACCACGCGCTGGCGGTGAACATCCTCGTGTTCGGCCTGTTCGCGGTGGGCTTCAACCTGCTGTTCGGCTACACCGGGCTGCTCAGCTTCGGGCACGCCGCGTTCCTGGGCGTGGGCAGCTACCTCACCGGCATTGCGATGGTGCACATGGGCTGGCACTGGCTGCCGGCGCTGGGCCTGGGTGTGGTGGCGGCAGCCTTTGCCGGGGTGCTGATCGGCTGGCTGGCCATCCGCACGCGGGGCATCTACTTCTCGATGGTGACGCTGGCGCTGGCGCAGATCGTCTACTACGCCTTCTACAAGGCAGAGCGCTGGACCGGCGGCGAAAACGGCCTGCGCGGCATCCAGGTGCCTGCCATCGAGATCGGGCCGTGGACGCTGGACTTCCTGAACCCGGTGACCAAGTACTACGTCATCCTGGTGTTCGTGGCCGCGGCGCTGTGGTTCGTCTCGCGGCTGCTGGCTTCGCCCTTCGGCGCGGTGATCGAGGCCGTGCGCGAAAACGAACAACGTGCCGCCGCCTGCGGCTATGACGTGGCGCGCACCAAGCTGCTGGTGTTCGTCATCTCTGCCGCCATCTGCGGGCTGGCTGGAGCCTTGCGCGCACTGCACCTGAGCGTGGTGCCCATCGACAGCCTGCACTACCTGCAGTCGGGCCAGGCGGTGATGATGTGCCTGCTGGGCGGCATGGGCACCTTCTTCGGGCCCTTCGTGGGCGCGGCCGTGTTCCTGACGCTGGAAGACGTGGTGACCACGCTCACGCGCCACTGGATGGCGGTGGTGGGTGCGGTGTTCATGTTCTTCGTGCTGTTCTTCCCGGCGGGCATCTGGGGCACGCTGATCAAGCGGCTGGACCGCGGGGCGCGGGCATGAACGCGGCGGCGAATGCCTCGACCGCACCCATCCTCGAGGTCGAGGGCATCAGCAAGCATTTCGGCCGCTTCGTGGCGCTGAACAAGGTCAGCGCGCGTTTCCTGCCGAACAAGCTCAGCGCCATCATCGGCCCGAACGGTGCGGGCAAGAGCACCTTCTTCAATGTCGTCAGCGGCGCGTTCGCGCCCACGGCCGGGCGGCTGAAGTACAAGGGCCGCGACATCACGGGTTTGAAGCAGCACGAGTTCGCGCGCATCGGCATCGCCAAGAGCTTTCAGATCACGAACGTGTTCAAGCAGCTCAGCGCGCATGAAAACGTGCGCGTGGCCGTGCAGATGCGCCACGCCCGCTACGAGCTGCTGCGCCCGCGCGCGGCCATGGCCGAGCTGGCCGACCGCGCCGAACAGCTGCTGCACCGTGTGGGCCTTGTCGACTTGCGGCACCGCCCGGCTTCCGACCTGGCCCACGGCCAGCAGCGCGCGCTGGAAGTGGCCATGGCGCTTGCGGCCGAGCCCGAACTGCTGCTGATGGACGAACCCACGGCCGGCATGTCGCCCGAGGAAACCGTGGTGATGATGGACCTGATCACCGCGCTGTCGCAGGAACGCTCGGTGATCATCGTCGAGCACAAGATGAAGCTCGTGATGGGCATCTGCGAACGCCTCTTGGTGCTGCACCACGGCGAGTTTCTCGCCGAGGGCACGCCCGAAGAGATCAAGGCCAATGCCGACGTGCGGCGTGTGTATTTGGGACAAACATGAGCCCCCAAGCTCACTTCGTTCACTGCCCCCCGAGGGGGCGTGCCTCCCTTGGGGCGGCCCGGCGGGAGGCCTGATGCTGCAAGTCGAAGGACTCGATGCCTGGTACGACCGCAGCCATGTCGTGCAGGGCCTGCGTTTCGAGGTCAAGGCAGGCGAGATCGTCACGCTGATGGGCCGCAACGGCGCCGGCAAGACGAGCACGCTGCGCGCCATCATGGGCCTGATGGCCAAGCGCGCCGGGCAGGTGCGCTTCAACGGGCAGGACATCCTGGCCCAGCCCGCCCACACCCGCTATCACCTGGGCCTGGCCTACGTACCCGAAGACCGCCGCATCGTGCCCGGCCTGACGGTGCGCGAGAACCTGCGCCTGGGGCTGATTGCCGGCAAGGAACGCCACACCGAGCGCGAGCGCATCGCGGAGATCGCCAAGACCTTCCCGCGGCTGGCCGAGCGCATGGAGCAGGACGGCACCTCGATGAGTGGTGGCGAACAGCAGATGCTGGCGATTGCCCGCGCGATGATGGCGCGGCCCCGCATGATCCTGCTGGACGAGCCTTCGGAAGGCATCATGCCGGTGCTGGTCGACGAGATGTTCGCGCTGTTCAGGCGCCTGAAGGCCGAAGGCACGACCCTGCTGCTGGTGGAGCAGAACGTCGAACGCGCACTGGCCATCAGCGACCGCGCCTACATCCTGGACCAGGGGTCCATCGTCCACACCGGCACCGGCGCCGAACTGCTGGCCGACCGCGACATCCAGGACAAGTACTGCGCTGTCTGAACCCGGCGCTGCGCGGCAACGCGCAGCGCTTGCCTTCAGGTGGGCGTGGGCGTGCCGGCCATGCGGTCGTACTTCAGGAAGTACTTGCGCGCCAGCGCCACCAGCTGGGCTTCGGTGGGGTGGTCGGTGGTCTCGTATGCCACCACCTGCTTGGCGGTTTCAGGGCGATGCTTCTTGGCGTAATGCTCGAAATCGGCGATGCCGGTGCTCGGGCCGGTGACCAGCACTTCGCTGATGCCGGCCAGTGCGTCACAGACCTCGCCGAAGAACTCGTGTTCGGTGCGCACGCTGCTGCCATGCTGCTTCGTGTGGCGGGTGGAGGCCTTCACCTTCTGCGCCTGCACATGCTCTTCGTCGAACTGCAGGATCTGGGCGCTGTGGTGGTCGATGGCAACGACGGCGTGAAACAGGGTCATGGGGTAGGTCCTTGGAATGTGGAAAAGGGGTATGGGTCGGCCAGGCTCAGGCCGGGGTCCTGCGACCGGTGGCCTGGGCTTCGTGGGCGCTTTCGCAGCCCACGCAGCGCAATGCCCAGGCTTCGACCTTGAGCCGGTCGAAAGGGATATCTTCGCCGCAATCGACGCACACGCCGTAATCGGGCGAGTGCACACGCTTCAGAGCCTGGCTGACTGCGCCGAGTTCCTGGGTCTCCATGTCGGTGACGGCCAGGTCGGTGGCGCGCGCGTTTTCGCGCTGCGGTGCGTCGTCACCGTCCTGCAAAAGCACCTCGCGTGCATGGGCCACACGCGACAGGCCGTCGTGGTGCTCGGCCAGGCGGCGGTCCAGTTCGTGCTGTCGCTGAACCAGGGCGGCTTCGAGCAGGGCGCGCTGCCCGGCGGTGAGATGGGTGGTCATGGGTGGCCTCTCCGAAAATGGGCGGTGTCGCCATCGACAACCCGCATCGCCATCATGCGCCTTGCCGGTGATGCACGCCTTGCGTTGCGTCAAGCGCCCTGCACCGGGGGGCCGGGGGCACCTGCTGCTAGACCAGGTCCAGTTCCGGGTAGCGCCGGAAGATGCCTGTTTCGTTGAACGGGATGCGCCTTTCACTCGCCAGGTAGGCCGCCACCCTCGGCAACGCGGCCACACGCTCGTGCAGGTCGCGCAGCGAAGGCTTGCCGCGCAGGGCACGCTGCGCAGCATTCGGGAAGGCGTATTGCAGGCCTTCGACCAGTTGGAACAGCGACAGGTCGGCATAACTGAGCCTGCCGCCCACCAGCCAGCGCGGGCCCGCCGGGTTGTGCTTCACGAGGTGGTCGAACCAGACCAGGAACTTCGGCATGCGGTCACTGCAGAACGCCAGGGCGCGGCGCTTCGCCTCGGGTTTCTGGTCCTCGTAGTGCAGGTTGACGTCGACCGGGTGGTGGGTGTCGTGGGCCTCGGTCACCAGGTCGGCAATGGTCAGCTGGATCTGCAGCGTCCACACCCGCGCCTGTTCGCTGCGTGCCACCAGTTTCAGCTCAGGGCCCAGGTACTGCAGGATGGCCGCCGTCTGGCCGACGACGAACTTGCCGTCTCGCAGGTAGGGCGGTGCCAACGGGCGGTGCGGGTCGTCGGGACCATCCAGGCCGGCCAGGCCGCGCAGCAGCGCGGGCAGGCCCTGGCCGGCGTCTTCGCGGCCACGGGCAATGTCGACATAGGGCGCACCGGCGGCTTCCAGTGCCAGCCGCACGAATTCCCCGCGACCCTGCAGCGTGGGCCAGTAGTACAGCTCGTAGGCCATGGTGGCGGGCGGCCGCTCAGGCGACCACGGTCTTGATCGGGTGGCCCGAGGCGATCAGCTCGTCCAGCCGCGCCAGCAGCACCCGGCCCGGCGTGGCGTAGGGGTCGAAGTCGGGATGCTGCATCTGCACCCGCGGGTCGCGCTCGGACAGCACCACATGGGCCATCGACCAGCGGCCGAAACGGCGCTGTTCGATGTCGTCCAGCAGCAGCAGGTCGACATCGTGGTGCCGTGGGTCCTGCAGGATCTTTCGATAAAGCCGGTTGACTACGCCACGCTCGCCTTCGAGCGCCTGGATGAAGAAACCCTGGCCCTGGCACAGCACTCCGGTGATGCCGTTCTGCGAATTGAAGCCCTGCGCCGAAGCCAGGATGGAACTGGTCATGGTGGTCGTTTGCGGACCGACGGACCGGCTCAGGTAGAGCATGCGGATGAGCATCGATGGGTTCTTGGCTGCGGGCAGGAGCGCAGCGGCAGTTTAGCCAGACCCGTACCATCTGGAATGCCCACGACGATGCCCCTGCTCGACGCCGCTGCGGTTTCCCGCGTCATCGAGATGGCCTGGGAGGACCGAACGCCCTTCGAGGCCATCCGCACCCAGTTCGGGCTGGACGAAAGCGCGGTCTGCACACTGATGCGCCAGCAGCTGAAAGCCGGTTCCTACCGCTTGTGGCGGCAACGCGTGCAAGGCCGCAAGACCAAGCATGCGGCGCTGCGGCTGGCCGGCATGCGTGGCGGCGCGCGCCACCAGGCCCGCCACCGGCCACGGCAGCGCTGAAGGCCCATTCAGGCCAGGCTGGCCGAGCCCAGAGAAACGCCCATGCCGCGCGCGGCCTGAAGCAGCTCGTGCCCGGGCGGCACCGTGCGGTTGCGGCCCGCCACCTCGGACAGCGGCACGCTCACGCAGACGTCGCCCTGCAGCGCCACCATGCAGCCGGTCCGGCCGGCATGCAGCAGCTGCGCGGCATGCCAGCCGAAGCGCGTGGCCAGCACACGGTCGTAGGCGGTGGGCGAGCCGCCGCGCTGCACATGGCCGAGCAGGGTGGTGCGCACCTCGCTGGCCACGAGTGGCTGCAGCTGCTGCTGCAGCCAGTGGCCGACACCCCCCAGGCGCAGCGGGTCGGGGCTGTCGGCCAGGGTGGCCTGCACCGTCATCGCGCCGCCTTGCGCGTGGGCCCCTTCGGCGATGGCCACCAGCGTCGCCAGGCCGCGCTCTTCGCGCCGGCGGCAATGTTCGGCCACGGCCTGCACGCTGAAGGGCAGTTCGGGAATGAGGATGACGTCGGCACCGCCGGCCATGCCGCCTTCCAGCGCGATCCAGCCGGCATAGCGGCCCATGGTCTCGGCGATCATCACGCGGCTGTGGCTGCGCGCCGTGGTGCCCAGCCGGTCCAGGGCCTCGCTGACCACGGCCACCGCACTGTCGAAACCGAAGGTGCGGTCGGTGAGGGCCAGGTCGTTGTCGATGGTCTTGGGCACACCCACCACCGGCAGGCCCAGCCCGGAAAACCGGTGGGCGATGGCCATGGTGCCGTCACCGCCGATGGCCACCAGCGCGTCCAGCCCCAGTTCGGCGGCATAGGCCATGGCCTGGGCCGAGACGTCGGCGCCGCCGGCAGCGAAGTAGTGGAACGGATCGCAGCGGTTGTGCGTGCCCAGGATGGTGCCGCCTTCGGCCACGATGCCGGCCACGGCGTCACGTTGCAGCGGCTGCACGTCACGCGTGAGCAGCCCCAGGAAGCCGCGGCGGATGCCGGTGACGCGGGTGCCGGGTTCGCTGGTCAGCGCCAGCGTGACGGCGCGGATGACGGCGTTCAGGCCAGGACAGTCGCCGCCGCCGGTGAGGATGGCTATGTGCATGGGCCGATGATTCCAGAGCCGCCCCGGCCCTGGCCTTGCGCCTGATCAAGCCGGGCCGATGGCGCCACCCGCCGGGCCGCGGGCGCGATGTTGAGGTTTACCCCTAGTACGAAACAAAAGGTGCCGACGCTCTGTGGGCCAGGTCGCCGTCCGGCAGCCTGAACACCCACCCCAACTGGAGATCCCATGCGCACACTTCTTCTCGGCACCTTGCTTGCCCTCGGTACCGTCGCCTCGGCCTCGGCCGCCGTCAATTGCGCCAGCTTCCCCAACAACACCATCAACAGCTTCGTCAATGACGATGTCGAGGCCGTGGGCATCACCTGCACCATCGGGCCGTCGGGCTCGGTCAACGGCAACCTCACACAAAGCGGCGACGGCGACCTCGTGATCAACGGCCGCATCAACGGCGGCGTCAGCGAGTCCGGCCTCGGCAACGTGATCGTCAACCGCGGTGCGTCGGTCGGCGGTGATGTCTCCGAAGCCGAAGGCGGCAACGTGGCCGTGCGCGGTGGCGCAGGGATCGAAGGCGTGATCGAAGAATCCGGCGACGGCTCGGTGAACGTCACCGTCGACGTGCCCGGCCTGGTAAAGGGCAACGTCTACGAAAACGGCAATGGCGGTGTCACCATCAGCGCACTGGCCGGCAGCTACGAAGGCTCGGTCGTGGAAACCGGCGCTGGCGCTGTACTGGTTCGGGTGAGCTTCGGCCAGTCCTTCAAGGGCGACATCGAGGAAAGCGACGGCGGCGGCGTGACGGTCAACGTCGACGGCTTCTTCGAAGGCAACCTGCGCGAACAAGGCGTGGGCAACGTCGTCACCAGCGGCGCCGGCGTTTTCAAGGGCAACTCGGAACACCAGCTGCTGGGCACCTGCACCAACACCATCGTCAACTTCCAAGGCGCGGTCTGCAATCTGCTGTGAGCTTTTGCCCAGACCGCGAGCTCACCGGCGCGCGGCTGGGTCCAGTGGCTGCCGGGCGGATTTTGGTTGGCCGGTGGCCTGTGGTTGTTGCTTGCGGCCGTCAGCGCGCCGGGCGACGGCAACGGCCATGCCAGGATCGCCGGGCGGGTGTTGGGCCAGGCGGCCTGGGTGCCATCGTTGTGGGCGCGGTGATCTTGGGCATGGCCGTGTTCCGCCGCAACGAGCCTCCTGCTCGGAGCGCCAGACCCGCTCGGGGCATCAATTCGAGTTCAGCGCCGCAAACACCACCACCAGCAGACACACCAGCAGCACCGCCAACGTGATCTTGATCGCTGAAAACGGCCGGTCGCCTTCGACCTCGCCGCTCTGGCCGTTCACCACCACCTGGTAGGGCTTGCCGCCGAAGCGGTAGCTGCCGATCCACACCGGCAGCAGCAAGTGCTTGAAGCGGATGTCGTCGACCACCGTCTGGCGGCCGTGGATGCGTTGCTGGTCGCCGCCGATGTCACGGCGGATGGCGTTGTCGATCGCACCCTGCATGCGCCCGCGCGCTTCGGCGAAGCCTTGTTCCAGGCCCTGGCGATAGACCTCGACGCTGAAACCGGCCATCAGGTCGGGCGCCGGCGGGCGCAGCGCGGCCAGGTTCCAGTCACCCAGCACCCGCGCCAGGTGCGCCGGGATCGACGGCGAACCCACCACCAGGATGTCGTCGAACGCCACCTGCACCGCGCCGGCGGCTGGCGACCAGTCCACCACCGTCCGGCGCGTGTCGGCATTGCCGCGCTGGTCTTCCACCTGGCGCTGGACGCCCCGTTCGCCGCGGTAGGTGGTGAGCGTGCTGGCGTCGTAGGTCCACCAGGGCAGGTAGACGCCGTGGATGCCGTCGGCCTGGCTGACGCTGCTCTTCAGCGCATTCGGCGCGAACCATCGGCTGCCCACCCAGCGTGCGAAGACCTGCTGCGCGGCCTGGCGGTCCAGTGCAAAAGGCAGCAAGGCCTGCGGCTGGATGAGTCGTTCCACATGCGCCTGGTCCAGCAGCAGCGGCGTGGCGCAGAAGGCGCAGCGGTCGCCGACCACATGGCCTTCGAAACGCGTCTGTGCCCCGCAACCCGGGCAGTCGACGACATGAGCCTCCAGGCTGGGCTCGCGCGCGGCGAGGCGGCGCAGGGCGTCGAGGTAGTCCTGTTCCTGCAGGGCCTGGGCCTGGGCGTCGGCGGTGGGTGGGGGCAGCACCCGGGCGTGGCCGCAGGCGGCGCAGGCCAGGGCGCTGCGCCCGGGGTCGAAGGCCATGCTGGCGCCGCAGCCGGGGCAGGGGAAGGCCTGCGGGCCGGCGGGGCGGGGGGTGGCCTCGGGGGTGACGGTGGTCATCGGGCTGGAGTGTGCCCAAAGCTCTGGGTGCTTCGTGGCCGCAGGTTCGTCAGGCCTGCCATACACCGAAGCCCGTTTCGCGCAGGTGGATGGCCAGTTCGACTTCCATGTCCCTGGCGGCGTCGTAGGGCATCGGGTTGTAGACCTCGTACAAGCCCGGCAGCAGGCGCAGGCCGTAGGCCTGGACGAAGCGGTTGGCCTGGATCCCGGCCTTGTGGCGGTCGAAGCGCAGGTCGGGATCGAGGCCGGTCATGCCGACGTAGACCAGGGGCTTGCGGTGTCGATAGTCGGGGTTCGATTTCCTGAACGACGGCTCGTTCCAGGCCGCGTCCGACAACTCCACCACATACACGTGGTGGTGGTGATGGCGATCTCGGGTCATGGGCCGGTTTCTCCACTGCACGGACCGGCGAGGGTAGCGGAGCCTCGCCGCGGTCGCCTTGCCGCCACGAGGGGGACGCGCACCAGGTCCTGGTTGCGGCTGGATTCCTGGGCACACCCGGCGGCATGAGGGCCATGATCGGAACCTCGTCGATCCGCAAGCCCGCGCGGCCGGCGCAACAGACGAGAGGGGAGGTCTGATGAGTGCGGTCGAGACCGCGGCGCTGCTGGGCCGGCATGCCCCCGTGCTGTTTGGCGCGATGCTGCTGGTGCTGCTCGCCGCGACCAGCGGCGGGTGGCTGTTGCTCCAGCGCGTGCGGGGGTGGTTTCCGCGCCCGGGCGATCTGCCGCCCGCTGTCTCCCTGGGTGCCTGGGCGGCATGCGGGCTGGCACTGATCGCCGCGGCCGGCTTCGTCTTCGTCGAGATGGTCGAGGCGATGGATGCCGACGAGGAACTGGGCGCGCTCGACGAGGCCTTCACCGCGGCACTGGGCGAATCGGTCGGCCGCGGCTGGCTGCTGTTTTTCAAGGGCCTGACGCATCTGGCCGATCCGGCGACGCTGGTCGCGCTGGGTGTCGTCGTCGCGATGCTGCTGCTGTGGCGCCGCCAGCCGGCCCTGGCGGCCGGCTGGTGCCTGGCACTGGCCGGCAACGCGCTGCTCAACCCCGCGCTCAAGCGCCTGTTCGAACGGGTGCGCCCACTGCACGAGCAGGGCCTGGTGCGCGAGGACGGCTTCAGCTTTCCCAGCGGACACAGCTCGGGCGCCGTCGTCGCCTACGGCATGCTGGGCTACGTGTTGCTGCGCACGCTGCCGCCGCGCTGGCACCTCGCCGTGCTGCTGCTGATGCCGGCGCTGGTGTTCTCGATCGGCTCCAGCCGCGTCTTCCTGCAGGTGCACTACCCCAGCGATGTGCTGGCCGGCTTCGCCAGCGGCACCGCCTGGGCGGTCGTCTGCATCCTGGGCGCCGAGGGGCTGCGCCGGCGCAGGGCCTCAGCCTGACTTTTGCGGCGGTGCGGCCGATGCGGCGGCCGGCCTGAGGAGGCGGGCGATGTCGCCACCGCAGGCGCTGTGGTTCCTGGCGTATTCCTCGGGGCTGTCGAACCGCACCTGGGCCTGCATCAGGCGGTCGAGTTCCTGTCGGGCATAAGCCAGGACGGCGGCGGCGCTGCCTGCAGCCCACGGATACCGCAGCTCGCGGAACTGGCGCGCGATGTCGCGGTGAATGCGCACATGCGTCAGCTCATGGTCCATCACCCGGGCATAGGCACAGCTGCCAGGCTGGAACTCGCTGGCCACACGCAGCACCGGCTTGATGTAGTCCAGGCGCACGACGAGGCCCTGGCAGGTGGCCTGCGGCATCGACGCCAGGCGCGTCTCGACGACGACATGGCCGAGCGGCGTGCCGGTGCTTCCCGGACCTGAGGTCGGAACCAGCTTGCGGAGTTCGGCGACCGACTTGGCGTTGTCCACCTCGGGGTCGGCAAACCAGCCGGCGCTGAAGCGGACAGGCTCGTCGCAGGCTTGCAGCGACGCAGCCTGGGCGTGCAGGCAGGCAACGATCGACAGCAACAGGGTCAGCGTGCTTCTCATGGGGGTCTGCACCTTTGTCGGCAGGATCGCGCCGCAGCTTGAGCCGACGCGATGGCCAAGCATCGCCTTGCGCCATGGCCGCGCAAGGTGGCGCCGAATGCGTCGTTGAACTGCCGCGTACGCACGGCCCATGCGCGGCCGAACATCGTGCCAGGTTGTGTCTCGGTGACGGCCGGGGACCAGGTCCGCGTGGTTTGTGCGACAGCGTACAGAACAGCCGCCACCAGGGGAGTAGGCTGAATCACCGCGTCGCGTGCGACGTCGATGGGGCCAGACGATGAAGAAGCAGAACGCCCTGCGCCTGCGAACTCGGCGTCCGGCTCGACCCCGGATGGGCGCGCGGCCAGGCACGCAGTCTCAGGTTTCGCCACGGGCCCACTGGCCAGAGAGAAGTTCCTCCACATGCTGACGCATGTGATGTGTGAAGCGGGCGTGTTCGACACCCAGCGCCCACCCCGGAGAACCGTCATGCTGCATTACGCCCTTGTCTTTCTGGTCATCGCGCTGATTGCCGCCGTGCTGGGTTTCAGCGGCGTCGCGGCTGGCGCCGCAGGCATCGCGAAGATCCTCTTCGTCGTGTTCCTGATCCTGGCCATCGCCGGCTTCGTGTTCGGCCGCAACCGGGGGTCATGACGGCGGCTGCGTGACCAAGCCTGCCGCGCCGGTTCGGCAAGGCAGGCTTGCGGTGTCCCGCCGCCAGCGTTCCCAACATGGCCGCGGGCGCACCGGGCAGGTGGGTCGTGTGCTGCCCGACCGGATCGCGGCATTCCGCGGTAAGGTGGTCCCGACGCCCGGGAAAGTCGACGCCCCCGCGCAAACACCCTGATTGACCCGATTGGCTCGGGCGGCGCCATGGCACAGACTCCGTGGCCAACCACCACGAAGACTGCCATGCAGGTCGACCCAATGCCTGATGCCGAACCGGTTCGCGAAGCTCTTGCGCCCGAGCCCGAGCCCGAACCGCAACGTCTGTATCTGCACATGCCCATCGACGTGCGTGGCGTGTCGCTGGCGGTCATCGCGCTCATGCTCGGTGTCTTCATGCTGAACTGGGCCAGCGCGGTATTCATTCCCGTGCTGCTGGGCGTGATGTCGAGTTATGCGCTGTCGCCCGCAGTGGAGCGAATGCAGCGCTGGCACATTCCGCGCGCGCTCGGGGCGGCAGTGCTGCTGACCGCGGTCGTGAGCGGCCTCGGGTCGATGCTCTATTCGCTGAGTGACGACGCCACGGCGCTGGTCGACTCTTTGCCCGACGCGGCGCAGAAGCTGCGCGAGGCCGTTCGCTCTGCGCCCGGCGCGGCCGAGAGCCCGATCGAAAAAGTGCAGCGGGCGGCGGCGAAGATCGAGGAGGTTGCCGAAGCAAGTGGCTCGGCCGCGCCGGCAGCGAGCAAGGGTGTCACGCGTGTGCAGATCGAGCGGCCACACTTCAACATCAAGGACTATCTCTGGGGTAGCACCCTCGGTCTGGTGGGCCTGGCGGGACAGGCGATGGTGGTGCTCTTCATCACGTTCTTCCTGCTGGCGTCGGGCAACAGTTTCCGCCGCAAGCTGGTCAAGATCGCCGGGCCCACCTTCAGCAAGAAGAAGATCACGATCCAGGTGCTCGACGACATCACCGAGCAGATCCAGCGCTATCTGACGGTTCAGCTCTTCACCACCGTGCTCGTCGGCTTGGCCACCTGGCTGGGTCTGTCGTGGATCGGCCTGGAACACGCCGCCGTATGGGGCGTCGCGGCCGCCTTGCTCAACCTCGTCCCCTATCTCGGTTCGGTGGTCACCGCCGGCGGCCTGGCGCTGGCAGGCTTCCTGCAGTTCGGCACGCTCGGCATGGCGGCAATGATCGGCGGGGGTTCACTGCTCATCAACACCCTGGAAGGCAACCTGCTGACTCCCTGGCTGACGGGCCGCGCCAGCCGCATGAACCCGGTCGTGATCTTCGTCGGGGTGCTTGCCTGGGGCTGGCTGTGGGGCATCTGGGGGCTGTTCATGGGCCCGCCGCTCCTGATGATGGTCAAGGCCGTGTGTGACCGCATCGAGGACCTGAAGACGATCGGCGAGCTGCTCGGCGCCTGAGCCTGCGGCGTTCGATGGCGCAGCGCAGGGGCCAGTCCGAGGCGTGCTCGTCGACTGAAGCACCGAAGCCGGAAAGGGCATCCGCCAGAGCCCTGGTCCACGGCATGGCCCGGCCCGCGATTTCCCCACTTTTGTTCGCTTGCGCACCGACGAAGGTGAATCGCAGGCCTAGGCTGGAAGACCAGTTGCTGGGACCGGCAGGCAGTCGTTCGCGCCGGTCGAAGCCAAGCTGAACTGATGCAGCAGCAAACATCTATCGGAGGTTCCATGAAGGGTTACGTCCAGGACATCGAAGCCATCGCCATTCGGAACGAAGACTTCCGACAGGTGCTCTACACCGCCAAGCACTGCCAGCTCGTCGTCATGGCATTGAAGCCGAATGAAGAGATCGGCGCCGAAGTTCACAAGCTCGACCAGTTCTTTCGGGTCGAGCAAGGCACCGGCGAAGCGGTGCTCGACGGCGTTCGCACGCCGCTACGGGCCGGCTATGCCGTTGTCGTTCCAGCAGGAGCGAAACACAACATCGTCAACACCGGAACCGAGCCCCTCAAGCTGTACACGCTGTATGCGCCACCCAACCATCGCGACGGCGTGATCCACCACACGCGGGCGGAGGCGGAGGCCGACACCGAGCACTTTGACGGCAAGACCTCGGAGTAGGTTCAGCGGCAAGCGAGAGTGAACCGGGCATGTCCGCCTGCCGCGCGCAACGGCGTGCCGACCGCGACGTGCTGAAGCCGGTGCGGCAGGTTCGCCAGCCTGAAGGCCCGCAGCATCACCGCGACGGCGGTGGCAACACTGATCTCGCGTTCTGCCAAGCTCTTCGTTGAGTGTTCCGGCTCATTTGGCGAATGGGTACGAACGAGGCGCCGACGCCATCGCTCGGAGGTAGCGTTCAGGCCGCATACCAGAGCACGGCAAAGTAGTGGCATGTGGTCCCGGCCATCACGAAGAGGTGCCAGATCAGGTGGCCGAAGTGCAGGCGCGAATCCGTTGCATAGAACGGCACGCCTGCCGTGTAGAACAGGCCACCCGCCAGCAACCAGAGCAGGCCTGCCGCGGGCACCCTGTCGAACAGCGGATCGACGGCGATCACGACCAACCACCCCATCAACAGGTACAGACCGGTCGAGAAGATCGGGTGGGTGGCCTTGCCGACGGACTTGAGCACGATTCCGACCAAGGCCAGGCCCCAGACCACCCCGAAGAGCGCCCAACCCCATGCGCCTCGAAGCACGCCCAGCGCGAACGGCGTGTAGGAGCCGGCGATCAACAGGAAGATCGACGAATGGTCGATGACCCGGAAGACACGCTTGGCCCTGCCAGCGGGCAGCGCGTGGTAAAGCGTCGATGCCAGGTAGAGCACCACGATCGTCGCGCCGAAGATGGCGGTGCCCACGACGAACGCAGTGTCTGCTCGCCTGACGGCCTGCACGACGAGATAGGGGCCACCAAGGAGCGCGGCGACGAGCGCCAGACCGTGACTGAGGCTGTTCGCAAGCTCTTCTGCTGGCGACTGCTCTCGTCGCGGTCCTGCGGGCATCGTGCGCACCCGCTATGCCATCGCGGCGTTGCACGTTCGCGGATCAGGCGACCACACCGAACGATGCCCCCGCGCCCGTACCGATGCTCATCACCAGAGCAGTCTCACGGAAGGTGACTCGCGAGGCACCTTCATCCGCCTGCCTGCGCCGCTGGCCCGGGCAGCCACCGAACCGCGCATCGCCCAGGTGGAAGAGCGCCTTGCCTGCGGCCAGACCAGCAGGGATTGCGCAAATGCCAATGCCGGCACGGCCGACGGCAGCACGGCCCTAAAAATTGATTCTGCGCAACGTTGCCGCTGCGGCGAGGAGTAGCGTCTGATCGATTTCGGTCGAAGCAGGCCGTCGAAACCGATGGCGAAGGAGTCGAACATGACTGTGAACAAAGATCAAGTCAAGGGTGCCCTGAAAGACATCGGGGGCAAGATCCAGGAAGAAGCCGGCAAACTGGTCGGCAGCACGAAACAACAGGTCAAGGGGCTGAAGAACCAGGCCAAGGGGAAGATCCAGAAGGGTGTTGGCGACCTGAAGGAAGCCGTCAGCGATGTGAAGCAGGCCGCCAAGAAATAGCGGCGGCTGGAAGTGGCAAGGCCTCTTCGAGGCCCGGTCCATCGTCACCTGACAGGGTAGACAAGGCAAGCCCGCTGCTGTGTTCGCCAGCGCACAGAAGCTCCGACGAGGCTGGCCCAGACTGGCCATGAGGTGAGGGCACAGGCAATACCCAAACCAGATCGGCTTCTCTTGCTTCAGTCCCGGGAAAGGAATGGAATCATGAACAGAATCATCTGGCTCGTCGGCGCCGTCGTCATCATCTTGTTCATCTTGGGGTATCTCGGCTTGCGCTGAACGGCTTGGACGCAGGGAGTGTGTCCCGCGACGCAAGTCAGATCTTCGGAAGGCGCAGCGTCTTGCTGATCATCAGCGTCCCTGACAGCGCGAACATCAGCACCAGCGGATGCAGCGTCCATCCGGCGACATCCCACGCTCCCCCCGGCAACGGGGATGCAAGTCCGCGCTGCCACGCGACACCTGCAAGCACTGCCGTGAGCACCACGCTGGTGGGAATCGGTGTGCCTTCGAAGTAGGCCACCCTGTCGGCACCGGCCGAGAGGCTGTCTGCCGTCACGTTGTAGCGCGCAAGGCGGCTGACGCCGCAACAGACGAAATAGATCAGCACGACCACATCCCAGCCGCCTCGCAGGCCGCTGGCAAAGGCCAGCGCGGCCGGCGCCACGCCGAACGAGATGATGTCGGCCAGCGAATCAAGCTCACGGCCGAGTGCGGAGTGCTGCTGCCGCCAGCGAGCCACCCGGCCGTCGAGCCAGTCGAAGGCGAACGCCAGCGGCGCCATCGCGGCGGCCAACATGAAGTCGGACAGTGCACCACTGGTGATGTAAGCCATCGCGAGGAAGACGCCCGCCGTGCCGCAGGCGGCATTGCCCAGGGTCAGGAAGTCCGCGAGATGGAAGCCACGGATCATCGAAAAGTGGCGCGGGGTCGGTGTCATCTTGGGCATTCGGACCTCTTCGAGATCGTCGATCCTCTGCGGGGGGAAAGCGTTGATGATGCGTGGCGGCGGCGACCGCTCATGCGATTCTCGTCGCCTGGCTCCGCACCATCACCGCCTCGCCGGATTCGTCTGAATCACACCCGCAGGAGCCCGCCGTGCGGGTTCCGGCATAGACCGTGAACGCCCGCTCTCGCTGCCAAGAAAACCGCCGCCTGAAAGGCCCCGTCACTCGACAGCTGCGGACTCGTTCTCTGTGTGCCGGTCAGGCTCCGTGGTGCGGAGGATTTCGTTCAGAACGGAAGTGGCGTAGGTCCCGGCGGGCAAAGAGAACGTGAGCACGAGTTGGTCGGATTGCGGCCATTCCCAAGACATTTCCACCGGCCTGACCACCAGGGCGCGGCGCTCCTGATCCAGACCGGCGTGTTCCATGCCGTCGCACAAAGCGGCGTGACGTTCAGCCACTCCGTTTTCCAGCGACTGTGCTTGATCGGTGGCGATCACGCGGCCCCGTCCCCAGAGGGGCCCGGTGGGCAGTCCCGACTCGTCCATCACGTCACCGGGCAGGGCCTTTCCCCAGAGTCCCTGCCGAATTCGCAGCGCCAGCACTTCATTGAAGACGAAGGAGCGCACCGCCGACAGGTAGATGCCTTTCTTCTTCGGGTTGCGCACGCGGATTTCGCGCGCCAGCATGGCCCGGCCCTGCTCGACGTTGCCGCCCTCGAAGCCGAAACGCTGAGCGCCGAAGTAGTTGGGCACGCCAAGTGACGCAACGGCCTCGAGATTGGCTTCGATGGCGTCGCGGTCGCCGGTCACGTCACGCAGCACGATGCGGAATCGGTTGCCCTGCAGATCACCGGGGCGCAGCTTCTTCACGTGGCGGCTCTGACCCAGTACCTTGAACTCCGGGTGCTGAAGCTGGGTCAAGTCGGGCGTCTCGCCGCTCGGCAGATAGATGCTGAACCACTGGCGGGTGATGGCGTGGCGGTCCTTGAGGCCGGCATAGCCCACGTCTCTTTCCTGCACGCTGGCGGCTTCGGCCAGCTGCTGGGCGACGAAAGCGGTGTTGGCACCGTTCTTTTGGATGTCCAGCCAGATGTGTTCGCCCCCACCTGAAGGCAGCTGCAGCGGCAGCTCGGTCACGACGAAATCCTCGTTCAGGAGTTTCAGCGTGGCACAGGCACCGCTGGCCGGGTAAGCACCGGGCCACTGCGGCAAGGTCGTGTATGGGGCGTCGGTCATGAGTGGTCTGACGGCACCAGAGACAGGCCATCCAGCTGACCGGGGGCGGTCCAGGCGGTGATTCTCTCGCTACCCGCAGCCTTGGCGACCGTCGGACGCCGAATCAGTTGCTCTGGAGCGCAAGGCCCAACAAGGACTTAGCGAGGGTCGCACCAAAGGGAAAGACGAAGGCGTGCACGAGTTGCTGCGAATGGCTTATCGGCGCGCCGAAGTTGTTGCTCTGCCTGATCCTGGCGCGGTTGTCTGCGCATTCCCGGGTCAATGAGGCCCCAGATCGACCAACTGCCTATGAAGATTCGCAGGAGGTACGGCCCTGGTCTGACGGCCGCCTGGCAGCGTGAGACGAAGTTCGCCGCTGGGCGACGAGCTCACGCTGACCGGCACCATACAGTCGTTGGACCTACGGCCTGAGGCAATGCCGTGTGGCCGCTGTACGTGGTGGTGGCGACGTCGGTCACCACCTATCCGGCGGGCAACGCCCCAACGGAGGAAATGACCGAGGGGCCGCGAGCCGGAGGAAGCCTCATGTGGCGCGGTGCGATGACGGCGCTGGCTACAGTCACTCCCCACCGGTCCTCGGCAGCACGGAAGCCCACGATGAATATCCAGTCTCTTCTCAACCAATTGCTAGGTGGCGGCGCATTCGGCGGAGCATCTACCCGCAGTGGCACTGCACCGCATCAGGGTCGCAGTGGCGATCTGGGCAAGTACCTGGGCGGCGGTGCCGCCGGCGGTGCGCTCGGCCTGCTGCTCGGTAACAAGCGAGGCCGCAGCCTGGGCGGCATGGGCGGCAAGGCGCTCAGCTACGGCAGCGTGGCCGCGGTGGGCGCGCTGGCCTGGAAGCTCTACCAGGATCACCAGGCCAAGCAGCAACAACAGCAGCCGGTGCCGGCCGCGACAAGCCCGGCCTACGTGCCGCCGCCGATGCAGCACGCCAGCTTTGCCGCCCTGCCGGCCCAGGAAATGGAACTCCACGCCCAAGCGATGCTCCGGGCAATGATTGCCGCGGCCAAGAGCGACGGCCACCTCGACGCCCGTGAGCGCGAACTGCTGCACGGCGAGATGGCGCGACTGAACGCCGATGCCGAAACCCGGGCCTGGTTCGACGCCGAGCTGGCCAAGCCGGTAGAGCCGGACGACGTTGCCGCCGGCGTCACGTCGCCGCAGATGGCGGTTGAAATCTACCTGACCAGCCTGCTCGTCGTCGACGAGACGACGACCATGGAGCGCGCCTACCTCGATGCGCTGGCACGGAGCCTCAAGCTCGACTCGGGCCTGAAGGCCGATCTCGAGGCCCGCGCCGGCCAGGCCTAACCGGGCCGGGATCGACGTCAGTCGGCCTGCGGCCGCACGATCAAGCGGCGCGTCACGGCTTTCGCGTGCACCAGCATCGTCGAGGCCGTGCTGTCAGCATGGTGGATCTGCGGATGACGGTGAACATCAGGGTTGCGTGCACGCGCTCAGCACCGACGACGCAGCACGACTGGAGCTCGATCTGCGCGTGACCGACGGCCTGGGCCGGCAGGAAGTTGGCACAGACGACGGTGGACAGCGACCCGACGGTCTTCGAACGCGGCATGGGGTCGCGCGAGACCCCGGCCCCGTCCTTCAGCGCGCGCCGTCGGGCAGTTCGATCTTGACCTCGAGAACTTCGAGGTCGTCATGCCGTTCCAGGCTGACGCGGATGTCGTCGGGGGCGATCTTGACGTACTTGCTGATCACGGCCAGCAGTTCCTGCTGCAGCTGCGGCAGGTAGTCAGCGCGCGAGCTGCCGCGGCCAGAACGCTCGTGGGCCAGGATGATCTGCAGCCGCTCCTTGGCCACAGAAGCGGTCTTCTTCTTCTCGCCGAGCAGGAAGGATAGAAAGGACATCGCACTCACCTCCCGCCGAACAGCCGCTTGAAGAAACCGGGCTTCTCGGCGTCAACGAAGCGCATCGGCAGCGTCTCGCCCAGGAAGCGGCTGATGACGTCCTTGTAGGCTTCGCTGACGTCGCTGGACTTCATGTGGATGGCCGGCACGCCCTGGTTGCTGGCGTCCAGCACGGTTTCGCTTTCGGGGATGACGCCGATCAGCGGGATGCGCAGGATTTCCTGGATGTCGGTCAGCGACAGCATCTGCCCGCCCTCGACCCGGCTCGGGTTGTAGCGGGTGATCAGCAGGTGTTCCTTCACCGCCTCGCGGCCGTCGATGGCGCGCTGCGTCTTGCTGGCCAGCATGCCCAGGATGCGGTCTGAATCCCGCACCGATGAGACTTCCGGGTTGGTCACCACCAGCGCCTCGTCGGCATAGTGCATGGCCATCAGGGCGCCGGTCTCGATGCCGGCCGGCGAGTCGCAGACGATGTACTCGAAGCCCATCTCGGACAGGTCCTGCAAGACCTTGGCAACGCCTTCCTGCGTCAGCGCGTCCTTGTCACGCGTCTGGCTGGCGGCCAGCACGTACAGGTTGTCGCACTGCTTGTCCTTGATGAGGGCCTGGTTGAGGTTGGCCTCGCCCTGGATGACGTTGATGAGGTCGTACACGACCCTGCGCTCGCAACCCATGATGAGGTCCAGGTTGCGCAGGCCGACGTCGAAGTCGATGACGGCCGTCTTGTGGCCGCGCAGGGCCAGGCCGGCAGAAAAGCTGGCGCTGGTGGTGGTCTTGCCTACTCCGCCTTTTCCGGAGGTGACGACGATGATCTTGCTCAAGGCGATGTCTTTCGAAAGTGTTGCTTCAGGTGTCCCCGGGCCCGGGCAGGGGCCCCGGCCCGGGCCCGTTCCCGCCATCGGGCCGGCAGGGCGGCTCAGGCCGTGAGGGGCTCGACGATGATCTTTTCCCCCTCCAGCCGTACCTGGGCAGGACGCCCCAGGACGTCTGGGGTCAGGGGATGCTCGGTGGTACGGTAGACCCCGGCGATGGACACCAGCTGCGGCTCCAGGCAGGTGCTGAAGATGCGCGCCGTGGTGTCGCCGCGGGCGCCCGCGATGGCCCGGCCGCGCAGCGGTGCGTAGACGTGGATGCTGCCATCGGCAATGGCTTCGGCGCCGTGGCTGACGACCGACAGGATGACGAGGTCGCCGCCGCGGGCGTAGACCCGCTGGCCTGAACGCAGCGGTTTGTCGATCACCAGGGCCGGCATGCGCTGCGCTGCCTGGCCTGCGCTGTCCGGGGCCGGGATCGGCGCTGCTGCGTCCGGCGCTGCGTCCGGCGCTGCGTCCGCCGCTGCAGTCCCGGCGGCGGGGTCGGTGCGGGCGCGGTCCGTCCCGTCCGGCCCGCCTGCCGTGCCGCCGGCCGTCCCAGAAACGCCGGCAGCAGCCTTGCCTTCGGACTGCGCGGTCTCGCCAGGCGGAGTCGCTGCCGCAGGCGCAGCCCGCCGCAGCGCCAACGGCACCTCGGCCAGACCGGCATCGCGGGCCGATGCCATCTGCGCGTCGCTGCCGCCTTGCGCGCCCACTGGCGCCATGCCATGGTGGCGCAGGTGGCCCAGCAGTGCCTGCCAGTCGATCGCGGCGTCGGCCTCGCGCAGGGGGCTCAGGTCGATGACCAGGGGCTCCTGCTCGAACAGGCCCGGGGTTTCGGCAAAGCGCTGGTCGAGCGCCAGACGCAGGACAGCGGCATCGGCCACCTGCAGGCGCAAGGCGGTCAGGGTCCAGACGGTGCTCTTGATGTCGAAGGCAGGGCAGGTCGCGGCGGCGGCAGACATGGGAAGGGACAGGGGCAAGAACAGGGGGCAGCGACAGGGGCGGCGAACAGGGCAGCGAAATGGGCAGCGAAAGGGACGAGGACAAGACAAGACGATACGGGCCATCGCGACCCAAGAAGCTTCATCCCCTGGGGAAGCGCCACGCGGGCGGATTGGACCATACGCGCACACCACGGCCGGCCAGCCGGGCGCCGGACAGCTCAGCCCGCGGTGCGCGGGTTCAGCCCTCGGGGACCGCCAGCCCCAGGGTGCCCGGTTCGGCTTCCCGCAGCGCCGTCAGCAAGGCCAGGAGGCGCTGGCGCTGCAGCGCGTCGAGCGCCGGTTCGCCCAGCACCATGGCGAGCCACCCTGCCGCTGGCGCACGGCCGGCGGGCTGCGCGGTGCGACCTTCCATGGCCTCCTTCAAGGCGCGCAGCTTCAACTGCCTGCGTGCGGCCTGCCATTCGGGAGCGGCTGGCAGATCGAGCGTAATCTCCAGTTGCAGCAGCAGATCGTCGATGCGGCGTGCTTCGGGCTGCGCCGCCCCGGCGGCCGCTGTGCTGGCCGGGCTTGCGCTGGCCGCGGGCTGCACGGCTGCTGAGTGCACGGCTGCCGTCCAGGCATCGACCTGCGCTTGCCAGCGCAGGCGCACGGCGTTGGCCGCCAGGCCGCCGGCGTCGGCGCGGGCCTCGCGGTAGCGCGTTTCGAGCGCCTGGCCGGCGGCGCGCGGCAGCAGTGCGGGGGCCCGCTGCCAGGCGCGATCGACGTCGGCCAGCGTGCTTTGAATCTCGCTGGCCGGGGTGTGGGCGCTCAGCGCCTGCAGACGCCCGATGAAGGCCTCGCGTTCTGCAAGCTCAGCGGCTTGCTCCAGCTCGCGCGACGCAGCTGCAGCGTCGCGCTGCACCCGCACGGCGTCGGTCGCAGTGCGAAAACGCAGCCACAAGGCGTTCTCCACGCCACGCGCCAAGGGCAGGCTGCGCGCATGTTCCTGCCACTCGGCTTGCAAGGCGCGCAGTTCGCGCTGCAGCTCGCCGCCCTGCAGGGCGCGGCCGTCGGCGAGGGCCTGCGCGCGCCGGATGAACTGTTCGCGTTCGGCAGCCGCACGCTCGCGCGCCTGGCGCAGCGGCTGTTCGGTGCGGTCCAGCAGCGCCTGCAGGCGCTGCCCCAGTGGCTGGCGCGCATCGGCCGGTACCGTGTGTTCGATCGGCCCGAGCTGGCGCCAGGCGACCTGGAAGGCATCGAGCTGGCGCGCCAGTTCACGCCAGTCGGCCTGGCCATTCGCAGTCCCTGCTGCCGGCATGCCGGGGTCGGATGCAGGCAGCGCCAGGGCTTCCAGGCTGTCCAGCAGGCCCTGGCGTGCCAGCAGGCTCTGCTGGCGTGCAGCCTGCTGCAAGGCGTTCTGCTCAGCCACGGGCTGGTAGGCGGCGGTCAGGGCGTCGTCGAAGCCTTGCCACTGGGCGCCGCTGGCGCCTTCGCCCAGTTTGTCCAGCGCCTTCCAGCGCATGCGCAAGTCGCGAATCGCCTCTGCATGGGCGCGCAGATCGAGTTTCGGTCGCGGCGATGGCCCTGGCTGCCTTGCAGGCCCGGTGCGCCTGGCGCGATGGGGGCCTGGGGCGGTGGCTGAGCCGGGAGCAGCGAAAGGCGAGGGCTCTGCCGTGGGCGCCATGGCGTCGTCCGATGTTGTCGCATCGACTGGCGACGGAGCAGACGATGGCGCCGCCGGGGCCGGGGCATCCTGCGTGGCTTCGTCGCCATTGGCTGCAGGCAATGGCTGCTTCGCCCCGTCCTCGTCGGCCCCGGGCGCGGCACCGGGCTCGGCATCTGGCGCGACAGCCTGTTCAGGCGCAAGTGCGGTGCCCAGCGGCTGCACCAGCCGCGCCAGTGCCTGTGCTTGCCCGATCAGGTCTGCACGCGCCCGTTCGCCGCCCCAGGCCTGCCAGCCCTTCAGGCGCGCTTGCTCTGCACGCAGCGCCTGCTTGCGGTTGCGCAAGGCCATCGGCCACAGCGTGCCCCTGGCGGCCAGCAATGCGTCAGCGGTTTGCAGATGCTGCTGCAGCTCGGCGAGCTGGCCTTCAGCCAAGGCAGTGTCGGCTTGCTGCAGCAGGGAATCCAGCTGCTGGCATTGCTCGGCGCTGGCCTTGCTTTCGCGCGCCGGCATGCGGCCGGAGGCCGGCGGCCTGGCTTGCTCTGGCGCGGTTGCTTCCGTAGCAGGTGAAAGTTCGGGTGAAGCTGAAGGCGCAGTGGCGGGTGGCGGTGCGTCGACCAGGGTCCGCGCCGCGTCTGTAGCGTCCAGCAGCTGCGTCAGCTCGGCGGCCAGGGTGGCCGTGGATGCGTTCGCAGGCCGCGTTTGCAGCAAGGCCTGCGCTTGCTTGCACACGTCGGACAGTGCCGCCTGCGCCTGTTCCTGCGGCTGGCTGCCGGCCGCCGCCACGGCGGCTTGCCAGGTGGGGAGTGAACGCTGCGTCTGGGCTGTCCAGCGTTGCAGCTGTTGTTCTGCATCGCCGCGTGCGCGCACGGTGCTGTCCAGTTGGCCGCGCAGGGCCGTGAAGGCGGCGTGCTGCGCAGGGTCCAGCAACGCGGCGGGTAGGGCCTGCCAGTCGCGGTCCATCGCGGCCAGGTAGTTCAGTGGCAGCTGCGGGTCCTGCAGCAGGGCCAGGCCGCGCTGCAACAGTTGTTCGGCCGCGGCGTGGGCTGTCCGGCGGGAGACGGCCTCGCCCAGCCTGCTCTTGGCCAGGCGGTGCACCTTGCGGTCGCGCGTACGGAAGGCACGCTCGGCCAGCCGAAGGGCGTCTTCGCCGGCCAGCCCTGCCACGGCAGCGAGCTTGATGTCCAGGCCCGGCGCGCTGCCGGCCAGCTCGAGCAAGGCCGCGTCGTTGCCCAAGGCTTGCTGCAGACGTCCGGGCCAGTTCTCGGCCTCGCGCGCGGCCGCCTGTTCCGCCTTGGCCCGCGCCTGCGCGGCCTGTCGCGCAGCCTTGTCTGCTGCGGTGTCCTTGTCGCTGCGCCTGTCGGCGCCCGTCTTGGCAGGGGTGGCTGCGGACGAAGCGCTTGCAGGGGCCATGGTGCCGGCGGCAGGGTCGCGCTTCTTGAAGAGCCAACTGAACATGGTGTCGTGGTCGAAGCGTGCGGGAATTTTCGGGGGTGCGATGGCTGCGATTGGGCACCCACCGCAGGCATCACGGTCAGAACGAAGCTGTGGGATCGGCACGCGAGCCACGTCCCGTCTCTGGCCGCGCTCGAAGGGCTCGGCCACCCGACCCTTGAGTTGCTACGGTATGTGCCTTTCGGCTGCGACGGTTTGCAGGTACCACAAGGGCCTAGACCTCACTCGAAATCCAGGCCAGTCGCAACAACTAGCTCCTGCCAGTCGCAAACTTGTGGCGGGAGTCGCAACTAATTTGGCGCCCTACGGACATCAACAGCTCTATGCGTCGATATTCGCCGCCCTCAAAGCATTCGCCTCGATGAACTCCCTGCGCGGCTCCACCTCGTCGCCCATCAGCATCGTGAATACCCGGTCGGCCTCGATCGCGTCGTCGATCTGCACACGCAGCAGGCGGCGCACGGCCGGGTCCATCGTGGTTTCCCACAGCTGCCCGGGGTTCATCTCGCCCAGCCCCTTGTAGCGCTGGCGGCCCACCGCGTTTTCGGCCTGGCCGATGAGCCAGGCCATGGCGGCACGGAAGTCGGCCACGCGCTGTTCCTTCATCTTTTCGCCTTCACCACGGCGCACCAGGGCTTCGCTGCCCAGCAGGTCCTTGAAGCTCAGGCCAGCTTCGCGCAAGGCGGCGTAGTCGGCGCCATGCAGGAAGTCCTGCGTGATGACGCTGGCCTTCACGTTGCCATGGTGGCGGCGGCTGATGCGCAGGATGTGCTTGTCGGTCCGCGTGTCGAACTGTGCTTCGACCACGGCGTCCACCAGCGCGGCCTGCAGGGCCATGGCGCTGGCCTCGGCCGCGGCGGCGTTTTCCAGGTCGAGCTGCAGGCCGTTGCCCAGCGCACGCAGTGCGTCCAGGTCCATCCAGTTGGCCAGGCGATTGATGACACTGTTGGCCACCAGATAGATGCGTGCCAGGCTCTCCAGCGCGCTGCCGTCGATGGCAGGCCGCCCAGCTGTAGCGTCGCTCACGCCATCCGGCAGCACGGTGGCACCTTCCAGCGCCACCTTCAGCAGGAAGGCGTCGAGCTCGGCGCCGTCCTTCAGGTACTGCTCGTGTTTGCCCTGCTTCACCTTGTACAGCGGCGGCTGGGCGATATAGATGTGGCCACGTTCCACCAGCACCGGCATCTGGCGGTAGAAGAAGGTCAGCAGCAGGGTGCGGATGTGCGCGCCGTCGACGTCGGCGTCGGTCATGATGATGACGCGGTGATAGCGCAGCTTGTCGATGTTGAATTCGTCGGCGCCGATGCTGGTTCCTAACGCCGTGATGAGGGTGACGATGCTGTCGCTGGACAGCAGCTTCTCGTAGCGCGCCTTCTCGACGTTCAGGATCTTGCCGCGCAGGGGCAGGATTGCCTGGAACTTGCGGTCACGGCCTTGCTTGGCGCTGCCGCCGGCACTGTCGCCCTCGACGATGTAGATCTCGCACAGCGCCGGGTCTTTTTCCTGGCAGTCGGCCAGCTTGCCGGGCAGGCCCATGCCGTCCATCACGCCCTTGCGGCGTGTCATCTCGCGCGCCTTGCGTGCGGCTTCGCGGGCACGGGCGCTGTCGATGATCTTGCCGCAGATGATCTTGGCGTCGATGGGGTTCTCGAGCAGCCAGTCGGTGAGCAGCTTGCTCACGATCTCTTCCACCGGGCCGCGCACTTCGCTGCTGACCAGCTTGTCCTTGGTCTGGCTGCTGAACTTGGGTTCGGGCACCTTCACGCTCACCACGCAGGCCAGGCCTTCGCGCATGTCGTCACCGGCCACTTCCACCTTGGCCTTCTTGGCCAGTTCGTTGTCTTCGATGTACTTGTTGATGACACGCGTCATCGCCGCGCGCAGGCCCGTCAGGTGGGTGCCACCGTCGCGCTGCGGAATGTTGTTGGTGAAGCAGAGAACGTTTTCGTTGTAGCCGTCGTTCCACTGCATCGCCACTTCCACGCCGATGTTCGTGCCCTGGTCGCTCAGCTTGTCGCCCGCGGCATGGAACACGTTCGGATGCAGCACCTTCTTGCCGGTGTTGATGAACTGCACGAAGCCGCGCACGCCGCCGGCGAAGGCGAAGTTGTCCTCCTTGCCGTTGCGTTCGTCCACCAGGCGGATCTTCACGCCGTTGTTCAGGAAGCTCAGCTCGCGCAGGCGCTTGGCCAGCACGTCGTAGTGGAAGTCGATATTGGTGAAGATGGTCTCGTCGGGCAGGAAATGCACCTCGGTGCCGCGCTTTTCCGTGTCGCCTGTGATCTTCATCGGGCTGGTCTCGAAGCCGTCGCGCACTTCGATGATGCGGTCCTGCGTGAAGCCTTGCTTGAAGTCGATGGCATGCACCTTGCCGTCACGCCGAACCGTCAGGCGAAGCCACTTGCTCAAGGCGTTGACGCAACTCACGCCCACGCCGTGCAGGCCGCCGCTCACCTTGTAGCTGTTCTGGTTGAACTTGCCGCCGGCATGCAGTTCGGTCAATGCGATCTCGGCCGCGCTGCGCTTGGGCTCGTGCTTGTCGTCCATCTTCACGCCCGTGGGAATGCCACGGCCGTTGTCGACGACGCTGATGCTGTTGTCGCTGTGGATGGTGACGACGATGTCGTCGCAGTGGCCTGCCAGGGCCTCGTCGATGCTGTTGTCCACCACCTCGAACACCAGGTGGTGCAGACCGGTGCCGTCGCTGGTGTCGCCGATGTACATGCCAGGCCGCTTGCGCACCGCTTCCAGGCCTTCCAGGATGGTGATGCTGCCTTCGCCATAGGCGGCGCTGGCCTCGTTGCCGGTGCTGGCGGCTGCGCCTTCGGCGGCGGGCACTTCGCGGCGGGTCACGCCGTCGGCGTCGGACGGCTTCTGGGGATCGGTCATGTCGGGAAACTTTCTTGTTGTGCTCGTGCTGTCGTTCAGATCCGCATCGGCATCACGACGTACTTGAAGCCGGCCTGGTCGGGGATGGTGAACAGCGTGCTGGCGGTGCTGTCTTCCAGCTCCAGCTTCACCATGTCCTGGTTCATGTTGGCCAGCACGTCGATGAGATAGGTGACGTTGAAGCCGATCTCGATGGCGTCACCGCCATAGTCGACCTCGAGTTCTTCCTTGGCCTCTTCCTGCTCGGCGTTGCTGCTGGCGATCTTCAGCACGCCGGGTTCCAGGTTCACGCGTACGCCCTTGAACTTCTCGCTCGTCAGGATGGCGGCGCGCTGCAGCGCGGCCAGCAGCGGCGCGCGGCCCAGCACCACGGTGTTCTTGCGGTTCTTCGGGATGACGCGGTTGTAGTCCGGGAACTTGCCTTCGACGAGCTTGGTGACGAACTCCATACCGCTGAACGCGAACTTCGCCTGGTTGTTGGCGAAGCGCATCTCGATGGCCGTTTCCTCGTCCTTCAGCAGGCGCTGCAGTTCCAGCACGGTCTTGCGCGGCAATATCACTTCCTGCTTGCTCGGCACTTCCACGTCCAGCGGGTGCTGGGCCAGCGCCAGGCGGCTGCCGTCGGTGGCCACCAGCGTCAGCGTCTTGCCTTCGGCGATGAACAGGATGCCGTTCAGGTAGTAGCGGATGTCGTGCACCGCCATCGCGAAATGCACCTGGTTGATGAGCAGGCGCAAGGTCTTCTGCGGGATGCTGAAGGTGGGCCCGAAATCGACGCTTTCGTTGACCAGCGGGAAGTCGTCGCTGGGCAGGGTCTGCAGCGTGAAGCGGCTCTTTCCACCCTGCAGCGTCAGCTTGTTCTGGGCCGAGCTCAGTGTCACTACCTGGTCGGCCGGCAGCGCACGCAGGATGTCGATGAGCTTGCGCGCTCCCACCGTGGTGTTGAAGCTGCCGGCGTCACCACCCAGCTCGGCCTGGGTGCGCACCTGGATTTCCAGATCGCTGGTGGTGAATTCGATGGTTCCGCCGTTCTTGCGCAGCAGCACATTGGCCAGGATGGGCAGGGTATGGCGGCGTTCCACGATGCCGGCCACCGACTGCAAGGCTTCCAGCACCTGCGCTTGCGCAGCTTTGAGAACAATCATGTCTTCCTCTTTTTTAAAAGGTAGTAGCCGTAGTAGAGCGCCACTTCTTCTGGGGACAAGTCCATTTTCGCCTGTTCCATCAACGGCTTAGGAAACCGACAAGCCTGTGGGCGCAGGGCTGTTGCTGGTGCACGCGGAAATGAACAACTCGGGGCCGGGCGTCGGGCCGGTGGATAAGCCGGGTGTTGTGCCAGTCTTTTCCACAGACTTCACGGGCGGCTGAAAGGGCAGTGTTCAACCCTTCAGCGTCTGTTCCAGCACGTGCAGCTGCTGGTTCAGTTCGGTGTTGGTACGGCGTTCCTCGCCGATCTTGCGCACGGCGTGCAGCACCGTGGTGTGGTCGCGGCCGCCGAACAGTTCACCGATCTCGGGCAGGCTCTTCTTCGTCATGTCCTTGGCAAGGTACATGGCAATCTGGCGCGGCCGGGCAATGCTGGCCGGGCGCTTCTTGCTGTACATGTCGGCGATCTTGATCTTGTAGAAGTCGGCCACGGTCTTCTGGATGTTCTCGACGCTGATCTGCCGGTTCTGGATGCTCAGCAGGTCTTTCAATGCCTCGCGCGCCAGGGTGATGGTGATGTCCTTGTGGCTGAAGCGGCTGTAGGCCAGCACCTTGCGCAGCGCTCCTTCCAGTTCGCGCACGTTGGCACGTACGTTCTTGGCGATGAAGAAAGCCACGTCTTCGGGCATCTCGGTCACTTCGGCCTTGGCCTTGGCAATCAGGATGGCCACGCGCATTTCCAGCTCGGGCGGTTCGATGGCGACCGTCAGGCCGGCGTCGAAGCGGCTGGTGAGGCGTTCGTCGATGTCCACCAGCCCCTTGGGGTAGGTGTCGCTGGTCATGATGATGTGGGCCTTCTTCGCCAGCAGGGCTTCGAAGGCGTTGAAGAATTCTTCCTGGGTGCGGTCCTTGCCGGCGAAGAACTGGACGTCGTCGATGAGCAGCAGGTCCAGGTTGTGGTACTTCGCCTTCAGTTCGTCGAAGGTCTTGCGCTGGTAGTTCTTGACGACGTCGCTGATGAACTGTTCGGCGTGCAGGTACAGCACGCGCGCCTGCGGGTTGTCTTTCAGCAGCGCGTTGCCCACGGCATGCACGAGGTGGGTCTTGCCCAGGCCGACGCCGCCGTAGATGAACAGCGGGTTGTACATGGCGCCGGGGGCACCGGCCACATGCAGCGCGGCGGTGCGCGCCATCTGGTTGGCGCGGCCGGCCACCAGGTTGTCGAAGGTCAGCGCCGTGTTCAGGCGGTGGGTGGTGGCCGCAGGCGGCAGGGGTCGCAGGCCAGCATAGCCAGGTGCGCCGGCCGGCCCTGCGCCCCGGCTGCCTGGCTGATGGGGCAAACGCAGCGCAGCAGCGGCCTGCTGGCCAGCCCCTGGGGTGTTCATGCCAGCGGGGTGGCCCAGGCTGGTACTGGTTCGGGCAAGGCCAGGTGCGGCGTTCAAGAGCGTCGCGCTTTCCAGGCGCGGCGCCAGGCTCAGTTCCAGCTGCACGGGGTGGCCTGCCAGTTCCGACAGCACGGCTTCGATGCGGCCGGCGTATTGCGCACGGATCCAGTCCAGCTTGAAGCGGTTGGGCACACGCACGCACACCCGTTCAGGCAGGGCTGCGACTTCAGCGCCGCTGGCGGTGGCAATTTCAACGGCGGGTTCCGCCGAAAGGGGCCGGATCCAGGTGTTGAACTGGTGTTCCGGCAACTCGGCAGCCAGGCGCTCGCAGCCCTGCCGCCACAGATCTAGGCTCATTGTGGACATCTTCTTTGTGGAGCCGCCGGAAACCACGTCCCTCGCAGTCGGCGGACCGTAGTTATCCACACATTCGCGCCGGCCGTCAAGGCCTGTTTTTCAGACCGACCTGCGGGAACCTTGAGCGACCCGCCAGGGAACAAGTTTGACCGCCTGGTCGTTTCTTGCTGTAATCGAGGGTTTCCCGCAAAACCAATCACTCCCATGAAGCGCACCTACCAAGCCTCGAAGATCCGCCGTGCCCGCACCCACGGGTTCCTCGTGCGCATGAAAACGCGTGGCGGCCGCGCCGTCATCAACGCACGCCGTGCCAAGGGCCGCAAGCGCCTGGCTGTCTAAAGCAGCCCCGGCCGCGGCACCGGGTGGCGGGTCTCGACAACCCAGCGGCCACCCCGTGCCAGCCCACCATGATCAGTCGTCTCGTGCAGTCCGCCGACTTCGAACGTGTGCTCTCGGCACCGTCACGGTCGCGGAGTGCTCACTTCGCCTTGCACCATCTGGCGCAAGGGCCTTTGCCTGTTCGCAAGCCGGCTGGCAAAGCGGTCGTCCCAAGCTTGGCCACAGACTTATCCACAGGCTTGGTGCCGGCGAACCCCCTGCCTGTGGATGACTCGCCTTCCGGGCACTGGCTGGGCTGTGTCGTTCCGAAGCGCCATGCCAAGCGTGCGGTCACGCGCAACCTGCTGAAACGACAGATCCGCGCGGTGTTCGCGCGGCATGCCGCCCAGCTGCCCGCCGGGCAATGGCTGGTGCGCCTGCGTTCGCCATTTGCGGCGACGCAATTCGTTTCTGCCCGCTCCGAAGCCCTGGCCCAGGCCGCCCGTGGTGAACTCGAACAACTTCTGGCCCGGGCCGGCGCGACGGCACTACCGCCGGTGCGGGCATGAAGGAACAGCTGGTCAACGCGCCCCGGGACGGCCTCGTGCTGCTCGTGCGTGGCTACCGCCTGCTGCTGAAGCCCTGGCTGGGCAATGCCTGTCGTTTCGAGCCCACCTGCTCTGCCTACACCTTGCAGGCCCTGCAGCAGCATGGGGCCTGGCGCGGCTTGGCCCTGGGGGGCTGGCGGGTGATGCGTTGTCATCCCTGGTGTCACGGGGGACATGACCCTGTGCCGGCACACTTCCTGTCGTCCGCTCCACCCCATTCATCTGCCCCGCCAGTTTCTCCCCGGACCCCTCCATGACCGATATGCGCCGCACCCTGCTCTGGGTGGTTTTCACGATGTCCCTGGTCTTGCTGTGGGACGCCTGGCAGAAACACACCGGCCAGCCGTCGATGTTCGGCGGCGCCAGCCGGCCTGCCGCCACTGCCGGTGCTGCGCCAGGTGCCGTGGCCACGGCGCCTGGCGCACTGCCTGCACCCGCCGCGGCCGTCCCCGGGCCTGCGGGGGCTGCCGCATTGCCCGGCGTGCCGGCAACGGCCGCGGCCCTGCCGCAGAGCGAACAGGTGGTCGTGACCACCGACGCCCTGAAGGCCACCTTCGACAGCCAGGGCGGCACCCTGGTGCGCCTGGAACTGCTGGGCTACCGCGACCACAACCGCAAGGACAGCAACGTCGTGTTGCTCGATCAGTCGGCCAAGCGCCTGTACGTGGCGCAGACGGGTCTGGTCACGTCGCAGGCCGGTGTGCAGCTGCCCAACCACCAGACGACCATGACCGTAGTGCCGGGCGACCGCAACCTGGCCGCCGGCGCCAACGAGATCAGCGTGCGCTTCGAGTCGCCGGCCATCGACGGCCGCAAGCTGGCCAAGACCTACACCCTGCGCCGTGGCCAGTTCACGGTGGGCGTGAAGCATGAATTCACCAACGAGTCGGCCGCGCCGGTGACGCCGCAGCTGTACCTGCAGCTGGCCCGCGACGGGACGCCGCCCGAAGGTGAGAGCGCCTTCTACTTCACCTTCACCGGCCCGGCCATGTACACCGAGGCCAGCAAGTTCAAGAAGATCGACTTCAAGGACATCGCCAAGGGCAACGTCACCATGGACAAGACCGCCGACAACGGCTGGGTCGGCATGGTGCAGCACTACTTCGCCTCGGCCTGGCTGCTGCAGGGCACACAGCCACGCGAGTTCCGCACCGCCTACATTCCTGCGGCCGGCGGCTTGCCCGAGCACTACACCATCGCCATGGTGGTGCCGCTGGGCGAAGTGGCGCCCGGGGCGACGCAGGTGCATGAATCGACGCTGTTTGCCGGCCCGCAGGAAGAAAACAAGCTGGCCGCACTGGCCCCGGGCCTGGAACTGGTGAAGGACTACGGCTGGCTCACCATCCTGTCCAAGCCGCTCTTCTGGCTGCTGACGCAGCTGCATGGCTTCCTGGGCAACTGGGGCTGGGCCATCGTCGCGCTCGTGGTCGTGCTCAAGGCGGCGTTCTACTGGCTCAACGCCAGTGCCTATCGCAGCATGGGCAAGATGAAGGCGATCACGCCGAAGATCACCGAGATGCGCGAAAGGCTGAAGGACAAGCCGCAGCAGATGCAGCAGGAGATGATGAAGATCTACCGCGAGGAAAAGGTCAACCCGCTCGGCGGTTGCCTGCCCATCCTCGTGCAGATGCCCTTCTTCATTGCGCTGTACTGGGTGCTGCTTTCCAGTGTGGAAATGCGAAACGCGCCGTGGATCGGCTGGATCACCGACCTGTCGGACAAGGACCCCTGGTTCATCCTGCCGGTGCTGATGACGCTGTCGTCGCTGCTGCAGGTGTGGCTGAACCCGACCCCACCCGACCCGATGCAGGCCAAGCTGATGTGGTTCATGCCGCTGGCCTTCGGCTTCATGTTCTTCTTCTTCCCGGCCGGTCTGGTGCTGTACTGGCTGACGAACAACCTGCTGTCGATCGCGCAGCAGTGGTTCATCAACAAGCAGCTGGGCGTACTGGGCAAGTAGCTGCGAGCCCGCCAATGAACGGCTGACGGCCATGGGCCCGCTGGACCTGGTCGTCATCGCCGTCTACCTGGGCGCCAGCCTGGCGCTGGCGCTGTGGATGCGCGAACGCGCGCGCAATGCCGACGACTATTTCCTCGGCGCGCGCGACCTGCCGGCGTGGGCCGTGATGCTGAGCATCGTGGCCACCGAAACCTCGGCGCTCACCGTCATCTCGGTGCCGGGCATCGCCGCACGTGGCGACTTCACCTTCCTGCAGCTGGCCCTGGGCTACCTCGTCGGCCGCATCGGCGTGGCGCTGTGGCTGCTGCCGGGCTACTTCAGCGGCGGCCAGCAGACCGCCTACGAACGTTTGCAGACGCGGTTCGGCGCGCCGACGCGGCAGATGTTGTCGGGCGTGTTCCTGTGCACCCGTTTCCTGGCCGATGGCGTGCGCATCTATGCCGGGGCCATTCCACTGGCGCTGCTGACGGGCTGGGACCTGAGCACCGCCATCGTGCTGATGAGCCTGGTGACGCTGGCCTACACCTTCGTCGGCGGGCTGCGCTCGGTGGTCTGGGCCGACGCGCTGCAGCTGGCGGTGTACGTGGCCGGCGGCGTGTTCGCGCTGCTCCTGGCGGTGAAGATGGCGGGGGGCTGGGGTGACGCCTGGGCCCGTGCCGACGCTGCCGGCAAACTGAGGCTTTTCGACTTCCAGCTGTCGCTGACGGCGCCGCTGACGCTGCTGGGCGGGCTGGTGGGTGGCGCTCTGCTGTCGGCGGCCAGCCACGGAACCGACCACATCATCGTGCAGCGGCTGCTGGCCACACGCGGGCTGCGCGCCGCGCGCTGGGCGCTGGTGGGTTCGGGCGTGCTCGTGATGGCGCAGTTTGCATTGTTCCTGGGCATCGGCACGGCGCTGTGGGCAGCGGGCCAGGCGCCTGAAGGGCAGGCCGGCGACACCCTGTTCCCGCAATTCATCGTGCAGCACCTGCCGGCCGGTGTGGCCGGGTTGATGATGGCCGGCATCCTGGCCGCGGCGATGAGCACCATCAGCTCTTCGATCAGTGCGCTGGCCTCGTCGGCCACACACGACCTGTACGCGCCCTGGGCCGGCAAGACCAGCGTGCACGACGGCGCGCACCTGCTGCGTGCCGGCCGTGCCTTCACGCTGCTGTGGGGCGTGCTGCTGACCGCGGCTGCGCTGGGCTTCCAGGCCGTGGCCACGGGCCGGGACACGCCGGTGGTGGTGCTGGCGCTGTCGATTGCCTCGGTGACCTATGGCGCCCTGCTCGGCAGCTATGTGCTGGCGGGCTGGCCGGGGACGCTGGGCAGGCGGGTGGACGGGCGGGCCGTCGTCGGCGGCGTGGTGCTGAGCCTGTTGGCGATGGCCTTCGTGGTGTTCGGCACGCGCCTGGCCTTCCCCTGGTTCGTGCCGCTCGGAACGGCCCTGACGGTGGCGGTGGCGCTGGGGCTGGCGACAATCCGGCGCCATGACACTGCCCTGCGCACATCGTGAGCCTGTCGCGTGAGCCCATCGTTGCCATCGCCAGCGCCCCTGGCCGCGGTGCGGTGGGCATCGTGCGTGCTTCGGGTGCCGACCTCTCGGCCTTGATCGCGGCCGTGTGTGGCCGGCCCCTGCAGCCGCGGGTGGCCACGCTGCTGCCCTTCATCGGCAGCGAAGGACAGATGCTCGACCGCGGCCTGGCCATTCATTTCCCGGCGCCGCACTCCTACACCGGCGAAGACGTGCTGGAACTGCAGGCCCATGGTGGCCCGGTGCTGCTGCAGCTGCTGCTGGCGCGCTGCCTGCAGGCCCAGCCGGGCCTGCGGCTGGCAGCGCCCGGCGAATTCACCGAACGCGCCTTCCTCAACGACAAGATCGACCTGGCCCAGGCCGAGGCCGTCGCCGACCTCATCGACGCCAGCACCGAAGCCGCGGCGCGTTCGGCAGCGCGCTCCTTGTCGGGTGCGTTTTCGCAGCAGATCGACGCGTTGGCCGAACGTGTGGTGCGGCTGCGCATGCTCGTGGAAGCGACGCTCGACTTCCCGGAAGAAGAGATCGACTTCCTGGAAAAAGCCCGTGCGCGCGAACAGCTCGACGGCATCGAGGCCAGCGTTGCCGAGGCCCTGGCCCGCACCCGGCAGGGCGCACTGCTGCGCGAAGGCCTGCGCGTGGTGCTGGCCGGGCAGCCGAACGTGGGCAAGAGCTCGCTGCTGAACGCGCTGGCCGGTGCCGAGCTCGCCATCGTCACGCCGATCGCCGGCACCACGCGCGACCGTGTCACGGAGACACTGCAGATCGAGGGCGTGCCGCTGCACATCGTCGACACCGCCGGGCTGCGCGACGACCTGGCTGCGGCCGACGAGGTGGAACGCATCGGCATCCAGCGCAGCTGGCAGTCGATCGAGGCTGCCGACGCCGTGGTCTTCCTGCACGACCTGTCACGGCGTGGCGAAGCGGCCTATGAGGCCGGCGAGGCGGCCATCGCAGCCAGGCTGCCGGCGGGCGTGGCCGTGCTCGACGTCTACAACAAGGCCGACCTGGGCAGTGGCGCGGGGCTGCCGGAAGGCAGCCTGCTGCTTTCCGCTCGCACCGGACAGGGGCTGGACATGCTGCGCCAGCGTCTGCTGCAGCAAGCCGGCTGGCAGGCTTCAGCCGAAGGCCTGTTCACGGCCCGCGCGCGCCACGTGCAGGCGCTGCAGCGCACGCTGGCCCACGTGCAGGGCGCGCAGGCGCATGCGCAGCAGCGCGATGCGGCACTCGACCTGCTGGCCGAGGAACTGCGCCTGGCGCACCGCGCCCTGGGCGAGATCACCGGGGCGTTTTCCAACGAAGACCTGCTGGGCGAGATCTTCAGTCGCTTCTGCATCGGCAAGTGAGTGGCTGGATGAGCGCGCCCGATAATCCCGCCATGCAGCCCCCACCCGACAGCCGGCCCGAGGCGCCGCCGGTCAGCGTGATCGTGCGCACCATCGGCCGGGCCTCGCTGGATGCCGCGCTGGCCTCGATCGCGGCGCAGACCTACCGGCCCATCGAGATCGTGCTGGTCGAGGCCCAGGGCGGCAGCGGGCAGGCCTGGCCCGCCGAGCTGCAGGGCGTGCGCCTGCAGGTGCCGGCCACCGGCGGGCAGCGCCTGCCGCGCGCCGCGGCCGCCAACTTCGGCCTGGCCCATGCGCAGGGCGAGCTGGCGCTGTTTCTGGACGACGACGACCTGCTGCTGCCCACCCACATCGCCGGGCTGCAGGCCGCGCTGGCCGCGGCACCCGAAGCACCGGCGGCCTTCAGCGACACCGACTACGGCTACACCGACGCCGACGGCTGGCACAGCCTGCACCGCTTCGAAGGCAGCTTCGACGCGGTACGCCTGCGCTTCGAGAACTTCCTGCCGATCCACAGCGTGCTGTTCCGCCTGGAAGCACGCACCCCGCGCGTCGACGAGGCCTTCGACCTGTTCGAGGACTGGGACTTCTGGCTGCAGATGGCCCAGCATGGCGACTTCGTCCACGTGCCAGGCATCAGTGCGCGCTACGTGGCGGCGGAAGGCCAGCGCAGCGGTGTTTTTGTCGATTCCCCTGCCAGCCGTCAGGCGCGCCGGCAGCTGCTGGCCAAGTGGCAGACCGCCAGTCCGGTGGCCAGCCACGCTGCCCTGATCGACCGGCTGCAGTTGCTGTACCGCCGCCAGGCGCAGGCCGAAGCCGGCCTGGTGGCCGCCGGCGACGCTCAGGCCCATCTGCGGCAGGTGATTGCCGGGCGCGAACAGGAGCTCGCTGCCAGCGGCAAACAGCTGGCCGGCTTGCAGGAAATCCTGGCCGCGCGCGAACGCGAACTGGCCAACGCCGCCGAGCAGCTGCAGGGGCTGGATGCCTTGCTGGCTGCGCGCGAGGCCGAGCGTGACGCCGCCATCGGCGAGATTGCGTCGCTGAAGGCACTGGTGGCCGCGCGCGAGGAAGACCTGGCCGAAGCGGCCCGGCAGGCCCAGGGGCTGACTGCGCTGGTGGCGCAGCGCGAAACCGAATGGGCCAGCGCTGCAGCCTATGCCGAAGACCTGCGCCAGCACCTCGCGCTGCGAACCGACGAACTGGCGCGTGCCGCCGAAGAGCGCCAGCGCTTCGTCGAGCTGGACGAAGCGCGTCTGCGGGACCTGGCGGCCGCGCGTGCCGAGACCGAAGTGGCCCGTGGCGAGACGGCCGCGCTGCAGGCGGAGTTGCAGGCTTATCTGGCTGAACCCCCCTTGCGTGCGTTGGCCAGTGCCGTCCGGCGTCGTCTTCGGCGTTGACGCCGACGGGTTCCATCGTCTCTTGAATGTGGGCGTTAAGGCCAGTCCGGGCGGCCACGTTAAGCTCGGCGAAAGCACCCTGCTGCGCGGGGCACACATGAAAGGACAGTGGGCATGAAGGCATCCGTACCAACAGCTGCGAGCAATCGCGCATCCGAAGCGGAAGGGGGGCGCCGACTGAACCCCGATCACTACGAGGCCGAGGTCAGAACCTTCTACGCGTACCTGCCGGAGGAAGTCCGGGAGCTCTTCATCGGTGACGCGCTCTACCATCGGGAAAGATATCTGGAGATGCTGGATCGGCCCTACGGCGCGCGCGTGCTCGAGCTGGGCTCGGACAAGCCCTTCATCAGCCACTTCCTGCGCGTCCTGAACCCGCACGCGGCCTTCGAGACGGTCTCGATCGACATCCCCTTCACCCGCTATCCGATCACCCGGGTCGACATCGAAAGCGAGCCGCTGCCTTTCGACTCCGAGTCGTTCTCCGACGTCATCTTCACCGAGGTGCTCGAGCATCTCTTCCGCGATCCCGCATTTGCGATTCACCAGATCAACCGCGTGATGCAGCCTGGCGGGACGCTCTTTCTGACCACGCCGAATGCATGTGGCTACGACAGCCTCATCAACTTCGTGAACCAGGTCAATCCGAACGCACGCTCACAGTTCTTCGCGTCGATCGAGTCTGGCCATCCACACCTCTGGACGGCGAACGAATGTCGCGAGATCCTGGATGTGCATGGGTTTGAGGTTCAGCTGCTGGACAGTGTGGACTACGTCCCGATTCCACGTCCGCCGGAGCTGATGAGCTTTCTCGCCGCGCACTCGCCTGTCAAAGGCATGAACGGACAATCTCTGCGCGTAGTCGCGGGGAAGGTCAGGGCCGTCGCTGCGCCGGTCTACCCGGTCAGCTTGTTCCCCGAAGGCAAGCCGGTGCAGATGATGGGTGCATTGCGCGAATGGGCAACCAAGGCCTTGTCAGCCTGAAAGCACCGGTCGCCGGTAGTCGCATGATCCAGCTCCTGTCGGTCAACCGCGCACTTGCCACCGACGTGCACATCAACGGCCGCCGCGTGCGTTCGGCGATCGGCAAGCGCCCGGTCGAGGGCGCCGTGACCGTGCGCCGGATGGGCCTGGAAGGCGACGAGCAGGCCGACCTGTCCGTGCATGGCGGGCTGAGCAAGGCCGTGTACGCCTATCCGAGCGAGCATCTCGCGTTCTGGCGCACGGTGCGCGCACAGGCCCAGGTGGGCTTGTGGGACGACCCCATCCCGCCCGGGCTGATGGGCGAAAACCTCACGCTCGCGGGCATCACCGAAGACCGGCTGTGGGTAGGCGACCAGCTCTTCATCGGCGGCAGTGCCGGTGCGCCGGGCTGCGTGCTGGCGGTGAGCGAACCGCGTTTTCCTTGTTTCAAGTTCAACGCGGCCATGGGCTTCAAGCACGCGAGCAAGATGATGGTGCAGTCGGGCTACTGCGGCAGCTACCTGGGCGTGATCCTGCCCGGCGTGGTCTGCGCCGGCGACAGCGTGGTGCTGCAGCCGGGCCCGCGCGAAGTCAATCTGCGTGACTTGTTCAAGAGCCGCGCGCGCGACTGAACCGGGGCTGAAACCGCCACCCCGGCCGGGCGTGGCACCATCGCATGATGCTCGCCTACCGCCACGCCTTCCATGCCGGCAACCATGCCGACGTCCTGAAGCACACCGCGCTCGTCGCGGTGCTGCGCTACATGAACCTGAAGGACAAGGGTTGGCGCCTGGTCGACACCCATGCCGGTGCCGGCGGCTATTCGCTGCAGGGCGAATACGCCAACAAGCGGGCGGAATTCGAACAGGGCATCGGCGCACTCTGGCAGCGCGACGACCTGCCGCCACCGGTGGCCGACCTGGTGGGCCTGGTTCGCCAGTTCAATGGCGGCAAGGCGCTGGCCCAGTATCCGGGCTCGCCCGCGCTGGCGCACATGCTCATGCGCCCGCAGGACCAGCTTCGCCTGCACGAGATGCACCCCACCGACCACAAGATCCTGGCCAGCTACCTGGGCGATCAGCCCGGCGTCGAGGTCGCCATGACCGACGGCTTCGCAGCCTTGAAGGGCCACCTGCCGCCCACCACGCGCCGCGGCGTCGTGCTCATCGACCCCAGCTACGAGATCAAGACCGACTACGCCCGCACGCTGGCGGCGCTGCGTGAATCGCTGGAGCGTTTCGCCGAAGGCGTGGTCATCGTCTGGCTGCCTCAGCTGCAGCTGCTGGAAGCCGCACAGCTGCCGCAGCGCCTGAAGGCCAGTGCCGAGAAGCTGGGCAAGAAGGGCTGGCTGCATGCCCGGCTGACCGTGGCGCAGGGCGACGCACGTGGCTTCGGCATGCTCGGCAGCAGCGTCTTCATCGCCAACCCGCCGCACACGCTGGTGGCTGAATTGCGGCCGGCCGTGGCCTGGCTGGCGCAGGCGCTGGCGCAGTTCGAAGGCGCGCACGGCATGGTGGAGGCTGCATAGTGTTCGGATTCAGACGTGCCGCGGTCGTGCGCGTGGCGCCTTTCGTCGTGTTCATGGCCATCCTGGCGCTGCGCGGCGCCGCGCCCAGCGACGGCTCCTGGGGCTTCGACGTGCGCTGGATCTACGCCGCCCAGGTGCTGGCCCCGGCCGCACTGCTGGCGCTGTGGTGGCGCGAGTACGGCGAGCTCGGGCGCCAGAACCTGCCCACGCTGGGCGAGGCGGCGCTGGCCGTGGCCGTGGGCGTGCTCGTGTTCGTGCTGTGGGTGAACCTCGACGCGCCCTGGATGACCATCAGCGCCGGCAGCGCCGAACCCTATGTTTCGCTGAATGCCGTGGGCGACCTGCACTGGCCGCTGATCGCCACGCGCTGGATGGGCGCGGCACTGCTCGTGCCGGTGATGGAAGAACTGTTCTGGCGCAGCTTCCTCATGCGCTGGCTGCAGGCCCCGGCCTTCGAAGGCGTGCAGCCCATGCACGTGGGCCTGAAGGCCGTGGTGCTGAGCACCTTCGTCTTCATGCTGGCGCATACGCTCTGGCTGGCGGCCATCATCGCCGGGCTGGCCTATGCCTGGGTCTACATCCGCACTGGCAAGCTGTGGGTGGCCGTTGTCGCCCATGCCGTCACCAATGGCGTGCTCGGCATATGGGTGGTGACGACGGGCAATTGGCAGTTCTGGTGATGGAAGGTGCGAGATGTTCGTGAAGCTTTGCATGCCGGCCCTGCTGGCCGCTGCACTGTGTGTCCCGGCCCAGGCGGCGCGGCCCTTGAGCACGGGGGTGGCCAGCGTCAACGACCCGGGCGAATGTGAACTGGGCGTGGGCCGCCTGGCGCTGCGCGGTGGCGGCGAGCGCGGCCGTGAAGCCGGTGGCGAGCTGGAATGCGGCGTCGTCGATGGTGTGCAGCTGAGCCTGGCCTACGGCCGCGGCAGCTTCGGTCCGGGCCCGTTCCGTTTCCAGGAAGCCGAGTTCGGCGCCAAGGGCTGGCTCTGGCGCGGGCAGGGCGCCGATGCGCCCAGGCTGGCGCTGGCCGGCGAAATCAGCGGCGGCAAGGCAGACGGCAGCAGCTGGGAACACGAAGCCAGCGAGGTGAAGCTGATCGGCCTGCTGCCGCTGCCGGCGCTGCTGCTGCATGCCAACCTGGGGCACAGCCGGCCGCGCCAGGGCGGTGCCGCGGCGACGGTCTGGGCCCTGGCCGCAGAAGCCCGGCCCTTGCAGGCCGCCGGCCTGGGCTGGGCGCCGCTGGCCGAGGTCTACGGCGACGACCGCGGCGAACGCTGGACGCGGCTGGGCCTGCGCGCCACGGTGGTTCCGGGGCGCCTGCACCTGGACCTGTCGCAGGCGCGCGGCCACGGCGAAGAACGGCAGCGCAGCTGGGAGCTGGGCGCGCGGGTGGAGTTCTAGCGCGCTAGCACCCGCGGTGCGTGCGGCTGGCCGCACAGGCCTGTCAGCGCCCGGGGTGTTCCAGCCGGTAGCCCAGCCCGCGCACGGTGTGGATGAGCGAGGGCGCGCCGTCGACGTCGATCTTCGTGCGCAGCCGACGGATGTACACGTCGACGATGTTGGTCAGCGGGTCTTCGCTGGCGCCCCAGACGTTCGCCAGGATGCGCTCACGGCTGAAGAGGCGGCCGGGGGTGGCCATCAGCAGTTCGAGCAGCGCCAGTTCCTTGGCGGTCAGGGCCAGGGGCTGGTCGCTACGCCGGGCCTGCATGCGTTCGCGGTCCAGCACCAGGTCGCCGACCTCCAGGCGCGGGCTGCGCATATTGGCCGCCCGCCCGCGCCTCGCCAGGGCTTCGAGCCGGGCCAGCAGTTCCTCGAACTCGAAGGGCTTGCACAGGTAGTCGTCTGCGCCCAGACGCAGGCCGGCCACGCGGTCTTCCAGCGACGACTGGGCGGTGAGCATCAGGATCGGCAGCGGCACGCGTTCCGCGCGCAAGGTCTGGCAGATGTCCAGGCCGCTCAGGCCGGGCAGCATCAGGTCGAGCACGACGATGGTGGCTTCGTCGCCTTCGGTGGTGGCGCGTGCGGCTTCCCGGGCCATGGCCAGGCCGCTGGGGCCGTCGGCAGCGCGCAGCACGCGGTGGCCTTCGGCGCGCAGGCCGCGCAGCAGAAAGCTGGCGATGCGCTCGTCGTCTTCGACGATGAGGATGTTCACGCTGCAGCGTCCACGCCGGCCGTGGCGAAGGCCGGGGCCGCCGGCAATGTCAACCGCGCGCGCGTGCCTTGCCCCGGGGCGCTGTGCAACTCGACCTGCCCGCCGTGGGCCAGTGCCAGGGCGCGGGCAATCGGCAGGCCCAGGCCGCTGCCGTCTGACCGGTGCAGCCGCGCGGCACTGCCGCGGAAGTGGCGCTCGAACACCTGCGCCAGCTCCTGTGGCGGGATGCCGATGCCCTGGTCCTGAACGTCGACGCACCAGGCCTTGCTGCCGCCCGCACCCGCACCCGTGCCCTGTGCCTGCAACCGCAGGCTGACGCGGCCGCCGGGTTGGCTGTAGCGGATGGCGTTGTCCAGCAACACCAGCAGCAGCTGGCGCAGGCGCTGTTCGTCGCCCAGCACCAGGGGCTGGCCGGGGGGTGGCTCTTCGGCCAGCAGGTCCACGCCGCGTGCCTCGGCCAAGGCCTGGGCCTGGGCAACGGCTTCGGCGCAGAGCCGGGCCAGGTCGAGTGGCCGCTTCACCAGGGAAAGCGCGTCGATGTCGCTGCGCGCCATGGCCAGCAGGTCGTCGATCACGCCGCCCAGCTGGCGCGAGGTGTCGACGATGCGCGTCAGCGCTGCTCGGTAGTCCTCCGCGGGCCGGTCGGCGCCACGCAAGGTGATCTCGGCTTCACCGCGGATGGCGGTGGTGGGGGTGCGCAGCTCGTGGCTGATGTCGGCAAACAGCTGGCGGCGGCGGGCTTCGGCCTGCTGCAGTGCCTGCAGGGCCTCGGTCAGCTCTGCCGTGCGTTCGCCCACTTGCTGCTCCAGTTGCTGGCGATGGCGTGTTTCGCCCTGGCGGTGTGTTTCCAGCTCGCTGGCCATGCTGTTCATGCTGCGCGCCACCGCGGTGAACTCACTGGCGCCCTGTTCTGGAATCCGGTTCTGCAGCTGCCCGCGCTGCAGGGCCAGTGCACCCTGGCTCAGTTCGTCCAGCGGGCGCCGCAGGGCGCGCCCGAAGTACAGGGCCGTGCCCAGCGCGGCCAGCGCCAGTGCCAGCGCCGTGCCCAGCCAGAGCGCACGCATGCGCGCCAGCGCTGCGTCGGCGGCTGCGCGTTCACGGGCCACGGCGGCGGCTTCGCGCTGGCTGCTGTCGGCGAGCAGCAGGCGCAGGTCGCGGCCTTGCGAACGGTCGAACACGGCCGACAGGGCTTGCCAGGCTTCGCCGGCATCCACCCCTGGCTGCAGGGGCTGGGCGTTGTCGACCGCGGTCTCCAGGTCCGCCAGGCTTTGGCCCAGCACCGCCAGCACGTCCTGGCGCTGCAGGTGTTCCCGGCGCGAGTCGGCGCTGTCGTCGAGCAGCAGGCGGTCCGCCGACAGCTCGCGCAGCGTCTGCAACTGCTGGCGCATCTGCGCTTGCAGCGATTCCCGCAGGGCCGGGCTGGCGTCGGCACCCTGCTGGAGCTGGGCCACCCAGGTACGCAGCCGCTGCTTGGTCGCGGAAAGCTCGATGAAGCCGCGCTGGATGTCGCTGGCCACCCGGCCCCGCTGCACCTTGTCCTGGGCCACGCCCAGCGCCGCGACGGCGGCCACGGCTTGCAGCACCACGGCGGTGGCCAGCAGTGACAAGGCCAGCGTGAGACGGCGTCTGAACATGACGAGATTGTCCGTGGCCGGCATGCGTCGGGGTGCGCATTCATCGGATGTTCATCCTGGGCTCAGCCTGTGCTCATCGTTGCCTCACGGCAGGTTCAGTGCCTGCATTTGCAATGCACCCAGTCGATCCCCGACCGAACTGCCATCGAAACCTGACGGAGAACCCCATGAAGAACCTGACCCGCCTGGCCGCTGCGGCCGCCCTCGGATGCGCCATGACCCTGCCGGCCGCGGCCAAGGGTGTCGTCGTCAACCAGGGCATTTCCGAAGCCGAGGTGCTGGCAGCGCAGCAGGCCTGGTGTGCTGCGCTGGTGGACATCAGCACGACCCACGCCCGCAGCGGCCAGCCGGCGGCCAAGGCGCTGGCCGAGAAGGTGATCGACAGCGCCTACGGCTACCAGATGGGCGGCGTGCTCTTCAAGCCGACGCTGACCACCAACCCGCAGACCTTCCGCCTGAACCGCCAGGGAGCGCTGGCCTACTTCGTCGGTGGCGACGCGGCGTTCCCGAAGGACACGGGCTTTGCGCTGAAGGGCTGGAAGCAGTGCGTGGTGGACAACGCCGCGGTCTTCATCAGCGGCGACAGCGCCGCGACGATGGCCAAGGTGCGCATCACCGGCCCGGACGACCGGGTCACCACTGTCGACAAGACCTGGAAGTTCGTGAAGGACGACGCAGGCAAGCTGCGCATCGTGGCGCACCACTCGTCGCTGGAATACACCGGCAGCTGAAGGAACGCCGGGCGCGGGTGATGTTGTGCGCTGACGACGCGTTTCAGGTTCGGCGCGGCGGGCCGAGAACACTATTCAGCCTGATCAACTCTTCGCGTCTGCGCCATGAACTTCACCCACTTGATGATTGCCGCCGTGGTCACGGTCGGCCTGCAGCCGGCCTGGGCGGCGCGCCCTCTGGCCACCGACGACGCCGGGGTCATTGCCAGCGGGGGCTGCGAATTCGAAGCGAGCCGCGTTGTGGCCCGCCACGGCACCGACCGCACCGGCGAAACCGCGGCAGCGCTGGCCTGCGGCATGGCGTTCGGGGCGCAGCTGGGTCTGGGCTATGGCCGGGCCCGCGGGCCTGAAGGGCGTGCAGACGGCCTGGCCCTGTCGGCCAAGGCCGAGCTCTGGACGGGCGCAGGCGCCACGGCCCCCGCGCTGGCCCTGGCCGGCGCGCTGGGCTGGGGCCGCACGGCCGGCCAGGACTGGCAGCGCGAGTCGAGTGAAGTGCGCCTCATCGGCACGCTGCCGGTGGTGCATGCCTTCGTCCACGTCAACCTGGGCCATGCACGCAGCCACACCGGCGGGCCCAAGGCCACCACCTGGGGCCTGGCGCTGGAGCACCAGCCTGCCACGCTGGCCGGCCTGGGCTGGGCGCCCCTGGCCGAGGTCTACGGCGACGACCGCGGCGACCGCTGGGTCAACGTCGGCGTGCGCACCACCGTGCTGCCCGACCGGCTCTTCGTCGACCTCGCTTATGCCCGCCAGCAGGCACCCGAGAAGGCCCGCGTGTGGAACGCCGGGCTGCGTTTTGCGTTCTGATCGGGCGCCTAGACACCGCGTGCGCGGTCGGCCTTGAACTGCTGACGGAAGGCTTCGAAACGGCCTTCGTCCAGCGCCTCGCGCACCTCGCGCATCAGGTTCACGTAGTAGTGCAGGTTGTGGATGCTGGCGAGCATGGGCGCCAGCATCTCGCCGCAGCGTTCCAGGTGGTGCAGGTAGGCGCGTGAAAAGCCCGAGCCGCAGGCATGGCAGTGGCAGCTGACGTCGATGGGACGTTCGTCGTCCTTGTGGCGCGCGTTGCGGATCTTCAGGTCGCCGAAGCGCGTGAACAGGTGGCCGTTGCGCGCATTGCGGGTGGGCATGACACAGTCGAACATGTCGACGCCGCAGGCCACGCCGTCGACCAGATCTTCGGGCGTGCCCACGCCCATCAGGTAGCGCGGCTTGTGCGCCGGCAGCCGGTGCGGGGTGTGGGCCATGATGGCCAGCATCTCGTCCTTCGGCTCGCCGACGCTGACGCCGCCGACGGCATAGCCGGGCAGGTCCAGTTCCACCAGCTGCTGCAGCGATTCCTCGCGCAGACCCGTGTACATGCCGCCCTGGACGATGCCGAACAGCGCGTTCGGGTTGCCCAGGCGCTGGAACTCGTCACGGCTGCGCGCGGCCCAGCGCAGGCTGAGTTCCATCGACTGCCGCGCCTGGTCTTCGGTGGTCAACGTGCCACCGGTCTGGTAGGGCGTGCACTCGTCGAACTGCATCACGATGTCGGAGTTCAGCACGGTCTGGATCTGCATGCTGACTTCGGGCGTGAGGAAAAGCTTGTCGCCGTTCACCGGGCTGGCGAAGTGCACGCCCTGTTCGGTGATCTTGCGGCCTTTGCCGTCGGCCCCGCCCAGGCTCCAGACCTGGAAGCCGCCGCTATCGGTGAGGATCGGCGCCTGCCACTGCTCGAAGCGGTGCAGGCCGCCGAATTTCTGCACCACGTCCAGCCCCGGGCGCATCCACAGGTGGAAGGTGTTGCCCAGGATGATCTGCGCGCCCATCTCGCGCAGGCTCTGCGGCAGCACGCCCTTGACGGTGCCGTAGGTGCCCACGGGCATGAAGACGGGGGTCTCGACGACGCCGTGGTTCAGGGTCAGCGTGCCGCGGCGGGCATGGCCTTCGGTCTTGTGGAGTTCGAACTTCAGCATGCCCGCATTGTCGCGGCGGGCGCCCCGCGCCACGCCGCGCAGTCAAGCGCCTGGCGCGGAATCGGCTACGCCGGGCCGCTGACAGAGCCCCCCTGGGGGGTGGCGACCGAAGGGAGCCTGGGGGCCCCTTCCAACAGCATCGCGTCGCCGTAGCTGAAGAAGCGGTAACGCGATTCGATGGCGTGGCGGTACAGAGCCATCACGTGGGCATGGCCGCTGAAGGCGCTGACCAGCATCATCAGCGTGCTTTTGGGCAGGTGGAAATTGGTGATCAGCCGGTCGACGACGCGGAAGTCGAAGCCCGGGGTGATGAAGATGTCGGTGTCGCCGGTATAGGGTGCCAGCGGCCGGCCCGGGCCGGCTTGTCGCGCGGCCGATTCAAGCGCCCGCAGCGTGGTCGTGCCCACGGCGACGACGCGGCCGCCGGCCGCGCGCGTGGCGGCGATGGCGGCCACGGTCTCGGCGCCGACCTCGAACCATTCGCTGTGCATGCGGTGTTCGGCGATGTTGTCGACGCGCACCGGCTGGAAGGTGCCGGCGCCGACATGCAGCGTCACCGCAGCGGTGGCCACGCCACGGGCGGCCAGCGCGGCCAGCACGCCTTCGTCGAAATGCAGCGCGGCGGTGGGTGCGGCCACGGCACCGGGGCGGCGCGCGAACACCGTCTGGTAGCGGCTTTCGTCTTCGGCGGTGTCGTCGTGGGTGATGTAGGGCGGCAGCGGCACATGGCCGTGGCGGGCCAGCAGCAGCAGCGGGTCGGCCGGGAAGCGCAGGTGGAAGAGCGCGTCGTCGGGCCCGGTGCGACCCAGCACCTCGGCGTCGAAAGCGTCGGCGAAGCGGACTGTGGTGCCCGGCCGTGGCGACTTGCTGGCGCGCAGGTGGGCCCAGACCTCGTGACCGGGCAGCACCCGTTCGACCAGCGCCTCGACCGAGCCGCCGGTGGGCTTTTCGCCGAGCAGCCGGGCCTTGATGACGCGGGTGTCGTTGAAGACCAGCAGGTCGCCGGGCTGCAACAGGCCGGGCAGGTCGCGGAAGCTGCGGTCGGCGGGCAGGGCGCCCGTGCCGTCCAGCAAGCGCGACGCGCTGCGCTCGGCTGCCGGGTGCTGGGCAATCAGCTCGGCAGGCAGGGCGAAGTCGAAGTCGGCGAGGGTGTGGTGTTGGGGCATGGGGTCTGGAGCCTTGGGCCCCAAAATTGTTCCATGTCCACAGCAATCGCGCAGCCGCCGCCCCCACAGCCTGCCCTGTCGGCGCCGCAGCGGGCCCTGCGCAAGCTGGGCCTGCTGCGTGACATCGACCTGGCGCTGCACCTGCCGCTGCGCTACGAGGACGAAACCCGCCTCGTGCCGATCGCCAGCCTGCGCGACGGCAGCCTGGCCCAGGTGCAGGGCACGGTGCGTGAATCGCGCATCGAAATCCGCAGCCGCCGCCAGCTGCTGGTGGTGCTGGAAGACGGCAGTGGCAGCGAACTGCTGTTGCGCCTGTTGAACTTCTATCCGTCGAACCAGAAGACGCTGGCGGTGGGCGCCACCATCCGCGCTCGCGGTGAGGTGCGGGTGGGCTTCTTCGGCCGCGAGATGGTGCACCCGGTGTTCAAGGCCGTTGCTCCCGACGCGCCGCTGCCGCAGGCGCTGACGCCGGTCTACCCGGCCAGCGCCCAGCTGCCGCAGGCCTACCTGCGCAAGGCCGTGGCTTCGGGCCTGGCACGCGCAAACCTGGCCGAACTGCTGCCCGAAGGCACCGTTCCGGCCGGCCTGCCGCCGCTGCGCGACGCGCTGCTGGCCCTGCACCACCCCGCCGCCGGTTCGCCGCTGGACACGCTGGAAGACCACAGCCACCCGGCCTGGCAGCGACTGAAGTTCGACGAACTGCTGGCCCAGCAGCTGTCGCAGGCCCAGGCGCAGGCGGCGCGGGCGCTGCTGCGCGCTCCGGCGATGGCCGCGCGCACGGGCGCGCTGCGCGAGCAGCTGCATGCGGCCCTGCCCTTCACGCTGACGCCGGCGCAGCAGCGCGTGGTGGCCGAGATCGACACCGACCTGGCGCGGCCGCGGCCCATGCACCGGCTGTTGCAGGGCGACGTGGGCTCGGGCAAGACGGTGGTGGCCGCACTCGCGGCCACCACGGCCATGGACGCCGGCTGGCAATGCGCCTTGATGGCGCCCACCGAGATCCTGGCCGAGCAGCATTTCCGCAAGCTCATCAGCTGGCTGGAACCGCTGGGCGTGGGCATCGCCTGGCTGACGGGCAGCAGGAAGGGCAAGGCGCGCACGGCGATGGTCGAGCGCGTGGCCTCGGGCGAAGCCCATCTCGTGGTCGGCACGCATGCGGTGATCCAGGACGACGTGGCCTTTGCCCGGCTGGGCCTGGCCATCGTCGACGAGCAGCACCGCTTCGGCGTGGCGCAGCGGCTGGCGCTGCGCTCGAAGCTGGAACAGCACCAGCTCGAACCGCACCTGCTGATGATGAGCGCCACGCCGATCCCGCGCACGCTGGCGATGAGTTACTACGCCGACCTCGACGTCAGCACCATCGACGAACTGCCGCCGGGCCGCACGCCGATCGTCACCAAGCTGTTTGCCGACAGCCGCCGCGATGCCGTGGTGGCGCGCATCCGCCAGGAAGTCACCGCCCCGGTCGAGCCGCGGCGCCAGGTCTACTGGGTCTGCCCGCTGGTCGAGGAAAGTGAACACCTCGACCTGCAGAACGCCACGGCCACCCATGCCGAGCTGGCCGCTGCACTCGGCGCCGCCGTGCAGGTGGGGCTGCTGCACGGGCGCATGAAGGCCACCGAGAAGGCGACGGTGATGGCGCAGTTCAGCAGCGGGCAGCTGCAGGTGCTGGTGGCCACCACCGTCATCGAGGTCGGCATGGACGTGCCCAATGCCAGCCTGATGGTGATCGAACACGCCGAGCGTTTTGGCCTGGCGCAGCTGCACCAGCTGCGCGGGCGGGTGGGGCGGGGCGCCGCGGCCAGCGCCTGCGTGCTGCTCTACACCACGCCGCTTTCGGCCACCGGCAAGGCGCGGCTGAAGGCCATGGCCGAAACCAACGACGGCTTCGAGATCGCGCGGCGCGACCTGGACATCCGCGGGCCGGGGGAATTCATGGGTGCGCGCCAGAGCGGCGACGCCCTGCTGCGTTTTGCCGACCTGGCCGAAGACAGCGCCCTGCTGCAGCAGGCCCGGGCGGTGGCGCCGCGGCTGCTGCGCGACCACCCGCAGGCGGCCGCCGCGCACGTGGCGCGCTGGCTGGGCAGCAAGAGCGACTACCTGAAGGCCTGAACGAAGGCCTGAATGAAGGCTTGAAGGCCGGCAGCGCCCGCGTGGCGCCGGCAGTCAGGCTGCTTCGCGGCCGGCGCCGGGCCAGCGCCCGCGCAGGCGCAGCAGTTCGCTCAGCGTTTCGTTCGGCAGCGCCGACAGCGCCAGGGCTTCGACGTCGAGCCCGGCCCACAGCTCCAGCGTGGACATCATGTACCCGTCGGTCTCGGGCGCAGCCACGATCACACCGGCCAGGCGGGCGGCGTTCTTCGTGCTTGCGGTGGCCTGTGCGGGTGTCATGGGATTGGGTTCGACTTTCACTTCGACGGGATACGCATTGCAGCCCGTTGCGGATGAAACCTCCCCATCCGAATGCATGGGTTGCAGGCAATTGCGGATCACTCCACCCCTCGAACAAGGGGTGTGCAATGGCAGGCCTGGCCGTACCGTCCGCCGACAACATGGATGGAGTCCTCATGCACAAACCGTTGAAGAAGTTGTCGTCGGCCGTCTGTCTGGGCCTTGCCCTGGCCGCGCCCGCAGTGCAAGCCACCACGGTGATCGACTTCGAGGGTGATGCCCTCACCGGCCTTTACCTGCCTGGCGACACGATGGCCGCAGGCAGCTTCCTGCTGACCACCCTGCTCGATTTCGGCATCGTCGACAACGTCGGCAGCCTGGGCCCTGTGGCGCCCAGCGGCAATGCCAGCCAGGTCTACTTCAACAGCAACAGCGGTTCCCTGCGCCTGAGCGCCGGCGGTACCGCGTTCAGCCTGGAAGGCTTCGACATCGCCTTCGTGCCTCTCGACCCGCCGTCGACCCAGACCACCGTCATCGTCGCCCGCGGCCTCACCGCCGGCGGCGCCGCGGTGCAGGCCTTCTGGCAGTTCGCGCCCCTGGCCGGCAGCAGCTTTCCCTTCTCCACCGTCAACGTCGGTGCCAGCCTGCCCGGCAACCTGACGAGCCTGGACTTCCTGGCCTGCAGCTGGGTGGCGGGCCAGGCCTGCACGGCGGCGACGCAGAACAACGGGCAGTTCGCCATCGACAACATCCGCGTCACCGCGGTGCCCGAGCCCGGCGCGGCCTGGTTGCTGGCTGCCGGTCTCGCCGGCCTGGCCTGGCGGCGCCGGCGCGCCTGGACTGTGGCCACCGCGGCCACCCTGGCCACCCCCGCCGCCCACGTCCCCGCCGCTGCCTGAACCCGGAAAGACTGCCCATGAAATTCACTCGAATCGCCCTGGCGGCTGCCCTGGTTGCCGCCGCCTTCGCCAGCACCAGCACCCACGCCCAGGTGCGTGACCCCGGCACCGCGGTGCCGGCCTCGCAGAAGGTCTACATCGTGCAGCTGGCCGGTGCGCCGCTGGCCACCTACGACGGCAGCGTGCGCGGCCTGGCTGCCACGCGCGCTGCGGCCGGCGCCAAGCTGAACCTGCGCACGCCAGCCGCCCGCGCCTACGACAGCCACCTGGCTGCCCGCCGCGCCGCCGTGCTGGCGCGTGTGCCCGGCGTGCGCGCGCTGCACAGCTACAGCGTCACCTTCAACGGCTTCGCCGCGCAGCTGTCGCCGGCCCAGGCCCAGGCGCTGATGACGAGCGCCGACGTGATCTCGGTGGTCGAGTCCGAGCGCCGCGAACTCGACACCACCCGCACCACCGACTTCCTCGGCCTCACCGCCCCCGGCGGCCTGTATTCGCAGCTGGACGCCCAGGCCCGCAACATCAAGGGCGAAGACGTCGTCATCGGCATCGTCGACAGCGGCATCTGGCCCGAGAGTCCGGCGTTCGGCGAGAAGGTCGACGCCGACAACCGCCCGGTTTCGTACAGCCAGGCCGGCACCTCGGTGTACGGGCCGGCGCCCGCGGGCTGGGGTGGGGTCTGCCAGACTGGCGAAGGCTTCACCGCGGGCATGTGCAGCAACAAGCTGATCGGCGCGCGCTACTTCGCTGCCGACTTCAATGCCTCGGGTGCCGTGCGCGCCGCGCTGGAATACCTGTCGCCGCGTGACGGCGCCAGCAGCGGGCATGGTTCGCACACCGCTTCCACCTCGGGTGGCAACGACCGTGTCGCCATCCGCGCCAGCAACGGCGTGGTCACGGCGCAGATGTCGGGCGTGGCGCCCCGCGCCCGCATCGCCGCCTACAAGGTGTGCTGGACGGCCACCGTGGCCGCGCAGACCGGCTGCTACACGGCCGACTCGATGGCCGCCATCGAGGCCGCCGTGTCCGACGGTGTCGACGTCATCAATTACTCGATCAGCGGCACGCTGCTCAACTTCCTGGACCCGGTGGAAGTGGCTTTCCTGAACGCCGCCGCCGCGGGCGTGTTCGTCTCGGCGTCGGCTGGCAATTCCGGCCCGGGCAACACTGTGGCCCACATCAGCCCCTGGCTGACGACGGTGGGCAATTCCACCCACGACCGCAGCCAGGGCGGCAGCGTCACGCTGGGCAACGGCAGCACGATCACGGGCGGTTCGACCAACTTCATCGCTGCACCCACGGCAGCCATGGTGCTGGGCAGCAGCATTCCCGCTGCCGGGCAGACGGAAACCGCGGCCGGCAACTGCCTGGCCAACAGCCTGGACGCGGCGGCGGCCGCGGGCCGCATCGTGGTGTGTGACTTCATCACCAACACCCAGGCCGTGCGCCTGGCTGCCAGTGCCGAAGTGGCGCGTGCGGGCGGCGTCGGCATGGTGCTGGGTTCGGCCAGCTTCGCCACAGCGAACGATCCGCACACCCTCCCCGCCGTGCACCTGAACGCGGCCAATCGCACCCTGGTGCGCGACTACGTCACGGCCCAGGGCGCGGCAGCCACCGCCACGGTGGGTTTCAGCATCAACCTGCCGGGTGTCGTGGCGCCGGTGATGGCCAATTCGTCGTCGCGCGGCCCCAACCGCGCCAACCCGCAGATCCTGAAGCCGGACATCACCGGCCCGGGCAGCAGCGTCATCGCCGCGAACCGGCCGGTGCTGAGCCTGGCACAGCGTGACCAGGTGGTCGCCGGCACGCTGGTGCCGCCGGCATCCACCGGTGCACTCAGCGGCACATCGATGTCCAGCCCGCACGTGGCCGGCTCGGCCGCGCTGCTGCGCCAGCTGTACCCGACCTGGTCGCCAGCCGCGATCAAGTCGGCGCTGACCACTACCAACGGAGTCGTGCGCCTGTCGAACGGCAGCGTCGACGCCAACCGTTGGGGCTACGGCGCCGGCCACCTGCAGCCCAACGGCGGCGGCATTCCGAGCCTGGTCTACGACCTGGCCGCCAGTGACTATGGCCGCTTCCTGTGCGGCGTGGGCCTGGCCCCGCCGGCCGGCATCGGCAGCTGTGCCACGCTCGGCAGCATCAAGGCCTGGGACCTGAACCTGTCGTCGCTGACGGCGGCGGGTGTGGTCGTCTCGCGCACGCTCAAGCGCACGGTCACCAACGTCGGCGCGTCGACGGCCACGTTCGTGCCGACGAGCAGCCTGCCGGGCTGGGACGTCGCCGTCACGCCGGCGTCACTGACGCTGGCGCCGGGGGCTGCCGCCAGCTTCACGGCCAAGCTGACGCGCACGACCGCCGCGCTGAACGCCTGGACCTTCGGATCGCTGACCTGGAGCGACGGCGTGCGCAGCGTCACCAGCCCGCTGTCGGCGCAGGCGCTGGCCTTCGGCGCGCCGGCCCAGGTGGACCGGCGCGGCAACACCAGCCGCAGCACGCTGGTGTTCCCGGTGGAAAGCAGCTACACGGGCCCGATGAGCCTGCAGGCGCTGGGCCTCATTCCCGCCATCGCCACGGCCCAGGTCATCAGCACCGGCCAGACCCAGTGCATCAACGTGACCGTGCCCGCCGGCACGCTCTTCGCGCGCTGGCAGACCTTCAACAGCGACACCCAGGGCGGCGCCCTGACCGACCTGGATCTCGAGGTCTTCAGCTCGGCCAACTGCACCGGCACCAACGTCGGCACCAGTGCCGCGGGCGGCTCCGACGAACAGGTGACGCTGGAGAACCCGGCCGCCGGCTCGTATTCGGCGCGCATCACCGGCTATGCCACCGCCGCGGGCGGCGCCAGCTACACGCTGTCGAACTGGGTGGTGGGCCCGGCCGGTGACACGCAGACGCTGCGGGCATCGGGGCCGAGCTCGGTCTACGAGGGCGGCGCGGCGTCCATCGCCTTGTCATGGAGCGTGCCCGCGGGCACGCGTTACATGGGCAGCGTGCGTTTCTTCGACGCCGGCAGCGCGCAGATCGGCGCGACCAAGGTGCTGATCGACAACCGCTGAGCGACCGCGTCGGCGAAAGCGAAAAGGGGGCCTCGGCCCCCTTTTGCGTATCGGGGAGCCAGTCTTCCGCACAATGCACCCATGACGCTGACGGAACTCAAGTACATCGTGGCCGTGGCGCGCGAGCGCCATTTCGGCCGTGCGGCCGAAGCCTGCTTCGTGAGCCAGCCGACGCTGAGCGTGGCCATCAAGAAGCTGGAAGAGGAACTCGATGTCCGGCTGTTCGAGCGCGGCGCCAGCGAAGTGACCGTGACGCCACTGGGCGAACAGATCGTGCGCCAGGCGCAGCAGGTGATTGAGCAGGCCGCGGCCATCAAGGAGATTGCCAAGCGCGGCAAGGACCCCGTCTCCGGGCCGCTGCGGCTGGGCATCATCTACACCATCGGCCCCTACCTGCTGCCCGACCTGGTGCGCCAGGCCATCGCGCGGGTGCCGCAGATGCCACTGATGCTGCAGGAGAACTTCACCGCCAAGCTGCTGGACATGCTGCGCACGGGCGAACTCGACGCCGCCATCATGGCCGAGCCTTTCCCGGACACCGGCCTGGCCGTGGCGCCGCTGTATGACGAACCCTTCCAGGCGGCGGTTCCGACCGCCCACCCGTTTGCCAAGCGCGAGCGCATCAGCGCCGAGGAACTGAAGAACGAGACGATGCTGCTGCTGGGCACCGGCCACTGCTTCCGCGACCACGTGCTCGAAGTCTGCCCCGAGTACGCGCGCTTCGCCAGCCCGAACCCGAACGATCGCGAGGGCATCCGCAAGAGCTTCGAGGGCAGCAGCCTGGAAACCATCAAGTACATGGTGGCTTCGGGCATGGGCGTGACGGTGGTGCCGCAGCTGAGCGTGCCGGCCGAGCAGCAGACGCATGTGCGCTACGTCCCTTTCAGCGACCCCGTGCCCACGCGCCGCGTGGTGCTGGCCTGGCGCCGCACCTTTCCGCGCTACGAGGCCATCGCAGCGCTGCGCAACTGCATCTATGCCTGCCCCTTGCCGGGGGTCAAGCGGCTGACCGACTGAGCGCCGGGGCGGCGACCGGGCCGGTCCGATAGAGTGGGGGGGGTTCGAGACCGCGCGAACCCTTACGAACACGCATACAGGAGCGATCCATGGCAAAAGCAAAGAAGGCCTCGGCCAGCATCAACGCCCAGGGCGTGAACATCGGCATCAGCGACAAGGACCGCGCGGCCATCGCTGGCGGCTTGAGCCACCTGCTGGCGGACACGTACACCCTGTACCTGACCACCCACAACTTCCACTGGAACGTGACGGGCCCGATGTTCAACACGCTGCATGCGATGTTCATGACCCAGTACACCGAACTCTGGAACGCGGTGGACCCGGTGGCCGAACGCATCCGCAGCCTGGGCCACCCGGCGCCGGGCAGTTATGCGGCCTTCAGTGCGCTGGCCTCGATGGCCGACGCCCCGGCCACGCCGCCGACGGCGCTGGAGATGGTGCGCATCCTCAAGGAAGGTCATGAAACCGTGGCCCGTACCGCGCGCGGCATCTTCCCGCTGGCCGACAAAGCCGGCGACGAACCTACCGCCGACTTGCTGACCCAGCGGCTGACCGTGCATGAGCAGACGGCCTGGATGCTGCGGTCCCTGCTGGAGACCTGAAGCCGACCGGCGCGGCCAGCCCTAGGCTTGGGGGCCCGGCAGCGCTGGACGCGCAGGAGGATCCGCGCCAAGATGAACAGCTTGAAACCGGCTGCCTGAGCAGCCCGGCACTGGAGAAACTGCCATGTCCGACATTCACCACGCGCGTCCTTCCCGCTTCAGCCTGCGCCGCAGCGCCAGCATTCTGGCCGCCGCAGCTTCGGTGCTGGCGCTCGTTTCCTGCGGCGGCGGCGACAGCGGCCCCGAAGCCGGCGCCGTGCAATTCGCCTCGCAGATGCGGGCGCTGGGTACCACCCCCGTGGCCGTGACGACCACACTCGCCACCGAGGTTTCGGTGTCCGCCGACATGGTGCTGGACTGGGCCGAATACAAATTCCCCGACCTGTTCCCCAAGGCCGCCGGCGCGCGCTTTCCGGCGGTGGTCTACGAGGGCGTGGTGTACAACGCCCGCGCCTACAGCGGGCCCTGGGGCGTGCGTTACCTGGGCATCACGCCCGAAGGCCGCATCTTCGGGCTGGGCGACTTCACCAACAATGCGCTGCAGCAGTTCGAGACCATCGCCTTCTGGTCCCTGCAGGTGCTGGCCGACCAGTGCGGCGTGAATCCGGGCAGCTGCAGCGGCACCAATCAGCCTGCCGGGCCGTTCAACGGCTGCTCCTTGCCCGCAACACAATCGCTGATGACGGGCAACCGCTTGCTGGCCACCTACGCGATCAGTGGCAGCAGCACCGGCCAGTTCACGCTGGACGCCGTCGTCCAGGGCCCAGGCAGCTTCGATGGCCAGTCGGCCATCAAGCTGTTCAGCCGCATCGAAGCCACCACCACGGCCGGTGGCTTCACCGGTTCGGCCATGACGGAAAGCACGAGCTACGAGCAGGACGCCGGCGGCGGGTTCACGCGGGTGCTCGGCATCGAGGCCAGCACCACGATTCCGGCGGTGACCCTGCCCGGCGTGGGCACCGTCCCGGCGTCGGTCAGCACGAGCCGCACCGTGTTCGATCCGGCCAGCCTCAATGTCGAGATGTCGATCCAGCCCGGCCAGTCGATCAACAAGTCGGTGACGACCATCAATACCGGCACCACCAATGGCGTGGCGTCGCCAGCGACCCGGCTGACGACCACCGACGTCTACACCTTCGTCCGGCGCGAGAGCATCAGCGTGCGCGGCCGCAGCTACAACACCTGCCGCTACACCGACCGTGATGCTGCCGCCGCTTCGGCCAGCAGCACGACCACCAGCTGGTTCATCGACGGCCTGGGCATCGCGGTGCGCACCGAAACGGTGAGCAACGTCGCCGGTCAGACGCAGACCGAAGTGACCGAGCTCGTCTCGGGCAGCTTCAACGGCACACCGCTGTGAGTGACTGAAACGCCCGCCCCGGGGTGGGCGTCGCGGGGGGCCGCGCGTGGCGGCACCGGCGTTTGCGGGTGCCGCGCCCGATAATGCGCGGTTTCCCCCGCCCACCCTAGCCATGTCCGCCGCCGCCCCCGAACGCATCACCACCGAGGTGGCGCGCCGCCGCACCTTCGCCATCATCAGCCACCCCGACGCCGGCAAGACGACGCTGACGGAGAAGCTGCTGCTGTTTTCCGGCGCGATCCAGATCGCCGGCAGCGTGAAGGCGCGCAAGGCGACCCGGCATGCGACCTCGGACTGGATGGAAATCGAGAAGCAGCGCGGCATCTCGGTGGCGTCCAGCGTGATGCAGATGGAATACCGGGGCTGCGTCATCAACCTGCTCGACACCCCCGGCCACCAGGACTTCAGCGAAGACACCTACCGCGTGCTGACGGCCGTGGACGCGGCGCTGATGGTCATCGACGCGGCCAACGGCGTGGAGCCGCAGACACGCCGCCTGCTGCAGGTGTGCCGGGCGCGGAACACCCCCATCCTGACCTTCGTCAACAAGATGGACCGCGAGGTGAAGGACCCGCTGGCGCTGATGGAGGAGATCGAGCGCGAGCTGGGCATGGAAGTGGTGCCCTTCACCTGGCCGGTGGGCATGGGCAAGGCCTTCCATGGCGTGATGGACCTGCGTGAAGAGCAGATGCGGGTGTTCAGCCCCGGGGAGGACCGCAAGGGTGCCGAGGACGAAATCCTGAGCGGCCTGCACAACCCCGCCTACGCCGAACGTTTCGGCATGCAGTACACCCAGGCCGAAGGCGAGATCGACCTGCTGACCGACGCCGCCCCGCCCTTCGACAAGGCCGCTTTCCTGGCGGGCCGGCAGACGCCGATGTTCTTCGGCAGTGCCGTCAACAACTTCGGCGTGCGCGAGGTGCTGGACGCGCTGGTGGACCTGGCGCCGGCGCCCGGCGACCGCACCGCCATCCAGCGTGTGGTGCACCCCGAGGAAGGCAAGTTCAGCGGCGTGGTGTTCAAGATCCAGGCGAACATGGACCCGGCGCACCGCGACCGCATCGCCTTCCTGCGCGTGGCCAGCGGCCGCTTCGAGCGCGGCATGCGGCTGAAGGTGGTGCGCAGCGGCAAGGAACTGCGGCCGAACACGGTGGTCACCTTCATGAGCCAGCGCCGCGAGCTGCTGGAAGAGGCCTTTGCCGGCGACATCATCGGCATCCCGAACCACGGCGTCTTGCAGCTGGGCGACACGCTCACCGAAGGCGAGGCCCTGCAGTTCACCGGCCTGCCCTTCTTCGCGCCCGAGATGTTCCGCAGCGTGGAAGTGGCCGACCCGCTGCGCACCAAGCAGCTGCGCGCCGGCCTCACCCAGCTGGGCGAAGAAGGCGCGATCCAGGTGTTCCGCCCGGTGGCCGGCAGCGTGCTGCTGCTGGGCGCGGTGGGGCAGCTGCAGTTCGAGGTGGTGGCGCACCGGCTGGAGCACGAATACGGCTGCAAGGCGCGCATCATGCCGGCGCGCTACAACGTGGCGCGCTGGGTGACGGCCGACACCGGCGAAGGCGCTGCGGCCGATGAACGAGAGCTGAAGCGTTTCATCGACGGCAACAGCCACCGCGTGGCGATGGACGCGGTCGACGCGCCGTGTGTGCTGCTGGAATATGCGGGTGAGCTGCGGGCGATGCAGGACAACTGGCCGAAGATCCGCTTCCACGCGCTGCGGGAGCATGCGGGGCTGGTGTTTCAGAAGCAGCTGGAGGGGTAGCGGGCCGAGCTTCACCGGCAGGGCGTTGACAGCCTGCAGACTGCGCGTCGGAGTGCACTGGAGCAGAGCGTATCCAGACACACGGCGCCGATTCAACGTGGCGCCATGACCTGTGGCGATGCCGGGACTGGCAATGACGTCAATCGAGCTTCAGTTGATTGAGCGCCTGAAGAGGCTGCCACCGGCCTGCGTGGCCGATGCAGTGGATTTTTGTAGTGTTCTTGAGTTAGCGCGAGGAGGGCGCGGCAGCAGCTCAGCGGCTCACCGACTGCCTGGGCAGGCTGGATGCTAAAGCTGCCGGATGTTTGCGAGGATGAGATCGAAGCGGAGATTGCAGCAACGCGATAGGGGCGGCGTGCCAGGAAAGGCTGGCTCATCTGTTCTAGTCGCAGCAGCAGTTCGTCGCCTGCATGATCAAGACGGTGCTGGCCGAGGCGGGCGCGCGGTGACGGCGCTTCAGCCGGTCATTCAGAGCCGCATCCTGGCGCTGCGCGAGCAGCGCGTGATGCTCGATGACGCGACCTGGCGCAACTCTACGGTGTCGAAACCCCGGGTGCTCCTGCAGGCGGTCAAGCGCAACCTGGCACGCTTCCCCGCAGACCGCATGTTCCAGCTCTCGGGTCAGGAGTAGCCGACTTTGAGATTTCAGGCTGTGATCTCGAACACCGACGGCTGCGGTGGTCGGCGCACCGCGCCCTGTGCTTTCACCGAGCAAGGGTGGCGATGCTGTCCTTGGTGCTGGGCAGCCCGCGCGCCATCGCCGTGAACATCGAGATCATGCGCACCTTCGTGCGCGTGCGTGTACTGGTGGCCACGCACGGCGAACCAGCCAAGCGGCTGGCCGAACTCGAAGAAAAGACCTAAGCGCTGGCGTCGAAGTACGACACTTTCAGCCACAACAGCCACAACAGCCACAACAGCCAAAACAGCCGCAACCAGCTCAAGCAGGCCTTCGACGCCCTGCGCGAATTCATGACGCCGCCCGGTCCGCCCAAGCGGCCTATTGGGTTCATCAGCCTCGAGGACGATGCAGTAAGACGACCGGCGGCAGGACACGGCTCAAGACGTGACACTGACGCCTGTGGCTATAGCTCCTCCAACTCGCAGTGCAAGCCCTGTTCTCCTAGCCAGGTTTGTAGATCAGCAAGAAGTTGTTGCCGCTGGGCCGCTGTCCCGCCATGAACGCTAACTAGTTTCATCGGCCCCCTCAGGACGACTGTGAAGTCTTCGGACCAATCCAGCTGGGGAGGCGATTCCCGATATGCACCCTGGACCGCGTCGGTCGCAACGCCGACCAGTTCATATGCATCGCTTCGGCGAATGGACTGGGCCAACTGGGCTATATCTGGCAGCCCATCACTAACAAACTTGATCTCGTATTCGTCACTCATAGTTCCTCACGAACCGGTGGCGCGACCCCGCACCTGCGGCAAGTCTTTCGGATTGGGCAGTCCAATGTGTTGCTGTGACTTGTCCGTAGTGACTGTGCCGCGATCATTCAGTTGGTTCCCATTCGGGTCTTGTTTGTGAAGGTGGGCGTTGTTTCCTGACTTGTGGGGACCCTGCTTTACATCGCCGTACGGATGAACCCGCACTTGCGAACCGTCGGCATGCGACCAAGTCTCGTTCATGCCAGCGCTAGAACTGACTTTCGTTTGCTGGAAGCCACCGTCCGCAAGAGTCTTAGCGCGCTCGGTCGCTCCCATACCCTGCATCCTCGGCAAAGAAGCGGCGGCATCCGCGGCATCTGACGCCGCACGAAAGACACCAACGCCGCCCGGAATCCCAGGTATGGCAACAGCCGCAGCATCAATGGCAAGGCCGACTGCATTGCCGAAGCTCGGGTTCTGCGCGAACTGCTGAACGCTGAGCGCGAGACTGGCGATGTCCCATGCGGTTTCGAATGCGCGCCCGTCGGGGTCTTTAAATTTGTATGGGTTATTCGCTGCGTAGACGTAGCGATTGAAGTAGCTCCCGTCCTTCGCGCTCGTGCTGACCGGATCAACGCTGAGGAACCTCCCCGCCAGCGGATCGTAATACCGCTGCTGCATGTAAACCAGCTCAATCTCACGATCCCGGAAGTGCCCCGTGAACCCGACCCCAGAAGGCGCGCTTGGATCGGTGTTGCCATAGGGTTCGTGGACGAGTCGGCTGTTCGCAACCGCTGCCGCGCCGCTCGACTGACTGCGCACCACTGGCGTCCCCAGCGCATCGGTATGCACGAACTCCAGGTTGAAAGTGTCGGCGTTGTACTGGGCCAGCAACCTGCTGCCCAGGTTGACGTACAGCGTGGTGCCTTCGTTGAAGCCCTTCACAGCGGCCGAGCTTTGCAACAAGCGCCCGTCCATGCCGTAGATGAAGACTTTGTTGCCGGCTTGTGGTGAGGTCGAGAAGACCCGGCGTCCGTGTCCGTCGTACTGGTAGTCCACCTGAGTGGGGCTCGTCGCCTTCCTCAGCCGGTTGCCAATGTCGAAGCTGTAGTTCTGCCCCTTGCGGAAGGTGACATTACCCTGGCCGTCGTAGAAGATGCTGAAGTTCTCACTGCCTGTCACGCCGCTGATGCGATTGGTGGACGCGTCGTACTCGTGCGTCAGGTTACGGCTGCCCACCTGGCTCTTGCGCAGGTTGTCGACGGGGTCGTAGGTGTAGCTGCCCGTGCCCCACGGCCCGTTGGCCGTCTTCAGCCGGTCCAGGCCGTCATAGCCCATGCTGCGATGGCGACCCAGCACCTGGTCGGTGATGCTGCTGACGTTGCCATTCCGGTCGTAGGCGTAGACGTCGCCCACCAGATCGCCATCGCTCCAGGTCTCGGGCAGCCCCCGCAGGTTCTGCACGGTGGTGTGCTCGACGCCGTTACCCAGAACGTAGCGCGCGACGGCGCCATTCGGGTGGTAGCTGATTTCGGTGGCCAGGTTGGTTCCGCCCGAGCTCAGCCGCATGGGTTCGCCCAGCGCATTGGGCGAGTAGTCGAGAACAGGACCCCTCGGATACGTCAGGCTTTTGGCGTGGCCATTTGCGTTGTAGCTGTGGCCGATGACGAAAGTGCCATTGGGGCTGACCAGCGCTTCTTGTTCCAACAGCCGGCGGTTGTTGTATCGGTACGTCCACGACGTGGGGAATGCGCCACCCGTCCCCTTCTTCAGTGTTTCCAGCAGTCCGTCGGACGTGTAGGTGCGCTTGATGCTGGGGCTGTTGTCGCCGTAGGTGGACGTGGTCAGCCGTCCGCGGGCGTCGTAGGCAAAGCTAACGCGCTGATTCAACGGTGCCAGGGCCGTGCTCTGGTCGCAACTGTCTCCCGGCAGTGCCAGGCCGCTGGCTCGCCACGCCACGAAACCCATGGTGTCGTAGTCCTGCACCGTGGCCGCGGATTCGGGCTCACGGGTCTTGCACAGGCGCTGGTGCTGGTCGTAGGTGAAGCGGCGCGTGACAGAAAGCGCATTGCCTTCGTAGGTTCCGCCGCGCGTAATCGAGCGTGGCTTGCCGAAGACGTCCCGATCGATGCTGACCGTCACGCCTGCGGGTCCCCGGTTTTCCTTCAAAGCCTGTTCGGAAGGCGTGTCGAAGGCCTGGAAGCGGCTGGTGGTCGAATTCGAGTTGGGATCGGTCGTCCGGCGTTCAAAGCCCGTCAGGTACTGGGTGGTGGTGGTCAACACGCCCTGTTCGCTGTCGCGGGCTTCCAGAGTGATTCGGCCCAGCGCATCGAAGGTTCGTGTGGTGCCGGCTACGCCCGGTGCCAGGACGTTGCCGATGGTGCGTTGGGGGTAGCTTTCAAAAAGCGGCCGCCCATCGGGGTCGAAGCGGCGCAGCGTGACCTTGGCGGTGGCGCTTTCCTGCGCAATGTCGAAAACTCGGGTCAGCACGGGGCGCCACATCGCATCGAAATAGCGAATCGTTCTGGCATTGCCCGTGATCACGGTTTGGCGCCAGTGGCCAGCAGGCAGCCCATATTCGGCAGACGGCACCTGCTCGAAAGCCAGCGTGGTGGCGTTGTAGTTCAGCGCTTCCTCTTCGGGCGGCGTGATGCTGGCCAACCGGTCCATGGCGTCGTAGCCGTAAGTCGTGACCATGTTGGCCGCGTTGGTCACTGAAAGCACCTGGCCGCTGTTGCTGACCTCGGCGCTTTCGCTGGTGTTGTCGGGGTAACTCACTTTCTGGGCCAGTCCCCGTCGGTAGCTGGTGAACACCGTGGCGCGGTTCAGCGGGTCTTTCCTGCGCCACAGTGTGCCGTCGGGGTGGTACTCGAAGCTGGCGGTGATTCGGCCGAAGCTGGCGCTGGAAAGACGCAGGCCCGTGGCAGCGTCGTAGGTGTGAGACTCCGGAACGGTGATCGTCGTGCCCACCGGCACGGTGACGCTTTCCACCTGGTTCAGCACCCATTTGCCGCGTTGGTCGAAGTAGACGGTGTTTTCCACCCTCGCGTCGCCCAGGCTGCTGGAGCGGCTGACGGACGTGGGGCGCGCGAAGACGTCGAAGGCGGTGGCCTGCCAGGTGAAGCTCACGTCCTGCTGGGTGATCTGCCGAAGTTCCTCAGGGGTGTGGCGGTAGGTCAGATCGCCCTGGGTGCGTGGCTGCGGACTTTCGCCGATCACGCCCGGATAGGCATCGCCATGGGCGGGGAAGGCCCGGTACTGCTGGGTCGTGATGCGTTGCGTGACGCCGCCTTCCAGGCCTTCTTCGGTACGCAGAAGCTGGCCGTCGTTGACCTGGTACCGATTGCCGAAGGTGTAGCGGGTGGTGAAGTTTCGGGCGTCGGTGACTTCGACGGTCTTGGTGCCGGGCAAACCCGGGCAGGCCCCGAAGCAGGCATTTGCAGGCCCGTAGCGGAATGTCCAGCTCATCGGCGTGAGGCCAGGGCCCTGGATGCCTTTGGTCTGGATGGAATGGGCGTTCGTTTGCGCCGGGAATAGCGCGTAGTCCGTGTAGACCGACAGAGCCTGGCACACACGGTCCACGTGTGAGCGGCCATGCGCAGTTCCGGCGACCGTGAATGTGCCGACTGCGCCGGAAGGGTGGGTCAACGAGCCGGTGCGGGGCCTTGCATCGGCTGCTGGCAGAGCGTCGCAGCCGCCAGGCGAAGGCACGTTCACGGGCGGAAGCTCGGCCAGCGGTTCCAACGCAAACTGCCACAGCGAGAGGTCCGGGCGCTTGACGGTTTTCAGATGCGTGCCCGCGGCGTCATAGCCATACTCCCAGGTCTTGCCGTGGGCAGTGACCCGGGTGACCAGGGTCGGGAAGCTGGTGCTGCCGTACGTGAACTCGATGCGGCGCGATACGCCGGACGGGTCCCCACTCACGATGCTCATCAGCCGTCGGGGCGAAGCGGCGTCGTAGTTGTATCGCGTGGTGTTGCCGAAGCGATCGGTCGCCAGGCTCGGCAGGATCCAGATCTCGTCCCTGCTCAGCTGGTAGTCATCGGGTACTCGCGCCGGGGAAGGGGGCACGACCTTGGCCGGCCCGGTGGATTTTTCGTCGTCGCCGGCGGTCCGGGGCTGTGGCTGCAGATTGGACTTGACCAAGGGCGAATAGGTACGCCGCACGAGCCAGTCGAACTGGTACTCGGTGCCATTGGGAGAGACGGCAACAAAACCTTCGCCTGATCCATTGCGCAGGTTGATTCCACAGCGAACCGCCCATTGCGACCGGGTGGTCAGCGGCCAGGCGTATTTGTTGTCGGGCGCAGGCGTGTCGGCATGCCGCACCAGCAGTTCCTGTGCGCCGATGCCAGGGGCATACATGAAGTTCCCGTGCCAGTACTCCGCCGCGCTGAAAGAGCCCCCCGAGTTGAATCGATCGGGAACCGTGGGCGGTTCGAAATGGGCGTTCGTGCAGCGCCGGCTGATGCCGCTCCGGGGGTCGCCCTGCACCACCCACCCTGCGCGGTTGGCAAAGATGCCCTGCATCCTGGGAATCTCCAGGTCCCAGTCGGCGAACATGCCCTTGGCCCGATGGGTGGAGCTGGCGTTGAACTTGCGCGATACGCCCACTGGCAGGTTCTGGTGGCCAGGGATCGCCAGATCGTGCTGGACGAACTCGAGAGCCCCGTTGTACAGGTTGACCTTGTCGCCGAAGAGATCCGGCCCCAGGCCGGCGATGGTCGGGTCGGCGCGTACCAGCTTGCCGGCTTCGCTGTAGACGGATTCGGCGGCGCTGTCGGCGCGGGGTGCCTCTTTCTCGTCAGCCAGTGCGAAGCGACGATCGTCGTCGTCGGCTGCTGCAGCCTGCTGGTCTCCCGAGCCGCCACCGCAAGCTGTGAGCAGCAGCGCCGCCAGCAGCGCCGCCAGCTTCATACGGCTGCCGTTGATACTCCTTGGATTAAAGGCTGGGGTCGCCATGGTCTGCCTCCCTGCTGCACGCTAGTCACAGTGGATAACAGGTTATGTGGCCAGGCAGTGCAGAACAAGCTTCCGACGGGGGCACTCCGAAGTGTCGGTCGAGGGTGCCCTCTTTTTGGGGGTAGGGTGACAGCGCCGGGTCAGGCCTGCCGGAGCCCCGCATACGCGACCGCAATCCCCCCCGCCAGCCGCGCATTCGACAGCACCAGCTCGATGTTCGCCACCAGGCTGGCGCCTCCGGTCAGCTCGGCCACGCGCGCCAGCAGGAAAGGCGTGACGGCAGCACCGGCAACGCCTCGTGTGGCCGCTTCGGCCAGCGCCTGTTCGATATGCGCGCCGATGACCCCCGCCGGAATCTCGTGTTCAGGGGCAATCGGGTTGGCGACCACCATGCCCTGGCTCGGCGCCACCTGGTCCTGCACCCGCAGCGCTTGCGCAAAGGCGGCAGCCGAATGCAGCAGCCCGGGCAGCTTCAGCCCGCTGCTGCGCGAATAGAACGCCGGCAGCTCGTCGGTGCGGTAGCCCAGCACCGGCACGCCCTGCGTTTCCAGCACTTCCAGCGTGGCTCGCAGGTCGAGGATGGCCTTGGCTCCGGCGCAGACCACGGCCACGGGCGTGCGCGCCAGCTCCAGCAGGTCGGCCGAGATGTCGAAGCTGGTTTCCGCCCCGCGGTGCACACCGCCGATGCCGCCGGTGGCAAACACGCGGATGCCGGCCATCGCCGCCACCATCATCGTCGTGGCCACGGTGGTGGCGCCGAGTGCGTTCGTCGACAGCAGCAGCGGCAGGTCGCGGCGGCTGGCCTTGGGCACGGCATGGCCGGCGCGGCCGAGGAAGTCGATGTCCTCGGGCGTCAGCCCGGCCTTCAGCCGGCCGCCCATGATGGCCACGGTGGCCGGCACCGCGCCGGCGCTGCGCACCGCGGCTTCGACGCGCAGCGCCGTGTCCACGTTCTGCGGCCAGGGCATGCCGTGGGTGATGATGGTGGATTCCAGGGCGACGACGGCCTGGCCGGCCTGCAGCGCCGCGGCCACGGCGGGGTGGATGTCGAGCAATGGGTTCATAGGCTGGAGATGATCGCACCGCATGCCGATAATCTGCCGCGTGAATGCCTCCACGTCTGCGCCGCCACCTTCCCGCCTGGCCCTGTATCTCGACCTGATCCGCTGGAACCGCCCCGCCGGTTGGCTGCTGCTGCTGTGGCCCACGCTCAGCGCGTTGTGGATCGCTGCCGACGGCTGGCCGGGCTGGCACCTGCTGGTGGTGTTCGTGCTGGGTACCGTCCTCATGCGCAGCGCCGGCTGCTGTGCGAATGACGTGGCCGACCGCGACTTCGACCGCCATGTGAAACGCACCGCGCAGCGGCCCGTCACCCGTGGCGCGGTGTCGGTGAAGGAGGCGCTGGGCGTCGGCGCGTTGCTGGCCCTGCTGGCCTTCATGCTGGTGCTGACGACGAACCCGCCCACCATCCTGCTGTCGTTCCTGGGCCTGGCGGTGACGCTGCTGTACCCGTACGCCAAGCGATTCGTCTCGATGCCGCAGGCGGTGCTGGGCGTGGCCTTCAGCTTCGGCGTGCCGATGGCCTTTGCGGCGGCGCTCGGCGGGCGTGAATGGAACCTGTCGTCGGTGCCACCGCAGGCCGCCTGGCTGCTGCTGGGCAACCTGTTCTGGGTGCTGGCCTACGACACCGAATACGCCATGGTCGATCGCGACGACGACCTCCGTCTGGGCATGAAGACCAGTGCCATCACCCTCGGTCGCTGGGACGTGGCGGCGGTGATGGGCTTTTACGCCGCCTACCTGCTGTCGTGGGCCTGGCTGGGCCGGTCGCTGGGGCTGGGCAGCTGGTTCCTGGTGGGTGTCGGCGTGGCGGCGCTGCAGGCGCTGTGGCACTTCACGCTGATCCGCGGCCGCACCCGGGAAGGCTGCTTCAAGGCCTTCCGCCTGAACCACTGGGTGGGGTTCGCGGTGTTCCTGGGGGTGGCCATCGATCTGGCCCTGCGCTGATTCGCTTCAGCCCCGGCCCAGCTCGGCCGCCCGCTCACGCGCCGCATGCATCGCCTGCACGAACGCCGCCTTCACCCCAGCGGCTTCCAGCGCCGTGATCGCTGCGTGGGTGGTGCCGCCCTTGGACGTCACCTGCTCGCGCAGCAGCGTGGGGGACAGCGGGCTTTGCATCGCCAGCGCCGCTGCGCCGGCGAAGGTGGCCTGGGCCAGCTGGCGTGACTGTTCGGGTGACAGACCCATCTCGGAGCCGGCCTGGACCATGGCTTCGAGGAAGTAGAAGACGTAGGCCGGGCCCGAGCCGGACAGCGCGGTGACGGCGTCGAGCTGGTCTTCCTGCTCGACCCACAGCGCCTGGCCGGTGGGCGCAAACAGCGCCTGGACTTCGGCGCGGGCCTCGGCGCTGACTTCTGGCCGCGCGTAAAGCCCGGCCATGCCCTCGCCGATCAGGGCCGGTGTGTTGGGCATGGCGCGCACCACGGCCGGGCTGCCGGTGGCGGCGGCGATGCTGGCGCTGCGCACCCCCGCCATCACGCTGACCTGCAGGGCGTTGCCGACATGCGCGGCGCAGGGCGCAGCAGCCTCGGCGAAGACCTGGGGCTTGACCGCCCAGACCACCGTGCCCGCCCGGGCCAGCGCCGCATCGGCAGCGGGCAGCGGCGCCAGGCCGAACTGGCTGGCCAGGCGCTGGCGCTGGGCCGCGTCGGGTTCCACCACCAGGATCGACGCTGCCGGCCGTCCGGACTTCAGCAGTCCGCCGATCAGGGCCTGGGCCATGTTGCCGCCACCGATGAAAGCCATGAATTCGTTCATGGACGGCAGTGTATGCAGCCATCCATGCAAAGCTGGCATGACGAACCGCAGCAAATTCGGCGCCGGCGCCTCTAGAGTCTCGATCCACGCGGTGCCGCAGCCCACGAAGCTGCTGCCGGCCGTGCCACGAAGAACCCACGGAGACCCCGAATGCCCACGCCCAGTGTTCCCGCCCAGCCCCTGTCCTTCGTCCATCCCACCCCCGACAGCCCCTGGGGCACCTACCTGATGCAGGTGGACCGGGTCGTGCCCTACCTGGGCCACCTGGCGCGCTGGGCAGAAACGCTGAAGCGCCCGAAGCGCATCCTGATCGTCGACATTCCCATCGAGCTCGACGACGGCAGCGTCACCCACTTCGAGGGCTACCGCGTGCAGCACAACATGAGCCGCGGCCCCGGCAAGGGCGGCGTGCGCTACCACCCCGACGTGACGCTGGAGGAAGTGATGGCGCTCAGCGCCTGGATGAGCGTGAAGAACGCCGCCGTCAACCTGCCCTACGGCGGCGCCAAGGGCGGCATCCGCGTCGACCCGAAGAAGCTGAGCCACAAGGAACTGGAGCGCATGACGCGGCGCTACACCAGCGAGATCGGCATCATCATCGGGCCGCAGCAGGACATCCCGGCGCCCGACGTGAACACCAACCCGCAGATCATGGCGTGGATGATGGACACGTACTCGATGAACACCGGCACCACCGCCACCGGCGTGGTCACCGGCAAGCCCATCCACCTGGGCGGCAGCCTGGGGCGCGTGAAGGCCACCGGCCGCGGCGTGTTCGTCACCGGCCGTGAAGCCGCGCGGCGCCTGAACCTCGACCTGAACGGCGCCCGCGTGGCCGTGCAGGGCTTCGGCAACGTCGGTTCTTCGGCCGCCGAGCTGTTCGTGCAGGCCGGCAGCACCATCGTCGCCGCGCAGGACCACACCGGCACCATCTTCAACGACCGCGGCTTCGACATGCTGGACCTGATGGCCCACGTGAAGGAAACCGGCGGCGTGGGCGGCTTTGCCGGTGCCGAGTGGATGAACAACGAGGAATTCTGGGACGTGCGCTGCGACATCCTGATCCCGGCCGCGCTCGAAGGCCAGATCACGGCCGAGCGGGCGCAGCGCATCAAGGCCAGGCTGGTGCTGGAAGGCGCCAACGGCCCCACTGTGCCCAGCGCCGACGACATCCTGGCCGACCGCGGCGTGCTCGTCGTGCCCGACGTCATCTGCAACGCCGGCGGCGTGACGGTCAGCTACTTCGAATGGGTGCAGGACTTCAGCAGCTTCTTCTGGACCGAAGACGAGATCAACGTCCGCCTGGACAAGATCATGATCGGCGCGCTGAAGAAGATCTGGGACACCGCCGACAAGCACCAGATCACGCTGCGCACCGCCACCTTCGCGGTGGCCTGTGAACGCATCCTCACCGCTCGCGAGGAGCGCGGGCTCTACCCCTGACGCACGCCTGAGGCTGGTCCGGCCGGGCTGAGCCGCAGGGGACGCTGGCCGATTCATGTAAAGAAGGCTGGGCTGGGCGGCGGTCCAGGCTGTCACGCAGGAAGCGTTAGCATCTTCGCCCTGCGCGGCCCGTGCCGCCCACGCCCCCGGCGCCTTGCCCGGGGGCGCCTTTGATTCGAGGATTGCTGATGACTTCCGAACTGATTTCGCGTCGCACGGCCCTGCTGGGCTCGGTAGGCACCGTGGTGGCCGGTTCGCTGACCCTGGCGGGCTGCGGTGGCGGCAGTGACAGCGGCGGCGGCGGCGGCACCCAGTTGCGCGCCATCAACCTGACCACTGACCTGGCCAGCGTCGACCTCTTCACCGACGACACGGCCCAGTTCAGCGGTTTGGCTGCCGAAGCCCTGGCCGCCTACAAGGGTGTGGACGCGAAGGAATACACGCTGCGCGTGAAGAAGGCCGGCGACGGCGCCACCCTGCTGTCGGGCACCTACACGCTGGGCAAGGACCAGAACTTCACGGCCGTGATCTGGGGCCGCGAAACCGCGCTGCGCCTTTCCACGCTGCCGGAGAATGAAGACAACAACGCGATTGCCACCGGCAACACGCGCGTGCGCATGTTCAACGCCACCACCGACAGCGGTGCCGTGGACGTGTTCTTCACCAGCGAAAACGCCGACCTCGGCGAGACCGCGCCGACCCAGAGCTCGGTGGGCGCGGGCAACCTGTCGGGCTTCCGCGAGATCTCGGCCGGCACCTACCGGCTGCGCGTGACGGGCGTGGGCGACCCCAGCGACGTGCGCCTGGACATCTCGGGCGTGGCACTGGCCGCCAAGCAGCACTACAACCTGGTGCTGACCGCGGGCTCGGGCGGCGTGCTGCTGAACGGCCAGCTCATTCAGCAGCAGGCCGCTGCGGTTGCCATGCGCAACACCAAGGCGCGTGTGCGCGTCGTCGCCGGTGTCGACGGCGCCGGTGTGGTGGCCATCACCGCCGCCGGTACCACCCTGGTGGGCGGCCTGCGCAGCCCGTCGGTGGGCCCGTACCAGCTGGTCAATGCCGGCGCGCTGGCACTGCAGGTGCGGGTGGGTGGCAACGTCGTGCTCTCGGAGACGCGCACCTTCGCGGCCGGCGCCGACTACACGTTGATGGTCTACGGCACGGCCACCGCCGCCAACATCCGCCTGATCACCGACGACAACCGCCTGCCCAGCCTGACCAACCGCGTCAAGCTGCGCCTGATCCACGGCACCAACGGCATCGGACCCATCACGCTGTCGGCCGACTTCCTGGCCGTGGCCGCCGATGTGCCGCTGGGCACGAGCTCGGCCTATGCCACCTCGGCCAGCGGTTCCGCCGTGCGCATCGACGTCACCTCGGCGTCGGCCGTGGGGCCCCTGTTCGAGCAGGCCGCTGTCAACCTGCAGGGCCAGTCGGTCTACACCGTCTTCCTGCTGGGCGGCAACGCCCTGCCGACGGGCGTGATCCGCAAGGAACGCTGAAACAGCGCCGGCCGCCATGAACTGGAGCACCAACAACTGGAACATGTCGCCGGGCGCTGCGCCGGGTACCCCTGGCGCAGCCGCGCCCGCGGGCCCGGCCGCAGCGGCGGCGGCGCCCGAGGAAAACTTCGTCTTCGACGTCAGCGAGGCCGACTTCGAAGCCCAGGTGCTGGAACTGTCGATGCAGGTGCCGGTGCTGCTGGACTGCTGGGCGCCCTGGTGCGGGCCCTGCAAGAGCCTGGGCCCGGTGCTGGAGAAGCTGGCACGCGACTACGGCGGCCGCTTCATCCTGGCCAAGCTGAACACCGACGAAGCGCCGCAGATCAGCGCGGCGCTCCGCATCCGCAGCATCCCGCAGTGTTTCCTGTTCATCGGCGGCCGGCCGGTCGACCAGTTCACCGGCGCGCTGCCCGAGGGCAAGCTGCGCGAGTTTCTCGACAAGCATGTCGGCCCGCAGGTCGATCCGATCCAGGCCTTGCGCGACGAAGCCGCCACGCTCGAGCCCGAGGCCGCCGAAGCGCTGCTGACGCAGGCCCTGGCCGAACTGCCGGGCCATGCCGAACTGACCCTGGACCTGGCCGAGCGCCAGGTGGCACGTGGTGCGCTGGACGAGGCGCAGGCCTTGCTGGACGGCATCGCCACGGCCGAGCGCACGGCGCGCCATGGCCCGCTGCAAAAGCGCATCGACCTGGCGCGCAACCGGCCGCAGGGCGACCCGGCGGCACTGGCAGCGCGCATTGCCGCCAACCCCAAGGACTTCGAGGCCCGCTTTGCGCTGGGGGCGATCCGCGTGTTCGAAGGCGACTTCCGCGCCGGCTTCGAACAGCTGCTCGACGTGGTGCTGCGCGACAAGGCCGAAGGCAAGCCCGACCGCGAGCGTGCCCGCAAGCAGCTGATCGACTGGTTCGAGGCCTGCCCCGACGCCGAAGCCGTGAGCTGGGGCCGCCGCTACCTGGGCATGTACCTGAATTGATCCAGCGCAGCCGGGCGCAGGGCGCCCTCGGCCCCGGGAGGGCATGGCGCTGCAGCGCGGCACAGCCGGCATAGTCTGCATTTGCAACAAATGCACACCAACGCGGGCTCAACCCCGCGCTTCGGTGGCCGATAGAAACGCCAGGATGCGGGGCAACCCGCCTCTCGCTTTCATTCGTCCAACGAACCCGGCCTGCTGCATGAACCCCATCCAACGCTTGATCCGGCCCCTGAACAACGCCTTCCAGGTGTTCTTCGCCCGCGACCTGACGCTGCGCCGCGGCGAGGCCGGCGTCGAGATCGTGCTCGCCGAACGCGACAGCGGCGGCCGCCCGGTCGTCAAACCCAGCCGCGCCGAACTCCAGCAGCGCAAGGAACGCAGCGAGCTCGAACTGATGCAGCAGCAACTGGCGGCGGTGCTCGACGAAATGCCCGAGACACGCAGCACGCTGCGGCACCTCGTGTTCGTCGAACATGCCTTGTCGCGCAAGGGCTGGCGCGCGCTGCACAAGCTGCCGCTGGACGTGCTGCAGCGGGCCCTGGACCAGCTGGAGGGCCTGGTGCAGAACTGGTCGCCGGAAGGCCTGGCCAACCTGCGCTCGAAGATGGCGGTGGCCATCATCGACCGCGAGCACATGGACCCCGACGCCGAAGCCGACAACTACCGCACTTCCATGCCGATGGATCTGGCCCCGCCTCCAGTCCGCGCCGAGACTGCCATGGTCGATGCCTGCTCGGTGTCGGAGGAAGACGGCGACGCCTTGGCCGCCGCCTATGCCGCCCTGGGTGCGGCGGCATCGGCACCCGACCCGAGCCCGGCCGAACTGGCCGCCCGCGCGCTGGCACAGGTGCAGGCCAGTGCCCAGGCCACGGTGCAGAACAGCTTCGCCGACCACGAGCCGCTGGAATACCACGCCGAGCTCGGTTCGCCCTCGGCCCGTTCGCAGCCGCGCGAGAACCTGGCCGGCAAGGGCAAGCTGGGGCCGATCAAGCTGCGCGAACTGCAGGGCTGAACGGCCGGGGGCTTGCGTTTTGCCTGCGGGCTGGTACTGTATGCAAATACAGTCTTTGCCGAAGGGCAGCCCGCATGTCCGCCCCGCCTTCGCCCCCTTTTCCCCCTTTTCCCCCTTCACCCGGCCACCCGGTCGCACCGCCCCACGCCACGCCCCCGCGCCTGCTCGACGCGCTGCGCGAGCAGATCCGTTATCTGCACTACAGCCTGCGCACCGAGCACGCCTATGTGCACTGGGTGCGCGCCTACATCCATTTCCATGAACTGCGCCACCCGGCCGAACTGTCGCGCGCCGAGGTCGAGGCCTTCCTGACCTGGCTGGCCAACGACCGGCAGGTGTCTGCCGGCACCCATCGCCAGGCGCTGTCGGCACTGCTCTTCCTGTACCAGAAGGTGCTGCGCCAGAACCTGCCGTGGATGGCCGACATCGGCCGGCCGCGCACCGAACGGCGGCTGCCGGTGGTGCTGTCGGTCGACGAAGTGGCGGCCGTGCTGCGCCAGCTGGACGCGCAGAACCTGCCCGCTGCGCCCTACGGCCTGATGGGCCGGCTGCTCTACGGCACCGGCATGCGGCTGCTCGAAGGCCTGCGGCTGCGCGTGAAGGACATCGACTTCGACCGCCGCGCCCTCGTCGTGCGCGAAGGCAAGGGCGTGAAGGACCGCGTGGTGATGCTGCCCGCTGCGCTGGAAGCCCCGCTGCGCGCACAGCTGCAGCAGGCCCACGCAGTCTGGGCCGCCGACCGCGCGCAGGGCCTGGCCGGGGTGCACCTGCCCGGCGCGCTGGCGCGCAAGTACCCGCGCGCGCCCGAGTCCTGGTCCTGGCACTGGGTGTTTCCGCAGGCCCAGCCCAGCGTCGACCCGCGCAGCGGCGAACAGCGCCGCCACCACTTCCTGGAGGGCAATTTCCAGCGCGCCTTCAAGCTGGCGCTGGCGGCGGCGCAGGTGCACAAGGCGGCCTCGCCGCACACGCTGCGGCATTCCTTTGCCACCCACCTGCTGCAGTCGGGCTACGACATCCGCACCGTGCAGGAACTGCTGGGCCATGCCGACGTGAGCACCACCATGATCTACACCCATGTGCTGCGCCTGGGCGGAGGCGCGGTGCGCAGCCCGCTGGACAGCCTGGGCATGGCGCCTGTGTCTTCTCCCCTGCCTGCCCCCACCCCCGGCCAGCCCGCCGCTGCGCAGGCCCCCGACTTCCAATTCCGTTACCCCGCCAAGGGCGCGCCCGCCATCGTGCGCCGCGTCCGTGAGCCAGCACCGTGTTACCGGGCTACGCCGAACTGCACTGCCGCAGCAACTGCAGCTTCCTGACCGGCGCTTCGCACCCCGAGGAACTGGTCGCCCGCGCCCAGGCCCTGGGCTACGCGGCACTGGCGCTGACGGACGAATGCACGCTGTCGGGCGCGGTGCGTGCGATGGCCGAGGCCGAACGCCTGCAGATGCGGCTGATCGTCGGCGCCGAGATGCAGCTGTCCGCACCCAGCGCCGCGCCGAAGACGCCACGCACCCAGACCGCGGCTGCGGCTGCCAACGCACCGGCCGCGCCAGCCGAACCCCGCCTGGTGCTGCTGGTGCAATCGCGCCGCGGCTATACCAACCTGGTGGAATGGATCACCCAGGCCCGCCGCCGCGCGCCCAAGGGCCAGTACCAGGCGCTGCGCAGCGACCTCGAAGGCCGCATCCCCACCGCGCCCACGCTGGCCGGGCTGCCGGGCTGCTTCGCGCTGCTGGTGGCTTCTGCCGAACAATCGTTCGAGACCGTCTTCCACCACGCCATGTGGCTGAAGACCTGGTTTGGCACCGAACGCGCGGCCCTGGCCGTCGAGTTGCGCCACCAGGCCCACGACGGCGTGCTGGTGGACACGCTCAGCCGTGTGTCTGCCGCCACCGGCCTGCCGCTGGTGGCCGCCGGCGGCGTGCGCATGCACGCCCGTTCACGCCAGGCGCTGCTCGACGTGCTGACCGCCACCACGCTGCGCTGCACCGTGGCCGAAGCCGGCCATGCGCTGGCGCCGAATGCCGAGGCCTACCTGCGTTCGCGCGTGCGCCTGTCGGCGCTGTACCGGCCGGAATGGCTGGACGCCACCATCGCCATTGCCGGCAGCTGCGCCTTCAGCCTGTCGGAGCTGAAGTACGAATACCCGCGCGAGATCACGCCCGAAGGCCACACCCCCACCAGCTGGCTGCGGCATCTGACGGAAACGGGTGCTACCGAACGTTTTCCGCAAGGCCTGCCGCCGGCCGTGCGCGGGATGATCGAACACGAGCTGGCGCTCATCACCCAGCTGCGCTACGAACCGTATTTCCTGACGGTGGCCGACATCGTGCACTGGGCCCGCGCCCAGGGCATCCTGTGCCAGGGCCGCGGCAGCGCCGCCAATTCGGCCGTCTGCTACTGCCTGGGCGTGACCGCGGTCGACCCGGCGCGCACCACGCTGCTGTTCGAACGCTTCATCAGCGCCGAACGCAACGAGCCGCCCGACATCGACATCGACTTCGAGCACCAGCGCCGCGAAGAAGTCATCCAGTACATCTACCGCAAGTACGGCCGGCACCGCGCCGCACTCACCGGCGTCGTCATCAGCTATCGCCCGCGCAGTGCGCTGCGCGACGTCGGCCGCGCCTTGGGCATCGACCTCGAACGCATCGAGGCGCTGTCGAAAAGCCAGCACTGGTTCGACGGCCGCCACATCCATGCCGAGCGCCTGCGCGAAAACGGCTTCGACCCCGAAGCGCCGCTGTGCCAGATGTGGATGACGCTGACGCAGCAGCTCATCGGTTTTCCGCGCCACCTGTCGCAGCACCCGGGCGGCTTCGTCATCGCCCGCGACAGCCTGGCGCAGCTGGTGCCGGTGGAAAACGCCAGCATGCCCGGCCGCAGCGTCATCCAGTGGGACAAGGACGACCTGGACACGCTGGGCCTGCTGAAGGTCGACATCCTGGCGCTCGGCATGCTCAGCGCGATCCGCCGCGCGCTGCTGATGGTGGGCGACAAGCTCGGCCAGCCGATCGAGATGCATCAGGTGCCTGCGGAAGACGCCGCCAGCTACGAGATGCTGTGCCGCGGCGACAGCGTCGGCACCTTCCAGGTGGAAAGCCGGGCGCAGATGAGCATGCTGCCGCGGCTGCAGCCGCGCCGGTTCTACGACCTGGTGATCGAAGTCGCGATCGTGCGGCCGGGGCCGATCCAGGGCGGCATGGTCCACCCTTACCTGCGGCGGCGCAGCGGCGAAGAACCCGTGGACTACCCCAGCGACGAAGTGCGCCAGGCGCTGGAGCGCACGCTGGGCGTGCCCATCTTCCAGGAACAGGTGATGCAGCTGGCGATCCTGGCCGCCGACTTCACGCCCGGCGAAGCCGACCAGCTGCGCCGCGCGATGGCGGCCTGGAAGCGCAAGGGCGGCCTCGGCCCCTTCCATGAAAAGCTGGTCGGCCGCATGGTCGCCAAGGGTTACGAACTCGACTACGCCGAACGCATCTTCAAGCAGATCCAGGGTTTCGGCGAATACGGCTTCCCGGAAAGCCATGCCGCCAGCTTCGCGCTGCTGGTGTACGTCAGCGCCTGGCTGAAATGCCATCACCCCGACGCCTTCCTCGCCGCCCTGCTGAACAGCCAGCCGATGGGTTTTTATGCCCCGGCGCAGCTCGTGCGCGACGCGAAGGACCATGGCGTGCAGGTGCGGCCGGTGAGCGTGCTGCACAGCGAATGGGACAGCACGCTGGAAGGCCCGGCGGGGCAGGGCAGTGCCCTTCGTCAGTTTCACCCGGTGCGCCTGGGCTTCAACCGCATCAGTGGCTTCCAGCAGGAAGCCGCCACGCGGCTGCTGGCCGCGCGTGCCGAGGCGCCGTTTGCTTCGCCCGAAGACCTGGCCCGCCGCGCCCAGCTGGACGCCCACCAGCTGGAACTGCTGGCCCAGGCCGACGCGCTGCTGCCCCTGGCCGGCCACCGCCACCAGGCGGCCTGGGCCGTGGCCGGCGTCGACACCCGCGCCACGCCGATGCTGCGCGAGACCCGCACCTTCGAAGCCGCCGCCGAGCTGCCCGCACCCAGCGCCGCCACCACCGTGCTGGCCGACTACCGCAGCCAGGGCCTGAGCCTGACGCAGCACCCGGTGGGCCTGCTGCGTGAGCAGCTCGCCGCTTTCAAGGTGCAGCCGGCGGCGGTGCTCAAGGGCTACCCGCATGGCCGGCTGGCGCGCGCCAGCGGCATCGTCACCCACCGCCAGCGCCCGGAAACGGCCAAGGGCGTGGTCTTCGTGACGCTCGAAGACGAGACCGGGGCCGTCAACGTCATCGTCTGGCCGGCGCTGGTGGAGCGTCAGCGCCGGCCGCTGCTGGCGGCCACCTTGCTGACCGTCTACGGTGTCTGGCAGCGCGAAGGCGAGGTGCGCCACCTGGTGGCCAAGACCCTGGTCGACCACAGCGAACTGCTGCAAGGGCTGGCGACGAGCAGCCGGAATTTCCGCTGAGCTGCGGCCGGTCTGCGGCGAGCCGGGTCTGTATGCTTGCGGCCCATGGCGGCAAGCCTGCCTGCGTCGACGCCACTCCTCCAGCCACACCCACCCACCTGTCATGCATGCGCTTTGAAGGCACCCTGACCTTCTGGGACGACGAACGCGGCTTCGGAAGGATCGAATCGACCCAGGGGGGCGAACCCATCTTCGTCCACGTCTCGGCCCGGCCCTGTGGCCGGCGCGAAAGAGCAGGCCCGCCGCGCGACGCCGCAGCCTCAGGGGAACGGCGCACGCCCGAAAGCACCCTGCATGTCCTGGCCCTCGTGGTGTTCGCGGCAGTGGCTGTGCCGGCCCGGCCGTGGCTGCTGACGGCGCCATGAGCCGCCCGGCGGGTACATCGCGACGCCAGACCTCCAGGCCCTGAATCCATGTCATCCCTCCTCCACGAACTGCAGGCGCTCGAGGTCGAACTCCATCATCCCGGCGTTCGCTGCAGTCGTGCGCGTCTGGAACAGCTGCTGCATCCCGACTTCCACGAAGTGGGCCGCTCGGGGCGGCCCTACGACCGGGACACCGTCATCCGTTTCCTGGCCGCGCAAGACACGCAGCCCGTGGTGGCCTCGGATGACTTCGCGGTGTCGCTGCTCGGGCCTGGCGTGGCCCTGCTCGGCTATCGCTCTGCGCACGTGGCGCCTGGCGCAGGCCTGGTGCACCACACCCTGCGCGCGTCGCTGTGGCTGCAGACGGGCGCCGGCTGGCAGCTTCGCTACCACCAGGGCACCGCAGCGGCCAGCACCTGGTAGCTGGAGAGAACGATGACCACCCTGCGAGCCCTGACCCTGACCCTGACCCTGGTAGCCTGGCTGGGCCTGGGCATCGGCTTCGCCCCGGGGTCGGCAGCGGCGGCCGAGTCCGCGCTGGAAGCGCCGAACCTCGTGGTGATCTCGCCGCGGCTGCTCACTTCGGGGCAACCCAGCGCCCGCGCGCTGGCGGGTCTGGCGCAGCAGGGCGTCCAGGCCGTGGTGTACCTGGCCCCCGCGTCGGTGCCCGACGCGGTGAAGGCCGAGCCCGAGATCGTCGCGAAGCAGGGCCTCGAATTCCTGCACATCCCCATTCCCTTCGGCGCGCCCACCGCAGCCCACTTCGATGCCTTCTCGGCCGCGCTGCAGCGGCTGCAGGGGCAGAAGGTGCTGGTGCACTGCCAGGTGAACATGCGCGCCTCGACGCTGGTGTTCCTGCACCGGGTCATCCACGAAGGCGAAGATCCGGCAGCGGCCTGGAGCGCCGTCACTCGCGTGTGGGTGCCCGAAGGCCCGTGGAAGGTCCTGGTGCAATCGCTGCTGGCCCGAAGCGGCATTGCCTTTGACCCCTTCTGAACCCGGACCGCCCATGCCCGCCATGCGCATCGAACTCGACGATCTGTCGCGCCCGCAGGTACACGCCCTGTTGCGCGAGCACCTGAGCCACATGCACGAGCTGTCGCCCGCCGACAAGGTGTTTGCGCTGGACCTGTCGAAGCTGAAGGCGCCGGGCATCAGCCTGTGGACCGTGTGGCAGGACGATCTGCTGCTGGGCTGCGGCGCGCTGAAGGAACTCTCGCCGCTGCATGGCGAGATCAAGTCGATGCGAACGCCGGCCCGGCTGCGGCGCCGCGGCGCCGGGCACGCGGTGCTCGCGCACATCGTGGCCATGGCACGTCAGCGCGGTTACGAGACGCTGAGCCTGGAAACCGGTACCCACCCGGCCTTCGACAGCGCCAAGGCGCTGTACAGCCGCTTCGGCTTCGAGCCCTGCGGCCCTTTCGCCGACTACCTCGAAGACCCGCACAGCACGTTCATGGCCCTGCAGCTGGCGCCTGCGCGCTGAGCGCACGGCAGGCGCAGCCGGGCACCCGGCCCTGGCCATCCGTCGCCCGAGCTGGCCATCTGTCGCCATCGTGGGGTCGCTTCACGCCGCCCCGCCTAGTCTTGCGGCCATCGCTGGACAAGGTCCCGCCTCAACCCTCAACCAGGAGCCTCACGATGGAACGCAGCCTCGACACCCAACGCGCCGATTACAGCCGCCGCCGCCTGATGGCCATGCCGCTGGCCGGTACCGTCGCCTGGGCGGTGGTCGCTGCCGCCGGTCTGGTGCTGGACACCTTCGGAAGCGCGATGGTGCTGTTCGCGGCCACCGGCAGCATCGTCTACCTGGGCATCGCGCTGTCGAAGCTGACGGGCGAAGACTTCCTGGACAAGACCCGGCCGAAAAACGCCTTCGACGCGCTGTTCATGCATACCGTGGCGATGTCGCTCGGTGTCTACGCCATCGCGATCCCGTTCTTCATGCAGGACGCGAGCTCGCTGCCGTTGACGGTGGGCATCCTCACCGGGCTGATGTGGCTGCCGCTGTCCTGGGTCATCCGCCACCCGGTGGGGCTCTGGCATGCCGGTGTGCGCACCGCCGGCGTGCTTGCGGCCTGGCTGGCCTTCCCCGAGCAGCGTTTCGTGGCCGTGCCGCTGGTCATCGTGGCCGTTTACGCCGTGACGCTGTGGGTGCTGCAGCGGCGCTGGCAGACGCTGCAGCGCAGTGGCGCGGCGGCGGCTTCGGCCCGGATCGCTGCCGCATCGGCTTGAGCCGGCCTGCACCCGCCAAGACCCTGATTGACCCGCCCCACCATGAAACTGCGCACCCGAACCCTGCTGGCCGCTGCCGCCCTGGTTTCCGGCCTTGCTGGCGGCGTTGCCCAGGCCCAGCAGATCGTCCTGGAACCCGGCGACACCGTTCTGGCCGGTGAACCGCTGGCCATCCGCATCACCGGCCTGCCGGCCGACACCGAAGTGCAGGTCGCCACCCGCCGCCTGGTCCGCGAATTCACCGGCGGCCAGCGGCCCTACGCGGCGCGGGCCGGTTTTCGGAGCACGGCTGCCGGCACGCTGGACCTGGCCACCGCCGTGCCTTTGCCCGGCAGCAGCTACAGCGGCGCCGACCTGCGCGGGCTGTTCTGGGCGATGCAGCCGGCCAGCGGCAGCCAGCCGGAGCTGGCCGAAGGCCAGGTGAGGATCGAGGTCAGCGAAGTCGGCCAGGCCGACAAGCCGCTGGCCGCGCGCACGCTGAGCTTGCTCAATACGCTGCCGGCGGTGGTGTCCCGGCCGGTCGACGGTTTCCCGGGGGCGCTGTTCAGCAGCTTGCCGGGCGAGCAGCCGCGGCCGGCGCTCATCGTCCTGGGTGGCAGCGAGGGCGGCCGGCGCATCACCCGCGATGCGCCGGTCTACGCGTCGCGCGGCTTTGCGGTGCTGGCGCTGCCGTACTACTCGCCCGCGCAGTGGGGCCCCACCGGCCCGCTGCCGCCCGAGGTGCCCGAACTGCCGCGCGCCTTCGCCGACCTGCCGGTGGAACGCCTGGCCGCGGCCCGCGACTGGCTGGCGAAGCAAGCCGGCGTCGACGCCAGCCGCATCGGTGTCGTGGGCACCAGCAAGGGCGCAGAGCTCGCGCTGCTGGCCGCTGCGCGCATGCCCTGGATCAAGTCGGTGCTGGCCATCGTGCCCAGTGACGTGGTCTGGGAAGGCTGGGGCGAAGGGGTCAAGCCGGGTGAACGCCCAGGCTTCGCCTGGCAGGGCCAGCCACTGCCGTTTGTGCCCTACAAGGACTTCGAGAAGGAATTCGCCGGCTTCGCCGCCGGCGCCGAGGTGAGGATCCGCCGCCCGCAGGACGCCGGGCGCGCCGCGAACCCCGAACGCGTGGCACCGGCACGCATCCGCGTCGAAGACATCGCCGCACCGGTGATGGTGGTGGGCGGCCATGACGACCAGATCTGGGACAGCGGCAGCATGGCCGAGGCCATTGCCCGCACCCGCGCCGCGGCGGGCCGCGAAACCGTGGCCCTGGTCTACCGCGACGCCGGCCACTTCCTGGGCGGCACCGGCTGGGGGCCCACCACCCAGTACAACGCCGGCCCCAGCAAGAGCGGCGGCACGCCCGAAGCCAATGCCCGCGCCCAGGCCGAGGCCTGGACCAAGGGTTTCGAATTCCTGCGCCGCACCCTCGGCCCGATGCCGTAGTGCGGCGCAGGGCGGCAGCGCTGCGGGACAATCGCAGCGATGGAACTTCCCATCGAATGGCTGCCCGCCGAGGGCGCCCCGCAACAACTCATCCTGCTGCTGCATGGCTGGGGTGGCGACGGCAGCAGCCTGGCGCCGCTGGCGCAGGCGCTGCGCCAGCAGTTTCCGCAGGCGGCGGTGCTTGCCCCCGATGCCCGCGACCAGGCCGAAGCCCAGGTGGCCGGCCGCCCCGGCCCGGGTGGCCGCCAGTGGTACAGCGTCGACGGCCTGACCGAAGCCAACTGGCCGCAGCGCGTGGCCTCGGTGCTGCCGGCCTTGCAGCGCTGGGTGCAGGCCCAGCAGCAGCGCCTGGGCGTGGGCCCGGCCGCCACCTGCCTGGGCGGGTTCTCGCAAGGGGCGATCCTGTCGCTGGCCCTGGCCGGCCAGCACGACGGCCTGTGCGGCCGTGTGCTGGCCTTCGGCGGGCGTTATGCCGAGCTGCCGCTGGCGGCGCCGCGCCAGACCACCATCCACCTGTTCCATGGCGGCGCCGACCGCGTGATCCCGGCCCAGGCCTCGCGTGACGCGCTCGAGCACCTGGCCGCGTTGCAAGGCGACGCCACGCTCGACATCGCCGAGGGCGTGGGCCACGAAGTCCACCCGGCCCTGGTGACATGTGCGCTGCAGCGGCTGCAGACGCACATCCCGCTGCGCACCTGGCAGGCGGCGCTCGGCGCGGTGCCGCGCGGCCCCCAAATCGACCACTGAACCGATTACTGAACCGATCACTGAAGCGCCCGATGCTCTTCCTGCTGTCCCCCGCCAAGACCCTGAACTACGAGACCCCGGCACCCAGGCCCGTGCTCAAGCGTGCCACCACGCCGCTGTTCATGCCGCAGGCGGCCGAGCTCATCACGGTGCTGCGCGAGAAGACCGCGGCCGAGGTGGCGGCGCTGATGGACCTGTCGGCGCCGCTGGCCGAACTGAACGTGGCGCGCTACCGGGCCTGGCAGCCCGAGGCCACGCCCGCCAACAGCAAGCCGGCGGTGCTGGCCTTCGACGGCGATGTCTACGACGGCCTGAACGCCCGCACCCTGGCCACCGCCGACCTGGCCTGGGCCCAGGACCACCTGGTGCTGCTGTCGGGCCTGTACGGCGTGCTGCGGCCACTGGACCGGCTGCAGCCCTACCGGCTGGAAATGGGCACCGGGCTCGTCAACGCCCGCGGGCGCGACCTCTACGCCTGGTGGGGCGACACCGTGGCCGATTACCTGAACCAGCGGCTGGAGGGCGAGCGTTCGCGCACCGTCGTCAACCTGGCTTCGGTCGAATACGCCAAGGTGGCCCTGCGCCCGGCACTGAACGCGCGTGTCGTCGACTGCGTGTTCGAGGACTGGAAGGACGGCCGCTACAAGATCATCAGCTTCTTCGCCAAGCGTGCGCGCGGGCTGATGGCGCGCCATGCCGTGCAGGTGCGCGCGCGCAGCGTGAAGGCGCTGGAAAGCTTCGACGCCGACGGCTATGCACTGGCCGCAGCCGCGAGCGAAGCCGACCGGTTGGTGTTCCGCCGACGCGTCTGAACGGCCCGTACCGCAGCGCATGAAGACCATCGGCCTGATCGGCGGCATGAGCTGGGAATCGACACTGCCCTACTACCGCATCGTCAACGAAACCGTGCGCGAGCGGCTGGGCGGGCTGCATTCGGCCCGCGTGGTGCTGTACAGCGTGGACTTCGCCGATGTCGAACGCCTGCAGCATGCCGGCGACTGGGCTGCAGCCGGCGAACTGCTGGCCAGCGCTGCGCGCGCGCTGCAGGCCGCCGGTGCCGACTTCCTGGTGCTGTGCACGAACACCATGCACAAGGTGGCTCCGGCGATCGAGGCCGCCGTGGCCATCCCGCTGCTGCACATCGCCGACCCCACCGCCACCGCGATCCGGGCTGCGGGCTGCCGCAGCGTCGGCCTGCTGGGCACACGCTTCACGATGGCCCAGCCCTTCTACAAGGACCGCCTGAGCGAGCGCCACGGCCTGCAGGTGCTGGTGCCCGACGCCGCCGGGCAGGACGAGGTGCACCGCATCATCTACACCGAACTCTGCCTGGGCCAGGTGCTGCCGGCCTCGCGCGCCGTCTACCAGCGCGTGATGGCCAGCCTGGTGGCACGTGGCGCCGAAGCCATCATCCTGGGGTGCACCGAGATCTCGTTGCTGGTCGGCCCGGCCGACGCCAGCGTGCCGCTGTTCGACACCACCTGGCTGCATGCCAGGCACGCGGCCGAACTGGCATTGAGCCAGCAGCAGGGCGGCCCTGGCGGTGGGCGACCGGCAGCCGCTGCGGGCTGACTGTCTCCACCCCGCGGCCACCATGCGGCCGCCACGCGACTGCCACGCGACCTACACGCCGGCCAGCAGTTCGGCATTGCCGCCGGCGGCGGCGGTGTTGATGGTCACGGTCTGCTCCGCGCAGAAGCGGTACAGGTAGTGCGGGCCGCCGGCTTTCGGGCCGGTGCCGCTGAGGCCTTCGCCACCGAAGGGCTGCACGCCCACCACCGCGCCGATCATGTTGCGGTTGACGTAGACGTTGCCGATGCGCGCCAGGCCGGCGATGCGCTGTGCACGGCTGTCGATGCGGGTCTGCACGCCCAGCGTCAGGCCGTAGCCCAGCGCGTTGATCTGGTGCACCACGTCTTCCACCGCGCCACCCCAGCGCACCACGTGCAGCACCGGGCCGAAGATCTCTTCCTTCAGGTCGGCGATGCGCGGCAGCTCGAAGGCCACCGGCGCCACCAGGTTCGGGAAACCCGACGTCACCGCCGTTTCACCGAGCAGCTTCGCGCTGCCGCGCAGGCGCTGGACATGGGCCCGGATGCCGCCGCAGGCTTCGGCGTCGATGACCGGGCCGACGTCGGTGGACAGCTCGGCGGGGTCGCCCACGTCCAGCTCGGCGAGCGCGCCGCGCAGCATCTCGATCACGCCGTCGGCGATGCCCTCGTGCACGCACAGCAGCCGCAAGGCGCTGCAGCGCTGGCCGGCGCTGCGGAAGGCGCTCTGCACGACCGCATCCACCACCTGCTCGGGCAGGGCGGTGCTGTCCACGATCATCGCGTTCAGGCCGCCGGTTTCGGCAATCAGGGGCACGATCGGGCCGTCCTTCAGCGCCAGCGTGCGGTTGATGATGCGAGCCACCGCCGTGCTGCCGGTGAAGCACACGCCGGCGGTGCGCGGGTTGGCCACCAGCGCCGCGCCCACGGTCTCGCCCAGGCCGTGCAGCCAGGCCACGGCGTCCTGCGGCACGCCCACTTCATGCAGCAGCGCGACGAAGCGCCGCGCCACCACCGGCGTCTGCTCGGCCGGCTTGGCGGCCACGGTGTTGCCGGCGACGAGTGCCGCCACCACCTGGCCGGCGAAGATGGCCAGCGGGAAGTTCCACGGGCTGATGCAGACGAAGACACCGCGGCCGTGCAGGCGCAGCAGGTTGCTTTCGCCGGTGGGGCCGGGCAGGGGCTGGTCCATCAGCCGGGCTTCGGCGGTGTCGGCGTAGTAGCGGCAGAAGTCCACCGCCTCGCGCACCTCCGCGATGCAGTCGCCCATCGTCTTGTGCGCTTCCTTCACCAGCAGCGCGCAGAACTCGGGCAGGCGTGCGTCCAGCGCGTCGGCGGCGCGGCGCAGCAGGGCGGCGCGTTCGGGCAGCGGGCGTGCGGCCCAGGCGTCGAAGCCGGCGTGCAGGCGCGCCATGGCGGCGCCGGCCTCGGCCGCGCTCGCCATCGGCACGGCTTCCACGGTCGCCTGCGCGAGGGCGGCGTCCAGTGGCGCGCGCATGGCCAGCACCGCCAGGTCGGCGCCGGTGGAGTTCAGGCGCTGCGTGCCGTACAGCTGCGGTGGCAGCGGCAGGGCGGTTTCGGTGCTGGGCTGCAGCGGCGAGGCCAGCAGCTGTTCGGCGCTGACATGTTCGTCGGCCAGCTGGTGCACGAACGACGAGTTCGCGCCGTTTTCCAGCAGCCGGCGCACCAGGTAGGCGAGCAGGTCGCGGTGCTCGCCCACGGGCGCGTAGATTCGAACCGGTGGGGCCCCTGCCCCACCGGGCGTGGCAGGGCTGCCCTTCAGTACCTCGCGGTACACCCCTTCACCCATGCCATGCAGGCGCTGCATCTCGAAAGGCGCATTCGCCTTCTGCGCCAGCTGCACGATGGCCGCCACGGTGCCGGCGTTGTGGGTGGCGAACTGCGGGTAGATGACGGCCTGGTGCTGGATCAGCCGCGCCGCGCAGGCCAGGTAGCTGATGTCGGTGTGGTGCTTGTGCGTGAACACCGGGTAGGCGGGCAGACCGGCTTCCTGGGCGCGCTTGATCTCGCCGTCCCAGTACGCGCCCTTCACCAGCCGCACCATGAACTTGCACCCATGGCGCTGCGCGATGGCGGCGACTTCGTCGATGACGGCCAGCGCCCGTGTCTGGTAGCTCTGCACGGCCAGGCCGAAGCCCTGCCAGTGCGGGTGGCGCGCGGCGATGTCGGCGGCCAGGGCCTCGAAGACGTCCAGTGACAGCTCGAGCCGGTCGGTTTCTTCGGCGTCGATGGTCAGGTTGATGTTGGCAGCGGCGGCCAGGTCCACCAGGCCCTGCACGCGTGGCAGCAGGGTGGCGAAGACGCGCTCGCGTTGTGCGTCTTCGTAGCGGCTGAACAGGGCGCTGAGCTTGATGGAGATGCCGTCGGACGCCATCGGTGATGCCGCCCTGCCTCCGCCAGCGATGGCCCGGATGGCATGGCTGTAGCTGGCCAGGTAGCGCTCGGCATCGCGCTCGGTGCGCGCGCCTTCGCCGAGCATGTCGTAGCTGAAGCGCAGTTGCGACAGGGCCCTCTTCTGGCTGGCCGCCTCGTTCATGGCCTCTTCGATGCTGCGGCCCAGCACGAACTGCCGGCCCAGCAGCTGGATCGCGCGCACGGTGGCGGCGACCACGGTGCGCGAGCCCAGGCGCTGCAGCAGGCCCGGCGGGTTGCTGCTGTCGGGCAGAAATTTCTTGCTCAAAGCAATCGCACTGGCCGACAGGTTGGCCAGCATCTTGTGCGGGCTGCCTTCGGAGGCCTCGTCGAAGTCGGCACGGCCCAGCTGGTCGGCCGTCAGCGCGATGGCGGTTTCGGCGTCGGGCACCCGCAGCAGGGCTTCGGCCAGGCGCATCAGGGCCAGGCCCTCGGCGCTGCTGATCGGATATTCGCGCAGCAGTGATTCCATCGCCCAGAAAGGCGCCGGCTGCTCGCGCACGGCGCGCACCCAGGGGCGGGCGGCGTCGATCACGGCCGGCCAGTCCAGCCGGCCCTGCAGTGCCGCCAGCGAAGCGGCCACGGCCTCGGCCTCGGGGCGGTAGGGGAAGGGCAGGCGGGCGCGGGCGACGGGAGCGGTGAAATGCGGCATGGCGATGCTTTCGTGGGGGTTCTTGCGGGCTGTCCCGGGCAAGATCGGCAGCTTATGGGGCCTCGAGCCGCAGGGGATTCGGAAAACGGGCCTGCTCGCGGAGAATCATCCAGCATGGACAGCGATGACACCAGCCCCCGCGGCCCCCACAAGGTCGACAAGATTGACCTGCGCATCCTGCGTGTGCTGCAGGCCGACGGTCGCATCAGCAACCTGAAGCTGGCCGAGGAAGTGCACCTGTCGCCCACCGCGGTGCTCGAGCGGGTGAAGCGCCTCACCCGCGAAGGTTTCATCCTGGGCTACGAAGCGCGGCTGAACCCGGCCAAGCTCGGCGCCGGGCTGCTGGTGTTCGTCGAGATCCTGCTCGACCGCACCGTGCACGACGTCATGGACACCTTCAAGGCCGCCGTGCAGGTGCGCCCGGAAATCCTGGAAGCGCACCTGGTGGCCGGCGGCTTCGACTACCTGCTGAAAACGCGTGTCGCCGACATGGCGGCCTACCGCGAGTTCATCGGCAGCGTGATCTGGACGCTGCCCGGTGTGCGCGAGACACGCACCTATGCGGTGATGGAAGAGGTGAAGAACACCGCGCTGCTACCGGTGTAGCCGGTTTCGCACGCAGGCACGCGCAGTTCAGTGCAGCGCCGCTGGCGGCCTGGCGCGCAGCAGTTCGCCGGCCTGCAGCATGCTCAGCGGTAGGCCCAGGTGATAGCCCTGGCCGAGTTCGCAGCCCATGGCGCGCAGCTGCTCCATCTGCTCGGCCGATTCGATGCCCTCGGCCACCACCGATTTGCGCAGCGCCGCACCCAGCTGGATGATCGCCCGCACCACCGCTGTCTCGTCGCTGCCCGGGCGCAGTGCGCCGATGAAGCTGCGGTCGATCTTCAGGCTGTCGATGGGCAGCTTGGACAGGTGGCTGAGCGATGAGTAGCCGGTGCCGAAGTCGTCGACAGCCAGGCGCACGCCCAGGCGCTTGAGTGCGGCCAGGGTGTCCATGGCGCCGCCGATCTGCGACATCAGGATGCCTTCGGTGAGCTCCAGCGTCAGGTGTTCCGGGCGCAGCCCGGCTTCGATGATGGCGCGGCTGACGCGGGCCACGAACGCAGCCTGCGCCAGGTCGCCGGCCGAGACGTTGACGCTCACCGTCAATTCGGCCAGATCGGGCGCGCTCTGCTGCCACAGACGCAGCTGCTGACAGGCGCAGTTCAGGACGAAGTCCGACAGCGGCAGCATCAGCCCGCTTTCTTCGGCCATCGCCAGAAAGGCCGCCGGCTCCAGTTCGCCCTGGCGCGGATGGTTCCAGCGCACCAGGGCTTCGAAACCGGCCAGCCTGCCGCCGGCCAGTTCGAACAGCGGCTGGTAGACGACCGCCAGCTCGCCGGCACTGATGGCATGGCGCAGCTCGCCTTCCAGCCGCAGTCGGTCGGACACGGCGGTGTGCAGGCTGGCGTCGAACAGCGCCCAGCCGGCGCGGCCGCTGCCCTTGGCCTTGTACATGGCGGTGTCGGCGTCGCGCAGCACCTCTTCGGCGCTGGCGTAGTTGAAGGCGCTGAAGGTGATGCCGATGCTGGCCGTGCACACCACCTCGGCATTGCCCAGCAGGAACGGGCGCTGCAGCGCGCTCTTCAGCCGTTCGGCCACGGCGATGGTGTCGTGTTCCTGGCCACTGCCTTCGGCCAGGATCGCGAACTCGTCACCACCCAGCCGCGCCACGATGTCGCGCGGCCGCAGGTTTTCCTGGATGCGCCGCGCCATCTGGCCCAGCAGTGCGTCGCCGGTGTTGTGGCCCAGGCTGTCGTTGACGAGCTTGAAGCGGTCGAAGTCGAGGAACATGACAGCGAAGTGCTGGCTCGGGTCGGCCTGGTGGCGGGCCACGGCGCCGGCCAGGATTTCCATGAAACGGCGGCGGTTGGGCAGCCCGGTGAGGCTGTCGTGGTAGGCCAGGTGCTGCAGGCCGGCTTCGGCCAGGCGGCGCGCGGTCACGTCCTGAGCCTGCAGGATCAGGCTGGGCTGGTCGGCTTCGGGTTCGGTGAAGAAGTTGCAGTGCAGCGCCGCCCAGACGATCTGGCCGTCCCGGGCGCGGCAGCGAACTTCGGTGGCGAAAGCCTCGAAGTCCTGCGCCGCGCCGCGCAGGCTGCCGTGGCGGGCGTCGGCCCGGCGCTCGCTGCGCAAGCCCAGGTGGTGTTCGAAGCTGGTGCGGTCCTCGTCGACCAGGAACTGCTGCAGCAGCTGACCATGCAGCTCTTCCTGGCGCATCAACAGCAAGGCCGCCAGCGCCGGGTTGGCTTGCAGGATGCGGCCATCGAAATCCAGCAGGGCCATGCCGATGCCGGCGTGGGTGAAGGCGGCGTGGAAGCGGTGTTCGCTGGCCTCGAGCTCGCGCAGGTGGCGGGCTGCCGCGTCGGCAGCACCGGCGGCGAGTTCGGCCTCGCGTTCGGCGGCGCCGGCATGGGCCTCGCGCGCGGACTCGTTGGCTTCCTGCTGGCGAAAGTAGAAGTGCAGGGTGACGAGCAGCATGGCCAGCAGCGGAACCATCACCATCAGCACGCCCACGCCATGTTCGCGCCAGGTGATGAACAGCAGCGCCGCCACGCTGGCACTGCCGGCATAGGCAATGCCCACCCAGCGGAACACGGTGAACAGCGGCGCCCACTGGAAGAAGGCCTCGTCGCGCTTCAGTCGCTGGGCGCCGCTGACGAGCATGACGTTGACGACGAAGAACAGCGCCGCGAAAGCCATCGCTGCGGCCATGACAGTGGCCGCGCCGTCGAAGCCCCGCGCCTGCAGCGCTGCCAGAGCCCGCTGCAGCAAGGTGCCCACGCTGAACACCGAAAGCGTGGCGATCGCCGGGCTGGCGATGCGGCTGGTCCAGCGCTTGGATGTGCGTGCGGACCCGACGAAGGCTTCGGTGGCTGCAGCCACGGCCGCCGCAGCCGGGCCCAGCACCAGCAGCAGCACGAAGATGAAGATCTCGCTGGCAACGAACGACTGCTTGGACCCCGGCACGCGTACCGGGAACAGGCCCGCGGCCGTGGCCAGCCCCGTGCCCAGCACGATCTGCAGCCAGCCCAGCCAACCGATCGTGCCCAGCCTGGCCAGGCAAAACAGCAGCAGCCCGCCGCCGGCCAGCACCACCGCCCACCAGAAGCTGGTGGCTGCGCGGTTGTAGTCCGGCATCAGGGCAGCATGCAGCCGCTGCCACCAGGGTGGGCGCGAAGGCAGCATGGACGGGTTCGGTGAAGTGCTCGACACGGGTGGCTGATTGTGGTGCGGCAGGTGCACAGCAGCCCGCCTTCCTGCGACGCCACGCATTGTTCAACCGTTTTGCGCTGCACTTCCTCACGCGCTGAACACGGCTGCGGGTGACCTCAGACGAAGCGTCGTGTCAGCGGCAGTCGGGCCAGCAGGGCCGTCACCACGGTCGAACCCACCAGCAGGGCCGCGGTGACGGCGGGAATCACGAGCCACTGCGGACCGTCCAGCAGCTTCGGCCAGAGGCCTTGTGCACTTTCGAGCAGCAGCGGATGCACCAGGTAGATCCCGAGCGTCAGCGGACCCAGCTTCTGGAGCCATCGGGCGCGCACAGGGGGCAGGGACCGGAAGAAGACCGCCGCGGCCACCGACATGGGAATGACCGTCAGGCTGAGATAGCCGTAGAAGTACTGGCCCGCCGCGGCTTGGTGGCTGACCGTCAGGGCGTGGCAGCCCCAGGCAGTGGCCACGACGCTGGCCCCGACCACGGCGGCCAGCTTCCACCGGTGCGCTTCGGCCGCGCTGATGGCAATGAGGTGGCCGGCCAGGAAGTAGGGCAGATACGACAGAAAGCCGTGGGTAAACAGTCCGGCCGGTGCGCCGCTGCTGGCTGCATGCACGGCGGCGATGGCCGCGAGCACGAAGCCGGCGCCGGTGGTGAACTTGAGCACCGTGAGCGACGCCGCGGCCGCCATGGCGCGCAGCGCCGGGACGAAGGCATACAGCAGCACGATCATGTAGAGGAACCACAGGTGGTAGTGCGGCGCCCCGCGCGCCATGCCTTCGAGGGCGTGGCCCAGTCTGGCATCCCAGGTCAGGGCCAGGGCGCGCTGGTTCCACAGTGTGTAGACCCCCGTCCAGAAGACCAGCGGCAGCAGCACGCGCTGAAGCCGCTTGCGGACGAATACCCTGGGCGGCTCAGCCTGCTTGTCGGGGTGAAGCAGCAGCGCGCCGCTGACCATGACGAGTACGGGCACGCACCAGCGAACGGCCGAGTCGGCGACGTTGGCGACCCACCAGTCGCCGGAACCCACGGGCGTGCCCGTCACGCCGTAGGCCGACACATGAAGCATCACCACCGCGAAGATGGCAGCCACGCGGGCCAGGTCCATCCATGGCTCCGGGTGATGTCCTGGATCGATCGGCGGGCGAGGTTCGGTCAAGATAGGCCTGGGCCAGGGTGCGGTCGCTCAGTATCCCGCTGAACGATCCCGGTCCTGACGCCGCCCGGTGCATCTGCGTGGCCAGCAGGGGGTCCGTACGCTGGTTCGGATGGCGGTTTGCGGCAGGTTGCGGACGTTCCGGTCGGACCCCTTCGGCTGTCGAAGTGGGTCCCTTGGGCTGGGCGAGCCGGGTGGCCCCCTCCGCTCATGTCCCCCGCCCACGGCCCGCCAGGTGCCTGAGGCACCTGACGGTCCGTGGGCTCCTCCTTTACTTCGCTGCGGGGG
>JALHPF010000022.1 GCA_022842595.1 Rubrivivax sp.
AACACCTGCGGCGAGTCAGAGGTTGAACCGCGCTGCGCGCGGGGGCCGCGGGCCCTGCGCTCCTCGGCGCCTCCCATGCGCGCCACAGCCAGCCCCAGCCCGCCTTTGCAACCACCGTGTCTTCTCTCCCCCGTCGCGCGCCGACATGTCGTCTGGGCTGGGTGAGTCGGGTGGCCCCTGGAGCGAAGTAAAGGAGGAGACTTCGGCCGCCCATGAGCCAAAGGCTCATGGGCGGCCGAAGGCGGGGGACATGAGCGGAAGGGGCCACCCGGCTCGCCCAGCCCACGGGACCCACTTCGACAGCCGAAGGGGTCCGAGCCAACGACCGCAACGGGCCGCTTACTGGCATTCGCAGCGCACCCCGACATTCAGCGATGGATCTCGCTTTCACCATGCCGCGTGAGCAGCTCCATCAGCAGCTTGCGGATGAGCATGCCGGGCCGGTCGCTGTCCATCGAATACTCCACCCCGCGCCGGCGCGTGTCGACCAGCGCGTCGGGGTCGGTGGACTCGAGGATGTCCTTGTCCTCGCGGGTGATCACCTCGTCGAAACGCACCAGCAGGTGCGCCGGGCAGTCGGCCTCGGTGTCGTTGCGGAACAGCCATTGGCACAGCTGGATGTGGCCGTCGTCGATGGGGGTGAAGCAGTTCAGGATGACGTGGCGGACGCCCGATGGGTATTCGATGTCCAGCCGGCGCGAGAACGGCAGGTAGTAGGCGTTGCGCATGTGGCGCTGCGTCAGCGGTTCGGTGCTGCCGCTGACGGCATGGAAGGCCGGCGGGTTGCTGGCCGCGATCACGGTTTCGGCATGGAAGCCACCCTCGGCCTGCACCAGCTCGTACCTGCTGGGCCTGGGCTGGTCGGCCACGCCGAAGGTGGCTCGGTGAACGAAACTGAAGTGGCTGTTGTCGAAGCTGTTTTCCAGCGCCCGCACCGGGCTCGTGGCCCAGACCTCGTGGAACTGGAAGATGGTGCGCCAGCCCGGCGCGCCGTATTCGGGCATCTCGGGAATCGGCGCCAGCGGCTCTTCAGCCGGTGGCACCAGGGCCACCCAGGCATAGCCGTGCCTGGCCACGCAGCGGTAGGCCGGCGTGCAGTAGTCGGCCGGGATGGCGCGCTCGGGCTCGTATTGCGGAATACGGATGACACGGCCCTGGGCGTTGTACGTCCAGCCGTGGTAGCCGCATTGCAGCGCACCGTCGACACAACGGCCCTTGCTGAGCTTCGCGGTGCGGTGGCAGCAGCGGTCCTTCAGCGCCGCGGGCTCGCCATCGGCACCGATGAAGAGCACGATGTCTTCGCCCAGCAGGGTGAAGGGCTGCGGCTGGCCACCTGCCAGCCGCGACAGCGGCATCACGGCATGCCAGAACTTGCGGAAAACGGCTTGGCGGGTGACGAGCATCGGGCGGCTCCTCTCAGCGTCGGGGTGATGTCAGCGCATGCGGGCCACCAGCGCCCGGGCCTGGGCCTGCAACTCGGCCAGGTCCAGCCCCGGGATCTGGTCGTGCTCGGCGACCAGCCGGCCCTGCACGAGCAAGGCGCGCAGCGTCGGCCGGCCGCCGCTGGCCACCGGGCCGATGGCCGGGTCGTGCAGGCCGAAGTGGCGCGGCTGGTCCAGGCGGTAGACGGCGATGTCGGCGGCCATGCCCACCTCCAGCGAGCCGACCCCACCGAGCCCCAGCACACGCGCGCCGCCGGCGGTACCGATGTGCACCACGTCGTCGACCGTCAGCGCCGCCGCGTGCCCGCCCGGCTGCGTACCACCGGCCTGCATGCGGGTTCCGGCGCGCGGGTCGGCGCGGTGCATCAGCCAGGCGGCGTGGGCCTCGCTGGCCATGTCGGCGGCTTCGTTCGAGGCGGCGCCGTCCACCGCCAGGCTCACGGGCACACCGAGCGCCAGCGCCTCGGGCACCCGGGCGATGCCACTGCCCAGCCGCGCGTTGCTCTGCGGGCAATGGGCGATGCCGGTGCCGGTGCTGGCGCACAGCCGCAGTTCGCTGTCGTCCAGGTGCACCACATGGGCGAACCAGACGTCGGGGCCGAGCCAGTCATGCTGCGCTACCCACTGCAGTGGCGTGCAGCCATGCACCTCGCGCGCCCAGCGGACGTAGTCCCAGCTTTCCGACAGGTGACTGTGCAGGCGGATGCCCAGCGCGCGGGCCTGGGCGGCCAGCGGCTTCAGATGTTCGGGCCGGCAGCTCCAGTTCGGCGTGGTGATGGCGCTGACGACACGCCGCATCGCCATCGGGCCTGGGTCGTGGAAGCGCCGCGTGTCGCGCTCGACGCCGGCCATGAAAGCGTCCAGCGTCTCGGGCGCCGACTGCAGCGGTGCCACGGCATCGGTCATGGCCCTGGCCTGGGTCTGGCCACCACGGCACAACACGAAGCGCAGGCCCAGGCGCGCGGCTTCCTCGAAGACCACGGCGCTGACGTCGAAGGGCATGCCCGGGTAGTAGTGGTACTGGTGGTCGGCCACCGTGGTGCAGCCCGACAGCAGCAGCTCCACCAGGCCCACCCGCGCGGCGATGCGCAAGGCGTTTTCGTGGTCGAGGTAACGACGGTAGGGCACGGGCACGGCTGCGAGCCAGGGCACCAGCGGCAGGTCGATGCCGGCCGGGATGCCCTTGAGCAGGCTCTGGAACAGGTGGTGGTGGGTATTCACCCAGCCTGGGTAGACGACGCAGTCGCGCGCGTCGATGAGCCGCTCGCCGGGCTCGGGCGCCAGCTGCCCGATGGCCGCAATCACGCCGTCGCGCACACGGATGTCGGTGCCGCGCTGCAAGCGCGCCGCACCGCCGCGCAAGCCGCTGACGGCGGCCATGGCGCCACGGATCAGCCAGCTATTCATGCCCCTGCTCGCTTTCGTGCCAACCCTTCAGGGCCCAGTGCGACAAACCGGCCATCGCCGCGAAAAGCCCCACGCCGGCCAGCGTGATGAGTGCCAGGGCCGCAAACATGCGCGGGATGTTCAGCTGGTAGCCGGCCTGCAGGATCTGGTACGCCAGCCCGGTGCCGGTGCCGCCCGTGCCGGCGACAAATTCGGCCACCACCGCACCGATCAGCGCCAGCCCGCTGCTGATGCGCAGCCCGCCGAAGAAGTACGGCAGCGCCGAAGGAATGCGCAGCCGCCACAGGGTCTGCCAGCGGCTGGCGCGCTGCAGCCTGAAGTACGACAGCAGCCCGGCGTTCACGCTCTTCAAGCCCAGCGTCGTGTTGGCGATGATGGGGAACAGCGCCACCAGCGTGGCGCAGATGACGAGCGATGCCGTCGGGTCCTTCACCCAGATGATGACCAGCGGCGCGATGGCGACGATGGGCGTCACCTGCAGCAGCACCGCGTAGGGGAACAGGGCCGTCTCGACGATGCGGCTCTGCACGAAGGCGAAGGCGATGGCCACGCCCAGCAGCGTGGCGCAGGCAAAGGCCAGCAGCGTGATCTTCAGCGTGACCCAGAGCGCGCCGAACAGCAGCGCGGCGTCGTCCACCAGCGTCTGCGCCACCCGCAGCGGGCTGGGCACCAGGAAGGCGGGCACGTCGAAGGCCACCACCAGGCCCTGCCACAGCGCCAGCAGCAGCACCGCCAAGGCGGCGGGCCAGAGCAGCTTGTCGGCGGTCATCGGTGCACCTTCATCCGCACGCCATCAACCCGCCATCGCGCTGGCCGCCAGCAGGCTGTGCTGCAAGCGTTGCGCGTGCTGGGCGAAGCGCGTGGAGACGCGGAACTCGTCGCTGCGCGGGAAGGGCTCGTCGATGAGCACCTCGTCCACCACACGGCCCGGGCGCGCGGCCATCACCAGCACGCGGGTCGACAGGAACACCGCCTCGTAGATGGAATGGGTGACGAACATCACCGTCAGCCGCTGCGCCTGCCACAGCGCCAGCAGGTCGCTGTCCAGTCGCTGGCGGGTGATCTCGTCGAGCGCGCCGAAGGGCTCGTCCATCAGCAGCACGGCCGGTTCGGTGACCAGGCCGCGGGCGATGGACACGCGCATCTGCATGCCGCCGGACAGTTCACGGGGCAGCGCGCCTTCGAAGTTTTCCAGCCCCACGCGACGCAAAGCCTCGCGCGCCCGGCGATCGCTCTGGCCGCGCGGCAGGCCGGCCAGGTCCAGCGGCAAGCGCACATTGGCCAGCACGCGCGCCCAGGGCATCAGCGTGGCTTCCTGGAACACGAAGGACAGTTCACGCCCGGGTGCACGCTGCACGAGGCCGGCGCTGGCCGGCAGCAGGCCGGCCACCATCTTCAGCAGCGTGCTCTTGCCGCAGCCCGACGGGCCCAGCAGCGTGACGAATTCGCCGGCCTGCACCTGCAGGTCCACGGGCAGCAATGCGCGGGTGCCATTGGGGTAGATCTTTTCGGCGGCCTGCAGGCTGACCACTGGCGCGCCCGTCATGCGCGCACCGTCGTTCGCCGATACATCGCTTCCAGGTGTTCGCTGGCGGTGATGGGGCCGTGGCGCGCGGGCTGCTCGGCGCTGGTGCAGCCGGGCAGCGGCAGCCGCACCCCAGGCGCTTTCAGGGCAGCACCTTGATGTCCTTCACGAACTGCGTCGTGTAGGTCTTCTTCAGCTCGACCCGGCTCGCGTCAAGCAGCTTCATCGCCACCAGCATGTCGTAGGTCTTCTTCATGCGTTCGTCGGTGATGACACCGGCGCCCAGCGTGGCGGCGTCGCCGCCGAAGACCATGCCCGAATCGTTCATGAGTCTGATGCCGACGGCGATCTTGTCGTCGGTCATGGCCGGGTTGTCGCGCTTGATCAGCGCGTTGGCCGGGCCGGGGTCGCCCTTGAGGTAGCTCTTCCAGCCTTCCATGCTGGCCCGCACGAAGGCGGCGACGGCCTGCGGGCGTTCACGCACCGTCTTTTCCATGCAGACGATGGTGGTGGAGTAAGGCGGCCAGCCGAAGTCCGACAGCAGGAAGACCCGCGGCTTGAAGCCCGCTTCCTTCTCGATGGCGTAAGGCTCGCTGGACAGATAGCCCTGCTGCACCACGTTCTTGTCGGCCACGAAGGGCTGGATGTTGAAGGTGTAGGGCCGGGTCTGGCTGTCCTGCAGGCCGTAGCGTGCCTTCAGCCAGGGCCAGAACGAGGTTTGCGAGGCCGCTCCGATGAGGATGGTCTTGCCCTTCAGGTCTTCCAGCTTGTCGACCACGCCCGGATGGCCGATGAGCACGGCCGCGTCCTTCTGGAAGGCCGCTGCCACCGTCACCACCGGGATGCCCTGCTCCCAGGCCTTCATCGTCTGCACGTCGTAGCCCATGAAGCAGTCGGTCTGGCCGGCGGCCAGCAGCTGCATGCCGTTGACCTGGGGGCCGCCCATCTTCAGCGTCACGTCCAGGCCAGCCGCCTTGTACAGGCCACGCGCCTGCGCCTGGTAGAAGCCGCCGTGTTCGGCCTGGGCGTACCAGTTGCTCATGAACACGAACTTCTGCTGGGCCTGGGCGGCCGACGCCGCCAGCACACAGGCCAGCGCACAGGCCAGGACAGGAATGCAACGGTGGATGCGGGGCATGGCGGTGTCCTGGTGGCGCAACGGTGGGGCGGGCCGAAGCGGAAGTTTGAAGAACTTGAAGAACGCAATTTGCAAGGCGCATGCCATCTTGCCGCAAGCGGCCCGGGTTTGCCGGGGCCGGTGGCGGACGCATACTCCGCGCGCCGTCGCAGTCCTTCGAAACCCTGCCTCCCGTGTCACGCGCCACCAGCCCATCCAGCGCCGCCACACCCCCGGGGTTGTCCAGCCCGCGGGCCTGGGGCAGCCTGCTGCTGGCCTGCCTGCTGCCATGGCTGCTGGTGCTGGGCTTGCACCTGCTGAGCCAGCGCAGCACCCCGGTCGAAGCGCCCGAGGTCATGCAGCTGGAACAGGGCCGGCTCGTCAACCAGGGTGGCCTGGCCCCACCCAGCTTGCCGCCACAGGCCGCCCTGAACCGGCAACTGCCGCTGCTGATGGGCCGCCAGGAAAGCCGCCAGCCCTTGTGGCTGCTGCTGCCGTTCGACGTGGCCAGCCAGCCCGACACCGCCTGGACCCTGCGCATCGTGCACCGCCGGCACCTGCTGGTGTACCTGGACGGCCAGCTGCTGGCCCAGACCACGCCGCCCGACAGCGTCGACCAGCGCAGCGCGGCGCTGAAGCTGGGCAGCCACACGCTCAGCGTCAACGTGCCGCCTTCCTGGCTGGGCATGGGCCGCCACGAATTGCAGCTGCGGCTGGGTGCGGCCGAAACGCCCGCCATCGGCAGCGTCCACCTGGGGCCGGCCGCGGCCGTGGCGGAGCTGGACCGCAACAGCGACTTCCTGACCGCGCTGCGTGGCGCCACGGCCCTGGGTGCGCTGGTCGTCGGACTCTTTCTGGTGGGCGTCTGGCTGGCCCATCGCGAGGCGCTGGCCTATGCGCTGGCGGGCGCGCACCTGTTGCTGCTGGCGCTGCTGCTCAGCCCGTACCTGTTGCAGCATCAGCCCTTGCCGAGCCCCTGGTGGCGCATGCTGCTGGACGTGGCCGACGTCGGCGCCAAGGCCTTGCTGCTGGCCACCGTCGTGCGCCTGGCGCAGCCGCATGACGCCTGGGCGATGCGCGTGGCCGGCACCTACGCCGTGGTCGGTGCGCTGGTCGACGGCAGCGCCGCCGCGCTGGACCTGCCCTGGAACGACTTCAGCCACGTCTGGCCCTGGTGGGCGCTGGGCAGCCGCCTGGCCATCCTGGGCCTGGCCACGGTACTGGCGCTGCGCGCGCTGGCGCGCCAGCCGCGCTTCGACCGGCTGGCCACGGCCACGCTGGTCGGGCTGTCGCTGTGCATCTGGGCTTATGTCAGCTTCTTCGCGCTGCTGGCACCACGTCTGGCAAACGTCGTCGACATCAACGTCGTGGCCCACGCCGCCTGGGTACTGTGGATGGGCAGCCTGCTCTACCGCCACTTCGTGCTGAGCGCGCGCCGGGAACGGGCGCTGCGCCAGGAAGCCGCGCAGGCCCTCAGCGAACGCACCCTCGAGCTGCAGGCCAGCTTCGCCGCGCTGCAGGCCAGCGAACACCAGCGCCTGGCGGTTGCCGAGCGTGAACGGCTGCTGCAGGAAATGCACGACGGCCTGGGTTCGCAGCTGATGACGGCGAAGATGAATGCCCAGACCGGCCTGCTCAGCAGTTCGGAAATGGCCACCGCGCTGGACGGCTGCATCCAGGAAATGCGGCTGACCGTTGACACCCTGTCGGTGGCCGACGGCGACCTGGGCCTGCTGCTGGCGAGCGTGCGCCACCGCGCCGAGCCCGGGCTGCGCGCGGCCGGCCTGACACTCGCCTGGCAGGTGGCCGAAGCGCCCTGCCTGCCGGCACTCGAAGGCAGCGGCGGACGCGAGCTGGTGCGCATCGTGCAGGAGGCGCTGAACAACGTGCTGCACCACGCCCATGCGACCCGCGTGACGCTGAAGAGCGAGGCCACCGCCGACGGCCGCCACATCGTCGTCAGTCTCATCGACAACGGCCGGGGCCTGCCCGAAGGCCAGCCGCCCAAAGGCGGGCGCGGCACGCGCAACATGCAGCAGCGCGCACAGCGCCTGGGCGCACGCGTGACCTGGCATTCACCTGCGGGTGGACGCGCCCACGGGCCGGGAGGGCCGGGCACAGAAGCACGCATCGAACTGCCAGTGGGGCGCAAGCCGAACGTCTGAGCAAGATACCGCCGGCAGGCAGTTCAAGCCGGCTTGCAGGCACTTCGTCGCAAGCCGCCGGCCAGCGACCGGCCATTTGCAGACAATCGGCGCATGAGCTCCACACAAGCCCTGCGCACACGCTGGTGGGCTGCGGCCCTGCTTGCCGCCACCTGGCTGGGCGGCTGCGCCGTCACCCCGGCCCGCCTGGCCCTACCCGAAGCACTTGCCGGTGCCGAAGCACTGCCTTTCGACGGCCTGAATTTCGGCCGCAGCGGCAGCTTCAGCATCGACGGGCAGCCGGTGCGCTTCGAGCGCGGCGCCGACCGGTTCAGCGTTTTCGGTGCATTGTCGTTCGACCGCGCAGCGCTGAGTTTCGAACTGGCGCCCGACACGGCGGCGGCCGTACGTGCCAGCTGCAAGGCGCGCCGCGTCGAGGTGCAGCGGGGCATCGTGGCGGGGGCACTGCGGCCTTTCGGTTTCACCTGCGACATGGCCGGCGCCACCAACGGCCGACTCGACATTTCCGAGGCGCGCAGCGGCGCAGGAACACGCGCCGAACGCAGCGGGCGCTTCAGCAGCGGCGGCATCGTGCTCGACCTGCGCTCGATCCACGCGCTGGCCGGCAGCCCGCTGCCGCTGGAAACCGCGGCCGGCTATCTGCTGCTGCACGACGGCCGCCCCGTGGCCGCGCTGGACCTGACCGACATGCGCCCGGTGCTGCGGCGCCTGCCCGGGCCCACAGCCGCTGCAGCGACCCAGGCCGCCCTGGCGTTGGCCCTGCTGTGGGACCCGGCGGCTATGGCCGCACGTTGAACGCCGCTGCACCGGCCCATCAGAGCATGTGCCCCACGTTCAGCAGCGTCAGCACGCCCAGCACCGCGAAGATGGCCGCGGCGATGCCATGCACCAGGGTCATCGAGATCCGGCGCGCGATGCGGTCGCCCAGGTAGACCGCCGGCACGTTGGCCAGCATCATGCCCAGCGTCGTGCCGGCCACCACGGCCACGAATTCGGCGCTGTAGCGCGCGGCCAGGGCCACGGTGGCGATCTGCGTCTTGTCGCCCATCTCGGCGATGAAGAAGGCCAGCACCGTGGTGCCGAACACGCCGAAGCGCGGTGTCCCGGCAACGGCGGCATCGTCGACCTTGTCGGGCACCAGCATCCACGCTGCCACGGCCAGGAACGAGAGGCCGACGATCCAGCGCAGCACGTCCGGCCCCAGCTGCGCCGACACCCACGCACCCACGGCACCGGCCAGCGCATGGTTGGCCAGCGTCGCCACCAGGATGCCGGCGATGATGGGCAAGGGCCTGCGAAAGCGCGCAGCCAGCAACATGGCCAGCAGCTGCGTCTTGTCGCCCATTTCGCCCAGCGCCACGACGCCGGTCGAAACCAGGAATGCTTCCAAATGAATCTCCAGGGGGCCGGCAAAAACCGAAGACCACAGCGCACCCCGGCCCGACCGGCGGCACTGTGGTCAAAGGTCTTGCCAAGCTTCAGCGAGCCGCTCGCACCATGGCCTGCGGGCCAAGTGTGTTGATGCGAGCCCCTGCCGGTGGCAGGGCGGCTACTCCCCAATGACGAGCAGGCCCCGAGTGTAAGCCGCGAAGGCAGGCCGTCAGAACACGGCGTGGTCGCCTCGCTCGACGCTGGCTTCGCCGCGCAGCAGCCGCGCATAGTGCGCACGCAGCGTGTCGCTGCCGGTCGAAGGCGTGGCCGCGGCGTCGTACAGGCCCGTGGCCGGGTTCAGCACCAGCATCGATTCGGTGGCGTAGTAGCGGCCGATGCGCGCCAGCTCGGCCTTGGCAGCCAGCGCCGGAAGCACACGCCCGGCCAGCGCGAGCGTGCCGATGATCGCGTCGAGCAACGCCACCGGCACCTGCCTGAAGCGCATGGGCCGGCCGGCCAGTTCGAACAGCATCTCGCCCTGTTCGCGCGGGGTGATGGCCGGGCCGGGGCCACCGATGGGCAGGATGCGGTTCCAGCGTTCGGGCTCGCTCAGGCAGCCGGCGAGATAGCGGCCCAGGTCGTCGTCGCTGATCGGCTTGCAGGCCGTCAGCCGGCCGTCGCCGAACAGCAGGAAGGGCCGGCCCTGCTGCACCCGCGCCACCTGCCCCGACAGCGACTTGAAGAAGGCCGTGGGGCGGACGATCGAATAGCGCAGCCCAGAATCCACCAAGGCCTGTTCGAACGCCAGCTTGGCCTGCTGGAAGGCGAGCAGCGGCTTCTGCACGCAGATGGCCGAGAGCAGCACCACCTGCTGCACCCCGGCCTCTCGGGCCGCTGCCAGCGCATGCAGATGGGCAGCGTGGTCGATGGCCCAGGCGTCCCCAGGACCGCCGGTGCGCGAGGCCAGGCAGGACACGAGCACGTCGAAGCGCTCGCCGCGGAAGCCATCGCGGGCCAGCGATTCAGGGTCGCTGACTTCGCCCTCGCGCAGTTCAGCGCCGGGCAGCAGTTGCGCCAGGCCCTCGCGCCCGAGCCGGCCACCGACGCCGGCGCGCGGCCGCACCAGGCAAACCACGGGGTGGCCAGCCGCGACCAGCGCACGCACCGTGGCCTGGCCGATGGTGCCGGTGGCGCCGAGCATGAAGACACGGCGGGCAGCGACGGCAGGCAAGGGTGAGATCGGCACGCGATGATCTTAGGCGCAGCCGCCGTCCTGGCGCCACGGGTGGCCGGGCGTTGCCTGGCGTCGCGCCAGGCCGGGTTCAGCCGCCGGGGCCCGACAGTTGCCGCGTGTGGATCTTCAGCATCAAGCGCGCATATTCCAGCCGCGCATGCAGCTCCTGCAACTGGGTTTGCAGTGCCTGCCACTGGGCAAGCTGCTGCGCCAGCGCGTTCACCAGGGCCTGCGGGTCCGGAGGGGGTGGGGATGGCTCGTCCATCCCCGAATGATCGGCCGCCCCCGGCCCGGCGTCGACCCTACGACCGCGGGCATCGGATCGCCCATTCGCGGGGGGCGTGGGCGCAGACGGGGCTACTTAGGGTTGTTCTTCAGGGCCGCGGCGGCTTCGTCTTCGCGGATGTGCTTGATGAAGTAGCGGATGAAGAACACGCCCATGCCCAGCATGAAGGCGATACCGCCAATGCTCATCAGGCCAACATCGGTGGTGAACAGGTCCTTGAGTGCGTGCATGTCCGGCTTTCCATGGCTTCGATAGTTCCATTTGGCGCGGTCCGGCGCAGGCGGAAATTGCTCTTCATCAAGCCCCGGGCGTGTTTTCTGCAGGAAGCTGATCCACATCAAACGAGCGCCAGGGCAATGGCGCGGGCCGACCCCAAGAAAACGAAAGCCCACGGCAGCAGGTACAAGAGACGACCCACCCCAACCCATGAAAGCGGTCGCGCCGCTGCCGTGACATCGAGAACGCTGGCCCGGCATGCCGGGCACACGATTGCACTGAACGGAAACTCACTCACGATGCTGTCGATCTCCATCGGGCCGCTGGCCTTCCCGCTGGCACCGCTGCCGGTTCTGCTTGCGCTGCTGCTTTCGGCATGGGTGGCCCGGCGCATGGACGAGCGGGCCGAAACGGCGGTCTGGATCTCGGCGCTTGCCGGGCTGCTTGCCGCTCGTCTCGGCCACCTGGCCATGCATGCCGACGCCTACCTGGCCACGCCCGGGGCCATGCTCGACATTCGCGACGGCGGCTGGAACGCAGCTGCCGGCTGGGCGGTCGCCGCGGCCGTACTGGCCTGGCGCGCGGCAGCCGTGGCCCGGCTGCGCCCGGCGCTGGTCAGCGCCGCTGTGGCGGGGCTGGTCATCGGGGTCGGCGGGCAGCTGGCCTTGCAGCTCGCGACGCCTGACCGCAGAGCGCAGCCGGCACCCGCCGTGGCCCTGCTGCCTCTGGCGGCAGCAGAAGCCACCCCTTCGACCCTGGCCGACCTGGTGCGTGGCCAGCCCACCGTCGTCAACCTCTGGGCCACCTGGTGTGCGCCCTGCCGGGCCGAGATGCCGATGCTCGCCGCCGCCCAGCAACGCCATGCCGATGTTCGTTTCCTGTTCGTCAACCAGGGCGAAGAAGCAGCGGTCGTGAACCGCTACCTGCAGCGCGAAGCCCTGCCGCTGCGCGACGTCTGGCTGGACGCGCCCCGTGGGCTCGGCGCGGCGGTCCAGTCCAGCGGCTTGCCCACGACCCTGTTCTACGACGCCCAGGGGCGCCTGGTGGACGCCCACATGGGCCTGCTCAACGCTGCAGCCCTGCGCGCCCGCCTGCAGGCGCTGCGCGAAGACTGAAGGCCCGGCGGCGGCTGGGAGCCGGCGTGCAGCACATCCTGGCCAAACGCCGGCCTGTCGCAAGCGGCCTGGTGCCGTGGCTGCCTGTCTGAAAGACTTGCCGCCTTCCTTCACTGCCTGCCTGCACCATGAGCCTGCATGCGAACCTGGCTTGGCCCTGGCGCCACCGCCACCAGCGACTCATCAACACCCTTCGGCTGGTGGCCCTGGCTGCGCTGGTCACGGTGCTACCTGCCCTGGCCGCGCCACCCGAGCCCGCGGCATTGCGCAGCCAGCTCGACGCCTTGCTTGCCCGCGCCGTGCCAGCCCCCAGCGAACCTGGCGTGGTGCTGCTGGTGGCACGCGGCGACACCGTGCTGTACCGCCAGGCACGAGGCATGGCCAGCCTGGAACTGGTCGTGGCGCTGGCGCCCGAGCATGTGCTGCGCATCGCCTCGATCACGAAGCAGTACGCTGCCGCCGCCATGCTGCAGCTGGTGGACCAGGGCCGTGCCCGCCTCGAAGACCCGCTGTCGACCTGGCTGCCCGACTACCCGGGCGGCCAGGCCATCACGCTGGCCCAGTTGCTCAACCACACCTCGGGCGTGAAGAGCTACACCGGCATCCGCGGCTACATGGGCAACCCGGTGCGGCGCGACCTGAAAACGGCCGAGCTCGTGGCCGAATTCAGCGGCCAGCCGGTCGACTTCGCGCCCGGCCAGGGCTGGGCCTACAACAACTCGGGCTACGTGCTGGTGGGTGCTGTCATCGAAGCCATCACCCAGCAGCCGTGGCAGGCCCAGGTGGCGGCGATGCTGCAGCCACTGGGCCTGCAGCAGACGACCTACGACGCCCCCGACCGGGTGATCCCGGGTCTGGTGTCGGGCTACAGCCGCGGCAGCGGCGGGCTGGAACGTGCGGGCCTGATCAGCATGACACAGCCGCATGCCGCCGGCGCGCTGGTGAGCACGGTCGACGAGCTCTGGCGCTGGAACCTGGCCCTGCACCGCGGGCAGGTGCTCAAGCCCGAGACCTACCAGCGGATGACATCGCCCGAGGGTCCACATGCTCAGAAGTCGGGCTACGGCTATGGCATCCGCAAGGAGACGCTGCGCGGCCGGCCGATGCTGCAGCACGGTGGCGGCATCCACGGCTTCAAATCGGTGTTGATCTGGCTGCCAGCCGAACAGCTGAGCGTGGCCGTACTGCACAACAGCGACAGCGCGCAGCTCCACGCCGGCACATTCGGCCGCCAGGTGGCGGCCATCGCCCTGGGCGAGCCTTTCCCCGATGGCCCGACCCAGACGCCGCCGCTGGCGGAACTGGAGAAACTGCAGGGCGTGTGGCGCCGCGTCGGCGCGGCAGCCAGCGAAGACCGCCTGCTGCGCTTGCAGGACGGCGTGCTGCTGGTAGCCCGCGGCGCCGGCCGGCCACAAGCGTTGCGGCCGCTGGCCGGCGGCGTGTTCGTCTTCGAAGGTTCGACCCATCGCCTGCAAGCCATGCCGGGCACCGACGACATGCGCTACTTCCACGACGGCGAAGGCGAAGGCGAGGTCTGGCGGCGGGTGGCTGCCCTGCCGGGCTGAAGGCCCATGTACGGGCGAGGCCGGGTGCACTGCCCGAAGGTGCTGTGGCCCGTCGGTTCGGGCACGCCTAGCATCCACCGCAATCCAAGCCACCCTGAACGATCCCCGCCCTTGAAGTCTCGCGAACCTCAATTTCCAGCTGCCGCCAGGATGGCATCGGCGCTGCACGCCTACCCCTTCGTCTCGCTGCCTGTGGCGCTGGTCGTCCTGCGCGTGGCGGTGGCGGTGTTCTTCATGGCCCATGCCGCGGTACGCATCGTCAACGGTTCGATCCCGGGTTTCGGCGGCTTCCTGGAAAACCGCGGCTTCCCCTACGGCGTGGCCATCGTCTGGGCGGTGACGTCGTACGAGCTGGCGGCTGGCCTGTTGATGGCCCTCGGCTGGCGCGCACGCTGGATGGCCACCGGCCTGTTCATCGTTGCCGCCATGGGCATCGTGCTCATTCACCGCCATCTCGGCTGGTTCGTCGGCGAACATGGGACGGGCGGCAGCGAATACAGCGTGTCGTTGATGGTGTCGCTGCTGGTGATCGCCGCCGCCGAGCGCGATCGCAATCGCCATCGCCATCGCCATCGCCCGAGCATGGCGGCGGCCCCGTTCTTCCCTGGCGTCAAGACCAACCCTCCGGAGTCATCATGAATCTTCGCCTGATCTCGGCGCTTGTTTGCGCCGCCCTGCCGTTGCCGCAAGAGGCCCTGGCCGAGGAAGCCCCCAGCTTCAGCAGCCCGCTGCTGCTCATCCCGCGTGTCGACAGCGTCGAACGCGCCGGCCAGTTCCAGTCGGCACGCTTCGAACTTCAAGCCGACGGCAGCTGGCGCCTGGCGGCGGTGGAATCCGTGACTTCACCGCGCCTGCAGCCCGTGAAGGTGGCGCAGGTCGAGGTCGTCAAGACCTCGTCGTTTCCCGTGTCGGTGTACCTGCGTGCCAGCGGCTTTCAGCAGCTGTGCGGCTACGACGGTCGTGCACGGGTGCACCAGCGCAGCGTGAATGGCCGCTTCGAGGTGGCCATCAGCGTACGCCATACCGACCTGGCCACCGAACAGCTGGCTGCATTCGGCACACTGGTCTGCCCGGCTGTCGCGCGGGCCTTCAAGATGACCATTCCGCTGCCCGTCTACGGGCTGGCGGCGGGCACCCATACGTTTGCGGTGAACGGTGTCACCGGCAGCTTCACGCTGGACCGCGAGAACCGGCTGGAGGGTGACTGCGACGCCGGCCAGGAAGCCGAATTGCGCTTCTGCCGCTGAGGCAGCCGCTGCATCAGAACGCGGCCTTCTCGGCTTCCAGGTAGGCCAGGCTGATGTATTTGCCGATGTTGCCGTCCCAGCCCTGGGTGCGCCCGGCGTGTGCGGCCACCGTCGGGTCGGCGAGCACGCGGCGCCGGGCCTGGGCTTCGTCTTCACCTGCCTTCACGGCGGCTTCGCAGTTGCGGTAGATGCCGCTGAACAGCAGGCGCTGTTCGGCCAGCAGCGTGCGGCTGGCGTGGCCGTGGCCAGGCACCCACAGCGCGCCGGGCACGTCACGCTCCAGCGTGTCGAAGGTCTTGAGCGTGCCCAGGTAGCTGCCGTCGTCCATGTTGGCGATGCGACCGTTCATCGCCACGTCGCCGACGTAGACAACGCCGTCCTCCAACACTTCCACGCACAGGTCGGCTTCGGTGTGGGCCCGGCCGTGGTGGTGGAATTTCAAGGTGGTATCGCCGAAGCGCAGAGTGGTGCCGTGCCCGGCGTCACGGTCGGGCGGCACGACCTGCGTGCCCATCGTTGCGCCGTTGGTCCAGCGCTCCATGAGCGATCGCCACGCATTGCCCGCCATGCCCTGGATCTGCGCTCGCGCGGCCGGGTGGGCGTGGATCGGCAAGGCCGGACCGAAGGCCTGCACGAAGGCGTCGTTGCCGAGGAAATGGTCGCCGTGGTAATGCGAATTGACCACCGCCACCACCGGCTTGTCGGTCAGGGTGCGAAGTCGGCGGATGGCCATCTCGCCGATCTGCACCGAAGCCCCGGTGTCCAGCACCACGACGCCGACCGATGTCAGGACAAAAATGATGTTGGCCATCATGCCGCGGTTTTCCGGCGTGGGAAAACCGTCTGCAGCGAACACCATGGCGACACGCGGGCTCAGGCGCTGGAGGGGCTGGTCGGGCACCGCGGGACCGCGGATGAAGTCGTCGGCAGCCTGCGCCCAGCGCTGCACCGGTGGCAGCAGCAGCGTGCCGCTCAGGCCCAGCGCCAGGCCATGGCGCAAAAGGTGGCGGCGTTCAGGGCGGAATGTCTGCGGGGCCACGGCGGTCTCCTGGCGGGTCGGCTTTATATAAGTCTTAGATGATATTCAAGTCATCTCAAGCTGTCACCGCTGCCCGCAGAACGTGGCCGCCCGTGCAAACCCTTGAACAGGGTTTGTTCTCACACGCACATGCGCAAACGATCATATCTTTGAGCTCTTGCACAGGAGGACGTGGTGATGGCCGAACACGCAGAGATGAACGCTGTCTTCGACGCCGTGGCGCGCTATTTTTCGCTGCTTTCCGACCCGACCCGGCTGCGCATCATGCATGCACTGTGCAAGGCAGAGCGCACGGTCGGCGAGGTCGTGGAGCACACCGGCGGCACGCAGACCAACATCTCGCGCCAGCTGAACCTGATGCACGAGCGCGGCGCGCTGGCGCGGCGCAAGGAAGGCAGCCTCGTCTATTACCGCGTGGCCGACCAGACCTTGGTCGCCATGTGCCGCGAGGTATGTGCCCGCGTCGGTGAGGCCCAGGAGGCCAAGCCGGCGCTGCGCGACGGCCTGCGCACGATGGTCGACGAGTTCGGCTGACACCGCCGCGGGCCCGGCCGCCTGCGCCCGCCTCGACCTGAATCCACCGCCCCCCCGGCGGCCGCTTTGCCGTGGCCGTCGCAAGGGCATCGCCTTGCCCGAAACCAACGTCCCACACCGCCCAAGGAGCCCCGCATGTCCACCGTCCAGCGTCGTGAACTACTGAAGGCATCCGCGCTGATGTCGTCCCTGGCCGCCATCGGGCTGCTGCCCGCCGGCCCGGCCTGGGCCAAGCCCGAGGCCTTCGCCGCCAGGTCGGTGGCCGACGTGCTGAAGGCGCTCGGCGCCGACCCCACCGCCAGCGACCAGGTGCTGCTGGCATCACCCGACATCGCCGAAAACGGCGCCGTCGTCCAGGTCGGCGTCACCAGCCGCCTGCCCGGAACGCAGGAAATCGCCGTGCTCGTCGAGAAGAACCCGATGCCGTTGGTGGCCTCGTATTCGATCCCCGCCGGCACCGACGCCTTCGTGCAGATGCGCGCCAAGATGGGGCAGTCGACGACGGTGTGGGCGCTGGTGAAGGCCGAAGGCAAGTGGTTTTCAGCACAGAAGGAAACCAAGGTCACGCTCGGCGGCTGCGGCGGCTGAAGGCGGCCCGAATACAACCCGATCTCCAGGAGAACCCACCATGTCTGCACCCACCCGCATCCGCGCCGTGATCAGCGGCGACAAGACCGATGTCCGCGTCCTCATGGCGCACCCGATGGAATCGGGGCTGCGCAAGGACGCGGCCGGCAAGAGCATCCCGCCCAGATTCATCACCGAGATCGGCGCCACGCTCAACGGCAGCCGCACCTTGCTCAGCGCCCGCTGCAGCGCGGCGATGTCCCAAGACCCCTTTCTGGCGTTCCGCTTCAGCGGCGGCAAGCCCGGCGACAAGCTGGCCCTGAGCTGGAAGGACAACACCGGCGACAGCCGGTCGGACGAAATCGTCCTGGCCTGAGGCGGCCACCCCGTCGAACAACAAGACCCTACCGGAGACACATCATGAAGTTCCCGAACCGCCCCTTGGGGGTGCGGCTGGCTGCGCTCGTCCTTGCGGGATGCGCAGCCAGCGGCCCTGCCCTGGCCACCAACGGCATGCTGCTGGAAGGCTATGGCCCGATCGCCACCGGCATGGGCGGCGCGGCCACCGCGGTGGACAACGGCCTGGCCGCGGCCACCAACAACCCGGCCACGCTGGCCCTGGGCGACGGCCGCACCCGGCTTGACCTGGCCGTGGGCATGCTGGGCCCACGCGTGTCCAGCAGCGCCGGCCCGATGAAGGCCGACAGCACCGGCACGAGCTATGTCATGCCGGCCCTGGGCTGGGGCGGCCAAAGCGGGGCGCTGAGCTATGGCATCGCCATGTTCGCTCAGGGCGGCATGGGCACCGAGTACGGTGCCGACAGCTTTCTGGCGTTGGGTTCGGGCAACCCGGTGCGGTCCGAGCTGGGAGTCGGCCGCGTCATCGTGCCGCTGGCCTGGAAGCTCAGCGAGAACCTGGCCGTGGGTGCATCGCTGGACCTGGTCTGGGCCAGCCTGGACCTGCGCATGGCCGCCACCGGCGCGCAGCTGGGCGGCCTGGTGACCGGGGGTGCAGGCCCGCTTGCCATGGCCTTGCCCGCACTGGCCGGCGCACCCTGGGCACGGGTGGACTTTTCCGACAGCAACGACTTCAGCGGCTCGTCCAAGTCGACGGGCACGGCGCTCAAGCTCGGTCTGGTCTGGAAGGCCACACCATCGCTGACGCTCGGGCTGAGCCACCACTTCAAGTCGCGGCTCGACGACCTGGAGACCGGCGAGCGCAGCGCCACGCTCAGCGCGCCAGGCTTCGCCGACGCCGGACGCATGAGCGTGCTGGACTTCCAGATGCCTGAGCAGACCTCGGTCGGCCTGGCCTGGCAGGCGACATCGAGCACGCTGCTGGCGCTGGACTTGAAACGCATCGGCTGGGCCGGGGTGATGGACAGCTTCCGCATGCGCTTCGACAGCGCCGACATGGGCGGCAGCGTGTCCTTCAGCCTGCCGCAGCGCTGGGAAGACCAGACCGTCGTGCAGTTCGGCGTCAGCCAGGCGATCGGCGGTGGGTGGACGCTACGCGCCGGCGCCAACCTGGCTGACAACCCGGTGCCAGCGGCCACCGTGAACCCGCTGTTCCCGGCCATCGTGAAGAACCACTACACCGTCGGCGCCGGCCTGGCCTTCGACAACAGCCACAGCGTCGACGCCGCGGCCAGCTTCGCACCACGGGTGTCGGTCGACACGCCTTCGGGCGTCGTCGTCAGCCACCGCCAGCTGAACCTGCAGCTGATGTACAGCCGCCGCTTCTGAACACCCAACCCAAACAAGGAACACACTCATGTTGACCCGAATCCTCTTCCGCCTGGCCACTGTCGCGGCACTGGCGCTGTCGCTCGGTGCCTGCGGCACCCTCAACGCCATTGGCAACCTGGAGAGCGGAGCCGGCTCCGAAGCCTCGACGATGTGGGACCGCTGGGTCGACAGCAACGGCGACATCGCCGTGGCCACGACCTGGGAACGCAAGGTCAAGACCGGCGTCACCATCGAACAGGTCGAACAGGCGCTGGCCGGGGTCTCCAGCGAGCTCAACATGCGTCCGGTGGGCGAACTGCCGCTGTCCAAGGAACTGGAGGCGCGCACCGGCAAGCCACAGAAGCTGCTGAAGGTCTACAGCTACTGCAACCCGGCCACGGCACGCGAGATGGTCGACTTCTCGCCGCACATGTCGGCGTACCTGCCCTGCCGCATCACCGTGGTCGAACGCGCCGACGGCCTCTGGCTGTACACCCTGAACATGGACATGATGATCCGCATGGGCCGCAAGCTGCCAGAGCCGCTGAAGACCAATGCACTCAAGGTGCGCGAGGCGATCTGGTTGATGATGGAGCGCGGCTCCAGGGGCGAGTTCTGAACGAGCTCGCGCGATACTTGCCGGATGCTGACCACCGCCTTCAGCACGGCCACGGACCTCGGACGACTTGCCGAGATCGCCGCAGTACTCATCCGCCACGGCCTGGGCGACACCGTTCGCCGGCTCGGCCTGGCCGATATGCTGGCCAAGGCCGGCCATGTGCTGCACTGGGAACATGCCGACGAACTGGCCCGGCTGGCACCGCCGGTGCAGGTGCGCAGGGCGCTGGAAGAGCTGGGGCCGACCTTCGTCAAGCTGGGGCAGATCCTGGCCGGTCGTGCCGACCTCTTCGGCCCCGAGTGGATCGCCGAATTCACGCGCCTGCATAGCCGCGTGCCGGCGGTGCCGCTGGTGCAACTGCGCGCCCAGCTGCGCGAAGACCTGGGCGGCGAGCCCGAGAACGTGTTCGAACACTTCGAGACCGAGCCGCTGGCCGCGGCCTCCATCGCGCAGGTACACCGGGCGCGGCTGCACGACGGCAGCGAGGTCGTGCTGAAGATCCGCCGGCCCGGCATCCGCGAGGTCATCGACGCCGACCTGCGCCTGCTCGAACGGCTGGCACCGCTGGCCGAAGCCGAGTGGCCGGCGCTGAAGCCCTACCGGCCGCGCCGGCTGGTGCAGCAGTTCGGCCAGTCGCTCAGGCGAGAGCTCGACCTGGCCGGCGAATGCCGGACCGCGGAACGCATTGCCGCCAACCTGGCGGCCATGCCGGAGATCGTGATCCCGCGGGTGCACTGGGCCTGGACCTGCGAGCGCCTGAACGTGCAGGACCATATCGACGGCATTCCCGGCGAAGACCTCGAAGCCGTCTCGCGCGCCGGTCTCGACCGCCAGCTGCTCGCGCGGCGCGGCGCCCATGCGGTGCTGAAGATGATCGTCGAGGACGGCCTCTTCCACGCCGACCCGCACCCCGGCAATGTGTTCTACCTGCCCGGCAACCGCATCGCCTTCATCGACTTCGGCATGGTCGGCCGGGTTTCGCCGCGCCGCCGCGAGCAACTGCTGCAGTTGCTGCTGGGCCTGGTGGAACGGCGGCCCGCGGCCGTGGTCGACGTGCTGCTGGACTGGACCGGCGAGCAGGCCGTGACCGAGCTGGCGACCCTGGAAGACGAGATCGAGGCCTTCGTCGACCAGCACCACGGCATCGCGCTGGCGCAGCTGAACCTGGGACAGATGCTGGCCGACGTCACCGGCATCCTGCGCCAGCACCGGCTGGCGCTGCCGGCTGACCTGGCCTTGCTCATCAAGGCCTTCATCTCGCTCGAAGGCATGGGCCGCGGCCTCGACCCGGGTTTTCACATGGCCACCGAAGCGCTGCCGCTGCTGCGCCGGATGGTGCGCGCACGCTACCAGCCACGGGCCATGGCGCAGCGCGGGTGGATGGCGCTGCGCCAGGCGCTGGCACTGGCCGGCCGCCTGCCCGGCGACCTGTCGCAGCTGCTGCGGCGCGCACGCGACGGGCGTGTCCAGGTCGCCATCGAGATCGCCCACCTGAAACATGTGGGCGACCAGATCGACCGCGCCGCCAACCGGCTGGCGCTGGCGCTGGTGGTGGCGGCATTGATCATCGGCTCGTCGATCGTCATGACGGTGGGCGGCGGCCCGACGCTGCTGGGACTGCCGGCTTTCGGCTTGCTCGGCTTCGCCGGGGCCTCGGTGGGTGGCGTGTGGCTGCTGCGCTCGATGTGGCGCGGCGCCCATCCCAGGGACACCGACGACGACGGCTGAACCGCGCCGGCGGGCGCTACCAGCGGCGCACGGGCCCGGTATCGACGTGGACGAAGTTCTCGCCCGGGTAGTAGCCGACACCGCCGCGCTTCACCGACAGCGCTGCATCGCGCAGGTCGGCCAGGGTCACGCCGGGCAGGCGCACGTCGATGGCGCGGCCGTCCAGGTGCAGGCTGCGCCGGGCCACGCCGCCGCCGCGTGTCGTGCGCAGCCGCTCGTTGGTGGCCGGCGACCGGTAGCCGGAGATGATCTCGAACGGCTGCTGGCTTCCCAGTTCCCGCCGCACCTGCTGCAGCAGTTCGTACAGCTGCGGGTCCATGCGGCCGACCTCGCCGTTGTAGTGGTCGCGCAGGAAGTGGTCCAGCGAGCCCAAGGCCTCGGGCACAAACCGGTCGCCGATGGCGAACACCGTGGCGATGCGTTCACGGGTGTGCAGATGAGACATCGCGATGTCGCGCGCGCCGGCCAGGCTGGCCTGCACCGGCGACGGGGCCAGTGGCAGCAACGCGGCGCCGCCCAGCGCCAGGCTGCGCTGCAGCCAGCGTCGCCGCAAGTGGCCAGGGGCTGTTTCCATCGGCATCTCCGGTTCAGGGTGCGGGCAGTTCGGGGCGACGGCGTCGCTCAAGCGCCGCCTGCAACACCCGATCATGCCCGTAGATGTCGTCGAAGAAATGGAGTCGCCCACCCAGCACCAGGGCCGTGCCGTAGCTGATCAGCACCGGCAGCGGCTGGCTCAGACGCTGCGTGGTGGCCGTGCCCGCGGCCATGGCAGCCCGGATGCGCGCCTCGGTCCAGCCCGGTTCGTCCTGCAGGACAAAACGCGCCAGCGCCACCGGCTGTTCGACACGCACGCAGCCATGGCTGAAGTCGCGCCGGTCGCGCTCAAAGAGCCCGGTCGCCGGCGTGTGGTGCAGGTAGATGTTGTCGCGGTTCGGGAACACGAACTTCACGTCGCCCAGCGCGTTGCGTTCCCCCGGACGCTGGCGCAGGCGCAGCGTGCCTGCCAGCACGGCGTCGAGCCGGGCCGTGCTGAGCCCGGCCAGCACCCGGCCGCCGCCGTCGACGAACTCGAAGCCTTCGCGATCGAAGTGGCTCGGGTCGCGGCGCAGCCGCGGCACGAGTTCGCGGCGGGCGATCGATGGGGGTACGTTCCAGTACGGGCTGAACTCGACGTGGCGCATCAGCTCGTCGAACTGCGGCGTGCGTGTGTCCAGTGCGCGGCCGATGATGACCTTCATCTGCTCGCGCACGACGACGCGGCCATCGGCCAGCACCTCGTAGGCCCGGAGCATGAATTCCGGCAGGTTGACGACAATCATGCGCGGCCCCTGCAGCAGCGGCGTCCAGCGCAGGCGCTCGAGCATCAGCACGATCTGCTGCGCACGCTGCGCCGGGCTGACCTGCAGCGCGTTCAGGGTCGCGCGCCCGAGAACGCCGTCGTCGTTCAGGCCATGGCGGCGCTGGAACGCGCGCAAGGCCTCGACCAGCGGCTCATCGAGCCGGGTCGGCTCGGGCACCGGCACCGCCGCCAGGTCGCCCCAGGCGGCCAGGCGCTGGGCAAGGCGGCCGGCGCCGGCCCAGTCCTGCACGGGACCCTGCTCGGCCGGCGCATTGCGGCGCGGCGCCTTCGGCACGGGTGGCAGCGGTGGCAGTGCCTCGAGCCAGGCCGGGTGTGCCTGCAGCGCCCGGCAGCGCGCCAGGGCGTCACGCAGCGCAGCCACCATCGGCAGCGGCGGCGTCGCTGCGCGCAGGGCCGGGGCCAACGACCCGGCATCGAGCGCCGCCTGCAGCGCCACGGCGGGGTCGAAGGCACCGCCTGCGGGCGCGCGGTAGGTCTGGTGAAGCTGACGCGGGTCGACCCGGCCGATGCGCAGGTCGGACAGGTAACGCAGCAGTGCGGCCAGCAAGGCCGCATCGAAGCGCGCGGCGGCGTCGGCCGTGCCAGGGGCGGACGCGGCAAGCAGCCGCTCGGCCGCGTAGTCGGCGGGGTCCAGGCCCTCGTCGGCCGCGCTGGAAAGCAGCGCCAGGATCTCGCGCGCCCAGGGCCGCAGCCGGGCCGGGTCGATCGACAGGTACACGAGCCTCGCCCGCGCCGGCCAGGGCAGCGACAGCGGCACCCAGACCAGCGCGGCCGCCAGGGCCAGGCGGCGGCGCAGCGGTGCGGCCGGGGCAGCACCGCCGGCTGGCGCCAGCCCGGCGCTAGGGCAGCAAGGCCTCGGGCCGGTGCAGGCCAAAACCCTGCGCATAGTCGACGCCGATCTGTTGCAGCCGCTGGCCGACCTCGTCGGTCTCGACGAACTCGGCAATCGTCTTCAGGCCGACGACATGGCCGACCCGGTTGACCGACTCGACGATCGCGCAGTCGAGTTCGTTCGTGGTGATGTTGCGCACGAAAGCGCCGTCGATCTTCAGGTAGTCGATCGGCAAGGCCTTCAGGTAGGTGAACGAGCTCAACCCGGCGCCGAAGTCGTCGAGCGCGAACGCACAGCCTTCGGCGCGGATGCCCGCCATGAAACGCACCGAGCGGTCGAGGTTGCCGATGGCTGCGGTTTCGGTGATCTCGAAACACAGCATCTCGGGCGCCACGCCGGAACGGCGGATGGCTTCGCGCAGGAAGTCGTAGAAGCTGTCGTCGTTGAGGGTCACGCCGGACAGGTTGATGAAGAAGCGCCGTGCCTTGTCGCCCGCGTGCAGCGGCCGCCCCGACGCCAGCGCCGCCAGCAGGTGGTTCACCACCCAGCGGTCGATGGCCGGTGCCTGGCCGAAACGCTCGGCCGCAGGCAGGAACGAGGTCGGGCTGGCCAGCTGGTCGTCCTCGTCGCGCAGGCGGATGAGCAGTTCGCAGCGGTCGCCCGGCCGGCCGCCGCCTTGCAGCGGCACGATGTTCTGGCGGTGCAGCACGAAGCGGTCGTTTTCCAGCGCCCAGCGCAGGCGCGCCACCCACTGCATCTCGCCACGCCGGCGCTGCAGGTCCTGGTCGTCCTCGGTGTAGACCTGGAAGCGGTTGCGGCCATGTTCCTTGGCCAGGTAGCAGGCGATGTCGGCGTTGCGCAGCACGTCGTCGACCCGCAGGTCGAGCGCCGAAATCGGCGCCACGCCGATGCTGGCACCCACCGTCAGCAGCTTGCCGTCCCAGTGCAGGCGGAAGTCGCTGATGGTCTGCAGCATCTGGCCTGCCAGCTCTTCGGCCCGCCCCAAGGGGCAGCCTTCGAGCAGCAGGCCGAATTCGTCGCCGCCCAGCCGGGCCAGGGTGTCGCTGTCGCGGACCTTGGCCTGCATCGCCTCGGCCAGCTGCCTGAGCAACTGGTCGCCGGCCATGTGCCCGCAGGTGTCGTTGACGACCTTGAACTGGTCGAGGTCGATGTACAGCAGCGCATGCTGCTTGTTCCACTCGCGCGCGCTGTTCAGCGCCAGCGCCAGCCGCTGCTCGAAGCGGTGGCGGTTGGGCAGGCCGGTCAGGCTGTCGTGGAAGGCCAGGTGGCGGATCGTCGCCTCGGCCTCGCGGTGCTGGCGCCGCATGCCGGCTTCGCGCAGCTCGCGTTCGATCGCCGGCGCCAGGCGGGCCAGGTTGTCCTTCATGATGTAGTCGCTGGCGCCGGCCTTCATCGCTGCCACCGCCACGTCTTCGCCGATCGTGCCGGAAACGATGATCACGGGCAGGTCCAGCCCCAGCTCGCGGGTGCGTGCCAGCGCCGCCTCTGAACTGAAGCTGGGCAGGTTGTGGTCGGTGATCAGCACGTCCCAGCGGTCCTGGCCGATGGCCTGCTCGAAGGCTTCGCGGTTGTCGACGCGGCTCAGCTGCAGCGCAAAGCCGCTGCGCGCCAGCTCGCGTTCCAGCAGCAGGGCGTCGGTTTCGGAATCTTCGACGAGCAGGACACGCAGCGGTCGATTCATCGCCTAGGGCACCGGCGCCGGGGGTGGCAGGTTGATCGTCAGCCAGTACTCGCCGATCTCGCGCATCACTTCATCGTACTGCTCGGAACTGACCGGCTTGCGCACGTAGCTGTTGACATGCATCTGGTAGCTGGACCGCAGGTCGCTCTCTTCGTTGGACGTCGTCAGCACGACGATGGGCTGGGTGCGCGTACGTTGATCGTCGCGCAGGCGTCGCAGCACGTCCAGGCCGTCCACCTTCGGCAGCTTCAGGTCCAGCAGCACCAGGGCCGGCCGTTCGCGGAAGTCGCGGCCGGCGTAGATGCCGGTACCGAACATGTAGTCCAGCGCCTCTTCGCCGTCGCTGGCGATGATCACCTGCGCGCGGATGGCGCTGCGCTTGAGCGCCCGCACGGCCAGGACCTGGTCGTCCGGGTTGTCTTCCACCAGCAGCACCGGTCGTAGGTCTTTGCTCATGATTCCTGATCTCCAATGGGCGGCACGTTCAGCATCAGCCAAACGATGCCCAGCTTGCGCACCACTTCGACGAAGTCGGCGAAGTTCACCGGCTTGCGGATAACGCTGTTGGCGAATTGCTCGTAGCTGCCGGCAATGTCGGCAGGCTCGTTGGAACTGGTCAGCACCACCACTGGCAGCGCCGCGGTGCGCGTGTCGGCCCGCAGGCGGCGCAGGACTTCCAGGCCGTCGACGCGCGGCAGCTTCAGGTCGAGCAGCATGAGCAGCGGCAGCTGACTCGCGTCACGCCCGGCATGGCTGCCGGTGGCGAACAGGAAGTCCAGCGCTTCGACGCCATCACGCGCCACCACCACCTCGTTGACGAGGCCATGGCGCGACAATGCGCGCAGCGTAAGCGCTTCGTCGTCGGCGCTGTCTTCGACGAGCAGGACGGTCTTGCGCTCGCCGCTCATCTGGTGGCCCCTGCAGGCGCAGCCGCAGGCGTCACGGCCGAAGCTTCGGCCAGCTGGCCCAGCGTGAAGTAGAAGGTCGCGCCATGGCCCACTTCTGCCTCGGCCCAGACCCGGCCTCCGTGGCGCTTGACGATGCGCTCCACCGTCGCCAGGCCGATGCCAGTGCCTTCGAATTCGCTCTGGCTGTGCAGCCGCTGGAAGGCGCCGAACAGCTTGTCGGCGTACTTCATGTCGAAGCCAACGCCGTTGTCGCGCACGAAATACACGGTCTCGCCGTCGCGCTCGAAGTGGCCGAACTCGATGCACGCATCGGCCCGGCGCGAGCTGTACTTCCAGGCATTGCCCAGCAGGTTCTCCAGCGCCACCTTCATCAAGCCGGGATCCACCCGCACCGTCGGGCCGGGCTGCACCAGCATCTGCGGGCAGTGTCCGGGGTGTTCCTCTTCGAGCTGGCGCAGGACATGCGCCACCAGCTTGCCCAGGTCGACGGGATGCGGCGTCAACGGCGCCCGTGTCACGCGCGAGAGCTTCAACAGGTCGTCGATCAGATGGCCCATGCGCTGCGTGTTCGCGCGCACACGCTGCAGATAGCCGCGCCCGGTGTCGTCGAGCTTCGGCCCGAACTCCTCGAGCAGGGCCTGCGAGAAGCCGTCGATGCCGCGCAGTGGCGCGCGCAGGTCGTGCGACACCGAATACGAGAACGACTCGAGCTCGCGCACCGTGGTTTCGAGCTGCGCCGTACGCTCGCGCACCCGTTGCTCGAGTTCTTCATTCAGGCGCTGGATCTGTTCACCCGCGCGCTTGAGCTCGGTGACGTCGGTGAAGGTGGTCGTCACCTCGTAGGCCTTGTTCTCGCCCGGCCGCAGGCGCGGCATCGCGCTGACCAGGATCCAGCGCCGCTCCGGCTGGTCGGGGAGTTCCAGGCCGATCATCACGTCGTTCACCGCGACACCGGTGCGCAGGGCCACCATCGCTGGGTGCTGGTCGCCGGGAAGTTCCCGGCCGTCGGGCAGGAAGGTGTGCCAGCGCGGGTCGGTCGAGAGCCGGCCCTGCAGTTGTTGCAGGCTCAGGGCCAGGATCTGCTGCGCCGCGGGGTTGGCGTCGACGATGGCACCGCTGCCGTCCTGCGTCACCACGCCCTGATTCATGGTCTCGAAAAGGGTGCGGAAGTTCAGCTCGCTGCGGCGCAGCGCGTCTTCGGCCTCGCGGCGTTCGGTGATGTCGACCACGCCACCTACCGTGCGCATGGGGTGGCGCTCGCTGGCTGCGCCACTGAACACCGTCTGCGCGCGCACGCTCAGCCAGCGCACCGCCCCGTCGCCGCGCCGGATCCGGTGCTCGATGGCGAGCATGCCGTCGCCGGCCGGATCGTGGGCACGCCCGATGGCGGCCCCGAGGCGATCGCGATCTTCGGCCAACGTGGCCGCGATGATGTCGGCCACGCCGATCGTCTGGTGAGCCGTCCAGCCGATCATGCTGCGGTGCTCGGGCGAGCAGTAGACCTCGCCCGACACATGGTCGTGCTCGAAGATGCCGGTGTTCGATGCCTGCACCGCCTGGGTCAGCCGGCGTTCGCTGCGACGCAAGGCTTCCTCGGCCTCGCGGCGCTCGGTGATGTCGATTACGCCACCCACGGTGCGAAGCAGGTGGCGCTCGCTGCCTTCGCCCGCGAACACCGTCTGCGCACTCGACTTCAGCCAGCGCAATGTTCCGTTGCGATGCCAGAAGCGGTACTCGACGTCGAACCGGCCATCGCCGGCCGGGTCGTGGGCCTTTCTGATGCCCAGCGCGAGCTTTTCGCGGTCCTCGGCCAGCGTCGAAGCGACCACGTCGGCAATCGCGATCGGTTCGTCTTCGGACCAGCCGTGAATGGCGCGGTACTCGGGCGACCAGTAGATCTGGTCCGAGATATGGTCATGCTCGAAGATGCCGGTGTTGGACGCCCGCACGGCGCGCGCGAGGCGGCCTTCGCTGCGGCGCAAGGCCTCTTCGGCCTCGCGGCGTTCGGTGATGTCGACTGCGCCGCCGACGGTGCGAACCGCGCGCCGCTCGGCCCCTTCTCCGGCGAACAGCGTCTGCCCGCGGGCCTTCACCCAGCGCAGCGCCCCGTCGCTGCGCCGAACGCGGTACTCCGCATCGTAGAGGCCATCGCCCGCCGGGTCATGGCTGAGCGCGACCGCAGCCCGCACACGATCGCGATCCTCCTCCAGCACGGACGCCACGAAGTCGCCCAGCGTGACCGGTGTGTCGGCGGGCCAGCCGAAGATGGTGCGAAATTCGGGCGACCAGTAGATGGCATCGGAGGCATGGTCATGGTCGTAGATGCCCGTGTTGGACGCCTGCAAGGCGTGCATCAGACGGCCTTCGCTGCGTCGCAACGCCTCCTCGGCCTCGTGGCGCTCGGTGATGTCGACCGCGCCGCCGACGGTGCGCACCGCGCGGCGCTCAGCCCCGTCGCCAGCGAACAGCGTCTGCCCGCGGGCCTTCACCCAGCGCAGCGCCCCGTCGCTGCGCCGAATGCGGTACTCAGCGTCGTAGAGGCCATCGCCAGCCGGGTCGTGGGTGCGCGCGATCGCAGCCCCCAGGCGGTCGCGATCCTCTTCCAGCACGGACGCGACGATGGAGGCCACCGTGACCGGCGCGTCGGCGGTCCAGCCGAAGATGGCCCGCAACTCGGGTGACACGTACATCACGTCGGACGCCAGGTCGTGGTCGTAGATGCCGGTGTTGGACGCCCGCACGGCGTGCGTGAGACGGCTTTCGCTGCGGCGCAGCGCTTCCTCGGCCTCGTGCCGCTCGGTGATGTCGACCGACGCACCGACCGTGCGCAGCGGCGTGCGGGCTTCCTGGGGCCCTTCGAACACGGTGATGGCGCGTGTCTCCACCCAACGCACCGTGCCGTCGCGCCGCAAGATGCGATGCACGCAGTGCTGGTGACCATCGCCGCGGGGGTCTCGTGCGTTCGCCGCGACTCGGTTGAGCTCGGCGAGGTCATCCGGGTGGACATGGTCCAGGAATGCCTGCAGGGTGACCGGCTCGTCCGCGCTAAAACCGTACTCCGAGCGCAGCTCGTCCGACCAGTAGATGGCGTCGGTGCGATGGTCGTGGTCGAAGAACCCGGTTCGCGTCAGGCTCACGGCCTGGCTCAGGCGTTCCTCGCTGCGCCTGAGCGCCAGCTCGGCACGCTTGCGCTCGCTGATGTCGCGCATGATCGTCGACAGGTGGGTGACGCGGCCTTCGGCGTTGCGATGACAGGCGATCACCTGCGATACCGGCAGCTCGCCGCCCCGCCCGTCGAGCAATGCCGTTTCCCCCGACCACACGCCGTCGCGCATGGCGGCGGGCACGCCTTCCTGCTGGATCAGCCGCAAGGCCCATTCAGGATGCAGGGAGGAGATGGCGACCCCGGCCAGGGAGCCCTCACCCAGCCCGGTCATCGCCCGCCCTGCCCGGTTCAGGTAGGTGACATCCAGCGTGGCGCCGCTGGTGCCCACCAGGTCACTCGTCGCTTCGACCAGATCGACAAGGCGATCACGTTCCCGCTGCAGGACGCGGCGGTCGGCCAGACCTTCGTCGAGCTGCTGCTTCTGCCGGGCGAGCACGCGGACCATGCTGTTGCCAGCGAGGGTGGCAGCCACTCCGACTGCGAGCCAGAGTGCCGCCGCAAATGCGGCCAGCTTGGCCAAGGTGGAAGCCACCAGCGCATCAGCCCGGGCCGTGGCGTAGTCGACATGGACTTCTCCGAGCACGGCATTGCCTTGCTGCAGCGTCTGCTTGCGCGCGATCGGTCCGGCCGCCGCGGCGACTTCGGCACGTTCACGGATCTGCTCGGGTGCGCCGCCGCCGGCCAGCAGCCGCACGCGAAGCACGTCGGGGTGGCCCAGCAGCATGTCCAGCCCAGCCGCCACCTGGCTGGCGTCGCCGCTGCGCAGGGCGCCGGTCAGCACGCCCTGCGCCAACCGCTGATGCTGGGCGATGCGCTCGTCCAGTTCAGCCAGCGACTGGGCACGCGCCTGCTGCTGCACCCAGGCCAGACCCACCAGAAGCCAAAGTGCCAGCACGGCCAGCACCACCAGGACGTATCGGCGCGTGATCGTCATGCCACCCCACCGGGCAGGCTCAGGCTGGGGTGCGCTGGTGGCAGGGTCATCAGGCCGCATTTCCTGGTGAGCCGACGGCAGGTACCAGCGGCGATGGTTGCAAACCGAACGGCTCGGGTGCCGAACGCTCTGCTGCACTTTCTCACATTCTTCGTGCCACCACGCCCTCGTCGGCCATCGGACCTACCCGAATAGGTGGCCTCGGTGGCCCGCCCGATGGGGCCGCCAGACCCCCGGGCTCACACGCCCTGCCTGACCAGCGTCGCCTGCAAGGCCTCGTTCAGCGTTGCCAGACTGTCGTCCAGGTGCGCCCGCACCAGGCTGCTGCCACGACGGGCTGCGAGCGCCGACTTCAGCTGCGACTGCAGCTGCAGTGCCACCTGCCGGTGCACCGCGCGCACGTCGGCGGCGGTGGCCGCGCCAGCGCGCACCAGGCCAGCCGCAAGGCGGCGCACATGCTCGCGTTGCAGGTTGCGCCGCAGGCTGTCGATCTCGCCCTGGCCCTGACTCCTGTCGCCAGCCGCCAGCTCGGACCACACCGCCTTGGCCAGCCGCGTCTGCACCTCGGCATAGCTCAGCAGCTGCCGGGGGTCGTCGACCTTGCTCTCGGCGTCGGCCAGGCGGCCGGCCAGGGCGTCGGACATCAAGGTGTCCAGCGCACCACGCTGCAGGCTCAGCACGGCCGTGGGCAGGCTGAAGTCGACGCCGGGCTGGCCGGCGTCACGCGGTTCGTGGTGATCCACACCCAGGCGGCTGAGCACCTTCGGGTCGAACCTGAAGCTGGAACTGCTGAAGATCTCGCCCACCACCACGTCCAGCGCGGCGCGCTGCCGCGCTGCCGGCACAGGCACCAGCAGCGGCTGGTTGGCGCCGGCCGTGGCGCGCGCGGTGTAGGTGCCACCCACGTATTTCGCGGCAAACGGCAGCGACGTGCCCATGCTGCCCAGCAGCCGGCTCAGCGTGCGCCGGTACACCGTCAGGTCTTCGTCGGCCGCCAGCGGCCGCGTCGTCGTGCGCTGCCAGAGTTCGCGCGCCAGCTTGATCTGCCGCTGCGCGAAGTCCAGCGGGTCGCTGCTCATGTCGCGCTGGTTGACCAGGGGGTCGGCGTTACCCAGGTCCTGGTCGGTGGCATAGGCCAGCGCCGGCTCGCGTTCGGCACGTGCAGCCAGCGCCTTCAGGGCCGGCTGCTCGGCTTCGCCGCTGGCGTATTCGCGGTAGCCGTACTCGATGGCCCAGTGGTCGTAGGCGCCCAGGGTGAGCATGTTGTAGTCGGCCACCGGCTCACCCTGCAGCGGCAGGTTCTGCGCGTTGTATTCCATGACCGAGGCCGACAGGCCGTTGGCCTGCGTGTACGCGCGGTCGCGCAGCTGGGCCGGCGTCAAGGCCACCGAAGCGCGGAAGTTGTGGCGCAGGCCCAGCGCGTGGCCGATCTCGTGCATGGTGACGTTCTTCAATGCGTCGGCGATGTAGCGGTCGGCCTCGGGGCTGTTGGGGTCGAGCAGGCCGCGCTCGACAAGCAGGTCGAATCCGAAGCTGGCTTCCTCGAAGGCGATGTCGCCATAGGTGCAGGCGGTGTGGTCGTGGTCCGGCGCCGATTGGGCCGGCGGCAAGGCATCGGTCCAGCGCGGCACGGATTCGGCAGCGCGCGAACGGAACACACGCACCCGGTTCTCGTCGATGATGGCGGCGCCACGCAGGATCTCGCCGGTGCGCGGGTCCTTCTGGCTCGGCCCGACCGCGGTGGAGCCGGGGCCTTCCTGCGCAAACCAGCGCACCGCGAGCAGGCGCAGGCCTTCCGTGGTGGTCCAGTCGGCGTCGGCGGGCTGCTGTTCGATGCGCAGCGCATTGCGGAACCCAGCGCGCTCGAAGGCCTTGTTCCATTCCTCGGCGGCTTCGCGCAGCGGCTTGCGCCAGGGTTCCGGAATGTTGCGGTCCAGAACCACGCGGATGGGTTCCTTCGGCTCGGAAACGGCTGCGGCCGGGTCCTTCTTCTCCAGGCGCCAGCGGTTGATGAAGTGCGTGCGCCGGCCTTCCTGGGTGTCGTCGCCGAAGTTCCTGAACGACGAGGTGAAGTAGCCCACACGCGGGTCGGCCAGGCGCGCCTTCATCGGCTGCGCCGGCAGCGGTGCCAGCGTGTAGGCATAGCTCAGGAACAGGCTGCGTGCGTCGGGCACGCTGCCCGGCGGGTTGGGCAAGGCGGCGGGGTTGGGCGGCGTGGCACCCGGGACCACGGCCGGTGGCACCGGCAGCTTCGGCACGGCGTAGTGGTTGCGCAGCGTCAGGTGCAGGCCGGTGGCCTGTGCGCGGACCCGCTCGACGGCCGAATTGCCGCGGTCCAGCGCATAGGGCAGGCGGAACAGCGCCTCGAGCGTGGTCTGCGTGCCGGTGATGTCGCCGCCCAGCAGCAATGCCGCGTCGACCAGCAGCGCGCCGCTGCCGGGCTGCGGCGCAGCGGCCAGCGGCGCGGCGCCCAGCAGGCTGTCGGAATAGCTCTCGCGCACGGCGCGGGCCAATGCCGTGCCGGCTGGCGCGCGGGCCAGCTGGTTGTTGGCCAGCAGCTGCACGCTGTTGCCCACGCGGCGCAGGCTGACGATGTGTTCGCGGCCCATCATGCCCGGCCACAGGCCGCCGATTCCCATGCCACCGGCCACCGACGAGGCGAAGAACAACGGCTGGTCGAGCAGCGCAGCGGGAATCTCGATCCAGGTCTTGTCGTCGCGCGTCCACACCGGCAGGAAACCGTCGGTGCGCTTGGCGTCACGCGTGACCGTGGCAAACGGCGCTGGCGCCGCGGGCTGGGGCGCTGGCTGCGGCGCGGTGGCCGCGGTTGGCGCGGCTGCGCCGGCAGGCCGCGGGCCGGTGGCCACGGCTGGCGCGGGCGCGGGTGCAGGGATGGTCTGGGCGACAGGGGCCTGGCCAGGCGTGGACGAGACCGTGGCGCAGCCTGCCAGCAGCAGCGTCAGGCTGCCGGCGGCTGCGCTGGCGGTGAACAGCCGCGCCTGGCGGCGAACGATCGACGAATACGGACGAAGCTTCACAGGGTGTTCCTTGGCTGGCGTGCTGTCGTTGGGAAGGTTGGGGAATCTGGCAAAGGCTGCAACCTGAGCGCGGCCCGCGTCAGGCTGCGTCACCCGGGCCGCCCTTCTTGAGGTCGGCGAACTTGCCGGCCATCGTCGGGTTGCCGCGGGTCAGCTTCTTGATCGTCACGTCCTGTGCCTTGTCGTTGGCGAGGCGCAGGTTGCGGTCGGTGCCGAGCAGCGCTTCCTTCGTCTTCTGCAGGTGGTCGATCGACTTGTCGATCTCGTCGATGGCGGTCTGGAAACGCCTGGAGGCCAGGTCGTAGTTCTTCGCGAACGCCCCCTTGAAGCTCTCGAGCTCGGCTTCGAAACTCGTGATGTCGACGTTCTGCGCCTTCACCAGCGCCAGTTCCGACTTGTATTTCAACGAGTTCATCGCCGCGTTGCGCAGCAACGTGATGATCGGCAGGAAGAACTGCGGCCGCACCACGTACATCTTCGGGTAGCGGTGGAACATGTCGACGATGCCGGTGTTGTAGAGCTCGCTGTCGGGCTCCAGCAGCGAGACCAGCACCGCGTATTCGCAGCCCTTCTCGACGCGGTCCTTGTCGAGCTCCTTGAGGAAGTCCTCGTTGCGGTTCTTCGTGGCAGTGAGGTCGCTCTCGTTCTTCATCTCGAACATGATCGAGACGATCTCGGTGCCGGCCTCGTCGGCGTCGCGAAAGATGTAGTCGCCCTTGCTGCCGCTGCGCGCGTCGTTGTCCTTCTCGAAGAACGCCTTGGGGAAGGCCATCGCGCGGATCCGGTTGAACTCGGTCTCGCAGTGCTGCTCGAGCGTTTCGCCCACCATCTTGGTCGACAGGCGTGCCTTCATGTCGCGCAGGCGCTCGATGGCGTCGTCGCGGTCCTTGATCTGGGTTTCGTACTTGTCCTTCAGCGACTTCTCGGCCAGCTGCTTTTCAAGCCGCGCCCTTTCGAGCCCGCTCTTGAGCTCGTCGCGTTCCTTCTCGACCACGGTCACGGCCTGGTTGATGGCGAGCTGCTGCGCCAGCGCAATGGCGTCGAGCCTGGCCCTGAGGCCCTGGATCTCCGCGTCCTTGCTCGCCGCCGTGCGCTGCAGTTCGTTTTCCAGCTGCACTTGCACCAGCCTGGCGGCGGCCTGCTTGTCGTGCCGTGCCTGGACGAGCTCGTTCGCCAGCGCGTCGCGTTCCTTTTCCACAGCGCCCAAGGCCTCGGCCACGGCCAGCCTGCGCGCCACCTCGCCGGCATCGAGCATCGCCTTCAGGCCCTGGATCTCGGCGTCCTTCGCCGCGGCGGCCTGCTGCAGTTCACCGGCCAAGCGCGCCTTGGCCAGTTCGACGGCATTGCGCTTGTCCTGTTCGGCCAGTTCCAGGCGTTCGTGCAGCTGCTGCTCGAATTCGCCGTCACGCACCTGCTTCAGGATGTCGGCGTACCCGGCCTCGTCGATCTTGAAGGCCTTGCCGCAGTGCGGGCAGTTGATCTCGTGCATGGCTGTGCGTAGGGCGTCCGGGCGGAAAGTGGTTGCGACATCCCGCCGTGCACCGTCTGGCTGGCTACCCGAGGTGCGTGCAAGGCAGGGCGACCGGGTGTTGTAACAGAGCCGATGCAAAGCGCTTCATGCCTTCACCAGCTTCCACCGCCCTCGCGAGAACAGCCACAGGGTGAACAGGCCGACCGCTGTCTCCGAGACGAACACCCCCCAGAACACACCGGTATGGGCCCAACCCAGCGGCAAGGCCAGCACCCATGCCAGCGGAATCTGGATGAGCCAGAAGAAGACCAGGTTGATCCAGGTCGGCGTCATCGTATCCCCGGCGCCGTTGAAGGCCTGCACCGCCACCATCCACCAGCCGTAGACGAAGTACGAGTAGGCCAGGATCGAGAGCCATTCACCGCCGATGGCGATGACTTCGGCGTCGTCGGTGAACAGGCCGACGATCGCGTCGTGCCAGAAGAAGAACAGCACGGAAACGCCCACCGTGAACACCATGTTCATCCAGCCGATGCGCCACACCGCGGCCTCGGCGCGCGCGCTTTGGCCCGCGCCCAGGTTCTGCCCCACCAGGGTGGCCGCCGCGTTCGACATGCCCCAGGCAGGCATCAGCGTGAACATCATGACGCGCATCGCGATCGTCGCGCCGGCCACGGCTTCGGTCGACAGGCTCGCCAGGATGCGCATCAGGAAGATCCATGCCGTCATCGCGACGAGCATCTGGCCGACGCCGCCCAGCGAGGTACGGGCGATGTGTAGCATCGTCGCGCCGTGCCAGCGCAGGCTGGCGCGGGCGATGCGCAAGTGCTCGCTGCCGCGCGCCAGGATCCACAACTGCATCAGCACCCCGGCGCCGCGGCCGATGTTGGTGGCGATCGCCGCACCTTCGATGCCCATGGCGGGAATCGGCCCGAAGCCGAAGATCAGGATCGGGTCGAGCACGATGTTCAGGGCATTGGCGACCCACAGGACGCGCATCGCCGCAGCCGCGTCACCGGCGCCGCGGAAGACGGCGTTGATGACGAACAGCAGCAGGATCACGACGTTGCCGCCCAGCATCCACTGCGTGTAGCGGAAGCCATGTTCGATGGCCCAGGTGTCGGCGCCCATCAGGCGCAGCAGGTCCTGGGCCCAGAAGATGCCGGCAGCGGCGACGGGCAACGAGACCAGCGCCGCGAGCAGCACCGCCTGCACCGCCGACAGGGCCGCTTCTTCGCCGCGCTGCTCGCCGACGCGCCGGGCGACGATGGCGGTGACCGCCATCGCCAGCCCCATGGCCACCGAGTACAGCAGGAACAGGTAGGTCTCGGTCAGGCCCACCGTGGCCACGGCCGACGCGCCCAGCCGGGCCACGAAGAAGATGTCGACCACTGCGAAGGTGGATTCGAGCACCAGTTCCAGCATCATCGGAATGGCCAGCAGGAACACCGCGCGTTTCAGCGGAATGCGCGTGTAGTCGGCCGTGGTGCCGCGCAGGGCCGCCCGCAGGTCGGCCCACCGTGCCGGCGACGCTGCGCCTTCGACGTCAGCCACGCCGCGCCACCACGATGGCGGCCACATCGATCTTCTGCATCGTCATCATGGCCGCGAACGCTCTCTTCGCTTCGTCGCCACCGGCGGCAATCGCCTCGGTCAGAACGCGTGGCGTGATCTGCCACGAAAGGCCCCAGCGGTCCTTGCACCAGCCACAGGCACTGGGCGCCCCGCCGTTGTCGACGATGGCGTTCCAGTAGCGGTCGGTCTCCGGCTGGTCTTCGGTGGCGATCTGGAACGAGAAGGCTTCGGTAGGCCTGAACGCCGGGCCACCGTTGAGGCCGAGACAGGGGATGCCGGCGACCGTGAATTCCACCGTCAGCACGTCGCCAGCCTGGCCGGACGGGTAGTCGGCGGGGGCCCGGTGCACCGCCGTCACGCGGCTGTCGGGGAAGGTGGCGGCGTAGAAACGCGCAGCCGCTTCGGCGTCCTTGTCGAACCACAGGCAGATCGTGTTCTTGGGCATCGTTCAGTCCTCAAGTGAAAGGCACTCCGAGAGATCTCGACGTTCGAGCCGCCTGGGTTTCGACGTCGTCGGCCGCCATCATCCCAGCAGCAGTTGGAACTGGTGTGCCTCATCGCCAACGCCCGGCCGGCCCTGGCCTGCACGCCATGGCCGCGTGAACTGCACGCCGAGGCGGGCGTGGACGCCACGGACTGTTGAGCCACTACTGGGTTTCAAATGATGGCATCGACACCCGAAGGCCCCTCATGAGCGATTCCTGCTGCAGTCACGGCTGCACCAGCCCTGCGGCCAGCCAGAGCCCGCGCAACATGAGGGCAGGCCCACGAAAACGCCACGATGTGGAATCGGTCGACAGATTTCGGTCAACGCAACGGGCGTCAGCCCGGCGACGCCGGGACTGAGCCGCGTCAACATGTCCTGCTGCGGCAGGTTGTCCTGACTCGGGCTCGGCCCTGCCGGGGGTGTCCGGCGGCCACTGCGGAGGCTGGCACAACGGAAGCTCGAGCAGCCGGGAGCAGTCAGACCCTGCCGCGCTGACGCTAGGCAACAGGCCTCATCAAAACCCGGTGCGGTCTAGCTGGCAGCGGCGTAGCGGCTGACACTTCGGTCAGGCCGTGCGTTTTCGATTCGGCCGCCCCCGCCTTCACCGGGACAGCGCAGTGCCCTCACTTGGTATCGACGAACCCGACCACATGGCCCTCTTCGTTGATGTCCTGCATGTAGAACACCCAGGAGCCGTTCTTGCCGCGTGTGCCGAAGACCCGGGCATAGGTGTCGTAATAGGTGGTGCCTGTCTTGGCCCGCTCTTCCATCAGCGCCTTGCCCAGTTTGCCCAAGCGCTTCGCGCCACTGATCGAGAAGCGCCGAGTTCGAACCGCTCCAGGCACTGCGACCTCCAGCGCATCGCGCTGCGTGGTGCCTCTCTGGGTGGAGCCGCCCCCGGTATCGCCGGCCACATGCTGGACTGTCACCAACTTGGCCTGATCGTCATGAAAGCTCATCGTGAACCGGCAGTTGCTGAAGTGTGAAGTCACGAAGTGGGCCGGACTGCTGCCGTCCAAGCTCACCTTGGTCACACCTTTCGAAGCCCAAGGCAGGTAGTAGATCTCCTTGCCTGTACCGCCATCCAGGCCGGTCTTCTTGAACATCTTGATCTTGTTGGGCTCTTCGAACTTCCAGACGATCTCTGTCTTGTAGCCCTGGATGTCTCCCGTACCCGTGATGTCGAACTCGACTTCGTTGAAATCGAGTTCGTAGTCGGTGAATGCCTGCTTGAGGTTGCCGTCATGAAGGAGCTGTTTGAATTCAAGCAGGCTGGCCATGGGATCAGGTACTCCGCAAGCAGGTCATAGACACACCGATCGGCCGAAAACCCCGGGGGCGCGGTCGGTCGATCGATCTCGATCTTGACCGATGTCGTCAACCCGGGCAAGCGTGAAACCTGGACGCTGGCCAGCGAGCACAGTCCGAACCGGGGCGGCTGACTCGAGATCGCCTCGGCGGATCTGACAGCGATGGTGAACGAGATAGTCCCGGTTCACGGATCCCCACTGCTGTCGCCGAAAAGCTCAAGGCCTGGAATGGCACGGCTGTCGAAGTCGACGGTTCGTCGCCGCAAGTTCTTGGCCCGGGGACAAGTGCCGGGCGGGCGGGCGCGCTACCAGTGGCACGCCGAACCGTCGCTGCGCAGACATGGCTCAGCGCAGCGTCTCGGCCAGGAACAGCCGGGCCTGCTCCCAGTCGCGCCGCACGGTGCGGTCGGTGATGCCCAGCGCCTCGGCAATCTCGACTTCGGTGAGGCCGGCGAAATACTTCATTTCCACCACCTGGGCCATGCGGGCGTCCTGCTGAGCCAGGACTTCGAGCGCTTCATTCACCTGCAGGATGTGCGCCTCGCCTCCGGGCTGCGGCAAGGCGTCGGCCTCGCCGCTGGTGAGCGTGAGGTGGGGTGCGCTGCCGCCACGGCGTTCGGCCTGCTGCTCGCGCACCAGGTCGATGATGATGGATCGCATGGCCTTGCCGGCATAGACCAGAAAACTCGGACGATCCGGAAACCGGCGTTCGGCACCGCTCGACAGCCGCAGGTAGCTTTCGTGTACCAGCGCCGTGGTGTCCAGCACCGCACTGCGGCCCCCGCCGCGCAGCCGGCTGCGAGCCAGGCGTCGCAGGTCGGCGTAGGCGGCGGCGTAGTGCGCGCCCAGTGCGACGGGAGCGCTTGGCGTGTTCTCGCTCATGGCGGCCGAATTCTGTACCTGTGCTTTCGACTTTGCACCTGCGGTGACAGCTTGACACAGTCTCTCCTCCATCGGAGGGAGCCATTCTGCAGCCATCGATGTCCGTTTCGACCCCGGCGAATCCGTCCAGACAGGTACAGGGTTGCACATGGTGTGCGACTACCGAGCCGGGAGCGAACTTTGGACGGTCAATTCAATATACGGGTGGCGCGCTGCTGGCGCGCCGGCACCCTGGCAGCGGCGCTGCTGTCCGGGGCCTCGAGCGCAGCACTTGCGCAGGGCATCACGGTGCTTCAGAGCAGCAACGACAGCCTCGGGAACGGCATCTTCGACACACCAGACTACGCGGTTGAGTTCCGCAGCTCTTTGGTCGTGGACGCTCCGCTCTGGGAAGCTGGAACGGCCAGCGTTCGGCAGCATCTGAGCTGGCTTTCTGCAGTGAGCCTCAAGCCGAACAGCATCGAGCCCGGCGTCGGTTCTGTGCCAAACATCGGCTGGAGCCTGAAGGTCCGTGTCGACGATCCCTTCAACCAGGGTTTCACGCTGGTGGTGGACAACAAACTTCGCGGCCAGCTCTCGGCCCTGCGATCCGGTGGCATCAACGCCGGGTCGGGGTATGCCCACACTGAACTGTCTGCCCTGCAACCGGTGGTGAGCGGGACCTCGATCTCGGGCGTGCAGCCGCTCCCGGGCGCTTCGATGCCGGACCTGGAAGCTCGGTGGGACGAACTCACCGGCAACGACAGGCGAACCGTCGATCGGTTCGGTACCGACACTCTAGGCACGTGGTTCGGCACCCAGGTCTTCACCTTCCAGCTGGAGCCGACCAGGATCGGCTCCTCGGCCAGCCAAAGCGCAACGCCCCCGGGAAGCGCCGCTGCCTGGCAGCAGTTCGGTCGAGGCCCCATCCTCCCGTCGCTCGACTTCGTGCTGCCCGGACCCGGCGACCGGCCGCTGGAAGAACTGGGCCAGTTCTTCCAGGTCAGCGCCGTCTTCATGCCCGCAGCCATTCCGGAGCCCGGCAGCTGGGCGCTGCTGGCCGCTGGCCTGGGCCTGGTGGTCTTGCGCTGGCGGCAAGGTGCTGCAGGCGCACAGCACAAGGGAGCGACATCATGAATCACATCCGACACGCTGCATTCCTAGTGGCCGCGGGTCTGTGCGCGGCTCCCGCCGCCGCGCAGCAGCCCACGCTGACCAGCCGCCTGTCATCGGTGGTGGGCAGTTTCCTCGTCGGCTATTCGACGCTGGGCGACGGCGGCTCGTTCAACGAAACGCTGAACACGCTGGACGCCGCGTTCAGCCGCAACGAGGCCGATGCCGGCGGCGTCGATGGCTTCGTCGGCAGCACGCCCGTGCAAGGCAACGCCAGCTTCGCGGTGACGCAGGACTACGCCATCACGCCGCTGCTGTTCAGCGCCTCGGGCACCGGTGCCACCTCGGCGGATACACCCTACACCTACGTCAGCGTCGGCGCACAGACCATCAGCCAGCTGCGCCTGCGGTTCACCGTGGCGGTGCCGACGCCCTATGTGCTGACCGGTGAAGTGACGCACTCGATCGGCGCGCCCGTGCTGGGCCTCACGCCCACGGCATCGGCCTTCGCCCGGCTGGTCGGCAGCCCGGGCGGCGGTGGTGCGTGGTTGTCCACCAGCACGCCCGGCGCCTTCACGACCAGCGGCACCTTCATGCCGGGCTTCACCTACGAACTCGAAGGCCGCGCCAACAGCAACCTCAACGCCAGCTCGCGCTTCGCGATGAACCTGGTGCTGAGCCCCGTGCCCGAGCCGGCGCAGGTGGCGCTGCTGGCGCTGGGCCTGGGCCTGCTGGCCGCACGCAGGGGTCTGCGCCGTGAGTGACTGGGTCGGCTGGCTGGCCTCGGCCCTGGTGCTGGCCACCTTCTGCATGCGCGGCATGGTGGGCCTGCGCCTGACGGCCATCGCCAGCAACCTGGCCTTCATCGCTTACGGCGCCAGCGCCGGCATCGACCCGGTGCTGATGCTTCACGTGCTGCTGTTGCCACTCAATGCCTGGCGGTTGGCGCAAAGCCGGCCGCAGAGCCAGCTCTCTCTGCGCACCTTGTTGCGGTCCGCGCGCAGCACCCATCGCAAGAGCAAAGCCGCTTTGACTTCCGGCTCAAGGCCGGCGGGCCTCCAGGGAGATTGACACGGGTGACCCCATCCTGTTCGCCTGGAGCTGTCTCCCGGCCAGCACATCGACAGCGCCACGCTCACTGAAGGCCACTGCGTCGCCGAGCTCACCATGCCAGACCTGGGCACGCGGGAGGCAAACCCGCTATTGGATGGGGCGGCCCTCATCCATGGCGGCACGTGCGCGCTTCACCAGCGGGTGCTCGGCGCCACCGGCGGTCTCGGCGTGTCGCAGCGCCGACGCCGCGTCGGCCCGCGCCTGTTCGCGCAGGCCCAGTGCCTGCCGAGCCTGTGCGCGCAGCAGCAGGTCTTCGCCGACATGCAGGCTGCTGCCGGGGTCGATCGCCAGGCGCAGCGAACGCGCCAGCGCCGCTTCGGCTTCGGTCAACGCCGCCTGCGGCTGCTCGCGTAACAACGCGAGTCCGGCAGCCACGCGGTGCCAGCCGCGCCATGCGGCGTCACTCGCCGGCGAAGCCTCGATCGAGGCCTTCAGCTCGGCCACGGCCGTTTCCGCGGCGCCCGCATCACGCGCTGCCAGCGCCACCTGCGCGCGCGTAAGGACATGGCCGCGAACTGCGGCACGTCGCGCTTGGCGCATCGCCGTCAACTGGGGTTCGATCTCGTCCAGCACAGCGCCGGCGGCCACTGCATGGCCTTGGGCCAGCAACGCCTGCGCAAGTGCCGTGGCCACGTTGCGCTGGTCGCCGACGTTGGCAGAGCCTTGCATGGTGCCGCGGACAAGCTGGAGCAGCCGCACGGCATCGGCCGGCTGGCCGGCTGCCGTCAGGCCTTGCGCGTATTGCATCCGCGGGGTCGGAGACTGCTCTGGCCCCGCGGGGTCGAAGCGACCCTCACCACCGAAGGCACTCAGGGCTTCGCGCGGCCGCCCCCCATCGCGCAGGGCCATCCCGAGCAGGTTCCAGGCTTGCCAATGGCCTGGGCCGGCGTCGATGGCCAGGCGCGTGCGCAAGGCGATGCTCGCGCGCGCCGACTCGGCGGCGGCCTTCATCTGCCCGGCGTCCATGCGTGCGCGCGCCAGCGAACGCAGCACTTCAGACGTGAACTCGCGTTCGCCGCGGCCGGCACGCTGTTCGTTCGCCAGTGCCTGCTCGATCAGCGCGACGGCACGCGCCGCGTCCCCGCCCAGCCGGGCCAGCGCGGCTTCTTCGAGCAAGCAGCCGGAATGTGCGTAGTGGTCAGGCTCGCCTTGCCTGGCCAGCGCCGCCGCTGCTTCGGCGATCAGGCGTCGGCCCTCTTCGAGACGGCCGCGGCGCGCTTCTTCGCGTGCGCGCATGCACAGGATGCGCGCGATGCCGGCATGGGCGTCGGCCGCGCGCAGCAGCGGCTCGGCTTCGGCGAACAGCTCGCGCGCCCGCTCGTCCTGGCCGATCCAGCGCAGCCGTACGGCGGCGTCGGCCAGCAGTTCGGCACGCAGCGCGGGTGCGTCGCGCCAACCTCTTCGGATCATGGTCACCGAGCGTTCGATCTGCGCCGCCGCGGCGGCGTTGTCCATGCCGGCCGCGGCTTCGGACAACAGGAAGTCGGCCAGCACAGTCTGAGCCTCAGCGAGTTGCTGTGCGCGGCGCGCCGATTCGGCTTCCCGGTTCGCCAGCGCCTTGGCCTGCACGGCTTCGTCACGCTGCGCCCGCGCCTCGTTGGCCTGCCACAGCGCGACCGCACTGCCACCCAGGACCGCCAGCAGCACCAGGCTGGCCGCAGCCACCCCCAGCCGGTGGCGGCGCACGAAGCGCTGCAGGCGGTAGGCCGCGCTGTCAGGCCGGGCCAATACGGGCTCGTGCGCAAGATGTCGGCGCAGATCGGCGGCGAAGGCCTCCACGCTGGCGTAGCGCTCGGCCGGATCCTTCTTCAGCGCCTTGGCAACGATGGTGTCCAGGTCGCCACGCAGCAAGGCACGGTCGGCCGGCGCAGCCACGTCACTGAGCTTGGGAGGCGGCCGCGACAGCACCGCCTGTTCGAGCGCGCTGCGCGAGCCGGCCGCGGCGGCCGTGAACGGCCGTGTGCCGGCGAGCAGTTCGAACAGCACCACGCCGAGCGCGTAGACATCGACCCCCACGCCCAGCGGCAGCGCGGCAATCTGCTCGGGGGCTGCGTACTCCGGCGTGAAGGGTCGTCCGCCTTGCTGCGTCAGCTCCGTGGCATCCGTCGAATCGGCCGTCAGCAGCTTGGCGATGCCGAAGTCCAGCAATCGCGCGTGCCCTTGCGAGTCGATCAGGATGTTGCTGGGCTTCAGATCGCGGTGCACAACCAGGCGGCCGTGCGCATGCGACACCGCCTCGCAGACATGCAGCACCAGTTCCAGGCGGCGGTCGACGCTGGCGCCGGTGTCGCGACACCACTCGGTGATCGGCCGGCCGTCGACGTACTCCAGCGCCAACCACGGCTGGCCCTCGGCACTGACCCCTGCGTCGTACAGGCGCGCGATGTGCGGGTGTTCGAGGGTGGCCAGGATCTCGCGCTCGCGGATGAACCGCTCGGCCAAGGTGGCGCGCCGCTCGCGGCTGAGCGCGACGTGCGGCAGTTTCAGCGCGACCTGCCGGGACTGGAGCGCGTCGGTGCGTTCGGCCAGCCACACGGTCGCCATGCCGCCCTGGCCGAGTTCACGAAGCAACCGATAGGGGCCGATGCACGCGGTCGCACCACGATCGGGCGGGGCTGCAAAGTCCGCCGTCTCGATCTGTGGAAGCTCGCCCAACAGCGACTGTCCGTCGTAAGCCAGAAGGCGCCGCAGCCTGTCGCGCAGCGGTGCATCGGCGGGGTCCAAGGCGGCGAGCCAGCGTTCGCGCTCTGCCGGCGGCACGCCAAGACCTTCATCCAGCAGCGCACGCAGCCGCAGCCACTGGGCAGCGGCCAAGGGGCTGGTGCTGGTGCGGTTCATGCCACTCGAAGGGATCCGAGCTCAGCTCGAGCGCCACAGCATGCGGCAATCAGCGACGCGACGTCAACCTCAGGGCACCAGGGTGCGCTCGAAGCACACATCGTCCAGGCGCAGCTCGGCAGCGCCGAGCGTCAGGCTGCGAATGCCATCCTTGCTTTGCACACGCATGCGGCCACCGACCCAGCCGGTGCGGTCACCCGGCGACGCCTGCTGCACGTCGAAACGCGCTGGGTGTGCACCGGTTCCGATCTGCTGGCCATCGAGCTTGTTGAAGGCACCGCGCCACTCGCGGCGTGCGCCGTTGACTTCGACCATCGCTGCGCGCGCGCCTTCGGCGCCCGGCTGGTGCGCGTAGCGCAGGGTGACTTGCTGCACCCCTTCGCGCGGCAGCAACTGCACGGACAGATTGACGCCGTACATCTCGGGTGCGGTGCCGCCGGCGATCTTCTGGCTCGGCATCAGCCTCAGGCTGCGTTCGGTGCCTTCGCCTTGGGTGACGCCGTCCAGCACCAGCGGGCGCACGCGGACCTGTCCGATCCCGATATCCACGGGCACGCCGTCCACCGGGTACACCGCATCGGCGGGCTGCCCGCTGAAGTCGTAGCAGGTCTTGGCTTGCACCGCTGCGGCGGCAAGCGCGGACGAAAGCAGAACAAGGCAGAGAGTGTGTTTCACGCTGAGCTCCAAGATGGGTTCGAGGGACAAGGCCATCGGGACGATCGGCCTTGTAGGTATGAACGCCGTTCGGTCTGGCGATCCGGACGGCCCGACCCGAAACCCCCTAGCTTGTTGCAACGCCTGAATAGGGCGCCCGAAACGCTCGAGTGGATTCGTGAAGATGGCCGAGATCAGTGGGCCTTTGCCTTCGACGGCATGAGCTGGCAGCCGTTCGAACGCCTCGTCGGCGAAGGCTTTCGCCTCAACCGCTATCGCGTCGTGGAGACCGGTGGCGGCGGGGCAGACGGCGGCATGGATCCTGCGATGAACCAGGGCGGCGAGGAGGCCACCAGCCTGGCGGAGATGGACGCCGCGATCGTGGCCATCCGCAAACAGCCTGCCGGTTTCGAAGAGATCCAGACCTCGGCCCTTACCGCGGTCAACGGCGGCGAGAAGATCCCGAAGCGGGCCGGCCTGATACCGCCACTCGCGTGCCGTGGCACCCGATGCGGGTCTCGGCAACAGGCGGTGTCCGCCACGTTGCCGAGCGATCGTGAAATGTTCGGCACCTGCCCCAAGAGCTGGGAGATGGGCAACGCACCGTGACCGATGCCGCCGCGTGACTGGGTCGAGTTCTACCTGCTTCGGGATAGTGACGGCGATACGGTGCAACGGGAACCGCTGAAACCTGCCATCGCCGCCATGGACTTCGCCGGCGAGCGCCCTGCCCGGCTCAGAAGCGTTGCCAGGTCCCTGCCAGGCCCTGCTGCTCGACCCCAGGCAGATTCCAGTCGCACACGCCGCTGGGGAAGATGGCCTTCAGTCGCGCCCAGTGTGATCGCGAGTTCAGCCCCGGGTAGTCGGCCGGATTCAGCGCCTTGGTCTGGCACTTCACGATGTCGGCCGCGATCGGCGCCCCCGCCACTTCGCGCGGGAAGGAATTGGATGGGTAGAGCTGCTCGCAGCTGGTCCCGGGGTCACGTACCTGGCGTTGTGCGATGAAGGTGGGCGCTGCTGCACGCGTGTTGCAGCCTTCCTGAAGGTCGGCAGGCTTGTTCTGCACCACCTTCTCGATGTCGGGGATGGTGCGTGTGTCGGCCTTGATGGCCGTCACCCAGTCGTCCATCGCCAGGATCATGCGTTGCAGCAAGGGGCTGTTCGTGCTGTACAGACCGAAGCGGTTGTCTTCGACCACCATGACGTGGTTGTCGCTGCGGCCGTTGGCCTTCTGCAGCCGCTCGCGCATCGAGAACGAGTGGTAGCGGACATGGATGTCGCCGTTGACGACTTCGTCGTTGAATGCGCGATAGTCGATGATGGGAATCGAGGCCAGTCCGCCACCGCCATTGGCCATTCGCCCGCTGCTGTAGCCCGCGCGCGTGGCCTGCAGGTCGGCAACGGTGCGCTGGCCGGGGGGCATGATGGTGGCGTCGATGTCGAAGCCGGCCACCTTCTCGTTCAGGTCGATGAACTGCGCCAGGCTGATCAGGCCCTGTTGCAGCAGCTTGTAGCCGTATTGCACGCCGACGTTGTCCAGCGGCCGCCGCGCAAAACCGGTGCCGGGGTCACGGCCGAAGTTGTTGACGGTGTGGTCGTAGACCGTGCAGCGCACGCCCGTGGGGTTGGTGACCGGGTTGTAGCGCTGGGCTTCCGGCACGGCGGCGCAACTCGTCGATCCGGGCTTGGGGTCGATGCGCCTGGCGCCGATGGCCACGTTGGGCGCCGTGGCGTAGACCTGGAAGCCGGTGACCAGACGCTTTTGCTCGTTGGTCCAGGGCACCCCGGCGCGGGTGTTGAAGTAGTTGTCCAGCAACCAGGCATCGGTGATGAACTGGGTGGTGGCGAACAGCACCTCCGGGAAGCTGCAGCCCGGGATGATGCCGTCCAGCAGGCCGGGGTAGTTGTCGCTGATCTGGTGCTGGGCATAGGACCCGCCCGAACACCCGAAGCCCTGCGTATGTCGCGGCGGCCCGTAGGCTTCGATGAAGCGCTCCTTGACCATCATCATGGCTTCGGCCGCGGTCAGGTCGTTGCAGTTGTTGCCGAACACGTTCAGTGTCGAAGACGCGACGGCGTAACCCTTGCCGAGCATGAAGTTGTCTGTGACGCCACCCGTGCTGGCGCCCTGGCGATACCAGCCGCCGATGCAGCCACCGCCAAAGGTGTAGATGAGCCGGCCGTTCCAGTGGGCTGGCGGCTGCTGCCAGCTTGGCGCGGGTTGCGTCAGCGGGTCGTGCAGAACGGTGCTCTGATAGATGGCGCGGTTGGCCGTGCCTGTCTCCATGCGCACGATGTAGGGCACGTCGGCGCCCAGCGTCGTTGTCGTGCGGGCCATGTTGGCAGGATAGGCCGCGGCGCCTGCCGGCCACGCGGCGAAGGCGTTGGCCGTGGTGCGGTAGAAGTAGTCCACCCGGCGCGTGATGTTGCAGTGGATGTCCAGCGCCGGCCCCAGGTTGCCGCCGATCACCGGCAGCGTGAAGCTTTCGGTGGCGCAGGCATAGGGCTGCTGGTGCGGGCCCGAGAACACGGGCCCCTGGATCGGGTGGTTCTGCAGCGGCAGGCTGAGGCCGACGGGCAGGCCGCGTGAAGGCGCGGCGGTCGGGGCCGGAAGCAATGTGGCGGTGAGCATGTTGTTGCCGACGACCAGCCCGCTCACCAGGCCGGTGGCTTGGCCGAGTGCAGGGTTGGCCACGAAGCTGCCCGTGACATCGGCGCCGTTGAGCTGCACGCGCAGACGGCTCAGGTCGCTGCCTGGTGCGGCCTGGATGCGCAGCAGCGTGTTGCCACCCGTGATGGTGTCTGCCCGGCTCGACAATACCTGTGCCGTCAGATCGCCCTGTGCATGGACCATCGGATGCAGGCCGGCCAACGCGGCTGCCAGGGTCAGCGCAGCTGCGCTGTGCGGCAGGTGTCGCCGCAGGAAAGTGGGATGTCGCATGGTTCTACTTCGCCTTGGTTCTGGTGGTGTGCGAGACGCGCCTGGCGGCGCGGCCTGACAGGGACGTGCGAATGGGCTTGTCTCGAACCCCTCACCCCTGGCAGCTTCGATGAGAGCACGCGCTACCCTTCGCTGGCAAGCCGGGTTCGGGAAGGCCTCTGTCTTCGAACTAGGGGGACAGGCCGGGATCAGGTCTGGTTGATGCGAACCCGCTCGCGCCGGCACGGCGCGCAGCGACACCGCGGCTTACGCGGCTCGCGTGCCTGGGCCGTGGGCGCCGGCTGAGGATCCAACCCCAGGGGGGTCCAGGATCTTCCGGCCGCCCCGGGATGGCCACATCGATCTTCGGCTTGCCGGCGCCGCAGTTCGGGATGCTGCCTGTCGCGACAGCGTCGGCATCTCGACCGTCTTCGGCAACGCCCCTGTCTCCGAAACAGACCGGGTGATGCGCGCGCTCGCGCTGGAACTGGATGCCGACGCCCGGCGCAGCAGCACAGCGACGCTGCCCGTGTTCAAACCGCGTCATCACCATCTTGGCGCGACGGCAGGGCCACCGCGTTCATCCCAGCGAGAACCGCGCCACCGGTTTCATGCTGTTCGGGTATGGGGCTGTCTTCGGGACCTCAACGCCGTGCTCGACCCGCAGGCTGTGCCGATCATCCTGGCCCCGGGCGTCCCCGTGGTGCTCATCCCTTGCACCGCGGCGCGGCGCTGCTGATGACCCAGCAGGCAGGCCTGCCCGCGTCAGCGAGAGCAATCGTCCAGGCGCTTGACTGCAACATCGTGAACATGGGTGTCGGCCCATGGTTCCCCAGGCTCGAAGCAAACTGCAAAGCAGCGGCGCGTCACTTCACGCGTGGCGCCTTGGTCAGCTTGTCGGGCTGGCTCAGCCGACCGGCCCGCAGTTCCTTGACCGCCTGAACCACCGAGCGCGCGACGTTGCGCGCTTCTTCCTGAACGGCCTGGTCCGCATCGAGCGCGTCGTGGCTGTCGTAGTAGGGTCCGTAATAGCCGATGTAGCGGTCGAGCCTGGCGGCGGCGCCGGCAGCGATGAGCCCCATCCAATCGAGCCAGTCGGTGAGGTTGCGGCGGTGGACTTCGACGCCGGCCACATCGCCATGCACCACCACGCCATAGGCCCGGCCGGCCAGGTGCTTGGGGTAGTCCCAGCCCTTCTCTTCGATGGCCTTGGCTTCGGCCACGCGCTTGCCGTGCGTCGTCGTCGGGTCCGGGTTGCCGCCGTCGGCCGCGACCAGGCGATCGATCATCAGCTTCAGCGGGCTCGGAGACTGGTACCAGTAGGTCGGCGCCAGGATGATCACGGCGTGCGCCGCCACCCAGCGCTCGTAGATCTCGGCCATCCAGTCGTCGGCCTGGTTCAGCGCATGGTTGGGGTAGCAGCTGCAGGGCCAGTGGCACAGCGGCATCGCGCTCGACACGCAGCCCTTGCACGGGTGGATGTTGCGGCCGTACTCCGAGGTGACGAGGCTCAGGTCCAGCACATCGGCCTGCATGCCCGAACCCTCGACGACGTGCCGGGCGCTTTCGGTCAGTCGCCAGGTCTTCGACACCTCCCCTGGGCAGGTGCCGTCGTTGCGGGCGCTGCCGCAGATCAGCAGCACGCGTGACGGCGCCGTGCTGTCGCCCCACAGCTTTTGCGCCGCCTGCAGACGCGCGCGGGTGTCCAGCCACTGCACCGAGAGTTCGTGGACGGGATCGGCGAACTCGGGCCCGGCGGGCCGGGTGATCGGCGCCTTGCGGCCTTCCTGGTGCGCTTCCCACGCGATGGCCTCGAGCCTCGCGATGGCATCGCGTTCGCCTGCGAAGGCGGGGTCGTAGAAGCGCACCTGGAAGCGTTCCTGGAACTGTGCGCGTGTCAGAGGCGCTGGCGCCTGTCCGGTTCGGATCTTGGTCATGATCGGACACGCTGGCGGCCCCGGAAATGGCCTCGCGCGAACGCCGGGCAGCTCGGCCGCAGGCCATCAGGTGGCGTGGTCGAGAGTCCGTGCACGGCGTTGAAGAGGTGAGGCATGCGGTGTCCTGGCTGGGAGATCCGGCCCAATACGGTTGACGCTGATGCATGGTCTACCCTGATCGCCGAACCGTCCGTGCGTTGCCGAACATCGAGATGCCCGGTCGCGCGCGAATCAGCGCGAGGCGCTGCTTGCCGCGACATGACGGGCGTCCAGCCGCGCAACCCCCGTCCATTCGGCTGCGTATGCAGCGCCCGCTGCGCGATGCGGATCCTCGAGCGGAAGCCCTCAGACACTGCGTCGCACCATCATCTCTTTGATCTTGCCGATGGCCAGTGCCGGGTTCAGCCCTTTGGGGCAGACGTCGGTGCAGTTCAAGATCGTTCGGCATCGGAACAGGCGGTAGGGATCCTGAAGGTCGTCCAGTCGTTTGCCGCTGGCTTGGTCGCGGCTGTCCACCAGGAAACGGTAGGCCTGCAGCAACCCGGCCGGCCCGACGTACTTGTCGGGGTTCCACCAGAAGCTGGGGCAAGCGCTGGTGCAGCAGGCGCACAGGATGCATTCGTACAAGCCGTTCAGTTCTTCCCGTGCCATCGGCGACTGCAGGCGCTCCCGCTCGGGCGGCCGGTCGTCGTTCACCAGCCAGGGCCTGATGGAGTGGTACTGCTTGAAGAAGCCGGTCATGTCGACGAACAGGTCGCGGACCACCGGCAGGCCAGGCAGTGGCTTCAGCACCACTGTTTTCGGCAGCGAGCGCATAGGGGTCACACACGCCAGGCCATTCTTGCCATTGATGTTCATGGCGTCCGAGCCGCAGATTCCTTCGCGGCAGGACCGGCGGAAACTCAGACTGGGGTCCATCGCCTTCAGGCGTGTCAGCACGTCCAGCAGCATGTGGTCAGCGTTGTCCACCTCCAGCTCCATCACCTGCATTCGCGGCCTCTCGTCGGCATCCGGGTCGTAGCGGTAGATGTGGAAACTGTGCATGGTGGCGATCAGGGGATAGACGGGCGGAGGTAGCGGTGAGCCCGGTCGACCAAGCTCAGCATCTCGTCGGCTGCTCGCAGCGTGATCGGATGGGGCGTAAAGCCGGCTCGCGGTGAGATGTGGGTCGCCATGCCTCGCGCGAGGGACAACTGTCGATCCAAGGTGTTGACGGGCCCGACACCGAACCTGTGCTCCTGGCGCGGTCACTCGAAGGCCACCTCGTGACGCTTGACGTGGTCCTGCCTGCCGGCAGCGGCGCGCGCGCCCTGCAACTGTGCTTCCCGCTCACGGCAGAAAAACCACGGAGGGCAGTGCGGTAAACATCACCGCCGCCGTCGCGATGGCGACAGCCCCTCGCGCAAAGCGGTAGCTCCAGCCCGGGAGGCTGCCATCGGCGTGTCGAGCCTTCAATCGAACGTAGTGCACACCCACGGCCAGCAGCGCGATCGCGGTGAATGCCCACGCCAATGCGTTGGCTGTCCGCTGGTGCGGCCAGATTTCGCCCGCAGCCCAGAGCATCATGAAGTGAACGAACCAGATTGCAAAAGCCGTGATGATCGGCTGCCAGCTCGACTGCTTCAGCACCTTCACATGCCACCCCACGGCAGCAAGCGCGGCAGCAGCAGGCCGGCCATCCCCTCGAGCGCGGCATACATGAAGAGGATGCGCAGTGCCTCCAGGGTCTTGTTGGCCGGGCCTGGCGCCAGGCCGCGCATCCAGCGTGCCAGGTAGTAGAAGGCCGACAACACGACCGCCAGCACGATGGTGGCGTGCCACGCCAACATGGCGTAGATCGTGGCACCCTGCCCGCTGGCATCCCCGCGCAGCCCGGCGTGCCACCAGTCCAGGCTGTCCACCGCCAGCGCGGCCACCAGGCACACCATGCTCAAGGTCATCAGCGCGGCACTGAGCCCGCTGCCGCGCTTCAGCCTCGCCATCAACGGCCGGGCCGCCCAGGCCAGGCCTCCCGATGCACCGAGCAGCAGCAGGCCGGGAACCAGCGCGCCACGCGGTGCGGCCACCCGCCACCAGTCGGGATGGGCGCCGAACAGGTACAGGTACGCAAACAGCGCCATCAGGTAGATCATGCCCAGCACGATGACCAGCAGCACCGCGGCCCACCAGCCATGCGATTGCGGGCCGGTCACATAGGTCGGCAGCAGGATGCCGCCGCCTGCGTCCACCTGCTTCTGCGGCAGGTGGCGGTCGTTGCTCCAGACCCAGCGCATCAGGCAGACGACCGTCAGCACGCCGCAGATCGCGCTCAGCGTCAGTGCCTTCATCGTCAGCAGCAGGAAGAAGCCCGCGGTGAACAGCGCCGCCAGCAGCGGCCACCACGAAGGCCCCGGCATGATCTGCACGTACTGCGGCTCGGCGCGTGAACTGCTCGTGATGAGCGTCTCGCGTGCGCCGGTGGCGGTGCCGGGCAGGAAGTAGCGCCCGGCCTCGACGTCTTCGCGCAGCCGGGCATCGGCCCACAGCGGTTCGAGAGCGTTGACGACCGGGATCGAGCGCACGGCGTAGTTGCCGGTGGCCAGCCATTCCAGCGTGCCGCCGTTGTAGACATTGCGTGCGTTCTCCTCGCCCTCACGCTTGCGGCCGTAGCAGCGGATGGCGTCGACAAGGAACAGCAGCACACCGGCGGCCATGATGAAGGCGCCCACGGTCGAGACCAGGTTCGGCAGGTCCCAGGCCCGGCCCGGCAGGTAGGTGTCCACGCGTCGGGGCATGCCCATCAGACCGCTCAGGTGCATGGGCAAGAAGCACACGTGCACGCCGACGAACATCAGCCAGAACACCCAGCGTCCGACCTTCTCTGAAAGCTGCCGGCCGTTGATCATCGGCGTCCAGTAATGGAAACCGGCGAACAGCGGGAACACCATGCTGCCGATCAGCACGTAGTGGAAGTGCGCGACGACGAAGTAGGTGTCGTGGGCCTGGCCATCGAAGGCGACCATGCCCACCATGACGCCGGTGAGGCCGCCCATCACGAAGATCAAGATGCCGCCGACGAGAAACAGCGAGGGCACGTTGCGCTGCACCTTGCCCGACGCGAGCGTAGCGATCCACGCGAAGACCTGGGCGCCGGCCGGGATGGCCACCGCCATCGACGCGGCCGAGAAGTAGCCGGCGGACAAGCCGGGCAGGCCCACCGTGAACATGTGGTGGGCCCAGACACCGAAGCTGATGAAGCCGGTGGCGATCATCGCCAGCACCACGATCTCGTGGCCGACCAGGGGCTTGCCCGCGACGGTGACGATCATCGTCGACACCATCGCCGAGGCCGGGATGAAGATGATGTAGACGTCGGGGTGGCCGAAGAACCAGAACAGGTGCTGGTAGAGCAGCGGGTCGCCGCCGCGGGTGGCGTCGAACAGTGGCCAGTTGAAGGCGCGCTCGAGCTCCAGCAGGAAGGTCACCATGATCATCGCCGGGAAGGCCAAGATGATCATCACGCCGAAGATCAGCACCGCCCAGGCGTAGATGGGCATCTTGGCCAGCGTCATGCCCGGGGCGCGCGTGCGCAGCACGCCGACGATGAGTTCGATCGCGCCGGCAATCGCGCTGATCTCGATGAAGCCGATGCCCAGCAGCCAGAAGTCGGCGTTGATGCCCTTGGAATAAACCCCCGCACTCAACGGCGGGTACATGAACCAGCCGCCGCTGGGCGCCAGGCTGAAGAAGATCGAGCAGAAGAAGACGACCCCGCCGATCAGGTAAGCCCAGTACGAATACGCCGACAGCCGCGGGAACGGCAGGTCGCGCGCCGCGATCATCTGTGGCAGCAGCATCACCGCGATGGCCTCGACCGCGGGCACGGCGAACAGGAACATCATCACCGAGCCGTGCATCGTGAACAGCTGGTTGTAGGTCTCCTGCGGCACGATGCCGGCAAGCGGCGCTGCCAGCTGCACACGCATCACCAGCGACAGGACACCCGCGGCGACGAAGAAGCCGAAGGCCGTGACGATGAACAGGAAGCCGATGAAGTTGTTGTTGACGGCGCTGAAGGCTCGCCAGCCCGTCGGCGTTTCCCAGACCTTCTTCAGCGCTTCGAGTTCGCCGGGCGGCCTGTTGCCTTGCGTGGGGAATCGCTCGTAGAGCCGCGCGTCGAAGCCGGTCTCCGAAGGCGCGGTCGCTGCATCGCGCACGGCACCTGCCACGCCCGGGGGGACGCTGCGCGTCACTTCAGCGACTCCATGTAGGCGGCCAGCGCGCCCAGCTCGGCAGCCGGCAGCGAGCGGTAGGCGGGCATGCGGTTGTTGGGCTTGATCGACTGGCTGTCGCCGATCCAGCCGATCAGCGTGCCGCGGGTGTTGGGCAGGATGCCGGCACCCAGCGACCGACGCGAACCGACGTGCGTCAGGTCCGGGCCCGAGAGCCCTTGCGCGGCGGTGCCGGCGATGCGGTGGCAGGCGGCGCAGCCGACCTCGCCGAAGAGCCGGCGGCCACGCAGCACATCGGCGTTGACCGGTGCTGCGCTGGCATTCGGGTCGGCGGCCGCCTGCAGACGCATCAGCCGTGCATCGAGCCAGCGCTGCCAGTCGGCGGGCTCGTGCGCCACGACCACGAAGCCCATCAGCGAATGTGCCCCGCCGCAGAACTCGGCGCATTGCCCGCCGTAGACGCCCGCATTGTCGGCCTGCAGCTTCAGCCGGTTGGTGCGGCCCGGGATCATGTCCATCTTGCCGCCGAGCTTGGGCACCCAGAAGCTGTGGATCACGTCCTCGGACACCATGTCGACGACGACGGGGCGACCCACCGGGATGTGCAGTTCGTTGGCGTCGGCATGGAGCTCCTTGCCCGCCGCATCGAGGTAGGACACGCGCCACCAGTAGATGTTGCCGGACACGCGCATGCGCAGCTCGTCGCCCTGGATCGTCGTCATGCCGGCCACCATCGTCGTGCCCCAGGCCAGCAGCGCGAAGAGCACGCCGGCGGGCATGATCAGCCCGAACCACTTGACGACGCGCTCGCCGCCGAGCCGGGCGCGCAGCCCGTCGCTGCCGTACAGCGCCACCCACATCGCCGCGCACACCAGCACGAAGATCAGCGTGACCATGGCGATCAGCACCCAGGCCAGCGTGGTGACCGTGTTCGAGAACGGGCCGTGGGGGTCGAGCACCGGCGGAGGCCAGCCGCTGATGGCCGCACTGAAGGCCTCAGCGGGGCTTGAGCGTGAGGAGGTAGGCTGTGACATCGCGGGCTTCCTGGTCAGTCATCGAAACGGCCGGCATGGCCGTGCCGGGCACGAGCGCGGGGGCGTTCCTGACGAACTGCATCAACACGCCGGGCTGGTTTGGCAGCCGCCCGGCGATCAGGCCCTGTCGCCCGAAGTCCTGCAGTGACGGCCCGAGGCCGCCGCGCGGCCACTTCACGTCGGGGAAGGTGTGACAGGCCACGCAGCCCTTGTCGGCGACGAGCCGCCGACCGGCTGCGGTATTGGCGTCGCCCAGCGTCGGCGTACGGTCTGGCGGGCCATCACAGGCCACGAGGCTGAAGCAGGCCAGCATCAGCCATCGGCTGGATCTGCCCCGGCGCGAACCACCGGGCCCTTGCATGAACGATGATCTGGTCCCCATGCGTCATCAACCGTCAATGCACGAACACCGGCCCGCGAACATCGGCGGCCTGTTGCTGGCCGTGCTCGCCATGCTGTCGACGGCTTGCACCGATCGCATGAGCACCAGCGACGACCGCTGGAGCGCCGGCGGAGAACTCATCGCGATGAGCGGCGGCGAAGGTGGCGCGCGCTACGCCTGCGTGACCTGCCACGGCGCGCGTGGCGAGGGCAATGGCTTCGACGCGCCGCGCCTTGCCGGCCTGCCGGCGGGCTACCTGCAAAAACAGATGGAAGACTACGCAACGGGCCTGCGCGCGCACGAGGTGATGCGCGACGCAGCGCGCTTTCTCGATAGCCATGAACGCGTGCGGGTGGCCAACCACTATGCCGCGCTGCCGCCGCAGGCCCTGCCGCCGGCCACCGAAGAAGCCGTCGCCGCAGCGACCCCGGGGCTGTACGCCAGTGCATGCCAGCCATGCCATGGCGTCGAAGGGGTCGGCACCGGGAGCGGCCCGCCGCTGAACGCCCAGCCGGCCTTCTATCTGACCCAGCAATTGCAGGACTGGCAGGTTTCGAAGCGGCGCAATGACAGCAATCATGTGATGTTGAAGGTGGCGCAGCAGCTCAAGCCCGAGGAGCTCAGGCAGCTGAGCCTTTATCTGGCGCAAATCCCTCTGCCGCAGACTCCTCTGGCACAGATCCGATAACGCCCGGCACCTGCGGCCCGTTGAGGTCGAACATCGACGGCAGCACCTTGTCCCGCTTGATCAGGTAATGCAGCACCGCCGCCCCGGCGTGCCCGGGAATGGCCAGCATCGTGATCCAGACGATCCAGAAATGCGCCGTCGCGGCCCACTGCATCAGGCGCTGCTGCAGACTCTCGGACAACTGGTCGAAAGGCAGGTTGGGAAACGGGATCACACCCGCGATCGACAGCGGCAGGTCGCTGGGCAGCGTGGACCACATGACCCAGCCGCTGATCGGCAGCGCAAAGAAGCTCAGGTAGAACCAGGCTTGCAGCAGGCGGCTGGCCTTGCCTGCCAAGGACGCCTCGTCGACGTTCCCGGGGCCGCTGAGCTGGCTGCGCCAGAAGAAGCGCAGCGTGCCCAGCAGCATGATCGCGAGGCCAGCCTGGGTGTGCGTCTGATAACCGAGGTACTTGTCTCCGCCCACCGGCTGCCAGCCCAGATACCAGCCATGCGCCAGCTGAAAGATCATCAAGGCGGCCATGACCCAGTGGAAGGCGACGCCGATGGGCGAGTACAGGCCGCGCCGGTGGTAGCCCTCGGCCCATTCGACGGCAGCAACGAGATTCACGCGGGCTCGACGCGCAAGCCACGCGCCCGTTCGGCATGCATCCAGCGCCAGCCGATCCACATCGCGGCGGCCAGGTAGGCGATGCTGCCGGGCGCCCACATCGTGATGCCGGCAAGTTGCTGGTCTTCCAGCGGCGAGACGCCCCAGCTCAGCGTGGACGCGAAGTGCGGGGCATACAGCGGCCGCCCGGCAAAGGTGATCAACGCGCCCAGCAGTCCCATCGACACCGTGGTGGCCAGGATGGCGCCCATGGCCGCCACCGGGTCGGAACGCCGCACCGCGACCCAGAACGCCACCGCGCTGGCCAGCAGCGTGAATTGCATCAGCGCGTAGCTCACGTCCGACGACAGGGCTGCCGCGTAGGGCGCCGGCGCATGCCACGCCCAGAAGGTCACCGTGGCGATGGCCGTGGAGGTCCACAGCGGCGCCAGCAGCCGCCGCAGCCACGGCTCCAGTCCGAACGCCAGCAGCGGCGCCATCACCAGCACGAGCGCGATGTGATGGACCACCCGCACCGTGAAGAATGCCGAGCTCAGGGCACACAGCGGCGACACGTAGAGCACGACCGTGAGCACCCAGGCGCATCGCAAGCTCAGCTGTCGCCTGGGCGTGAGCTGGTGGCCGACCGACACCCGCCACAGCGCCAGCGCCAGCAGCAGCAGGCCTGCGCCGAGCACCGGGTCGAGATTCCAGCGGCTCAGCCAGATCTCCGGGCCGGGCGCCTCGCCGCAGTAAGGAGCCCACTTCCTTGGTTCGTCCATGCCGTGGTCCTCCGCTTTGGACGCAAGCCCAATCCTGGGCGGCTATTCCCGCTGGCATCACACCACGGACAAACATCGTGCACTGTTCGGTAGTGCACAGACGCCTGCCCTGCAGGGGGCGATGGTGCCCGCCACCATGCACGCCGTCATCGCCTTCTCCTCCGTGCCGCTGTTCCTCGGCGCGCTTCTCAGCGACTGGGCCTACTCCAGCAGCCATCAGATCCAGTGGGTCAACTTTGCCGCGTGGTTGATCGCGGGAGGCCTGCTGATGGCGGGCCCAGGGCTGGTGTGGGGTGCCGTCGATCTGCTGCGTGCGCCCGCCGCGCGCCATCGCCGCGGCCTGATCTATCTGAGCTTGCTGCTGGCGACCTTCGTTGTCGGCTTCGTCAATGCCCTGGTGCACGCCAAGGACGGCTGGGCAGCGATGCCGACCGGACTGATCCTGTCGGCCGTGGTGGTGGTGCTCGCCACGACGGCCAGCGCGGTCGGGCTCTCAGGCCCGTTGCGGAGGACGGCATGACGAGCCCGGGCCTGCGAATCGCAGCGGCCTTCGCTGCCGTCGTGATGCTTGGAGCCACACCCACCTTTGCCGTCGCAGCGGCCGAACCGAGCGGCGCGCCGTACGGCAGCCCGGACCTGCCGCCACCGCAGCGGGGGCTGCTGCCGACCATGCGCATCGCTGAACCTGCGGGGTGGGGCGACCGCCGCCCCTCGGTGCCGCCAGGCTGGACGATCCGGGCCATCGCCACCGATCTGCGAGTCCCGCGCCAGACGCTGGTGCTGCCCAATGGCGACATTCTGGTGGCCGAAGGCAAAGGCGGGGGCGCCCCCGTCCTCAGACCCAAGGACTACATCGCCGGCATCTTCAAGTCCAAGGGCACCACGTCCGTCAAAGGCGGCAACCAACTGACCTTGCTGCGAGATGCCGACGGAGACGGCAACTACGAAGGACGGTGGGTCTTTGCTGCGAACCTCAATGCGCCGTACGGCCTGGCGCTGGTGGGGAACCAGTTGTATGTCGCCAACCAGGACGCGCTGGTGCGGTTCGATTACGTCGTCGGGCAGACACGGGCCACCGCGGCGCCCGTGACGGTGGCCAGCTTGCCGTCGGCGATCAACCACCATTGGACGAAGTCCCTCGCGGCCGATGCCGATGGCCGCTTTCTCTACGTCGGCATCGGCTCCAACAGCAACATCGGAGAGCGCGGCATGGCGGTGGAAGAGAACCGCGCCGTGGTCTGGCAGGTCGACGCCAGCAGTGGCGCCACGCGACCATTCGCGACCGGCCTGCGCAACCCCACCGCACTGGCCTTCGAGCCCGCAAGCCGGCAACTCTGGGCGGTGGTGAACGAGCGCGACGAACTCGGCCCCGACCTCGTGCCGGACTACCTCACCTCGGTACGAGACGGTGCGTTCTATGGCTGGCCCTACGCGTACTGGGGTCCCAACGTCGACCGCCGCGTGCAGCCCCAGAACGACAAACAGGTCCAGGCCGCGGTGCGCCCGGACTTTGCCTTGCAGTCGCACTCGGCGCCCCTGGGCCTGGCCTTCGTGCAGCCTGGGTTCGCGGCCCCGTTTGCCGAAGGCGCCTTCGTCGGCTTGCACGGCAGCTGGAACCGGGACGCGCCTGTCGGCTACAAGGTGATCTTCGTCCCCTTCGCCAACAGCCGCCCCAGCGGGCCGCCGGTCGACTTCGTCACCGGTTTCCAGGTCGACGGCAAGACCATGGGCCGCCCGGTCGGCGTGACCGTGGACCCCAAGGGCGCCTTGATCGTGGCCGACGATCTGTCCAACACCGTCTGGCGAGTGACGCCGACGCGCTGAGGGACGAGGCGCCTGCATCGTCTGCGGGCTCAGGTGCCGTCCGTCGATTGATCCCGATGTCCTACAGCGTCTCGGCCTGCAGGAGGACGGCAGTCCTGCCGGGAAGGCCGTACAACAGGCTTCGTCACTCTTCGACGCTCGTGCTCGATTGAGGTCAACTTCCAAAAGGTCACCCCATGAACGAATCCACTCTGCAGCCACCGCAGGCTGTACCTGCCGACCCAGACCTTGCCGAACAGGCCCGGCCCGGGCACGGCGTCCCGTCGCAGGACCCCGACTCCGCTGCGCAAGTTGCGCTGGCGCCCGAGGAGGCCGAGCGCGAGGCCAAGTCGGTGATGACGGGCGGCGGCATGGTGGGCGGTGCGGCACTCGGCGCGGGCATCGGCGTCGCGCTGGGCGGCCCGGTGGGCGTCGTGGTGGGGGGCACCCTGGGTGCCATCGCCGGCGCCTTGGGTGGCGCCGCTGCTGGCGGGATGGGCAGCCCGCAGGCATCGGCCGCTGCGAGCGCGGCGCCCGGCGACGCCGTACGCCTGCACATCGAGGACAGCGGCGGCAGTGGCCGGCCGGTGGTGCTGATCCATGGCTGGCCCCTGTCGGCCCAGGCCTGGGAGCCGCAGGTCTCGGCGCTGCGCGAAGCCGGCTATCGCGTCGTGGCCTATGACCGCCGCGGCTTCGGCCGCTCGGACAAGCCGGCATCGGGTTATGGCTACGACACGCTGGCCGACGATCTGCAGCGTGTGATGGACCAGTGCGACCTGCAGGATGTGACTCTCGTGGGCTTCTCGATGGGCGGCGGCGAGGTGGCGCGCTACATCGCACGGCATGGCGAGTCGCGCCTGCACAGCGTGGTGTTCGCCGCAGCCGTGCCACCGTACCTGATGCAGACTGCCGACAACCCCGACGGCCCGCTCACGCCCGAGAAGGCGCAAGAGAAATCAGCGGCGTTCGAACGGGACCGCGATGCCTACTTCGAACAGTTCACGACGGCCTTCTTCTCGGCCGACGGTGTGCTGCAGGTCACCGAGGCCCAGCGCCGTGAGGCGATCGTCCTGTGCGAGCAGTCAGCGCAGCATGCGGCCTTGGCTTGCATGGATTCCTTCGCCACCACCGACTTTCGCGAAGACTTGAAGAGGGTGACGGTTCCCGTGCTGGTGATCCACGGCGGTTCGGACGCCGTCGTGCCGTTTGAAGGATCGGGGCAGCGCACCCACCGCGCCGTGACACACAGCAAGTTGATCACGGTGAGTGGCGCGCCACATGGGCTGAACGTGTCTCACGCGCCGGCATTCAACGACGCCTTGCTGACCTTCCTTCTCGATTGACACAGAAGGGCCAAGAAGAGCACGCCGACCAGCAGCCAAGGCTCGCATGGCGCTGGTCCGCCTGGGCTTGGCAGACGCAATGCTCTGGCTGGCGGACCGAGAGGGGCTGTCGCAAATCGTGCGCTACGCACCCGGGTCGCCATTCGAACGGCACGTCCACGGCGGGGGCGAGGAGATCCTGGTCCTGGACGGTGTGTTCAGCGACGAAGGCGGCGACCACCCCGTGGGCACGTGGCTGCGCAGTCCGCGCTGGAGCCGGCACACGCCGTTCACGGGCGCGGAAGGTGCCCTGATCTACGTGAAGGTGGGCCATCTCGGCGCTGACTAGCCGTCGGTCGTTCACAGCCAATACTCCCAGGCCCGCGCCAGCCATTCCTTGAGGCGCAGGCTGAAGGGCCGGCTCTGCCAGCGCTCTAGCGTGATGGCGTCGGATGCCGCGAGATCCTTGTCGAACATCGCCTGCACCTGTTGGCCGAATTCGACGCCCAGCACGACGGCGTTCAGCTCGTGGTTGTGCAGGAAGCTTCGCCAGTCGAGATTGGTGGACCCGACGGTGGCCCACACCCCGTCGATCAACGCCGTCTTCGAGTGCAGGATCACGTCGCGCCGCTCGTAGATCTTGACGCCCGCGCGCAACAGCTGCTCGTAGTAGCCGCGCCCGGCATGAAACACCAGCCAGAAGTCGGTATTGCTGGGCAGGATCAAGGTCACGTCAACGCCGCGTGCGGCGGCCGCTTTCAGCGCGGCCAGCAGCTGCGGGTCAGGGGCGAAGTAAGCGTTGGTCAGGTGCACGCTGGTCTCGGCACTGTGGATCGCCGAAAGCAGCGTGGCATAGATCAGGCTGTAGGGTTCCTCGGGCGAACTGCCGATGGCGCGCACCAGCTGCCGACCCGCGATCTCGGGTTTCGGAAAGAAGTTCTTCGGCGCGAGCGGCTCGCCCTTTTGCGCGGCCCAGGTGGCCAGGAACAGCTTCTGCAGTTCCGCGACCACCGGCCCCTGCAACTGCAGGTCGGTGTCGCGCCATGCCGGGCTGCCGGCGGGCCGCGCACTCATGCCCTGGCTGGACGAACCGCCGGAATACACGCTGCTGAAGTTGATGCCGCCCAGGAAGGCCACGCGTCCGTCGACGATGAGCAACTTGCGGTGGTCACGCTGATTCAGCTCCCACTCCTTCCGCGCCTTCGCGGGATTCATCGGGTTGAACTCGACGATGCGGATGCCGTTGTCGGTCAGGCGCTTGAAGAAGGCCTTGGGCGTGTCGATGGTGCCGACGCTGTCGCGAATGAGGTTGACCTGCACACCCTGCCGCTGCTTGGCGATGAGCGCGTCGGCAAAGCGCCGGCCGACATCGTCGTCGTCGAGGATGTAGGTTTCCATGTGGATGTGGTCACGCGCCGCCAGGATGGCGGCCAGCATCGCCTGGTAGGTGGCCGGTCCGTCCTGCAGCAGCAGCACCTGATTGCCCGTGGTCAGCGGGCTGTCGGTGATCGCTTCCTCACGCGCCAGGTGGCGCTCGAAGATGCCGGTCTTTGGGCTTCCCCCCTTCACGCCCTCGAGGATGGCCTTGCTTTGCGCGGCCGTCAGCGGGCCGCGTGCGCCTTCCAGTTGCACGCCTTTGCCGTGCGGAATGGCCAGGTCGGGCACGATCGTTGGCAGGCGGCTGCGCACGGCCAGCCCCAGCAGCACGAGCAGCAACAACAGGGCAACGAAGCCCAGGGCCCATCGATGGCGGCGAAGCATGCGCGATTGCATCGCTGCCATTCTTGCCTAAGCGCAGCGCGGCAAGGTCCCTTCGCAGGCGCCGTCTGGCCCGAATGTGCCGCGGCCCCGATTACGCAGAAGACCAGCTTGTCCCTGGCGCCTGAGAGCCCAGAATGCGCCGGCTCAAGCCATCGGCCCAGGCCGCATAGCCCTCGGCGCTGGGATGGATCCCGTCCTCGGCCATGCCCGTCGTGGTGGTCGTTGCCGGATGCCAGTGCATGCTGCGCCCGACCTGTTCGATCAGCAGTTGGGCCAGGTTGTGGTTCATCTGCCTTGCCCAGCGGCCCATGAACCAGCGCAGCGGCTGCGGCAGCGCCAGGCAGGCATGCATCGGGGGCACGGCGCTGTGCACCAGCAAGGCCGGGGCGAAGCGCAGGTCGATCAGCTCGGCCAGGCGGGTCTGCCACCGGGCCCAGTGCAGCGGCGCGCACAGACCGGTGGCGTCGTTGGCGCCCATCGACAGCACGACCACATCGAAGCGCGCGCAAGGCGCGTCCTGCAGCAGCGTCAGCAGCCCCGGCGAGTCCAGGCCGTTGGCCGCCAGCACGCACCATTGCACGGTGTGATGCGGGCTCAGGCGCCGCACGAGCTGGCCGCACAGCGCCTGGTCCTGCGTGGGGGCACCCACGCCTGCGGCACCCGAGTCGCCGGCAACCAGCAGGCGGATCAACGGGCCACAGCCGGCAATGCCGGCGCGCAGTCCTGGCGGCTCCGGCATGCGCGGCGTGACGCGCCGCACGTGCCGGGCCTGCAGCCAGAGCAGCGGCCCCAGCAGCCACAACAATGGCAGCCGCTGCCAGCGGGCCCCGATCGACGCACCCCCCGGCCCGCCATCGTGTCGATGCCTGCGTTGGTCGCGGCCGCTCGTGCGGCCAGGCGTGTGGCAAATCGTGTCTGCTGCTTGCATCGGTCCTGTCTCGTGGGTCGATCGTCGGTAAGCCTGCTCAAGCGCCTGCGCGCTTGCACGCTGCGGGATCGTCAGTACCGTAGAGGCAGACTGCGGCGCTGTCGGTACGTTCTCGAACGCATCGGAATGCTTTGCCACCCTTTGTGCGCAGGGTTCGGAACCGCACAGACGAAGGGTTCGTCGGGCTCCAGATTGCACGTTCGAAGCAGAGCCGAAGCCGGGACTCGACGGCTCGGCTCGGTGATGCCGGCGCGCGACGGACGACGTCGGGCCCAGAGTCCGAAACAAGCTCGTTTCCAGGAGATGCCGTGATCAAGAAGTCGGGTGGGCAGCATGCCGTGTCGGCAAACAATCCCTGCCCGTTCCTGCGTGCACTGGTGGCAGCGGGCCGGTTGGCCGATGACCGGGAACCGCTTGCAAAGGTGGCGGCTGTCGTTGCGACCATCGCCCGCGCGGGCGACGGTCGCCCCGTGCTGCCGCGAACGGCGGTCTTCGCCATTGCCTCGGTGGCCAACGGGCTGGGTCCCCTGTCTCTGGCCCAAACGCAGTGGCACGGCCTGCAGCTGAACGCGTTGCGGGGCGGGCCGCTCGACAAGAAGGGCGCGGGTTCCGGGATCCTGGACGCGCGAGGTGCCGTCGATGCCAAGGAACTGTCGAGGCTGCGGGGCTTTGCCAGGTTGAAGCCAGGCGCCGATGGCTCGTCGGAGCTCGGCCTGGGACTGGCCGAACTGCGCGCCTACATGGACGCCAACTTTGCGCGCGCCGCAGGACGCCGGCGAATGATCGATCGGACGCTGATGATCGGCGAGTGGCCCGTGTTGCTGAAGGTCATGGGCAAGGAAGGTCCGGGCGGCCGGTATCTGGGCCTTCAAGACGTCATCGACCTCTTCAGGAAGCGCATCCTCCCGGAGCGCATGAACCAGCGTCTGTGTGCCGGAAGGTAAGCGCCAAGCCACCGGGCCGGCTCGATCAAGGCGGCGACCGGATCGCATTCGGCCTGGATCAGCGCTGCGGCACGGCTTCCGAACCGGACTCGATGAACAGCCGCTTGATCATCGGAAACCGCTCGCGCACCCGGCGCTCCACCTCGGCCATCGCCAACGCCGCATCGGAAGTCTTCGTCTACGCGTCGAAGTCCAGGTCCATGGTGACCAGCACGTCGTCGGGCCCCACGTACATCGACAGCACGCGGCCGACGTCGCGCACGCCGGGCTGTGCCAGCGCGATGTCACGCAGGGCGCGCGCGGTCTCCGGGCGGATGCCTTCGCCGATGAGCAGGCTGCGCGACTGCCAGGCGAGCAGACCCGCCACGCCGGCCAGCAGGATGCCGATCAGCACCGAGGCTGCTCCGTCGAGTGCCGGCATCTGCAGCCAGTGACTGAGCGCGATGCCCACCGCGGCGATGCCCAGGCCCACCAGTGCGGCCGAGTCCTCCGCCAGCATGGTGTAGGTGGTCGGGTCCTTGCTGCGGTGCGCGAACTTCCAGAACGGCGTGCCACCGGCCAGCCGCTTGAACTGGCGCAGCGCGATGACGAAGCTGATGCTCTCGAAGAGGGCCGCTGCGCCGAGCACCGCGTAGTTCCAGGTGGGGTCGTGCAAGGGCTGCGGATGGCGGATGTGCTGCACACCTTCGTAGAACGAAATGCCGCCGCCAAGGCCGAAGATCAGCACGGCCACGATCAGGCTCCAGAAGTACAACTCCTTGCCGTGCCCGAAAGGGTGTTCGGGCGTGGCGGGGCGCATCACCATTGGCCGCTGTGTTCGTCAGCGCACCGACGTCGCAACCGGGCGGAATCAGGCTTGCTCGCACCAGCGACATGACGCTGCGAACTGGCCGCACCATCCCTTTGGAGAACCCGTGCCGCCACCCTTCGACTTCGATTCAGCAGGAATCGCGTGGCCGACCACCCCAGAACGACTTCACATGTCGGGATCTCAGTTGCCGATGTCGAGAAGGCCGCTGAGTTCTACAGCGAGGTCATGGGTGGGTGCTTGATCATGAAGCCGACTGTCGTCACCGAGGAGCCGGAAACGGCCGGATCATTTCACTTCTGCGTTCAAGACCCCAACGCCGAAGCATGGGTGGAGAAGATCAGCCCGCTCGTTGCTGCCGAGTGGATGACGGGGCAGCCTTCATGATCCGGCTGGAAGCGATGTTTCCGCCTTGAAGACCGGCGCCGTCGAGTACGAGTTTCTGCCGCACGAGCAGCCGCTGATGGCGGGCTCGCCGGCGACGCCGGCGCATCCGCGGCGTCGAGCCGCTGCTTATGTTCTGATCGGCATCCTGCTGTCGATTACCGCAGGCCTGAGCAACGGCCTGCTGCTGGCGAACCTGCCGCAGATCCAGGGGGCACTGGGCCTCACCAGCGTGCAGGGATCGTGGCTGGTCACCGCCTATGCCGTCGGCAACGCCAGCATGGCCATGCTCGTGGTGAAACTGCGCCAGCAGCTGGGCATGCAGCGAACGAGCCGGTTCTTCCTGCTTGGCTTCGTCTTGCTGGCGGGGTTGCAGCTGCTGTCGCATTCGTACGGATCCGAACTCGCGCTGCGGACGGTGGGGGGCGTGATCGCCGCCGGCTTCGGGCCGCTGGGCATGTTCTACGTAATGCAGGGCCTGCCCGCGAAGCTTCGAATCTCAGGCATCGTGATCTACATCGGCCTGACCCAGGTGGCGCTGCCACTGGCCCGGTGGATTTCTCCTGCGCTGCTGTTCAATGGCGAAATCCAGAACCTTTACGCATTCGAGTTCGGCCTTGCACTGCTGTCCCTCGGCAGCGTCGCCGTACTCCGGCTTCCGCCCGGCATCACCGAGGACGTGTTCGAGCGCCTGGATTTCCTCACGTTCGGCCTGCTGACCGCGGGGCTCACCCTGCTGTGCACGGTGCTTGCGCAGGGTCGGATCGTCTGGTGGACCACCGAATGGCTGGGCCATGCCACGGCAGGCGCGGTCCTGTTCACGGGCACTGCGCTGCTGATCGAGCACTATCGGGCCAGCCCGCTGCTCAACACGCGCTGGTTGGGAACGCGTGACATCCTGCGGGTCGTGCTCGCGGCCATGACCCTGCGCGTGCTCCTGTCCGAACAGGCGTTCGGCGCCACCGGCCTGATGGCCGCGGTCGGCATGGGCGGGGACCAGCTTTTCGCCTACCACGGCGTCCTGACCGCCTGCACGCTGGCCGGGGTGCTGGCCAGTCTGGTCCTGCTGAAGAATGGTGACCTGACCCGGCCTGTCGTCATCGCAGTCGCGATCATCGCGGTGGCCGCATTCGCCGACGCCAGCGCCAGCAACCTCACGCGTCCGGCCAACCTGTTCCTGACCCAGGGCGCGATCGCGTTTGCGGCGGCGCTGTTTCTCGGCCCGACACTGCTGACCGGGCTGGTCCATGCGATCGCCAAGGGGCCGGCCCACCTGGTGACGTTCTCGGCCATCTTCAGCATGTCCCAGACCATCGGCGGACTGCTCGGACCGGCTTTCCTCGGCACTTACCAGATCCTGCGGCAGCGGGTTCATTTACAGGATCTGGTGAACTCGGTCATGCTGACCGACCCCCAGGTGGCGTTGCGCGTCCAGCAGTTGGGCGGTGCCTACGCCAAGGTCGTGGCCGATCCGGTCCAGCGACAGGCCCTGGGCGTGCGCCTGCTGGGCCAGCAGCTCACGCGCGAGTCCAATGTGGCGGCCTTCAACGACGTGTTCTTCCTCATCGGTGTGCTCGCCACCCTGGCCCTTGTCCTGATCGGTGGCGCCTGGCTCAGCAACCGGGTCAGGGGCATCGATCCGCTGGCCGAACCCATGGCGGTCATCCAGAAGTTGGTCGCAGGCAAGAAGTGATGAATACCCCGTCTGACGAAGCCGCCAACCCACGCGCTGAAGATCCCCCCGAGAACCTGCCGGCGCAGCAGCAGCCGCGACGACGCGGCTGGGCGCCACCCACCCACGGGCGGCGGCGCACGCTGCTGTTCATCGGCATCCTGCTGGGTGGCGTCTTCCTCGCTCTCTACGCGTGGGGCCTGCCGCCATTCCGGCGCGATGTGCAGACCACCGACAACGCCTATGTGCGCGGGCCAACCACCACGATCTCGCCGCAGCTCAGTGGCTACGTCACCGAGGTCCTGGTCCAGGACTTTGCGGCGGCCAAGAAGGGGCAACCGCTGGTCAAGATCGATGACCGGGTCTATCGCCAGCGCGTGGAGCAGGCCCGTGCCAACGTCGCTGCCCAGATCGCCAACCTCGACAACTCCCAGCAAAGCCAGCAGTCCAGTCTGGCGACGGTGGCCGCGCAGGAGGCCGCGCTCGGCAACGCCCAGGCGCAACTGCAGCGGGCACAGGCCGACATGCGCCGGGTCAGCGATCTCACCGCGGAGGGCTCGCTGTCCGAACGCGAGCGGGACCAGACCGTGGCAGCGCTGCGGCAGTCCGAGGCCGCCGTGGCCCAGGCCCGGGCGCAACGAACGATTTCCCAGCAACAGGTGCGCGCCGTCACGGTGGGGCGCAGGGCACTCGAAGCCTCCGTCCAGAGCTCACGTGCCAGCTTGCAACTTGCGGAGATCGAGCTGTCCAACACCGTGATCAGTGCGCCGCAGGACGGGCGCCTGGGCGAGCTCGGCGTCAGGCTCGGGCAGTTCGTTTCGGCCGGCTCCCAGCTGTTCGCGCTCGTCCCCAACGACGTGTGGGTCGTTGCCAACTTCAAGGAGGCCCAGACCGCGCGGATCAGGCCGGGGCAACGGGCCACCTTCACCGTCGATGCCTTGGGCGACGCCGAGCTGGAAGGCATCGTGCGTGAGCTTTCACCGGCAGCGGGCAGCGAGTTTGCGGTGATCAAGCCCGAAAACGCCACCGGAAACTTCGTCAAGGTGCCGCAACGAATTGCCGTCCGGATCGACGTGAAGCCCGGCCAGCCAGGCGCCGACCGGCTGCGTCCAGGCGTTTCCGTGGTCGTTTCGGTCGACACGGGTGATGCTTCGTCAGTGCAAGCTCCGCAACCTGTCCGAAGCCCACCATGAGGCGTCTGGGGCTGGCGGCGTCGCTTGCGTTGATGACCGGGTGCGCGTCGGTCACGCCGCCGCCTGACCACCAGGTCGACCCGCCGGCCCAGTGGCGAACTGCCGCGACCGACACCGTTCCCGTCGAGCCCCGATGGTGGACAGTCTTCGGCGACCCGGTGCTCACCACGCTGGTCGAGCAGGCGCTTGCGAACAACAACGACGTGGCCCTCGCTGCCGCCCGGATTCGCGAGGCGCGTGCGCAGGAACAGGTCGCCCGGTCCCAGCTGTTTCCGGTGGTCGATGCGGTCATCGGCGCAAGCCGGTCGCGCGCGGTGTCCGCGTTCGGCACGCCCGTCGAGGCCACGGGCGTCCACCCGCAAGTCCAGGTCGGCTACGAGCTCGACCTCTTCAATCGGGTCGGGAACCAGGCAGAGGCTGCGCGTGCGACGGCCCTGGGCGTCGAGGCGGCCCACGACGCGGCGCAGCTGTCGGTCGCAGCCGCGACCGCCGCCGGCTACCTGACGCTGCGAGCGCTCGATGCGCGCCTGGAGATTGCCCGCAGCACACTGGCATCCCGCCAGGAAGCCTTCCGCATCGCACGCGCACGCGCCGCTGCGGGATACACGTCGCAGCTGGAACTGCGCCAGGCCGAAGCGGAGCTCGAGGCGACCGCTGCGCTCCTGCCCCAGCTGGAGCTGGCGGTACGCCGACAGGAGAATGCGATCAACACCTTGCTTGGCCGCGCGCCAGGCGACATTGCCCGCGGCCTGGCCATGGGCCGCATCGCGGCGCCACCGGTTCCGACGGCGCTACCGTCCGAATTGGCGCGCCGCCGGCCGGACATCGCCCAGGCTGCGGCGAACATCGCGGCAGCCGACGCCTCGCTGGCGGGCACCCGGGCGCAGTTCCTGCCCCAGATCCGCCTGAGCGCCACGGCCGGCAGCGTGTTTTCGACCCTGCTTCGCAACGATCCGATTGCGATCTGGTCGGTCGGTGCGAGCATCCTCGCCCCCCTCTTCAATGCGGGCCGCACCGAGGGCCTCGTCAGCGGCGCCGGGTCTCGCCTGGACCAGGCCATCTACGCCTACAGGCGCTCGGTGCTGGCTGCATTCCGGGAAGTCGAGGACGCCCTGGCCGCCATCGACCGCCTGCAAGCCCAGCACGCGCGGGTGGCTGTCCAGCGACAGGCTCTGGCCGAGGTATTGCGCCACGCGCGCAACCGCTTCGATGCCGGGTACTCGTCGTATCTGGAACAACTGGACGCGCAGCGTGCGCTGCTCAGCAGCGAGCTGACGCTCGCCCAGATACAGGGCGACAGGCTCTCGGCCTATGTCTCGCTCTATCAGGCGTTGGGCGGGGGCTGGGACCAGGCCGACGTGCAGCGTGCAACGCCCACCGGCAAGCGTGCCCCCGGCGCTCTCTAGCTAGCGGGCCAAAGCACGTGCCACCTCGACGACCGTGAGCGGATGGTGCTGCCCGAAATACTTGGGCGGCACTTCCAGCGACGGCAGGACGAATTTCTTGACTGCATGGATCGCGCCCAGCACGCTGTACTCCGTGGTGAAGACAATGCCGTCGGGAATCTCCACGAACTGCCCGAGGAACGCGAAGTTCTTTGAGCCCGCCGGCACCACCGCCGGTCGGTCGCCCTCGGCTCTGCCCAGAAACTGGCTGGTGGCGTAGGGCAGCAAGCAGGGGATGCAGGTGGAGGTGTCGAGCATCTCGGCCTTCTCCCCCTCGTCATGGTCGAATTGCAGGTGACCCAACAGCTCTTCCAGGATCTCGCGGCCCGTGCATTCGGCCATGGTCTTCTTGACGAACTTGCCGATGCGGTCGCTGCCCAGCGCTGTGACCCAGATGACGCACGTGTCGCGAGGTTGCTCGGGGAACAAGGGCTGGCGGTAGGTGTGCAGGTGCAGGATCCACGGCGACGCGGTCAATGGCAGCGGGCTCTGACGGCCCATCTGGCGCTCCACCAACCATTCGAACTTGCGCTCGAACAAGCCGCCGCGAAAGGTGACGGTGAAGCTCATCATCGTGGACTGCGAGACGTCGCGCAGGAATTGGTCAGGGCGGCCGAAGCCGGGCTGCTTGGCAGCGATCTTCTTCCACAGCGTCCACGCACCGCCGAGGTTGTCGCCGTCCACCGCGGGTCTGTCTACCGGGCGGTCATGGGCGCCGAACGATGCGTTGCTGACGATGGAGCCGATCGTCAGGAAGACGAGGTCGGTGTCGCGCACCGGGATCGAGGGCTTGGGCGTGCCACTCCCGCTCTCGAGGTGGATGCGCTCGATCCACCTTGGCTCGGCGCCGGGGTCGGCCTTGAAGTCGACGTCCGAGATCCTGGTGTCGTAGTGGACGTTCACACCCTTCTTCTGCATGAGGCGCAAGGCGGGCAGGATGAACGAGTGGAAGTTGGTGTAGCGGGTGCGCTCCAGCGCGACCATCGTGTTCATGTTCGGCATCTCGTGAAAGAAGAGATGCATGTAGCGCTTCATCTCCACCGCTGAGTGCCAGGGCTGGAAGGCAAACATGGCCCGCCACATGTACCAGTAGTTGCTGGTGAAGAAGCTCTCGCCAAAGATGTCGGTGATCTTGGCGCCGTCCGCGATCAAGGACTCGGGTGTGGCCATCAGTTTGGCCATCTTCAGTTTTTCAGCGGTGTCCAGGCCCAGTTGATATCCGGTGTCCTTCTCGCCGTTTTCGTGCATCAGGCGAACGACCGTGTGAACCCTGCAGTCTTCACGGTTCTTCTGGTGGTCTTGCAGACACGATTCATCGTCGGTGTACGGAATGATGGACCACAGCTCCTTGGTACACGGGTACGCCTTGTCCTCGAACTCGCGACTGCCTTGCATGAAGTAGGCCGGCTGGCCGTTCACCATCACCTCGGAGGCATCACAGCTCCCGCCCACCGACTGCTTGTCGCCCATCTGCTCGAAGATGTGGATGTTGGCCGGATTGAAATCGGCTTTCTGGATCAAATACATGGCCGCGGCAATCGAGCCCAGGCCGAGACCGTTGAGATAGACGTCGACGGAAGAAGTCTGTTCATTTCTCACTTTGGCGTACCTGTCCATGGTTGGAGGTTCCCTGTGATCGTCACAGAACCGAGTTCGCAACGGTGCGGTGCGGTCAGTCGCCCGCGACCAGCCTGGAGTCGCGCAGCAGTGCGCCGATCTGGGTCTTGTCGAGTTCCTTCATCAGCAGCCGCTGCAGGAAGGCGGGGCCCGGCAGGTCGATCTCCTTGCCGTCGCGCAGCCGCCCCGACGCCGCGAGCAGCATGCGGATGTCGTAGGTGGAATTGAAGACCTCGGGCACACCACGCTCGACGTCGAGCAAGGTGTAGACGGCCTCCATCGGCGTGCGCACCGAGTATTCGGTGGTGAAGATGCAGTCGCGTTGCCGTGATTCCGCGAACTGGCCGATGAAGGCGAAGTTGATCGCGCTCTCGGGCACCACGTCCGGCCGATCCCCGGCCTGGCGAGGCATGAAGAACGCCGTGATGTACGGCATCATCACCGGCACGGTCTTCGCACCGGTGGCGGCCAGCTTGGGGATGTCCCCGACCGGCACGCCCATATGGAAAAACCATTCCTGGGTGATCTCCTCGCCCGTGCAGTCCTGCATGGGCTTCTTCACGTAGTCACCCGGCTTCTCGACGAAGAGCCCGTAGACCCACACGACGATCTGGTCCTTGGGCTGCGCCTTGAAGTGCGGCTGGCGGTTGACCGTCCAGCTGAGCAGCCACGACGAGTCTTTCGCTGTCACGATGCCGCCGGTGACCACCTTGCCGCTGAACGGGTCGCGCTTGGCGATCTTGCCGATGTAGCTCGGGATGCGTTCGTCGAGCGTGGTGACGGTCGCTGATTCCCACTTGGTCTCGGGGATGTGCGCGCCGAACACGTCCGGGCGGCCGAACGCCGCATCCTTCGCGGCGATTCGCCGCCACAGGTCCCAGGCCGGTGCCGGTCCCTCGTCGAGCCTGGCCGGCGTGTGGTGGTCACCGTTGTCAGAGTTCTCGGTCAGCGAGCCGATGGTCATGAACACCAGGTCGTCCGGGCCCAGATCGACACTGTCTTCGACACCCTTGCTGCGCCAGTGGATGCGGAGGGCCTGCTTGCGGCCGGGCAAGATGTCGAAATCGACATCGGTGACCTCGGTGCCGTAGCGGAACACCACGCCGTGGTCCAGCAGCCACTTCACCAGCGGCAGCACCAGCGACTCGTACTGGTTGAACCGCGTGAACTTCAGCGTCGAGAAGTCCGGCATGCCGGCGATCTGGTGGATGAAGCGGTGCAGGTAGAGCTTCATCTCCAAGGCCGAGTGCCACTCCTCGAAGGCAAACATCGTGCGCCAGTACAGCCAGAAATTGCTGCCCAGGAACTCCTCGCCGAAGACCTCGTTGATGCGCTTGTTCTCCATCTCCTCGCGCGTGGCCAGGAAGAGCTTGATGATCTCCTTCTGCGCCCGCTCGCTGAGCGTGAACAGGCCGTCGGTGTGCGCGTCCTCGCCACGGTTCACCGTCGCGCGCTGCAAGGACAGGTTGGGGTCGTCCTTGTCGAGCCGATAGAACTCGTCGAGCACGCTGGCGCCTTCGATTTCAAGCGACGGGATCGATCGGTACAGGTCCCACAGGCATTCGAAGTGCTCTTCCATCTCGCGCCCGCCGCGGATCACGAAGCCCTTCTCGGGTTCCTTGATGCCGTCCAGCGCGCCGCCGGGCAGCAGCTGCTGCTCCAGGATGGTGATGCGCTTGCCGGCCATCTGGCCGTCGCGGATCAGGAAGGCCGCACCGGCCAGCGCCGCGAGGCCCGAGCCGACGAACCAGGCCGTCTTGTTGTCCACGCCATGGGGTTTGCGTGGGCGGGCGAAGGCTTCGTAATTGCCGCTGCTGTAGTACATGGGGACTTCCTTGGTTGAGATTGCAGCGACAGCGGTGGCACGCCGCGTGGCCCGTGTCGGTGACGCTCCGGCCCGGCGATGGCGCACCGGCATTCGGTCCTGGATGGGCACACAAGCGCCTCATGCGCACCATCGGGGATGGCGTTCACGGTCTCGGCAACCCGGGCACGTGCACCCTGGCGGCTCATGGCATCGATTCCGCCGGTCCTGGCCAATTCGAGGCAGAACCTGCCGCAGGATTCGTCTCAGCGTGCCAAGCATCGACGGAACGAAACCCCTAAGAGCCGGCTTGCTACGGAGGCTTGATTTCGGCGCAGCGTCTGGCGAGCTCATAGGGCAGTCTGGCACCCGCGGCGACGCGGTTCTGTTCGTTGCCGTACCCATCGACCGCCTGCTGCGCGACGTGTTGCGATGCGCCGCTCTGTGCTGAACCGAGCGAGCGATGCGCGTGGGCGTTCGTGGTGATCCGTGCGCGCGCAAGCTGTACGCCGTGGGCAGGGGGTGGGCTGCCTCGCGGGAACGAACGGCGGGCTTGCGCCCGGCGACATCGAAGTCAGCCGGTGCGGCCAGCCGCTGGCCGGGTCTAGCTTTCCGGGTGCAGTTCGGTCCCGACGCCGCGGTAACCGCTGATGCGGCACGTCCTGTCGAACATGGGCTCGCCGCTGATCCTGAACTGCTGGCGTGAACCGTCGCCGCGCAGGCGATGAGCGACGAAGTCGAGAAACGGCTGGCGCCTCGCCACCTTCTCCTGCAAGGCCTGGCAGTCGACGATGTCCCAGACGGCGCCCTCTTCGGCTTTGACGTGGCCCAGCAGTTCCAGCATCGGGCCGTATCCCGTCACGAGCTCTCCCGCCTCGTTCTGCTCCCAGTACCAGTCGGCAGCAAGTTCGGTCAGGCTGCGAAAGCGGTTTTCGCTGTCCTGCAGCGCCGCCGTGCGCTCCTGCACCGTACGCTCCAGCGAAAGGTTCTGAGCTTCCAGCATCTTGTAGAGCAGGGTCACTTCAAGCATGTGACGAATGCGTATCTTGACTTCCACCACGTCGAAGGGCTTGTTGATGAAGTCGCGCGCCCCGGACTGCAGGGCACGGAGCTTGTGTCCGGGCTGCGCGGTCAGCGCGATCACGGGCAGGACACCGCCGACGTCGGCCTGCAGAGCCTCCATGACGCCAAAGCCGTCAAGCACCGGCATCTGCAAGTCGAGCAAGATCAGGTCATAGCGGTGCTCGCGATGCAGCTCGCAGACCTTTTGCGGCTCGATCGTGCCGGTCACGTTCAGGTAGCCGGCGTCGCCCAGAAGGCGCTCGAGCAGGTGGACGTGTGCCGACTGGTCGTCGACGACAAGGATCCTGGCGTTCAGGACATCGGCTTCATTCAGCATCTGGGGTTCTCCTCGGCGGTGGCGCGCTGGCCGCCCGCGTGGGTTTGTCGAAAGGCCAGCTCAAGCGTGCGCCCGAGCGCTTCGCTCTGTACGGGCTGCATGAGGTGGTCGAAAAAGCCTGCCGCCTTGCCGACCTCGGTGTCCCACCCCTGCGCGGCAGCTGACAGCGCGATGACGGGGACGTGTGCGGTGGCCGGGTCCTCGGCCAGCAGCAGCATCGCCTGCGCGCCGCTCGGGTCAGGCGTCGTCATGCCCATGAGGATCACATCCGGCGCTGTCGCGTGCGCGATCTCGATGCCGGCGCGGATGTTGGGCGCACGCAGCAGGCACACACCCGGCCGTCGGTCGACCAGTTCGGCCACGCGTTGCAGCCGAAGCGGATCTTCCTCGATGCAAAGCACGGTGTGCACCGGCACGCCCCTTGCCGCAGGGCTGGGGCCCGCGTCGAGCTCGAACCAGAAGCAGCTGCCCACACCGACCCTACTCTCGACCCCGATGCAGCCGCCCATCAGCTCCACCAGCCGCTTGCTGATCACCAGGCCGATGCCGGTGCCCGGCTCACCGCCGGATTCCTGGCCGAGCCGATCGAAGGGCTCGAAAAGCCGCGCCATCTGCACCGGCGTCAAGCCCAGGCCCGTGTCCTCGACGCTCACGCGCACACGTTCCCCGGGGGCTTCGGTGCAGCGTACGTCGACGCGTCCGCGAAGGCGGTTGTACTTGATCGCATTGCTCAGCAGGTTCAGCAGCACCTGCTTGGTCCGCGTCGCGTCGGCATGCACCAGCCAGGGTCGCTCGATGCCCGGAAAGTGCAGATCGATGCCGGCGCCAAGTGCCTGGGGCTCGATCAGGGCCCGGCAATCGTCGAGCACCTCGTTCAAGGACAACATCTGCAAAGACAGCACGAGCTTGCCTGACTCGATGCCCGTCAGGTCGAGTATCTCGTTGATCAGGCCCAGCAGGTACCAGCCTGCGTGCAGGATGTGCTGCACGCTGTCCTGCTGCGTTGGTGTGGGCGCCGGCTTGCCGGCTTGGATCAGCTGCGCGTAGCCGAGCATGGCGCTCAGCGGCGAGCGCAGTTCATGGCTCATTCTCAACAGGAAGTCCGACTTCGCGCGGCTGGCACGCTCGGCCTCGGCCTTCGCGGCGAGCAGCGCGAGCTCGCCTTGCTTGTGCTCGGAGATGTCCTTGAACAGCACCCCCACCTTGCACCCCTGTGCCACGCCCAGACGGAAGGCGTGAATGCTGAACCAGCGCTGCATCGACTCGGAGTACTGCTCAAAGCGCGCCGGCTCGCCCGTCAGGGCCACCGCTCCGAAAGCCTCGAGCCACATGGGTTCGAGGCCGGGCAGCACTTCGCCTACCGTCCTGCCCTCGGCGTCGGCAAGGCCGGACTGCTGTGCGAACGATGGGTTGACCAGGAGGTAGCGGGCGTCTATGGCGACGCCGCTCGCGTCGAAGATGATCTCGTGGACAGCGAAACCGGCGTCGATGGAGTTGAAGAGTGCCCGGTAGCTTTCCTCGGAGCTGCGCAACGCCGCCTCGGCTTGGCGGTGCGCGGCCAGCATCGCGAAGCGTTCGACGGCGTTCTCGACCGCGCGCGTCAGGCTCTCCGGGCTGGTCCAGCGCTTGCCGATGTAGTCCTGCGCACCTGCAGCCAGCAGCTTGAGCCCGTCCTCGCCTTCCCTGCCGGTGATCACCACCACCGGGCAGGGCGGCATGTCGGTACCTTGGCAGAGCGCCGCCAGCACCTCGGGCGCGTCCATGTCGGGCAGGACGTAGTCGAGCAGCACGCAGTCGACGGGCCCGTCGAGCGCCTCGAGCACCTGGCGAACGCCGGCGGCGCCCAGTTGCGCCTCGCTGAAGCGGTAGCGGCGGCTGCCGCCACGCAGCAGCATCTGGCGCAGGTCGGCGCAGTCGTCCGCGTTGTCCTCGATCAGCAGGATGTGCCAGCACGCTCTCGGCATGATGTGTTCGGTTGCTCAGGCAGGCAGTACGACGCTGCCGAGCCAGTAGGCGAAGATCTGCTGCAGCACGCGCAGATGTACCGCGTGGTCGACCGGCTTGACGTGGTACGCATTCGCACCCTGGGCGTAGCAGAACTCGAGGTCGCGCGGGTTTGCCGAGGCGCTCAGCACCACCATGGGCAAGCCATTCAGGCTGGTGTCGGTGCGCAGCTCGCGCAAGGCCTCACGCCCGTCGTCGCTGGGCGTGTTCAGGTCCAGCAGCACCAGCACCGGCAGCGCATCGCGGCGGCGCCCCTCACTGCGCAGCATGCGCAGGCACTGTTCGCCGGAACTGGCGCGCACGATCGGATGGACGACGCCGCCGCGGCGGGCGGCGTCCAGCACGGTCTCGAAATCCTCGTCGGAATCCTCGACCACCAGGATGGGCCGCATCCGCATCGTGCTAGGCCTCTGCCGGCACGCCGGGCAAGGTGAAATAGAAAGTGCTGCCCACGCCCAGCATCGAATCGAGCCAGACGCGTCCACCATGGCGCTGCACCAGTTTCTGCACGATGGTCAGGCCGGCGCCTACACCGCCGCCGTAGTCGTCGCGTCCGTGCATGCGCTTGAACATCCGGAACACCTGCTCGTGATGGCGCCGGTCGATGCCGATGCCGTCGTCCTTGACGTAGAAGATGGTGTGGCCGGCACTCTCGGCCGGTGCGTTGGGCCGTTCGGCAATTTCTTCCGCGCCGAAGTGGCCCACCTCGATGTTGGACTCAGGGTGGCGCTTGTACTTCAGCGCGTTGGACAACAGGTTGCTGTAGATCTCGCGCACGCGCACCGGGTCGCACCGCACCATCGGCAGCGGGCGGGGCAGGCGGATGCTGCAGCGGCTTTCCAGCCGGCGCGCACCGATCATCTCCAGCGCCTCTTCGAGTACCGCGTTGAGGTCTGTGTTCTCGAATTCCAGCTCCGTGCGGCCGACTCGCGAGAAGTGCAGAAGCGAGTCGAGCAGGCTGTCCATGCGCACGGTCAGGCGCATCAGGTTCTCGACACGCGTGCGGTTCTCGCTCCCGATCGCCTCGGCGTCTTCCAGCAGCTGGTGCGCGTAGCGGTGGATGCCGCGCAGCGGCTCTTTCAGGTCGTGCGAGGCCACATAGGCGAAGGCATCGAGCTCTTCGTTGCTGCGCGTCAGGTCGGCGTTGAGGTCGGCCAGTCGTTCGGCGCGGGTGATGACGAGTTCCAGCACCAACAGGCGAAGCCGCAGCGCGGCGTCGATCTCGATGTCTGACCAAGGCAGCGACCGCCCCTGCACCGATTCCACGAACAGCGCGAACGAGGTCCGCGGGCTCAGGCGACGGCCCTGCGGGCCGGCAACGGTGGGTTCGTCGTGCGGGTTGCCGGCCCACTGCACGGTCTGCAGCGTCTGGGGCCTGAACCAGACCATCAACCCGCGCCGTTGGCGCGACAGCGCCACCGCGAGCACACCACTGGCGATGTCTTCCAGCCCCAGGGCGGCCGGGCACACGCGCGCCAACGCTTCGGTGGTGTAGACCGGCCGCGTCGCCGATTCGAACTCGGGCCGCGCGTACAACCAGGCCGCCAGCACGTCGAGCCGCGCCACCTCGGGCACGCTGCCCACGCACCACCAGCGGTCAAGGTGGTAGAGCGCCGCGCCGCCGGCCTGGATGGCATCGAGCAGCGAGGGCTGGTGCTCGGTGAGGGCCAGCAGGTCGCCATCGCGGGCCGAACGGGCCACCAGCTGCTGGTGCACCGCCTCCATCTTCAACCGGTAGGCCAGCTGTTCGGCGTGCTCGGCCGATTTCAGCTGCAGCGAGGCTACCTGGGCCAGCAACTCGCAGGCCGCTCGCATCTGGAAAGGAAACTGCGTCGCGGTGTAGTGATGGCAGGCGATCAAGCCCCAGAGCTCACCGTCGCGCCGGATGGGCATGGTCAACGATGCGGCCACGCCCATGTTGGCCAGGTATTCGGAGTACATCACCGAAGCACCGCGCAGCGCGCAGTGCGTCATGTCGAGCGCGCTGCCGTTGTCGGGGTTGGCCAACGGCAGCAGTTCCACCAGCGGGCCGGCGGCGTCGGGCAGCGGACGGATCCAGAGTCGCTTGAAGATCTCGCGCGCCGGCTGCGGGATATCTTCCGCCGGGTAGTGCAAGCCCAGCCAGGGTGCCAGCGCGTCGCGCCTGCTTTCGGCGATGACCTCGCCATGGAGGTCGGCGTGGAAGCGATACACCATGACGCGGTCCAAGCCGGTGATGGCGCGCACTTCTTCGGTGACGTGCTGGCAAAAGTCGTTCACGCTGCCGGTCGCCTGCAGGCGACCGACCGCCGACTTCAACAGCCCGAAGAAGTCGCCGTCGCCGTGCCGGCCCGCGCGGCCGGTGGGCTCTAACTCCAGCACTGCGACACCGCCGCTGGTGTGCAGGCACACGTCGAGCGGCAATGCGCCGTTGCGTGGCGGCATCGTGAAGGCGTAGATCGCCCCGCGATCCAGCACCTCGCTCGCCAGCATCTCGCGCAGGCGCGCCTGGCGCGCCGCACCCACCACGCGGCCCACGGGCTGCCCGAGCAACTGCTCTGGCTCTTCGCCCAGGTGCTGCAGGCTGTTTTCGCTGACCTGGAGGATGCGCAGGTCGGCCAGGCGCAGCACCAGCAGCGCGCCGTGGGCCTGGATGCAGCCGGGTGTGTGCACCGGTTCGCTGTCGCAGGTGGCGAGCGTCGTTCCATGACGCCTGATGCTGTACGGACCGGTTCCCCAGGGTGGGGCCGGATCAGCTGCGGCTGGCGACGACATCGTACGGGTTGCTTCGGGGCTGTGGCGGGTAGAGCCAGCGGCCCAGCGTCTCGAAGGTCTCGTTGGCGCCGGTGACGATTTCGTCTTCGGCGCCCGACGCCTGGGCGAAGTCGCTGAGGTGCGCGCCAAAGGCCTTCCAGCGCGAACCCGCGTACTCGCCATGGCCGCTGAAAAACGCGCCGCCGGACCTTGGCGTCACCCTCAGGCTGGCCCGCAAGTGCCGCGCGACGATCTGGCCACCGAGCGTGGCGTCTTCGATCACGTACAGACAACCGAACAGCCGAGCCGGGGTGCGCAGGTCGGGCAGCGCGTGGCACATCGGCGTCTGTTCCAGTTCTTCAAGCGTGACACCCAGGGCTGCCAGGTCTTGCGAGAGTTGCGGCGTCTTGTGCCGATCGCCGTAAGCCAGCCCGACCCCGGGCCATGCCTGCGAACGCAGCAGGCGCCGTTCCAGCGGGGCGTAATAGCCGAAGAGGCGTCGCAGACCTGCGCAATAGGTGGCGCGCGACAGCCCCGGGTCGAGAAAAACCGAACGTGCTTCGATCGCAGCGTGGACGGCAGCGGTCGCTTGCAACAGGCGCCGCATGATCATGATGGAGTTGATGTACGCGCGCAGCCAAGCGCCGACGCTGGCGCCGTCCGGCTACTGGGTTGGGTGGGGGATCGCACGACATGCGTACGGTCGCAGGACAGTGAACCCCACGTCGGTGCGGCAGCGAACATAGGCGCAGACCGACACGTGCTCACCCCCCCGGTCAAGGTGCAGAACACTTGCTTCGGCGGTGTCGCCAGGGTCGGGCAGCCGACCGGACCCCAGCAAGAGCCGTACAACCTAGGCAAGGGCCGGCAGCCGGGCCCCCGCGTGACAACGAACCCGTCGATCGTCCCAAGGCACCGAGCCAAGTGCTGCGCAGGACGGATGAACGGAGACATGTACCGGAGCGGAGCAGACCAGTCTGTACCGCCTGGTACAGCAGCACGCGGCCAGCTTGATCGCCTAGACCGACGCCAGCGCAGGATGCGAGCTGCCGCAGTTCAGCAAGGACGAGCTCCAGGCGTTCCTTGAATTCGGCATCCTGGCCAAAGGCTTCTTCAGTCCGCGCTGCACGCAAGACGGCACGGTCTACCGGCTCAAGGCTTGGGGCACGGCGGGCACGGGCATTGAGGCCGCGGACACCCAATGTTCAGGGTATTTCTGGCGCGCATCGGGCAATTGACGCCTGCAACGACTGCGGTTAATCTGATTTCGACGTGCGCCGCCAATGAGCAAACTTGCCAACCCAAGGATTCACATGCTCCACGCATCTGCCCCAGTTCGATCCCTGCTGCTCTGCGCCATCGCTTCGACCACTTTGGCTGCAGCGACGTCGGCAGTAGCCAGCGTCGACCCGATCGGCATTGGCAACTTCCCGGCTGCCTCGATGTTGGTCAGCTTCACCGGGCTGGCCGATGGTCTTGAAGTCAATGGCCTGTCTGTAGCCGGCCTGACCTTCGGCTACAGCCTGGGCAATGAACAGGTGATCATCAATGGCGGCCCCGGGACCACGAACAACGTTGCCCAGCCGAACATCGTCTCGGTCGGTGACGCAGGCGGAATCCTGTCGGTATTGCTGCCCGGCCCCTCGACGCAATTTGGCTTCGGTTACGCGGTGCTGGGAGATGGGACGATCCCTGGCGCCACCACGATCACTCTCTTCAGCGGGGCTACCAGCGTCGGCTCGCTGGCGTTCACCGCGGTGCCTGACCCTACCTTCCCGGGCGGCTTCGCTGGCCTGTCGAGTACGCTGCCCTTCGACAATGTGCGGATCAGCTTCACGAGCGACGCGCTTGCGTGGGCGGTGGACGACATTCGCGTCACCGCCGTTCCGGAGCCTGCCACGCTGGCGCTGTTCGCTTTCGGTCTGGCTGGGTTGGCACTGCGCCGCTCTCGCGGCTGATCGACGCCGGTTGTCAGCCTGTAGCGGGCACCCACCGGTCGGCGTTTGCCGGCAACTGGCCATCCGCGAATAGGCGCTCAGGCGCTCGCGCGGGTGCTCGGCCATGGCGTCTGCATCTCGTTCGCACCAGGGCCGGCGCCGCGCGGAACGCACGGCCTGCCTCCGATCTGGCGCGTCGGCTTTCCTGCCCCGCGAACTGCAACTCCCGACCCCAATGCGCAGGTCGCAACGATGTGCAGAAGAGGCGCACTCTCGACACCCGTCGAATTCGATGACGGTGTCATCTGAACGACAGCACTGGCGACAAGATGCCAGCTTCGTTCAGAGCATGGCATCCGCCTTGCCAGCGGCCAGCAGGACCGGATCCCACACTGGCGAAAACGGCGGCGCATAGGAGAGGTCCATCCCGGACACTTCTGCCGCGGTCATCCGGTTCCACAGCGCCGTGGCCAGCACGTCGATGCGTTTGCCCGCATTCGCGCCGCCGACGATCTGCGCGCCGAGCAGTTGCCCCGTCCCGCGCTCGACGACCAACTTGACCTTCATCGGCTGTGCACCTGGATAGTAGTGCGCGCGGCTGGATGCCTCGGTGGTCACGCCCAGGGCGTCAAACCCCGCGGCTGCCGCCTCTCGTTCAGAGAGCCCGGTGCGGGCGATCTCCATGTCCTGGAAGCGCGTGATCGCCGTCGCGAGCACACCGCCAAAGGCTGCGTCGCCGCCCGCGATGTTGGTGCCGACCACCCGGCCCTGCTTGTTGGCGTGCGTCCCCAGCGCCACCACGACATGCCGCCCAGTCATCCGATGGCGTGATTCGACACAGTCGCCAGCGGCCCAGATGTGCGGGCTGCCGGTGCGCAGGTGGTCATCGACCTGGATGCCGCCGGACTCGCCCACCGCGATTCCCGCCGCGCGTGCCAGTTCGGCGTTGGGGCGCACGCCGAGCCCGATCACCACGATGTCGGCCGCAAAGGACTCTGCCGCCGTCTCGACAGCGGTCACCCGTCCGCCGAGCACGGTGAAACCGGTGACCGAAGTGCCCAGCCGGAGATCGATCCCCGCGGCCCGGATCGCGCCTGCAACGTCGGCGCCCATGTCGGCGTCCAGCACCGCACCCATTGGCGCATCGAGCCGCTCGATCACTGTGAGGTGAAGGCCGCGCTTGAGCAAACCTTCGGCGACCTCCAGTCCGATGTAGCCGGCACCGACCACCACGGCGCGGCGCGCACCTGCGGCCAGCAGCCGTTCGACCGCTGCTGCGTCGTCCAGGGTCCGCAGTTGCAGCACCCCGTTCGCTTCGATACCCGGCCAGGGCGGCGAGACGCCCGACGCGCCGGTGGCGATCAGGAGTTCGTCGTAGTGCACAGCGGACTCCAGCCCCGACTCGAGGTCGCACACGGTCACGCTGGATGCCTTGACGTCAATGGCGGTGACTTCATGACGGATCCGCACATCGATGCCCTTGGCACGGTGCTGCTCAGGGGTGCGAGCGACGAGGCTGTCTGGCGATGTCACGAACCCGCCAACCAGGTAGGGCAGGCCGCAGGCGGCATAGGAAGTTCTGGAGGAACGCTCGAACACGACGACTTCAAGTTCGTCCACAGTCTTCATCCGCCGCACCTGCGTGGCCGCGGACATGCCTGCGGCGTCGCCGCCGATGATCACCAGTCGTCGTGCCATTCTCGTCCTCCTGATCTGTCGCGGCGAAGCTCGCAGATTGCAGAGCCCCGCCCGAGGCATCGGCGCGATCGCCGTCTTGTTCAGACCTGCGCGAGCGCCTGTTCCAGTTTCTGCCGGACCTCGGCGGCCATGGGCCCCACGTCCGGGTGGTCGACCAGGGTCAGGATGACGTTCGGGTCCATCACCTCGATGTGCACGCCACCAGCGGCGTCCTGCCTCACGACCACGTTGCAGGGCAGCAAGGCGCCAATCTCGGGCTCAGCCGCGATCGCCCGGCTCGCAAAGCCCGGGTTGCAGGCGCCCAGGATCCGATAGGGTGGCATCTCCTGTCCCAGCTTCTTCTTCATCGTGGCCTGGACGTCGATCTCGGTGAGCACACCGAAACCGACCTTGGCCAGCTCCTCGGTGATGCGCTGCACCGCCGAATCGAAGGGCATCGACACCATCTTGCCGAACACGTAGTGACTCATCGAGATCTCCTGTTGGGGCCCGAGTATGCAAGCCGATGCCGAGCGCGGTCTGGGTCATCGAGGTGGGACATCGGGGTCCGTGCCATGGGTCGATCAAGGTGCAATCCGTCACCTGACCGGGTTCAGAAAAAAAACGACTGGCAAGGCTTGCAGCCTTCCGCTTGGCGTCGCGTCGACCTTGCTGAAGCTGCGCTCCAGCGAGCAAACGCCACCGATCATCTTCTACGACTTCAGCCTCTCCGCCACGACGCGTCCCTCGGCGTTGACAAACACGCGATAGCGGTTGCCATCCTGGCAGGTCGCGATGTGATCGGCATCTTTCAGGGGTGTCGCGCTGACCACCTGGCCACACGGCAAGCCCAGCAGCGCGATCACGGACGTGAGGTCCTTGAGGAGTGCAGCGTCGTCCGCTGCTGCGGCTGGCGTCGCAAGCAGCACTGCCCACAAGGCGGCGCAGATCCAGCTATCGGCAAGGGTGTTCACACGCATCTTCCGTTGATCCGCTAGATCGTCGCGAACTTCGCGGGATCCGACAGCAGGCCCCAGATGGACTCTCGCGACGACGCGAGCGCGCCGGCCAGCGGCGGGTCGGCATCCTGCAACAGCGCCAGCGTCTTCATGACCAGCATGTCGAACGACCGCCGCAGCTCGACCAGCGTGGTCCTGATGAGCCCTTTGTAGTGGGCCCGAAAGCGCTCGAGCAGGTCGTCGATCTGGTTCTTCAGCGCGAGCTTGGTGAAGACGCCGATCGCCTTCGTTTCCTTCAGCCGGTTTTCGAGTGACTTGAGATCCAGCGGCGGCGGTAGCGCAGGCCTCACGACGGGCGGCGGCAACGCAGGCTTCGCGACGGGCGGCGCTGGCGGCTGCGACTTCACTGGCGGCGCGGCGATCGGCGGTGATGCGGCAAGCTTGGGCGCGGCCGGCGGCGTCGAAGCCGCTGGCTTGGACAGGTTGGCGCCGGTGGTGCCCGGTCGGGCAGGTTTTGCAGGTTGGGCGGCGGGCGGGGAAGCCGCGGCAGCACCCTGCGCCACCGAGGAGGGCGACGGTCCGGCGGGCTTCGCCGCCGGTGCGGCTTGCGGTTCGCCCGACATGATGGCCTCTGCTGCAGCCGCCGCTGGCGGCCCCTGCTGCGGCGCGCGTTCGAGTCCTGCGCATCCAGCCATCAGAACGATGATGGTCAGCAGGGCAGGAAGGCAGAGCGGAGCTTCCTTCATGGAACGAGACGTCGCGCGAAGTGTTGGCGACCGGCGACCCTAGCGCCGATCACGAGCTGGCCGCTTCTTTGCCGCCGTCTTCGCCGCCGTCTTTGCAGCGCTCTTGACGGCCGTCTTTGAAGAGGGCCTGGCAGGCGCCCTGGCGACTTTGCGAGCCTCCGCGCCGGTCGCCTTGGGCACCGAGACCGACCGCTTGCGCACGATGGAGCGCTTGTGCTTGGCCTCGCCCACCACGTCGTCGACACCACGCACGACGCCGGCGAAAACGTCATTGACCTTTCGCGCGCCCTTGCTGCCGACACGACCTGCCGCCTTGATCGCGCTCTTGATGGCCGCCTCTGCAATCCGGACGACGTCTTGACCTGTTTCAACCGCAGCCTCGATGACGCCATCGACTGCGCGCCTGGCGATCGAACCGACGTCCGCACCCACCGCCGTTGCATGCTTGACGACCGTACTGACCGTTTCAGCTGCGGCCTTGGCAATGTCGCCGCCCACCTCGTCCACCCCGAGCACGACCCCTTTGGCAATGCTCTTGGCGCTGGTCACCAAGCCAGTCCCCACCTGCTCAGTGGCCTGCATCGCACCGCTGACGACATCGCGCACCACGGACACCATCTCGCCGGTCACCGTCCCCGCGGCTCCCAGGGCGCTGGAAACGGCGGCTCTGACGAGAACCACCATCTTGCCCTCGATCTTGTTCAGCGACGTCAGGCTGCCGGCGATGCCTTCCCTGACGGCGGTCCCCGCCCGTCCCAGGGGAGGCGGAACCGCCACAGGCGGTGTCTGGGTGGGCCTCGGTCTACCCTGCGCCGCCCCCGCGGGCCCTGGGCGTTTCACCGCAGTCGTACGCCGTACGCGCGTGGTTGTCGCTTTCGTTGGCATCACGAGTCTCGCTTTCGTCATCGTTCGTCGCTTGCGCGATGGATCATCGAGCTGCGTTCAACCCGCGGCCCCGGTTCCGAGGCCGCGAACCTGCCGCACCGATCGGCCTGCGTGTCACTTCTTGGCGGCCTTCTTCGCATCGCTGTCGGCTTCCTTCAGGTCGCCAACGCCCTTCCGGGTCTTCCCCTTGGCCTGATTCTTCAGCCCTTCGACCTGTCGGCTGGTGCTGGCGAACAGCTTGCCGGGTTCTTCCTGGATCTTGCTCCCGGTCGAGCTTGCTCCTGGGAACATGCCGCGTCGTTGAGAGAGATCAATCCGGGTCTTTGCGCGATTCGTCCGATGCCGAGAAAATGTTCAGCCGGGCTGGACGGTCGTGCATCGTGGCGTGCCCGACGTGACGCCCATCGAACACGGGAAGTCTGGCCTGGACCCGGGCGAACTGTCCCCGCTGCGGCCTTGAGGCGCGTCAAGCGACACGAGTACCAAAACCGCCGAGACGCCATCGCGCAGTGCACACTCGCTTTTCCGCCATCGGCCGTTCAGGAGTCGCTGCTTGCCTTCCACCAACACCCGTGCGTTGAACCGGATCGAACTCCACGTGGACCTCAACTACGAGGTTGCCGCGCCCGGTGCCGACTTCGTTTTCAATGTGCACGCAGCGCACACGCCGAGCCAGCGCCTGTCGGCAGAGAGACTCATGCTGAATCCGGCGCTTGAGTCGCACACGCACACCGACCCCGCCACCGGTAATCGATACCTGCGGGTGCACGCCGCCCCTGGCACGCTGGCCCTCTCGTACGAGGTGGTCGTGGACATGATGCACCGCCGCAGTGACCCGGCGCGGCTTGGAGAAGTGCCCATCGGACGCCTGCCGCCAGAGGTGCTGGGGTATCTGTACCCCAGCCGCTATTGCCAGTCGGACCGGCTTCTGGCGCTGGCGTCCAACACGTTCGGAACGCTGAAGCCGGGCTACGGGCGGGTGCAGGCGATCCGGGACTGGGTGAACAGCCACGTCAAGTTCACGTCCAATTCCTCGAACTCGAACACATCGGCACTCGACACCCTGATCGACCGGGTCGGCGTTTGCCGGGACTTCGCGCACCTGATGATTGCGCTGTGCCGTGCGATGAACATCCCCGCACGCTACGCGACCGGCACCGACTACGGCTCCGACCCGGCGCTCGGCCCGCCCGACTTCCAGGCCTATGTCGAGGTGTACGTGGGGGACGGCTGGTACATCTTCGATCCCTCTGGCACCGCCATTCCGATGGGCTTCGTGCGCTTCGGCACCGGGCGCGACGCGGCGGACGTGGCCTTCGCCACCATGTTCGGCAGCGTCAGGTCGCACCGGCCGATCGTTCGGGCGCTGGCTGTCGAGGACGAGGCGCAAGGCCTGGTGCGACCGCATCACTGCGCCGACGCGCTGTCCACCGACATCGGCCCGCCCACCGCGGCGGGCCGCTGACTCGTCAGATCAGGTTTCGAACGCCGCTGCGCCTTCGTGCCGCGTCGTGGCGCAGTTGGCGGCGACGCTGCGCCATGCCGGCGAGACCCACCCCGGCGCGTTGGCCGGTCGTGCTGCGGGTGGCTGAGGCAACAGGCGGTCGTATTCGTTCTTGACGACGGCGTGGCACTCGCAGGCCCGTCGCTCGAGCCCGGCACGGTCCAGCACCGAGATATGACCGCGCCTGCAGCGGACCAACCCGGCGGCCTGCAAGTGGCCAGCGACCAGGGTCACGCCCTCCCGGCGCACGCCCAGCATGCCGGCGATGAGTTCGTGCGTCATCACGACTTCGCTGCCCCGCAGCCGATCCAGGCTGTGCAGCAGCCAGCTGCACACCTGCTGATCGAGGGTGTGGTGGCGGTTGCGCACGGCGGTCTGTGAGATCTGGGTGGCCAGTGCCTGCGTGTAGCGCAGCAGCAGGTGCCTCACCGGGTCGGAGCGCTCGAACTCGTCCCGGATGATCTGCGCCCCGATGCGAAAGCCCTGACCCGCGATCAGCACCGAGCCGTGGCTGGTGGTGGTGCCTCCCCCCAGAAACAGCGACGTACCGACGACGCCTTCGCTGCCCACCACGGCAAACACGGCGGACGCACCACCGTTCATCCGGTGCAGCAACGAGACGATGGCGCTGGTTGGAAAGTACGCGTGGGAAAGCCGCCTGCCCGGCTCATACAGAACCTGCCCCAACTTCAGATCGACGCGTTCGAGGTGGCGCCACCAGCGCGCTGCATCGGCATCCGCCAGCGCGGCGAGCAAGCGGTTACCTCTCAAGTCTTCAGCGTAGGCCACGAAACCACCTCCCGAGCCAGCAACCCAATCCTTGCGCAGCTTGGCGGTGTATCAGGCGGGGGCCATTGAGTCAGGTCAAGGGCGGGCCACTATCGTGTTCGGCGCTACCACTGCAGCGCCGGCAAATCGTGGAACACCTTGCGAGTTCCTGCGATCCACTGCTGCTTGAGGGTTTCGAAGTAGGGGTCGCCGCTCTCGAAGCGCCGCTTCATCGTGACCTTCAGGCTGTCCCTGGCGTAGCACAGCAGGTCGATCGGCATGCCGACCGACAGGTTGCTGAGCATCGTCGAGTCGAACGACACCAGCACGCACTTGGTGGCGTCCTCCAGCGTGGCGCTGGGCGTCACCGCCAGGTCGAGGATCGGCTTGCCGTACTTGGCCTCGCCGGTCTGCAGGAAGCTCGTGTCGGTGCCGGCCTCGATAAAGTTGCCTTCGGCATAGATGCGGAAGAGCCGCATCTCTTCACCCGCGATCTGCCCGCCGAGGATGAACGAGGCATTGAAACTCAGCCCCCCGCTTTCGAGATGCGGCCCATCGCGGCGCTCGAGGTCGCGCATGGCATCGGCCACCAGGTTGGCCACGTCGAACATCGAGCTCACGCTGTACAGGTGGGGCGGCTTGGCCGCCGCCCGGCGGCGCAGCATGCTGATCACCGCCTGGGTGGCCGCCAGCCCGCCCGAGCTGAGCAGCACCAGCACGCGGTCACCCGCCCTCTCGAACACCGTCATCTTGCAGAACCTGGCGTAGTTGTCCACGCCCGCGTGGGTGCGCGAGTCGCTCGCCAGGATCAGCCCTTCTTCCAGCTTGACGCCGACGCAATAGGTCATGTGGGCTCCACCACGTCGGTCCAGACCTTGAACCCTTCCAGCTTGTTCGGGCCGAAGGTGGTGGACAGCGCGACATCGCAGGCGTCGCGGCCGCGCGCGATCAGCACGCGGCCGATGCGCGGCTGGTTGTTGCGCGCATCGAAGGTGTACCAGCGGTCGCCGAGATAGGCCTCGAACCAGGCGGCGAAGTCCATCGGCCCGTAGGGTGGCTCGGTGCCGACGTCACCCAGATAGCCGGTGCAATAGCGCGCCGGGATGTCCATGCAACGGCACAAGGTGATGGCGAGGTGGGCGTAGTCGCGGCAGACACCGCGGCCCTCGGTATGGGCTTGCATCGCGGTACGCGTGTGCCGCGCATGCGCGTAGCCGAATTCGATGTGTCGATGCACGTGGTCGCAGATGGCCTGCACGCGTGCCCAACCTGCGGGCACCGAGGCGAACTGCTCCCACGCGATGTCGGACAGCAAGTCGGTCTCGCAATAGCGGCTGCCCAGCAAGTAGAGCAGCGTCGATGCCGGCAGGTCTTCCACCGCGGTCTGCCTGGCCGATGGCGCCGTGATGTCAGGCGCACCACTGTCGCTCACCACCGCGTCGCTGCGCAGGACGAACCGGCCCTGCGGCGCGACGAGTCGGCTGCAGCGGTTGCCGAACAGGTCGAGGTAACTGGTCACGGGTACGGCGGGATCGGTCACGAACTGTTCGGGGCGCACCAGATCGGCCGCCCGCGACGGGTGGATGCTCAGCGCCAGCATCATCGGCGTCGGCTGCTCAAGTTGGTAGGTCATCTCGAACCCCACGCGCAATTGCATCATTGCCGCCCTTTCCTGTGCAAAACCCAAGCTTGAACTGTATGAATCGCCATGCCCCCTGGCATATCAGTGTCGCTGTCGCGAGCGCTCGTCTTCTGTTCGGTACAGCACAAACGAACTGACCCACCAGCCACTACAGTGCCACACATCAAGCCCGGCACCAGCGCCGGGCCGGCCTCACACTGACGACCTCCATGATCGAGTCCCTGCTGCTGACCACGGCCCGGGTGTCGACGTTCTTCGGAACGCAGGCCCTGACCGGCGCGAGCGGGTTCTTCTTTCGACGAGACGAAAGCCTGTACCTCGTCACCAACCGCCATGTCTTGATCGACAGGCCGAGCGGCCACCTGCCCGACCGGATCGAGATCGAGGTGCACACCGACGCCGAGAACCTCACGCACGCGGCAGTGCTGTCGGTTCTCTTGTACCGCAACGGACTGGCCATCTGGCGCCAGGGGCGCGACAGTGCGGGCGACATCGATGTCGCGGCGATCGAACTCGACCCCGCGGCGTTGCCTGCGGCCGTGGCCCTGCGCGCCTTCACGCCGGCGCACTTGCAGCACCGGCTTCAGGAGGTCAAGGTCGGCACACCTTTGCTGGTGGTAGGCTTCCCGCTGGGCTTTCACGACACGCTGCACCATCTTCCGGTGGTGCGGCATGCCGTCATCGCTTCGTCGTTCGGCTTGCGCTTCCAGGGCCAGGGCTACTTCCTGACTGATGCACGAACCCACCGCGGCACCAGCGGCGCGCCGGTGGTGATGCACGACGACACCGGGGATGCGCAGTTGCCCTGGAAACTGCTGGGCGTGCACTCGGCGCGCCTGGAGATGGGCGGCCAGGGTTTGCCCGTCGAGGAGTCGCTGGGCTTGAACTGCGCCTGGTACGCAGACATCCTGCTCACGCTCACTGCCGAGAACGATTGCGACACGGCCCCGCAGGGCATCGTGCCATGACACCGGAGCAAGCCATGAAGCGCAAAACCAAGGTCCGCCGCCGCCGCGATGGCCTGCCACCGGAGACAAACCCGGCAGCCGCAGAACCCTCCGGCCTGCTGGAGCCGCCGGGACGGAGCAGCATCGAACAGGTCGATGAACACAAGATCGGCTCGATCGAGTCCGTGCCGCAGACCGACCCGGAGAACGGCGTTGCCGGTTTCATCGAGCCCGAAGCATCGGAAGCTGGAAGCACCCGGTAGCCGCGCTGGCAGCCGCCGTGCCGGCGGCTGCGTCCCCCGACCTGGCCATTCAATCGACAGCCACGAAGTCGATGAACCCGCGCGCCACGTCCGTCGACACCAGCCTGACCCGGATCTGCTCGCCCACCTGGAGCGCACGGGGGCCGGGCTCGAGCCGGCCCTCGGCCGGTGGCGTGAAGATGCGTACCCATTGCCCGGATTCGGAACTGCCGGTCACGATGCCATCGTATTGCTGGCCGACATGGGACTCGAGCAGCAGCGCGGCTTCCGACTTTCGCATCCGCCGCTCGACCTTCTGGGCTGCGTCTTCCTGCGTGGTGCAGTGCTCGGCGAGCGCCCCCAGCTCGGCCACGCTGTAGGGCGGCTGGCGCCCGGCGAGGACGGCCTTGACCATGCGCAGCGTGACCAGGTCGGGGAAGCGCCGGTTCGGTGCCGTGGAGTGCGTGTAGTCGCGCACCGCCAAGCCAAAGTGGCCGATCGGCGAGCCCCCCGGACTCTCGACGACATATTCGCCGCGGCCCATCAGCTTGACGATGACCAGCGACAGATCCGGAAACCGCAGCGGGTCGGCCCGGTGGCGCCTGGCCAGGAAGGCGGCGAGCGCGACCGCATCGGGCGACGTCGGCAAGCTCTCGCCGTACTTGCGAGCCACCTCCACGATGCGCAGCCAGCGTTCGGGTGAGCGCACCACGCGGCGCAGCGAGGCGCCGCCGGCGGCGGCCAGGAAGCGCGCGCTGCACTCGTTGGTCGCGATCATGAACTCCTCGATCAGCTGCCGGGCACGGTTCTGGACCTGCTGCCGGATCTCGACCACGCGTTCGCCGTCGAACACGGCGCGGGGCTGGAAGGTCTCCAGCTCCAGCGAGCCCTGGGCGTGCCGCCGCACACGCAATCGCTGGGCGACCTCGTCCTGGGTTCGCAGCTGCGCGTCGAGCCCGGGGACGGCGCGCGCCGCTTCGGGCAAGGCGCCACCGCCGTCGATCCACGCCGACAGCGCGTCGTAGGCCAGCTTCGCATGGTTGCGGACTTTCGCCCGGTAGATGGTGGCCTGCGTGATCGAAGCGTCGGGCGCGACGACCATCTCGGTCACGATCGCCAGCCGATCCTGGTCGGCATTGAGCGAGGTCAGGTCGTTCGACAGACGCTCGGGCAGCATCGCAAACACCCGCGCCGAGGTGTACACCGAAGTGGTGTTGGTCCAGGCGTGGGTGTCGATGGCCGAACCCTTGGCGACCAGGGCATCGACATCGGCCACCGCCACGAAGACCTTCACCGCACCGCCGGCCAGCGCCTCGCACGCCGTGAGTTGATCGAGATCCAGCGAGTCGTCGTTGTCGATCGAACACCAGGGCAGCGCGGTGAGATCGCGGATGTGCGGGTCGTCGTCGCGGCCGCAGCCGGTGATCGCGGCGAGCTGGGCCTGCACAGCGGCCGGAAACTCCGGCTCCAGGCCACGCTCGACCATGACTTCGCCAGCGATGCGAACGAGGTCGCTGCGATCGACACGATGGGCTTGAGCCATAGGGTTCTCCGGTTCCTGCAGTCGGCACCCGCCGACGCGGTGGGTGCCGACCCGCTTTTTCGCCATGGTCGCCACGCAGTGTGCACGCTACAGCGTCGACGCGAGGCGGCACACAGCCGTGGCAGGGCATCGGCGCGATGACCATCGGTGAATGGGCCAACCCGCCTCGCAGAGACGGGGCTTCAGAGCGCGTTCGGGCGCGTCGCACCACCAGGCTCATGGCCCGTGGCTGCGAGCGAACGCAAAGCCGACGATGGCCACGCGCCGGGGCATGTGGATGGAACCCGAAACTACCTGCCCGTGGCGAACCACGGGCGGCAGCGCCCGACCATTCACCCACCCACGCTCGGGCCCGGGGTCGAACTCAGGGACGTACGACGATCTGGTTCTTGACCGCCTTGACTCCGTTGACATCGCGGGCGATGCGCTCGGCGGTGTCCCTCTCGACATTGTTCTTGGCGAACCCGGACAGCATCACCGTGCCGTTGAGCGTTTCGACGCTGATGCTGGTCCCCGCCACATTCGGGTTGTCCAGCATCCGGCTCTTGACCTGGCCGGTGATGGTGGCGTCGTCGATGTAGGCGCCAGCGGTTTCCTGGCCGCGAGACACCGCACAACCGGCGGTGATCAGCACTGCAGCCGCCATCGCGGCGGCAGTCAACGTGTTGCGTAGTTTCATCTTGTGCCTCACTGAATGCGGAAAAGGTGCTTTCCGTCGATTTCGAAAATACGCGCTGGATGCCACCCTCTCTGTGCGCTGTCGCACACAACGCGCGGGCCCGGTTCCTGGCCGTCACCCAACGACAACATGTCCGTACGTTTGGCAGCGCACAGACCGTGCACGCACGGCTGCCTAGAGTCGCGAACGCGCCTGCGAGATTCCTTCACGGGCGCGTGCCGGTCAGAGCCTTCTCAGATGCCTTTGCTTCGATCCGGCAGCACGCACTCATAAAGGCCCGAAGGGAAAATCATGAGCAGCAACTACATCACCCGCGACAACTTCGGCATGTATGCCGAAGGCAGTTCTGGCCCCGGTCCGTCACTCATGGGCGCCAACACGCTACTCGGCAACGACGTCTACAACCGGGACAACGAGGACCTTGGCGACATCAAGGAATTCATGATCGACATGGCTTCCGGCAAGGTGGCCTACGCGGTTCTCTCGTTCGGCGGCTTGCTGGGCATGGGCGACAAGCTCTTCGCCGTGCCATGGGCAGCGCTGACGCTGGATACGGCCAACAAGCGATTCACGCTCAATGTGCCGAAAGCAACCCTGAAGGACGCGCCTGGCTTCAACAAGGATCGTTGGCCATCGATGTCGGACAGGACGTGGGCAGCCGGTGTACACAAGTTCTACGGCACGCCCTACGTTGGCGAATGAACAACCGCGTGCGCCGATGGCCACGCATCCATCCACTTTGAACTTCAACTGAAGGTGAAACCATGAACAAGGATCAAGTCAAGGGCACGCTCAAGGACGCCGCCGGCAAGGTGCAGGAAACCACTGGCAAGGTGATCGGCAGTACCGAGCAGCAAGTCAAGGGCATCAAGAAGCAAGTCGAAGGCCATGCGCAGAAAACGGTCGGCGACATCAAGGAAGCGGTGAAGGACGCCCGCCAGAAATAGGCCTGCGCCGACCGGGCCTTGTGCCTGAACACCCCTCAGCCTCGGCCCGCTCTCCGTTCTTTCCCTGGGGCGGGTACGCATGGAACAAGCACGCCCGCGTTGCCTGCAGCTCGCGGGGCTTCGCGAGCACCTCATCGACTCCGTGATCCGGGAGGTGCAGACGCTTGCCGCTGAAGGGCGTGTTCGCCACCACGGGAACTCGCGCCAGAACCTTCTGCCGCTCGGATCTGCGGATTTGTCGCGTTGCGCCGAATCCGTCGAGCACCGGCATCTGGATGTCCATCAAGATGATGTCGAGGCGGGCGGGTCTAGGTCGCCATCGGGACCGCTTCGGCACCTTCGGCTGCAGCAGGGGTGCTCACGCCAGGAAAACCAACGTAGGGAGCGGCTGAACGCAGAACTCGCGACCCTGTGGGCTTTCCGTGGCTCGTCGATCAGATCGTCAGGGCGGTGCCCGTGTGAAACGCCTCCAGCTTGGCTCCAAGCCCTTCCTTGAGTATCTCGAACGCCTTGTGGCCCGTGCAGTGGCCTGTCCAGTAGGCATCGACGGGCATCTTCCGCATTTCTTGCGCCAGAGCGACCATCTCGTCCTTGCTTGCGGCCATCGTCTCTGGCACCGGGATGCCGATCAGGTGGAAGCCCCCCACTACTGCCTTGATGCGGTCGTGCGGAAAGTGCTCGATCACGGAATCGACCATGTTCAGCACACCGCTGTGGCCGCAGCCGGTGAAGGCAATCAAGCCATCGTCATCTCGCACAACCAGCATGAGCTCATGTGAGAACGGATCACGCACATAGCCGTCGTTCTGCTTCAAGTACAGGTAGCGATCACCCTTGGGCAGTCCGTGACGATGGGTGATGTTCGTCACGATGTACGCCGCGGGCAGGAACTCCGTGAAGGTGTCAACAAAGACGAAGCGATCCTTGAAGCGCTCGAGGAGCCCCTCCTCCAAGCCGATGTAGCGGCTGACCACCAACAGGGCGCGGAAGAATTCCTTGCCCGCCGGCGGATGGCGCAAATAGACCTTGGCGTGACTATTGATCGCGAAGAACGCCGGCAGGCCGCCGCCGTGATCAAAGTGATGGTGTGAGAGCACGACGGCATCGACCTGCCGGAGGTCGATACCCAGGTGCGACGCATTGCGCATCGCGGCACCTGCCGCACCCGTGTCGAACAGGATGCGCTGACCCGCATGTTCGATCAGGAGGGAAAGCCCGAATTCCGCCTCAAGGTCCCGATGATCTCTTGCCAGCTCGTTCTCAACCAGTGTGGTGATCTTCATGGTGTCCGCTCCGCTGCCTGGGTTCCCGTCTGTCTTGTAGGCGTGGATCCATCACTCGTCGTTGAGCCGAATCAGTATCCGACGTGCCAGTGACCCGCTCGCCTGAACCGGACTGTCAGGAGCACCCGCTTGTAGCCGGCCTTGAGCATTCAGCCGCCGGCACTCAGGGGCCGCAAGGCGACGCAAAGCGGTCAGCATTGACGCGGATGATTGTTGTCGGCGCCCTCGCCGCCAACGGGCCAGGTGCAAGGCGGCGGATGCCGTCGGAACGACGTAGCGCTCTGCGCCGGACAAGGGCAATCCTGCAGGACATCAGCAATGACCCTGGGGTGGCCGAAGCGAACACACGCTGGGAGAGCATCGCCTGTCCAGCGGCCAGCGGCCAGCGGCCGACGGGTTGACGCGTGCCGCATCACCAGCGTCTATGAAAGTGATTCCTGGACCCGACGGTGCAGCGACCGCGCCCCATCACCCCGCGCGAATGAGCTCGCTGAGCCCGAAGAAGCTTCAGCTTGCTCCGGCGGAAGCCCTGCGATCAAAGCTGATCAGCGATCTCCCAGGCTGTGCGGTAGCCCCCAATGCGCTGCACGTAGGTCAGCAACGCCTTGAAGAACGGATGGGCGCTGAGCGTGGACGAGTCGCCGACGAGGAGCAACTTGCGGCGGGCGCGGGTCATGCCCACGTTCATGCGCCGGATGTCGGAGAGGAAGCCGATTTCGCCAGAGTTGTTGCTGCGTGTCAGTGAGATCGCAATGATGTCCCGCTCCTGGCCCTGAAACGAATCGACGGTACCCACGCTGAGCATGCGGTGCTGCAGCAGACCGCCCAGCTGTGCGTTTTCCTCGATGGCGTCCTTCAAGTAGTTGATCTGGGCGCGGTAGGGGGCAATCACACCGATGGTGAGCCGGCCGTGCTCGTGCCCACTCTGCTCGTGTGCGGCCGGGTCATGGGGCTCCAGGAGCTGGGCAAGGCGCTGGAGCAGCAGATCTGCTTCTTCGGGGTTGGCCGTGGAGCGGCTTTCGGGGATGGTGATTTCAAGGAAGCCGAAGCCGGCTGTGTCGAGGAACTCCACGGGCAGGTCGGGCGCAAAGTCCAGGTCGTAGGCCTCCAGGCCGGCGTCGCGAACGCTCTGATGCGCTTGCAGTTGACCGCCGTAAAACTGCTCGGAACTGAATGCCATGATCTGCTGGTGCATGCGGTACTGCACGGTGAGCATGCGGGCGGTGGCGGGCTGCCGCTTGATGCACTTCTCGAACAGGGTTTCGCGCAGGCCTTCACGGGCGGCCTTTTCGCTTTTCACCGTGGGCGGTAGCTGATGGTGATCACCCGCCAGGATCACGCGCTGGCCCTTGGCAATCGGGATCCAGCAGCCTGGCTCCAGCGCTTGTGCGGCTTCGTCGATGAAGACGGTGTCGAAGCTCAGGTGACGAATGTTCCGGTTGCTGGCGCCCACCAGGGTGCAGGTGATGATCTGCACGGACTCGAGCACCTGTTCGGTGATGTAACGCTCCAGGTCGTCGGCCTGCTGGAACATCTGCCGCGCTTCTTCTCTCAACAGCCGGCGCTGCTGCCGCTCCTCGTGGCCCATCTTGCCGAGGGGTTGGCTGGCGCTTTCGCGGTATTGGTCGGCGGTTTGGCGCATCGCGCGCATCTTGCTGTAGCTCGGATGGGCCATCACCTGCGCATCCAGGGTGTGCTGCAGCAGCAGGTCCGACACGCGGCTGGGGTTGCCCAGGCGGATGACGCTGACGCCGCGCTCGGCCAGCTTTTCGGTCAGCAGGTCCACGGCCGTGTTCGAGGGTGCGCACACCAGCACGCGCCGCTCACGCCGGATGGTTTCCAGGATGGCCTGAACCAGCGTGGTGGTCTTGCCGGTGCCGGGAGGGCCGTGGATGATGGCGACGTCCTGTGCTGCGATCACATGCCGCACGGCCGCCAGCTGAGAATCGTTGAGCGGGCTGGGATAGAACAGGTCGTCGAAAGCGTCGATGAGGGGCGCGCGAAAGCGGGCCTGCCTGGCGCCCAGCAGCACGTCGCGAAGCTCGGCCAACCGGTTGCCGCGGGCGCCCATCACTTCGCCCAGGGCGTGGTCCATTTCGCGGTAGCTCACCTCGTCGAAGGTGAGGTCTATCCCCAGCCTGCCGCCGCCCAACACCCAGTCCGGCAGTTCTTCCTTCGTGGTGGTCAGCTGCAGCTTGTTGCGCCGCACGCTGGTCACGACACCATTGAGCGTGGGCTGGTCGCTCGAGTGGGCAGGCGCAGTGCCAAACAGCGAGGCGTTCTTGCCAACCTGAAACAGGTGCAGGCCCTGTTGGCCCGCGGGGCGTTCGAGCTCCAGCACGCACTTGCCGCCGAAGCCGATGTCTTCCTTGGTGATGGTGACGGGGTACCAAGTGAGGCCGCGCCGCTGCCGCTCCTGGAGACTGGCCTTGGCATTCTTGAGCTTGAACTGCGCCAAGTCTTCCTTTTGCTCCAAGTGCATCAGGGCGTGCACGCGACGCAACTCTTCAATGGTGCTGGTCGTGGTGGGTCTGAAGTCGAGGTCGGCCAAGGGAATACAGATTGAACCGTCGCGAGTTGGGCAGAGACTGGTTGTTTGACTGATGCAGCAGTCAACAGCTGACCCGCAAAGCACGGAGAGAGTTTGCCTCAGCCTATGCCGGTGTTGGCTCAACGAAAAAGTGGTGCGCAGGAGCCCCCGTCCACCTGCCTGAAGCGGCTGGCTTGCCGGACTGTGGACGCCCAAAGCCCGCCAATCAGATCGATTCGTGACCGTCAGCAGAGTGAAGTCGATTGCGCCTGCCTCGGCACCCGCCACCGGCGTAACCGGGTACTGGTGGGCGACCGGTTTGGAGCATGGCAGTTGATGAGTTGGGCCCGGCTTTTCAGGCGGGTGTTCGACATCGACATGCCCCACAGTTGCCCTCGCCGCGACGCCGGCGAGTTCAAGACCATCGCGCCACTGGTGCGCGCGTCGTCGTCATCGTCGAGAGGCGCGACGCGGCCGGCAAGGGCGGCGCGACCACTTCGCATCAAGGGGTTGCGCACCGACGCGCAGTGCGAGCTGTTCTCGCGCCAGGTGCCCGGCGTCGCCGCAGGGTTGCGGCGCCAACCGCGCCGCACCCGCTGGTGTCAGACCGGGTGGTCGCGGCAGCCCGTGTCGAACGGGCGCCGGGCCTTCCGGCGTTCGGTCAGGCTCAGGCCTTTGCGGCCACCGTGCGCGCCTTGCGTGCCACGCGACGCGCGGCGTTGGAGGTCTGCGTGGCGGTCTCGGTCACGGCCTTGTTGACGCGCTTCGTCGTCGTCTTGGCCTGGCGCGCCACGCGGCGTGCGGCGTTCGAGGCGCTGGTGGCGGTGTCGGCCACGGCCTGGCTGACTTCGCGGGTGGCAGTCTTGGTGATGCGCTTGCGCGCGACGGCTGCCCTGCGGGTCGCCGCCTTGAGCTTGCGGGTGGCCACGGCCTTGGCCGGCACCGGCGTGCCGGCGACTCGGCGCACCAGGGCGCTGCTGCCTTCTTCGATGCGCTCGGCCACCAGGCTCACGGCCTGGGCGG
>JALHPF010000023.1 GCA_022842595.1 Rubrivivax sp.
CCCGACCGGCTGCGGGTGGCCGTGCTCAAGCGCCGCGGCCCGCCGCTGGCGCAGCCGCTCGACCTGGCGCTGCCGCCGGTGCTGTCTGCCGCTGGCCTGGCACGGGCGCTGGCCGGGCGGGTGGCGCCGGCGGTGGCGCGCCTGTCGACGGCGCAGACAGCAGCACAGACAGCAGCACAGGCGGCAGCACAGACCGCGTCGTCGTCACCGGCGCTGCCAGCGCCCTGACGGCCCGCGCCTGCGCCTGCCGTGCCGATGCCGCCCCACGCCTGCCACCCCCAGACGCCACCCGTCCCCTGCCATGCTGTGGTTCGCCCTGCACCTGCCGTTGCTGTCGCTGGAGGCCTTCTGCGCCACCCTGGCGCCTGAAGCCCGCCAGCGCCCCATCGCATTGCTGGCCGGGCACGCCATCAGCGCCGTCAATGCCGCGGCGGCGCAGTGCAGCATCCGCCCTGGCTGCAAGCGCGCCACGGCGCTGGCGTTGTCGTCGCAGCTGTTGTTGGCCGAAGCCGACACGCTGCGCGACGCCGCCGCGTTGCAGGCCGTGGCCCATGCCGCGCTGGCCTTCACGCCGTCGGTCTGCCTGCACGACAGCCAGACCGTGCTGCTGGACGTGCAGGCCAGCCTGCGCCTGTTCGGCGGCGCCGCGGCGTTGCTGCAGCGGCTGCAGCAGGCGGTGCAGCCACTGGGCCACCACGTGCAGGTGGCCGCCGCGCCCACCGCGCTGGGCGCGGCCATCCTGGCGCGCTGGCATCCGCCGGCGGCCAGCGGCGGCCAGGTGCTGGGGCCGCATGCCACGCAGCTGCCGGCGCTGCAGCAGCTGCTGCAGGCCGCGCCGGTGCACTTCCTGGGCCCTGGCCGCGAACACTGGGAAGCGCTGCAGGGCATGGGCCTGCAGACCCTGGCCGACCTGCGCACGCTGCCCCGCAGCGGCCTGGCGCGGCGCTTCGGCGAAGCCCTGCTCGACGACCTGGACCGCGCCTGGGGCCAGCGCCCCGACCCGCGCGTGTGGCTGCAGCTGCCCGACTGCTTCGAGACCCGGCTGGAGCTCTACGCCCGCGCCGACACCAGCGACCAGGTGCTGCACGGTGCCACCGTGCTGCTGGCCCGGCTGGTGGCCTGGGCCCAGGCGCGGCAGTCGCGCGTGGCGGCGTTCACGCTGTACATGCACCACGAGCCGCGGCACCGCGACAGCGCGCCCCCGGCGACCGAACTGCATGTCGCCCTGGCCGAACCCGCGCTCGACCCGGCCCACCTGCAAAGCCTGCTGCGCGAACGCCTGGGCCCGCTGCAACTGGCCGCGCCGACGCTGGAACTGCGCCTGCACTGCAGCCAGCTGGTGCAGGCCAGCGCCCCGAACGGCGAACTCTTCCCCAGCCGCGCCGGCGCCGCCATGGGCCTGACGCGGCTGCTCGAACGCCTGCGTGCGCGCCTGGGCGACACCCAGGTGCTGCGCCTGCAGGCCGTGGCCGACCACCGGCCCGAACACGCCAGCCGCGGGTTGCCGGTGCAGGCCCTGGCGGCGCCGGCGCCGCCACCTCCACCGGCACCGCCGGGCGCGTTTTCCAGCATGCTGCCGGGCGCCACGCCGGGCCCTCTGGTGCCGCTGCCCTTGCACCGCCCGGCCTGGCTGATGCCCGAACCGCTGCCGCTGGCCGAACGTGATGCCTTGCCCCTGCTCGAAGGCCGCCCGCTGCAGCTGCTGAGCGGCCCCGAACGCATCGAGACCGGCTGGTGGGACGGCCATGCCGTGGCCCGCGACTACTTCATCGCCCAGGCCCACGACGGCTCGCTGGTGTGGGTGTGGCGCGGCCGGCTGCCGGCCGCGCAGGGCGAGGTGAACTGGTTCCTGCAGGGGCGGTTTGCGTAGCGTGCGGGCTGGTACGGCGGCTTGAGCGCCGGGCCGCCCCTGGCTGGCACGGCGCTCAGCCGAACGCCCCCCACGCCGAGCCCGGGCGCTGGTAGGGGAACGGGGCGATGGGCAGTTCAGGCAAGCCCAGCGCCTTGCGCTGCTGCTCCGCTAAGGCCGCTGAAGCCTGCGGCAACCGGGCTTCCAGGCGTCGACGCTGCCGATGATGGCCAGGTTCAGCCGGGTGTCGCGGCGAAGTCGTTCACAGGCCTCGTCCAGCTGCTGCAGGAAAAACGCGCCGTCGGCAGCGCCGGCGGCCAGCAGCGACATGTCGCTGAAGACATGCGGCAGGTAAACCGGGGCGGGGCCGAACCGGCCCCGTGACCAGTCCGCGGCATGGGCGACAAAGTCGGCGAAGCCGATCGTGCCGGCCCCGACGCTGGGCACCTGTTCCTGCAGGTCCCGGACGGCATCGTCAATCGCCTGGCCGGTGGCCATGCTGCGCGCCACGCCACGCGTCAGCAGCGGTGCGCCGTATCCCAGGCTCAACACCGGCCAGGCTGAGAGCAGGTTGTGGAAAAAGAAGACCGGCCTGTAGCGGCACGGGTCGCGCAGTTCGTCCAGGCAGATGCCGGCCGCCAACGGGCCGAAGCGGCGCAGCAGGTGGCGGTCGTGCCAAGGGGTGTAGGCCGGCAGCGCCTGGCTCCAGGCTGCAAGCGTCGCGCGGCGGTCGGACGACCTGGTCATCGGCTGGCTACCGGAACCGGCCCCGCGCATCAGCCAGCATCTGCCGCAGCACCGGAGCGCCAATCTCGTGCCTGGCAAGGCCTTCGCCGTCCAGTTCCGACCAGGCCTGGCCAGGCGCGATCTCGACGATCCAGGGTTCGACACCGTATGCGTCCATCGCGTCGAGCAGCTGCGTCACCAGCCGGTCCTGCTCGACATGGTCGTTCATAAACAGTTCGGTCGAAAAGAACATGCCCCGTGGCCCAGACGCCAGCCGCTGCAACACCCTGGTCAGGCCCAGGCCCGTCAGTTCGTGAACGCGCTGGGCCAGGGCCAGCTGCCGTGTCGGGTGCCTGGCCGCGATGGCGATCTTCGACATCGAAACTCCGCTTCGGGAAACGCCCTGGATTGTGCCGGCCCGTTGGCACCGAGGGTTCAACGAACCCGCAGCCGGCCTGCGGGCCAGGCGTCCAGTGCACTGACCCAGCCGCAGGGCAGGTGCCCGGAGCGGCAACAGCCCGGTAGGTGTTCGAAGGAGACTGGCGCTGGTCCACCCGGACAGCTTGAAGCAGGGCGAAGCCAGCGCGACCGTGCCCGGCTCCGGCCCGAGCCCCTGTCCCCTGGGAACCAGTCGATCGTCGACGCGGTCTCGAAGCAGCTTTCCTTCAACGTGCCCACCCTCATCAAGGACTCAGCCTTGTTCGCTGATCTTCCTGAACAGGAAGCTGGCGAAGTCGGGTGCGTAGACTTCCTCGGTGTGGTGGATGCGGTCGCGGCGGATGATCGGCCATTCGCCATTCACGGTCAGCGATGTGCGGAAGAAGAACTCCTCGTCGGTGCCCGGCTGGCAGAGGTAGAGCTCGTTGCCTTGCACCCGGCCGCGGCGCCGATTCAGTTCGTGCATGCGCAGCAGGTCGCCGCCACCGGCCGGGTTTTCCGTGTCGTAGACGCTGAAGATCTCTTCGCCGCCGACCTCGCCACCCCCGTAGTGACGCAGCCACCAGCGGTAGCTGGGTGGCAGGCTCAGCCCGAGGCGGGCCTCGGTGCGTGCGATCCAGTGTTCTTCGCGGCCTTCGCCGAACGCGGCGAAGTCGGTCGACCGGGAACGGGCGATCAACTGCTGCAAGGCATCCCAGCTGCTCATCGCGAGCCTCCTCGTTCCATCGTCAGCGGTAAACCGGCTGTAGGCCAGTGCCCGACCCAGCGGCGCCCAGGCCGACCGCTTCCTCCGCACTCACCTGCGGGTTCCAGACCTGGGCCAGCAGCTCGCGGGTGCACCAGGTCCAGAATCGGCGCCGGCCTGCTGCATCACCTGCAGCCGCCCACGGCAGACCACCGGCACAAGCCATCGAAGCAAACAGCGCGGGCTCCCATTCTGCGGGGTCGAGTTCAGGCGCGGGCAGGGCCAGGGTCTGGATGTCGAAGTCGAACACCACCCAGCGCGCCGCGGCATACGACGCCAGGCCCGCCAGCGAAGCGACCTGCAGCGCCGGGTCTGCGTTGCCAGCGTCGAGCAGGTCCGCGAACAGCGCCTCGTGGGCGTCGTTCAAGACGGACAGCGGTTCGGCGCCACGCAGTGCGGCCTGCGCGTGCAGCAGCAGCTGCCTGCAAGCGGCACCTGACGGATGACGCCGTTCCCAGTCCGGCAGCACGGCAGCCGCGCAGCCCAGTCCCCACTTGGCGCGACGGAAGTAGGCGGCGCGCGGGTGCAGTGGCGCGCTGCAGCGTTCAATCGCAAGATGCAGCGCCGTCCGCGAGGGCAGGGTGGGTTGGCCCTGGGTGTCCAGGGTGGACAGCAGCTGTTCGACGGCGGCTTGCATTTCCTCGGGCATCGCGGATTCAGCAGACACGACAAGCTCTTCCGGCTCAAGATTTCCACTGGTGCATCAGTCTCGTGAGAGCGGCTGACACAGCCAATGGCGGGATTCAAGGATGAACATGGCCGCGGACGACACGGATGGCCGGCGCCGCCGCCGGCCTGCCACCTGGCTCTGTCGCCAGGTCGCTTCGCGCAGTACCTCGAATGATGACGCTTGTCGTCGACGAGCGACGCGCCAGCATGCGTGGCTACATCAACAAATGCCGTGCAAGTACACGCGCCACGTGCACCGCCTCGCGCTGCGCGCCATCGGCAATCTGATGCCGGCAGCTCGTGCCGTCGGCAACGATCAGCGCGTCGGGCCGCGCGCGCACCGCCGGCAGCAGGCTCAGTTCAGCCATCTGCATCGACACGTCATGGTGCGCCGCCTCGTAGCCGAAGGCCCCGGCCATGCCGCAGCAGGAGCTCTCGATCGCGCCCACCTCGGCGCCCGGAATCAACTTCAGCACTTCCATCACCGGCGGCATCGCGCCGAAGGCCTTCTGGTGGCAGTGGCCGTGCACCAGCAGCGGCTGCGTGGCCGCGCGCAGCGGCAGCTGCAGCCGCCCGGCGCGGTGTTCACGGGCCAGGAATTCCTCGAACAGCAGGGCCTGCGCGGCCAGGCGTTGTGCCGGCTCGCCCAGGCCCATCACCAGCAGTTCGTCGCGCAGGCTGAGCAGGCAGGAAGGCTCCAGGCCGACGATGGCGATGCCTGCATCGACGAAGGGCGTGAAGGTCTCCAGCAGCGCGGCGGCACGCGCCTTGGCCTCATCGGCCAGGCCCGCAGCCAGCAGCGTGCGCCCGCAGCAGGGTGCGCGGCCGTCGGCTTGCGTGGCCACGTGCACGGCGTAACCGCCGGCCTGCAGCACGCGCACGGCGTCGGTGGCGTTCTCGGTTTCGAAGAAGCCGTTGAAGGTGTCGACGAAGAGCACCACGCCCTTGCCGACGACCGCTGCGGCCAGCACCTGTTCACGCGTGGCCAGGTTCAGCGTGGGCGCTGTGGCAGCGAAGGTGTCGCTGCGAAAACGTGGCAGCGAACGCCGTGCCGACAGCCCCAGCACGCGCTCGCTGAAGCCCTTCGCGCCTGGCAGCCGGTCGCGCAGGTTGAACAGCCACGGCAGGCGGCTGGCCCAGGGCGCGATCTCGGGCAGGCGGGCGATGAGCCGGTCCTTCAGCGAGATGCCGCGTTCGGCCGCACGTTGTGCCGCGTGCTCCAGCTTCATCTTCGCCATGTCCACGCCGGTGGGGCAGTCGCGCCTGCAGCCCTTGCAGCCCACGCACAGGTCCAGCGCTTCGGCCACGGCGTCAGAACCGAGGCCACCGTCGATCTGGCTAGAGAGCGCCAGCCGCAGCGTGTTGGCGCGGCCGCGTGTCAGGTGCTGTTCGTCGCGCGTGACGCGGTAGCTCGGGCACATGGTCCCGGCGTCGAACTTGCGGCAGTGCCCGTTGTTGTTGCACATCTCCACGGCCTTGGCCAGGCCGCCGGTGTTGTCGCCGCCGGTGCCGGGGGCGGTGGTCTGTTCGGTGACGGGGTCGTTCTGCACGTTCCAGGCCGACCAGTCGAACACGGGCTTGAGCGGGATGGTCTTGTAGCCCGGGGCGAAGCGGAAAAGGGCGGCCTCGTCCATCTTCGGCGGGTCGATGATCTTGCCGGGGTTCAGCAGCCCGGTGGGGTCCAGGTGCGTTTTGATGGCGCGAAAGGCCTCGTTCAGCTTCGGGCCGAACTGCCATTCGATCCATTCACCGCGGCACAGGCCGTCGCCGTGTTCGCCGCTGTAGGCGCCCTTGTACTTGCGAACCAGCTCGCTCGCTTCTTCGGCAATGGCACGCATCTTCCGGGCACCGTCACGGCGCATGTCGAGGATGGGCCGCACATGCAGCGTGCCCACCGAGGCATGGGCGTACCAGGTGCCGCGGCTGCCGTGTTTGCGGAACACCTGGGTCAGGCCGTCGGTGTATTCGGCCAGGTGCTCCAGCGGCACGGCGCAGTCCTCGATGAAGCTCACCGGCTTGCCGTCGCCCTTCAGGCTCATCATGATGTTCAGGCCGGCCTTGCGCACTTCCCACAGCGCCTTTTGAGGTGCTTCGCTTTCCATGCGCACCACAGTGCCGGGCAGGCCCAGGTCGCCCATCAGTTCGACGAGGCCGTCGAGCTGACCCACGAGCGTGGCCTGGTCGGCGCCGCTGAATTCCACCAGCAGGACCGCATCCGGCGCACCGATCAGCGCGGTCTCGATCACCGGCCTGAAGGCCGGGTTCGCGCGGCTCAGCTCGATCATCGTGCGGTCGACCAGCTCCACCGCGCTCGGACCCAGCTTGACGATATGCTGGGCCGAATCCATGGCCTTGTAGAAGCTTTCGAAGTTCACCACGCCCAGCACCTTCGTGCGGGGCAGCGGGCTCAGCTTCAGCGTCAGCGACTTCGTGACTGCCAGCGTGCCTTCAGAGCCCACCAGCAGATGCGCCAGGTTGACGCTGCCGTCGCCGGTGTAGGGCTTCTCGCTCTTCGGCTCGAAGATGTCGAGGTTGTAGCCGCCCACGCGGCGCAGAACGGTGGGCCAGCGGGCCTGGATCTCGTCGCGATGTTGCGCGGCCAGGTCGCGCACGAAGTCGGCGATCCGCGTCTCGCGCGCGCCGAGCCGGCCCACAGGCCCGAAGTCTGCCAGGGTGCCGTCGGCCAGCCAGGCCTTGATGCCCGCGACGTTGTGCACCATATTGCCGTAGGCGATGCTACGGCTGCCGCAGCTGTTGTTGCCGGCCATGCCGCCCAGCGTGGCCTGGGCGCTGGTGGACACATCCACCGGGTACCACAGGCCGTGGGCCTTCAGTTCGGCATTCAGGTGGTCCAGCACCATGCCGGGCTCGACCTCGGCCGTCATCGCGTCCTTGTCGAACGCCAGCAGCCGGCGCAGGTGCTTGGTGTTGTCGATGACCAGGGCCGCGCCTGTGGTCTGCCCGCATTGCGAGGTGCCGCCGCCGCGTGGCAGCAGGGGCATTTTCAAGTCGCGCGCAATGGCCAGCGCCGTGGCGACGTCCTCGGAAGTCTTCGGTACCAGCACGCCCAGTGGCATCTGCTGGTAGATCGATGCGTCGGTGGCATAACGGCCACGTGAGGCGGTATCGAACAGCACCTCACCCTGCGTTTCGGCACGCAGGCGGCGTTGCAGGATGTCAATCATGCGCGTGCTCCCCGGGCGCCGGCGTGGGCGTCGCTGGCGCGTGCCGGGCCGGCGTGCAGCTGCCCGTTGCGCATGAGTTCCAGCACGGCGTCGCGCTTGTGTTCCAGATGCTGCACCAGCAGCAGGCGCAGGCCCTCGGCGTCACCCGTAGCCAACAGTTCGACCATGCGCTCGTGTTCCTGCACCGCGCGCTGCCACTTGGCTTCGTCGAAGTTCGAACGGAAGCGCAGGGCCTGCAAGCGCGCGTTGACGGTGCGCCAGGTGTGCGTCAGCACCGGGTTGCGCGCGGCGGCGTTGATCAGGGTGTGGATCTGCGCGTTCAGCCGGTAGTAGGTGGACAGGTCGCGACGCGTGTACGCGGCCAGCATCTCGTAGTGCAGCGCATGGATTTCGGCGAGCTCTTCAGCGGTGATGCGCTGCGCTGCCAGCGCACCCGACTGGCCTTCGAGCCCGGCGATGACCTCGAAGGTGTCGGCCACGTCCTGCTCGCCCAGGCTGGCCACCACCGCGCCGCGGTTCGGCAGCAGTTCCACCAGGCCTTCGGCGGCCAGCATCTTGATCGCCTCGCGCAGCGGCGTGCGCGACACATTCAGTTCTTCGCTCAGTTCACGTTCATTGAGCTTGGCGCCCGGGGCGACGCGACCTTCGACGATGCGCTGGCGCAGCCGCGTGGTGACCTCCTGGTGCAGCACCTGGCGAGGGATGGAAATGATCTCGGCCACGGCGGGCGCCCTTTCACACGATCTTGAAACGTATACAAAAAACCCTGGTAACTGTGGCCCAGTCTAGCGGTTCCGGATTGACAAGTGCATTTTGTATGCAAAACTTTCGGCGTCGATTCCACTTCGCTCCATCCGGGCACGCGCCATGATCCCCCTCGACCAGCACGCCAGCGGCCGCCATTTCCTGCAGATTCCCGGGCCCAGCCCGGTGCCCGACCGCGTCCTGCGGGCGATGAGCCTGCCCACCATCGACCACCGCGGCCCCGAATTCGCGCACCTGGGCAAGAAGGTCATCAGCGGGCTGCAGCAGATCTTCCAGACCCGCCACCCGGTGGCCATCTACCCCGCGTCGGGCACCGGCGCCTGGGAAGCCGCGCTGGCGAACACCATGAGCCCGGGTGACGCGCTGCTGATGTTCGAGACCGGCCACTTCGCCACGCTGTGGCAGAAGATGGCGCTGCGCCTGGGCCTGAAGCCCGAGTTCTTGTCGGTGCCCGGCACCTGCAACAGCACCGGCTTGCCGCTGGCCTGGCGCCGCGGCATCGACGCCGGCCTGATCGAACAGCGCCTGCGTGCCGACACCGGCCACGCCATCAAGGCCGTGTGCGTGGTGCACAACGAAACCTCGACCGGCGTCACCAGCGACATCGCCGCGGTGCGCCGCGCCATCGACGCCGCCAGGCATCCGGCACTGTTGCTGGTGGACAGCATCTCGGGCCTGGCCAGCGCCGACTACCGCCACGACGAATGGGGTGTCGACGTCACCGTCAGCGGTTCGCAGAAGGGCCTGATGCTGCCGCCGGGCATCAGCTTCAACGCGCTGAGCCCGAAGGCGCTGGAAGCCAGCAAGACGGCCACGCTGCCGCGCGCCTTCTGGGCGTGGGACGAAATCGTCGAGATGAACAAGACCGGGTACTGGCCCTACACCCCGAATACCAACCTGCTGTACGGCCTGAGCGAGGCGCTGGACATGCTGCTGGAACAGGGCCTTCCGGCGGTGTTCGCGCGCCACCAGCGCTGGGCCGAAGGGGTGCGCACGGCCGTCAAGGCCTGGGGCCTGCCGATCCAGTGTGCCGACCCGGCGGTGTACTCACCCGTGCTGACTGGTGTCGTCACGCCCACCGGTGTCGACGCCGACCAGTTGCGCCGGCTCATCCACGACCGCTTCGACCTGTCACTGGGCACCGGGCTGGGCCGCGTCAAGGGCCGCATGTTCCGCATCGGCCACCTGGGCGACTGCAACGACCTGACGCTGATGGCTGCGCTCTCGGGCGTCGAAATGGGTTTCAAGCTTTCTGGCGTGGCCATCGCCGGCAGCGGCGTGCTCGCGGCGATGGACTGGTTCGCCGCCCACCCCGTTCAACAACCCCTGCAGGCCGCGGCCTGACGACAACGACCCCCACGGAGACAAGCACCATGCAAAGACGCACCCTGATCCAGGCCGCTGCCGGCGCCGCCGCCATGCTGGCCCTGCCGCACCTGCGCGCGCAGACCCTGCCCAGCGGGCCCATCCGCATCGTCGTGGGCTTCCCGCCGGGCGGCGGCACCGACGCGCTGGCGCGCATCGTCGCGGCCAAGCTCACGGCCATGTGGGGCCAGCAGGTCAACGTCGAAACCAAGGCCGGTGTCGCGGGCGTACTGGCGGCCGACTACGTCGCCACCCAGCCCGCCGACGGCACGACGCTGCTGATGGCCCACATCAACAGCCATGCGCTGGCGCCCAGCCTGCAGCCCAAGCTGAAGTACGACCCGATCAACGATTTCACGCCGATCACCCTGGTCGGTGTCACGCCCAACCTGCTGGTGTGCAACACCAGCCAGCCGGCCAAGACCGTGCCCGATATCGTGGCGCTGTGCAAGGCCAAGCCGGGGCAGATCGGCTTCGGTTCGGCAGGCTCCGGCAGTGCCCAGCACCTGGCGCTGGAATTGTTCAAGCAGCGTGCCGGCGTCGACGCGATCCATGTGCCGTACAAGGGCAGTGCGCCGGTCATCACCGACCTGATCGGCGGCCAGATCCAGTACGCCTTCGAGACCATGACGGCGGCCACGCCGCACGTGAAGGGCGGCCGGCTGCTGGCCATCGCCCAGACCCGCGCGAAGCGCGCGGCCAGCTACGCCGACGTGCCGACGATGGTGGAACTGGGTTACCCGGGCTTCGAGGCCACCACCTGGTACGGCCTCGTCGGCCCGGGCAAGCTGCCGGCAGCGATGGCCCAGCGCATGAACGAGGACGTCAACAAGGTCCTGGCCATGCCCGATGTTCAGACCAGCCTGGCGCAGTACGGTGCCGAGGACGGCGGCGGCTCGGCCGCCCGCTTCACCGAGTTCATCAAGACGGAAATCGCGCAGTGGCGCAAGGTCGTCAAGGACGGCAACGTCAAGTCAGACACCTGACGTTGCGCTGAAGCGCCGCGCGGCCTATTCGACGGAGCCGCGCAGCGAGTCGCGCCCGTGGTTGTCGCGGGCCCGGCCGACGGCCGTGTCCAGTGCACGTTGCAGCTTGTCGATGGCGCCGCGGATGGCGTCGCCGGTCTTGGGCGCATCGTGGCTCACGACCACGGGGTCGCGGCCGGCCGGGCGGGCTTCGAGCTTGCAGCGCTTGTCGTTGTCGCCGCCGCGGCCTGCGTTGGCGTCGCTCAGGTGCACTTCGACACGCGTGATGTGGTCACGAAAGCGTGCCAGCTTGCTTTTCAGTTCGGTGTCGATCCAGGCCGCCAGGGTTTCGTCGCCCTGGATGTTCTTGTCGGTGTTCAGTTGCACTTGCATGGGCCGGGTTCCTTCGCGTGGTGATGGGGGTGCGAGTACCGCAACCGGCGAAGGTTCACACAGCCGCCGCGAATAGGGTGCCCGCCTGGAAGGCGCACGAATCGGCCACCTGGCTTGACACTAGACCGACCGGTCTACAGAATCTCGGCATGTCTGCCGAACTGCCCAGCACCCGCGACCGCCTGCTTGCCGCCATGGTCGACGCGTTGCAGCGCCGCGGCCTGCATGGCGTGGGCCTGAACGAGCTGCTGCAGGCCGCGCAAGCGCCCAAAGGCGTGCTCTACCACCACTTCCCGGGCGGCAAGACGGAATTGGCCGTGGCCGCCATCGACCAGGTGGTGGCCCGCATCGACAGCAGCCTGCAGCGGCTGCTGGACGGCCCGGCCCGGCCGATCGAAGCGCTGCGACAGTGGCTGGGCCACGCCAGTCAGCAGCTGCAGCGCAGCGGCTTCGAGCGCGGCTGCCCGCTGGCCGCGGTGGCGCTGGAGTCAACCCCCGACGACGTGGCCATCCGCGCTGCGCTGGCCCGTGGCTTCGCCATGCTGCGCCAGCGCCTGGCCCAGGTGCTGGCCAGGGCGGGGGTGGCGGAGGCCCGCGCGACCGGCCTGGCGGCGCTGGTGGTCTCGGCTTACGAAGGCGCGCTGATGCAGGCCCGGGTGGCCGGTGACGACAGCCCTCTGCAGGCCACCACCGACACCCTGCTGGCCATCGTGGCCGGTGAAATCGGTGCTTCACGGCCATGACCCACGCATCCACCGAACTCGAAAGCCAGGCTGAAACCCTGATTGCCGGCGATGGCTACCGGCTCGCGGCGCAGCGCTACCCCGTGCCGTATCAGCAAGGTGCCACCAGGGCCCGCATCGTGGTGGCCGGGGCCACGGGCGTGCCGCAGCGCTTCTACCGGCGCTTCGCGCAGCATGCGGCGGCGCAGGGCTTCGAGACCTTGACGCTGGACTACCGTGGCATCGGTCAGTCCAAACCCGCCAGCCTGCGCGGCTTCGAGATGGACTACCGCGATTGGGCTCGACAGGACCTGGCTGCCGCCGTCGACCTGTGCGCCGAGGCTTGCTCCCGGGATGGTCTGCCGCTGTTCATGGTCGGCCATTCCTACGGCGGCCATGCCTTCGGGCTGCTGCCCAATCACGCCCGTGTCGCGGGTCTCTACACCTTCGCCACCGGCGCCGGCTGGCATGGCTGGATGCCGCCACTGGAACAACTGCGCGTGCAGCTGATGTGGCGCGTGATCGGGCCGGTGCTGACGTGCTGGAAGGGCTATCTGCCCTGGAGCCTGCTGGGCATGGGCGAAGACCTGCCGCTGGACGTGTACCGCCAGTGGCGGCAGTGGTGCCGCTACCCACGCTACTTCTTCGACGACCCGGCGCTGGGCGACGAAGTGGCCGCACAGTTTGCGCAGGTGCGCACGCCCATCGTCGCGGCCAACGCGCTGGACGACCTGTGGGCACCGCCGGCCTCACGCGACGCCTTCATGGCCGGCTACCGCCAGTCCGGCTGGCGCGCGCTGGACATCCACCCGAGCGAATCGATCGGCCCGATCGGCCACCTGGGCTACTTCCGCCCGGCCGCACAGCCGCTATGGCAGGGCGTGCTTGACTGGTTTGCCAGCCGGCCGTCCGGCCCCACGCCCGTTCCTGTACAAGGAGCCTGCCATGCGCACCCCGGATGAGTTCAACCGCTTCGGCGCCCCCCACCTGCCTGGCTTTCTCGGCATCGTCATCCTGCAGGCCGACGCCGGAGAGATTCGCGCTGAACTGGCCGTGCGCCCCGAGCTGATGGCCCCGAACGGCTTCCTGCATGCCGGCAGCGTGGTCACGCTGGCCGACACCGCGGCCGGCTATGGCTGCGTCCAGAACCTGCCGGCGGGCGCCAGCGGCTTCACCACCATCGAGCTGAAGTCCAACCACCTGGGCACGGTGCGCGAAGGTGTGGTCAGCTGCGTGGCGCGGCCGGTGCATCTGGGCAAGACCACGCAGGTGTGGGACGCCACGGTCACCGCCGGCGACAGCGGCAAGCTGCTGGCCTTGTTCCGCTGCACGCAGATGGTGCTGTACCCGAAGTGAGAGACGCTCAACCCAGCTGCTTGTAGAAGCAGGCCGTGGCGCAAGGCGTACCGTCGGGCGCCAGCGCGTAGTCGGGCACCTGACCGAAGGCCTGCCAGCCCAGATGGCGGTAGATGGCCTCGGCGTCGCTGCCGACCAGCGTGTCCAGCACCAGCAGGCGCAGGCCGGCCTGGCGGGCTTCGCTGTCGACGGCGGCCATCAGGCGGCGTGCCACGCCCTGGCCGCGGGCGCTGAGGTGCACCAGCAGCTTCATCACCTCGCCCCGATGGCGGCCGTTGGGTTTCAGGCAGGGGGCGAGCTGTACCGTGCCGACAAGGCGGCCGTTGCTTTCGGCCAGCCACAACTGCAGGCCGGGGCCCAGGTTGGCCACGGTCTGCTGCGCCCAGGCCAGCGCTTGCGACGGCGGCAGGGGCGACAGGAAGCCGACCGAGGCACCGCCGGCCACCGCATCGGCCAGCAGGTCGGCCAGCGCTGGCACCACGCGCGGGTCGGCGGCTGCGGCGGCGGAATCGCGCCAAAAATGGAGTTGCAGGCCGCCGGGCACTGCCAGCCGCTTTTCCATCAGGAACTTGGCCAGGCCATGCGGAAAGTCGGTGTCGGCGTGGACGGCCTCGTAGCCCAAGGCGCGATAGAAGCGCGGCGCCTGGAAGCTGAAGGTCTCCAGCGACACCCGCGTGCAGCCGCGTGCCAGCGCAGCGGCCTCGAAGCGCGCGACCAGGGCCGCGCCCAGGCCGCGACGGCGCTGTGTTTCGTCGACCCACAACATCTGCAGCTCGGCCACCGTGCCCCAGGTGCGGCCGGTGGCACCGCCCAGCACCCGGCCGCCGGCGTCGCGCGCCAGGCTGGCCAGTTTCTGGACTTCGTGCAGCGGCGCCGCGGCCGCGTTGAAGTCGCCCAGGCCGTTGTCGACGGCGTCGAAACCGTCCTGTGGCCAGTCATCCGCACCGTGCGTGGAAAAGACGATGTCGTTCACAGGTCGATGCGGTAGCGCAGGCCGGGTTTGTGGCCGTAGGTCGGCCCCTTGTCGAAGTGCTCCACGAGCACGCCGCCATGGCGTGTGATGACACGCTGCGAGGCCAGGTTGTCGGGGTCGGTGGTCAGCTCGATGAAGTGCAGTCCCTGCTGGCGCGCCAACGGCAGGATGGCACCCAGGGCGGCACTGGCGTGGCCGCGGCCGGCGTGCCACGGCACGATCGCATAGCCCACGTGGCCCAGCACATGGGGCGGCAGCGGCGCATTGCCGGGCAGCCAGCGCAGGCTGATCACGCCGATGAAGCGCTGAATTTCCGTCGCCGGCGCGTCGCTGTCGTCGGCCCACAGCCAGCGGCGCAGGCCCGGAATGCGGGGCACCTGGCGGCCGTCGGCCAGCGTCACTGGCGGGCCCCGGCCTTCCGGGTCGTCCATCCAGCGCAGGTAGTCGGCGGCATCGGCTTCGATGGTCGCCAGTTCTTCCTGCGCCGCCTCGGGCCGGGTGGTGTTCGGCGACCAGCCGCTGCGCAGCGCAGCCATGACGCCGGGCAGGTGCGTGATGGCCGGGCGGACGAGCTGCATGGCGCGCAGTATTCAGGTTTCGTCAGCGTGCGGCGGGCGCGGCGCGCAGTCGCAGCACGGGCTGGCCCGCGGCGTCGAGCAGGCGCAGTTCGCCTTCGGTCCACTGCCAGCGCTCGACCAGTGGCAAGGCCTGGAGGAAGCGCGCTTCTTCGCGGTCGCCATCACCCGGGCAGGCCATGTGCGTGGTGGCGCCGGCCTGCAGGCGCAGGCCCTGGCCCGCGAGTTCGAAGCTGCCATTGATGCGGTTGCAGCCGGTGAAGCCGCTGTAGCGCTCGGCTGCGGGGTCCAGCCGCAGTTCGGCCGGGCGTGGCGGTGACATTTCGGGTGCCTGCTGCGGCAGCACCTGCCAGGTGGTGCCGCGCAGCGGTGGAGCCGACGGCTCGCCCGCGGTGGTGCACGAGGTCGTCGCCAGCGCCATGAAGAACGCCAGGCCCAGCGTCAGGCCAGCACGCGCAAGAGCCATTGGTTGAGCGCCTTCACTTCTTCGATGCACACCGAATGCTCCATCGGATAGTCGTGCCAGTCCACCGTGTGGCCCAGGGCCTGCAGGCTGTCGCGTGCCGCGGCGCCGCGCGCCAGTGGCACCACGCCGTCGCTGCGGCCGTGGCCCAGGAAGACGGGCAGTGCGGTCTGGCCGGCATGTTCGGCCGCGGTGCTGTCGGCCAGCGGCAGATAACCCGACAGCCCGGCCAGCCCCGCCAGGCGGTGGCGGTAGCGCAGGCCCGCGCCCAGCGTGATGGCGCAGCCCTGCGAGAACCCGGCCAGCACGATGCGCTGCGCGGGCACGCCGCGCGCCACCTCGGCGTCCAGCAAGGCGTGCACCTGGGCGATGGACTCGCGCACGCCGGCCTCGTCCTCGCGGCGCACCAGGTCGGCGGTGAGGATGTCGTACCAGGCGCGCATGGCGTGGCCGCCGTTGATCGTGACCGGCCGCACCGGTGCGCGCGGGAAGACGAAGCGCACGGGTCCCACCGCACCAAGCTTCAGCTCGTCGGCCATGGGCAGGAAGTCGGTGCCGTCGGCGCCCAGGCCATGCAGCACGATGACGGTGGCGCGCGGGGTCGGGCCCGGGTTCAGTTCGATGGTCTGCAAGGTGTTCATGGCGCGGGCGTCAGTAGTTCAGGCCCATGGCCTGGCGCACGTCCTTCATGGTCTGGCGGGCCACGGTGCGGGCGCGCTCGGTGCCCATCTCGACGATCCAGTGCACCTGCTTCGGGTTGGCGGTGTAGGCCGCGGCGCGCTCGCGCCAGGGGTGCTGTTCCTTCACGATGGCATCGGCCACGGGTTGCTTGCAGTCCAGGCAGCCGATGCCGGCCGTGGTGCAGCCTTCGCGCACCCAGGCATGGGTGGCCGCGTCGGTGTAGACCTTGTGCAGGTCCCAGACCGGGCACTTCTCGGGCGTGCCGGGGTCGGTGCGGCGCACGCGCGCGGGGTCGGTGGTCATGCCACGGATCTTCTTGTTCACGGCCTCGGGCGTGTCGCGCATCATCACGGCGTTGCCATAACTCTTGCTCATCTTCTCGCCGTCCAGGCCGGGCATCTTCGGCGTTTCGGTCAGCAGGGCCTGGGGTTCGGTCAGGATCGACTGGCCGCTGCCCTTCAGCAGGCCGTGCAGCAGTTCGCCGTCGTCGCTGGTCCAGCCCTGCACGTTGGCGGCGGCCTTGGCGATGATGCCTTCGCCCTTGGCCAGCGCTTCGGCCGCGCCGGTCTCGCCGAAGGCCTTGCGCTGCTTCTCGAAGTAGCGAGCGTCGTCCTTGCTCAGCTTGCCCAAAGCGCCCGCGGCGCGGGCGGCGAAGTCGCCGGCGCGGCCATACAGGTGGTTGAAGCGACGCGCCACTTCACGCGTGAGTTCCACGTGCGAGGCCTGGTCGGCGCCCACCGGCACATAAGACGCCTTGTAGATCAGGATGTCGGCGGCCTGCAGCAGCGGGTAGCCGAGGAAGCCGTAGGTCGCGAGGTCGCGGTCCTTCAGCTTGTCGATCTGGTCCTTGTAGGTGGGCACGCGTTCCAGCCAGCCCAGCGGGGTGCCCATGGCCAGCAGCGTGAACAGCTCGGCGTGTTCGGGGATGCGGCTCTGGATGAAGATCGTGCTCTTGTCCGGGTCCAGCCCGCAGGCCAGCCAGTCGATGACCATCTCGTAGACGTAGCGCTCCATGACCTCGCGCTCTTCGTAATGCGTGGTCAGGGCGTGCCAGTCGGCGACGAAGAAGTAGCAGTCGTAGTCCTGCTGCAGGCGCACCCAGTTCTTCAGGGCGCCGTGGTAATGGCCGAGGTGCAGGGCGCCGGTGGGGCGCATGCCGGAAAGAACGCGTGCTCGCATGGGGCAAGGGCAGATGGCTGAGTCGAAGCCCCGATTCTCGCGTGTTTGCCGTTCGGCGCGCCCTACACTGGCGGCCCTTCCATTGCAGCCATCATGAAGCGCATCGTCACCCTGGTCTCTGGTCGTGGTTCCAACATGCAGGCCATCCACGCCGCCTGCGTGCAGCAGGGCTGGCCGGCCGAGGTGGTGGCGGTCGTGTCCAACCGGCCGGGCGCGGGTGCGCTGGACTATGCGGCGCAGCAGGGCATCGCCAGTGCCGTGGTCGACCACCGCGCCCACGCCAGCCGCGAGGCCTTCGACGCTGCCCTGGCGGACGTGGTCGACGGCTTCGAACCCGATCTGGTGGTGCTGGCCGGATTCATGCGCATTCTGGGTGCCGACTTCGTGCAGCGATTCGAGGGGCGCATGCTCAACATCCACCCGTCGCTGCTGCCGGCCTTCCCGGGCCTGCACACGCACCGCCGCGCCCTGGAAGCCGGCTGCCAGGCTGCCGGTGCAACCGTGCACTTCGTGACGCCCGAGCTCGACCACGGCCCCATCGTCATGCAAAGCGTGGTGCCGGTGCGCCCCGGTGACGACGAACACACCCTGGCCGAACGTGTGCTGGCTACCGAGCACGGCATCTACCCGCTGGCCGTGCGCTGGTTCGTCGAAGGCAAGCTGCAGGTGGTCGAAGGCCGGGTGCACCAGGCAGACGGTGCATCGCAGGTCTGGCTCTAGCCCTTCAGCCCTTCAGCCTGACCCCACGCGCGCAAAGCGCGGTTGCTCGACGCCGGCGATCGTGACGGTCTCGAAGAACATCGCGTGCGGCCGCACCCACAGACCCTGTTCGCCATAGAGCGCGCGGTACAGCACCAGGGGTTCCAGCGTCTCGCTGTGGCGCACGGTGCCCAGCACTTCGTAGTCGCCGCCCTTGTAATGTCGGTAGCGCCCGGGAGGCGTGGCGGGCAGGGGGGAGAGGTCGCTGTCGGAGGCAGTCATGGGTGGGCAGGATAATCGGGCCCATGCATCCCAACGCCTTGCTCGAGCTGAATGCCGAGTTGCTGCGCGCCGTGTTGAAACTCGATCAACCCGCCGACGGCATTGTTTCCGCCTATTTCCGCCAGCACCGGGGCCTGGGCGCGCGCGAGCGCCACACCCTGGCCGAGACCACCTACACCGTGCTGCGCCAACGCTTGCTGCTGCAGCACCTGGCGCAAAGCGGCACCGGGCCGCTGGAGCGCCGCCTGGCGATCCTGGCTTGGCAGGGGGGTGAAGTCTTCCTGCGCGGTGCGCTGGCGCCGAATGAACAGCAGTGGCTGGCCGACATCGAAAAGATCGACCGCAGCACACTGCCCGAGAAGCTGCGTCACAACCTGCCCGACTGGCTGGCCGCGCCGCTGCAGCAGCAGCTGGGCGACGATTTCTGGCCTCTGGTGCAGGCGTTGTCCGAACCGGCGCCACTGGACCTGCGTGTCAACCTCATCAAGGCCAAGCGCGACGAGGTACAGGCCGCGCTGGAAGCCGCCGGCATCCACGCCGTGCCCACGCCCTATTCACCCTGGGGCCTGCGGGTGCAGGGCAAGCCGGCACTGAACAAGCTCGACCTGTTCACGAGCGGTGCGATCGAGGTCCAGGACGAGGGCAGCCAGCTGCTGGCCTTGCTGACCGACCCCAAGCGCGGCGAGATGGTGGTGGACTTCTGCGCCGGCGCCGGCGGCAAGACCCTGGCCCTGGGCGCGGCGATGCGCAGTACCGGGCGGCTTTACGCGTTCGACGTTTCCGGCCACCGGCTTGACGCGCTCAAGCCGCGCCTGGCGCGCAGCGGCCTGAGCAACGTGCACCCGGCGCAGATCGCTCACGAGCGCGACGAACGTATCAAGCGCCTGGCGGGCAAGATCGACCGAGTCCTGGTGGACGCGCCGTGTTCCGGCCTGGGAACGCTGCGCCGCAACCCCGACCTGAAATGGCGGCAAAGCCCCAAGTCGGTGGAAGAGCTGCAGGTGAAACAGGCGGCCATCCTGGCCGGGGCGGCGCGGCTGCTCAAGCCGGGCGGCAGGCTCGTTTATGCCACCTGCAGCCTGCTGGCGGCAGAAAACGAGTTCATCGCCGAGGCCTTCACGGCCGAGCGCGCGGCCGATTTCAAGCTGCTGCAGGTGTCCGAACTGCTGGCGGCCGCGCGCGTGGAAGCGCCCGAGGCGCTGTGCGCGGGGCCCTATCTGCGCCTGTGGCCGCACCGCCACCGCACCGACGGATTCTTCGCTGCGGCCTGGGAGAAGCGTTGAATAGGGCTTTCCCGGCCGCGGTGTTCCAGCCAGCCAGGAGCGGATAGGGCTTGAAAATCTGAAATTTGACGGCAGATGTGTGCAGGTTGGCGCGATTTGACAAAAATCAATCCTTCTCGTTGCGGGCCGCGCGGGCGACAACTACCGGTTGCCGCCGACCCCTACAATTGCTGAGTAGTTTCTTCGACAAGGACTCTGAATGGATTCGCTGTGGATGGCGCATGACGCGCTCGTGGACTGGTTGGCTCACGGGGTGCTTCGTACGTCCTGGTGGCAAACGCTCTTGCTGGCCCTGGCCTTCACCCATGTGACGATTGCTGCCGTCACCATCTACCTGCACCGTTCGCAGGCGCACCGCGCGCTGGAACTGCATCCTGTCATTTCCCACTTCTTCCGATTCTGGTTGTGGCTGACGACCGGCATGGTCACCAAGGAGTGGGTGGCCATTCACCGCAAGCACCACGCCAAGTGCGAAACCGTCGACGACCCGCACAGCCCGCAGACGCGCGGCATCAAGACGGTGTTGCTGACCGGTGCCGAGCTCTACCGGGCCGAGTCCAAGGTCGAAGAGACCATGGTGAAGTACGGGCACAACACCCCTGACGACTGGATCGAGCGCAATCTGTACACGCGCTTCAGCTGGCAGGGCGTGGGCTTGATGCTGGTCGTGAACCTGTTCCTGTTCGGAGCCGCGGGTGCCGCCGTTTGGGCGCTGCAGATGGCCTGGATCCCGATCACGGCAGCCGGCATCATCAACGGCCTGGGCCATTGGTGGGGCTATCGCAACTTCGAGGCGCAGGACGCTTCGACGAACCTGTCGCCCTGGGGCATCCTGATCGGTGGCGAAGAGCTGCACAACAACCATCACACCTATCCCACGTCGGCCAAGCTGTCGGTCAAGCCGTTCGAATTCGACATCGGCTGGCTCTACATCCGCACCTTCGAGATCCTGGGCCTGGCCAAGGTGCGCAAAACTGCGCCGAAGCTCGCGCTGGGCGAGGTCAAGGCCGTGGCCGACGGCAAGACGCTGGAGGCGATCATCGCCAACCGCTACGAGGTGATGGCCAAGTACGCCACCGAAATGAAGCGCGCCGTTCGCGCCGAAATCGAAACGCTGCAGGCCAAGGGTGTCGACAACGGCGTTCGCTTCCGCAACCTGCGCCTGGCCAAGGCCTGGCTGCACCGCGACGACGACAAGATTCCCAGCGGCGTCAAACCGAGCCTGCAACAGGCTCTGGGCGACAGCCCGCAACTGGCCAAGCTGGTCGCCATGCGTGAGGAACTGCGCTCACTCTGGACGCGCACCAATGTCTCGGCAGAGCAACTGGTGGCCGACCTGCAAGCCTGGTGCCGCAAGGCGGAAGACAGCGGCATTGCCGCGCTGCAGGAATTTTCGCTGAAGCTGCGCGCGGCCCACGCCTGACCTGGCGAGTACCGCATCAGCACCGGAAGCCCGCCACTGGCGGGCTTTTTTGTGGGTGGGCCGAAGGTCGGCTATCGGCAGGTTGCGGACGTTTGCTTTCGTGCTTGTTCGTGTGCCTGCTGGCTCCCTCTGCAAAGGCGGGCTGGGGCTGGCTGTGGCGCTTATCCTCGGCGGCCTTCGCTGCGCTCAGGCTTCCCTGCGGCCCAGGCCAGTGGCCTGGTCCTTCGCCAGGCACAAACAGTCCACTGGACTGTTTGTGTCCGGGCTCAGTGCATCGGTCCCGCGGCCCCGCCGCCGAACTCGCTGCGTTCGCTGCGCTCACTCCGCTCAAACACCTGCGGCGAGTCAGAGGTTGATTCGCGCTGCGCGCGAGGGCCGCGGGCCCTGCGCTCCTCGGCGCCTCCCATGCGCGCCACAGCCAGCCCCAGCCCACCTTTGCAAACACCGTGATTTGCTCTTCACCGTTGCGCGCCGACACGGTGGCGGGCTGGGTGAGTCGGGTGGCCCCCGCAGCGAAGTAAAGGAGGAGCCCACGGACCGTCAGGTGCCTCAGGCACCTGGCGGGCCGTGGGCGGGGGACATGAGCGGAGGGGGCCACCCGGCTCGCCCAGCCCAAGCGGCCAAGGTGGCGTGCTGTTGGCACCTAAACCGAACGTCCGCAACCTGCCGAGAGCAGCCCCTTCCGCCATGAAAAAAGCCCGCTCGAGGCGGGCCTTTGACGGCGCTGGGAAGGCTCAGGCCTTCTTGGCGTAGGCGCTGCACCAGCCTTTGCCGGCGACAACCTTGCCGGCGAACAGCGGGCAGCCGGCGACGGCATCGGTGGCCTTGCCCTGGTACAGCGCGCAGTTGTTGCACAGCTGGCCGGCGGCCCAATTCTTGTACTTGGCCTTGTCAGCCTTGGTGGCGTCGGCCACGTAGCCCAGGGCTGCCGCCTGCGGATCCTTTTCGTTGACGAGGTTGGCCTGGGCGGAAGCGGTCTTGGCGCCCAGCAGGGCGGCACCGGCGATGGGGACGATTTGAATGAACTGGCGGCGTGAGGTCATCGGGTTCTCCGTAATTCTGAGTTTCAGAAGTGGCAGGCATGCCGAAAAGCGGCAGCAAGTAGCGTAACGCTTCAGGCCTCGCCCCGGCTGACACGCAGAAGAGCCCGACGCGATTGCTGCGGCTCAAGTTGTGCGCGGCGAGGACGATTTCCTAAGTATGCCGGCCCTGCAACCCCGCCATTCGTGGCTGCTTCGGCCATCTCGCCCTTGCCGCCGCGCTGCGGTCCATCATGTGTCCACCTCGCCGTCGGTCTGTTCTCGCCTGCGCCGCCGTGGCCGCCCTGGCCTTCAGTACCGTGTCCTTGCGGGCCTGGGACCACGAACCCATGGCCCGGGCCGCCCGCCGCCTGGGGCCGGCCGCGGAAGCGGCGCTGGCCCCGCTGCAGACCCTGCTGCGCGCCGCAGCCGCCCTGGACGAGGCAGCCAGGCTGTCGCTCGTGAACCAGTTCTTCAACCAGCGCATTCGTTTCGTGGCCGACACCGAAGCCTGGGGCCGCGAAGACTACTGGGCCAGCCCGCTGGAGACACTGGCCCGCGGTCAAGGCGACTGCGAGGACTACGCCATCGCCAAATACGCCAGTCTGCTGGCCGCCGGCACGAAGCCCTCACGCCTGCGCCTGGTGTACGTGCGTGCCCAGATCGGTGCCCAGGCCCAGGCCCACATGGTGCTGGCCTACCAGGCTGCCGCCACCGACGAGCCGCTGATCCTGGACAACCTGCGCCCGGAGGTGCTTCCCGCCGGCCAGAGGACCGACCTGACACCCGTCTTCAGTTTCAGCACCGAAGGCCTGTGGCAGGGCAACGGCGGTGCGCCTGCAGGCGACCCGCTGGTGCGGCTGTCGCGCTGGCGCGAGGTCTGGTCCAGGACGCTCGCCGAGGGCTTACGGGGATACTCGGACATGCCTCAGAACACCGCAGACCCGAGGTGAGCCCATGACGATGACGAGCCGCATCGCGCTGCTGATCGCAGCCGTGCTGCTGCCAGCCCTGCTGGGCAGCCTCTGGCTGCAGACGCTGGCTGCGCGAGACGCGCTGCAAAGCGAACTCGCCACGCGCAACCAGGACGCCGCCACCTCCCTGGCCCTGGCGTTGTCGCAGCAGCGCGGTGACATGGCGGCCCTGCAGACGGTGGCCGCGGCCCAGTTCGACCTGGGCCACTATCGCCGCCTGGCATTGCAGGGGCCGCAAGGCGAGGATTTGTTCAACCGTGAGCTCGCGGCCCGGCAGCCGGCAGTGCCGGGCTGGTTTGTCAATGCCTTGCCGATTGCGGCGCCGGCCGGCCGTGCCGCCGTCAGCGACGGCTGGCGTGAGCTGGGCACCCTGGTGGTGGAATCGCAGCCGGGCTGGGTCCACACCGCGCTGTGGGGTGCGGCCTTGCGCACGGCCGGTTTCCTGGCGGTGCTGGCAGTGCTGGCCCTGGGCGCCACGGCCTGGCTGCTGCGAGGCTGGCGGCGGCCCTTGCAGGCCACCGTGCTGCAGGCCCGCGCCATCGAGCAAGGAAGATTCGACACCGCGGTCGAACCGTCGCAGCCGGAGCTGCGTGAGCTCACGCGCAGCATGAACGCGATGGTGCGGCGTCTGAAGGAGGTCTTCAGCGCTCAGGCCGACCAGGTAGCGCTGCTGCAGCGACAGGCGCAGACCGACGCCGTGACCGGGCTGCTGCAACGCCGGCACTTCGTCAGCCGCCTGGCCGACCGCCTGGCCGACCCGGCGGCGCCTGGCAGTGCTTTGCTGCTGGTGCGGGTCATGCGCCTGGACGTCGTCAACGAACGCCTTGGCTTCGAAGCCACCGACCGGCTGCTCGCGGCCAGCGCCGAGGTGCTGCTGGCCTATGCCCACCGCGTACCCGGTGCCGCCGCAGGGCGCCTGAACGGCAGCGATTTCGGCCTGCTGCTGCCTGCGGCCGGTGTGGCGCAGGAAACCGCGGTGTCGCTGGCCGGGGCGCTGAACGCGTCGCCGCTGGCGCGCGCCGGTTCGGCACGCTACGCTGTGGGCGGTGTCGACGGCCTGCGGGGCCAGGCCTCGGGCGCAGCGCTGGCCGCTGCGGACGCCGCACTCGCCGAAGCCGAGGTGACTGACGCGCCGGTGGTCGAGCAGGCCGATCGGCGGGCGCTCGACAGCGCCGGTGCCCGTGCCTGGCGCAGCCAGATCGCCGAAGCCCTCGAGCAGGGCCGCACACGGCTGGCCGAGTTTCCTGTCATCGATGCCAGCGGCCAGCTGATTCACCTGGAATGCCCGCTGCGCGTGCAGTTCGGCCCGCCACCCACGGGCTTCGGCAGCCTCGAAGATGCCGAGGCAGCCTACCGCCCGGCCCGCGACTGGCTGGCGCTGGCCCAGCGCAGCCGCCTGATGCCACGGGTGGACCTGGCTGCTCTGGACCTGGTGCTGGACGCCATCACGCGCGACGGCGTCCCCCGCGGCGTGCATGTCTCGCAGGCTTCGCTGGACGAGCCGGGTTTCATCGAGATCGTGGCGCAGCGCCTGGCGCAGTCGCCGGCGGCAGCCAGGTCGCTGTCGATCGAGTGGGTCGAAAGCACCCAGCCGGCCGCCCTGCACGCCCTGCGCGAGGCCGCCACGACCTGGCGGGCGCTGGGCGTGAGACTGGGTGTCGAACATGCCGGTGCATCGCCTCAGGCCTTGACGCAGTGGCACGCCACACGCATCGACTACGTCAAGATCGACGCCCGCCACCTGCAAGGCGTGGCCAGCGACGACGCCGTGCGCGGCTATGCCGCCAGCCTGGTGGCGCTGGTCCACGGCCTCGGGCTGAAGGCCTTGGCCGAGGGCATCACCGAAGAAGACGACCTCGCCGCCCTGTGGGCGCTGGGCTTCGACGGCGCCACGGGCACGGCCGTCGCCGGGTTCTAACCGCTGTTCAAGCGGACTTCAGGCGATGTCGCCGGTGTGGACGCCGTACTGGCCGCGCAGCCGGTCGGCAAAGAACAGCTGCAGCGTGTCGCGTACGGTGCGGAACGCGAGCTGGTCCCAGGGCACCTCGTCTTCGCGGAAGAGGCGGGCCTCGATCGTCTCCGGCCCCGGGTCGAGGTGGGCGTCGAGCATGCGTGCGCGGTAGAACAAGTGCACCTGGCCGGCGCGCACCACGTTCAGCACCGTGAAAAGGCCCTGCAGCTCGATGTTCGCGCCGGCTTCTTCCACGGTTTCGCGCACTGCGCCTTCGGCCGTGGTTTCACCCAGCTCCATGAAGCCGGCGGGCAGGGTCCACAGGCCGTAGCGCGGCTCGATGTTGCGGCGGCACAGCAGCACCTGTTCGCCCCACACCGGCACCGTGCCGACGACGTTCAGCGGGTTCTCGTAGTGGATCTCGCTGCAGACGCTGCAGGTGGCGCGTTCGCGGTTGTCGTCGGCCGGCACGCGATAGTCGACGCGGCTGCCGCAGACCCGGCAATGCTGGATGCGGCGGGGCAGATGCATGTGGGCCAGTGTAGCGGCGCCCTGCCGGCCGCCGCCCGCGTGGCATCATGAAAGCCCCGCGGGCAGCCGGCCCGCGACCGCTCTCCGGAACTGCCCCATGGCCTATGTGTTCGCCCCGCCGCCCGTCACTGCCGTGCCCGTCGCCGGCGGTGGTGAATTTCCGGTCCATCGCGTGTACTGCGTGGGCCGCAACTATGCCGACCACGCGGTGGAAATGGGGTTCACCGGGCGCGAGCCGCCGTTCTTCTTCCTGAAACCGGCCGACACGGTAGTGGCCGTGGCCGCAGGTGAAACCGGCCACATCGACTACCCCACGCTCACCGCCAACCTGCACCACGAGGTGGAACTGGTCGTGGCCATCGGCAAGGGCGGCCGCGACATCCGTGCCGCAGATGCCGCCAGCCATATCTTCGGCTACGCCGTCGGCCTGGACATGACCCGGCGCGACCTGCAGAACGACATGAAGAAGCAGGGCCGGCCCTGGTGCATCGGCAAAGCCTTCGAGCAGTCCGCACCGATCGGGCCGATCGTGCCGATGGCGCAGACGGGCGAACTGCTGACCGGGGCCATCAGCCTCGCCGTCAATGGCACCTTACGCCAGCAGGGTGACCTGAAGGACCTGATCTGGAGCGTCAACGAGACCATCGAACAGCTGAGCATCGGCTGGACGCTGCAGCCCGGCGACCTGATCTACAGCGGCACGCCCGCAGGCGTGGCCGCGGTGGTTCGGGGCGATGTGATGGAAGCGCAGATCGCCGGCCTGGAGGCGCTGCGCATCGCGGTCAGGTAACACCGCCAGGACGCGGCAGTGAACCCTGGAACAACGCTGAGGCCAACCCCATGCAGCTCTACAACTACTTCCGTTCATCGGCCTCGTACCGCGTCCGCATCGCGCTGGCGCTGAAGGGGCTGGAATACGACTACCTGCCAGTGCACCTGGCCAGGAGCGAACAACTCGGCGAGTCCTATGCCACGGTTTCGGCCTCGCGCCTGGTGCCGCTGCTGCTCGACGGCCAGGCCACGGTGACGCAGTCGCTGGCGATCATCGAATACCTCGACGAAACCCACCCCACGCCAGCGCTGCTGCCCGCCACGCCGCTGGAACGTGCCCGGGTTCGCGCGCTGGCGCTGGACATCGCCTGCGAGATCCACCCGCTGAACAATCTGCGGGTGCTGCGCTACCTGGCGCACGACCTGAAAGTGACCGAGGACGACAAGAATCGCTGGTATCGCCACTGGGTGGAAACGGGGCTGACGGCGGTCGAGGCCCAGCTGAAGCAGCAGCCTGCCGACTTCTGCCACGGCGCCACGCCCACTTTGGCGGACTGCGTGCTGGTGCCGCAGATCTTCAACGCCCGCCGTTTCGACTGCCGGCTGGACCATGTGCCCCAGGTGATGCGCGTGTTCGACCGCTGCATGCAACTCGACGCCTTCGAGCGCACCCGCCCTGAAGCCTGCCCGGACGCGGTTTAGCCCCCAGGTGGAAAAGCTGCCATGGCTGCAGCCGCAGTGGCCGACGCCGCTGCCGCCGAACCTGGGCGCGGTGATGAGCACCCGCCATGGGGGCGTGAGCACCGGCCCCTGGGCCAGCCTGAATCTGGGCGGCGCCTGTGGCGACGACCCGGCCCATGTGGCGCTGAACCGCGCGCGCTTCGCCGCCGCGGTGGCCGCCAGGCCGGTCTGGCTGCGCCAGGTTCACGGCACCGCGGTGGTGAGGCTGACCGCGGCATCGGCCGGCGCCGAGCTGCCACCGGCCGACGCCGCCTGGACCACCGAAGCCGGCATCGCCTGCAGCGTGCTCGTGGCCGATTGCCTGCCCGTGCTGCTGGCTGCGCGTGACGGCCGCGCCGTGGCGGCAGCCCATGCCGGCTGGCGTGGCCTGGCCGCGGGGGTTCTGGAGGCCACCGTGGCGGCGCTGGCGCAAGGCGCTGGCGTCGCCGCACGCGACCTGCAGGTGTGGCTGGGGCCCTGCATCGGCCCGCAGGCGTTCGAGGTCGGGGCCGATGTGCTGGCAGGCTTCGGGGCACAGGCGGGCAAGGTCGACCCGGTTCAGTTCGTTCACCGCGCGCGGCCCGATGGCGCGGCGCGCTGGCTGGCCAACCTGCCCGAGCTGGCCGCCTGCCGGCTGCGGGCAGCGGGCGTGCCGGCGGCGGCGATCAGCCGGGCCGGCCGCTGCACTTTCAGCGAACCCTCAGATTTTTTCTCGTTCAGGCGCGACGGCGTGACCGGGCGCCTCGCCGCCGCCATCTGGCGCCGCGGCTGAAACCTCGGCCAGTCCAGCGGCCCGTGCTGCCTCTTGCTCCAGTGCTTCGGCCTTCAGGCGGGCGCGCCGGCGGCCTGGCGTGCCCAGGATGTAGATCACGATGGCCACCGGGAGCAGGCCGTAGAAGCCGAGGGTGATCAGTGCCCCCAGGATCGTGCCCTGCGGAGACATCGCTTCGGCCACGGCCATCAGGACCACGACATACATCCAACCGATGGCAACCAGGTACATGCAAGTGGGCGCGACTGATTTTTCGATAGAACCCGGCGCCGTGTCATGGCGAAGTCAGCCCGGCTACGTACAACCTCGGACGGGGAACAGCCCCAAACCCGGCGACGATCGGGGCCAGACCACATGCACAGCGTCAGGAGACACAAATGAGCCTCAAGCCTAACCCGGGCCAGGAAAAGGCGTCAGACCCCACCGATGCATTCGGGGTGGCGATGGGGGACATGTGGCGCGCCATGACCGGCGGCGCCGCACTGCCGGCGGCCAGCCTGCCGCTGTCGAGCCTGGCCCAGCTGCAGCAGGACTACCTGAAGCAGGCCACCGAGATGTGGAACGGCTCGCTGCAGCGCCTGCAGCCTGGCGCCCAAGCCGCAAGCCAGCCTCCGGCACTGGGCGACCGGCGCTTCGCCGCCACCGCCTGGGCGGGCAACCCGGCGGCAGCGTTCACCGCGCAGATGTACCTGCTGAATGCCCGCACGCTGATGCAGATGGCCGACAGCCTGGAAGCCGACGCCAAGACCAAGGCCCGCGTGCGCTTTGCCGTGCAGCAGTGGGTGGACGCCGCCAGCCCCAGCAATTTCCTGGCGCTGAACCCGGAAGCCCTGGCCAAGGCCGTGGAGACCAAGGGCGAGAGCATTGCCCACGGCATGCAGCATCTGCTGGAAGACCTGAAGAAGGGCCATGTCTCGCAGACCGACGAGACCGTGTTCGAGGTCGGCCGCAACGTGGCCACCACCGAGGGCACGGTCGTCTTCGAAAACGCGCTGATGCAGCTGATCGAGTACAAGCCGCTGACCGCGAAGGTCTACGAGCGGCCGATGCTGTTCGTGCCGCCCTGCATCAACAAGTTCTACATCCTTGACCTGCAGCCCGACAACTCCGTCATCCGCCACACCGTGGCGCAGGGCCATCGCACCTTCGTCATCAGCTGGCGCAATCCCGACGACAGCCTGAAGGCGATGGGCTGGGACGATTACATCGAGCAGGGCCCGCTGGCGGCCATCGCCGCGGTGCAGGCCATCACCGGCGCCGAACAGATCAACACGCTGGGCTTCTGCGTGGGCGGCACCATCCTGTCGACGGCACTCGCGGTGCTGGCGGCACGTGGCGAACAACCCGCCCACAGCATGACGCTGCTGACCACGCTGCTCGACTTCGAGCACACCGGCATCCTCGACATCTTCATCGACGAGCAGATGGTGAAGCTGCGCGAAATGACCCTGGGTGAACAGGCGCCCGGCGGCCCCGGCCTGCTGAAAGGCCAGGAACTGGCGACCACGTTCAGCTTCCTGCGCCCGAACGACCTGGTCTGGAACTACGTGGTGGCGAATTACCTGAAGGGCGAAAACCCGCCGCCCTTCGACCTGCTGTACTGGAACGGCGACAGCACCAACCTGCCCGGGCCGATGTACTGCTGGTACCTGCGCCACACCTACCTGCAGAACGAACTGAAGCAGCCCGGTGCGCTGACCGTCTGCGGCGAACCCGTCGACCTCGGCAAGATCAAGGCGCCCGTGTTCATCTACGCTTCTCGCGAAGACCACATCGTGCCCTGGATGTCGGCTTACGCGTCGGTGCCCTTGCTCAAGGGAAATGCGCGTGCGCCGAAGGTGAAGTTCGTGCTGGGCGCCTCGGGCCACATTGCCGGCGTCATCAACCCGCCGGCCAAGGGCAAGCGCAGCCACTGGGTCAACGACAAGCTGCCGGCCACGGCGGAAGAGTGGTTCGACACCGCGACAGAAGTCCCGGGCAGCTGGTGGCCGCAATGGACCGAGTGGCTCAAACCCTATGGTGGCAAGCAGGTGCCGGCGCCGAAGGCTCCGGGTAACCGCCAATACAAACCGATCGAACCGGCGCCCGGCCGCTACGTCAAAGCCAAGGCCTGATTTTTTCTTCTGATCTCCAGGAGACCTCGATGAGCATGGACATCGTCATCGTCGCCGCTGCTCGCACGGCCGTCGGCAAGTTTGGCGGCACCTTGGCCAAGACCCCGGCTTCGGAGCTTGGCGCCACGGTTCTCAAGGCGTTGCTGCAACGTGCGCGGCTGGAAGCCGGGCAGGTGGGTGAAGTGATCCTCGGCCAGGTGCTGACGGCCGGCGTCGGCCAGAACCCGGCGCGCCAGGCCGTGCTCAAGGCCGGCCTGCCCGACACGGTGCCGGCGATGACCATCAACAAGGTCTGCGGTTCGGGTCTGAAGGCCGTGATGCTGGCCGCGCAGGCCATCCGAGACGGCGACAGCGAGATCGTCATCGCCGGCGGCCAGGAGAGCATGAGCCTGTCGCCACATGTGCTGATGAACTCGCGCGACGGCCAGCGCATGGGCGACTGGAAGATGGTCGACAGCATGATCACCGACGGCCTGTGGGACGTCTACAACCAATATCACATGGGTACCACGGCCGAGAACGTGGCCAGGCAATACGGCATCAGCCGCGAGGCCCAGGACGCGCTGGCCCTGGCCAGCCAGATGAAGGCGGCTGCAGCCCAGGAAGCCGGTCGCTTCGACGCCGAGATCGTGCCGGTGAGCATTCCGCAGCGCAAGGGCGATCCGGTCGTCTTCGCGGCCGACGAGTTCATCAACAAGAAGACCAGCGCCGAGGCCCTGGCCGGCCTGCGCCCGGCTTTCGACAAGACCGGCAGCGTGACCGCCGGCAACGCCTCGGGCCTGAACGATGGCGCTGCGGGCGTGGTGGTGATGTCGGCCGCCAAGGCCAAGGCCCTCGGCCTGACACCGCTGGCGCGCATTGCCAGCTATGCCAGCGCCGGGCTGGACCCGAAGATCATGGGCATGGGCCCGGTGCCTGCCGCCCGCCGCGCGCTCGAACGCGCCGGCTGGAAGCCGCAGGACCTGGACCTGCTGGAAATCAACGAGGCCTTTGCCGCCCAGGCCTGTGCGGTGCACCAGGAAATGGGCTGGGACACGAGCAAGGTCAACGTCAACGGCGGCGCCATCGCCATCGGCCACCCGATCGGAGCCAGCGGCTGCCGCATCCTGGTGACCCTGCTGCACGAGATGGTCCGCCGCGATGCCAGGAAGGGTATCGCCTCGTTGTGCATAGGGGGTGGCATGGGTGTCGCCCTGACCGTTGAACGCTGAGAATCACCAACCAACAACCCAGGAGATCGAGAACATGGCCCAGAAAGTTGCATACGTCACCGGCGGCATGGGTGGCATCGGTACCGCCATCTGCCAGCGCCTGCACAAGGAAGGCTTCAAGGTCATCGCCGGCTGCGGCCCCAGCCGTGACTTCAACAAGTGGCTCGAAGAGCAGAAGGCGCTGGGCTACACCTTCCACGCCAGCGTCGGCAATGTCGCCGACTGGCAGAGCACGGTCGATGCCTTCACCAAGGCCACGGCTGAGCACGGCAGCATCGACGTGCTGGTGAACAACGCCGGCATCACCCGCGACCGCATGTTCCTGAAGATGACACCCGACGACTGGAAGGCCGTCATCGACACCAACCTGAACAGCATGTTCAACGTCACCAAGCAGGTGGTGCCGGGCATGGTCGAGAAGGGCTGGGGTCGCATCGTCCAGATCAGCTCGGTCAACGGCGAGAAGGGCCAGGCCGGCCAGACCAACTACTCGGCCGCCAAGGCCGGCATGCACGGCTTCACGATGGCGCTGGCGCAGGAAGTGGCGAGCAAGGGCGTCACCGTCAACACGGTCAGCCCGGGCTACATCGGCACCGACATGGTCCGCGCCATCAAGCCCGAAGTGCTGGAGAAGATCGTCGCCACCATCCCGGTGAAGCGCCTGGGCACGCCCGAGGAGATCGGCTCCATCGTCGCCTGGCTGGCGAGCGAGGATTCGGGTTTTTCCACCGGTGCCGATTTCAGCTGCAACGGCGGCATGCACATGGGCTGATGGCGCTTCAGGCGCCGGGGCCGGCGGCTTCTCAGTCGCCGGCTTCGCCGATCACCGCCTTGATGATGGCCTTGGCGACGAAGCCGAGCATGCCGAAACCCAGCGCCAGGAACAGCACGAAGGTGCCCAGCTTGCCCGCCTTCGTGTCCCTGGCCAGCCGCCAGATGATGAAGGCCATGTAGAGCATGAAGGCGCTGACACCGAAGGTCAGGCCGAAGTTGGCGATCTGCTCCTCGCTGTAGCCGAACATCAGTCCACCAGCTCGCGGTAGGCGTGCCAGCTGGCGTGGGCCAGCCAGGGCACGGCCACGATCAGCCCGAGCAGCCCGGTGACCATCCCCAGGCCGGTGATGAGCCAGAGCAGCGCCGCCCACAGTGCCAGCGGCCCGGGCGACGCGGCCACGGCCTTCCAGCTGGTGAGCACGGCGGTCAGCACGTCCACCGGCCGGTCCAGCAGCAGCGGGATGGCGACCACGCTCGATGCGAACACCGGTGCGGCCAGCACGCCCCCCAGCATCAGCCAGGCCTCGAAGACCCAGCTGGTCTCGTGCAGGACCACGTGGCGCAGGAAATCGATGGGGCGGATGATGGGCAGTTCGGCGAAGCTCGTGACCATCGCGGCCGAAGTCATCACCCAGCCCGTGCCGGCCAGGCCCAGCAGCAGGCCGAAGTGCATCAGCCGCGGGTCCTGCGAACGCCAGACGTTCAGCAGATCGACGATGCGCAGGCGCTGGCCGCTTTCCAGCGCCCGGCTGACGGCATACAGCCCGGTGGCGACGATCGGCGCCACGATGAGGAAGCCGCTGAAGGCACCGGCCAGGATCCAGAAGTCTTCGTGCGCCCAGAAGAGCATCAGCCAGCCGAAGGCGGCTGCCGCCAGCCCGTGCAGCAGGCCGGGCAAGGGGTGGCGCCACAGGTCGGCCCAGCCCAGCTTGAGCCAGGCCAGTGGCCGGTCGAGGCCGACGCTGCGCACGGAAGGATTCGGCTGCATTGACGTGCGGCGGTTCATGCGAGGGCAGGTGCGGTGGCGGACATCAACTGGCGCGCGGCCGCAGTCAGGGTGGCTTCGTTGCCGTCGGCCAGGGCCAGCGGCCCGGTTTGTCCGAACTGCTGGTAGTTGCGGGCGGTGGAACGGTCGTAGACGGGGTCGTAGTGGCGCAGCAGCAGTTCTTCCACGACCTCGGCCCAGCGGCCGGCGCGCGCCTGTGACTGCCAGTCGTCGATGACGACATTGCCCTGCACGGGGCGCAGCACGTCGAGCCTTTCGCAGAAGCTTTCGGGGTCGCCCAGGAAATGCGCGTAATCCTCCAGCAGGAAGGCCACGCGGGCCGACACCGGCATCTGCACTTCGGTGCAGGGCGACGCCCGCAGGCGTTCCAGCAGCGGTTCGGGCAGGCGCACGCGGCCGATGGTGCGGCTTTCGCTCTCCGCGAACACGGGGCGGTCGGCGCTGAAACCACGCAGTGCCTGCCAGACTGCGGTTTCGAAGCCCTTCTGGCTGGGTTGTGGCTGCCCCGGCAACGGCCCCAGCACCGACCCGCGGTGCGCCGCCAGGCCTTCGAGGTCGAGCACCTGCGCGCCTTCGGCGGCCAGTGCCTGCAACAGCCGGCTCTTGGCCGACCCGGTGCGGCCGCCGAGCACGTGAAACTGCAGGCCGGCCGGCAGCGTCTGCAGTTCGTCGAGCACGACACGGCGAAATTCGCGGTAGCCGCCTTCCAGCACCTGCACGGTGAAGCCGATGGCGCCCAGCACTGTGCCCAGCGAGCCCGAACGCTGGCCGCCGCGCCAGCAGTACACCAGCGGCTTCCAGCCCTGCGGCCGGTGCTGGGCCTCGCGTTCGATGTGGGCGGCGATGTTGCGTGCGGCAAGCACGGCGCCGCGCTTGCGTGCGTCGAAGGCCGAGACCTGCTTGTATTCGGTGCCGATCAGGGCCCGCTCGGCGTCGTTCAGGGTGGGCCAGTTGACGGCGCCGGGCAGGCGGTCCTCGGCGTATTCGCTTTCGCTGCGCGCGTCGATGACGGTGTCGAACTGCGACAGCCGGGCCACGGCGTCGTTGGCGGTGATCATGCGCATGGCCATGGTCTGGGCCTCAGTTGGCAGGTGCCGCGACGGCGTCGAGCAGTTCGCTCTCGATGCGCAGCTGCGCCTTGCTCTGCTGCAGCGCTGCGCCGTCGACGAGGAAGGTGTCCTCGACCCGTTCGCCCAGCGTGCTGACCTTGGCCAGCTGCAGGTTCACCTGGTAGCGCGCCAGCACACGAGCCACGTCGTAGAGCAGGCCGGACCGGTCGCTGGCCGACACCGTCAGCAGCCAGCGCTGCGCACGTTCGTCGGGGCTCAGAGACACGCGCGGTGTCACCGGGAAGCTCTTGACGCGGCGCGACACGCGGCGGCGCTGCGGCTCGGGCAGCGGGCCAACGCTCGCCAGCGCCAGCGTGGCCTGGGTCTCGACCAGCGAGATCAGGTCGCGGTAGGGCACGTCGCGCGCGTGCGAGGCATCGGCGAAGCCGCCGCCGACCAGGCTGACGACCTGGAAGGTGTCCAGCGCATAACCGGCGCGTGTGGTGTGGATCTTCGCGTCCTGGATGCTGAAGCCGGCGTTGTCGAAGTAGCCGCAGATGCGCGCGAACAGGTCGGGCCGGTCGGGCGCATACACCAGCACCTGCAGGCCGTCACCGACCGAAGATGGCCGGGCGCGCACGATCGGCACCTGAGACTGCACGTGGCGCCACAGTGAGCGCGCGTGCCAGGCGATCTCGGCGGCTTCATGGCGGGCAAAGTAGCTCACCTCGAGCGTCTTCCACAGGGGTTCTTCGGTGCCTGGCAGCGCCGAGTGCAGGGCCAGGTTCTGCCGCGCTTCCTGCTTGCGTGCCTCGATCTCGGCGTCCATGTTCGGCTGGGCGCCGCCGAGCGCGCGCAGCGTGTAGCGGTACAGGTCCTCCAGCAGCTTGGCCTTCCAGGCGTTCCACACGCGCGGGCTGGTGCCGCGGATGTCGGCCACCGTCAGCAGGTACAGCGCCGTCAGCCGGCGCGGCGTGCCCACCAGCGCGGCGAAGCGGTGGATGACCTCGGGGTCGGACAGGTCTTCCTTCTGCGCGATGCGGCTCATCGTCAGATGCTGCAGCACCAGGAATTCGATGAGCTGCGTGTCCTCGCGCGACAGGCCATGGTCGCGGCAGAAGCGCCGCGCATCGACCGCGCCCAGCTCGGAGTGGTCGCCACCCCGGCCTTTGGCCACGTCGTGGAAGATCGCCGCCACGTACAGCAGCCAGGGGGCGTCCCATTGCGCCGCGAGCTGGCTGCAGAACGGGTATTCGTGCGCATGCTCGGGGATGAAGAAGCGGCGCATGTTGCGCACCACCATCAGGATGTGCTGGTCGACCGTGTAGACGTGAAACAGGTCGTGCTGCATGCGCCCGACGATGCGCCTGAACACCCACAGGTAGCGGCCCAGCACGCTGGTCTGGTTCATCAGCCGCATCACATGGGTGGTGCCGCTCTTCTGGCGCAGGATGTCGAGGAAGAGCTCGCGGTTGATCGGGTCGCGGCGGAACTCGGCGCCCATCACGTTGCGTGCGTTGTACAGGGCCCGCAGCGTACGCGCCGAAAGGCCCGACAAGCCTGGCGTCTGCTGGTAGACGAGGAAGGTTTCCAGGATGGCGTGCGGGTTCGTCAGGTACAGGTCGTCGCTGGCCACTTCCAGCATGCCGGCCCGGTCGAAGAAGCGTGCGGTGATCGGCCGCATGGGCACGGTTTCGCTGTCGGTGACGCGTTCCTCGATGTTGAGCATGAGGATCTGGTTGAGCTGCGTCACTGCCTTGGCCGCCCAGTAGTAGCGGTGCATCAGCACTTCGCTGCTGCGTTGTTCCTTGGTGGCCTTGTAGCCGAAGCTTTCGGCCACGGCGGTCTGCAGGTCGAACACCAGCCGGTCTTCGCGCCGGCCGGCCACCGCGTGCAGGCGCGCGCGGATGAGCTTGAGCGTGCACTCGTGCTTGCCGAGCTGAGCGGCCTCGAACTTCGTGATCAGGCCCTTGCTGGCCAGCTCAGCCCAGGTGCGGCCGAGACCGGCGGCGCGCGCCACCCAGATCACCACCTGCAGGTCGCGCAGGCCGCCCGGGCTTTCCTTGCAATTGGGTTCGAGCGCGTAGGGCGTGCCTTCGTACTTGGTGTGGCGCTGGTGCATTTCCAGCGTCTTGGCGCGCAGGAAGGCGCGCGGGTCCATGGCGCTGGCCTGACTGTCCTGGAACTGCCTGAACAGGCGCGTCGAGCCACAGACCCGGCGGGCTTCGAGCAGCGCCGTCTGCACCGTCACGTCGCGCCGGGCTTCTTCGAGGCATTCGTCGACGCTGCGAACCGAAGAGCCGATTTCCAGCCCGATGTCCCAGCAGGCGGTGACGAAGTGCTCGATGGCATGGCGCAGCGCGTCGCCGGGCGTGCCCGGTGCACTGCGGTCGCCGCGCGGCTGCGCAGCGTGCTTGACCTCGGCGGGCAGCAGCACCAGCACGTCGATGTCCGAATGCGGGAACAGCTCGCCGCGGCCATAGCCGCCTGCCGCCACCAGGGCGGCGTTGGCGGGCATGTTCGCGTCGGCCCAGACCTGGGCGAGGGTGGTGTCCACATGCCGCATCAACCCGCGCAGCAGCCGCGTCAGGGCGGCGGAAGTCGGCCGGCTGTCGTTGAACTGGGCCAGCAATTCGGCCTTGCCCGAGCGGAAGCGCGCACGCAGCGCGGCCACCGACCCGGGTGCCGCGCCGGCCGGCGGGAGCGGGGGGGTCATGGGCGAAAGGATGGGCGCGGTCCGCTCAGGGTGAAGTGGCCAGCGCCGCATGGCTTGCCACGGGGGGCTGCAGCGTTGCCGCAGGGTGGCGGCCGACGCTGCCGCCGTACCCTGCGACGGCAAATTCCGGCGCGTCCGGGCTGCCGGCCGACACCGTGAGGACTTCGTAGCCGGTCTCCGTGACCAGCACGCTGTGTTCCCATTGCGCCGACAGCGAACGATCACGCGTCACGATGGTCCAGCCGTCATAGGGGCGGGCGCCCTTGCGGTCTTCCTTGATGTCGCGCTTGCCGGCGTTGATCATCGGCTCGATCGTGAAGATCATCCCCGGCTCGAGCGTTTCCAGAGTGCCCGGGCGGCCGTAGTGCAGCACCTGGGGTTCTTCGTGGAACTTGGCGCCGACACCATGTCCGCAGAACTCGCGAACGACGCTGAAACCGGCGTTTTCGGCGAAGGTCTGGATGGCGTGGCCGATGTCGCCCAGGCGCGCACCGGGCTTGACCTTGACGATGCCTTTCCACATGGCGTCGAAGGTGATCTGGCACAGGCGGCGCGCGGCGATGGTGCCTTCACCGACGATGTACATGCGGCTGTTGTCGCCATGCCAGCCGTTCTTGATGACGGTGACGTCGATGTTGACGACGTCGCCGTTCTTCAGCGGCCGGTCGTCGGGGATGCCATGGCAGACGACGTCGTTCAGGCTGGTGCACAAGGAAGCCGGGTAAGCCGGGTAGCCGGGCGGCTGGTAACCCAGGGTCGCCGGTATGCCGCGCTGCACCTCGACCATGTAGTCGTGCGCCAGGCGGTCGATTTCCTTGGTGGTGACACCGACCCGGACATGCGGCGTCAGCATGTCCAGCACTTCGGACGCCAGACGTCCTGCCAGGCGCATGCCTTCGATGTCGGCGGCGGTTTTGATGGAGATGGCCATCCCGGCATTATCCCACTCGGCCCCTAAAATCGCGGTTTGCCCTGAGCCGGGCCACCTGCAAAGCGTTCCATGCCCCGTTCCATGCCCATTCCACCGGTTTCTTTCGAGGGCGGCAACGCACTCAGCGACTTTCGCGCCCGGGCATTGCTCGGCCAGCTGCAGGCCGCGTGTCCGCGCATCACGGGCGTGGCCGCCCGCCATGTGCACTGGGTGCAGACCCCCCAGCCGCTGGCGGCCGCCGAGCACGACCGTCTGGCCGCGCTGCTGAGCTACGGCGACGCCTACACCGGCCCGGCCGACGGCACGCTGGTGGTGGTGATGCCGCGCCTGGGCACCGTGTCGCCCTGGGCCAGCAAGGCCAGCGACATCGCCCGCAACTGTGGCCTGGTGGTGCGTCGGGTCGAACGCGTCACCGAATTCCGGCTGGCACTGAAGGGCGGCCTTTTCAGTGCCGCCAAGCCCTTGTCGCCCGATGAAAGCCAGGTCGTCGCCGCGCTGCTGCACGACCGCATGACCGAAAGCGTGGCCTTCGAACGCGAGGCCGCCGCGCAACTGTTCGTGCCGCAGCCGGCGCCGCCGCTGGTGCACGTGGACGTGCTCGGCCGCGGCCGCCAGGCGCTGCTCGAGGCCAACGTCGAATTCGGCCTGGCGCTGTCCGACGACGAGGTCGACTACCTCGAGGCCTCGTTCAGGACGCTCCAGCGCAACCCCAGCGACGTCGAGCTGATGATGTTCGCGCAAGCGAACAGCGAACACTGCCGCCACAAGATCTTCAACGCCAGTTTCAGCATCGACGGTGTGGCCATGCCGGACACGCTGTTCGGCATGATCCGCCACACCGAGAAGACGAGCCCGCAGCACAGCGTGGTGGCCTACAGCGACAACGCCGCGGTGATGACGGGCAGCCCAGTGCTGCGCTGGGGCCCGAACGGCTTCACCAACGCGCCGCAGTACAGGGCGCGCGAAGCGACGGCCCATGTGCTGATGAAGGTGGAAACCCACAACCATCCCACCGCGATCAGCCCTTTCCCGGGCGCCAGCACCGGTGCCGGCGGCGAGATCCGCGACGAAGGTGCCACCGGGCGCGGTGCCAAGCCCAAAGCCGGCCTGACGGGCTTTTCCGTCAGCCATCTGCGCCTGCCCGGCCTGGACGAACCCTGGGAAGCCGGCGCCATCGGCAAGCCGGCGCACATTGCCAGCCCGCTGCAGATCATGACCGAAGGGCCGCTCGGAGGTGCCGCCTTCAACAACGAGTTCGGCCGCCCCAACCTGGGTGGCTATTTCCGCGTCTTCGAGCAGCAGGTGGCCGGCGTGATGCGCGGTTATCACAAGCCCATCATGATCGCCGGCGGCCTGGGCCAGATCGACGCCACCCAGACGCACAAGCTGCCCTTCGGCGCCGGCACCCTGCTGGTGCAGCTGGGCGGGCCGGGCATGCGCATCGGCATGGGTGGCGGTGCCGCCAGTTCGATGGCCGCCGGCGCCAATACCGCGGCGCTGGACTTCGACAGCGTGCAGCGCGGCAACCCCGAGATCCAGCGTCGCGCGCAGGAAGTCATCAACCACTGCTGGGCGCTCGGTGAACACAACCCGGTGCTGGCGATCCATGACGTCGGCGCCGGCGGCATCAGCAATGCATTCCCCGAACTGGTCGACGGCGCCGGGCAGGGCGCGCGTTTCGACCTTCGCCGTGTGCCGCTGGAAGAAAGCGGCCTGGCGCCGAAGGAAGCCTGGTGCAATGAAAGCCAGGAACGCTATGTGCTGGCCATCCACCCTGACCTGATGCCGCTGTTCGAGCAGATGTGCGCACGCGAGCGCTGCCCGTTTGCCGTGGTCGGCACGGCCACCAGCGACCGTGAGCTCATCCTGGAAGACGGCCCGGGTGGTGAGCGCGTGATCGACATGCCCATGGACGTGCTGCTGGGCAAGCCGCCGAAGACGCACCGCGACGCGCAGCGCGTGGCGCGCAGCGAAGCGCCGCTGGACCTGACCGGCGTGAAGCTGGACACCGTGGCGCTGGACGTGTTGCGCCACCCCACGGTGGCGAGCAAACGTTTCCTCGTCACGATCGGCGACCGCACGGTCGGCGGCATGAGCCACCGCGACCCGATGGTCGGCCCCTGGCAGGTGCCGGTGGCCGACTGTGCGGTGACCCTGGCCGACTACGCCGGCTTCCGCGGCGAGGCCATGGCGATGGGCGAACGCATGCCGCTGGCGGCGCTGGACGGCCCGGCCAGCGGCCGCATGGCGGTGGCCGAGGCCATCACCAACCTGCTGGCTGCGCCCATCGAGCTGGACCGCGTGAAGCTCTCGGCCAACTGGATGGCGGCCTGCGGCGAGCCCGGCGAGGACGCAGCGCTGTACGACACCGTGCACGCCATCGGCATGGAACTGTGCCCGGCCCTGGGCATCGGCATCCCGGTCGGCAAGGACTCGCTGTCGATGCGCACGCGCTGGTCGGACGAAGGCGTGGCCAAGCAGGTGACGGCACCGGTGTCCCTGGTCATCACCGCCTTTGCCACGCTGACCGACGTGCGTGGAAGCTTGACACCGCAATTGCAGCCGGGCGACACGACCCTGGTCCTCATCGACCTGGGCCAGGGCAAGAAGCGCATGGGCGGCAGCATGCTGGCGCAGGTGATGGGCCAGTTCGGGCACGAAGTACCGGACGTCGACGACGCCTCCCAGCTCAAGGCGCTGGTCGCCGCCATCAACACCCTGCGCGCGCAAGGCCGCATCCTGGCGTACCACGACCGCAGCGACGGCGGCCTCTGGGCCACCGTCTGCGAGATGGCCTTTGCCGGCCACCTGGGTGTCAGCCTGAACGTCGACATCCTCGTCACCGAGGGCGACGGCATCGCCGACAGCCGCGCCGAGTATGGTGACTCGAAGAACTGGGCCACCCAGGTCAGCGAACGCCGCAACGAACTGATGCTGCAGGCGCTGTTCAACGAGGAACTGGGCGTCGTCATCCAGGTGCCGACTGCCGTGCGCAACGAGGTCATCCAGACGCTGCGCGAGCATGGCCTGAGCCGCCATGCGCACTTCATCGGCAAGCCCAACGACCGCGCTGCGGTCGAGGTCTGGCGCGACACCAAGCTGCAGTTCGCCGCGCCGTTGCAGGCGCTGCAGCAGCAGTGGGACCAGGTCAGCTGGCGCATCGCGCAGCAGCGCGACAACCCGGCCTGCGCCGACGCCGAACACGCGGCGGCCGGCGACCCGGCCGACCCCGGCCTGCACCAGCATCTGAGCTTCGACCCGCAGGACGATGTCGCCGCCCCCTACCTGCACACCACGCGTCCGAAGATCGCCATCCTGCGCGAGCAGGGCGTCAATTCGCAGCTGGAGATGGCCTGGGTGATGGACCAGGCCGGCTTCGACACCTTCGACGTGCACATGTCCGACCTGCAGGCCGGCCGCGCGAAGCTGGCCGACTACCGCGGCCTCGTGGCCTGCGGCGGCTTCAGCTATGGCGACACGCTGGGCGCAGGTGAAGGCTGGGCGCGCAGCATCCTCTTCAACCCGGCGCTGGCCGAAGCCTTCGCCGCGTTCTTCAACCGCGCCGACAGCTTTGCGCTGGGCGTGTGCAACGGCTGCCAGATGCTGGCCGCACTCAGCCCCGTCATCCCGGGCACGTCGGCCTGGCCGCGATTCACGCGCAACACCAGCCAGCAGTTCGAGGCGCGCTTGGCGATGGTGGAAGTGCTGGACAGCCCGAGCCTGTTCTTCCAGGGCATGGCCGGCAGCCGGCTGCCGATCGCCGTGGCCCATGGCGAAGGCCGTGCCGACTTCAGCCAGCGCGGCGATGCCGCAGCGGTGCACCGTGCCATGCGCTTCGTCGACAACAGCGGTGCCGCCACCGAGGCCTACCCGTTCAACCCCAACGGCAGCCCTGCCGGCTTGACGGCGGTCACCACCGCCGACGGCCGCGTCACGGCGCTGATGCCGCACCCCGAACGGGTGTTCCGCCAGCTGCAGATGAGCTGGTCCCCTGGCCGGCCCGAGGAGACGAGCCCATGGATGCGCATGTTCCGCAATGCCAGGAGATGGGCGCGATGACCAAGGATGCGATGAAGCCCCCGAGCGGCCTCACGGGCGCCGTGCTCTACGCCAAGGACATGGCGCGGGTCGCGGCGTTCTACGAACAGGTGTGCGGGCTGACGGCCGCGGGCGGCGACAAGACGCACGTGGCCTTGCAGGCCGCAGGCTCCCTGCTCGTGGTCCATGCGATTGCGCGCGCCTATGCCAAGGACATCGTCATCACCCAGCCGCCGCAGCGGCGCGAGGACACGCCGATCAAGCCCGTCTTCGGCGTTCCCAGCCTGGCCGCTGCGCGCGCCTATGCCGCGGCGCTGGGCGGGGTGCTGGACCCGGTGGCGCGCGAATGGACCTACACCCGCCAGGGCAGCGCGCGCACGATGTGCGACGGCCATGATCCCGAAGGCAATGTGTTCCAGTTGTGGCAGGCCGCGGGCGAAGTCGCGGAAGACCGCCAGCGCATCTCGTCAGGCTCGCGCTTCGAGGCCGACATCGGCTATTCGCGGGCCGTCGTGGCAGGCGACTGGGTCTTCGTTTCAGGCACCACCGGTTTCGACTACGCCGCCATGACGATCAGCGACGACGTCACCCAGCAGGCCGCGCAATGCCTGCGCAACATCGAAGCAGCGCTGCAGCAGGCCGGGTCCGGCCTGGCCGACGTGGTGCGCGTGCATTACCTGCTGCCGCGTACCGAAGACTTCGAACCCTGCTGGCCGGTGCTGCGCGCCGCCTTCGCTGACGTGCGGCCAGCAGCGACCATGCTGCAAGCCGGCCTGGCCGACCCTCGCATGCGCATCGAGATCGAAGTCACGGCCCTGAAACGCCGTGCGGGCCATGCCTGACAGGCCGCTGCAGCGCGCCGGGTCCTTCGCCCAGCGCTTCGGCCTGCGCCTGCCGATGCTGATGGCGCCGATGGCCGGGGCTTCGCCGGTGGCCCTGGCTGCGGCTGTGGCCAACGCTGGCGGGCTGGGTGCGCTGGGGGCCCTGCTGCACGAGCCAGCGACCATCACGGCCTGGGCCAGCGACTTCCGTCGCCAGACCGACGGCCCGCTGCAGGTGAACCTGTGGCTGCCCGACCCGCTGCCCGTGCGCGATGCCCGCCAAGAGGCGGCGCTGCGCCAGTTCCTGGCCGGTTTCGGCCCGCAGGTGCCGGCCAGTGCCGGCGACGCCCGTCCGCCCGACTTCGATGCCCAGTGCGCCGCCGTGCTGGCCGCGCGCCCGGCCGTGGTGTCCACCATCATGGGTTTGCTGACCGCCGACTGGGTGCGGCGTTTCCACGATGCGGGTGTCGCCTGGTTCGCCAACGTCACCACGCCGGCCGAGGCACGTCTGGCCGAGGCTGCCGGGGCCGACGTGGTGGTGGCGCAAGGCGCCGAGGCCGGCGGTCATCGCGGCAGTTTCGACGCCGCCCGTGGTCGCGACGATGCCGTCGGCCTGTTCGCGCTGTTGCCGCAGGTGGTGGACGCCGTGCGTGTGCCGGTGGTGGCCACCGGCGGCATTGCCGATGCGCGTGGCGTGGCCGCCGCGCTCATGCTCGGTGCCAGCGCGGTGCAGGTGGGCACGGCTTTGCTGGCCAGCCCCGAGGCAGGCATCAACGCCGCATGGGCTGCAGCGCTGCCCGGCCTGAAGGTCACCGACACCCGCCTCACCCAGGCGTTTTCCGGCCGTTGGGGCCGCGCCATCGGCAACGCCTACCTGCGCGCGGCCGCGGCGCCTGATGCGCCTGCGCCGGCTCCTTACCCCGTGCAGCGCGGCCTGACCGCGGCGATGCGCCGTGAAGCCGAACAGGCCGGCGACCTGCAGCGCCAGCAGGCCTGGGCCGGCCAGGCTGCTGCGCTATGCCGGCCAGGCGAGCCTGCTGGCAGCTGGGTTCAGCGTGTCTGGCTCGAAGCGCAGGTCTTGCTGCAGGCTTGAACGATGGCCGAGGCCTTCGTCGGCGACTCCTCACGCAACCGCGAGGCCGCGGCCAGCGTGCTGGTGCCCGCCGGCCTGGACGACAGCCGGCCGTCGCTTCAGGCGGCCCTTCGCGCCAGGACATCCGCGTGGGGGGGCGCGCACTGGCGAGAACCGGCGTCGAGGGGCAGTCCGACAGCCCGCGCATTGGCCGCCTTGAAGTGGAACTCACGCGTGCCGGCAGTCCTGTGTCGAACGTCGACGGCGACACCATGTCCAACATGGACCTGGACGCGCCCGTGCGGACGCTGTCGCTGAGCCCGCGCGGCAAACCGGCCTTCCAGGGCCGCCACGCGCCGTGAAGGCGGTCTATCTGACGACCGTCTGCTCGAGGAACTTCACCAGCGTGGCGAAGTAGAAGTCGGCGTTCTCGCGCCGCACGAAGCCATGGCCTTCGTTGTCGGCCAGCAGGTACCACACGGGGCTGTTGCGGGCTTGCAGCTTGCGCACGATCTGCTCGCTTTCCGTCCAGGGCACACGCGGGTCGTTCTTGCCCTGGGCCACGAGCAGCGGCTTGCTGATCCGGTCCGACAGGTTCAGCGGCGCGATGCTCTCCATGAAGGCGCGCATCGCCGGGTCACGCTCGTCGCCGTACTCGACGCGGCGCAAGTCACGGCGGTAGCTTTCGGTGCGTTCGAGGAAGGTGACGAAGTTGCTGATGCCCACCGTCGAGGCGGCCCCGGCGATGCGGTCGGCCAGGCGCACGCTGGCGGCCAGCGCCATGTAGCCGCCGTAGCTGCCGCCGCCCACCACCACGCGCTCGGCGTCCAGCCGCGGGTGCGTGGCCATCCAGTCGATGGCCGTTCCCATGTCCTTGACCGAGTCCTCGCGCAGCCGACCGTTGTCGAGGTTGAGGAAAGTCTTGCCGTAGCCGGCAGAGCCGCGCACGTTGGGCTCGAGTACGGCAATGCCCATCTCCTGCGTCAGGTAGTTCAGCCGGCCCTTCCAGCCCAGCTTGGACTGGCCTTCGGGCCCGCCGTGCACCGACATGTAGACCGGCCGCTTGCCGGTGAAGCGGGCTGGCGGCAGGTAGAGGATGCCGCTGATGGTGCGGCCGTCGAAGCTTTTCCAGCGCACGACCTCGGGGTCGGGCAGGTTGCCCAGGTCCAGGCCGGCGGGGGTGACTGGCTGGGTCCAGATGGCGACTGCACCGGTACCCGGTTCCAGGGTGACGATCTGCGCCGGCGCCTTGGCGCCGCTCACGACCATGGCCAGCTCGCCCGTGACGGCGTGCGTGCGCAGGCTGCCGACGCTGCCGACCGGCAGACGGGTGGCCGGCGGCAGCGCACGTTCGGCGCCGGTGGCGGCGTCGAGCAGGCGCAGTTCGTCGCGGCCATCGACATTGGCGGCCAGTGCCAGCAGACCGCTGCGCGGTGCGAGGTCGCCGTCGGCCACGTCCCAGGGGATATGGCTGGTCAGGCGCTGCAGGCTGGTCGCAGGCGCTGCAAGGTTCAGCCGCATCAGTTCGCGGAATTCGCTGGCGCGGTCGCTCACGACGTAGAGCGCCTGCCCGTCGGGCGCCCAGCCGGCGGCGAAATGGCTGGCGACCAAGGTTTCGCCGGCCGCCGGAAGCACCTGGCGCCGCTCGCCGCTGGCCAGGTCGACGAGCCAGACCTCGCTGCGTGTGGCCGACACGTAGTTCGTCACCGCGGCCTGCCGGCCGTCGGGCGAGACTTCGACATTGCCCCAGCCGCCGCCCGGTAGTTCGGCCACCGTGCGGGCGTTGGCCGGGTTCAAGGGGTCGACCAGGCTCAGCGTCGTGCTGATGCTGGCGCGGGTGCCGCCTTGCGCGGTGCGGTCGATCGGCACCGATGTGTAGAGCATGCGGGCCGGCTGACCTGCGGCCCCCGCCACCCAGGCGCCAAAGGCATGGCGCTGACCCGACGGCGTGATCTGCACCGTGGCGCGGGTGTCCGGGTCGAGCCGGAAGATCTGGAAGACCTCGTCGCCGCCGGTGCCGCGGCCGAAGACGATGTAGCGCCCCTGGCCGGGTTCCCAGCGTGCGGCACTTACCGGGTCGGGGCTGTCGGTCAGCGGTTCCAGCGCACCCAGGGGGCTGCGCAGACGGAAGATCTGCGTCGTGCTGGAACCCGGCAGCCGGTGCGACACGAGCATCTCACGGCGCTGGGGGTGCCAGTCGACGATGCCATGGCCGACCACCTGGCTGTAGCGCTGGATCGGGTCCAGCACGGCCTGCGACAGCGCTGGCACACCTTCCACGCGCATCGCTGCCGGTGGTGCCAGCGTCGGCCCAGCGGGTGGGGCTTGAACGGCAGCGCAGCCGCCCAGCAAGGCTGCGGCGGCTGCGGTGCAAGCCAGCGCCAGGGCGGCGCGGCGTGGGATGGGCGGGAAGGTCGCTGGTGATGTCATGCCGCCATGTTAGCGGCGCAGCACCTGGCCCTTCCGGAACTACGCCTTGGCGTTCTGCTCGATGCCGGCGATGGCCCAGGCGCTGTCGGCGCTGCCCGCTTCCTTGACGAGGTGCCAGATCTCGTCGAACGAGGTCGGCGCTGCGCCGGTCTCTTCGACCACCTGGCCGGTGAAGCGGACGCTGACGATCTGGCGATCGCTTTCGTCGGCCACGTCGAGCACCTGCGCGTCGACCTTGACGACGTCGGTGGTCTGCAAGGCGCCATTGCGGTCCTGGATGTCCAGGCGGATGGCGGCGAACATTTCCGGCGTCGTGAAGCGGCGCAGGTCGTTCAGGTCGCCGGCATCATTGGCCGTCTGCATGCGGATGAAGATCATCTTGGCAATGCGGGCAAAGCCTTCGCTGTCGAAGGCAGCGGGCACGAAGGCGGCGGTGACCGGCGCAGTCGTGCTGGCGTTGGCCGCAGCTGCCACGGGTGCCGCCGGCGACACGGTTGAGCTTGCGGGCTCGGCGACGGGCTTGAAGGCCGCCGGGCGCTCGTCCACGAACACCGGCTGGGCCGGCTTGGCGGGTGCCACCGGCTGCGGCGCTGCCTGGCGGAAGCTGTTGTTGCCGGCGGCCGTGCCGGCAGCGGCGTTGGCCATGGCCGGGCCGTTCTGGCCAGCGCCGCGGCCGAAGCGGGCCATCAGGAAGCGCACCAGGAAGAACGCAGCCACGCCCAGCAGGGCCAGCATCACGAAATTGGCCAGCTCAGCGCCCAGGCCCATGCTGCTGAACAGTGCCGCCAGCCCCAGGCCAGCGGCCAGGCCAGCGATGGGGCCGAGCCACGAACGTTTGCCTGCGGCGGCAGCGGCGGTGCCGGCAGCGGCAGCGGCAGGTGCACCCGGGGTGGCGCCCTGTGCGGGCTGCGCGGGCTTGGCCGGCGGCGCGTCAGGGGCCTGGCGCGCCGGCATGTCGCGCTGCATGCCTTGCGAACGGCCGGCGCCCAGGCGCTTGGCGTCAGCGTCCTGCGGCACGGCCAGGGTCGTCAGCGCCACGGCGGCGCCAAGGGCCAGAGTCATCGCGCGATTCATCCAGGTGTTCATTCAGGCAGTCCTTGTCTCTCGTCTGGGCCAGAAGGCCATGAGGAGTGAAGTGTGAGGCCAATGAACATGGGGGCGCCAGATGGCAAACCAAGGCCCCTGTCGGTGTGGGTGCAGGGGTACCGGCGCGCGGGCATCATGCCCGGGCGCCAAGCCGGCGTGTTCACCTGCGCCCTGCACCCTGCCATGTCGATTGCCCTGCTCTGGACCTTGAGCGTCGCCCTCATCCTGCTGGGCCTGGCCGGCACCGTGCTGCCTGCGCTGCCGGGCACTGCGTTCGTGCTCGGCGGCATCGTCCTCGGTGCCTGGATCGACGACTTCACCCGGGTCGGCACGACCACGCTGGTGGTGGTGGGCGTGCTGGCAGTGCTGGCCTGGGTGCTGGACTACGTGGCCGGCCTGCTGGGCGCGAAGAGGGCCGGCGCCAGCCGCCAGGCCCTGGTGGGTGCCGCCGTGGGCACGGTGCTGGGCTTGTTCATGGGCATCGTCGGGGTTCTGTTCATGCCCCTGGTCGGCGCAGCGGTGGGCGAATACATGGCCAGGCGCGATCAGAAGAACGCCGTGAAGGTGGGTGTGGCCACCTGGCTGGGCATCATGGCCGGGCTGCTGGCCAAGGTCGTGCTCGCGTTCATGATGGTGGGGATCTTCATCGCGGCCCTGGTGTTCTGACGCCCACCGCTCAGGCGCCGAGCAGCAGCCCCAGCCATTCGTGCAGCAGCAGCCGGGTTTGCTCGGCACCGCCCAGGCTGGGCAGCCAGTTGACTGCGCGCAGCCTGGTGTCGGCCGACACGCCCATCGGCGCCAGCGTCAGCTGGATCGGCACCGGGCCCGCGGCAATCGCGCGGCGGAAGGCGCGGGCAGCGCGGGGCATGTGGTAGTCGTGGGTGACGAGGATGATGTGGCGGATGCCCTGTTCGCGCAGCAGGGCCACGGTGCGCGAGGCGTTTTCGCGCGTGTCGCGTGATTCGCCTTCCTGCCAGCGGATCTTGAAGCCCAGTTCGGTTTCGGCGGTGCGCCCGGCGACTGCCGCTTCCGACGCGCCTTCAGGGGCACCCCAGCCCTGGCCGCCACTGAAGGCCAGGGGCAGCTGGGTCTGCTTGGCCAGGTGCACGCCGTAGCGCAGTCGCTCGATGCCCCGTGGGTGCAGCTGGGCGCTGCCCCGTTCCAGCGCCAGCGGTGTGCGGCCCCCGCCCAGCACCACCACGGCCGCCAGCGGTGCGCGGCGCAGCGCCACCACCTCGGCCGGCTGCAGCACCGGCGGCGGCTGCACCAGGGCCCGGCGGATGATGAACGACACCGCCGACGTCGCCGACAGCCAGATGCCGGCGCAGGCCAGCACGATGAGCAGCCAGCCCAGCAGCCGGCGGTTGACCAGGACACGTGCGCCCACCAGCACCAGCAGCAGGAAGGGCACGGGCGGCAGCATGAGTGCAGCCACGACCGGCTTCCACGACTCGACGCCCAGCGTCTGCAGCAGCTCGTTCATGCCTGGCCCGCACAGCCGCCGACGGCCTGGCCGGCCGCCTGGCGCAGCAAGCTCAGAAGAACGCCTGCAAGCCGGTCTGCGCGCGACCGAGGATCAGCGCATGGATGTCGTGCGTGCCCTCGTAGGTGTTCACCGTTTCGAGGTTGATCATGTGGCGGATGACGTGGTATTCGTCGTGGATGCCGTTGCCGCCATGCATGTCACGAGCGACGCGCGCAATATCGAGCGCCTTGCCGCAGCTGTTGCGCTTGATCAGGCTGATCATCTCGGGCGCGGCCTGGCCCTCGTCCATGAGCCGGCCCACGCGCAGCACGCTCTGAAGGCCGAGGGTGATCTCGGTCTGCATGTCGGCCAGCTTCTTCTGGATGAGCTGGTTTGCGGCCAGCGGGCGGCCGAACTGCTGGCGGTCCAGCGTGTACTGGCGCGCCGCATGCCAGCAGAATTCTGCGGCGCCCAGCACACCCCAGGCAATGCCGAAGCGGGCCTTGTTCAGGCAGCCGAAGGGGCCCTTCAGGCCGTTCACGTTCGGCAGCAACTGCGCTTCGGGTACGAATACATCGTCCATCACGATCTCGCCCGTGATGCTGGCGCGCAGGCTCATCTTGCCTTCGATCTTCGGCGCGCTCAGGCCCGCCATGCCCTTTTCCAGGATGAAGCCGTGGATCGCTTCCTGGCCACCGACCGAGCCGTTGGCGTCGACCTTCTTCGCCCAGACGACGAAGACGTCGGCGATCGGGCTGTTGGTGATCCACATCTTGCTGCCCTTGAGCACATAGCCGGCGACGCCGTCGCGCACCGCGGGCGTGGCCCTCGTCAGCATGCCGGCCGGGTCGCTGCCGTGGTTGGGCTCGGTCAGGCCGAAGCAGCCGACCCACTGGCCGCTGGCCAGCTTCGGCAGGTACTTCCCGCGCTGGGCTTCGCTGCCGTAGGCGTGGATGGGGTGCATCACCAGGCTGCTCTGCACGCTCATCGCGCTGCGGTAGCCGCTGTCCACCCGTTCGACCTCACGCGCCACGAGGCCGTAGCAGACATGGTTCAGGCCGGCGCAGCCATAGCCTTCGATGGTGCTGCCGAGCAGGCCGAGTTCGCCCATCTCGTTCATGATCTCGCGGTCGAACTTCTCGTGCCGTGCAGCCATCAGCACGCGTGTCTGCAGGCGGTCCTGGCAGTAGGCCTGGGCGGCATCGCGTACCGCGCGTTCGTCGCTGCTCAACTGCGCATCGAACTGGAAAGGGTCATCCCACTGGAACTTCGCGGCCATCGTGCATCTCCGGATAATCGACTTGCAGTGTAAAGACTCGCCCGTACCTGCGACTGACATGCCGGCGACAAACCCGGCGGCAAGGAATGCAAATGAATCAACAGATCATCACACTCGGCGGCGGCTGCTTCTGGTGCACCGAAGCGGTGTTCGAGCAGGTCGACGGCGTCGTGGCCGTCGAAAGCGGCTACAGCAACGGCCATGTGGTCAAGCCCAGCTACGAACAGGTGTGCACCGGCAACACCGGTCACAACGAGGTCATCCGCGTCACGTTCGACGCCGAGAGCATCAGCCTGCGCGAGATCCTGGAGATATTCTTCGTCATCCACGACCCCACCAGCCTGAACCGCCAGGGCGCCGACCAGGGCACGCAGTACCGCAGCGGCATCTACTGGCACACGCCCGAGCAGGAGACCGTGGCCCAGGCGGTGCGGGCCGAGCTCAACGAACAGCTCAAGGGCCGCGTCGTCACCGAGATCCAGCGCGAGGACAACTACTCACGCGCCGAGGCCTACCACCAGCACTACTTCGCCCAGCATCCCGGCCAGGGCTACTGCGCGATGGTGGTGGTGCCGAAGGTCGAGAAGTTTCGCAAGACCTTCCGCCATCGCGTGAAGGCCGCTGCCGCCTGATCGGCGGCTGGGCGGCGCGCCTAGAAAGGCGCGAAGCTGCTTGGCGGCTCGCTGTCGGCGAACACCGAATCGAGCCCGCGGCGCAGCATCTGGCGGCGGCGCCTGGCGTCGGGGTTGGCACCCGAGAGCGCGGCAAAGACCGGGCCGCGCAGCAGCCACAGGTCCACCGGCTCTTCGGCCGAACGAACCTGCGTACGCAGCCAGCCGGCTTCGCTCTCGGCCACTGCGTCCAGCGCCAGCAGATAAGTCTGTTTCAGGTCGACGAAGGCCCTGCGGGCGGCCATCCGCGCCAGGCGGTCGCCCGGCATGCCGCTGCCCAGGGCCTGGGCCCCGGTGAAGTGCCGCGGCGCCGAATAGTTGGTGTTGGAAGCTGGGGAATTCATCAGAGGGATCCGAACTGCGAACGCGGTGCGCGCGTGGGAAAGTGGCGATTCAGCAGGGCGAGCCGGCCTTCGGCCTCGCGCTGGCTGTGGGCCAGACCGACGACCCGGAAGACTTCGGTGCGCAGGTGCCACAACTCGCGCAGTGAACGTGCCAGGGCGATGCGGTTGCGCAGGCTGTCGGCCTCGTCGCTGTCGACGTCGGCCACCGAACGCATGAATTCGACCCGGATCGCGGGGACGCGGTTCATCGGCGGCGCCACGTCGGCCGGCGCCGGTGCCAACAGCCAGAACAGCAGCCGCTGCCATGTCGACTCGGGCGCCTGGCGCAGCGAAGGCGGCTGCACACCCAGGTGGGTGCTGTTGCCGGGGCCGAGCGTGGACCTCGGGTGCCAGCGCGACAGGATGTTCAGCGGTTTCATGATCTTGTTATCGGGTGGGCAGTGCTTGAACCTGAGGCCATGTTGCCCTGGCCGGGTGGGGGCCTAACGCGCGAGAAACGGCGGCTAAGCCGGGCAGTTCATGGCCGCGTCACGCGCCGGGTTAGCCTTGCGCACCGTCATCAGCCTGGAACCCGGCATGAAGTGGATTCGACGTGCGGCCGTTGCCGTCCTCTTGCTGCTGGCCCTGGCCGCTGCCCTGCTGTTCTGGTACGCCCAGCGTGTACTGCCGCAGACGGCCGGCAGCCTGAACCTGCCCGGCGCGAAGGCCGAAGTGCGGATCGAGCGCGACGAGCACGGCATTCCCACGATTCGCGCCGCCAACGAGCACGACCTGGCCTGGGGCCTGGGCGTGGCCCATGCGCAGGACCGCCTGTGGCAGATGGAAACCCATCGCCGAATCGGCGCCGGCCGCCTGGCCGAGGCTTTCGGCCCGGGGGCGCTGAATGGCGACCGCTTCCTGCGGGCTCTGGGCGTGCGCCGTGCCGCGCAGCTGCAGTGGAACAATCTTCCGGCCGAGCCGCGCGCCTTGCTGCAGGCCTACACCGACGGCATCAACGCCGTGCTCAGCGACGGCCTGCGGGCGCGGCCGCCGGAGTTCCTGATCCTGGGCCTGCGGCCCGAACCCTGGACACCGGTCGACAGCCTGGCCTGGGCCCTGATGATGGCCTGGGACCTGGGTGGCAACTGGAACAGCGAACTGCTGCGCCTGCGCCTGGCGCTGGTGATGCCGGTCCACCGCATTCAGCAGCTGCTGCCGCCTTACCCGGGCGAGGCGCCCCTGGCGGTGGCCGACTACGCGGCCTTGTTCCGCGGCCTGAAGCTGGGCACCGCCACGCAGAAGCAGGGCTGGCTCGACGGCCTGACACGCCTGGCCGATGCCGCCCCGCCTTCGGGCGTCGAAGGCGTGGGGTCGAACAACTGGGTGCTGGACGGCAGCCGCAGCGCCACCGGCCAGCCGCTGCTGGCCAACGACCCGCATCTGAAGCTGAGCACGCCGGCCCTGTGGTACTTCGCGCGTCTGGAGGCACCTGGAATGAAGGTCGCTGGCGCGACGCTGCCCGGCTTGCCCGGGGTGGTGCTGGGCGCGAACGAACACATCGCCTGGGGCTTCACCAATACCGCGCCTGACGTGCAGGACCTGTACCTCGAGCAGGTCGACCCGGCCGACCCCGGCCGCTACAAGACACCCGACGGCTGGGCAGCTTTCGAGACTGCCAGCGAAGTCATCCGCGTGAAGGGCCAGCCGGATGTCGAGATCACGGTGCGGCGCAGCCGCCACGGCCCCGTCATCAGCGACGCCGGCACGGCCGACGACGTGCTCGGCCCCGCCGGCAAGCCCGCCGCCACACCCTTCGTGCTGGCGATGCGCTGGACGGCGCTGGACCCCGACAACGACGCGCTGGGCCCGGCCCTGGCCTTCAACCGGGCGAAGTCGGTCGACGAGTTCGTGGCCGCCAGCCGCAGCTGGGTGGCGCCGATGCAGAGCATGGTGGTGGCCGACCGTGGCGGCCGCGTCGGCATGGTGGCACCCGGCCGCGTGCCGCTGCGCGGCCCCGACAACGACCTGATGGGCCTGGTGCCCGCGCCCGGCTGGGAAGCGCGCTACGACTGGGTGGGCTGGGTGCCGGCCGACGAGACACCGCGTGTGCTGGCCCCGGCCGAGGGTTTCATCGCCACTGCCAACCAGCGCATCACCGAAGCCGGCTACCCGCACTTCCTGACCAGTGAATGGGCCTTGCCCTGGCGCCAGCAGCGCATCGAACAGGTGCTGCGTTCGCGCCCGAAGCACACCCTGGAAGACATGGCCGACTTGCAAATGGACACCCGGTCGCTGGCCGTGCCGGTGCTGCTGCCCTGGCTGCTGAAGGCGCAGTCGACGCACGCCCTGGCTGTGGCAGCGCGAGCCCAGCTGGCTGGCTTCGACGGCCAGATGGCTGCGGACGCGGCTGCACCCCTGATTTTCTGGGCCTGGCAGCGGCAGCTGGCGGAAGGCCTGTTTGCCGACGACACCGGTCCCGACCTGTGGAAACGCAGCCTGCGCACCCGCACCCACAGCGACGCGCTGGCCACGCTGCTGGCGGCCGGCGACAACAGCTGGTGCGACGATCGCAACACCCCGGCGCCCGAGACCTGCGCCACGCAGTCAGACGCCGCCTTCACCCGGGCGCTCGACGAGCTCCAGGCCCGCTTCGGCACCGAACCCGCGCGCTGGCAATGGGGCCAGGCGCACCAGGCGCGGTCGGAACACCGGCCCTTCAGCCGCGTCAAGGCTCTGGCCGGGCTCTTCGAATTGCGGGTGCCGGTGGGTGGCGACACCTACACCGTGAACGTGTCGCGTGTCGGCCTGCGGCCCGACGAGACCACCGGCGAGCTGTACCTGGACGAACACGGCCCCAGCCTGCGCGCCCTGTACGACCTGGGCAACCCGGCCAATTCGCGGGTGATGCATTCCACGGGGCAGAGCGGCATCGTCTTCTCGCCGCTTTACCGCAGCTTTGTCGAAGCCTGGCGGCGTGGCGCCAGCGTGCCGCTGTGGGCCAGCGGGCCGCCAGCCCATGTGCTGGTGCTGCCGGCCCGGCCTTGAACGCGGGCCTTTCTGGCTAGAGCGCGCCGAACTGCAGCTTGCGCTGCGCCGTGTAGGTCCACCAGGGCCGTGGCTGGGCGCCGCGCATGAAGTCGACCGCGGCCAGGAAGGTGTCCAGCACGCAAGGGTCCTGGCGCTTGCCGGTGGTCTGGCACAGCGCCTGGTACAGCTGGAAGGCGTCGCGCGTGGTCAGTTCCTGCGGCTGCACCACGCCGATGCTGCGCAGGTCTCCGGCCAGGCTGGGGCCGATGTTGGGCAACTGTTCGAGCAGTTCACATTCACCCGCGTGGCGGGCCTTGCGCGGCTTCAGCGCACGCGGCGGCGACAGGGAGGCGGGGTTCATGGCGCTACATGAGCATGGTGTTGCGGATGAGGCCGACGGCCACGCCTTCGAGCGCGAAGTCGGTTCCTGGCGGCACGACGATGGTCTTGAAGTCGGGGTTTTCGGCCAGCAGTTCGATGCGGCTGCCCACCTTGTGCAGGCGCTTGACGGTGACGTCGTCGCCCAGCCGCGCCACGACGATCTGGCCGTTCTTGGCTTCGCTGGTCTTCTGCACGGCGAGCAGGTCGCCGTCCATGATGCCGGCGTCGCGCATGCTCATGCCGCGCACCTTCAGCAGGTAGTCGGGGCGGCGCTGGAACAGCGAGGCCTCGAACTGGTAGGTCTGGTCGATGTGTTCCTGCGCCAGGATGGGGCTGCCGGCAGCCACCCGCCCCACCAGCGGCAGGCACAGTTGCGCCAGGTTGGGCATGGGCAGGCTGTACTGCTTGCCGTACTGGCTGAGCCGCGCCTCGGCCAGCGAACGCAGCGTGTCGCTTTTCAGCCGGATGCCGCGCGAAGTGCCGCTGACGAGCTCGAGCACGCCCTTGCGCGCCAATGCCTGCAGGTGTTCTTCGGCGGCGTTGGCCGACTTGAAGCCCAGTTCGGCCGCGATCTCGGCGCGCGTGGGTGGGGCGCCGGTGCGTTCGATGGCGCTCTGCACCAGGTCCAGAATCTGCTGCTGGCGCGGCGTGAGCTTGGGGCTTTCGTTCATGTGTGAACCTCTCGCGAACTGAGTCTTCTCGGCTGTCTCTTCCGGACTGTCGTTTTGTCCAGCCACTGTATTTTCATCCATAAACCAGGCCCATGGCAAATACCCTGCCGCATCTGCTCTTGATCGCCACGGGCGGCACCATCGCCGGCCGCGCGGCGCGCGCTGACGACAACGTCGGCTACCGCGCGGGTGAAGTTGGCGCCGCCGATCTGGTGGCCGCCGTGCCGGCACTGGCCGGCACGGCGCTGCGTACGCTGCAGCTCGCGCAGATGGACAGCAAGGACATGTCGAACGCGCTCTGGCAGGCCCTCGTGCAGACCCTTCAGACCGAGCTCGCGCGCGACGATGTGACGGGTGTAGTGATCACCCACGGCACTGACACCCTGGAAGAAACCGCCTTCTTCCTTCAGCGCGTGCTGGCCCCCGTCAAGCCGGTGGTGCTGACGGCGGCGATGCGCCCGGCCACTTCGCTGCAGGCCGACGGCCCGCAGAACTTGCTGGACGCGGTGGTCGTGGCGCAGACGTCAGGCGCCCGTGGCGTACTGCTGGCCTTCGGTGGCCAGGTGCATGCGGGCGACGAAGTGCGCAAGGTCGACGCCTACCGCTTGCAGGCCTTCGACTCCGCCCCGGCCGGGCCGCTGGCGTTGGTCGAAGAAGGCCGCGTACTGCCGCTGCGGCCGTGGCCGCAGGGGCGGGCGCTGGGGGCGGCCGTGTGTGAACGGCCGCTGGCGCAGTGGCCTCGCGTGGGCTGGATCACCAGCCACGCCGGCTTCGATGCAGCGCTGGTCGACGCCGCCGTGGCCTCGGGTTTCGACGGTCTCGTTCTGGCCGGCACCGGCAACGGCACGCTGCATGCCGACCTGGAAGCAGCGGCCGCGCGTGCGCAGGCGGCGGGCGTGACGCTGAGGCTCAGCACCCGCTGCGCCAGCGGCCGCGTGGTCGGCGGCGGGCCGCGAGGCTGGCCCGTCAGCGCCGAGTCCAGTCCGGCTCAGGCGCGCGTGGCGCTGTTGCTCGACCTTCTCGCGAAAACGGCCACCCCCAGCACGCCCAGGAGCATCAGCGCGTAGGTGGCGGGCTCGGGCACTGGCGAGATCTCGTAGAGCACCGTGCGGTTCGACAGGCCACCGGCAACGATGCTGTCCGCGGTCGACTCATGCGCGACGGCCAGGAAGAAACGGCCATTGCTTTCGAAGGCCACCAGGCCTTCCGGCCGCAGCACGCTGCTGTCTGCCGAAACAAGCATGTCCAGGAAGGTGGCATTGGCCGGATCGGTGATGTCGTAGATGGCCACCGCGCTGCGGCTGGTGCGTTCCAGGCCGATGAAAGCCAGCGTGCGGCCGGCCAGTGTGAAGATCGCCACGCCTTCGGGCTCGACGCCCTTGTCGTCGCTGCGGCCGTCGGCGTAGACACCGGCGGCGAACGCGGCCAGTTCGAGCTGGTTGCCGCTGTCGAAGACGAGGTTGCCGTTGGCATCGCGGATCGAGAACGACCGGCCGCCCAGCGTGAAGATCTCGGTCATCGGGGTGCCGTTGGGCAGATCACCCGTGGCGCCGTTGCGCAGGACGTTCAGGCGGCCGAGGTTGGCGTTCTGCTTCAGGTCGGCGGCGTTGGGGAAGGCCGTGGGGTCCAGCACATAGCCGCTGTTGCCCAGGCGCACGATGTCGGCATCGTCGACGAAGGCGTCACCCTCGTTGGCCATCACGTAGAAGGCCTGGCCGCCGGCACTGAAGCTGACGATGGCGTCGGGCATGTACAGGCCCTTCACCGGCACGCTGCGGAAGTTGCCGACGGCGCTGTCCTGGTCGCTCGGGTCGATGCCGTTGCCGGGTGCGCTGAAGTCCTTGCTGCCCAGGGGCAGGATGCGCGTGAACTGGCCGGTCTGCAGGTTCAGTTCGGCGATCGCGTTGTTCTCCTGCAGCGTCACCTGCGCGGTCAGGCCGTTCGGGGCGATGGCGATGTACTCGGGTTCCAGCGCGACCGACGCCGCCACGCCTGCCTGGATGCGCACACCGCTGGCACGCAGCGCGGCTTCCTGGCCGTCGAAGGCGCCGAAGCCGGCGGTCGACACCGTCGTGCTGAACGTGCCGCTGCGGTTCACGTCGATCAGGCTGACGCTGCCGGCCGGGTTGTTGGCATCGCTCTGGCGCTCGCCCTCGTTGGCCACCAGTAGCCGTGTGCCGCCCGGTGCCCAGGCCAGCATGTCGGGCACGGCGCCGACGGCGACACCACCCAGCAGCGACGCGCTGGCGCCCTGGGCCAGGAAGGCCGTGGTGTCGAAGAACTGCACGCTGCCAGGCAGGCCGGCATCGCTGCTGTTGGCGAAGGCCAGCGCCAGGGTGTTGCCACTGATGGCGATGCTGTTGATGTTGCCGAAAGCGCTGGTCGTGAAGGTCTGGATGCGGTTGCCGCCCAGGTCGAGCACGTCCAGGCCGTTGCCGCCGATGACCCAGAGCGCGTTGCTGGCGGCGTCCCACACCGGGATTTCGGCGGAACGGCCGATCGTCGGGGCCACGTTATGGTTGAAGGTCCACAGCGGCGTGATCGCGGCGATCGGGTTGGCGGCCAGGGCCGGTGTCACGAAGGCCAGTGCCGTGGCAGCGGCGAGCAGGGAAAGGGTGGGGTGGCGTGTCACGGTCGGGTCTCCTGTCGTCGACGAAACCCTGACGGTAGAAACCCCCTGTGACGAAGCCGTGACGGCCGCGCCAGCAGGGGGTCGATGTCGCCCCCGGGTCACGGGGGTGTCATCAGGCGGTCTTCAGACCACCTTCAACGTCACCTCGATGTTGCCGCGCGTGGCGTTGCTGTAGGGGCAGACCTCGTGTGCGGTGGCCACGAGGGCCTCGGCCGCGGCGCGGTCCATGCCCGGAATGCTGATGGCCATGTCCACCGAGATGCCGAAGGCGCCGGCCTTGCCCGTCATCGGGCCGATGGCGACGTCGGACGTGATCGACACTTCGGCCGGCAGGCTGAGCTTCTGGCGTGCGGCCACGGCCTTCATCGCGCCGATGAAGCAAGCCGAATAGCCTGCAGCGAACAGCTGCTCGGGGTTCGTGCCCAGACCGTCGTCGCCACCCAATGCCTTGGGCGTGGACAGGGTGACGGACAGGCGGTCGTCGCTGCTCTTGGCGGTGCCGGTGCGGCCGCCGGTGGCAGTGGCGTGGGCGGTGTAGATCTTGGCGTCGATGGCCATGGTGAAACTCCTTCGGGGGTGGGCGGCGTTCAGGCCGCGGTGGGGATGGGGTTGGCTTGCAGCTGGTCGCGCAGCGTCTTCAGCCGGGTGGTGAGTTGCTGCAGTTCGTCGAGCTCGCAGCCGCTGGCGCAGGCCACGGCGGCGGGCACGGCGGCAGCGCGGGCCCTGAGCTGGCGCCCGGCAGCCGACAGCTGCAGCAGCACACGGCGTTCGTCGGCGGAATCGCGCAGCCGCTGCAGCAAGCCGGCCGCTTCCAGGCGCTTGAGCAAGGGCGTCAGCGTGCCGGAGTCCAGGGCCAGCCGTTCGCCCAGCTGCGACACCGTGATGCCATCGGCTTCCCACAGCACCAGCAGCACCAGGTATTGCGGGTAGGTCAGGCCCAGCGGTTCGAGCAGGGGCTTGTAGAGCTTGGTCATGGCGAGCGACGCGGAATACAGCGCGAAGCAGAGCTGGTGGTCCAGGCGCAGCCAGTCGGACGAGGCGACGTCTGCGGGACGGGGGGTGGCGGCGCGAGGCATGGCAGAAATATGGCGAACAATTTAATTGTGCGCAATGTAATTGCCCCACCGCGAGCGCGGTGGAATCGTTCAGGCCTCGGCGTTGATGGCTTCGATCTCGCCCTGGACTTCGAGCCAGCGCTCTTCCAGCTTCGTGACTTCGGCGGCGATGTGGTTCAGGCGACGACCGATGTCGGCCATGCCGCCGGTGGGCAGCTTGCCGCGTTCGAGCTGGCCTTCGAGGTCTTTCTGCTCGTTCGACAGCGCCAGCAGCCGTGCGTCGATCTGCTGCACTTCCATGCGCAACGGCCGGGTGCGGTTGGCCAATTGCGAGCGAGCCTGCGCGCCTTGCTTGCGGTCGTCCCGGCCAGCGCTCTTCTGCGGCGACTTTGTCGCTGGCGCGGGCGCCGCGACCGCTTGTGCTGCGGCGGCCAGGGCGTTGCCCGGCACCGGCGGCGGTTCCTGGCCCTTGGACAAGGCGCGCGACACGTCGAGCAGCCACTTCTGGTAGTCGTCCAGGTCGCCGTCGAACGGCGCCACGCCGCCACGCGTGACCAGCCAGAACTCGTCGCAGACTTCGCGCAGCAGCGCGCGGTCGTGGCTGACGAGCATGACCGTGCCTTCGAACTCGTTCAGCGCGATCGACAGTGCCTCGCGCGTGGTCAGGTCCAGGTGGTTGGTCGGCTCGTCCATGAGCAGCAGGTTCGGCCGCTGCCAGACCAGCATCGCCAGCACCAGGCGAGCCTTCTCGCCGCCCGACAGCGAACCCACCGCCTGCGTCACCATTGCGCCGGTGAAGCGGAAGGTGCCGAGGAAGTCGCGCAGTTCCTGTTCGCGGCCGGCGGGGCCGACGTCGCGCGCCAGACGCACCATGTGCATCAGCGGGCCGTCGTCCATCGACAGCACGTCCAGTTCCTGCTGCGCGAAGTAGCCGATGCTCAGGCCCTTGCCTTCGGTCATCACGCCGCCCAGCGGCGCCAGCGCCTTGGCGATGGTCTTGACCAGGGTGCTCTTGCCCTGGCCGTTGGCGCCCAGGATGCCGATGCGCTGGCCGGCCAGCACCGAACGGCTGATGTTGCCGACGATCTGCGTGCTGCCGTAGCCGCACTGCAGGCGGTCGAACGACAGCATCGGGTTGGGCAGGCTCAATGGCTCGCGGAACTCGAAGTTGAAGTCGCTGGCGGTGAGCACCGGCGCCAGCTTTTCCATTCGCGCCAGTGCCTTCACGCGGCTCTGCGCCTGCTTGGCCTTGCTCGCCTTGGCCTTGAAGCGGTCGATGAACTTCTGCAGGTGGGCGATGCGGTCCTGCTGCTTGCCGAAGGCCGCGGACGCCTGCGACAGGCGTTCGGCGCGCATTTCCTCGAACGCGCTGTAGTTGCCGGTGTAGCGCGTCAGCGTGCATTCGTCGAGGTGGACGATGACGCGGCAGATGGCGTCCAGGAACTCGCGGTCGTGGCTGATCACCACCATCAGCCCGTCGAAGCGCTTCAGCCAGGCCTCCAGCCAGACCAGCGCATCCAGGTCCAGGTGGTTGGTGGGCTCGTCCAGCAGCAGCAGGTCGGCCGGGCACATCAGTGCGCGCGCCAGCTGCAGGCGCATGCGCCAGCCGCCGGAGAAGCTGTTCACCGGCTGGTCCAGTTCTGCGCCCTTGAATCCCAGGCCCAGCAGCAGCGCCTGGGCACGGGCGGGGGCGTCGAAGGCGCCGGCCTCGTCCAGCGCCACGTGGGCATGGGCCATGGCCTCGCCGTCGTCGGCGGCTTCGGCGGCGGCCAGTTCGGCCTGCGCTTCCATCAGCGGGATGTCGCCCTGCAGCACGAAGTCGGTCGCGCCGTCCTCGGTCTCGGGCATGTCCTGTGCGACTTCGCCGACCCGCCAGCGTGGCGGGATCTCGACATCGCCGGCGTCGGCCTGCAAGCGGTGCGTGAGCAGGCTGAACAGACTGGACTTGCCGGCGCCGTTGCGGCCGATCAGGCCCACCTTCTCGCCGGGCTGCAGCACGACGCTGGCCTTCTGCAGGACGACCTTGACGCCGCGGCGCAGGGTGATGTCGCGGATCGTGATCACTGAATCACCTGCCGGGCCGTCCCAAAGGTGATTCGCGCCCCCTCGGGGGGCAGCGAGCGCAAGCGAGCGTGGGGGCTCATGTCAATTGGTCCTTCGTGAGCAGAAGAACCTGGTCGTCGCCTGCACTGGTGGGCAGCCAGATGGCTGGCAGTCGCTTGAAGGCAGCTTCGAAATGCGCACGTTCATTGCCCACTTCCAGCACCAGCACGGCATCGTCGGTCATGACCTTGGCCACGCCCTTGACGAGGCGGCGGATGAAGTCCATGCCGTCGTGGCCGCCTTCGCGATTGCCGTCCAGCGCAATGGCGGGTTCGGCCTGGTATTCCGGGGGCAGAGCGGTCATCGAGTCACGGTTCACGTAGGGCGGGTTGCAGAGGATGAGGTCGTAGGTGCCGCGCGCAGCCGCCAGGCCATTGCCCTGGCGCAGCGTGATGCGGTCTTGCAGGCCGTGGCGTTGCACGTTCTTCGCGGCCACGGCCAAGGCGTCGGCGCTCAGGTCGGTGGCGTCGACGCTCACGTCCGGCCAGGCCAGCGCTGCCAGCACGGCCAGGCTGCCGTTGCCGGTGCAGAGGTCGAGTACACGGCGGGTGCGTTCGCTCAGCCAGGTGTCCAGGGTGCCGTCGGCCAGGGGTTCGGCGATCAGCGAACGTGGCACGATGACACGTTCGTCGACGAAGAAGGGCACCCCTTGCAGCCAGGCCTCACCGGTCAGGTAGGCGGCCGGGCGGCGGCTGCTGATGCGTTCGTCGATCAGGCTGGCCACCGCGGCGGCCTGGCTGGCATCGACGGGCTGCGCCGCCAGTTCGTCCAGCGCGTCCAGCGGCAGGCCCAGGCGCCACAGCACCAGCCAGGCGGCTTCGTCGAAGGCGTTGGTGGTGCCATGGCCGAAGGCCACGCCGGCCGCTTCGAGCCGGGCCGCGGCGGCCTCGACGGTGGCCATGAGGGTTGTCATGCGAGGAAACGCTCCAGAGTGCCGCGGTAGATGCGAGCCAGCGGTTCGATGGCGTCGACGTCGACCCATTCGTCGATCTGGTGAATGCTGGCGTTGACGACGCCGAACTCCATGACCTGCGGCGCCAGGCGCGCAATGAAGCGGCCGTCGGACGTGCCGCCGGTGGTGGACAGTTCCGGCGTCACGCCGCACTCGTCGTGGATCGCAGCCACCAGCGCCGCGCTCAGCGTGCCGGGCGGCGTCAGGAAGGGTTCGCCGCCCAGCGTCCAGTCGATGCGGTGCGGCACGCCATGGCGCTGCAGCGTGGCGTGAACCCGCGCCTTCAGTGCGTCAGGGGTGCTTTCGGTGCTGAAGCGAAAATTGAAGTCCAGCACCAGTTCGCCGGGAATGACGTTCAGCGCGCCGGTGCCGGCGTGCACGTTGCTCACCTGCCAGCTGGTGGCTGGGAAGAACGCGTTGCCTTCGTCCCAGCGCATGGCCACCAGTTCGGCCAGGGCTGGCGCCAGCAGGTGCAGCGGGTTGGCGGCCAGCTGCGGGTAGGCGATATGGCCCTGCTGGCCGATGACGGTGAGGCGGCCGGACAGCGTGCCGCGGCGGCCGTTCTTCACCATGTCGCCGAGCCGTTCCACCGAAGTGGGCTCGCCCACGATGCAGGCATCGATGTGTTCGCCACGGGCCTGCAGCAGATCGACGACATGGCGTGTTCCGTGCAGTGCCGGGCCTTCCTCGTCGCTGGTGATGAGCAGGGCGACGCGGCCGCCATGCAGTGGCCGGGCCTGCACGAAGTCGCAGGCGGCGCGGGTCATCGCCGCGACGGCAGCCTTCATGTCGGCGGCGCCGCGGCCGTACAGGCGGCCTTCGCGGTGACTGGGTACGAAGGGGTCACTGGTCCAGCGTTCCAGAGGGCCGGTGGGCACGACGTCGGTGTGGCCTGCCAAAGCCAGCGTCGGGCCCGGGCGGCCGGCGTCGTGCACCGCCCAGAGGTTGGCCACGCGTGCCTCGGGCGGGCCGGCGTCGAGCTGCTCGACGTGGAATCCCGCCGCGGACAGCAGGGCGGCCAGCAGCTGCTGGCAGCCGGCATCGGCCGGCGTCACGGAACGGCAGGCGATGAGCTGTTCGGCCAGGCGCAGCGTCTGCATTCAGGGCTGGCGCAGGCGCTGCGGGCAGCACGACATCACTTGCGCACGCTCCATGGCGTTTCGTTGGCCGGGCGCGAGTCTTCGGCGTGCGATTCGATCGTGATTTCGGTGAAGGTCGGCGCGTCGGACTCCTCGCGCTTGGGCGTCACGCGCGAAATCGGCGCCTGGTCGTTCTGCAGCCGCCACAGCAGGTTGGTCGGCGAGTCGGCATGCGACAGGCCTTCGTCGCGGCTGATCACGCCTGCCTCGATCAAGCGGGCGATGTCCTGCTCGAAGGTCTGCGAACCCTCGGCCAGGCTCTTTTCCATCGCCGCCTTGACGTCACTGATGTCGCCCTTTTCGATCATCTCGCTGACGAGCTGCGAGTTCAGCAGCACTTCCACCGCCGCCACGCGGCCGCCGCTGTTGGCGCGCAGCAGGCGCTGGCTGACGATGGCGCGCAGGCCGCTGGCCAGGTCGGACAGCAGGGTCGGCCGTGCCTCAGGGGCGTAGAACGACAGGATGCGGCCCAGTGCGTGGTAGCTGTTGTTGGCATGCAGCGTGGCCAGCACGAGGTGGCCCGAGAGCGAGTAGCTGATCGCCGCCGTCATGGTTTCGCGGTCGCGGATCTCGCCGATCAGGATGCAGTCCGGCGCCTGGCGCAGCGCGTTCTTCAGCGCCACCTGCAAGGTCTGCGTGTCGCGGCCGACTTCACGCTGGTTGACGATGCTCTTCTTGTTGGTGAACAGGAATTCGATCGGGTCCTCGATGGTGAGGATGTGGCCAGTCATCTGCGTGTTGCGGAACTCCAGCATCGACGCGAGCGTCGTGCTCTTGCCGGTGCCGGTGGCGCCCACCATCAGGATCAGGCCGCGCTTTTCAACCACCAGCTGCTTCAGCAGCGGCGGCACACCCAGGCTGTCCAGCTCGGGAATGATGAACGGGATGCAGCGGAACACCGCGGCGATGGACCCACGCTGCTTGAAGGCCGACAACCGGAAGCTGCCCACCCGCGGGATGCCGATGCCGACGTTCAGCTCGCCGGTGTCGTCGAGCTCTTCCAGCTGCTGCGGCGTCAGCAGTTCGGCCAGCAACTGGCGCGTCTGCGTGGTGCTCAGGACCTGGTCGGACAATTGCAGGATCTGGCCGTGGATCTTGATCAGGATCGGCGTGTTGGCCGACATGTACACGTCGGACGCGTTCTTCTCCGCCATCAGGCGCAAGACACGTTCCAGGTTGTTGGACATCTCGGCTCCGCTGCTTTCAGGTCAACAGGACATCATGCCCGGAGCAATTCGTTGATGCTGGTCTTGGCGCGGGTCTGGGCGTCGACTTTTTTCACGATCACCGCGCAATAGAGGCTGTAGGTGCCGTCGGCGCTGGGCAGGTTGCCGGAAACCACCACGCTGCCGGCGGGAATTCGGCCGTAGCTGACGGTGCCGGTGGCGCGGTCGAAGATCTTGGTGCTCTGGCCGATGTAGACCCCCATCGAGATGACCGAGTTTTCTTCGACGATGACGCCTTCGACCACTTCGCTGCGCGCGCCGATGAAGCAGTTGTCCTCGATGATGGTGGGGTTGGCCTGCAGCGGTTCGAGCACGCCGCCGATGCCCACGCCGCCGCTCAGGTGCACGTTCTTGCCGATCTGCGCGCAGCTGCCGACGGTGGCCCAGGTGTCGACCATGGTGCCTTCGTCGACATAGGCGCCGATGTTGACGTAACTGGGCATGAGCACGACGTTCTTGCCGATCCACGCGCCGCGCCGCGCCACCGCCGGCGGCACCACGCGCACGCCACTGGCGCGCATCTCGGCTTCGTCCAGGTTCGAGAACTTCGTCTTGACCTTGTCGAAGAAGCCCAGGTCGCCAGCGCGCATCACGTGGTTGTCGGTGAGGCGGAAGCTCAGCAGCACGGCCTTCTTCACCCACTGATTGACCACCCAGTCGCCGACGCCGCGGCGTTCGGCCACGCGCAGGCGGCCGCCGTTGAGTTCGCTGATCGTGTGTTCGACGGCCTCGCGCACTTCGGGCGCATTGATGGCGCTGATCTCGGCGCGGCTTTCCCAGGCCAGGTCGATGATGGGCTGGAGCTGTTGGACGGTCATGGCGGGCTTTCGCAGGGGTTTCTTCAGGAGTCTTGGCAATAGGCGACGATGCGGCGCGCGGCCTCGAGGCATTCGTCGGTGGGGGCGACCAGGGCCAGGCGGATGCGGCCGGTGCCGGGGTTGGAACCGTCGGCCGTGCGTGCAAGCAGGCTGCCGGGCAGGACGTTCACATTGTATTGAGCCAGCAGCCCCTGGGCGAAGCTGATCTCGTTGCGCGCGTTCTGCCGTTCGGGCACACGCGCCCACAGGTAGAAGGCAGCGTCGGGCAGGGCGACATCCAGCACCTGCGCCAGCAGCGGCGTGACCTGGGCAAACTTCTCGCGGTACAGCGCCCGGTTGGCCACGACATGGGATTCATCGTTCCAGGCCGCGACGCTGGCGCGCTGCACCAACGGGCTCACCGCGCTGCCGTGATAGGTGCGGTACAGCAGGAAGGCCTTCAGCAGCGCCGCGTCGCCGGCAACGAAGCCCGAGCGCAAGCCGGGCACATTGCTGCGCTTGGACAGGCTGGTGAAGGCCACGAGCCTGCGGAAGTCGTCCCGCCCCAGGGCCTTCGCGGCCTGCAATGCGCCCAGCGGAGCTTGTTCGCGAAAGTAGATCTCGGAATAACACTCGTCGCTGGCGATGACGAAGCCGTGGCGGTCGCTCAGTTCGAACAACTGCTGCCATTCGGACAGCGGCATCACCGCACCGGTGGGGTTGCCGGGGCTGCAGACATACAGCAGTTGCGTTCGCGCCCAGGTGGCTTCAGGCACGGCAGACCAGTCGGCAGCGAAGTTGCGGGCCGGGTCGCTGGCGACGAAGGCGGTCTGCGCGCCAGCCAGCAGCGCCGCGCCTTCGTATATTTGATAGAACGGGTTGGGGCAGACGACCGTGGCGCCGGGCTGGGTGGGGTCGATGATGGTCTGGGCGAAAGCAAACAGCGCCTCGCGCGAGCCCGACACCGGGAGCACCTGCGTGGCCACGTCCAGCGCCACACCGTAGCGACGCTGCACCCAACCGGCGATGGCTTCGCGCAGGGCGGGTTCGCCGGCAGTGGCCGGGTAGCTGCTCAGGCCGGGCAGGGCGCGTACCAGGGCTTCCTCGATCAAGGCCGGCGTGGCGTGCTTGGGTTCGCCGATCCCCAGGCTGATGGGGCTGAATGCCGGGTTCGGCGTGATGTCGCGGGTGAGTTCGCGCCAGCGCTCGAAGGGATAGGGGTGCAGGCGGGCGAGCAGGGGGTTCATCCCGCCTGATTATCCCGGCCGCGGCTCGGCAGCGTTTGCGGTGCCGGTAGAGACGTCGAGGGGCTGTTCTCGGCCCTTTGCGGTCGTTCGTTTCTTGCCTGGTTGGTCCCTCTGCAAAGGCGGGCTGGGGCTGGCTGTGGCGCTTATCCTCGGCGGTCTCCGCTTCGCTCCGACTTCCCTGCGGTGCTCGGTCCCGCGGCCCCGCCGCCGAACTCGCTGCGTTCGCTGCGCTCACTCCGCTCAAACACCTGCGGCGAGTCAGAGGTTGAACCGCGCTGCGCGCGGGGGCCGCGGGCCCTGTGCTCCTCGGCGCCTCCCATGCGCGCCACAGCCAGCCCCAGCCCACCTTTGCAACCACCGTGTCTTGGTCTCCCGCGTGGCGCGCCGATACGCTGGCGGGCTGGGTGAGTCGGGTGGCCCCTGGAGCGAAGTAAAGGCGGGGGAGCGAGCCCGGACACAAACAGTCCGGTGGACTGTTTGTGCCTGGCGAGCGCCCAGGGCGCAAGCCCTGGGCATGAGCGGAGGGGGCCACCCGGCTCGCCCAGCCCAAGGGACCCGCATCGACAGACGAAGGGGTCCGAGCGAACGACCGCAACGGGCCGAAAGGAGCAGCTCCGCCGCAGCAACGCAGACCTACCCGCGGCGCAGGTCTGTCCAGGCCCCGAGCCCCTGCCTTCAGGCCGCGCGCAGGCGGCCGCTCTGTGGCCGGTTGCCGTACACCTGGATGCCGTGCCCCCAGAAGTCCGGATAGCGCCGTAGCGCATGGAAACCGTGGCGCAGCATCACGTCGTGGCCGGTGGGGTTGTTGTAGATGACGATGCGCTCGGCGCCAACGGGGGTCTGCGGGACCAGTTGCTGCAGCACCTGGTCCAGGATGGCCGGGGGGAACGGGTTGTAGAGGTAGAAGAAGGCGTAGTCGCCGTAGTGCTTGAAGCTGCGTGCGTCGGCGCAGTGGACGCCAGCTCGCGCCTCGCCCAGCTTGGCGAAGTTACGGCGCGCAATGGCCGCCAGTTCAGGCGACAGTTCGATGCCGTCGACGCGGGCGAACGGTTGGCGCAGCAGGTCGCGCATCGCCGAGCCCTTGGCGCAGCCGATGTCCAGCACGCTGTCGACGGGGCGGATGTCCAGGTCGGCCAGGACGCGGCGCAGGTGCTTGCCCCCCGATGGCGAGGGGATGAAGACCTCCTTGGCGTCCAGGCCCAGTTCCGAAGGTTGCTGGTTGGCCCGCGTGAAGTCCAGGCCCTGCAGCCGTTCGAGTAGGATGTTCAGGCGCAGCTGGGTGGTGTGGACAAGGCTCATCGGGTTTCCTCCTCGGTGCTTCTTCTGCCTACAACCGGCCGATGCAACCCGGTGCGCCGCAGCGGCACGCCAGTTTGCCTTCGTGGTGGGTCTCGCCGTAGTTGACGGTGATCTCCTCGCCCGGCGCAATCGCACGCAGCGAATAGAACTCCACCCGGCCCTGGCGGATGCACAGCCGGGCGTTCGGCTGGCAGCTGTGGTTGGTGTAGCGCATCGGGTCGGCGCTCTTGCTGAAGTCGATGGCACGGCGGCTGGAGAGCTCGACGATCATGATGCGTTCGCTGCGCGTCGCGCGGATGCGCGCCTCGGCCACGCTGATGCTCTCGCCGCGGATCTCGCCGATCTTCAGCCGCGGGGCAATGGCCTCGGCCGCAAAGGCGCCCTGGCCGTCGATGCGGCTGTCATGCACGTCGACCGCAAACTTCTGGTAAGCCGGCCGCACCGGTGCCAGGGTGGCGGTCATGCCGACGGCAGCTCGACCTTGGGTGCCGGTTTCCAGCCCTTCTGGCGGTGTTCCACCGTCACGTACGTGCGGATACCGCCGCGCACGTACCAGTCGGCGTGGATGCGCAGGAAGCGCGGGGCGATGGCTTCGACGATGTCGCTGGCGATGGTGTTGGTCACCTTCTCGTGGAACGCCCCTTCGTTGCGGAAGCTCCAGAAATACTGCTTCAGGCTCTTGGTTTCCACGCACAGCCGGTCGGCCACGATCTCGATCGTGAAATGGGCGAAATCGGGCTGGCCGGTCAGCGGGCACAGGCAGGTGAACTCGGGCACGTCGAAACGGATGGTGTAGTCGCGCTCGGGGGCCGGGTTCGGGAAGGCGTGCAGTTCCTTCGACGGTGCGCTCGGCGGCACCGCAGGTTTCTGGCGCTCGCCGGTCTTGCGGATGGGGGTCTTGGGCATGGTCGCGATGCTATCATCCAGCCCCTTTGCAGGCGCCGCCAGGCGTTCAAAAGAAGAATCAAATCAACGAGTTAGCTGCGACCCGGTCGTCAAGACTCGGCCTCAACCAAGCGGCCTACGCGCCATGCGCCTGAACCAGATCAAGCTCTCGGGCTTCAAGTCCTTCGCCGAACCCACCACCTTCCAGCTGCCCGGGCAGCGCGTGGGCGTGGTCGGCCCGAACGGCTGCGGCAAGAGCAACATCATGGATGCGGTGCGCTGGGTGCTGGGCGAGAGCAAGGCGAGTGAACTGCGTGGTGAATCCATGCAGGACGTCATCTTCAACGGCAGCGGCCACCGCAAGCCGGCCAGCCGCGCCAGCGTCGAGCTGGTGTTCGACAACGCCGACGCACGTGCCGGCGGCCAGTGGAACACCTATGCCGAGATCGCCGTGCGTCGGGTGCTCACGCGCGACGGCACCAGCAGCTACTACATCAACGGCCAACCCGTGCGCCGGCGTGACGTGCAGGACGTGTTCCTGGGCACGGGCCTGGGCCCGCGTGCCTACGCGATCATTGGCCAGGGCACCATCAGCCGCATCATCGAAAGCCGCCCGGAAGAGCTGCGCCTGTTCCTGGAAGAGGCCGCTGGCGTCAGCAAGTACAAGGAGCGCCGGCGCGAGACCGAGAACCGGCTGAAGGACACCCGCGAGAACCTCACGCGTGTCGAAGACATCCTGCGAGAACTGAACAGCAATCTCGACAAGCTGGAGACCCAGGCCGAGGTCGCCACGCGCTACCGCCGGCTGCAGGACGAAGGCACTCTGAAGCTGCACCAGCTGTGGTTCCTGAAGCATCGCGACGCCACCGGCGAAGAAACCCGCGTGAAGACCGCAGCCGCCGAGGCCGCCACGGCGCTGGAGGCGCGCATGGCCGACCTGCGGCAGGTGGAAGCCCAGCTCGAAGCCGTGCGCCAGGCCCACTACGCCGCCAGCGACGCGCTGCACACGAAGCAGGGCTTCCTGGCCGAAGCTGCACTGGAAGTCAGCCGGCTCGAAGAACGCATCCGCTACGTCGTCGAAGGCCGCCAGCGTGCGCAGGCGCGGCTGGCCGAATTGCAGACGCAGAACGCGCAATGGGCCGACCGCGAGCAGGCCGCGCGCATCGAACTCGAAGACCTGGCCGCGCAGATCGAAGGCTCGGAAGAGCAGGCCGGCGTGCTGGCCGCGCAGGCCGAGGAACAGGCGCTGCAGCTGCCCACGCTGGAAGACGCCGTGCGTGCCGCACAGGCCGCCAGCAACGCCCAGCGTGCCGCGGTGGCGCAGGTGCAGCAGCAGATCCAGGTACTGGCGGCCGAGAGCCGCAGCGTCGACGAACAGGTGCGAGCCCTGCGCACCCAGCGTGACCGCCGCGCCCAGGAACGCCAGGGCCTGCAAACCCCCGACAGCGCCAAGCTGGAAGCGCTGAAGGTGCAGGAAGCCGACGCCGCCGAGGCCAATGCCCTGGCCGAAGGCCGCCTGCAGGAATTGGCCGAGCATGTGCCCACGCTCGACGAGCAGCGCCGCGCCGCGCAGGCGGCGGTCAACAGGGAATCGGGCCGGCTGGCCGACATCGCCGCGCGCCTGGAGGCGCTGCGGGCCTTGCAGGAGAAGGTGCAGACCGAAGGCAAGCTCAAGCCCTGGTTGCAGCGCCACGGCCTCGAAGGCCTGGCCGGCCTGTGGACGCAGGTCCACATCGAGACCGGCTGGGAAACCGCGCTCGAAGCCGCGCTGCGCGAACGGCTGAATGCCATCTCGGTGGGCAAGCTGGACATGGTGCGCGCCTTCGCGGGCGACGCGCCCCCGGCGAAGCTTGCCTTTTACGCCTTGCCCTCGGGCGTGGCGCCGCGCACGCACCAGACGCTGCCGCTGCTGGCCGACCTGCTGCGTCTTGGCGACGCTGGCATGAAGGCGCTGCTGGGTGACTGGCTGGAAGGTGTCTACACCGCCACCAGCCTCGACGAAGCGCTGGCCGCACGCGGAGTGCTGACCCACGGCGAAGTCATCATGACCCGCGAAGGCCACGCCGTGTCGCAGCACGCGGTGGCCTTCTACGCCCCCGACAGTGAACAGGCCGGCCTGCTGGCGCGGGCCCAGGAAATCGAGAACCTCACGCTGCAGCAGCGTGCGCAGGCGATGCTGGCCGACGATGCGAAGACGCAGTCGGTGCGCCTGGAAGCCGCCTACACCGAAGCCGCGCAGCGCCTGGCCACCGTGCGCCGTGAAGCGGCCGAAGCTCAGACCCGGGCGCACACCCTGCATGTCGAGCTGCTGCGCCTTTCGCAGCAGGCCGATGCCGCCACCTCGCGCCGCGACCAGCTGAACGAGGAACTGGCCGAGATCGACGCGCAGCTGGAAGGCCTGGAGGAACGCCGCGCCACCGGCGAGGGCCGCTTCGAGGAACTGGACATCAGCCTCGGCACGGCACAGGAAAGACACGCCGAGCTCGACGATGAGGTCATCGCCGGTGAACGCCGCCTGTCCGATGCCCGCGAACAGCAGCGCGCGCTCGAACGCCAGGCCCAGGAAGCCCGCTTCCAGGCGCGCGCGCTGGTGGCCCGCCAGGCCGAATTGCAGCGCAGCATCGACACCGCCGCGCAACAGGTGGCCGCCAATGTGCAGGCCGGCGAACAGCTGCAGCTGGAACTGGGTGCCTTCGACGACCAGGCGGCGCAGTCGGGCCTGCAGGCGGCGCTCTCGGTACGGTTGGAACGTGAACAGCTGCTGGCCGCCGCGCGCAGCGAGTACGACGACCTCAGCGCCCAGATGCGCCGCGCCGACGAGCAGCGCATGGGTTTCGAGCAGAGCCTGGCGCCGCTGCGCGAACGCATCACGCAGCTGCAGCTGGAACTGCAGGCGGCGCAGCTGGGTGGCGCGCAGTACCTGGAACAGCTGACCGCGGCCGAAGTCGACCTGGCTGCGCTGGCCCAGGGCATCGAAGCCGGCAGCGTGAAGCTGTGGGGCCTGCAGACCGAAATCGACCGCATCAACAAGGAGGTCGCCGCACTCGGCGCGGTCAACCTGGCGGCGCTGGACGAACTGGTGCAGGCGCGTGAACGCAAGACCTTCCTGGACGCGCAGAACGCCGACCTGAACGAAGCCATCGGCACGCTGGAAGACGCCATCCGCAAGATCGACCTGGAAACCCGCGACCTGCTCGCTTCCACCTTCAACCAGGTCAACGAACACTTCGGCCGCATGTTCCCCACGCTCTTCGGTGGCGGCAATGCACGGCTGGTGATGACCGGCGGCGAGATCCTCGACGCCGGCGTGCAGGTGATGGCGCAACCGCCGGGCAAGAAGAACAGCACCATCCACCTGCTGTCGGGCGGCGAGAAGGCGCTGACGGCGATTGCGCTGGTGTTCGCCATCTTCCAGCTGAACCCCGCGCCGTTCTGCCTGCTGGACGAAGTGGACGCGCCGCTGGACGACGCCAACACCGAGCGCTACCGCAACCTCGTCACCGAGATGAGCAAGGGCACGCAGTTCCTGTTCATCAGCCACAACAAGATCGCGATGGAGATGGCCGAGCAACTGATCGGCGTGACGATGCAGGAGCAGGGCGTCAGCCGCATCGTCGCGGTGGACATGGAAGCCGCTGTCTCCCTGGTCGAGGCCGCATGAACATGGGCCTGGGCGTCGAACTCACGCTCACCCAGGCCCTGCTTCTGCTGGGCGCCGTCGTGCTGGCGGCGGTGGTTCTGCAGGGCTGGTGGCAAACGCGCCGGCTGCGGCCGAAGCCGGCAGAGCCCGCTGCAGAAACCAGCGCCGATGCCGGCACTGGCGAACGCCAGGAACCGAGTCTGGGCGCTACCCCGGAAGACGACGAGACCCAGCCCGAACTGCCCGCGGCCAGGGCCACTCAGCGCCGTGTGCCGCGGCTCGACGCCCTCATCGACGCGCTGGTGCCGCTGGCGCTGGACGCACCCGTCACCGGCGACGCGGTGCTGGCGCACCTGCCCCCCAGCCGCCGGGCCGGCAGCAAGCCTTTCTACATCGAAGGCCTGGACACCGAGACCGGTGAATGGGAGCCGCCCACGCCCGGCCGACGCTATGGCGAGCTTCAGGCCGGCGTGCAGATGGCCAACCGCAGCGGGGCACTGAACGAGATCGAGTACTCGGAGTTCGTGCAGAAGGTTCAGGCCTTTGCCGACGCTCTGGGCGCCGCGCCCGACGCCCCCGACATGCTGGACGTGGTGGCCCGCGCGCGCGAGCTCGACGGCCTGGCCAGCCCGCTGGACGCGCAGCTGATGCTGACGCTGCGCTCCAACAGCGTGGCCTGGTCGGTGGGCTACATCCACCAGTGCGCCGCGCGCCACGGTTTCGTCACCGGTGCCATGCCAGGCCGCATGGTGGTGCCGGCCAACGAGGAAGGCGCGCCACCGATGCTGAGCCTGGCCGTCGACTCGCAGGCCGCGCTGGCTGCGCTGGGCCCCGACCCGCAGGCCGCTGCGGTGCGCGAATTCACCCTCAGCCTGGACGTGCCGCAGACGCCGCGCGCCGCCGAGCCTTACCCCGCCTGGCACCGCGCGGCCACGGCGCTGGCCGAAGACATGGACGCCACCGTGGTCGACGACCATGGGGCGCCATTGCCGCTGTCGGCCTTCGCCAGCATTGCGCAGGAACTGGAAGAGCTGTACGACAAGCTCGAGGCGCTGGACCTGGCCGCCGGCAGCCCGGCGGCACGGCGGCTGTTCAGCTGATTCGACTGCCCGCGGGTGCGCGCTCAGCGTGCCGCGAGCGAGCGCCGCAGCCGTGCCGCACCGGCCAGCAGCACCAGCCCCAGCCCCAGCATTTGCCAGGCCGCGGGTTCCGGCACCACCGAGGCCTGACTCACACCCGACAGGTTCAGGCGCCAGAAGCCGCCCTTCTGGTCGTTGGTGTTCGGGTTGTAGCTGGGCTGGTTCCACTCGGTCAGCAGGATGGGCGTTTCGTTGCCATAGCTGAAGCCCTGGGACAGCAGCGTGCCGTTGGCGGCGTTGAAGGCGGCCACCAGGGTGACGCGGTAGCTGCCCGCAGCCAGAGTGGGCAGCACGAAGCCGGTGTCGTAGAAGCCCTGGCCCGGGGCGATGCCGTTGTCGTCGTCGACCTCGGCCAGCAGGCCGAAGTCACTGCCCGCCGCCCGCCAGAGTGCCGCGGCGGGGTCGAAGTTCAGGCCGCCTTGCCAGCTGTCGGTCCACAGGCGGACGTTGCTCGCGGCTTGTGCCAGGCTGAAGTCGATCTGGACGACGTCGTTGTGGAATCTGATCTGGCCACTGAAACTGAAGTCTTCGGCCGCAGCGGGCAAAGCCAGGCTCAGGACACCGGCGCTCAGCGCGGAAACGGCAGCGTGGCGCAGGAAGGTACTTGTGTGCATGCTGGTGCTCCGTTGTGCTTCAGGGTGCCAGGGCCGGCGGGTTGGCGGGCGCTGTGGTCTGGGCCGAAGGCTGCAGGCGGTTGGTGCCGTTCTGCACTTCGAAGGCCACGGCGAAGGTCTGCACGTTGCTGATGCTCTGCACGGTGTCGACGAACCACCATTCACCCACCACGCGCTGCGGCGACACATCCACCAGCATGTAGCCGCGCTGGGTGAGGTTGATGTACTTGAAGTGCGGGTTGATGCTGCGCAACAGCGCTGCCGTGCTGCCCGTGGGGTCGTTGGCGCCGGGTGACGAAACCGAGGTGCCCACGAATTCGACCGCGCGCGAACCCGCGCCGCTGACCGGGTCGTAGCCGCCTGCAGCCACGTTAGGGTTGTTCGGGTCCTGGCTCAGGTCGGCCACCCAGCTGCTGTGGATGTCGCCGGTAAGCACCACGCAGTTGTTCACCGGGGGGTGCTGTGGCGTGCCCTTGAAGATGTCGTAGACGCGATCGCGGGCGGGTTGGTAGCCGTCCCACTGGTCGGTATTCAGGAACACCCCGCCGCCCTGGGCCAGGGTCGCGCCCTGCAGCTTGATCTGCGCGAACATCACACCCTGGCCCAGCAGCTTCCAGCGCGCCGGCGTGGTGCGCAGGCGCTCGGCCAGCCAGGCTTCCTGGGTCGTGCCCAGCAATGTGCGGGTGGCGTCGGCGAACGCGCCGGTCTGCAAGAAACCATTGCCGAACGGTGTCGGCACGGTGGCGGCGAGCTGTTCGCTGCGCGCCTGCAGGCGCTCTTCGAGCATCACCAGTTCCACCAGGTCGCCGAAGCGGAAGGCGCGCTGGTTCTCGCGCTTCTTCGTCACATCGGGAATGCGCACCGGCATCCATTCGTAGTAGGCCTGCAGGCCGACATTCACGCGCTCGTTCCAGTCGCCTTCAGCGCCCGGCGTGTGGTTCTGCGCGCCGTCGCGCCAGGCGTCGTTGGTGATCTCGTGGTCGTCCCAGATTGCGATCAGCGGGTGCTGGCGGTGCATCTCGATCGAGTCGGCGTCGCGCTTGTACTGGGCGTGGCGCAAGCGGTAGTCGGACAGCGTGACCATCTCGTTCGGCGGCTCGGGCGTGCGCAGGCTGCCGTACTGGTTCGGGCCGTATTCGTAGAGGTAGTCGCCCAGGTGGACGACGGCGTCGATGTCGGCGCGTTCGGCGATGCGCCGGTAGGCGTTGAAGAAGCCCGCGGCGTGATTCGAGCAGCTGACCACGGCCAGCCGCAGGCGCGCGGTGGCGCCCACCGGCAGCGTGCGCGTGCGTCCCACGGGCGATTCCTGGCCCAGCGCGCTGAAGCGGTAGTAGTAGGTGGTGCCGGGCTGCAGGCGGGCAGCGTCGACCTTGACGGTGAAGTCGCGGTCAGGGTTCGTCTTGGCGCGGCCCTGCTGCACCACCTGCGCCATGGCGGGGTCGGTCGCGATGCTGTAGGCCACGGTCACGGCGCTGCGCTGGGCGGTGGTCACGCGTGTCCACAGGATCACGCGGTCGCTGAGCGGGTCGCCGCTGGCCACGCCGTGCTGGAAGACGCCGGCACCGCGGGCGTCCTGGTCCAGGGCCATGGCCATGGCCGGCACGGCCGCCAGCGCCAGCGCTGCGCCGCCGGACCGCTGGAAGAAGCCGCGCCGGCTGGTGCCGGCGGGCAGTGGTTTGATTTTCAGAGGGCGGCCCATGGGCGATTCCTTGTCGAGGTTGAAGATTCGAAGCGGAGTGTCGACAGTGCCCTTGACAGCACGACGACACGCCTCACGTCGGGGTCAGGCCCTGCGCAGACGCCAGCCCAGCGCTGCCATGCCAGCCAGCATCAGGGCCCAGCTGCCGGGTTCAGGCACCGCGCTCAGAACGAACAGCCGTGAATTCGCTGTACCGCTGTCCTCGGCCACGAGGTAGATGTTGCCCAGCGAGTCGACCGTCAGCCCTTCGATGGCCTGCTGGGTGAAGCCGGCCAGGTCCAGGCTGCTGAGCACCGTGCCTGTGGTGCGGTCGAGCTCGACGAGCCGGCGCGAGTCCAGGCTCAGGATCAGCAGGTTGTTGGCGGCCAGGGTGCCGGCCAGCGCCGTCACCGGCGACAGGGTCTGCACGTCGGCGAAGTTGTTGACACCGAAGAGCGAGGTGGCCCCGCTGAACAGCGTTGTCATAGTCGACGTGCCACCGCCGACCGCGAAGTTCAGGCCACCGGCGCGAAGCTCCATCGGGTTGTCCTGCTTGACGCTGACGAAGCTGCCGTTGCGCGGGTCCCAGCTGATGCCTTCGGTGCCGACGTTGCCCACGCTGCCCGGGCTGCTGCCCACCGGAGCCTGGGCTTGTGCAGCCAGCATCACCGAGCCACCCGTGGCGTAGCTGAAGCTGTAGGCGATCTGTGGCCGTTCGTCGACGACCACCAGCCGGCCGCCGCCGAGATAGGTCAGGCCTTCGGCGTCGTTGTTGCTGCTGCCGGTGCCGGCCCAGTTGAAGGCCATGCTGCCGACGATGCTGCCGGTGAGCGTGAGCTCGACCACGCCCAGGCCTTCGTCACCGACGACGAACAGCGTGCCGCGGTCAGGTGCGTAGGTGACCGCCGACAGCTCCAGGGTCAGGTCGCCCAGGGCGGGCACTGCGTAATTGCCGACCAGGCTGTAGTTCTGCAGGCCGATGGAGGTCTGCGCCGAGGCGCCCAGCGGCCAGAAGGGCAGGGCGGCCAGTGCCAGGGTGAAAAGGTGGCGTTTCATGCCGGACCCCTTCACGCGCGGCGGCGTGCGGCAACAGCCACCAGCCCCAGGCCGGCCAGCATCAGCGCGACGCTGCCAGGTTCAGGCACGGCCAGCGTGAACTGGCCCGGGTTGCCGATGTCGCCGCTGGCGCTGGCAGTCGAGCCGAAGGCGTCGCCGGTGGCGGCCAGCACCCAGCCTGTCGTCACGTTCTGGGGGACCAGGTCGGCCAGTGTGCGCGGGGTGCCGCTGAAGTTCTGCGTGCGCACGGTGCCCGGGAAGACAGCATCACCATAGGCGAAGCGGTCCACCAGGTTGCCTGCGGCGTCGAACAGGTTGATCTCGTCGGACCGACCGATGTTGTTCGTGGTGCCGCCGAGGACGGGCACGCTCTCGGCGAGGTTCCATGCAGCGCGGAAGACCGCCGCGCTCGACTCGGTGATGATGGCCGATTGCCCCGGGGCCAGGATACCCAGCGCGCTGAGGCTGAACGCGCCCAGCGCCACGCTGTTCAGCCGCGAGTCGTCGTCGTAGACCCAGCCGGTGAAGTCGACGGGCGCGCTGCCGAGGTTGGTGAATTCGATGAACTCGCCACCCGAGCCGCTGTACATCCATTCGGTGATCTGGACATCGGCATGGGCAGCGCCCGCAGCGATGAGGCTCAGCAGGAGAACGCCTCGACGCAGGGGGGGGGTGGTCTTGCTCATGGGGCTCGCTCCGATGCGTTTGATTGAAGCCACGAGCGTAGGCAGGCCATGTGACACCGCCGCGACGGCGGCCTGGCCAGCCGCGCGGTTGCGGGGGCGCTTTCGTCATGCGGCCTTCATGGCACGGACATGTCGGCACCCGAGCATCTGCCAGGTCCCGACCCACCACCCCACAGAGGAACGCCATGAGGAAACCCCGCTCACTTCACACGTTGGCCCTGGCGGCTGCCGCCATCGGCCTGGCCGGCCCGGCAGTTGCGCAGTCGACATTGACCGGCTTCGCGCTGATGCCTGCTGCCACCACCACCGACGGCCCGACATCGGGCCAGTTCGCCGGTGCCGGTGCCGGCGGCAATGCGCTGCCGCTCGTCAACCGCCAGCCGGTTCAAGGCGTGTCGACGATCCTGAGCGGCCCGACAGCCGGCACCTACACGGTGATGACCGACAACGGCTTCGGTGCCCAGAACAACTCGGCGGACACCTTGCTGCGCCTGTACACGCTGCGGCCCGACTGGCGCACCGCCAGCGGCGGCGCGGGCACGGTCACGCCGGTGGACTTCAACACCGGTGCGGCACTGAACGGCTTCATGGCCGCCAGCCGCATCACGCTGTCGGACCCTGACCGCAAGCTCGGCTACACACTCCAGGCCGACTTCACGAACTACTACAGCAACGCCGCCAACCCGCTGGTGGACCCGAGCATCCGCGCCGGCCGCCTGCTCACCGGTGCCGACCTCGACACCGAGTCGGCACGCCGTGACAAGAACGGCAACTTCTGGTTCGGCGACGAATTCGGCCCTTTCCTGGTGAAGACCGACGCCAGCGGCAAGGTGCTGTCCCGCGAAGTCCAGCTGCCGGGCGTGCAGTCGCCGCAAAGCCCGTACCTGAACGGCGCGGCGCCCACGCTGGGGGCATCACGCGGCTTCGAAGGCATGGCTATCAATCCTGCAGGCGACCGGCTCTACACGCTGCTGGAAGGCACCGTCAGCGGTGACGCCACCGGCACGCTGCGCATCAACGAGTTCAACGTCGACACCGAAGCCTTCACTGGCGCACAGTGGCTCTATCGACTCGAGCCCCAGGGCACCGCCATCGGCGAGATGACGGCGATCAGCAACACCGAGTTCCTGGTGATCGAGCGCAACGGCGCCACCGCCACCGGCGGTGGCACGCCCTTCAAGAAAATCTTCAAGGTCGACACCACGCAGCTCGACGCCAATGGGCGTCTGCTGAAGACCGAGATCGTCGACCTGATGAACATCGCCGACCCGAACGACTTGAACGGCGACGGCAGCACGGTCTTCACCTTTCCCTACGTGACGATCGAAAGCGTGCTGGTGCTCGATGCCCATACGCTGCTGGTCGTCAACGACAACAACTTTCCGGGCACGGGGGGTCGGCTGCCGGGTGTGTCAGACCCGACCGAATTCCTGCGCATCAGCCTGGCCAGCCCCGTGCCCGAACCCGGGGCCTGGGCCTTGATGGCTGCCGGCCTGGCCGTCATGGGCCAGCTGGCGCGCCGCCGACGACTCTGAGCGGGAAGTTCGCCCGGGCCGGTCGCCCGTTGCGGCGGCGCCGGTGCCGGCCCGGCATAGGCCAGCCCTGCCCGGGCTTGCGGGGCTGGCGCCCGGTGGTCTCCTCTGCAGCCGCATTCACAGCACAACGGCCGAGACACAGGCGAAGTAGATGAGCAGGCTGAGCACATCCTGCACGATGGTCGCCAGCGGTCCGCTGCCATAGGCGGGGTCGGTCCCGAAGCGGGCGAGCAGCCAGGGCAGCAGCAGCCCGAGGACCGACGCCACCATGCTGGCCCCGGCCAGCGCCAGCGAAACCGCAGCAGCCAGGCGAAGTTCGTCGAACGCCAGCCACACCATCGGAAACGCGAGCAGCGCGAGCACGAGGCCGATCAGGGCACCGGTCCGCAATTCCCCGCCCAGGAGTTTCCCCAGGCCGACATGGCTGAGCGACAGGCCGCGCACCGCCACGGCTTCGCTCTGCGTACCGATGGCGTCGGCCAGATAGACCAGGCCAGGCACGAAGAACGCCAGTGCCGGCTTGGCCGTGAGCGCCGACTCGAAGCGTGCGACGACGAAGGTGGCCACCATGCTGCCGACCAGGCCGACGACCAGCCAGGGCAGGCGGTGACGAACCCGGCGCAACGGCGGCTCCTCGATGGCCTCGCGTGCATGGTCCGACTCGCGTGTGATGCCAGCCAGGCGGTGCAGGTCCTCGACATGCTCGCGGCGAAGGATGCCCATCAGCTGCGTCGGACCGACGACCCCCACCAGGCGCCCCGCCTCGTCGACCACCGGCAGCGCAGCCACGCCGTGATGCAACGCGACCGATGCCATCTTTTCCTGGTCGGTGCCGGCCTGCACGTGGGTGTGGGCGCGCTGCGCCGCCGGTCCGAGCTCGGCCGTTGCGGGCAGGGCCAGCAGCTCGGACGGCGTCAGCGTGCCGAGCAGGTGGTCGTGGTGGTCGACCACGCACACCAGGTCCCAGGCGGTGTGTTGCCGTTGGCGGATGCGTGCCAGCACCGCCTCCGCGGTCTCGGAGGCGTGGGCCCGCTCGGCATGGGCGCCGACGTGGTCGGCAGACGTCTCGCGACGTGACGGATGACGATGCAGCATCTCGGTTCGACTCTCGCTGGCTGTCGCCTTCGGCGGCAGATCTGGGGAGTCGACATTGTCGGGTCCGCGGCGCTTGCCGCGCGGCTTGGTTGGCTGGCTGATCGTCGTCATGGTTCTGTCACATGGCGGGCCTAGTCTGCAGGGCAGAGATGTCCCTCGCTGCACACCTGGCTGTCGTCACTTCCCGCAATGGTTCCTGGGCAACCCTGCGTGTGCGCGGCTTGCTCCGCAACTCGGCGCTGGCGGCTCGGCTGCTGACGGCGATGGACGATGCGGACGCCGTCGTGTTCCGGTTGGAGACGGGCTGCGTCCGCGTGCGCTTGTCCGGCTTGCGCACGGAGGCTTTCTGGATCGAGTGGCTGTCGCTCACCCTCGAAGCGCACCCTGGGGCAGCGGCACCAGCCCCAGCACCCACCGAGCTGGCGTTGAAACCCCCCGCGCGCCGTGCGCGAGCACCCAAGCGCCCGGCGGGGCGCACCGAGGCGCTGCCCGGGGACAGGCAGCAAGATCACAGCACGCCCATCACACAGCTGCTGGTCGATCTCGGCGATGACCGGCCGATCGATGCCGACGAGGGTTTGTCCAAGACCCAGGCCCAGGAACGCCTGACACGCGCCGGCCCGAACGAGATCCGCGACATCACAGGCCGCAGCACGGCGGAGATCCTGCTGGGCCAGTTCAGGTCGGTGCCGGTGGCACTGCTGGGTGGCTCTGCAGGCCTGGCCCTGGCCACTCGCGCCTATGCCGACGCGGGGGCCATCGGCACGGTGCTCGCAGCCAATGCGGCGCTGGGTTTCGTGACCGAGCGTCGCGCCGAAGAGACGGTGTCGAGCCTGCGCAAGCTCGGCCCACGTGAGACGATGGTGTTGCGCGATGGCATCCCGGTCACGATCGATGCGCGCGAGGTGGTGGTGGGCGACGTCCTGCTGCTCAAGCCCGGCGAGCCTGTGGCGGCCGACGCCCGTGTCGTCGATGCGCATCGGCTGGCCACCAACGAAGCAGCCTTGACCGGCGAGAGCCTGCCGGTACGCAAGGAGGCCGTGGCCTGCCTTCCTCCGGACACGCCGCTGGGTGAGCGCCGCAACATGGTGTTCATGGGCACGGTGGTGTCGGGCGGTGCGGGTCGCGCGGTGGTTGTGGCGACGGCCGAACAGGCCGCACTCGGTCGCATCCGCCAGCTCGCGCAGGGCACCGAGGCGCCGCGCACGCAGCTGCAACAGGAACTCGACCATCTCGGCCGGCGGCTGGCCATCGGCGCAGCCACCTTGTGCGTCGGCGTGTTCGCGATCGGCTTGTTGCGCGGTCGGCCACTGCTGCCGCTGCTGCGGACGGCCGTCTCGCTGGGCGTGGCGGCCATTCCCGAAGGACTGCCGACCGTGGCCACCAGCTTGCTGGCCGAGGCCATCCGTTCGCTGCAGAAGCGTCAGGTCTACGCCCGGAGGCTCGATGCCATCGAGAACCTTGGCGCAGTCGACACCGTCTGTTTCGACAAGACCGGCACGCTGACGCAGAACCGCATGAGCGTGGCTTCGCTCACCCTGGGGCTGGACCTGATCGTGCTCGACGATGCGCCTGCGCCGCCTGCCTTGCCCGAGGACTGGCTGCGTGTGGCCGCACTGTGCAGCACGGTCGAGCGTGCGAACGGCCAGGCGGCCGGCGCCTGGCAGGGCTCGTCGACCGAAGTCGCCTTGCTGGAGCTGGCCATCGCCCAGGGCGCCGAGGTCGACCGCCTGCGTCGCAGCCATCCAACGCTCGGCGTGCGCCATCGCTCCGAGCACCACCCTTACATGGTGACGCTGCATGCCGCAGCCGGACAGGGCCTGCTGGTGGCCGTGAAAGGCCGGCCTGACGAGGTGCTGGCGCGCTGCGAAAGCTGGTTCGACGGCCGTCGCATGCAGCCGCTGAAACCGGCCACGCGGCGCCGCCTGCTGCAGTTGAACGCAGAGATGGCCGGCCGCGGCGACCGCGTCCTCGCGCTGGCATTTCGACAGCATCCCGCACGCAGTTTCGGCGAGACGGCCGGGCTTTCCTGGCTGGGACTGGCAGGGCTGTCCGATCCACTGCGGCCAGATCTCCCGCAGATGATCGATCGCTTCAGGGCTGCTGGCATCCGGCCCCTGATGATCACCGGCGACCAGATCGGCACTGCCCAGGCGGTGGCCGAGCGCATCGGTCTCGACGGCGTCCAGCGCATGGTCGACGCGGCGCAGCTGCCCGAGTCCGCCGAGCAGATTGCCGACCTGGCCGAGCACGCCAGCGGCTTCGCGCGCACCAGCCCGGCGATGAAGCTGGAAATCGTGCGTGCCTTGCAGCAGCGAGGCCACGTGGTGGCGATGACGGGCGACGGCATCAACGACGGGCCGGCGCTGAAGACGGCCGATGTCGGTGTCGCGATGGGGGTCACCGGCACCGACTTCGCCCATGCGATGTCCGACCTGGTGCTGCACGACGACCACCCGGCGGCGATGCTGGTGGCCATCGAGCAGGGGCGTACCGCTTTCCTCAACATCAAGAAGTCGGTGCGCTATCTGGTTGCGACCAACCTCAGCGAGCTGGCGGCCACGACGATCGCGGTGGCCGCCGGGCTGCCGGATCCTTACGACCCGCTGGCCCTGCTGTGGACCAATATCGCCACCGACATCTGGCCAGCCATCGCGCTGGGCCTGGAACCGGCCGAACCGGGCGTCCTCGAGCGCCCACCCGTGTCGCTGCGTGGCGGCCTGCTCGAGCGCAGCGACTGGGGTGCGGTGGCCACGGATGCCGGAGCGATGACGTTGGCCTCGCTGGCCAGTTTCGGCTACGGGCTCGCGCGTTATGGCGCAGGGCCGCAGGCGCGCACACTCGCCTTCATGACGCTGACCTCGTCGCAGCTGTTGTACGCGCTGGCCATGCGATCGCCCCGGCCCCTGCGCCAGGGCGGCCTGCAGCCGAACCCGATGCTCGGCCGCGCTGTCGGCTGGTCGCTGGCTGCGCAGGCCGGTACCGTGCTGCTGCCGTTCGCGCGGCGCATCCTGCGCACAGCGCCCATCGGGCCGATGGACGCCCTCGTCATCGCCGGCACCTCCGTTCTGCCACTGCTCACGCGTGAACTGCTGAAGGAGCGGGGTTCTTGAGCAGCATCACGATCCTGCATGAGACAGCACGTCGTCTTCGCGTGGGCGTGGCGCCTGGCATCGACCTGGACATCGTCCGTGCCAGTCTCGAGCCGCTGCCCGGCGTGCAGTCGGTGCGTGTCAATGCTGCGCTGGCTTGCGTCGTCGTCCAGCATGACGGTGTCCCCGAAACCCGGAGCTCTGTGCTGAACTGCCTGCAGGGCCAGTCCGAACCGGAAGGCATCCCTCCCCACGCACCGAAGCCGAAGCGACCACGATCCCGGCGGCTTCGGCCAGCGGCCGAGGCGGCGACCTGGGCGCCGGCCCTGCTGGCGGCTTCGGTGCCGGTCCTGCCGAAGGACTGGCGAACCGCCGTGGCGCTGGGCGCTGTCGCGACCCGAGTGCTGACGCAGCCTCAGCGTCTGCGCCAGGACCCGGCGGCCGTCGTGCTGGATGCGGCTTCCTTGTCGTCGCTTGCCATCAACGGCCAGCCGCTCGTCGTCTCGACCTCGATGCTGTTGCGGTGGCTGGCTGAGCGCCTGTCCACGCGCCTGGTGCACCAGGCCGACGACCTGCTCGAGCATGTATTGCCGATCGCGGCCGCACGGTACATGGTGCTGCGGGATGCCAACGATGCCGCTGACGCGTCCTGGTGGCCGCTACGGTCGCTGCGCGCGGGCGACCGCGTACGCCTGTTCCCGGGAGATGTCGTGCCGGTGGACGGCTGCGTGGTCGAGGGCTCGGCCACGCTCGCCCCGGCGGCGCAAAGCACCCAGCCGCGCGCAGTGAACCCCGGCGACCATGTGGCCTCGGGTGAACGATTGCAGGAAGGCACGCTGGAACTGCGCGCCGAGGCCGATGCTGCAGGATCGCGGCTGGAGCGGCTGCGCGCCCAGGTGCGGCACGCCGTCGCGTCGCGCGATCCGGCGGGCCGGCTGACGCTCGGCGCAGAACGGCTGCTGTCCTTGCCACTGACTGCATCGGCATTGGTGTTCGGGCTGACCGGCGACACGGCCCGCGCGGCGGCCATGCTGCAGGCCGACCCCCAGCAGGGCCTGGACCTGGCCGTGCCGCTGGCACGAGAGGCGGCGCTGTACGCCTTGGCGCGGCACGGCCTGCTGACGGCGGGGCTCGAAGCCGTCGAACGCCTGGCTGCGGCTCATACGCTCGTGCTGCAGGACAGCGGTGTGCTGGCCAGCGGGCGCTGGGTCATCGAGGCGGTGCGGACCGAAGCCGGCGGCGACGCCGGCCGCGTGCGCGGCTGGCTGGCTGCGCTGGCAGAGACGCCACTCGAGGTCCTGGACCGCGCGAGCTTCCCGGACCGGGTGGTGCGCTCGTGGGTTCGCCACGGTGCGGTCCTGCGCGTCGGCGAACACGAGGTTCATCTGGCGAGCCGGCAGCGGCTGCTGCAGGTCTGGGGCCTGCCAATGGGCGCAGGCTCGCTGCCCCAGGTGGCGGGACCACTGCGGCGCGAACTGGCGGTGGTGGCAGCGGGTCGAGTGGTCGCTCAGGTGGTGCTGGCCAGTGCCTTGCGGCCCGGGGCGTTGGAGCGCCTGAACGAACTGGAGGCGCTGGGCTTCGACCGCATGGCAGTGTTCGCCGAAGACGATGGGGGCGGTGGCGAGACGCCGGGCACGAACGCCTGGAGCGGCAGGCCAGGGCTGGAATGCATCCCCGACGACGCCATTGAACGCGCCGACTGGCTGGCCGAAGCCTCGCGTGATGGTTCGCCGCTCGTCATGGTGCACTGCGTGCTGCGCGACCTCGTGCCGCCGGGCAGTCTGAGCCTGACGCCGACCGACGCCGACACCGGCTCGCATGGCGTTCTGCTCGGCGACCCGCTTGCCAGCCTGGTGGCCGCTCGCAGCCTGGCGCAGCGTGTTCAGCGCCGGCTGCGCCTTCAGCAGGGTACCGCGACGGCAGCGAATGCAGTGCTGATGACAGCGGCCGCGCTGCGCTGGTTGCCACCGATTGGAACCTCACTGCTGCACCACGGCTTCGCGCTGCTGCTGCTGCTGGACAGCCTGGGTGTCGAGTCACTGGCCGCGCCGCAGCCCAAGCCCGCCGCCAAGTTGCCGCGGCCTGCGAAGACAAGCCAACGGCGTCGACCTGTCGCCACCGCAATCCTGAGGAGTGAACCTGCATGAAGATCGAAGATGTCACCCGCCCTGGCGTGCTGGCCTGGGGTGTCGTGGGCGTCGCCGCCACGGCCTTGCTCGGCTTTGCCGCCGGCGTTGCCGTGGGTCGCGACCCCGAGCTCCTGCGGCGCACGGCCCGCAGCCTGGCGCGCGGCCTTGAACGCGCAACGCTGATGGCCGCACAGGCCCGCGAACATGTCGGCGACCTATGGGCCGAAGCACGCGAGGTGGCGATTGCCGAGGTCGATGCTGCCGACTTCGATCGCGCTGCCCGGAATGCCGGCAAGGCGGCGGCCGCAACTTCGGCCGCAACAGCGGCCTCGGCTGCAGCGGCGCCGGCCAAAGCAGCGCGCAAACGCTCGAGCCGCCCGCGCAAGCCGCGCGCGCCGCGGAAGTCAGCGTCCAAGGTCGCAGCGGAACAGGCGGCTGATCAGGTCTGATCAAGTCTGACGGGCGCTGTCCGCTCGAGACCCATCGAGCGCGCTCGCAACGAGGCTGTTGCTGGGCCGCAGGCGGCCCTGGCGCGTGGACCCGGTCGTCTCAATGGGCAGGGTTCGACAACCGCTGTTCGATCTCGCGCTCGGCGGCCAGCCAGTCGTCGAGTTCCTGACAGGGCGTGAAGCTGCGCGCCTGCGCCATGAAGAACGCCGCTTCGGCAATCATTGCGTGTCGATGCGCCGGGTCGATGTGCGCTGCGCCAGGCAGCGCCGGATCGGACCCGGCCCGCGGCGGCAGTGTGGGCGATTCAGCGGCGGTCAGCGGGGAGTCGGGCGAGGCCATGGGCATGTCTCCTTGCAATGGGCCTTCAAGGTATTCCCCTCTGATGTCAACTTTGCGACGCAGCCCCGGTTCCTGAGAAAGGCATGATGGAATTCGAGTCGACCCACGATTTCCCCGCCGGCCTCGACCGCCTGTGGGCGGCGCTCGGCCAGGAAGACTATCCGCAGCGGAAGTACCCGGCCCTCGGGGCCACGGCGGTCCGCATCGCCCGCTTCAGCGCGACCCCGCAAGCCATCGACGTGGAACTCGAGCGCGATCTTCCGGTCGACGCGCCTGCGCTGCCGTCCTGGGCACGTGCATGGGTCGGCGGGCAGCAGACGCTGCGGCAGCGCTCGGCCTGGCGCAGGGCGGCCCCGACCCGAGCCGATGTCGAACTGGACATCGCCCCGGTCGGTCTGCCCGTTCGGGCCGCCGGGCAGGGCACCATCGAAGAAATCTCACCAGGCCTGACTCGCATGGCGATGACCTGGCGCGTGGAGTCGGGCTGGCCCTTCATCGCTGCCGCGATCGAGCGGCTGTTCGCCGGGCAGGTCCGCAGTTCGTTGGACGCCGACCACGCCTTCACCCTGCGCTACCTGGCGGCAGGCAGACCGCGACCGCGTTCGCGAAAGTGAGCGCCGTGTTCGAAGCGTGGCCTGCGGAAAGCGCAAGGACCGCACCGCACGCCTCTGCTGTCGTGCACGCCGCTCGGGGAATCGCTGACGCTGGTCGTCGAGCGCCCTGGCGTTGGCGGGCTGATAGCTGGACGGCGCGGTCGCGTTCCCGGGCGCTTCGTGGCCTGCTCTTGCTGGCGGCCGGACCTGCGCCGACGTCAGGCCCGGGCAGTCTTCGCGGCATGTGCAGAGTCAGGTCGTCGTGGGCGCCAGGCGCGAGACTTCTCGCAGCAGCACGAATTCCTCGGCCGCCGTCGGGTGCATGGCCACGGTGTTGTCGAAGTCGGCCTTGCTCGCGCCGGCGGTCAGCGCCACCGCCAGGCTCTGCACGATCTCGGGCGCGTCGGCGCCGAGCATGTGCACGGCCAGCACAAGGTCGGTGTCGGCGTCGACCAGCAGCTTCATGTGCGTGCGTTCGTGGCCCTCGATGAAGGCCTGCTTCATCGGCCGGAAGTCGGTCTCGAAGACCTTCAGCCGGTGGCCTGCGGCCAGGGCCTGGGCCTCGGTGGGGCCGACCGTGGCGATCGGAGGCAGCATGAACACGGCGCTGGCCACCTGCGCCCAGTTCATCTGCCGCGAGCCCTTGCCGAACAGCCGGTCGGCCACGGCCCGGCCCTGGGCGATGGCCACGGGGGTCAGGTTGATGCGGTTGGTGACGTCGCCGATGGCGTAGACGTTCGGCGCCGACGTCTCGTGCTCGTCGTCGACGAAGATGGCGCCCTGGTCGTTGGGTGTGATGCCCAGGGTTTCCAGTCCCAGCCCCTCGGTGTTGGGGCGGCGGCCGGTGGCGTTCAGAACCCACGGAAAGTCGCGCACACGGTCGCCGCTCAGGACCAGCAGGAAGCCGCCGTCGGCCTGCTGCACACGCAGCGGGGCGCTGCCCGGATGCAGTTCCACGCCGGCGGCCTGCAGCGCCGATGCAGCGGCGGTTCGCAGCATCTCGTCGAAGCCGCGCAGCGGCAGCCGGTCGCGGTAGTAGAGCGACACCTTGGGCCCCAGTCGCGCCAGCATGCTGGCGAATTCCACGGCAATGAAGCCGCCGCCGATGATGGCCAGTTCCGACGGCAGGTGCTGCAGGTCGAGCAGGTCGTCGGACGTGGCGCAGGCCTCGATGCCCGGGATGCTGTCCCTCACCGTCGACGAGCCCGTGGCCACCAGCAGATGCTGGGCGGTGAACGTGCGTTCGCCCACCTGCACCGTGTTCGGCCCGGTGATGCGGGCCCAGCCTTCGATCAGCTCGACCTTCGAGCCCGCCAGCATCTTGCGGTAGATGCCTTCCAGCCGGTCGATCTCGGTGGCCTTGCTGGCGGCCCAGCGCGGCATCTGGAAGTGGCTGTCGCCCACGTCGAAGCCATAGCCGCGGGCCTGTGCGAAGCCTTCGCCCAGCTGGGCGGCGTACATCAGCAGCTTCTTCGGCACGCAGCCGCGAATGACGCAGGTGCCGCCGACGCGGCTGCCCTCCACGATGGCCACGCGTGCGCCATGCACGGCAGCGCGGCGCGATGCCGCCACGCCGCCGGAGCCGGCGCCCAGCACCAGCAGGTCGAAGTCGAAAGCCATGGAAAAGGTCGCTCGTTCAAGTTTCGCCAGCCCGAACCTTAGCCGCTTTGGCGGTGGCCTGCCGGAGGCCGCGCGCTCGTCGACAATCGCCGCATGGCCGAACCAGACCTTGCCGAACGCGCCGCCCGCTTGCGCGAAACGCTCCACCATCACGCGCACCTGTACTACACGCTCGACGCACCCGAGCTGCCCGATGCCGAGTACGACCGCCTGTTCCAGGAACTGCAGGCGCTGGAGGCGGCACACCCGGAACTGCTGACCGCCGATTCCCCCACCCAGCGGGTGATCGGCCGCGTGCTCACCAGCCTGCAGCCGGTGCGCCACGCGGTGCCGATGCTGTCGATCCAGACCGAGACCGACACCACCGCCGCGGGTGCCCTGGCCTTCGACGCCCGCGTGCGCCGCGAACTGGCGCTGCCCGAAGAGGCGCCGCCGGTCGAATACGCCGCCGAGCTGAAGTTCGACGGCCTGGCCATCAACCTGCGCTACGAGGCTGGCGTGCTGGTGCAGGCGGCCACGCGTGGCGATGGTGAAACGGGCGAGGACGTCACCCACAACGTGCAGACCGTCGGCCAGGTGCCGCTGCGCTTGCGCGGCACGCGCTGGCCCGCCGTGCTCGAGGTGCGTGGCGAGGTCTACATGCGCCGCGACGACTTCGAGGCCCTCAACGCCCGCCAGCGCGAGAAGGGCGAAAAGACCTACATCAACCCGCGCAACACGGCCGCCGGCGCGGTGCGCCAGCTCGACGCGAAGACGGCCGCTCAGCGTCCTCTGTCCTTCTTCGCCTATGGCCTGGGTGAAGTGCAGGGCTGGCCCGAAGGCGACGAACCCGAGACCCACGCGCTGCTGCTGGACCGCCTGGCGGCGTACGGACTGCCTGTCTCGCCCGACCGGCGCGTGGTGCAGGGCGCCGACGGCCTGGTGCAGTTCCACGCCGAGATGCTGACGCGGCGCGACGCGCTGCCCTTCGACATCGACGGCATCGTCTACAAGGTCAACAGCCTGGCGCTGCAGAAGACGCTGGGCTTCAAGACCCGCGAACCGCGCTGGGCCGTGGCCCACAAGTACCCGGCACAGGAACAGATGACGCTGCTGCGCGGCATCGACATCCAGGTGGGCCGCACCGGCAAGCTCACACCCGTGGCCAAGCTGGAACCGGTGTTCGTCGGCGGCACCACGGTCAGCAATGCGACGCTGCACAACCTGTTCGAACTGCGGCGCAAGGGCGTCCGTGTGGGCGACACGGTGATCGTTCGGCGCGCGGGTGACGTCATTCCCGAAGTGGTGGGCCGCGTGGCCGCCGAGCCGGGCCCGCGCCCGACCTACGTGCCGAACTTTCGCATGCCGCGGCAATGCCCCGTGTGCGCCAGCGCCGTGGTGCGCGAACGCGGCGGCATGGACCACCGCTGCAGCGGTGGCCTGTTCTGCGCCGCGCAACGCAAGCAGGCCATGCTGCACTTTGCCGGCCGCCGCGCCATGGACGTGGAGGGCCTGGGCGACAAGCTCGTCGATCAGCTGGTCGACGGTGGCCTCGTCCGAACCCTGCCCGAGCTGTACACGCTGGGCGTGGCCAAGCTCAGTGCGCTCGAACGCATGGCCGAGAAGAGCGCCGCCAATCTGGTGGCCGCGCTCGAGAAGAGCAAGAGGACGACGCTGGCCCGATTCATCTATGCCCTGGGCATCCGCCAGGTCGGCGAGGCCACGGCCAAGGATCTGGCCCGCCACTTCGGCAGCCTGGACCGGGTGATGGACGCGCCGCTGGACGAACTGCTCCAGGTCAATGATGTCGGCCCCATCGTTGCGCAGGCCATCCGCACCTTCTTCGACCAGCCGCACAACCGCGAGGTCGCCGAGCAGCTGCGCGCCGCCGGCATCCACTGGCCCGAGCACGAAGCCGCTCTCGGTCCGCAGCCGCTGCTGGGCAAGACCCTGGTGCTCACCGGTACGCTGCCCACCTTGAGCCGCGACGAGGCCAAGGCGCTGGTGGAAGCCGCTGGCGGCAAGGTGGCCGGTTCGGTGTCGAAGAAGACCGACTACGTGGTGGCCGGTGAAGAAGCCGGCAGCAAGCTGGTGAAGGCGCAGGAACTGGGCGTGCCGGTGCTCGACGAAGCTGGCCTGCACGCCTTGCTGGCCATGCCGGTGCCGCCCGCTGCATGAGCTTCCTGCCACCTGGCGGCGATACCGTTGCCGTCGGCCTGATCTTCGGCCTGGTCTACCTCGGCATGATCCTGGGCGGGCTGCCTTGGCTGCGACTGGACCGCACTGGCGTTGCGCTGCTGGGCGCCATCGCCATCATCGGCTTCGGCGGGATGAGTCCCGAGCACGCGGCGCAGGCCATTCACCTGCCGACCATCCTGCTGCTGTTCTCGTTCATGGTCATCTCCGCGCAGATGCGGCTGGGCGGTTTCTACAGCGCGGTGACGCGGCGCATGGCGGAGCTGCCGCTCGGGCCGGTGGGGCTGCTGGGGGTGGTGATCGCGGTCAGCGGCGTGCTCTCGGCGGTGTTCAGCAACGACATCGTCTGCCTGGCCGTGGCGCCGGTGCTGGCCCAGGCCTGCCTGCGGCGCGGCGTCGACCCGGTGCCCTACCTGTTGGCGCTGGCCTGCGCCAGCAACATCGGTTCTGCCGCCACCTTGATCGGCAACCCGCAGAACATGCTGATCGGCGAAGTGCTGAAGCTGTCCTTCGCCGGCTACCTGCGCCAGGCCGTGGTGCCGGTGGTGCTGGGGCTGCTGGCGCTGTGGGCGCTGCTCGCCTGGCCGCTGCGCGGTGCGCCCGCCGGGCCGGCCGACGCCACCCCGCGCAGCATGCCGCTCACGGCCGACGAGCCGGTGTTCGACGCCTGGCAGACGGCCAAGGGCCTGGCCGTGGCGCTGGCCCTGGTGGCCGTGTTCCTGTTGACCGACTGGCCCCGCGACGTGGCGGCACTGGTGGCGGCCGGCGTGCTGCTGCTCAGCCAGCGCTTCCATTCGTCGCGCATGATGGCGCTGGTGGACTGGGAACTGCTGGTGCTGTTCATGGGCCTGTTCGTCGTCAACCACGCCCTCGAATCGACCGGGCTCACCGCGCAGGCCATCGCCGCGCTGGCGCAGGCCGGCGTGAATCTGGCCGACCCGGCCACGCTGTTCGGTGCGACCTTGCTGCTGTCCAACCTGGTGTCCAACGTGCCGGCGGTGATGCTGCTGCTGCCGACCGTGCCGACTCTGCCAGCGGGGCAGGGGCTGCAGGCCGGGGCGCTGCTGGCGCTGGTCAGCACGCTGGCGGGTAATCTGTTCATCGTGGGTTCGATCGCCAACATCATCGTCGTCGACGCGGCGCGCAAATGCGGCGTCGAGATCGACTGGAAGACCCATCTGCGCACCGGCGTGCCGGTCACGGCCGTCACCCTGCTCATCACCTGGTTCTGGCTGCGCTGGGCGGCCTGAATCCCACCCCTGATCCGAAGGAGTCCGACCATGGCCGTTCACGAAATCCTGAAGATGGGCGACCCGCGCCTCTTGCGCGTGGCGCCGCCGGTGCAGGCCTTCGACACGCCCGAACTGCATGCCCTGATTGCCGACATGTTCGAGACCATGGCCGCGGCCAACGGCGCGGGTCTGGCCGCGCCGCAGATCGGCGTCGACCTGCAACTGGTGATCTTCGGCTACACGAACAACGTGCGTTACCCCGACGCACCGCCGGTGCCGCCGACGGTGCTGATCAACCCGGTGATCACGCCGCTGGACGACGAGATCGTCGACGGCTGGGAAGGCTGCCTCAGCGTGCCCGGCCTGCGCGGCGAAGTGCCGCGCCATGCGCGCATCCGCTACCGGGGTTTCGACGCCCAGGGCCGGGCCATCGAACGCGAAGCCGACGGCTTCCATGCCCGCGTGGTCCAGCACGAGTGCGACCACCTCATCGGCCGCCTGTACCCCACGCGCATGAAGGACCTGACCAAGCTGGGCTATACCAGCGTGCTCTTCCCGGACCTGCCGGTGGATGCCGACGACTGAATGTGCCCCAGGCGTTCAGCGCCGCGCCGGTGCTGCTTCGAATGGAGCCTATGGCCGGGTCTGCACCATGTAGACGGCCGGCCCGTCGGGTGTGGTGATGAGCTTTTCCCGCCTGAAACCGGCCTTCTCGTAGCAGCGGATCGCCCGGTGGTTGCCTGGCGCCGGGTCGGTCTGCACCTTCGTCACGGCAGGGTCGGCAAACAGCCGGTCGACGAGGGCCCGCACGAGGCGGGTGCCCAGGCCCTGGCCCAGCTGTTCCGGATGGGCCAGCGACTGGTCGATGCCACGCACACCCGGGTCGGTTTCTGCTTCCCACCAGCCGTCACCGCTGCCCATGGCCACGTAGGACTGGGCGTAGCCGATCGGCTGGTCGCCCAGCATGGCGATGTAGGGGGTGACGTAGTCTTCGGCGAGCAAGCGCGGCCGGTAATGCAGCAGCACCTCGTCGAGCGTCGGGCGCTCGGCCTCGCCACCCCACCACTCGACGATGTGCGGTCGGTTCAGCCAGTCGTGCAGCATCGGCAGGTCCTGCTCGGTCAGCAGGCGCAGGGTGACTGGGCCGGTGGCGATCTGGCAGCGGGTCATGGAGGGTCTTGCGAATGGCGGACGGTGCACCGGCATGCTGCCGCTGGCAGACCGGTTTCGCAAGACCCTGCAGAGCAGGCCGCCGACAGGGTCTTCTGGCGCGCCTAACATTGCTTTACTTGGCAGGCGTCATCGTGCCCTGCCGCTGGCGCGTTGAGGGCCCATGAAGACACACCGCACCCCTCTGGCCTTCTTCATGGTTCTGCTCGCGTGGCTGTCGGCACCGGCCTGGGCCCAGCAGGACCCGCCGGGCCGCGTCGGCCGGGTGGCCGCCGTGCAGGGCCAGGTCTATGGCTTCGACAGTGTTGCCGGCGAATGGTCGCCGGCCGAGCCGAACCTGCCGCTGACCGACGGCGACCGCATCTCCACCGGCCCGGTGGGCCGGGCCGAGCTGCAGGTGGGTTCGACCACACTGCGCCTGCACAGCCGCACCGAACTGGAAGTGGTGCGCCTGGACGACGAACGCATGCTGTTCCAGCTGAAGACCGGCAGCCTGGCCGTGCGCGTGCGCTCGGGCCAGATGGCCGGCGAAATCGAGATCGTCACGGCCGAGGCCCGCCTGCAGCCGCTGCGTGCCGGCCACTACCGCATCGACCGCTCCGGGGCGCGCACCCAGGCCGGCAGCTGGCGTGGCGACCTGCGCGTCGACGACGAATTCGGCTTCTCCATCGCGACCGGTCAGCTCGCCGAGTTGTGGCGCGAAGACGGTGAATTGCGCCACGCCTGGGGCAACCCCGCCGACGACGTGTTTGCCGAACGTGTGCTGCGCGAAGACGGCCTGGAAGAGACTCGCACGGCCAGTGAACAGTTCGTTTCGCCAGAGATGACCGGCGCCGCGGACCTGGACCGCTACGGCCGCTGGGACCGCCACCCCGAGTACGGGCCGGTATGGCTGCCCTTGCAGGTCAGCGTCGGCTGGGCGCCCTACAAACATGGGCGCTGGACATGGGTTCGCCCCTGGGGCTGGACCTGGGTCGACAGCGCCCGCTGGGGCTTCGCACCTTTTCACTACGGCCGCTGGGTGCAGTGGAACAACCGCTGGGGCTGGGTGCCGGGTTCCTATGTGGCGCGGCCGGTCTACAGCCCGGGGCTTGTGGTCTGGTCGGGCACGGTGCATGTCGGCGGCCGCCACGGGCCGGGTGTGGGTTGGGCGCCGCTGTCGCCGCGTGATCGCTACGTGCCCGTGTACCGCCACACGCCGCGGCATGCAGGCCGCATCGACGCGCCGGCTTTCGGCCGCGGCGACAACCGACCGATTGCCGGGCGTCCCGAATGGCGCCAGGAATGGCGCGGCGATGGCGGCCGCACCGACGACACGCGCATCGTGCCGCGTGACGAACGGCGCGACTGGCGCATGGACCGCCGCGAAGAGGGGCGCGAAGACCGGCGTGACGACCGCCGCGACGACCGCGGTGATCGTCGGGATGACCGGCGCGACGACAGGCAGGACGACAGGCGTGACCGCGGCGAAGGCCGCCGTGACCAGCGGCCTTCCGGTCCCCCCGGCGCCCCGGGCGGTGTGGCTGCGCCGCCCGCGGCACTCGCGCCCGTGGGGCCGCAGCGACCCGTGA
>JALHPF010000024.1 GCA_022842595.1 Rubrivivax sp.
GTCAGCATCACCGTGAAGCTGATCAACCCGATCGCGATGGAAGAAGGCCTGCGCTTCGCCATCCGTGAAGGCGGCCGCACCGTCGGTGCCGGCGTCGTGGCCAAGATCATCGAATAAGGATCACTGCCATGTCTGCCAAGCAAAAGATCCGCATTCGCCTGAAGGCCTTCGATTACAAGCTGATCGACCAGTCGGCCCTGGAAATCGTGGAAACCGCCAAGCGCACCGGCGCCATCGTCAAGGGCCCGGTGCCCCTGCCGACGCGCATGCAGCGTTTCGACATCCTGCGTTCGCCGCACGTCAACAAGACGAGCCGAGACCAGTTCGAGATTCGCACGCACCAGCGCCTGATGGACATCGTCGACCCCACCGACAAGACCGTGGACGCGCTGATGAAGCTCGACCTGCCGGCTGGCGTGGACGTCGAGATCAAGCTGCAGTAAGACCAGCGCTGCGAGTTAGCGGTTGCGGCAACGGCCGCGGCTGCTATACTCGCGGGCTTTCCCCGACCCGGGTCTACCTGGGCGGAGGAAACTAATCACCCCGGGAAGCATGTAGATGCCACGGGGTTCCACCCCGGGCAATCGATCTCGGGATCGTGAACAAGGCGTGCCGCACAAGCTGGCGCGCTGGAGAAAACCATGAGTTTGAGCGAACAGCTCGGCTTGCTGGGCCGCAAGGTGGGCATGACGCGCATCTTCACGGACGATGGCGACGCCATCCCCGTGACCGTGCTCGACGTGTCCAACAACCGCGTCACGCAAGTCAAGACCACGGCCACCGATGGCTACGACGCGCTTCAGGTCACTTTCGGCACCCGCAGGGCCAGCCGCGTGATCAAGCCCGCCGCAGGTCACCTGGCCAAGGCCGGTGTCGAAGCCGGTGAAGTCCTGAAGGAATTCCGCGTCAGCGCGGAAACCGCCGGCCAGTACAAGCCAGGCGCCGTTTTGCCGGTGGCCCTTTTTGCTGCCGGCCAGAAGGTCGATGTGCAGGGCACTTCCATCGGCAAAGGCTTCCAGGGTGCCATCAAGCGCCACAACTTCAGCTCGCAGCGCGCGTCGCACGGCAACAGCCGTTCGCACAACGTGCCGGGCTCGATCTCGATGGCCCAGGACCCCGGCCGTGTGTTCCCCGGCAAGAAGATGACCGGCCACATGGGTGACGAAACCGTGACTACGCAGAACCTGGACGTGATCCGTGTCGACGAAGCTCGCTCATTGCTGCTCGTCCGCGGCGCTGTGCCAGGCTCGAAGAACGGCCACGTCGTCGTGCGTCCTGCCGTCAAGGCCAAGCTGAAGAAGGGAGCCTAAGCATGCAGCTCGAGCTCCTCAACGATCAAGGTCAGGCCACGTCGAAAGTCGACGCGCCCGATACGCTGTTCGCTCGTGATTACAACGAAGCCCTGGTGCACCAGGTGGTCGTGGCCTTCCAGGCCAACGCCCGCCAGGGCACCCGCGCTCAGCTCGATCGCGGCGAAGTCAAGCACTCGACCAAGAAGCCGTTCCGTCAGAAGGGCACCGGCCGCGCACGCGCCGGCATGACCAGCAGCCCGCTGTGGCGTGGCGGCGGCCGCATCTTCCCGAACCGGCCTGACGAGAACTTCTCGCAGAAGGTCAACAAGAAGATGTACCGCGCCGGCATGGCCTCCATCCTGTCGCAGCTGGCCCGCGACGGCCGCCTGGCCGTGGTGGACTCGATGACGCTGGAAGCGCCGAAGACCAAGCTGCTGGCCGCCAAGTTCAAGGCCATGGGCCTGGGCACGGACACCAAGAACTCGGTCCTCGTCATCGCCGACCAGATCGACGACAACCTGGCGCTGGCTTCACGCAACCTGTCCAACGTGCTGGTTCTGGAGCCCCGCTATGCCGACCCCCTGTCACTCGTCTTCTACAAGAAGGTGCTGGTGACCAAGGGTGCGATCGAGCAGCTCAAGGAGATGTTCGCATGAGCCGCATCAATCCTTCCAACCTGAAATTCGACGAAGGCCGCCTGGCTACCGTGCTGGTCGCTCCGATCATTTCGGAAAAGGCCACCCGCGTGGGCGAAAAGAACAACCAGGTTCTCTTCAAGGTTCTGCGCGATGCCACCAAGCCGGAAATCGCGGCTGCCGTCGAACTGATGTTCAAGGTCGAAGTTGCCTCTGTTTCCACCGTGAACCAGAAGGGCAAGGTCAAGAAATTCGGGCGTTCCATCGGCCGCCGCGACCACGTCAAGAAGGCGTATGTGTCGTTGAAGCCGGGCCAGGAGCTCAACTTCTCCGGGGAGGCCGCGTAATGGCCGTCGTCAAAGTCAAGCCGACTTCGCCTGGCCGCCGTGCCGTGGTGAAGGTGGTGCATAAGCACCTGCACAAGGGCGCGCCCGAAGCTTCGCTGCTGGAACCCCAGAAGCAGAATGCCGGCCGCAACAACCGCGGCGTCATCACGATGCGGCACAAGGGTGGCGGCCACAAGCACCACTACCGCGTCGTCGACTTCATCCGCAACAAGGACGGCATTCCGGCGAAGGTTGAGCGCATCGAATACGACCCGAACCGTACCGCCCACATCGCGCTGGTCTGCTACGCCGACGGCGAGCGCCGCTACATCATCGCTCCGCGCGGTGTCGAAGCTGGCGCAACGCTGTTGAGCGGCGCTGAAGCGCCGATCAAGGCCGGCAACACGCTGCCCATCCGCAACATCCCCGTGGGCTCGACCATCCATTGCGTCGAGATGATGCCCGGCAAGGGCGCGCAGATTGCGCGTTCAGCTGGCGCAGGAGTCACGCTGATGGCGCGCGAAGGCATCTACGCCCAGGTGCGCCTGCGTTCGGGTGAGGTTCGCAAGATCCACATCGACTGCCGCGCCACCATCGGTGAAGTGTCGAACGAAGAACACAGCCTGCGCCAGTACGGCAAGGCCGGTGCTATCCGCTGGAGGGGTATCCGCCCGACCGTGCGGGGTACCGCCATGAACCCGGTCGACCACCCGCACGGCGGTGGTGAAGGCAAGACCGGTGAAGGCCAGCCGCAGGTGTCGCCGTGGAACACGCTGACCAAGGGCTACCGCACACGTAGCAACAAGCGTACGCAGACGATGATCGTCTCGCGGCGCAAGAAGTGAGGCCTGAGGGAAAGCAACCATGACGCGTTCACTCAAAAAGGGTCCTTTCGTGGACCACCATCTTCTGGCCAAGGTCGAGCGGGCATCCGCGATCAAGGACAAGAAGCCCATCAAGACCTGGTCGCGCCGCAGCACCATCCTGCCCGAGTTCATCGGCCTGACGGTGGCTGTGCACAACGGCAAGCAGCACGTGCCGGTCTACGTCACCGACCAGATGGTCGGTCACAAGTTGGGCGAATTCGCCCTCACCCGCTTGTTCAAGGGTCACCCCGCGGACAAGAAGGCCAAGAAGTAAGGAGCCGCCGCAATGGAAACCAAAGCAATTGCACGTGGCGTCCGGCTGTCTTCGGACAAGGGTCGCCTGGTTGCGGACATGATCCGTGGCAAGAAGGTGGACCAAGCCCTGAACATCCTGGCCTTCACGCAGAAAAAGGCCGCAGGCATCATCAAGAAGGTGGTCGATTCCGCCGTCGCGAATGCCGAGCACAACGACGGTGCCGACATCGACGAACTGAAGATCACTTCGATCTACGTCGAGCAAGGCACCGTGCTGAAGCGCTTCTCCGCACGGGCCAAGGGCCGCGGCGCGCGCATCAGCAAGGGCACTTGCCACATCTACGTCACTGTCGGGAACTGAGGACAGCATGGGACAAAAGATCCACCCGACCGGCTTCCGCCTGAGCGTCACGCGCGCCTGGCAGTCACGCTGGTTCGCGAATCACAAGAACTTCGCCGGCATGCTGGCTGAAGATCTGGATGTTCGGGAGTACCTCAAGACCAAGCTCAAGAGCGCTGCCGTCTCGCGCATCCTGATCGAGCGTCCGGCCAAGAATGCCCGCATCACCATCTTCTCGGCACGCCCGGGCGTGGTGATCGGCAAGAAGGGCGAGGACATCGAGAACCTCAAGGCTGAACTGGGCCGCCGCCTGGGCGTGCCGGTGGCAGTGAACATCGAAGAGGTGCGCAAGCCCGAAGTCGATGCGCAGCTGATCGCCGACAGCATCACGCAGCAGCTCGAGAAGCGCATCATGTTCCGCCGCGCCATGAAGCGCGCGATGCAGAACGCCATGCGACTTGGCGCGCTGGGCATCAAGATCATGTCCTCGGGCCGCCTGAACGGCATCGAAATCGCACGTTGCGAGTGGTACCGTGAAGGTCGCGTGCCGCTTCACACCCTGAAGGCCGACATCGAATACGGTTTCAGCGAAGCCAAGACGACCTATGGCGTCATCGGCGTGAAGGTGTGGGTCTACCGAGGTGACCGCCTGGCGAACGGCGAAGCGCCGCAGCTGGCCAAGACCGAAGGCGACGGCGACCGCCGTGACCGTCGTGGTCCGCGCCCTGGCGACCGGCCCGGTGCCCCGGGTGGCCGTGGCCGTCCTGGTGGTGACCGTGGCCCGCGTGCCGACGGTGCGCCCGCAACTGCAGCGGCCCCCGCTGGCGACGGACCCAAGGGCCCGGCCGTCAAGCGTGTGCGCCGCGCTGCCCCTGCTGGCACCACGCCGGCAAGCTCGACGCCCACCCCAGGCGGCGAGACCAAAGGAGAATAACGATGCTGCAACCCGCACGTCGCAAGTTCCGCAAGGAACAAAAAGGCCGGAACACCGGCATCGCCACGCGTGGCGCGAACGTGTCCTTCGGCGAATTCGGCCTGAAGGCCACCGAACGCGGCCGCATCACGGCGCGCCAGATCGAGGCGGCTCGCCGCGCGATCAGCCGCCACATCAAGCGCGGTGGCCGCATCTTCATCCGCATCTTCCCCGACAAGCCGATCTCGCAGAAGCCTGCTGAAGTCCGCATGGGCAACGGCAAGGGCAACCCTGAGTACTACGTGGCCGAGATCCAGCCGGGCAAGGTGCTGTACGAAATCAACGGCGTGCCCGAGCAACTGGCCCGTGAAGCGTTCCTGCTGGCCTCGGCCAAGCTGCCGCTGCGCTGCACGTTCGTTGCCCGCCAGGTCGGCACCTGAACGTAGGAGCACACCATGACAAAAGCATCTGAACTGCGGACCAAGGACGCAGCAGCTCTGGAAAAGGAAGTGACTGACCTGCTGAAGGCCCATTTCGGCCTTCGCATGCAGCGCGCCACCCAGCAGCTGACCAACAACTCGCAACTCGGCAAGACCAAGCGCGACATCGCTCGCGTGAAGACGATCCTGGCCGAAAAGAAGAGGGCCGCCAAATGAGCGACGTCCAAACCGCCGAAGCCAGCACCAGCCCGGCAGCACCGGTCAAGAAGAACACCCGCACCTTCGTTGGCCGCATCGTCAGCGACAAGCGTTCGAAGACGGTGACCGTGCTGGTTGAGCGCCGGAACGCGCACGAGCTCTACGGCAAGATCGTTGCCCATTCGCGCAAGTACCACGCCCACGACGAAAAGGGCGAGTACAAGATGGGCGACATGGTCGAGATCGCCGAAGGCCGGCCGATCAGCAAGACCAAGTCCTGGACCGTGACCCGCCTGATCGAAAAGGCCAAGCTGGTCTGACCCATCGGTGGCCAGGCACCGACGCAGATGTCGGCGCCGGAGGCTTTCGCCGCGCGGCCGAACCCTGCTAGTGCAGGTTCGGCCGTCTTACTTTCGTAAGGAGACACGCACCATGTTGAAGGTCGGAGACAAGCTGCCTGCTGGCAGCCTGCAGGAATTCATCGAGGTCGAAGGCAATGGCTGCTCGCTGGGCCCCAACAGCTTCGACGTGGCAGCGCTCACCGCGGGCAAGACGATCGGCATCTTTGCCTTGCCGGGGGCCTTCACGCCCACCTGTTCGGCCAAGCATGTGCCGGGCTTCGTCGAACACGCCGACGCCTTCAAGGCCGCCGGGGTGCACGAGCTGTGGTGTGTGTCCGTGAACGACGCTTTCGTGATGGGCGCCTGGGGCCGCGAGCAGAAGACCGCCGGCAAGGTGCGGATGATGGCCGACGGCAGCGCCACGTTCACCCAGGCCACGGGCCTGGCGCAGGACCTGACGGCTCGTGGCATGGGCATGCGCTCGCAGCGTTATTCGATGCTGGTCAAGGATGGCGTGGTCCAGACCTTGAATGTCGAAGCGCCAGGCAAGTTCGAAGTCAGTGACGCAGCCACGCTGCTGGCGCAGGCGAAGGCGCTCTGAAAGCTTATTTACCACGGTGGCTTGACCGCCGTGCCAAACGTCCCGCATAATTGCGGGCTTCGCCGGAGAAACTGGTTGCAGATTCCTGCAGCTGGTGAGACCGGATCCAACCCCTACACGGGCCCAAGACTGACTGCAGATCGTGCCAAGCCGAAAGGCCCAGGTACCCGCGCAGTGAAGTTGGGGTGAGAAAAACATGATCCAAATGCAATCGCGGCTCGACGTGGCCGACAACACGGGTGCCAAGTCCGTCATGTGCATCAAGGTGCTGGGCGGCTCCAAGCGGCGCTATGCCGGCATTGGTGATGTCATCAAGGTCAGCATCAAAGAAGCAGCTCCGCGTGGCCGTGTGAAAAAGGGCGAGGTCTACAGCGCCGTCGTCGTGCGTACCGCCAAGGGCGTGCGCCGTCAGGACGGTTCGCTCATCAAGTTCGACGGCAACGCTGCCGTCCTGCTGAATGCCAAGCTCGAGCCGATCGGCACGCGCATTTTCGGGCCGGTGACGCGCGAGTTGCGCACCGAGCGCTTCATGAAGATCGTTTCGCTGGCTCCCGAGGTCCTGTAAGGGCTTGCCGGGCAGAAACACCAGCATTCGATTCGTCAGGACTCACCATGAACAAACTCCGCAAGGGCGACCAGGTCATCGTGACCACCGGCCGCGACAAGGGCAAGCGCGGCACCATCAGCCTGCGTGTCGATGACGACCATGTCGTCGTCGATGGCGTGAACGTTGCCAAGAAGCACGTGAAGCCGAACCCGCTGAAGGGCACGACCGGCGGCGTGGTCGACAAGACCATGCCCATCCACCAGTCGAACGTGGCCATCTTCAATCCGGCTACCTCGAAAGCCGACCGTGTCGGCATCAAGCTGCTTGCCGACGGCAAGAAGGTTCGTGTCTTCAAGTCGTCTGGCGACGAGATCAAGGCTTAAGGCGGACACCATCATGGCGACCCAACAGAATACCGCGGCTCCGGCCGCCCGCCTGCAGACGATCTATCGCGAGAAGATCGTTCCCGAGTTGATGGAGAAGTTCGGCTTCACCTCGATCATGCAGGTTCCTCGCCTCGAAAAGATCACGCTGAACATGGGTGTGAGCGAGGCGGTTTCCGACAAGAAGGTCATGGACCATGCGGTCAGTGACCTGACGAAGATTGCCGGCCAGAAGCCTGTCGTCACGAAGAGCAAGAAGCCGATCGCCGGGTTCAAGATTCGTGAAGGCGTGCCCATCGGCTGCATGGTCACCCTGCGTGGCGTGCGCATGTACGAATTCCTGGACCGCTTCGTCACTGTGGCCCTGCCGCGTGTGCGCGACTTCCGCGGTATCTCGGGGCGCTCCTTCGACGGCCGTGGCAATTACAACATCGGCGTCAAGGAACAGATCATCTTCCCGGAAGTCGAGTACGACAAGATCGACGCGATCCGCGGCATGAATATCAGCATCACGACGAGCGCGCTCAATGACGACCAGTGCAAGGCGCTGCTGGTGGCGTTCAAGTTTCCGTTCAAGAACTGAAGGCAGAACATGGCCAAGACATCCCTGATCCAGCGCGAAGAAAAGCGCGAGAAGCTGGTTGCCAAGTACGCCAAGAAGTACGCGGAACTGAAAGCCATCATCAACGACTTCCAGAAGTCCGAGGAAGAGCGCTACGCAGCTCGCCTGGAACTGCAGAGGTTCCCGCGCAACGCGTACCCCACGCGTCTGCGCAACCGTTGCGAACTGACTGGCCGCCCGCGCGGCACGTTCCGCATGTTCGGCCTGGGCCGCAACAAGATTCGCGAACTCGCCTTCAAGGGCGACATCCCGGGTCTGGTCAAGGCCAGCTGGTAAGCGGCCCGCCCCGAGCAGGAGACTGATCCATGAGCATGAGTGACCCCATCGCCGATATGCTGACGCGCATCCGCAACGCGCAAGCTGTCGACAAGGCCGTTGTGACGATGCCCTCGTCCAAGATCAAGACTGCCATCGCGCAAGTCCTGAAGGACGAAGGCTACATCGACGGTTTCGCCGTACGCAACGAAGGCGGCAAGAGCGAACTCGAGATCGCGCTGAAGTATTACGCCGGGCGTCCGGTGATCGAGCGCATCGAACGCGTCAGCCGCCCCGGCCTGCGTATCTACAAGGGCCGCGACGCCATTCCACAGGTCATGAACGGCCTGGGTGTGGCGATCGTCACCACCCCCAAGGGCGTGATGACCGACCGCAAGGCTCGCCAGACCGGTGTCGGTGGCGAAGTCCTGTGCTTCGTCGCCTGACCGGCCCAACACGAGGAACAACAACATGTCTCGCGTAGGAAAGATGCCCGTTGCACTGCCCAAGGGCGTGGACGTGGCGATCACGGCCGACCAGATCACCGTGAAGGGTGCCAACGGCACGCTGAACCAGAGCCTGAATGGTCTGGTCACGATCACCAACGATGCCGGTACCCTGAAGTTCGCGCCAGCCAACGACAGCGCTGCCGCCGACGCCATGAGTGGCACCGTGCGTGCGCTCGTCGCCAACATGGTGGGCGGTGTCAGCAAGGGCTTCGAAAAGCGACTCAGCCTGGTTGGCGTCGGTTTCCGTGCTGCCGCCGCTGGCCAGAAGCTGACGTTGCAGATCGGCTTTTCGCACCCCGTCATCAAGGACATGCCCGAAGGCATCAAGGTCGCCACGCCGACGCAAACCGAGATCGTGATCTCGGGCGCCGACCGGCAGACCGTGGGCCAGCTGGCTGCTGAAGTGCGCGCCTTCCGGCCGCCCGAGCCCTACAAGGGCAAGGGCATCCGCTACGTGGGCGAGCGCGTGGTCATCAAAGAGACCAAGAAGAAGTAAGGAGCCAGAGCATGCTGACCAAGAAAGAACAACGCCTGCGCCGGTCGCGCCAGACGCGCCTGCGCATCGCCCAGTCGGGCTCTGCCCGCCTGACGGTGTTCCGCTCCAACCTGCACATCTTCGCCAGCGTCATTTCCGACGACGGTGCCCGTGTCCTGGCGAGCGCCTCGACCGTGGAAAAGGAAGTGCGCGACCAACTCGGTTCTGCCGGCAAGGGCAGCAATGCCGCGGCCGCCACCCTGGTGGGCAAGCGCATCGCCGAGAAGGCCAAGGCCGCCGGCATCGAGAAGGTTGCTTTCGACCGCTCGGGCTTTGCCTACCACGGCCGCGTGAAGGCCCTGGCCGAAGCCGCGCGCGAAGCCGGTTTGCAGTTCTAAGCGCCGAGCACGGCACTTAGACACAAGGAAATATCAAGATGGCAAAGTTCACTCCCCGCGCCCAGACCGAAGGCAATGACGACGGCCTGAAGGAAAAGATGATCGCGGTCAATCGCGTCACCAAGGTGGTCAAGGGCGGTCGTACGCTCAGCTTCGCGGCTCTCACGGTCGTGGGTGACGGCGATGGCCGTGTCGGCATGGGCAAGGGCAAGGCCAAGGAAGTTCCCGTGGCCGTGCAGAAGGCCATGGACGCAGCCCGCCGCAACATGAGCAAGGTCAGCCTGAAGAATGGTTCGATCCACCACAGCGTGCGTGGCGAGCATGGCGCCGCCAAGGTGATCATGGCCCCGGCCAAGCCAGGCGACGGCATCATTGCCGGCGGCCCGATGCGCGCCGTGTTCGAAGTCATGGGCGTGACCGACATCGTCGCGAAGAGCCTGGGCTCGAGCAACCCGTACAACATGGTGCGTGCCACGCTGGACGCGCTGAAGCGTTCCACCACCCCCGCCGAAGTTGCGGCCAAGCGTGGCAAGTCGGTCGAAGACCTCTTCAACTGACCTTCCGCCGGAGAACCAACATGTCTGACAAGAAGACACTGACCGTCAAGCTCGTGAAGAGCGTGGCCGGCACCCGCCAGAGCCACCGCGACACCGTGCGCGGCCTCGGCCTGCGCAAGGTGAACAGCGAGCGTACGCTCGAAGACACCCCTGCGGTGCGCGGCATGATCAACAAGGTCGACTACCTGGTGAAGGTGCTGTGATGCAAGTCAACACCATCAAGCCTGCCGAAGGCAGCAAGAAGAACCGCCGCCGTGTGGGTCGTGGCATCGGCTCCGGCCTGGGCAAGACCGCAGGTCGTGGCCACAAGGGCCAGAAGAGCCGTGCCGGTGGCTACCACAAGGTCGGTTTCGAAGGCGGCCAGATGCCGCTGCAACGGCGCCTACCCAAGCGCGGCTTCAAGTCGGCCCAGCTAAAGTTCAACGGCCAGGTCACCCTGACCGACCTGCAGCGCCTGGACGTGGCCGAAGTCGATCTGCTGACGCTGAAGGCGGCCGGCCTGGTGCGCGAAATCGTGCGCCACGTGAAGGTCATCAAGTCGGGCGAACTGTCACGCAAGGTGGTGCTCAAGGGCATCGGCGCGACAGCGGGTGCGAAAGCCGCCATCGAATCTGTCGGCGGCATGGTCGAAGCCGCTGCGGCGGCCTGACCTCGGGCTGAAGGAAACACTGAAGCGTGGCTACCTCTGCGAACCAACTGGCGAAGAGCGGGAAGTTCGGCGACTTGCGTCGCCGTGTCATCTTTCTGCTTCTGGCGCTGGTGGTCTACCGCATCGGAACCCATATTCCGGTGCCCGGCATCGACCCGGTGGCATTGCAGCAACTGTTCAACAGCCAGAGCGGTGGCATGCTCGGCCTGCTGAACATGTTCAGCGGTGGTGCCCTGTCCCGGTTCTCGGTGCTGGCGCTCGGCATCATGCCGTACATCAGTGCGTCGATCATCATGCAGCTGATGACGTACGTGGTCCCCACGCTCGAGGCCCTGAAGAAAGAGGGCGAGTCGGGCAAGCGCAAGATCACGCAGTACACGCGTTACGGCACATTGGGGCTGGCGATTTTCCAGTCGCTTGGCATCGCATTGGCACTCGAAGGCCAGTCGGGCCTCGTGCTTGCGCCCGGCTTTGGCTTCCGCATGACGGCGGTTGTCAGCCTCGTGGCTGGCACCATGTTTCTGATGTGGTTGGGTGAGCAGATCACCGAACGCGGTCTGGGCAACGGCATCTCGATCATCATCTTCGCGGGCATCGTGGCAGGTCTGCCCAGCGCCATCGGCGGCCTGTTCGAACTTGTCCGTACCGGGGCCATGAGCATCGTTGCCAGCCTGTTCATCATTGCCGTGGTGATCGGCGTGACCTACTTCGTGGTCTTCGTCGAGCGCGGTCAGCGCAAGATCCTGGTGAACTATGCGAAGCGACAGGTCGGAAACAAGGTTTACGGGGGACAGTCCTCGCACCTGCCCCTGAAGCTCAACATGAGCGGCGTGATCCCTCCGATCTTTGCTTCGTCGATCATCCTGTTGCCTGCCACCATCGTCGGCTGGTTCGCCACCGGTGAAGGCATGCGCTGGTTGAAGGACCTCGCCGGTGCCCTGTCGCCAGGCCAGCCGATCTACGTGATGCTGTACGCGGCGATGATCGTTTTCTTCTGCTTCTTCTACACGGCGCTTGTCTTCAACAGTCGCGAGACCGCGGACAACCTGAAGAAGAGCGGCGCGTTCATCCCCGGGATCCGTCCTGGCGAGCAGACGGCCAAGCACATCGACCGAATCCTTTCCCGTCTGACGCTGGCCGGTGCCGCCTACATCACGGCTGTGTGCCTTCTGCCCGAGTTCCTGGTGCTGAAGTACAACGTGCCGTTCTATTTCGGTGGCACGTCGCTGCTGATCATCGTCGTCGTGACGATGGACTTCTGGGCCCAGGTCCAGAGCTATGTGATGAGCCAGCAGTACGAAAGCCTGCTCAAGAAGGCCAACTTCAAGACCTCCTGAGCAAGCCATGAGCAAAGACGATGTCATCCAGATGCAGGGCGAGATTCTCGAGAACCTGCCCAACGCCACCTTCCGCGTGAAGCTGGAGAACGGCCACGTGGTGCTGGGCCACATCTCGGGGAAGATGCGCATGCACTACATCCGCATCCTTCCCGGCGACAAGGTCACCGTGGAGCTGACGCCCTACGATCTGACGCGGGCACGCATCGTGTTCCGCGCCAAGTAACGCAGTATTTGAGACCAAGGAGAAGATCATGAAAGTCGCCGCTTCCGTCAAGAAGATGTGCCGCAACTGCAAGGTCATCCGCCGCAAGGGTGTGGTGCGCGTGATCTGCACCGACCCGCGCCACAAGCAGCGCCAAGGCTGAGATTTAAGGAAAGAACATGGCACGTATCGCCGGCATCAACATTCCTCCGCACAAGCATGCGGAGATCGGTCTGACCTCGATCTACGGGATCGGTCGCTCCACTGCGCAGAAGCTCTGCGACAAGGTGGGCATCGCCTACTCGAAGAAGATCAAGGACCTGAGCGACACCGACCTCGAGCGCATCCGCGAAGAAATCGGCCGCATGACGATCGAAGGCGATCTGCGTCGCGAACTGTCCATCAGCATCAAGCGCCTGATGGACCTGGGTTGCTATCGTGGCTTTCGTCACCGCCGCGGCCTGCCCGTGCGCGGCCAGCGCACGCGTACCAATGCCCGCACCCGCAAGGGTCCGCGCAAGGGTGCAGCCGGCCTGAAGAAGTAAGCCGCCTCGCCACCCGAATCTTCAAGAGAGTCTTTCATGGCCAAAGCACCAGTCAATACCGCGGCGCGCCGCGTGAGCAAGAAGGTCCGCAAGAACATTGCTGACGGCATTGCCCACGTCCACGCCTCGTTCAACAACACGATCATCACGATCACCGACCGCCAGGGCGGTTCACTGGCCTGGGCTTCCAGCGGTGGCCAGGGTTTCAAGGGCTCGCGCAAGAGCACGCCTTTCGCCGCCCAGGTGGCCGCTGAAACGGCTGGCCGTGCCGCCCAGGAACAAGGCATCAAGAATCTGGACGTGCGGATCAAGGGTCCCGGCCCGGGTCGCGAGTCCAGCGTTCGCGCGCTGGCGTCGCTGGGCATCCGCATCAATTCGATCAGCGATGTGACGCCCGTGCCGCACAACGGCTGCCGTCCGCAGAAGCGCCGCCGCATCTGAGTCTCGTGTGTTGGCGTCGAGCGGGTTTTCCCGCTGTGGCGCTACAATCGAAGGTTTTTCGCAAGCCGGCTGGACCCATCGGGCGCGTTACTGCCCCACGGGGTGCAAGCCGGCTGTTTTCCTGGGGTGCTGTGACCGGCACTCCGTAAGCCCACCGTTCGAGCGAATCCAAGAACTTTCGCCGGACTCGCGCGGGATGTTCCAGGCAGGCCCTTTCACAAGCCGCTTGTCCTGGATATCGGCCGCGTCAGCACCACACCAAAGGAACCACCGTGGCACGTTATCTCGGCCCCAAGGCCAAACTTTCCCGCCGTGAAGGCACCGACCTCTTTCTGAAGAGCGCCCGTCGGCCCATCGCCGACAAGGCCAAGTTCGACAGCAAGCCCGGCCAGCACGGCCGCACCAGCGGGTCGCGTACTTCCGACTACGGCATCCAGCTGCGCGAGAAGCAGAAGGTCAAGCGCATGTACGGCATTCTCGAGCGCCAGTTCCGCCGCTACTTCGCCGAAGCCGAGCGCCGCAAGGGCAACACCGGCAGCAACCTGCTGGGCCTGCTCGAATCACGCCTGGACAACGTCGTCTACCGCATGGGCTTCGGTTCGACCCGTGCCGAGGCACGCCAACTCGTGTCGCACAAGGCGCTCACGGTCAACGGCCAGGTCGTGAACATCCCGTCGTACTCGGTCAAGGCCGGTGACGTCGTGGCGCTGCGCGACAAGTCCAAGACCCAGCTGCGTGTGACCGAGGCGCTCAAGCTCGCCCAATCGCTCGGCCTGGCCGACTGGGTGCAGGTGGACGCCACCAAGATGGAAGGGACCTTCAAGAAGGTGCCTGACCGCGACCAGTTCGGCGCCGAGATCAAGGAAGCGCTGATCGTCGAGCTTTACTCACGTTGACGTCACGCTGATGTCGCGTTGATCGCGCGCCGACTTTCGCGCCGATCCCCCTTGTTGTGCTTCGCCCGCCGGGCGCGAGGCAGATTGCAACACCCAGCCCGGCGCGGTCCATCAGCCTTATCGGTGTAACGAGCCGAGGGTATTGACAGGAACATAAAGACGCAATGCAAACCACACTTCTGAAGCCCAAGGCCATCCAGGTCGAGCCGCTCGGCGGCCATCGCGCCAAAGCCACTCTCGAGCCATTCGAGCGCGGCTACGGCCACACCCTCGGCAATGCACTCCGGCGTGTGCTGCTGTCGTCAATGGTGGGTTATGCCCCGACCGAAGTCACGATCGCCGGCGTGTTGCACGAGTACTCGGCCATCGACGGCGTCCAGGAAGATGTCGTTCATGTGATGTTGAACCTGAAGGGCGTCGTCTTCCGCCTGCACAACCGCGACGAAGTCACGCTGGTTCTGCGCAAGGAAGGTGAAGGCGCCGTCACGGCCGCCGACATCCAGACGCCGCACGACGTCGAGATCATCAACCCCGAGCATGTCATTGCCCATCTGGCGCAAGGCGGCAAGCTCGACATGCAGATCAAGGTCGAGAAGGGTCGCGGCTATGTGCCGGGCAACCTGCGCCGCTATGGCGACGAGCCCACCAAGAGCATCGGCCGCATCGTGCTCGACGCTTCGTTTTCGCCGGTCCGCCGGGTGTCGTACGCGGTGGAAAACGCGCGTGTCGAACAGCGCACCGACCTCGACAAGCTGGTGATGGAGATCGAAACCAACGGCGCCATTCCGCCGGAAGAAGCCATCCGCCAGAGTGCTCGCATCCTGGTCGAGCAGCTGGCCTTCTTCGCGCAGATCGACGTCAGCGACGGTGCGGTCGGCGGTATGGGCGGCCGTGGCTTCCCGGAAGCCAAGCCGACGCCGTTCGACCCCATCCTGCTGCGTCCTGTGGACGAGCTCGAACTCACGGTGCGTTCGGCCAACTGCCTGAAGGCCGAGAACATCTACTACATCGGCGACCTGATCCAGCGCACTGAAACCGAGCTGCTGAAGACGCCGAACCTGGGCCGCAAGAGCCTGAACGAGATCAAGGAAGTGCTGGCTTCGCGCGGGCTCACGCTCGGTGCGCGGCTGGAGAACTGGCCCCCGCAGGGCCTGGACAAGCGTTAAGCCGCTTGCCATGTGCAACCCCCGGTACCTGACACGGCCGGGGTTCAATAAAGACAGGAAAGAAGCACCATGCGCCACCGTAACGGCCCCCGCAAACTGAACCGTACCACCTCGCACCGCCTGGCGATGCTGAGGAACATGTGCAATTCGCTCATCAAGCACGAGGCCATCAAGACCACGCTGCCGAAGGCCAAGGAGCTGCGCAGCGTCGTCGAGCCGCTGATCACCCTGGGCAAGACGCCGACGCTGGCGAATCGCCGCCTGGCATTCAACCGCACACGTGACCGCGACGTCGTGAGCAAGCTCTTCAACGAACTGGGCCCGCGCTACCAGGCGCGCCCGGGCGGCTACACCCGTATCCTGAAGATGGGTTTCCGCGTCGGTGACAACGCCCCGATGGCTTTTGTCGAGCTCGTGGATCGGCCGGCGCCCGCCGCTGACGCGACCGACACCCCAGAGTCCGCAGAGTAAAGACGCTTCAGCCCTGGCGCCCGCCGCCAGTCTCGACGGCTGCCATCCGGCAGCCGTTTGTCATTCAGCCACACGTTCGTTCAGGCTCTGGGGTGCAGCCCTGCTGCGGCGTGGCGCCTGGCGTTGTTGCCACTCGCGCAGCTTGCTGCCGGCACGGGCATTGCGCGGGTCCAACTGCAGGCTGCGGCGCACCGTGGCCAGGGCGGCGGCCGGATCGGCGCCGTGCTGGGCCTCGGCCATCAGCAGGTACACGTCAGACAGCTGGCGACGCAGCGCCGGGTCGGCGCGCCGGCCCGTAGCCAGCGGCAACAGCAAATCGGCCGCGCGTGAGGCATCGCCCTGGGCCACCAGCAGACTTGCAAATTCGGACGCGGCAGGCGCTGGCGCCACGCGCGTGCCGTCGGGTTCGACGAACTCGCGCCGGACACGCGCGTCCTCCAGCGCGCTCAGCACGGCGGCCGCTTCGGCGTGCGTGGGCAGTACTGCCAGCGCCCGCAACAACAGTTCCCGCGCACCGCCGGCGTCGCCCAGGTGCAGAGCCAGGCGCGCCTGCTGCACCAGCAAGGTCGCCCGCGAGTCGGCAGCCTGCTGCGCCCTTTGCAGGCGGAGGGTCACGTTGTCGTCGCCAGGTCGCAATGCGTGCAGGGCCTCCCAGGCCCAGGCCGCCTGTGCCCACTGGCCTTGCTGTTCGGCTGCTTCAGCCAGCGCACGCTGGCGGTTCTCGAAGCCAGCCTGCGCCTGCGCGACAGTCGAGCCAGATACGGTGGCGGTGGCGGGCGCTGCGCTAGTGGTGCTGACCGACGGGTTGCCGCCAAGGCCGGCACAACCTGACAGCATGGCGCCGGCGACCGCCATGACCGCAGGGGCGAGAGCTCTTCGCAGGAACGGGCCATGTGTCATCGTGTCATCGTGCCAGCGTCTGGCGCGTTTGCAGGCGCCCACGGAAGTCTTCCAGGGTGTAGTCACCCAGCACCAAGGTGCGCTGCAGCAGGTAAGGCGGGCGAAAGAAGGCGTTGCCGCCAGCGCGTGCCGACAGACCCAGCTCGAAGGCATTGCGCGCCAGCGTGTCCATCAGGCCTGGGCTGGCATCGCCAAAGGGGTAGGCAAAGTGGTTGACCGTGGCCCCAGGCAGCCGCTGTTCGATCTGCCTGCGAGAGGTCTGTACCTCCAATTCCAGCCGACGCCGGTAGGCGAGGTCGGTTTCGCGCGGGGCGCGCGCGGCCAGGTTCTGGTGCGTCTGCGAATGTGCCTGAACGCTGACGAGCCCTGAAGCTGCAACTTCCTGGATCTGCGCCCAGCTCATGTATTCCGGGCTGCCGACCGCGCCGGTGTGCACGAACAGGGTGGCTGGCAGCCTGTGCTTCTGCAGCAGGGGGAAGGCATGCAGATAGAACGACTCGTGACCGTCGTCGACGGTGATCACCACCGACCGTGCGGGCAGCGGCTCTCGCCCTGCCAGAAAGCCGGCCAGATCGGCCAGGCGCAGCACATGCATGCCTGGCTCCGACAGGGCCTGCAACTGGGCTTCGAACTGCGCGGGCGTGACCACCATCGCCGAGCTGGCAGGCCCGAAGCGGTGGTAGCTGAGCACTGGCACCGTCTGATAGCCGTCACTGCCGAAACCCGTCGGGTTTGGGTGGACGAGCGGCACGACGAGCGGCTGGCCCGGTGTCAGGCCGCCCGCGTCGGCCAGCCACCAGGCGCGGTCAGCCCGCCCCAGAAAACGCTCGGCCAGGGCGAGCAGGCTGTCGCCCTCGGCCGGCAGCACCACCAGCAGCCGTTCGGTGCGCCCCAGCACCTGGGCCATGGCCCCGGGCTGCGCCGGCTTCAGGGCTGGCAGAGCCGGGCTCGGCAGGTCGGCGGGTTGAGCCTGCGCCCATCCGGCGACCAGCAGGGTGCCTGCCAAAGCCAGCCAAGCCGGTGCGCTCATCAGCGCGGCAGCACCTTGTCCTGGCCGGCCTCGCGCCGCTGCAATGCCTGCGCCGTGGCGTCGACAGCGGCGTAGAGCTGGCCGAACTCGTCGCTGCGCGAATCCACCATGCGGTGATCGAATCGCCCCTTGCCGATCTCCGCCAGCGACTCGCTGGCCCGTTCGATCGGCCCGGAGAGCCGCGCCGCCAGGGCATAGGACACCGCCGCTGCGACCAGCGAAGCCAGCGCAGCCAACCCGGCCAGAAGCCCGGCCGTGGGCTGGCCCGCACGAACCATCGTCGCTTCGGGAAGCCCGACGACCATGCGGCCGAGTGCCTTGCCCTGCAGCTGGATCGGCGCCTCGAAGTCGAGCCTCGCGCCGGCCAGTCGCGCCAGGGTGCCGTCGGGCCTTGCTGGCGCCCAGGCCATGCCTTCGCTGCGATAGGGCTGACCCACCAGGCCGGGTTCTGTCGACACCCGTACGAGGCCCGTCGAGTCGACCACTGAAATACGCTCGCGGCCGCCGCTTGCCTGGGCGGCCGACAGCAGCTGGGCTGCGACCGCGTTCCAGTCTTCGGCCAGCACCTGTTCGGCATGCTGCGCAGCGGCGAAGCGGGCCAGGTTCCGGCCCTGGTCATCGGCCTGGGCACGCACCGCGCCCAGTTGCCAAAGCAGCACGCCCGCCGCTGCCGCGCCAACGACCACGGCCGTGGCCAGGCCCGACACTGCGGCCCAGCGCGCCCGCAACGACCAGCCATGCGGGCGGCGGCCCTCGAGTTCGGCCGTCTCGATCTCGGTCAGGACACGCAGCAAGGCGTCGGCCAGCTCCTTGCCGCTGGCGTACCGTTGGGCCGGTGCCTTGGAAAGGCAGCGCTCGACCACGCGGCGCAACGCAGGTGGCACGTCCGGGCGGACACGCTGCAAAGGCGACGGTTCCTCGGTGGCGATACGCGTGGCCAGGGCCAGCAGCGTGGCGCCGCGGAACGGGCGTTCCCCAGCCAGCATCTCGTACAGCACGACGCCGGCGGCGAACACGTCCGACCGTGCGTCCTGCGGCTCGCCGCGGGTCTGCTCGGGGGTCATGTACTGCTTGACACCTGCGGCCGGCCCGAGCACGGTGACTTCGCCCGGCGACTCGGCCGGTGCGGCGATCCCGAAGCCCGTGAGCTGGATCGTCTGGCCGTCGGCCAGGATGAACACGTTGGCCGGTTTCAGGTCACGATGCAGCAGACCGTGGCGGTGTGCATGGTCCAGCGCGCGCGCCAGCTGCAGGCCGAGCAGCACGGTGTCATGCACCGTCAGCGGTCCCTGCGTCTGCAGCCGTTGCGGCAGGGTTTCGCCTTCGACGACGGCGCTGACGAGATACGGCTGGCCATCGTCGATATCGACTTCGTCGACCACCGCGATATTCGGGTGTGACAGGCGTGCGGCAGCCTGCAGCTGCTGCACGAGCAGCGGCCGCAGCTTGTCGCTGTCACAGGCGGGCCCCTGGAGCACATGGATGGCGACCTCGCGGCCCAGCTTTGGGTCGGTGGCGCGGTACAGCGTGCCGGCGTCGGTGCGACCCTGCCGCTTCAAGCCCGTGAAGCGGCCAATCTGCCGAAAGGCCGGCGCGGAGCTGGGGGCAGCCGGCTGTGCGCTCGCCGGGCGCGGGGTCTTGCTGGCACTCTGCGGTGCCGGCGCTTCAACAGGCTCAGCCCGGCGCGGCAGGATCAGCGTTGGCGTTTCGACATCGTCCAGCCAGGGGTCGGCCTCGGTCGCGCGCTGCTGCGCGGCAAGTTGTGCAGCGCGCTTGGCCGAGATCGGAATCGCCGTCATCGCTTCGGGTTCAGGCACGGGCGCGCCCGCAGCCGATGCTGCGGCCTGCCCCTTGGCGGCACCGGCAGCAGCCAGCTGCTTGCCGAGATAGCGCTCCATCTCTTCTTCGCTGGGGGTAACCAGCGGGTTCGGCTCGTTGTCGTCCGAATTCGGACCGTACAGGAGCGGTATTTCGGCGCGCGCAGGTGGGGGAGGCGGTGTGGTCACGATAGGTGCGGACAGGGTCACTCGGTGGGTCACTCAGCCAGGCGGCTTCAGTGTCGCATCAACTCTGCGTGGAAGGCCGCGGCGGTGGCCTGCGCCCGGCCAGAACTGGTGACGCAGTGCGCGCCATCGGGCCGATTGGCGTGCCACGAGGGCACTGCGCTATCCTGCGCGCGCCCTGCGCAGGGCAGCCGGGCTGGCTTATCCTCACGACGAATCTTCAGGAGCAGGACATGACGAGCGGCGAGACGGGCAGGGCCCTCGAAAGTCGAAACGCTGTGTGCGGCCCTCGTCGTACGGCCCTGGCGCTGGTGGTGTGTGGCGTGGCTGGTGCCCTGGCCGCCTGCGGTACCTCCGCACCCAAGCCCGCGCGCGTGGAAGGCAGCATCGCTGCGGCCGCAGGGCTGAACCCGAGCGTCAACGACCGGCCCTCGCCGCTGCTGCTGCGAATCTACGAACTGCGTTCACCGACAGCCTTCAACCAGGCCGATTTCATGGCCCTCTACCAGTCCGACCAGGCCACGTTGGCGGCCGACCTCGTGGCCCGTGAAGAAATCATGCTGCAGCCTGGCGAAATGCGCCCGTTCAACAAGCAGCTTTCTCCCGAGACCCGTTTCATCGGCGTCATGGCGGTCTACCGCAACCTCGAACGCGCAACCTGGCGTGCCGTGGTGGCGGTGCCACCGAACAAGACCCACAAACTGGCGGTGCGCGCCGACAGCCTGGCGCTGTCGGCCACGCTGCTGCCCTGAAGCCCGCCGGCAGCCCATGAGCTTTCAACACCGGATCGTCTGGTCGCAGGGCATGTTCCTGCAGCCACATCATTTCCAGCAAGAGGCGCGTTACGTCGAACACCTGGTCCATGCGCGCGTGGCGGCGTCGAATCCGCATGCCTGGGGCTTCAGTGAGCTGGTGCTGGACGAAGCGCAGTTGGCCACCGGCCAGCTGGCGGTGGCGCGTGTGCAGGCGGTGTTGCCCGACGGCTCGCCCTTGTCCATGCCCGACGGCGACCCGCTGCCTGCGCCGCTGGCCGTGCCTTCGGACATGCACGACGAACTGGTCGTGCTCGCCGTGGCCCGCGCCCGCCCGGGTGCCACCGAGGTCGACTTCGGCGACGGTGCCGGCGACCAGCACAGCCGCTACCGCGTGCTCGACAAGGACCTGCGCGACCAGACCCGCGCCGCCGACGACCCCGAACCCGTGCAACTGGGCGCGCTGCGCGTGGCCCTGATGCGCGAGCGCGACGTGAGCGACGGCCATGCCGTGCTCGGCGTGGCGCGGGTGCTGGAAAGGCGCGCCGACGGCCAGGTGGTGCTCGACCGCGGCTACATCGCACCGCAGACCCGCATCGACGCCAGCGGCCAGCTCTCGGCCACGGCCAGCCTGCTGCATGGGCTGATCCGCCAACGCGCACTGACGCTGGCCTCGGGCATGGGGCAGCTGGGCAATGGCGTGTCGGAAATCGCCGACTTCCTGCAGCTGCAGCTGCTGAACCGCTCCGAACCGCAGCTGCACCAGTACGCCGCTGCACCCAGCATGCACCCCTGGCCTTTCTACCTGACCTGCCTGGCGCTGGCGGGTGAGCTGGCCACGTTCAACCGCGGCGAGCGCCAACCGCCCGAATACCCCGCCTATCGGCACGACGCCCTGCAGCAGGTGTTCGCGCCGGTGGTGCAGGACATCCGCGACTACATGTCGCGTGAAGTGCAGCGCCACGCCGTGGCCATCGACCTCATCGACCGCAGCCACGGCGTGCGCACGGCGGTCGTGCCCGACGCCGAGCTGCTGCGCAATGCCGGCTTCGTGCTGGCCGTGCGGGCGCAGCTGCCCACCGAGCAGCTGCGCCAGCGCTTCCCGGCGCAGAGCAAGCTGGGCCCGGTGGACCGCATCAAGGATCTCGTCAACCTGCAGCTGCCCGGCATCGTGCTGCGCAGCCTGCCGGTGGCGCCGCGCCAGCTGCCCTATCACGCCGGCAGCCACTACTTCGAGCTCGAACGCCAGGGTGAACTGTGGAAGCAGTTCGAACGCACGGGCAACCTGGCCCTGCATGTGGCCGGCGACTTCCCGTCGCTGGAGCTCGAACTGTGGGCCGTGCGCCAATCGTGAAATGAGACCCCCAAGCTCGCTGGCGCTCGCTACCCCCAAGGTGCCGCCCGCCACGGCCCGGTGGAGCCGGGCCGTGGCGAGAAGCTTGGGTTGGGGTTGGCGCCTCGCAGGGGTTCGCGTCCTGAAAGGATGTCGGTGACATGAGCGAGCCGCCGCCGATCGACGATCCGTTTGCCACGCACTTCGGTGGCGAACGCGGCATCCTCAAGCCGCGGCCCGGCGGCTGGGGTGGGGCGCGGGGCGCCGGCGAGCCGGCCACGCAGATGCACCCGGCGGACGCTGCCGTGGTCGACCAGGGGCTGAACCCGCTGTTGGCCGCGGCCAACCGGCTGCTGCTGCTGGTGCCGCAGCTGCGCCAGACGCGCCATGTCGGCGATCCGGCCACGCTGCGCGCTTCGCTGGCCCAGGGCATCCGCGATTTCGCCACGGCTGTCCAGGAAAAGGGCATTGCGCCCGAACGCGTGATGGCGGCGCGTTACGTGCTGTGCACGATGCTCGACGAAGCCGCCGCCGACACCCCCTGGGGCGGCGGTGGCGTCTGGGGCAGGCACAGTCTGCTGGCCGAATTCCATAACGAGGCGTTCGGCGGCGAGAAGGTCTTCCAGCTGATGGCGCGCCTGGCCGAAAAGCCCGACGCCAACCGCGACCTGCTCGAACTCATCTACGCCGCGCTGGCCCTCGGCTTCGAAGGCCGCTACCGCGTCATCGACGGTGGGCGGGCGCAGCTCGAAGCGGTGCGCGCCAAGCTGGCGCAGATCATCGGCCAGCAGCGGGGCGCCTACCCCGCGGCGCTGGCCCAGCACTGGCAGGTCGAGCCGCTGAAGGACCGCGCCGCGCTGTCCTGGCTGCCGCTGGCCCTGGTCGCCGCCGGGGTCGTGCTGCTGCTGGCCACGGTGTACTGGTTCCTGTCGTGGTCGCTGGGCGACCGCTCAGACCCGGTCTACGGCCAGATCCAGAGCCTGCGCCTGCCGCCGCCGGTGGCCGCCGTGGCGCAGCCAGCGCCGGTGCCACGCCTGGCCGTGCTGCTGCAGCCCGATGTCCGCGCGCGCACGATCGAAGTCCGCGACGAGGTCGACCGCAGCGTCGTCACCGTTCGTGGTGACGGCCTCTTCACGCCGGCCAGTGCCACCCTGGTGCCCGAACGCGAAGCGCTGATGCAGCGAATTGCCGAAGCCCTGGTGCGCGTGGGCGGGCAGGTGCTGATCACCGGCCACACCGACAACACGCCCATCCGCACGCTGCGCTACCCGTCGAACTGGCACCTGTCGGAAGACCGCGCCCGCTCGGTGCGCGATCTCTTCGTCACGGCCGGCATGCCCGCCGATCGCATCCGCGCCGAAGGCCGCGCCGACGGCGAAAGCGTGGCGCCCAACGACACCGCGGCCAACCGGGCGCTGAACCGGCGCGTCGAGGTCACGCTGTTTGCCACACGCACCGACCTGCAGGCGCGCGCAGCGGGTGCCTCGCCGGCGCCGACATCGGCCCCGGCGGCCACGGCCACGCCACCGGGAGCCGGGCGATGAGGAAGCTGCTCGGCCTCGTCTTCAACCGCTGGGTGGCGCTGCTGCTGCTGGTGCTGGTGCTGGTGGCCCTGGTGTGGTTCGTCGGGCCGGTGGTGGCCATCGGCAGCCTCATCCCGCTTGAAACCGCGCTGGCGCGCTGGGTCGCCACGGGGGTGCTGCTGGCCGTGGTGGCGCTGTGGCTGGGCGTGGCGCTGTGGCGCAAGCGGCGTGGCAACGAAAAGGTCGTCGAACGACTCGTCAGCGCCCCGGCCGGGCCCGGCGCAATGGCCGAAAGCGCCGATCTCGTGGCCGTGCGTGAACGTTTCCAGCAAGCCCTGCAGACGCTGCGCAAGGCCCGCTTCGGTTCCGCCTCGGCGGCCGACCAGGGCTGGTGGAGCCGGCTCAACGCCAGGTTCAGCGCGCGCTACCTGTACGAACTGCCCTGGTACGTCATCATCGGCGCGCCGGGCTCGGGCAAGACCACGGCGCTGCGCAATTCCGGGCTGCAGTTTCCGCTGGCGGGTGCGGCCGGTGAACAGGCGGTGCGCGGCGTCGGCGGCACGCGCAACTGCGACTGGTGGTTCACCGACCGTGCCGTGCTCATCGACACGGCCGGCCGCTTCGTCACGCAGGACAGCGACCAGGCCACCGACAAGGGCACCTGGACCGGATTCCTGGACCTGCTCAAGACCTCGCGCCCGCGCCAGCCCGTCAACGGCGTGATCGTGACCGTCTCGGTGCCCGACCTGCTGACCAAGAGCGCCGGCGATCGCGCCCGCTACGCCCAGGCGGCACGCCAGCGCGTGCAGGAACTGCACGAACAGCTGGGCATCCGCTTCCCGATCTACCTGATGGTCACCAAGTGCGACCTGATGGCCGGTTTCTCCGACCACTTCGCCGCGCTCGACAAGGACCAGCGCGCCACGCCCTGGGGCGTGACCTTCCCGCGCGCCACGCCTGGCGCCTGGACCCAGGACCTGGGCCGCGAGCTCGCAGCCCTGCTGCAGCGCCTGAGCGACGGGCTCGTCGACCGCCTGCAGGCCGAAGCCGACCCGCAGCGCCGCATGCGCATCTACGGCTTCCCGAACCAGTTTGCGCAGCTCTCCGGCCCGCTGCTGGAATTCGTGCAGCAGGTGTTCTCGCCCTCGGCCTTCGAGGCCGACCCGATGCTGCGCGGGGTGTATTTCGTCAGTGGCACGCAGGAAGGCACGCCGGTCGACCGCGTGCTGGGCGCCGTGGCCCGCCGTTTCCAGATCGAACAGGCGGTGCTGCCACCGCAGCAGGCCAGTGGCCGCAGCTTCTTCCTGCAGCGCCTGCTCACGGAAGTGATCTTTGCCGAAAGCGGCCTGGCCGGCACCGACCGCCGCTGGGAGCGGCGGCGCGCCTTGCTCGTCTCGGCCGGCTATGCCGTGCTCGCGCTGGCCAGCGTCGGGCTGGTGGCGGCCTGGGCCGTCAGCTGGAAGAACAACGGTGCGTATGTCGCCACCGTGGCCGAGCGCACCGAAACCGTCCGCCGCCAGGTGCAGGAAACGCCCAACCGGGCCACCGCCGACCTGCGCCCCATCCTGCCGGCCCTGGAAGCCACACGCGGGCTGGCTGCGGCCGGTGTCACGCCCAACGAGGTGCCCTGGTCGCTGGGCTTCGGCCTGTACCAGGGCAAGAAGCTCGACGGCGCTGCGCGGCAGGCGTACGAACGCATGCTCGTCGACGCCGTGCTGCCGCGGCTGGCGCTGCGTGTCGAACAGCAGCTGCGCGCCGGCGAGCAGCCCGACTCGCAGTACGAAGCCCTGAAGGCCTATCTGATGCTGTACGACCCCGCGCACTTCGACGCGGTGGCCCTGAAGACCCACATCGAGGCCGACTGGGACACCCAGCTGGCCAGCGAACTGGGCCCCGAACAGCGCGCGACGATGAGCCGCCATCTCGACGCCCTGCTCGCACTCGGCCCGGCGATTTCGCCGATCGAGCAGGACAAGGCCCTGGTCGAAGCCACGCGCCAGAGCCTGGCCGCCGTGTCGCTGCCGCAGCGGGTCTACAACCGTCTTCGCCTGAGCGGGCTGGGCAGCGAGTTCAACGACTTCACCGTGGTGCGCGCTGGCGGGCCGAACGCCCAGCTGGTGTTCGCGCGGGCCAGCGGCCTGCCGCTGTCCCGCGGTGTGCCGGGCCTGTTCACCCACGACGGTTATCACAAGGGCTTCCAGGACAAGGTGGCCCAGGTGACGGCCCAGCTGGCCGTGGAACAGGGCTGGGTGCTGGGCGCGGCGGCACCGCAGATGAACGCCCGCGACAACGCCGTGGCAGCGGCCAAGCTCACCGACGACGTACGCCGCCTCTACCTGACCGACTACCGCGACACCTGGAAGACCTTCATCGGCGACATCCGCCTGCAGCCGCTGACCAGCGTCAGCCAGTCGCTGGAGAAGGCTCGCCTGCTCTCGGCCCCCGACACACCGCTGGTGCCGCTGCTGCGCGCCATCTCGCGCGAGACCACGCTGCTCGAGGGCCGCGGCCTGATCGCCGGCAAGGTCGACAAGGGTGTGCGCGAGATCGAGCAGACCGTGGGCAGCCTGCTGGGCGGCGTCGGCCCCAAGCCGGCGACCACCGGCGCGCCAGGCAAGCAGATCGAGAGCATCGTCGACGACGAATTCGTGGGCCTGCGCCGCTTCGTGTTCGCCCCCGAGGGTGGCAAGGCGGCGCTCGACGGCGTCGTCGACCGGCTGCGCCAGCTGCAGGACCTGCTGAGCGCCGTCGACGCGGCACTGAAGGGCGGCGCGGCGCCACCGCAGTCGCCGCTGCCCAACCAGCTGAAGGTGGAAGCCGCGAACTCGCCCGAGCCCGTGCGCAGCGTGCTCGACAGCCTGGGTTCCAGCAGCGCGCGCGTGGCCCTGATGCAGCTGCGCGAAAGCCTGTCGCGCGAAGTGCGGGCGTCGGTTGGCGAATTCTGCAACCAGGCCGTCACCGGCCGGTTTCCGTTCGACGTCAACTCGGCGCGGGAAGTCACGCAGGCCGACTTCGCCGCCCTTTTCGGCCCTGGCGGCAAGTTCGAGCAGATGCAGACCAAGCTGGCGCCGTACATCGACACCAGCACCCGCCCCTGGAGCTTCCGTTCGGTCGAAGGCGTGCCGCTGGGCGCCGACGTCGGCACCTTGCCGCAGTTCCAGCGTGCCGCCGTCATCCGCGAGACCTTCTTCCCGGCGGGTGCTTCGGTGCCGACGATGCAGCTGGAATTCCGGCCGGTGGAAATGGACACGTCGCTGCGCGAATTCCTGCTCGACGCCGACGGCCAGAAAGTGCGCTACGACCATGGGCCGCAGTTGCCGCAGTCGGTGCGCTGGCCCGGCCCGCGCGGCAATGGCGTGGTCCGGGTGTCGGCCTTGCCCGCCGGCTCCACCGGCATGATCAATGAAGGCCCGTGGGCGATGCTGCGGATGTTCGAGCGCGTCAACCTCACGCCCGGCCCCAGCAGCGAGAAGTTCCGCGCCACCTTCGTCATCGACGGCAAGAACGCGGTCTTCGACATCACCGCCAGCAGCGTGCGCAACCCGCTGCGCTTGAACGAGCTGCGGACCTTCAGCTGCCCGAACGGCCTGTAGCGCGCCGGCTGGCGGCGCGCTCCACTCCCAACCTCTAGCGCGAGACCCGTCGATGAGCAAGCAAGCGACAGCCGGCTGGTTCGGGAAAGTTTCGATGCTGGGCGACTTCGCCTCGCGCCGCCTCGAGCCCGAATGGGTCGAAGCCTGCGACCGCTGGCTGTCGGGCGGTATGGACAGCAGCCGCCGCCAGCTGGGTGAGGCCTGGATGCCGGCCTACCTGTCGGCGCCGCTGTGGCGTTTCGCCTGGGCGCCGGGCGTGGTCGACCGGCAGTGGTGGTTCGGTGTGCTCATGCCCAGCAGCGACAACGTCGGCCGCTACTTTCCGCTGGTGGTCGCCCAGCCGCGCCCGGTGCCGCCAGTGGACCGCTTCGCACTCGACCACCTGGAACTCTGGTGGCGCCACGTTGCCCATGCCGCCTTGTGCACCCTGGCCGAAGACGCCCGGGTTGAAAGCTTCGAGGACGAACTGCTGCAGGCACCGCCCTGGCCGGTGGCCATGCATGCGCCACAAGTGCGCGTGGCGCCGGCACCGGGGCGCGAACGTGTCAGCGTCGACCGTGCGGCCACGCTCGACGCTTTCCTGCATGGCCTGGCGGCGACGTCGCTGCTGCAGCGGCTGGAAGGCTGCAGCCTGTGGTCGCCGCACGCCGGGCCGGAAGTACCGCTGGCCTGCACGCTGCTGGAGGGCCTGCCCACGCCCGATGCCTTTGCCGACCTGCTGACCGGCCAGTGGTAAGCCGCCCCCGCTGCTAGCGCAGGAAGACCTGGCGCGGCATGGTGTCGTCGCTGCCGGCCTGGGTGACTTCACCGGGGTCGCCGGCCCACACCGCGACGGCGCTGAAGTTGTCCTGCCGCGGCATCTTGCGGGCCTCGATCAGCAGGCGCATGCCGCTCAGCCAGTCTTCGGGGCTCAGCGCCCGGGCCAGGGTGCTGCACAGCGCCTGGTCGTCCAGTCCTTCCCACCAGCCGTCGGTGCACAGCAGGAAGGCGTCGCCTTCCTGCACCTCGACCGGGCGCACCACGGTGTGAGGCTCGACCTCGCCGTCGATGCCCAGGGCGGAGACGAGCTGGTTCTTCTGCGGGTGGTGCGCCGCCTGTTCGATGCTGATCAGGCCCAGGCGCACCATGCGCTGCACGACGCTGTCGTCGGAAGTGACGAGGTCGGTGCGCTGCTGGCGGATGCGGTACAGGCGCGAGTCGCCGACATGCGTCCACAGCGCGTGTTCGCCGGCGGCGTCGATCCACAGCGTGACCACGGTGCTGTGCATGCGCAGTTCGGCAGCGCTGGCGTCCTGGTGGGCGAGCAGCACGCGGTGGGCCTGGCGCACCATGGCCGTCAGGCTGGCCGGGCAGAACTCGAGCCCGCCGTCGCGTAGCAGCCGTTCCATGCAGTCGGCGCTGCGGTGCGCCGCTTCGGCGCCACGGCGGTGGCCGCCGGCGCCGTCGGCCACCACCGCAAAGTGGCCCTGCGGCGTCGAGCCATGGCGCACGACGTCTTCGTTGTGGCTGCGGGCGCCGGTCAGGCTGCAGGCAGCGATGCGGATGCTGCTCATCGGCGCTGCTTCTCCAGCCGCAGGCGTTCGATCTGCTGTTCATAGGCCGCCAGGAACGCCTTGCCGAAAAGGGTATGGAAGTCTTCCTGGGCTTCTTCGCGGATGGCGCCGTGGTGCTGCAGGTACAGGTCCCACAGGCGGGCGCGGCGGTTCATCGGCAGCAGGCTGTCGAGCATCGAGCCCCCCGAGAGCTTGGCTTCCAGCGCCGCCGGGTCGAAGCGGCCGAGCATGCCTTCGATGGCCGCACGCATGCCGGCGACGGTGCCGATGGAATGGCCCACGAGATCGTGCATGGCTTCTTCGAGTGCCGCCGGGCCATCGAGGAAGCCGCGGGCCGGGGGCTGCAGCAGCTGTTCGATGCCAGCAGCCGCGTCGGGCGAGAACTTCAACGGGTTGTTGTTGCGCTGCTGGATCATGGTGACGTCGGCGCGCAGTTCCTGCTTGGTGCTGGCGCGCACGGCCATCAGTTTCAGGGTGCCCTCGACGGCGGTGCGCAGCATCATGCCGATGGCCTGCATGCGTTCCGGGCCGGCGCCGGGTGGCAATGGCACGTCGACGCCGGCACCGGCGCAGAAAGCGGCCCAGAGGGCCTCGGTGTCCTGTTCGCTGCCGCCGGTCGCCGCCACCGGTGGCACGGGCTGCGGGGCCTGCGCAGGTGCAGCGAACGAGGACGAAGGGGCCAGCGGTCGCGGCCTGGGCATGGGGGGAGGCACCCGCACGGGCGCAGGCAAGGACACAGGCAGGGTCTCGTCCGGCGGTGCCGCGGTGGGCAGCTGAATCCGAGGCGGCGCATAGGCGGCATGCAATGCCGGCACATGGTCGGGCTGCGCAGATGCAGCCGGCGACGGCGGCGGTGGCGGCGCGCCGAACAGCATCAAGGGGTCGGTCGAAATGGCCGGCCCACCGGGCGCCGCGGGCGGGCCGCCCAGGTCTGACAGGAAGTGGGCCAGCGGGTCGTCTTGGCGGCTGTCGGCCAGGCCGAAAGCCTGGTCGATGCCGGCGGCGGGCACCGCGGGCATCAGGTCGGCGAAGGGGTCGACTGGTGCCGGGGCCGGCGGCTGGGGACGGGGCGCCGAAGGCGCGGCGAAGGGGTCGAAATCGTCGGGCAAGCGCTGCGCAGGTGCACCAGCAGGTCGGCTCGGCGGCAAGGCGGCAGAACGCTCGTCGATGCCAGCGGGTGCGGGCTGGAAGACCGGCGGTGGCGCCGGTTGTGGCCACGGGCGTGCGGGCGCTGGCGGCGCGGGGCTGAACAGGTCGGCAAAGGGGTCGGCCGACGGGCTGGCGCCGGCAGCCGGGCCCAGCAGGTCGGCAAACGGGTTGTTGCCCGACAGGCCTGCGATGGCCTGCGCCGGCAGGGGGGGTGGTGGTACCAGCGGCACCGGCCGGGCGGGTGGAGCCGGGGTGAAGGCCGGGACGGACAGCGGTGCACGCGCGGGCTGGCCGGGTCGCGTGCCTTCAGGGGCGGCCAGTTCCTGCGGCGGGAAATCGGCATGCAGCACATAGCCGCCAATGCGGATCTGGTCACCATGCCGAATCACCGACGACTGGCCCCCTTCCAAAGCACGCGGGCCGATCAGGATGGCGTTGGCCGAGCCGACGTTGCGGATGAGGAAGCTGCCGCCGCTGGCCACCACTTCAGCCTGCAGCCGCGAGATGAAGCGTTCAGGATCGGGCAGCGCCAGCGTGTTGTGGTCGGCGCGACCGATGGTGCCGCCGTGGTCGTCGAAACGCGCCGAAAGCGCTGGCGTCAGCTGTCTGTCGTTCAGGGAGACGGCTGTCAATGTCAGGATCATGGGGCGGGATGTGTCACACGCAGTTCACACGCAGGCCAGGGCCGCGCAGTGGGAGGAAGGCTGGCCGCATCTTGATGGCAGGGGCGGCGCTCGGCAAGGCGTTGCAGGTCAGGCGCGCGGCATGCGGGCCGGTTTGCTTCATGCGCCGGTCCTGAGCCAGACCGAGACCGCGGCGAAGATGAAGGCCATCAGTGCCCAGGTGGCGGCTGCGCCCTGCCAGCGGCGCGTGCGCAGCCAGCGCCAGCCGGCGGCAACGGCGAAGCCGAGGGCCAGCCAGGGGAACAGCCAGACTGGGTCCATGCTCAGGCCGGCCACGCGGCCAGGGCGCGCTGCTGTCGTGGCACCGGGGCTGCCACCTGAAACATGGGCCGGCCAGGCTGCAGCAAGCTGGCCAGGCAGGCAGCATGAGCACGCTGACGCTGGGTGCCTTCGGCGAGCACCTGGCGGGCGGTCTGGCAGTTGATCGGCTTGCCGAGGAAGAGGCGGCCGCTGGAGCTGGCCGCAACGGCCTCGAGCGCCGGCTGCGCCTGCAGCCACCAGGCCTGGACGCGGGCCGGGTCGGGCCAGGGCAGGCTGTCGTCGTCGCCGAGTGCGCCGTCGTCGTCGGCATCGTCGGCCTGTTGGAAGCCGGCGGGTGGGTCCAGCGTTTCCAGGTCCAGCAAGGCCAGGTCGGCGCCGGTGATCCATTGGAAGGACTCGCCAGCCAGGCGCGCCAGTGCGGGCTCCGCCATGCGTTCGATCAGCCACGGCACGAAGCGCAGTTCGCCCAGCATGGCCAGCGCGCGCACGCGGCGGCGCTGTACGGCCATGTCTGCGCCTGGCACCTGCGCGGCTTGCGAGATGCGCTTGGCCAGCCCGCGGGCCTGCGCGGGAGAACTGGCGGCCAGCGCCAGCGCCAGTGCGCGCTGCGACCAGGCGCCGTGGCCCTCGGCGGCCTGGGCCAGGGCGGCCAATGCCCGCTGCCGGTCACCCAGCAGGCAGGCTGACCAGGATTTCCAGAACGCCACTTCACCCGCTTCACCTGCTTCGGCGTCGTCAGCCTTCAGCAGGGCGGGGAGCAGGTCGACACGGCCCAGTTCGCCGGCCGCACGGGCGGCGGCTGCCTGCAGACCTGGCAACGGGCTGGTCAGGGCTGTGGCCAACACGGGGCCTGGGTCGACCTGGTGCAGCCGGCAGGCGTCGATGCCGAGTTCGAGCGCAGGCCCTGCGGGAGACGACAGCAGCCCGCGGACAACGCCCTTCAGCACCGATGCCGGAACCCAGCCATAGGCCGACACGAGGCCGCGGCGGGCCTCGGGCAGCTGCGCGCTGATGGCCAGCAGCCGGTCGAGCAGCGCCAGGTCGTGGGCTTCCAATGCCAGCACCGCCAGCGCGAAGACCTCACCCGCGCCGGGCCTTTCCAGCGCCGCCAGGCACAGGGCCTGGCCCGCCGGACCGGCCACCGCCAGGCCGTCCAGGTGGGCGGCCAGGCGCTCGTCGAGCCGGCCCAGGCGCAGCAGGCCGACATGCGATGCCCGCACCAGCACCGACCGCACATGGCGCAGCAGCGCCGCCTCTTCAGCATGTTGCTGGACCACAACGGCGACGACCGGGCGCGCGGGCAGTGAAGAAGCGGTGGCTGCAGGCGTGGGCATGGGCTATGGTGGCCGCTGGGCGGATGATGGTCCAGAGCAGTTGCCCCGATTCATCCTCCGAAGTCAGGGTCCCGGCAGACCGGGGCATCGGCGGCGGCAGATCGCAAGGCGCACAATACCCGCCGTGGACAAGATGATCAGCGTTTCCGTGGTGTCGATTCAGCGAATTTCCCCTCTTTTGGCTGCGCTGTTCCTGGGCGCCTGTGCCGCCCCGCCGAACAAGCCTGGGCAAACGCAGCCCGCCAGTTCGACCCCTGCAGCGGAGCCTGTTGCACCGGCAGCCGCGCCTCAGGCCGCGCCTCCACCCCCATCCGTGCCCGAAGGCCCGCCTCTGGACAGCCCGCAGGCCATCCAGCGGGCCCTGTCAACGGCCGTCGAGCATCTGGAATTCGGCCGCGAGGACGCGGCTGTCGACGAGCTTCAGCGCGTGTTGCAGGCTGATCCCAACCAGCGCCTTGCGCTGAGTCTGATGCGCCAGATCAAGGAAGACCCGCAAGCCTTGCTGGGCCGCGAGTCGTTCACTTACCAGGTGAAGGCGGGTGAGTCGCTGTCGGCCATTGCCGGGCGTTTCATGCGCGACGTGTTCATGTTCTACGGCCTGGCCCGCTACAACGACATCAAGGTGCCACGCCAGCTGGCGGGCGGGCAGACGATCCGCGTGCCGGGCCGGGCGCCGCCACCGAGCCAGCAATCGGCGCCAATGCCGCCGCCGCCTGCAGCCACACCTGCGCCTTCGCCTTCGCCCGCCCCGGCGCCGGCCGTTCCGGCCCCGCCGCCGGCTCCGACGCCGCCACCCGCGCCTGCCGCCGAGTCCAAGCAAGCGCAGGTGACGCGGCTGCAGCGGGAAGCGCGCACGGCGTTCGCCAAGCAGGACCTGGTGGGCGCCATCGCCGCCTGGGACAAGGTGCTCGCCATCGAACCCGACAACCGCAATGCCCAGCTCGAACGCCAGCGCGCCGCCGACCTGTGCCGCCGTCTCAACGACCTGACGAAGGGGCCGAAGAAGGCCTGTTGAGCGCCCGCTGCCTTGCCGCCGGTGCGGTGGATGCGGGGGTTGCGGCGGGTGTTTCGCCCAGCCACTGATTCAGCCGCACACGCGCCTGGGCATTCGCCGGCTGCCAGCGCAGGCTCTGGCGCACGGCCTCGATAGCCGCCGGGCGGTCGCTGGCGGCCAGCTTGTCGGCCCGTTTCAGGTACAGGTCGGCCAGCAGCTTGCGCGAGGCGGCGTCACCAGGCCGGCTCGTGGGTGTCGGCAGCAGCAGCGCGATCGCGGCGTCGATGTCGCCCTGGCCGGCCAGCAGGCTGGCATGTTCCAGGTCCAGCCGGCGTGCCGACGTGCGCGCCTGTGCGTCGGACCGCGTGGGGTCGGGCGGCGCCAGGGCTCGGGCAAAGCTGCCCACGGCCTGGCGCCGCGCCCGGTCGCGTTCAATGGTGCGCAGCGCGTTGGCCGCCTCCAGATGGCCAGGCGCCAGCGCCAGGATTTCCAGGAAGAGGCGGCTGGCCAGGTCGATCTGCCCGCGGGCACGCGCCGTCCTGGCCAGAGGCAGGCGCTCGGTGACCTGGGCCTGCACGTGGCCCAAGGCCGCCGCGCGGCCTTTTTGCGCGGTTTCGTCCTGCGGGCTGAGCGCCAGCACGATGTCCCAGGCCCAGGCGGCGTCGACCCAGCGGCCTTCCGTGGCGGCGGCCGCGGCGATAGCCCGCTGTTCGGCCAGATAGGCCATCACGGCAGCGGGCGGACCTTCTGGTGCGGTCGGCAGCGGCGCTGCCGCTGGCGGCAAATGCGGCGTTGGGCGCAGGGCGCAGGCCGACAGCAGCACGGCCAGCGCCAGCGGCAGCAGACCGCGCAGCAGGCATGGGTGGCTTGAGCGGGCTTCGAGCCCGCCCCGTGGCCGCCACTTGCCCCTCATGGCCGCCCCAGCGGGCGCTGCACCTGCAGCCGGGCCTGGAAGTCGGCCAGGGTGTGGTCGCCGTAGATCATCGTGCGGCGCAGCATCAAAGGCGCAGCGAAGAAGGCGTTGCCGCCGGCCGTGACGGTGAGGCCGAGTTCGTAGTCGGCGCGCTGCATGGCGTCGAGCACGGCTTCGTTGGCGCTGCCAAAGGGGTAGGCGAACTGCCGCACCTGCACACCCAGCGGCGCCAGGCGGTTTTCGAGCACCGCGCGAGGGGTTTGCAGTTCCAGGTCGATCTGCTTGCGGTAGGCCTCGTCGCCTTCGCCGGTCTTGCGTTCGGTGAGGTTGCGGTGGGTCTTCGAATGGGCCTGCAGGTCGACCAGACCTGAGCGCGCCAGTTCTTCGAACTGCGGCCAGCTGAGGGCGTCGCGGGCGCCGATGAAATCGGAATACGCGAACAGCGTGGCCGGGAAGTTGAACTTCTTCAGCACCGGGAAGGCATGGCGGTGGACCGACTCGTAGCCATCGTCGAAAGTGATGACGACCGACCTGGCGGGCAGGGCGCGCTCACCCGCCAGGAAGGCCTGCAGGTCGGCCAGGCGCACGACGTGGTAGCCGTTGTCGGCGAGGTAGGCCATCTGTTCCTCGAAGCGCGCTGGCGAGACCACCATCTTCGAGTTGCCGGCGCCGAAGCGGTGGTAGCACAGCACCGTGACGGTCTGCATGCCGGTGGCGGTGATGCCCAGCGGGTTGCGTGGCACCAAGGGCACCACCAGCGGCCGCCCGGCCACCGGTTCGCCGCTGAGGCCGTTGCTTTCGGCGATCTGCCAGGCGTTGCCGGCATCGCCCAGGAAACGGGCGGCCAGGCCCTGCAGCGTGTCGCCGGGCCGGGGCAGCACGACGAGCAGGCGCTCGCCGCTGCCGATGACGTCACCGGCGGCGCCGGGCCACGCGGCGTCGGCCACCGGCGCCGGCAACGGCGTCGCCTGCACGGGGGGTGGTGGCGGTTCGACCGGTGGAGGTGCCGTTGCCAGCAAGCTGCAACCCGCCAGCGCGAAAGCCGCCAGGGCCGACGTCAAGGCATGTGCCAGCGCCTGCTCAAGCGGCCGGGGTTGCAAGCCCATCGCGGCGTCAGGCCTTGGGCTCGCCCGCCGCCGCCTTGTCGGCAGCGGCCTTCTGCTGCAGGGCATCGGCCAGGGCGTCAAAGGCGTTGAACAGCTCGCCGAACTCGTCGCGCCGCTGTTCGCGGATGCGGTGGTCGAGCCGGCCCTTGGCCAGCTCGGCCATCGAATCGACGACCAGCCGGATGGGCTGGGCGAACCAGTTGGCGACGAAATACATCGCCACGGCCACCGCCAGCACCGTCACGAGTGCAAGCACGAGCATCAGGGTGATCGACAAGCGCGCCACTTGCGTGACGGGTTTTTCAAGCACGCCCAGGGCCACCTGGCCGACCTGCTTGTCCTGGAAGAGCACCGGCGCTTCGAAACCCAGCACCGATTCGCCGCCGGCGGTGTAGCGGCTGACGGTGGTGCCGTCACCGCCACCGGGCGGGGCGGTGCTGGCCGGCCGGTAGGGCTGCCCGGCCAGCCCGGGTTCGCTGGACACGCGGATGGTGCCGGCCAGGTCGATGACGGTGATGCGCTCGAAGTTGCGCGTCTTCATGATTTCCTGCACCGCCACCTCGACGGCTTCCCAGTCCTCGCCGAGCACCGAAGCGGCGTTTTGCGCGGCGATGAAGCGCGCCATCGAAGCACCGTAGTCGCTGACCTGGCCCATCATCGCCGTGTACTGCTTGTAGGTGATGAGGGCCGCGGTCGAGCCCATCACCACGGCCACGATCAGCGCCATCGTGGCAGCCCACTTCACGCGCAGCGGCACGATGCGCTGCTTGTCCTTTTCGCGCGCCTGCTCGTCCAGCTGCACCAGCACCTTCTTCAGCGCCTCGGCCAGCTCCTGGCCGGTCTGGTAGCGCTGGTCGGGCTTCTTCGCCAGGCAACGCTCGATCACGCGGCGCAGCGCGGCGGGTACCTCGGGGCGCTTGCTGGCCAGCGGCGGCGGCTCTTCCTTGACGATCTTGGCGGCGATGGCCACCAGGCTGTCGGCGCGGAACGGGCGTTCGCCGGCCAGCATCTGGTAGAGCACGATGCCGGCGGCGAAGAGGTCGCTGCGGCCGTCGATCTTCTCGCCCAGGGCCTGTTCGGGCGACATGTATTGCGGCGTGCCCAGCACCGCGCCCACCTGGGTGTGGGTGGACATGCCGTCGTCCATGTGGGCGATGCCGAAGTCGGTGACCTTGATGGTCTTTCCGTCCTTCAGGAACATGATGTTGCCGGGCTTGATGTCGCGGTGAACGATGCCGCGGGCATGGGCGTATTCCAGCGCGCGCGCCAGCTGCATGCCGATGAGCACGGCGTCGCGCACCGGCAGTACCGGCGTCTTTTCCAGGGTCTCCGACAGCGGCGCGCCGTCGAGCAGCTCCATGGCCATGTAGGGCCGGCCCTCGATCTCGCCGACGTCGTAGACGACGACGATGTTCGGGTGCGACAGCCCGCCGGCGGCGCGCGCCTCGCGCAGGAAGCGGTCACGGCATTCGTCGTCTTCGGCGAGCGAGGCGTGCAGGAACTTGATGGCGACGTCGCGGCTGATCGACGGGTCGTGCGCACGGTAGACCGTGGCCATGCCGCCGCGGCCCAGGCGGCTTTGGATGAGGTAGCGGCCGACCTGGCGCACGGGGGCATCGGCACGGGAGGAGCCGGCGGGCAGGGTGGCGCTGGCGGCGGCTACCGCTGCTGCGGCGGCGGGCAGGTCGGTCATCGACGGGCTCAGCGTCGAGGGTGGGGCGGTGTGGCGTTCGGGTTCAGCCGCAGGCTGGGGGGTGGCTGGCCAGGGCTCGGGTCGCAGTCGCGCGGGCAGGATCTGCGTGGCGTCGGGATGGTCGGCGGCAACGGGATCTGCAGGCGGCGCGGTGGGGGGCATGCGGAACATCGTCGGCACCACCACCGTCTCGTCGCCGGCCAGCAGCGGGTCGGGCGGCGGGGCGACTCGCGGGTCTTGCGCGAAGGGTGAGAGTTCGGCGGGTTCAGTGCGCAGCCATTCGCTGTCGGGGGACAGCTGGGTGGCGTCGGGGTCGTCTGTTGCGACTGGCGCAGACATATCCGTCTTCTTCGCCCTGACGGTAGATGGGTATCCGCCAGAGCCTGGACTCGGCGCGGGCGGTGGGGGTTGCGTCATCGGTACTTGAAGGGCGTCGAGGGCACTGAATCATCGCCCGATTACTGCCATCGGTCCAATCCGGCCGTGCTGGGTGTGCCGTGACTGACGACGGCGAGTCCCGCTCATGCATGGGATATCGATGGATGTTCGGCGTGCTGCAAGATGCCAGCTGCGTCGCGTCCCACCTGCGAATCTCGGCCCCCAGACGATCCGCGTGCAGTCCTTGCCAGCTCGCCGGACCGCGTCCAGCGGCACGGTGGGCTGAGGTACATCGGTCCTGCGCTGAGGCAGCGAACACTTCATCGGTTGATCGTGCTGCTGCCAAGTCGATCGCTCGATCGCGGCCAGGTTCGTGCGGGCGCGGGCTGCACATGGTGCGAAGAGAGGTGGTGTCATGCAGGCGCTGCGACCGGTCGCCGTCGTGACAGCGCTCTGGGGAGTGACCCAGTCCCTGCTGAAGGCTGCATATATCAGGGCGAATTGTCCCATTTGCCGCAGGCCAGCGCGTCGAAGCGCTCAAGCCAACGTTGTCCGCTATCGGCGTTGGGCATCGGGGTGAAGATGCCGCTGTTCAGGCGCACGGGTTGAAGCGTGCGTGCCACGAGGGGCAGCAGACCGATGTCGGGGCATTGCCAGTTCACGTCAGCCACCGGCGGGTACTTGGCGGCTCGGATCGAAAGCCCGCCACCGACGCGTTCGAGTGGGCAGCCTTCGAGCTGGATGCGCAGCGCTGGCTCGCCGCCCAGTTTCGAAACCAGCTGCTGACCCAGGAAGTTGATCCATTGCGCTGGCGGTGCCTTGCCGCGCATGTCCATGTAGGGCGCGCCGTAGATGGAGTCGAAACCCAGGTAGCGGGGCAGCAGTTTCTGTATCTCATCCACGGCCACCGCGGTAAACGCCGCCGAATGGAAGAAGGACATCCCGGCGTTGCCGCTGCAATAGGGAAAAAGCGCGGCGATGCGGATGAAGAATGCGACGAGCTCGGCAGCGTCCATCGTGTCGAGCATGGTCCAGGGCAGTTCGAAACGCAGCAGGCTGGTTTCGGTGTCGTCTTCGTCCAACTGCGTCGTGTTCACGCCAGCGAAGCTCACGGCGTAGTCGCCGGCCTGGCCATCGGGGGTGCCGGTCAGCTCGAAGCAGAAGTAGTCATCTTCAGGCGAGGGCTGGCCGGCCTGCAACTGACGCAATAGCCTCCCGGCCTCGGCGGAGTCGAAAGGGACGAATGCGTCGGGCGAGTCTTCATCGGGCGGCGGTTCGTAGATGGCCTGGATTGCCCCGGGCGGCACGAATGCCAGATAGGCCTTGAGCGCCTCGGCCGCGGCCGCCATGACGGCCCCCAGCTTCTCGACAGAATAAAGAGTGAGGGCAATCCCTGGGCGCACGATGACCCGTTCATAGCCATCGTCTTGCCAGTGGCGTGTCAGGATTTCAAGCTTGTCGGGCACCGCGTGGCTCTTCAGTTGAACGGCATTTCAGCTTACTTGCCGCAGGCGCGACTGCTGATGCACCGGGGTTTCTCGGTAACAGGGGGCTTTACTTTCGAGCCAATCTTGGCGTACTTGTCGTGCTGACATCGACCTTTGGGTAAGTAGAACGAGGCATCGGCCTCGCCCAAGCCGCTGGCTCGTTTCACGCGGCCGCTCTTCTTGTCGAAATAGGGCGTTCCTTCGGGGCAGATGAACTTGAAGTCGAAGAAGCGGGTGGCGTTGCCGTTCGCGTCCACCGCACAGGCATCTGGGAAGCCGCTGCCTTTGGGTGGGGCGGGCCTGTAGCTGCTGCGCGCGGCCGCGGGCTTGCCGTTCTTCAGATAGCCGCGCTCGCCACCGACGCCGGGCGGTTTTTGCTTCTGGATGGCCGCTTCGCAACACGCGTGCTTGGCATTGCCGACATCCTGGCATTCGCCGGGCGCCGCGATGGGCCCCGGGTTGCGGTGGCAGTCGCACATGATGTCTTGCAGGATCTTCTCTTCAGGCGAAGCATCCTTGTCATACTGGTCCAAGCCCAACATCGTGGCGCCCGTGTTCGGTGGGCTGCCGCCGGGACCGCAGTTGTTCAGCATCGGCTCGCCGAGAAGATGAACGGACTTGCCCTCGATCTTGACGGTCATCGACCCCGGTGTGATGAACTTTGCGGGGCCGTGGGTGTTTGCAGAAATGAGGCCGCCGCCAGTGCCCTTGCTGGCCATGTCGCCGATGCTCTCGAAAGTGGCGCCGCGAATGGCCACGGTGTTGCCATCGATCAGGACGGTGGAGGAGTAGCCGCTGGGCGAACTGCCCGACTTGGCGATGTTGGGCAAAGGCGCTGGCACGAAGGGCGCCGGCGGACCGGGCATCTTGCAGACATTGGGCAGCGTCGCCTTGGCGATGCCCATGCTGCCCTTGGTCACAGGGGTTTTTGGCGGATGGATGCCTACGGTGCCCATGATGGTGGTCGTCCTAGATTGCGCAGTCTTGCGGTGTATCGAGAATGGCCGCGGCGCGCAGGCCGTTCTCCGAGCCGGCCCAGAGCATCGTTCGCGGGCCGGTAGCGTAGCCGCGGGCAGCGGCTTCGCAGGCCAGCATCGCGAACAGCGGGCCGCTGGCCGCACCCATGTCGCCCCAGCCGTCAGCCGGCGCGACGTAGGCCGTGGGGTCGTCGAAGTATTCGCCGGCACGCAGGCACACGAAGCCCCATTCCTCGCCGCGATAGCGTTCGCCGTTGATGTCGCAAATGACTGCATTGATGCTTTCGGCCGGCCTGTCGAGCCAGCCGGCGGCTGTCCGGACTGTTTCCGTCAAGCCCTCGCCGAGGCAGATGTCATCGCTCTTGATCAGCTTGGTTTCGCGCCCCAGCGCCACGGTGCGCAGGGTTGCCATGGGCACGAAGCCATGCCGCACCAGTGCCGCATCGCCCATCAGCAGGCAAAAGCCCGCGCCTTCAGACGGCACGAATGCCGAGCGCGACTCGGCGCCGACGATCTGGCGGTGGCTGTCCAGCCAATCCAGGGTGTCGGGGTGCAGATAGCTGTCGACACCACCGACCATGCAGATCTCGCTGGCGCCGCTGCGTACTCGCTTGGCGGCCACGGCCAGCAGCGCGATCCCGGCCGCATGGCCCTGCGTAGAGAGTGACAGTTCGGTGATGTCGATCGGCAGGCTGCGCAGCGTCAGCAGGTCTCTGCGCAGGGCCTGGGCGTCGTTCTCACCGAAACCCGGACGGAACTCCGGAAGGCCGAGCAACAACGACACAGAGGGCTTGGAGATGAAGTCCGCCTGGCTCAGCCGCTCGCAGGCCTCGCGCAAGGCAGTCTCGGCCAGCCTCAGCAGGCGCGCGTTGCCCACCAGGCCTGGGTCGAGACTGGCATCGCAGGCCAGGGACATCGGCTCGCCGGCACGATCGATCAAGAAGGGATGCTGGATCGCGGCGGTGATGCCTGCCCGGTAGGCAGCAGCGCTGGGCGCAGCCTGGAGCCCCAGCGGCGTTCTCGCGCCCGTGGCGACGATGTGCACACCCCCGGTCATGAGATGACCTGTTTCTCGCGGACGATGGTCTCTTCGAGGTAGTCGCCATCGTTGCGGCAGGGCAGGCAGGTCGTCCAGACCATGAGGACGCGAGGATGGTCGGGCTCGAAAATCACCGATGACAGGCGGCCACGATGCTCCAGGAGCCGTTTGTGGATGCGTGTTGTGAACGTCAACTGAACGCGGGGGAGCGTGAAGCGCAGTTTGCCGCCCACGCTGAGATTGGTGAGCTCGATCGGCTCACCACCCCACAGCGGGTTGGCCGGGCGCTGGTCGGCTGGCGCGCACATTAGGCACAGCGGGTCCCAGTCTGCGGGCAGCAGCGGCAGGCGCTTGGCTCGCCAAGCGTCGTTGTAGGTGCCCGCCAGTTCGCGGCGTGGCGACCAGTGGCCGTCGATGGGTCCGAAGCCTGCTGGTCCGTCCATTTCCAGATTGCCGCTCGGGTACTCGAAGTTGGGCAACGCCTGGCCATCGCGCCGGGTGGCTGGCGCGAAGAGACCGCATCCCACCGGGTTTCTCGGGTCCAGACGGTGTTGCCGCAGATCCGGGGCGCTGTGCTCGTAGCCGCCGTAAGCGCGTTCATAGGTGATGGGAACGCGGGTCACCGGCTGCGCCGACGACGGTCCGCCGCCGAGGGGGCCATCTGACCAAGTGCGGTCGCCACGAACCCTCAGGGCCTTGCTGATCGGGCCGACCCGCATGCACACGGCGAAGTCGGTACTAGGCTGCCCGCCCGGCGCGTAGGCTGAGCCATTGAGCAGGATGTCTGTCGTCGGCTTCGGCGCGACCAGATCAGCGTCGTAGCGCAGGCTCGACATGCCGGGCTCACCGTTGTATTCGGGGGCAATGAGTGGCTCCAACTGCTCTTCGGCCAGGTAGACCTGGCCATCCGGGGTGATGTTGTAGGTGGCCTTGACCGACACGATCCACAGATGAACGCCATTCGGGTCCCGGCTCCAGGTCTTTCCGGCCTTGTAGGGTGTTCGGTTGTTGATGGCCCACATGGTGTTCAGGCAGCGGCGGCAACGCGCGTGTGATACGGGGTGGTGGCGTAGCCGGCGATGCCCGCCTCCATGAGCGCAAGGGCCTGCCCGTCAGCCCCAGGATCCGAGGGTTCGGCCAGACGCAACTCGACGAGGCCGTTGCGGTGCAGCAGCAGCAGGTCTTCCATGACGCCCGACAGGTCACTAAAGAGGTCGATCAAGAGCAGGCTCCGCGGCCACAAGGGGTGCAGGCGCGAGAGTGCCGACCGGATGGCGGACGCGCGCGTCTCCACCTGGTAGCCGCTGGATGGGTGCTCGAACCACACATCGGTCGTGTTCTCGTGCTCGACGGGAGTGAGACAGGACGCCAGTCGCCAGCTGCGAATGGTGTCGACGCCCAGAGGCCGGCGCTCACTGGTGGCGAGGGCGAGAATGGGTGAATGCAGCTGCCGGTAGCACAGCAGGTCGACCGTGTTCTCGACCCCGCGCCCGACCCATTTCGATTCCCTCAGCTGCGGTGCCAGATCGACCGGCAGCCGACCCGAGCGGTAGCTGAAGTCGGCATCTGCGACGAAATCAAAACCGTGCGATTTCAGCAGGTTCAGGAAATCGCCTCGCCAGTATGGCTGGTTGACTTCGCTCAAGAACTCATGCGCCACGTATGAAGGGTCGTGCTCGCAAACGAAGCTGAATTCGTTGGCAATCAAGCGGGAGTAGGGCGAGTCTGCGGCCGCTGCGGAGGTCTCCAACGCGGCGGCGATCTCACTGGCAACCTGCTGCGCCTGGCGGGCCCGCTGGGCAAGTGATCCGGCATTCGCGGTTTGCCCCAACAAAAAATCACGCACCAAGCCGCGGATCGACCAGCCGGGGTAGGTGTTGTAGTTAAGGTAGAGCAGACCGTCTGGGAGCAGCTTCCGACTGCACAGACGCAGCAACGCATCACGCGCGCTATCGGGTACCCAGGAGAAGACGCCATGCGCGATGATGTAGTCGAACTCGCCCTCGACTACCGATTCGGCAGAGCAGAAATCTGCGTGAACGAAGCTGATATTGGGCAGCTCGAGCAAGACCCTGCGCTCGTTGGCCAGCGCGATCTGGCTGCCCGCGCCATCGAGTCCGACAAAACTCGCGGCCCGGCGATAGTGGGCAAGCGGTAGCAGGTTTGCGCCGTCTCCGCAGCCCAGTTCGAGCACGCGGTAGCCATGGCTGCGCGGCCTTGGCCCGTCGTGCAGCATCGAGGCCAGCGCCAGCCGCTCCGGTGCCGTCCATTCGATGGGCAAGCACCGGTAGGCCAGCTCGTCGTAAGGGTTGCTCATCGGCTCCGGCTTCGCGCGGACTAGTTGATCTGTACCGAGCCGCCCTTGACGCGGTTCACACCGGTGGACCGGCTCAGCACGTAACTGCCTTCGATCAGCACCTTGCCGGCCTTCGTCAGCGTGATGCTGGCCTTGCCGCAGCGCAGCACCATCTGTTCCTTGGCGCTGACGATGAGGCGCTGGCCATCGGCGTCAACGTCCACCTGGGCCGGCGCTTCGGCCAGCGGCCAGCCCACGGCCTGGCGCACCACGCCCATCACGATCGGCCGTGCCGGGTCACCGCCTTCGAACATCAGCACCACGGGCTGGCCGATGTGCGGGCCGTGCAGGTCAACCGCGCTACGCGCACGCAGCGCCGCGGGATGGCCCTCATATCGCACCAGCGGCGTGGTGCCGCCATCGGTCAGGGCCAGCAGCTCACCCACCAGCACGCCATGAATCGGCGCAGCGGGTGCTGCGACGTCAGTGGCTGCTGCACCCGAGACCGGGCCCTGCAGCAGCGGAGACAGGAGATCCGTCGATTCCTGCGGCGGTGCCGTCAGCTCGGCAGGCAGATCATGGGGATTCATCGCCAGCGCCTCAGTTCTGCAGGATCTTCGAGCCCTTCATCACGATGTCGCTCGAGGCCTTGACGTTGATCTTGCCCGAGCCGTCGATCGTGATGTCCTTGCCCTTGATGGTGATGGTGCCGTCCTTTTTCATCGTGATGCTGGCGCTGCCGGTCTTGATGGTCACCGAATCGCCGGCGTCGATGACGAGGTTCTTGCCCACCTTCAGTGCGTCGTCCTTGGTCACCTGGGTGCTGCGGCCCTTGCCGACGGCGGTGGACTGGTCGCCGCCCACCTTCAAGTCACGGTTGGCGCCGATCTCGTTGCTCTGGTTGGCGCCGACAGACGTGCTCTGATTCGCGCCGACACTGGTGCTTTGGCTGGCGCCCACGGTGATGATCTGCGCGGCGCCGATCGTCACACTCTGCAGTGCACCGATGACGATCTCCTGTGCAGCGCCGATCGCGATCGTCTCGTTCACACCGACCGTGTGGGTGCGCTGCATGGCCACCGTGGCGGTTTCACTGGCACCGACGCTGATGCTGCGGTTGGCGCCGATGGTGATGCTCTCGTTGGCGCCCACGCTCTCGGTGCGGTTGGCGCCGATCGTGATGGTCTCGTTGTTGCCGACGTCTTCGGTGCGATTCACACCGATGGTGATCGTCTCGTTGTTGTCGACCGTCTCGGTGCGGTCGTGCTTGATGTGGCTCGTCTCGTCGTGGTCGATGGTCTTGCTGCGGTCATGCCCCACCCAATGGGTCTCGTCGTTCTCGACCTCGATGTCCTGGTTCTTCTCCGCATGCAGCCAGACCTGCTCGCTGCCCTTCTTGTCCTCGAAGCGCAGCGCATTGGCATTGCCGTAGGCGCCGCCCTTGGAAGAACGCGAGAGCACGCCGCTTTGGGTCATGTTCGCTGGCAGCTCCCAGGGCGGCATGTTCTCGGCGTTGTAGACGCGCCCGGTGATGAGGGGCTGGTCGGGGTCGCCTTCGAGGAAGTCGACGACCACCTCCTGGCCGATGCGCGGGACCTGCACGAACCCGAAACTCTTGCCCGCCCAGGGGCTGGACACGCGCACCCAGCAACTGCTCTTCTCGTTCTTCTTGCCGTAGCGGTCCCAGTGGAACTGCACCTTCACGCGGCCGTACTTGTCGGTGAAGATCTCGTCGCCCGCCGGCCCCACCACCACGGCCGTCTGCGGGCCCTGCACCACCGGCTTGGGACTCTTGCGCGCGCTGCGGTAAGGCACGCTCGACGCCAGCGCCGTGAAACGGCAGCTGAAGCCCGCACAGGCGGAGGGCCCGGCACTCTCGTAGGCCGTCTGGTCCACCACGATCTGCGTGCCCGTGACCAGATATTCGCAGTTGTCGCTCTCGCGCAGCGAACCCTCCAGCTTCACCAGCCCGCCGGTGGCCAGCGCCCGCGCGTCACTGTGCGCGCTGGCCTGGCGCGTGAGCGCGGCGTATTCCTCCATCTGCGCGCGCACGAACTGCTCACCATCGCCTTCCAGGTCATAGAAGCCCGGGTAGTCGAACACCTCCATGTCGCCCAGCGTGTGGCCCCCGGGCTGACTGCGCGACTGGCGCAAGTCGGTCTGCGTGCGCGTGAAGTCATAGTCCTGGATCACCGCCGCACCCGGCTGCACGCGCTGCGTGCACGCCAGGTCCCAGCAGGCCTCCTGGCCCAGCCCGGCGGCCTGCCCGCCATGCTGGTAACGCACCTTCAGCGGGCTGCAGCCCGGGCACGGCTCGCTGGCGCTCACCGCATCGGCCAGCACCAGCGTGTGCTTGCCCACCGAGTGCTCGAAGAAATAGTAGATCCCCTCCTGCTCCATCAGGCGCGAGAGGAAATTGAAGTCACTCTCGCGGTACTGCACGCAGTACACCCAGGGCGTGAACGCCGTGGTCGTGCGGTCATCGATGCTGGCGATCGCGTGGTCGCCCAGCACAGTCTCGATGATCTGCAGCACCGTCTGGTTCTGGAAGACCTTGCAGTCCTGGGTCTGCGACAGGAACCAGAACCAGGGCCGGGCAGTGAGCAGGTACTGGAAGAAGCGGCCGCTCTGGCCGACCAGCGAGACCTGCTCGACGATGCCGTCGAAGCAGCGCGGGGTCTCGGCGACATCGGCGTTCTGGTGCAGCCGCACGGTGACGTGCTGGCCGAGCAGGGCGTTGAAGTCCAGGTCGGGCTTGGGGCTGAGGGCCAGGACCGAGTAGGTGAAAGGCTCGCTCAGGGCTTCCTGCGCGGTCAGCTGCCCCAGCAGCAGGTCGGGGCCGAAGGGGCTGTCGAGTTCCGCAAAATGTTCCATCGTGCCTGCCAGGGCGCTGTGCTGCCCGGGGCAGGGCAGGAACGGCGGGAGTTGATCGCAAATCCTATGCAACGCCAGTAGCGATGTCCAGCGGCGCCTCGCCCAAATGATGGACCGAATGGCTGCCGGCGGGTCCGCGGGTTTGCCGCAGCGACTGTGCCGGTCTGCGGGTGTGCTTCGTGCTTCCCGCCGGACGCGGTCTGTGGCACGAGGCCGCGCTGCCGCGCGGTAAAGCACGAGGCCGCGCTGCTGCGCGGCAAAGCAACAGCGCCGGGGCCGGGCGGATCCACTTCAACTTCGGCAGGCGCACCTTCATCAGCGGCAGCATCTCGTCCCAATGCCCGGGCGCGAACGCGGTCGCGGCCTCAGTTTCTTGCGCTTGCGGAAAGTGGCGGGTGGGGGATATTCCCAGCGCTGGAAACAAGAATGTGCCGAAGAGGTGCAACTGACCACGTCAGTTTCTCGCAGTTCGATCAGGTCGCCGTTGGCGTTCTTCGTGGCAAGGGCATTTTTAATCTCATTTCCAGCCGCGGCAGCTGATTTTCTGCTCGGGCCAGCCCACTCAGCGCAACTCCAGGCGCTGGTAAACAGCCTCCAGTCCATTCTTCAACTCGTCCATGTGCTGGCGCCACAATCGACCGAAGTCGGCGTCTTCCATCATCAGCTCACACAGTTCCGACCGCAGCGGGTCCTGGACGGGAACCAGGCTCTGCAGCGAACGCCGAATCAGGCTGCTCCTGGCGCCGGGCGCGAGTTTCTTGGCGAGATTGGAAAGCACGGCCCCGGTTTCACTGCCGACAACATCATTGGCGATCGGCAAGCCGCATATCCGGGCCACCACGGTTGCGGCGGCCACCGCCACGGCGCATTCAGTGACTTCAAGGTACTCGGACGGTGGCGCCGAGAGAACCCCGTCCAGCGCGTCGTTGATCTGGGCGATGTCGGGCGCATCTTCGAATTCGGAGAGCCAATCACTTGCGTCGTCGTTTTCTTGAGCCCGTGCGCCCCAGATGCTCATGACTCGCGGACCTTGTAAGGGGCGTGGTTACCGTTGATCAGGCGGTCGACGATGATCTCGACAGCAAGTTCGGGCTTATGGCAGACCAGCAGTCGATCCAGGTCTTTCACCTGCTTGTCGCTGACGAACTTGTCGACTCCCTTGTGGGAAATCCTGGGGCGCCCCATCGTCCATGTGTGGGTATCGTAGTCATAACACGTGGCGACCGCTGGGGCGTAAGGGTCCTCATCAGCCTGGAATGGTTCGAAGCCAACGATCGGCCAGGAACCATCCTTGATCGCAGAATCGGTGCTGACGACGAAGAACGAAATCGGCTGGCCGCGAGCCTCCTGAATGGATTGTATATCCCGGGCCGAGTATTGATAGACGCCGAGGTCGCCATACTCAAATATTCTTGCGTAGGCAAACAACCCGTCCGGCAAGGGAATGGCAATGACATCGCCTGTTCTGTATTTGATCTTTCCTGCCTTGGCCATCGTTGCCCCAGTCAAATTGAACTAGCTTGCGCCCTTGGATTTCGCACAATCCAGGTAATCGTCTTTACGCGGGTTGTTCGGGCCGACCGGATTGATCTGATCCACGGTACTGTATTTGGCCCGCGCCAGATGCTCGGCCCCGCGAACCGCTGCATAGGAATCCGTGGTGAACACTTCCTGCAGCGGCCCGACGTTTCGGTGGTGTCCGGCCTGGCGCCGTTTCAGGATATCCGCAACACGTTCACCGGGCTTGCCGCTCGTGCGGCCCACATATGTTCCGATCTTCTTGCCGTTCTTGTCAAACTCATCGGCCTTGTACACCACATACTTCTTTTTCTCCTTGTCGCGTTTGTGCTTGCACGGGTCCTTCTTGCCCTTTTTCGCCTTGTGCTTGCCCACCGTGTTGCCTGGGCCTTTGCCGCCACTCTTCTTCAGTGACTGTTCCGCAGCCTTCTTGGCCGCATCCCGCGTGGCCGCCGTTCCCGCCTGTCGCCCCAAGCCTTGCGCCGCCGCCTTCTTCGCGGCTTCTTCAGCGGCCTTCTTCGCCGCGGCCTCGGCCGCCTTCTTGGCCGCCGCCGTGGCAGCACGTTTGGCGATGATCTTGCCGGCCGCGGCGATGCCGACACGAACCGCAATGCCAACGATCAGGGGCAAGGGCATGGGCCGGTCTCAGCCGTGGTTGTGGGTGGTGGGGTCGTCGTGGCGGCAGACATTGCAGCCCTCCACGAACACGTCCATCGACCAGAAGGCGCTGTAGATCTTGCCCTGCACCTGGGCGCTGACGATGCCCTTCTTCAGGCCCTTGGTGGCCCCCTCGTCGCCGCTGGACACCTTGAAGAAGCTGACATCGCGCAGCATGATCGGTTTGCCTTCGATGAACACGCTCGTCGAGCCGTTTTCCAGGTCGGTCGAGCTGCCCTTGTTGGGCCAGGGCACCGGCACCCCGGTGGCGGGCGGCGGCGGCGGGCTGAAGCAGACATCGGGCGGCATGGCCACCGCGGTCGACCCGCTGGTCTTGGAAATGATCTGGCGTTCGTTGGCGTAGACGTCGTGGCCCATGGTGTCGCTCAAAGCCAGGTCAGGGCCACGGCGGCGCGCTGGCCGTCGTCGCCTTGCAGCTGGCACAAGGTGTTGAATCCCGGCGCGTAGTCCAGTTGCTGGGCTTGCAGCAGCCAGGCCAGGGCAATCAGCCCGCTGGCAGCGCCGGTGTTGCCCAGGCTTTCGGCAGGCAGCCAGAGTGCGGGGCTGGCGGGGCAGTCCTGGAAGGCGCGCAGGCTGGCCAGGGCATGTTCTTCGGCGAAGAAGGCCTCGCCGCTGAGGTCGGCGATGACGAGATCCGTGCCGTCGATCGGCTGCTCGGCTGCCAGGCAGGCGCGCTGCAGGGCCAGCGTCAAACCTTGCCCGGTGTTGCTCAGGTCGTTGTCCAGGCGCGCGGCTTCCTGAGCGAAACCCACGCCCGTGCACAGCAGCTGTTCGGCGTCGGTGTCTTCGTCCAGGCGCGTCAGCAGCAAGGCGCCTGCGGCTTGCCCCGGCACGAAGCCGCTGGGCAGCCCCGGGCCCAGGCAGCGCCCGGCGTGGCACAGGGCGCTCAGGGTGTCGGGCAGAAGGTAGGTGTCCGCGGCCGCCACCAGCACGGCCGGCGCATCGTGGCGGTACAACAGTTCGTGCGCAGCTGCCAGGGCATGGGCCAGGCCGACGCTGCCCAGGGCGAAGGTGCGCGACCCGGCACCGGGCCGGCCGAACTGCCGGACAAAGGTGTCGACGACTTGCTGGTCCCAGCCACTGGGGCGGCCGGGGCGCTGGCTTTCTGCCAGACAGGCGAGCACGGGCAGGTCTGCGGCGGACAAGGCATGCAGCCCCAAGGCCGGCAGGTCGGCGCAGGCTTCCAGCGCAGCCCGGGCCATCCAGTGGCCCATGAGATTGGCAGCGTCGCTTGCCGGTGTCTGCCCATCAGCGGGCAGCGGCGCGGTGGTCGCGGTGTGTTCGCCATCGGCCAGCCTCACGCGTTCGAAGCAGTTCAGGCGACATCGCAGCGCCGCCGCGGTGCTGGCTGTGTCCAGCCCCACGCTGGTCAGCAGCCCGGTGGCGGCAATGCGCACGGCCTGCTCACGCATGGTGGAGTTCGATTCGGTCGATGGGGGCCTGGCTGCGCAGCAGCGGCCAGTGCGTGCGCCAGACGAGGCTGAAGCGCCCGAGATCGGGATCCAGCAGCAGGGTGTCGGCACGCATCGGCCGGCCCCGGGTCTTGCCCGCCTGGATGAAGCGCACTTGCGGCTGCAGTGCCGGCAGCTCGAACGAGCGATGGCCGTCGGGTGTGAGATTCCACAATTGCACGGGCAGGCCCGGGCCGAGCGCATCCACTTGCTGGTCCGCCGGGGCGGCCTGCCAGTGCCGCGTGTCGAAGTCGGCCGGCAACACCGGGAATCGCTGCTGGCGCCAGGCGTCGTCGAAGGTCCCGGCCCATTGCAGGCGCGGCTGCCAGCTGCGGCCGACCGGGCCGAAGCCGAGGCTGGGCTGGGCTTGCCAGGGGTCGGCCGGGGGCTGTCCCCGTGGCTGGGTGTGTGCCGCCCGGGGGTCCGCCGGCAGCTGGCGATGGCGGCCGTTGAAGCCGATGCCCAGGGGGTTGGCCGGCCAGGCCGGAGGCTCGTCCGTGCCATCCGGTCCGGGGTCGCTGCCACCGTAGGCCCTGGTGTAACTGAGCGCCAGGCGATCGAAGGCGGCTGCGTCGCTCAGGCTCCAGGCACCCCGGCCGGAGGCTGCACGCTGCCAACGACGTTCGCCCCACACCTCGAAGATCTTCTCGAGTGACCCGACCTGCAGGCCCACCGTCGTGCCCTGGGCGCCGCCGCGAGCTTGCGCATAGGCCGAGCCCGTCAGCAGAACGTCGCACCGCGGCTTGTACGGCACGGTTTCCGCTTCCTGCTTCGGCGGTGTCAGACCGGGCGCGCCTTCGAACTGGTCGACTTCGCAGATCGGCATCTGCACGTCCGCGAGCCGGGCCAGCTGCCCCGATGCCGGCAGCTCGAAGCTCGCCTTCGCCACCAGCAGCAGCAGCGGCGTGCCGTCTGGCGCCATGGCTGGCAGAGTGGTCGCGGCGATGCCCAGGCGATTGACGATGTCCACGGCGGCGGGTGCGCTCAGTTCAGGTGGATCGCAGCGCCGCGAAGCCGGTGGGTGGCGCTGGCTTCGGCCAGCAGGTTGCGCCCCTGGATATGCACGGTGCCGTCGGACTGCAAGGTGATGCTGGCCTCGCCACAGCGCAGCACCAGCCGGTGCTGGGCGACGATGGTCTGTTCGGCCTGCTCGTCCACCTGCACCGAAGCCGGCAGCGATGCGTCGACCGACGCCACCTCGCTGGGCAGCATGCAGCCCAGCACCACCGGTCGGCGCCGATCGCCGCCCTCGAACAGCAGCGCGACGCGCCGCCCGATGTCTACACCGGTCAGACGGACAACGCTCTGCGCCAGGCATGGTGCGCTGTCCGGGTTGCCGCTGAAGGCCACCCAGGGCGCGCCGCCTTCTGCCAGGGCCACCAGCACCCCGACGAGCACACCGCCGGCTTGCTGCGTGTGGGTGCTCGGGTCGGATGCGGTTTCGATTTCAGTCATGGGGTTCTCCTTCAAGTTCGGACTCGGCTTCGTACAACCACTGCAGTTGCGACGGGGCCGGTGCATCCATGTCCAGGTCGGGCGAACCTGGCGACACCATCGCCAGATATCGCGCGGCGTGATGGCGAAACCGCAGCGGGCCATGCAGCAGCGTGTCGAACACGCCGGCCTGCCCGAGCGGCTGGCCACCCAGCCAGCGCATGTTCGTGCCGGGCCAGCGCTGCCGCTCGATCCAGGCGCGCACGTCGCCTGCCGTCGCCTGGCCTGCACGGGCCTCGACCGCCGCATCCAGGTCACCGAGGATCCAGTGCAAGGCAGACAAGGCGTCGTCGGCCAGCGTCACTTCGGCCAGCTGTTCGATGAGCCACGGCACGTGGAACGGGTCATTGGCGGCCTCGGCGGCGGCCAGCAGCCGCGTCCTGGGCGCGCCAGCCAGCAGCGCTGCCTGCCAGGCTTCACGCGATGCCGTTAGCGGCAGCGTGGCGCACAGGTCCGACAGCGCGCACTGCCGCAGGGCTTCAGCGTCAGGGTCCGGGCCGCGGGGGCCGGCTGCCGCCCGCCGAAGCACCGGCTCGCTGACCCGTCGCTCGCCCAGCCGCCAGGCAGAGCAGACGGCTGCCATCGTGCCTGGTTCGGCGGCTGCGGTGGCTGTGACGCCATCCAGCACCTGCGCAATGCAGTCGTGTCGCCCGAAGCTGCCGCAATAGGCGAAGGCGGCCATGCGGAAACCGGGCTCGGCACTGCTCAGCGCACGGCCCAGGGTTTCGTCGGAGACTTCCCAGCGCTGGCGGGCGCACAGCTGCAGCAGCGCAGAGGCCGTGGGGTCAGGTGCCGACGAAGCCAACAGCTGCCGAACGACACGGTACGCAGCCGAGGGATCGGGCAGCCAGCGCAGCGTTTCGCAGGTTGCATGCAGATGCATCGGGTCGCCAGCGCCATGCTCCAGGCTCGCACACAGCGAGTCAGCGCTGACCCCCTGTGCCGAGAAGTTCGCCCAGGCCCTGACGAACTGGTGCTCGGCAGTCCGGCGACGGCATCGTTCGCCGGCGCTCCGGCTGGCGTGTGCGCCCGCGATCCACAGGCCATGCAGATGCGCGGCCAGGCTGTCGTCTTCCCGCCGCCTTTGCTCGAAACTCACCTGCCGTGAATGCGCGCCAGCCCGACGGCGGCGCAGGCGGTGGCAGGCTTCGTCGACATGCTGATCGAGCACGTGCTGGACAGGGGCGCAGGGGCGCCGTTGCGCTGCGGCCGAAGCAAGGGCGGTCAACGCGGGCGGCCTCAGTTGTTGTGAATCTTGGCGCCGGTGATCGTCACGTTGGCATCGGCGTCGAGATGGATGTCCTTGCCGTTGATCGAGATCGTGCCGTCGCTCTTCATCACCAGGCTGGCCTTGCCCACGGTGATGCTCAGTTCGTCGCCGGCGGTGATGCTGTAGGTCTTGCCCACGTCCGTGCTCTTGCTCTGGCCGACCTGCGCGCTTTGGCTCAGGCCCACGCTGGTGTTCATCAGCCCGCCGACGGTGGTCTGGAAGGCCGCGCCTATGGTCAGCGCCTTGGCCAGCCCGATGGTTTCGGCCTTGGCCAGCGCCACGGTCTCGGTCTTGGCGCCGCCGATCGACACCGACTCGTTGGCACCCACCGTCTCGGTGCGGTTCGCGCCGATGCTGATGGTCTCGTTGATGCCGACGTCTTCGCTGCGGTTGTCACCGATCGAGATCGTTTCGTTGTGGTCCACCCGCTCGGTGCGGTTCGAGTGGATCGTGATCGTCTCGTTGCCATCCACCTCTTCCGTGCGCCAGCCGTGCACGGTGATCTTCTCGTTGCGGTCGACGGTTTCGGTGCGGTCCTGCTTGATGTGGTTCGTTTCGTCGCGGTCGATGGTCTTGCGCCGGTCGCGGCCCACCCACTTGTCCTCGTCGTTCTCGACTTCGGTGAGCTGGTCCTTCTCGGCGTGCAGCCAGAGTTGTTCCTCACCCTTCTTGTCCTCGAAGCGCAGCGCATTGGCATTGCCGTAGGCGCCGCCCTTGGAAGAACGCGAGAGCACGCCGCTTTGGGTCATGTTCGCTGGCAGCTCCCAGGGCGGCATGTTCTCGGCGTTGTAGACGCGCCCGGTGATGAGGGGCTGGTCGGGGTCGCCTTCGAGGAAGTCGACGACCACCTCCTGGCCGATGCGCGGGACCTGCACGAACCCGAAACTCTTGCCCGCCCAGGGGCTGGACACGCGCACCCAGCAACTGCTCTTCTCGTTCTTCTTGCCGTAGCGGTCCCAGTGGAACTGCACCTTCACGCGGCCGTACTTGTCGGTGAAGATCTCGTCGCCCGCCGGCCCCACCACCACGGCCGTCTGCGGGCCCTGCACCACCGGCTTGGGACTCTTGCGCGCGCTGCGGTAAGGCACGCTCGACGCCAGCGCCGTGAAACGGCAGCTGAAGCCCGCACAGGCGGAGGGCCCGGCACTCTCGTAGGCCGTCTGGTCCACCACGATCTGCGTGCCCGTGACCAGATATTCGCAGTTGTCGCTCTCGCGCAGCGAACCCTCCAGCTTCACCAGCCCGCCGGTGGCCAGCGCCCGCGCGTCACTGTGCGCGCTGGCCTGGCGCGTGAGCGCGGCGTATTCCTCCATCTGCGCGCGCACGAACTGCTCACCATCGCCTTCCAGGTCATAGAAGCCCGGGTAGTCGAACACCTCCATGTCGCCCAGCGTGTGGCCCCCGGGCTGACTGCGCGACTGGCGCAAGTCGGTCTGCGTGCGCGTGAAGTCATAGTCCTGGATCACCGCCGCACCCGGCTGCACGCGCTGCGTGCACGCCAGGTCCCAGCAGGCCTCCTGGCCCAGCCCGGCGGCCTGCCCGCCATGCTGGTAACGCACCTTCAGCGGGCTGCAGCCCGGGCACGGCTCGCTGGCGCTCACCGCATCGGCCAGCACCAGCGTGTGCTTGCCCACCGAGTGCTCGAAGAAATAGTAGATCCCCTCCTGCTCCATCAGGCGCGAGAGGAAATTGAAGTCACTCTCGCGGTACTGCACGCAGTACACCCAGGGCGTGAACGCCGTGGTCGTGCGGTCATCGATGCTGGCGATCGCGTGGTCGCCCAGCACAGTCTCGATGATCTGCAGCACCGTCTGGTTCTGGAAGACCTTGCAGTCCTGGGTCTGCGACAGGAACCAGAACCAGGGCCGGGCAGTGAGCAGGTACTGGAAGAAGCGGCCGCTCTGGCCGACCAGCGAGACCTGCTCGACGATGCCGTCGAAGCAGCGCGGGGTCTCGGCGACATCGGCGTTCTGGTGCAGCCGCACGGTGACGTGCTGGCCGAGCAGGGCGTTGAAGTCCAGGTCGGGCTTGGGGCTGAGGGCCAGGACCGAGTAGGTGAAAGGCTCGCTCAGGGCTTCCTGCGCGGTCAGCTGCCCCAGCAGCAGGTCGGGGCCGAAGGGGCTGTCGAGTTCCGCAAAATGTTCCATCGTGAGAAGGCGCTGCGCTGCCGGTGGGAGGCAGCGCGGGCCGGAAGGAAGAAGTTCAAGAGTCCAGACAAGGCCGCCAGCCAGGGCCGGGGCCACCCACCGACACGCACGATCAGCGCAACCTCGGCACAGGCACATTGTGGCGTGCCATGGCCGGCTCGACTGCGGCAACAATGCACCCATTCGCGGGTCGCCAGAACCGCCTGCCGGGAGAACGATCGTGGCCGAAATGCCCAAGTCCGCAGCGCAGCAGTCAGCCGACGCACAGGCCTTCCTGGCGACGCAGTCCTACTTCAGCCACCGTCGCCAGCTGCAGACTTTGCTGGCGGCGCGACCGGGCATGTGCATGGCCGACGGCCTGCTGGTGCAACAGCAGCAGATCAACGGCGACTTCGACCTGGACGACCCGGTCGTGCAACAACTGTTGCAGGCGCGAACAAACCAGCCCGCGCTGCGTGCAGCGCCGCCACCGGCCCCGCCGCGACCGCCGGCGCCAGCTGCCGTGCCCACCAGCCTGGAACGCTACCTGTCGCCCCCGCCGCCGACCGGCGCGCCCTTGTCGGCGCAGCGTCTGGGCGAAGAAGTTCCCGGCACGGTCTACGGCCCCGGCAATCTGCTGGCCAACAGCAGCTCGGCCCTGTCGGGCGCGCTGCGCGGCATGGCCGAGCGTGATCTGGCGACGCGCCTGCCCGAGGCGATTTCGGCCGTTCGCAGCGGTCAGGCCAACCGTGTCCGGCTGTCGCCGCAGCTGGAGCTCTACAACACCGCGCGCGCGGGTCGCAACCCGGTGGTCAGGCTGCGGGTGCGTGGGCTGCCCATCACCGTGCTGCAGCAATCCGTTCCGGCGCTGGGTGGAGCGCAGAGCCAGTGGCGCCGCAACCCTTCACAGAACGCCAGCACCCTGCCCACGCGCAACATGACGCCCCAGCAAATGCGCAACGTCGCCGTGATGGCGGCCGACCACGGCCAGCCCAGCTGGTTGCGCTGGACGCAGGGGCGGGTGGGCGGCGGCGTGCTGGCTTTCGCACCCAGTGCGGCGCTGGACCTGTACAACGCCACGGAAGTCGACCGGCGCAGCCGGGAATTCAGCTTCAACGGTGGCCAGTTCCTGGTGGACTCGGCGCGCAGCCAGAGCGGCAACCTGGCCGGCTTCGCGGGTGGCCTGGTCGCCGTGGCTGTCTTCAGCGGCATGGTGGCGGGGGCGCCGCTGGTCCTGATCGGCCTGGGTGCAGGTGTCTTCGTCCAGGTGGTCTGGAACTGGTCCGGTGCCGGCGATGGCGCAGCCGGCCTGGCGCGACGCGCCCTGAACTGATGCTGCAGCGCAGCCAGCTGGTCGCCTTGCCTGTCAGCGGCTTTCTGCTGGGGCTGATGGTCTCGCTGGCCTATGTCCGACTGATGGGTTGGCCCTGGGCCCTGGCTGCGGGCGCGGTGCTGGGGCTGATGCTGTGCTCGACGGCGGCCTGGCTGGCCTACCGGTCCGACGGCGGCGCCCGACACACGCTGGCCAACGGCTTGCTGTATCTGCTGGGCATCGCCCCCTTGCTGGGCGGGGCCTGTCTGGTACTGGCGCAGATGACGCAGCGCAACGACTGGGCCGCGCTGGCCTGGGCGGCGGGCGCGGCGACGGCCGTCGCGCCGGTGCTGGGGAGCGCCTGGCAGACGCATGCCAGGCTGGCTGCGGAAGGCGATTCCGGGCCCTGGGTGCGCAAGAACCTCGACCTGCGCAAGGGTGTGCTCGTGTCCGGAGCACTGGGCGCGGCGGGCTCGCCTCGGCCTGCGATGGCGCCCTGGCAGGTTGGGGCGCTGGCCGTGAATCTGCCGCTGCTGTGGCGCTTGCAGGGGGGCGGGGACACCGGTCTGCTGGCCGCGGCTGCGCTGCTGATGGTCGTCGGTGTGGTCTGGGCCGGTGTCGCCCAGGTCGGCCCGGCCATGGGGGCAGCCTGGTTCGTGCTGGGCCTGGAACGCCGGACCGGCCAGCGACTGCACCACCTGCAGTGGCCCGAGGCGCAGGCCATGCGACGCAGCCACTGGCTGGCGCGCCGCTTCATGCGTGAGTCCTGAGCGCCCGCAGCAGCCTTGCCTTCAGGCGGGGCGCTGCGCCGTCACCACCCAGCCGGCCACCGGCTGCCCGGCTTCCTGCCTCAGGGTCGCTGCGACCAGGCCCACGCCCGTGAAGCCGGCGTCGGCCATGCAACGCCGCAGATAGCCCTCGGCGTGGGCATAACGGCCCTGCGGCAGGATGCGGTGGTCGGCGCCCGAGTCGTCGGCCAGGGCTTCGACCGTGAAGGCCAGCCAGCCGCCCGGCTGCAGCGCGCGGTGGCTGGCGGCCAGCGCCGCTTCAAGGCGGCCGAAGTAGCACAGCGTGTCGGCCGACACCACCAGGTCGAACTGTCCCGGCTGGGTGTCCAGGTAGTACACCAGCTCGGCCTTGTGCAGCTTGTCGTAGACCTGGCGCTGGCGCGCCTGGCGCAGCATGCCCACAGACAGGTCGCAGCCCACCAGCTGCGCCGCCCAGGGCCGCAGCAGCGGGCCGCACAGGCCGGTGCCGCAGCCGACGTCGGCCACCCGCAGGCGGCCGGCTGGCGCCCCCAGTGCCGCAGCACAGGCATCGGCCACGAGCTGCGGCGCGCGGTAGCCCAGCTTCTCGAGCTTGGCGTCGAAGCTGGGCGCGAAGTTGTCGAATACCGAGGCCACGTAGGCGTCGCTGGCGCGGTCGGGTGCGTCCTGGCCCAAGCAGGCCGCCAGCTGGTGCTGCACGATCGGGTTGTCGGGTTCCTCGGCCAGCCATTCGCGGTAGAGCTCGGCGGCCTGGTCGCGCTGGCCCAGCATCACCAGCGCCCGGATGACCTGTTCGCGCGCCATGCTCTCGCGCGGCAGCAGCATGATCGCGCGGCTATTGGCCAGCAGGCCTTCGTGCACACGGCCCTGTGCGATCAGCACTTCAGACAGGCCGTACCAGCTGGGCCCGTTGTCGGGCCGCAGCGCGATGGCGTCGCGCAGGCACTGTTCGGCCCGGTCGAGCCGGTCGTTGCGGCGGTGGATGACGCCCAGGTTGTGCAGCGGGTCGGCCGACTCGGCGTGGCCCGGGCCGGCCGCGGCCAGCGCCTGTTCGTAGGCCTCGGCGGCGGCGTCGAGCTGCTGGCTTTCGAAGAGCAGGTTGCCCAGGTTGTTGAGCATGCCGGGCTGGCCCGGCCGCAGTGCCACGGCCTGGCGGATGAGTGCGATGCCTTCGCTGCTACGGCCCTGCACGTGGCGCAGGACGCCCAGGAAGTGCAGCACCTCCGGCTGGTCGGGCTGCTCGGCCCGCAGCGCGGCGAAGGCGGCCTCGGCCTGCGGCAGCTGCTCGGTGCGCACCCAGTCGACGGCCTGTTCCAGCCGCGCCTGGAAGCTGGGTTCGATGGCGTCGTGCATGCGGGTGGCCTCGGCCCGTGCGGTCAGTCGAAGGTGTAGCCGAAGCCGCCGTCCTTCACGCCCACGTGCACCTGGCCCAGTGGCTTGCCGGCCAGCATGCGCTGCAGGAATTCGCGGCTGATCTCGGGCAGCATGGTGTTGGTCAGGATGGCATCGATCATGCGGCCGCCGGATTCGCTTTCGGTGCAGCGCGAGACGATCATGTCCACCACGTCGTCGCCGACGCTGAACGGGATGCGATAACGCTCCTGCACGCGCCGCGTGATGCGGCCGAGCTGCAGCTTGACGATCTGCGCCAGCACCGCGTCGGACAGCGGGTAGTACGGAATCACCACCAGCCGCCCCAGCAGCGCCGGCGGGAACACCTTCAGCAGTGGTTCGCGCAGTGCCTGGGCCAGGCTGTCGGCCTCGGGCATCAGCTCGGGGTCCTTGCAGAGGCTGGCGATGAGCTCGGTGCCGGCGTTGGTGGTCAGCAGGATCAGGGTGTTCTTGAAGTCGATGAGGCGGCCCTCGCCGTCTTCCATGCAGCCCTTGTCGAAGACCTGGAAGAAGATCTCGTGGACATCGGGGTGGGCCTTCTCGATCTCGTCGAGCAGCACCACGCTGTAGGGCTTGCGGCGCACGGCTTCGGTCAGCACCCCGCCTTCGCCATAGCCCACGTAGCCCGGCGGCGCGCCCTTCAGCGACGAGACGGTGTGCGCTTCCTGGTATTCGCTCATGTTGATGGTGATGAGGTTCTGCTCGCCGCCATACAGCGCTTCGGCCAGCGCCAGCGCGGTCTCGGTCTTGCCCACGCCCGAGGTGCCGGCGAGCATGAACACACCGATCGGCTTGCTCGGGTTGTCGAGGCCCGCGCGCGAGGTCTGGATGCGCTTGGTGATCATCTCCATCGCATGGTCCTGGCCGATGACGCGGCCGGCCAGCGTCCTGGCCAGGTTCAGGATGTTCTCGATCTCGTTGCTGGCCATGCGGCCCACCGGGATGCCCGTCCAGTCGGCCACCACCGAGGCCACGGCCTGGTAGTCGACGGTGGGCAGGATCAGCGGGGTCTCGCCCTGCAGCGCCGTCAGCTCGGCCTGGACGCTGCGCAGCTCTTCCAGCGCGGCGGCGCGGGCTTCGGGGCTCAGCGCCGGTGGCGCGGCGGCGGGCTGCACTTCGGCGGCCTTCTTCTCCAGCGCGCTGCCGGTGCCTTCCACCGGCGCGGCGGCGGCGCGCAGCTGGCGGCGCAGTGCCAGCAGGCGGTCGACCAGGGCCTTTTCCTGCTGCCAGCGGGCGTTCAGCGTGGCCAGCCGCTCGCGTTCTGCGGCCAGCTGGGCCTGCACGGTCAGTTCACGTTCACGCGTGTCCAGGCCGATGGCGGCTTCGCGTTCGATGATGCCGGTCTCGGTTTCCAGGCTCTCGATGCGGCGGGCGCTGTCGTCCACCTGCGCCGGCGTGGCGTGCAGGCTCACCGCCACACGGGCGCAGGCGGTGTCGAGCAGGCTCACCGACTTGTCGGGCAGCTGGCGCGACGGGATGTAGCGGTGCGACAGCTTCACCGAAGCTTCCAGCGCCTCGTCGAGGATCTGCACCTGGTGGTGCTTCTCCATCGTGCTGGCCACGCCGCGCATCATCAGGATGGCCTTGGGTTCGCTGGGCTCGTCCACCTGCACGGCCTGGAAGCGGCGGGTGAGTGCCGGGTCCTTCTCGATGTGTTTCTTGTATTCGGCGAAGGTGGTGGCGCCCACGGTGCGCAGCTGGCCGCGCGCGAGTGCGGGCTTCAGCAGGTTGGCGGCGTCACCCGTGCCGGCCTGGCCGCCGGCGCCCACCAGGGTGTGGGTCTCGTCGATGAACAGGATGATGGGCTTGGCGCTGGCCTGCACCTCGTCGATGACCGAACGCAGCCGCTGCTCGAATTCGCCCTTCATGCTGGCACCGGCCTGCAGCAGGCCGACGTCGAGCGCGCGCAGTTCCACTTCCTTGAGTGCCGGCGGCACGTCGCCACGCACGATGCGCTGGGCGAAGCCTTCGACCACCGCCGTCTTGCCGACACCGGCCTCGCCCACCAGGATGGGGTTGTTCTGGCGGCGGCGCATCAGGATGTCGACGAGCTGGCGGATCTCGTCGTCGCGGCCGACGATGGGGTCGAGATTGCCGCTGCGTGCCTGCTCGGTGAGGTCGGTGGTGAAGCGTTTCAGCGCCTCTTGCTTGCCCATCGCCGCCGGGGCGATGGCCTGGCTGGCTTCGCCGGGGGCGGCGTTGCTGTCGCTGGCGCCTTGCTGCTGTTCCGGCGACTGCGCCAGCAGCGTGGCGAAGCGGTCGCAGAGGTCGTCGACCTTCACGCGTTCGAACTGCTTGCTGATGCTCAGCAGCGTGGCGCGCAGCGTCGGCGTCTTCAGCAGCCCCACCAGCAGGTAGCCGGTGCGTACGCGGGTGTCGCCGAAGAGCAGTGAGCCGTAGACCCAGCCGCGCTCGACGGCGCTGTCGATGAAGGTCGACAGGTCGCTGATCGACGAGGCCCCGCGCGGCAGGCGGTCGAGCGACTGCGTGAGGTCGGAAGCCAATGCTGAGGCGTCGAGTTCGTAATGGCGGACGATGCGGTGCAGGTCGCTGTCGGGGTTGTTCAGGATCTGGTGCAGCCAGTGTTGCAGCTCCACATACGGGTTGCCTCGCAGCTTGCAGAACACGGTGGCGCCCTCGATGGCCTTGTAGGCCAGGGGGTTGAGCTTGCCGAACGAGGTGGTGCGAGCGATCTCAGCCATGGGTGGCTCCGGTCAGCTGGGGGTGGGGGTGCCGTGCGGGTTCAGCGCGGGCCGCAGGCGCAGGTCGGAACGGTCGCGCGGCGGCCGGCGGCCGGCACCGGTCCAGCTGGTGAGGCCCAGCCGCAGGTGGCGGCCCAGCCGCGGCGCGGGCACCTGGGCGCCTGCCAGGCAGAGTTCGACGTCCCAGCGCTTGTCCATGCCGGCATACAGCAGCACCCAGTCGTGCAGCTGGCGCCAGCCGGGCGTGCCGGGCAGGAAGCCCAGGTACTGCGCCAGCGTCAGCGGGCCGAGCACGATGCGAAAGCTGTACTGGCGGTCCCAGACCTTGTGGCCGATGGTGGCCGTGTGGCTGAGTCGCAGCGCCCGCGAACGGCCGTGCGCCGTGCCCAGATGGCTGCGTTCTTCGTTCTGCAGCGCCAGCCACTGGCCGACGTTCTGCTGCACCTTCACGGCCACGCCGAAGTAGTGCGACAGCAGCTTGGCCAGGCCTTCGGGGTGGCGACTGCGCGCGCCCAGCAGGCCGGCTTGGTGCAGCTTGGCGGCGTCGGGCAGGGTGTCGCGGCGCTGCGTGCTGGCGTCCAGGCCGATGGCAGCACCCAGCCAGGCGGCGTAGCGGTCTTCGGCGGGGCGGTCGCGGTGAACCACCGGCTGGGTGTGGGCCCAGGCGCGGTAGAACAGGCTCAGCAGCCGGTGGTGGAAGACGTCGAGGAAGCGCGCCAGCGTCGGGTCGGCATGGTTGCGCGCACGGTCGCGAACGTACTCGGTGAAGTGCAGCGGCATCGGGCCTTGGGGCCCCAGCAGGCCGAAGAAGCGCACGCCCAGCCGCGGCCGGGCGCCTGTCAGGTCGAGCTTGGCCAGCGCCGCCGGGGCGAAGTCGAGTTCGGGTTCCTGGCCCAGGCGCAGGGCTTCCTGGCCCGGGCGCGAAGCCTGCCCCACCCGCGGTGCCCGGGCCTGCAGCACCTCGATCCGGCGCAGCAGCGCAAAGAAGTCGTGGGCCCAGGGCTCGCGCGCCACGCTGGCCAGCAAGGCCTGCAGCTGTTCCTGCGAGTGGCCGGGCGCGTTCACAGCGCCTCCCGCAGGCCCACCCGCGCCGGCCAGGTGGCCACCACGCCGCGCTGCGCGGTGCGCAACGTCATCTGGGTGAAGCTGTTGATCGCCGCATGGCGCGAGAAGTAGCGTTCGAGCACGGATGCCAGCAGGTAGGCGCTCATGCCCTGGAAGGCCAGGTCGTCGAGCTCGAGCGTCAGCGCCACGCCGGTGCCGAAGGTCAACGGCCCTTCGAAAGGCAGCCGGCTCACCACCCGGCGGGCCTCGAGCGAGCGCACGCCGCCCACCTGGCGCGTCCACGACGCATCTTCGGGCGGCCCGTACAGGCCGAGCGTGGTGCGCAATGAAGCGGCAGCCTCGGGCGCCGAATCACCGCTGAGCGTGACGTGGTTCAGCGCCAGCTGGCTGACCAGGCGCCAACCGAGGTCGCCGACCGGGCGGCGCGTGGTCGGCCGCGTCGGCCCGCGCAGCACTTCGACGCTGCTCACCGGGCCGGGTGTGTCCAGCTTCCAGGCGGTGTTGCCGCGCCCGGCCAGCGGCAGCAGCGTCGGCAGGTCGCGGTTGGTGACCCAGGCGCTGACGGCGAGCTGGCGGATTTCATCCCGGTAGGGGCCGTGGCGGCCGTCGACGAGCGAGAGGAACACCTCGTCGCCCAGGTAGGCCGAACGTGCACCCTGCAACTGCTGGCGTTCCGACTTGCGCCGGGGCTCGCGCCGCACCGTGTAGTAGGCCTGCTGTTCGGCGTTGGACGCGGCATGGGTGTCGTACAGCGGCGCGAACTGGCGGGGTGGTTCACGCCCGGCGCCGTGGCCCACCACCGACTGCAGGCTGTGGACTTCGAAGTCCATCGGCTTGGTGCGGTCGGGCACGGCGTGGAATTCCCAGGACTCCGGGCCCAGCACGATGCGGTCGAGCCTCTTCTGGAACAGGTTGATCGCCGGCGTGCAGTGCAGCGACAGGCTGCGGCTGTCGACGAGGGCTTCCAGCGCCGCGTCGGCGCGCGCGAAGAGGATGACGATCTCGGCCTCTTCCCCCGGCACCTGCGCCCAGCGCGCGCCCAGGTTGCCGACTTCGAAGAACAGCAGCCGTTGCGGCAGCGCTGCCACTTCCTGCAAGAGGCGATGGCCGGAGAAGCTGCGCATCGACTCGGGCAACAGCGCATGTTCGTCGTCGAAGCCCAGGGCGCGCAGGCTGTCGGCGCTGTCGCGCCACTGCGCCGTGGCGCGCTCGGGTGCGGCCGGCACCCAGGTGCCGATGGCCGTGGCCAGGATCAGTTCGTGCAGTCTGAAGGCGACGTCGTCGGGCGCGCTCAGGTAGAAGGCCAGCCGGTCCATCGCAGTGAGCTGCGAGAACTTCAGCCCGCCACCGGTCTTCAGCTTGATGCGCAGGCCGCCCTTCATGCCCTGGGCCGGGCGCAGCCGGGTCAGCGGCAGGTCGGGCGCGTAGCTGAAGTACTGCACGGCCGTCACTTCCACCGGCCACAGCGTCACGGCATGTGCGGTGCGGAACTCGCAGCGGGTGTCCTGGCCACGCGGCAGTTCCGACTGCAGGTCGCTGCCGCGGGCGATGACATGGCCCTTGGCGAGGTTCGGGTCGTTGACGTCGACGGCCAGACGGGCCACCAGCATCGAAGGCATGGGCGCCAGGAAATTCGGGTACAGCGACTCGAGCAGGTGAGCGATGAGCCGTGGCTGTTCGGCGTCGAGCTTGAGCTGGATGCGCGCGGCGAGGAAGGCGAAGCCCTCGAGCAGGCGTTCGACATAGGGGTCTGCGACCTCCATGCCTTCCAGGCCGAGCCGGGCTGCGATCTTCGGGAAGTCTTCGGCGAACTCCGCGCCCATTTCGCGCAGGTGCGTGAGCTCGTCGCTGTACAGGCGCAGCAGCCGGGTGTCCATGCTCGGGTCAGCGCATGGGCCGGCTGACGACCGGCGCGAGGTCGCGCACGTTCACGAGGCCGGCTTCCAGGTCGAGCTGGGTGCGCAGCAGCACTTCCAGCGGCACTGGCTGGGCCCAGAGATGGCCGCTGATGTCGAATTCGATGACGTTGTGGGTGTCGAGCACACTGCTGAATTCGAGCGCACGCACGACCAGGGTGTCGGGCAGGATGCGCGGCTCGAAGCGGATGATGGTCTGGCGGATGAGCTTTTCGAGCTGCACGATGTCGAGCTTGGAAGCGAGCTGGCCCGACAGCGGTGGCATGCCGAAGTTCAGCACGCTGCCGGCCAGTTCGGGCAGGGCCTGGCCGTCGCGCGGCAGCGACTGCGTGGCGTTGAACAGCCATCCGAGGTCGCGCAGCACGGCCTGCCGCAGCTGGCTCTTGGACATCACCCGCGTGTCTTCGGCCTCGGTGCGCGAAAGGGGCGCTTCGTCGGTCAGGCGGTCCAGCAGGGCGGGCTGCAGCCGGTCGCGGACGTCGGCCAGGTTAGCCATGGGCCATGGCGTTTCAGGCCCCGGGCGAGTGGTTCGTGGTGCCGGCGTCTTCGGTGGCGGCCGAGGTGTCCGGCGCCGGGCTGAGCAGGATCTCGCGCACTTCGAGCAGGCCCAGTTCAGGGCCACTGCTGGTCAGGATGCGCTGGCCCAGGCCACGGAAGTGCTCGGCGCCGATGGCGGCCCATTCGGTCTTGCGCGCCATCTGCAGCGCCGCGTCGGCGCTGCCACCGCTGCCGGCATATCGTGTGGGGATCAGGGCGACCGTGGCGCCGCCATTGGTGAAGCCGAGCTGGGCGGGTGCCCAGACGAGGTCGCGCAGGTCTTCGGGGGGCTCGACGGTCACGCGCGTGAGGGTCTCGAAGGGCACCCAGCAGTAGCGGCCATTGATCACCGCCTCGAGCACCGGGCCCAGGCGCGAATCGGCATCGGCGATCCAGTCGAAGGGCTCGCCGTTCATGCTGCCGGCGGTGGCGGGTGCCAGGTCGAAGGCCTCGCCGCGCAGACGGCTGGCGCTGGTGGTGTCGCCACGTGCGTCGGCCTGCAGGGCTTCGGCCAGCAGCGGCACCCAGGCCTGCGGGCGACCGAAGATATGGGGGGTGGTCTTGCCGGCAAACACGGCCTCGCGCACCGCCTCGCACTGCAGCGCTTCCCGGTAGGTGGCCACCATGGCCAGGGCGCCGGCGTCGAGTTCGCCGCAGGTCTGCAACTGCGTCAGGGCCCGTTGCCACTGGCCCAGCACGCACAGCAGCTGGAACAGGAAGACACGCAGCTTCGGGTCGCCCGACTTGGTGCGTACCTCTTGCTGCAGCCGCTGCAACGCGGCCTGAGGGTCGCCGCTGGCGACCAGGGCCTGGGCGGTTTCCGTGGCGCTCATGCCGGCATGATTTCGTCGGAGAAGGACACATTCGTGGCCAGGCGGCCCGCGGTGTCCTGCTGCTTGTATTCGACGTCGACCTTGGTGAAGACGATGTCCAGGCGTTCGCGGGCTTCACCGGTGGCCGACACTTCGTGCGTGACCTGCTCCAGGCGTGCGCCCGCGAGCTTGATGGTGAAGTAGTCGAGGGGGTCGCCCCCGCTCTTGCGCATGGTGAGCCGGGCTTCCTTGATCTCGTCGTTGGTGACGAGTGCTGACATCAGGGCCGTCGTCGCCAAGTCGATGGTCTTGAAGACCGTCAGCGCGGTGTACGAACGGCGGGAATTGGCCTGCACCGAGCCCACGGCCGCGGTGCTGCTGACGCCCCACATCCAGGACTGGACGTGAATGTCGTCGACGTGACCGATCGACTTCGACTCACCCTTGAGCTTGCCGGCCCGCTTCGTTTGCAGGTGCAGGAAGATGTCGCTTTTGCCAGTGCCGGTCGCTTGCATGGTGAGGTGCTTCCCGTGAAAGTCTGCCCAGAGGCTGCAGGCTGCAGCCCCGGGCACAAGCGGCTGCCGGAGTCAGCGGAAGTCGCTGGCCTTGACGTCCCAGCCGAACTTGACCGATCCGCCCAGGCCGCCTTCCTTGTCCTGCGGCTTGTAGTCGAATTCGATGTCGCCATAGGTCATGGTGACGGTTTCGCGGATCTCGCCGTTCGTGCCGCCATTGGGCGTGGTCGAGGTGATGAAGGCTTCCTTCAGCGTGACCTTCAGGAAGTCCTTCTGGCCTTCGCCCGACTTGCGCGCGGTCAGGGTGACCGTGGCGAAGTGCTTGCCGTCGGCGCAGCGCTTGGCCAGCACCGGGCTGGCCTTGTCGTAGTTGTGCTCGAAGGTGAAGTGGCCAGGGTCGCCCTTGCCTTGGCCCGAGCCGCCGCCGAACGGCGCGCTGGGGTTGCTGACGCGCCAGTTCCAGGTGATGACCTGAATCTCGCCTTTGTGGTCCTTGTGGGCCGACTCGCCGTCGACGCCATCGAACTTGATGTGGGTATCAATTGCCATGACAGGATGCTCCTAGTGGTTTGGGGCGCGGATGGTCTGTTGACCGAGGGTAGTCAAGGCTGCTTCTGTGAAGGCAGCTTCGACACGAGACGCAGTGACACGGTCAGCCCTTCGAGCTGATAGTGCGGCCGCAGGAAAAACTTGCTGGTGTAGTAGCCCGGGTTGCCCGGCACTTCCTCGACCACGACTTCGGCCGCGGCCAGGGGCTTCTGTGCCTTGGTGGCTTCGGACGAATTGGCGGGGTCGCCGTCGACGTAGTTGCGGATCCAGTTGTTGAGCCACTTCTCCATGTCGGCGCGTTCCTTGAAGCTGCCGACCTTGTCGCGCACGATGCACTTCAGATAGTGGCCGAAGCGGTTGATGGCAAACATGTACTGCATGCGTGCCGCCAGGTTGGCGTTGGCCGTGGCGTCGGGGTCGTCGTACTCGGCGGGCTTCTGCAGCGATTGCGCGCCGATGAACGCGGCGAAGTCGCTGTTCTTCTTGTGGATGAGCGGCATGAAGCCGTTCTTGGCCAGTTCGGCCTCACGCCGGTCGCTGATGGCGATCTCGGTGGGGCACTTCATGTCGACACCGCCGTCGTCCGACGGGAAGGTGTGGGTGGGCAGGCCTTCGACCGCGCCGCCGCTTTCGACACCCCGGATGCGCGAGCACCAGCCGTACAGCTTGAAGCTGCGGTTGATGTTCACCGCCATGGCGTAGGCCGCGTTCGACCAGGTGTACTTGCTGTGGTCGCCGCCTGCGGTCTCTTCCTCGAAGTTGAATTCCTCGACCGGGCTGGTCTTCGCGCCATAGGGCAGCCGAGACAGGAAGCGTGGCATCGCCAGGCCCAGGTAGCGCGCGTCGTCGCTTTCGCGCAGCGAGCGCCAGGCGGCATATTCAGGTGTACCGAAGATCTTCGTCAGGTCGCGAGGGTTGGCCAGTTCCTGCCACGAGTCCATCTGCATCACCGTCGGGCTGGCCGCAGCCAGGAAGGGCGACAGCGAAGCCGCCGAGACCTTGGCCATCTCGCCGAGCATCTCGACGTCGGGCGGGCTCTGGTCGAAGTAGTAGTCGCCGATCAGGCAGCCATACGGGCTGCCGCCGAACTGGCCGAATTCCTCTTCGTAGATCTTCTTGAACAGTGGGCTCTGGTCCCACTTCGTGCCCTTGTAGCTCTTCAGCGTCTTGCCCAGCTCCGCCTTGGAGATGTTCATCACGCGGATCTTCAGCATCTCGTCGGTTTCGGTGTTGTTGACGAGATAGTGCAGGCCGCGCCAGGCGCTTTCGAGCTTCTGGAAGTCGGCATGGTGCAGGACGGCATTCACCTGCTGGGACAGCTTCTGGTCGATCGCGGCGATCATGGCCTCGATCGAGCCCATCACGTCGCTGGAGATCAGGTTGGTGTTGGCCAAGGCCTGTTGTGCCAGCGTCTGCACGGCGTGTTCGACGGCGGACTTGGCTTCGTCGGTCTTGGGCTTGAATTCCTTGTTCAGCAACGAGGCGAACTCGTTGCCCTGGAACTCGACACCCTGCAGGGTCGAGCCTTGGACTGCAGATTCTTCGGCCATGGACGTTCTCCGGATTCGGCGTGTTCGGGGGGGAGGGTGGCTACTTGCCGTCGGCCGGCTTGGCGCTGGAGGCCAGCGACTTCAGCAAGGCTTCGTCCTTGATGACCTTGGCCAGAAGCTCCTCGGCGCCGGTCTTGCCGTCCATGTAGGTGACCAGGTTGGCCAGTTGCTGGCGCGCTTCGAGCAGCTGCTTCAGGCCATCGACGCGGGAGGCCACGGCCGCCGGTGAAAAGTCGTCCATGTTCTCGAAGGTGATGTCGACGGACAGGTTGCCCTCACCGGTCAGCAGATTAGGCACCTGGAAGGCCACGCGCGGCTTCATCGACTTCATGCGCGAGTCGAAGTTGTCGACGTCGATCTCGAGGAACTTGCGATCGGCCACCGAAGGCAGCGGCTCGGTCGGCTTGCCCGACAGATCGGACATCACCCCCATGATGAAAGGCAGCTGCACCTTCTTCTCGGCGCCGTAGAGCTCGACGTCGTATTCGATCTGGACGCGGGGCGCCCGGTTACGCGCGATGAATTTTTGACTGCTCGTCGCCATCAGAGGCCTCCGATCGGTGGTTTTGTTGAATCCGCAAGGTTATTCGTTGTCGGGCCGGCCCGCCAGCCTGACGACCTGGTCAGTGCCATCCGGCGCCATGTCGCGGATGATTTCCATGAAGTTCTTGTTCATCAGCCGCTGCGCCCGGCGCAGCAACAGAGGGGCGGGGTGGCTGGGCTCGTTGCGCTCCAGCCAGTCGCACAGGCGGTCGATGGTGCGCGAAACGTCTTCCCGGCTGTTGATGGCGCCGGCAACCACCGGCGCCGGGCTGCCGGCTGCAGCCGGGGCACCCGCCGCCGCAGGCCCTTCGACGGCCGGCGCCGCCGTGCCCGTGGCCAGCTGCGCCGCGCGGGCCACGGCGGCCAGCAGGTTGCGCAGCTGTGCCAGGTCAGGCACGTCGGCGGCTGGCAGCTTCGCCGACAGCGTGGCCTCGATGCCTTCGATCGCCGCCAGCCCCGCTTGCATCTGGGCAGCCAGTTCGGTGTTCTGGTTCAGGCGGCCAGCCACGGCGGCAACGATGCCGGCTTCGGTGGGAACCAGTTCACCCGCCAGCGGCTCGGCAGCCCGCAGGCCGAGTTCGATGTCGCGAAGGGTCGGGCTGCCGCGGTCGGCGGGCAGCAGGCGCGCTTCGCGCAAGTCGCCCAGCACCAGCGGCGGGCCGGGATACGGGTTTTCCTGCGGTGTCAGCGGCGACAGCGCGGCCAGCCGCAGAAGCGGGTTTTTGCCATCGGCCGCATCGAGTTGCGGATGAACCTGTTCCCAGTGCTGCGCCAGCAAGCCCTGCAGCAGCTGCAGCCCGTCGACAGCGCCAGCCCAGCCGCGCAAGCGGGCAGCCGCGCGCAAACGCCACACGGCCACGCGGATGTCACGCGTGCGCTTGGCCAGACTGCCCGACAGTTCCAGCACCACCGGCCAGTCGGGCGGCTTGGCTGGGATGACGGTATCGCCATACTGCTGTTCGGGCTTGCCATTGCCGGCCAGTTCCATTTCGAGGAATTGGGAGTCGTACTCGAGGTCGTCCCCGCAGGGGGCCGCTTCGGACAACGCAACCAGCAGGGATCCGGGGTCGGACATGGGGCGTGGGCAGTCTTCAGGCAATCGTTGACGAGTTGTCGCACCGGGATGCGGCGGCCTTTCCCCATTTTGAGCGCAGTTCAGGGCACGGCCCAACCATCAGATGGGGGACATCGCCATGCGGGCGGCGGCTGCGGCCCTGGCTGCGGTGGCGTGCGACCGGGCAGCGGCCCGCGGGTTGTGTGCTATAGTGCAAGGCTCAGTCGCGGGGTGGAGCAGCCTGGTAGCTCGTTGGGCTCATAACCCAAAGGTCGCAAGTTCAAATCTTGCCCCCGCAACCACAGATTCTCGAACAATAACAACAACTTATAGAATTGGGAAACGCCGGCCAACAGGTCGGCGTTTTGCTTTGTGGCCGCGCCGTGCCCATGCTTTTCCGCGCAGCACCGAAGTAACCGTCAGATCCATGGCCGGTACCGGGCTTCCCGGAACGTCGCTGAAAGCCGAGTTGGGCCAGCAGGGCCAGCAGGGCCAGCAGGGCCCGCAGGGCCATGAGGCCGGGGTCGGCTTCCTCGAGCCGCCGCGTGCTCACACTGACGGCCAAGCGCCGGCGTCAGCGCCAGGCCCGTTCCCGGCATCTTGTCGGCAGCCTCGCGGGTCTGGCTGGTCGAACACGCAGTTTCCTTGCCTACGGCAAGCCGAATCAGACGCCTTGAAATACTGGCCGATGGATCAGGGCAGCCCGCTTTGAGCCCGCGCGACGCTCACTCCCGAAAACCGAACTGCCGCTCCGGCGCCTGCAACTCCAGTTGCCGGAATTCCGAGGGCGACATCCGCGTGAAATCGCGGAAGTCCCGAGCGAGGTGCTGGTGGTCGTGATAGCCGGCTTCCAGGGCCAGATCCAGCCAGCGGTCCTGCGGTGCGAGGTTGGCCAGACGCACCAGGCGGTCGAAGCGCGCCACCCGGCCGAACAGCTTGGGGCTCACCCCCGTGCGTGCCGCGAACTGCCGGCGCAGTTGGCGCACGTCCAGGCCGTGCGCCAGCGCCAGCGTGTCCAACCCGAGGCCGTCACCCTGCAGCAACTGCCGCGCTACGAGATCCGCCGCTGCCAGCGGTTTGCGGGGGGCGCGCACCAGCGGTATCAGCCAGGCCTCGGCATGGGCAATGAGCTGGTCGGGCGCCTCCTGCTGTGCCAGCCTGTCGACCATCTGGCGGAACGCCGGCGGGAACAACGCCTCGGCATCCACCCATTCGTCCGTCAGTGAATCCAGCGGCAGGCCCGTGAGGCGGTGTAGCGCACCGGGTTCGAACTCGATCTGGTAAACGGAAAAATCCAATCCACCCTGGCGCAGTGTGGCCACCGTGGGCTGGCCGATCACGGCCGCGCGAGGCTTGCGGCGCTGCAGGGCAGCGGGCAGCAGCATCACCTGCTCGGGGTCGCGCAGGTAGAAGGCCAGCGCCGCTGCGGGGCGGGGCCAATAGGGCTTCACCGGCACCGCCGCCCCGCCAGCGAAGCGCAGCCTGATCACCTGATGCTGCCGCACCCAGCCGCGCAGGGCCGCGGATGGCGGGGCGAAGTGAAAGACGGGCGGCATGGGGCTGGCGGGGCGGGCGTTCAGTCGGCGAGTGGCGGCCCGACGATGCGCATGCCGTGGGCGGCGAACAGAGTTTGCGCCACCTCGGGTGTCGGCGGGCCGTCCAACCGGGACAACGCCGCGAAGAACTGCTCCATGCGCCCAGCCGGCGTGTAGAGAAAGCGCAGCTTGCCGGTGGCACTGAGCTGGCGGAAGGTGTGTGGCATTCCGCGTGGCAGAAAGATGCTGTCGCCGGCCCTCAGCAGGAACAGCGCCTCGCCGCACTGGAAGCGGTAGTCGCCCTCGTCCACGATGAATGCCTCGTCCTGCTCCAGGTGCAGATGGAGCGGCGGCCCGCCGGGGGCGTGGCCATGCCAGCTCATCACGCTGAGCGCTCGAGCCGTGGCGGTTGCGGGCACGTTGACCATCCACTGGTCGGGGCCGACAGGCACAGGCGCTCCGTCATGGCTGCGCCCCGCGCGCACCGGCTGTGGCTCGCCCGGTTGAGGAGAGATCTCGATGGGATTGGCGCTCATGGGGCACTCCGCAGTGTGAGGAGGTGCCAGCATGGCGAAAAGCGCTCAGGCGCGCTGGTATGAATCGGACATTGAAGGAGTGGCAGTGGTGCTTTCGACCTCTTGTGGCTGCGCATGCCGCCTCATGACACCGTGATAATCCGGTCGCCGATTTGGCAACGCGAGTCCTGGAACTCGAATCCAACCACTCAGAGGAAACACATGGCAACGCGCAAGACAACGAAGAAGACGGAACTGCAACAAGCCGGAGCGCAGCTGAGTTCCGCAGCCAAGGCCGTGGGCACTGCGGTGTCACACAAGTTCGAGGCCATGGGTGATGCCGTGTCCGCCGGCATCGCCAAGGCCAAGAAGCAGGCCGTGGCCAAGCGCAATGAAGCGACGAAGGGTCTGGCAAGCCTGCTGAAGGCGGCTGAGGCAAAGGTCAAGAAGTCTCAAGCCGAGCTCCACAAGGCAGGCCAGGCGGCTCGCAAGTCTGTGCTCGCCGCAGAGAAGAAGCTCGAGGCCACCAGGCTCAGCACAAGCAAGAAGCTGGCAGCCTTGGAAGCCAAGGCTGAACGCAGTGCCAAGGCGCACCTGAAGGTTGCCGAGAAGCATGCTGCGGCGATCAAGAAGAATGTCTCCGAAGACGCCGCTTCGCTGAAGGCCGCGGTCACGCCCAAGAAGGCGCCGGTGAAGAAGGCCGCCGTGAAGAAGGCCACCGTGAAGAAGGTTGCCGCCAAGCAGCCCGCAGTCAAGCGCAAAGCGGGCTGACCGCCGCTGCACCTGGGCCTGTGCCCGCATCGCGGCACGGCTTGCGAGTCCGTGGCCGGCCCATGGGCACCGGTGACCGTGTCAGCCCCTCACGGTCGAGCGACCGGTCTCGGGCGATGTATTCGCCCGTCCCTCCGGCTGATTCGGGTTGGCTCGCGACCCCGACGATCGCCGATTGAGGTCGTTCAGCCTGCTTGCTTCGCAAAAAGCAGCTGCGCGGCCCGGTCGTGAACTGGAAGTCCTGGCCAGTTCCGTTTCCAGGCCCGCGTCAAGCTCGGCAATGCGATTGCCCGGTCCGACCCTCTTGGGGGGGCGGCAGCAGAAGCCCGCTGGGTCGATGCGGAAAGCCGGCCCGCTCCATCTGACTATCAAAGCGATGGCGCGGCGACGCTGGCTGGCGGTCACCGAACGCCATCGAGCGCTTTCAGTTACCGACCAGCCCGGATCACGACAGTGCCCGCGACGCCGCACGGGCCGGGGCCGGGCAGGCCCGGTGGAGACGCTTCGAATGTCTGCCGGGATCTGTGCCTGGGACGGGTTCCTGGCCAAGTCCCGGCCATGGAACCATCCATCCATGCCGTAGAAGCAGCGCAAGCTCGGCTTCGCGCTGACGAGCTCGCAGCGGCCCTCCGTTCCATCCAGGATGTCGATCTCCAAGCCGAGTACCGGGCGCAGTTGACTTAGGGCAATGTTGTTGACTTGTTCGTGGCGCACGATGGAAAGAGTTGCCTGCGTTGTTCTGCGGAAGCGGAGCGGTCCAGGGATGGCTCAACGAGGAGACAACACCATGAACAATCAGTCCCCGGCGGCGGCTCAGCCGGCTACCCCTGCCACCGTGCAGGACCGATTCCCCACGGCGTACACCATCCTGTTCGCCCTCATCGTGGTGATGGCCGCACTCACCTGGATCCTGCCTGCCGGCCAGTACGAGCGCGCCGCCAACAAGGCCCTCGGCAAGGACGCGCCGGTGCCAGGCACGTACAAGGTGGTCGAGGCAGCACACCAGGGTGTCTTCGATGTGCTGATGGCGCCCATCACCGGCTTCTACAACCAGAGCACTGGCATGGCCAACGCCATCGACGTGTCGCTGTTCGTGCTCATCATCGGCGGCTTTCTTGGCGTGGTCAACGCCACGGGCGCCATCAACACCGGCATCGAGCGCGTGATGCTCCGCATGAAGGGGCGCGAGAAGTGGATGATTCCGGTTCTGATGCTGCTTTTCGCTGCGGGCGGGACGACCTATGGCATGGCCGAGGAAACGCTGGCCTTCTACGTGATCCTGATCCCGCTGATGATCGCTGTCGGCTACGACGCCCTGACCGGCGTGGCGGTGATCATGGTGGGCGCTGGCGTGGGGGTGCTGGGTTCCACCATCAATCCCTTCTCCACTGCCATTGCGTCCAACGCGGCCGGCATTCCCTTCACCCAGGGCATGGCCTTGCGGCTCGTGATCCTGGCGCTGGGCTGGCTGATCTGCGTGATCTACGTGATGCGATACGCCGAGCGCGTGCGCAAGGATCCGTCGAAGTCTCTGGTGGCTGATCTCAAGGCGTCCAATGAAGCGCACTTCCTGCGCAACCGCGAAGCCCATCGGGACGCGGTGCTCACCGGCCGCCAGCAGCTGATCCTGGTGCTGTTCGCTGCCAGCTTCGCCGTGATGGTCTGGGGCGTTGCCATGCGGGGCTGGTGGATGGCCGAGATGTCGGCCCTGTTCCTGGCCGTGGCCATCGTCGTCGGGCTGGTTGGATGGATGGGTGAAAAGCCCTTCACCAGCGCCTTTGTCGATGGCGCGCGTGACCTGCTCGGTGTGGCGCTGGTGATCGGTCTGGCTCGCGGCATCGTGGTGGTCATGGACCAAGGCAAGATCACCGACACCATCCTTCACAGCTTCGAGGGCTGGATCACCGGCATGTCCAACGTGGCCTTCGTGAATGCCTTGTTTGCCACCGAAGGGCTGCTGAGCCTGCTGGTGCCGTCGACCTCGGGCCTTGCCGTGCTCAGCATGCCCATCCTGGCGCCGCTGTCCGACTTCGCCGGCGTGCCGCGTCACCTCGCGGTGACCGCGTTCCAGACATCGATCGGCATCACCAATCTGATCACGCCCACTTACGCGGTGGTGGTGGGTGCGCTGGCGATCGGCCGCGTGCCCTACCAGCGCTGGGTGCGTTTCATCTGGCCATTGATGCTCATGCTCGCCTTGCTCAGCATGGCCTCGCTGAGCGCGGCGGTGATGCTGTGAGTACGTCACCGACAACGACCGCGGCCGCCAGCCGGCTGGGCGTGTATTCCGAGGTCGGCAAGCTGCGCCGCGTGCTGGTGTCCGCACCCGGTCTCGCGCATGAACGCCTCACGCCAAGCAATTGCGATTCGCTGTTGTTCGACGACGTGTTCTGGGTACAGCAGGCGCGCAACGACCACTTCGATTTCGTTTCCAAGATGGAAGACCGCGGCGTCGAAGTGCTGGAGATGGGTCAGCTTCTGGGCGAAACCCTCGCCATCCCCGCAGCACGCGACTGGGTGCTGGACCGCAAGCTCACGCCAGACCATGTGGGTGTCGGCATGCTGGACGAGCTGCGGGGGTGGATGCAGGAACTGCCGTCCGAAGAGCTGTCCCGGTTTCTCATCGGCGGTGTGGCAGTGCATGACCTGCCATTCAAGCCCGACGGCATGTTTGGTTCATACCTGGGCCCCGATGGTTTTGTGTTGCAGCCCCTGCCCAACATGCTCTTCACACGCGACACCAGCGCGTGGATCTTCGGTGGCGTCACGCTCAACCCCATGCACTGGCCGGCACGTCGGCAGGAAACCTTGCTCACGGCAGCGGTCTACCGCTACCACCCCACGTTTGCAGACGCCGGCTTCCCGGTCTGGTGGGGCGATCCCGACAGCGACCACGGGCCGGCCACGCTGGAGGGCGGGGACATCATGCCGATCGGCAACGGCGTGGTCCTGGTCGGCATGGGCGAGCGCAGCACGCCACAAGCGGTCGGGCAGCTGGCGCAGGCACTGCTCAAGGCGGGCGCCGCGACCCGCGTGGTGGCATGCCAGATGCCGCAGTCGCGCGCAGCCATGCACCTGGACACCGTGTTCTCGTTTTGCGACCGCGACACCGTGACAAGTTTTGTCGGGGTCGCGGCCCAGATCGTCTGCTACAGCCTGTACCCGAAGGACAACGGCGGGATCGAATACCGGCGCGAAGAGAAACCGCTCTTCGATGTGGTCGCGAACTGCCTCGGACTCAAGACGCTGCGTGTCATCCCCACCGGTGGCGACAGCTATGAGCAGGCGCGTGAACAGTGGGACGACGGCAACAACCTGGTCGCGCTGGAACCTGGCGTGGTGGTCGGCTACGACCGCAACCCGCACACCAACACGCTGCTGCGCAAGGCTGGCATCGAGGTCATCACCATCCGCGGCAGCGAGCTCGGGCGTGGCCGGGGGGGTGGTCACTGCATGACCTGCCCGATCTGGCGCGAAGCCTGATCGCGTTCTCGAACCAACCAGGAAACCCGATGGCCTTCAACCTCAAGAATCGCAGCCTTCTGACACTGCGCGACTTCTCCGCTGCCGAGATCGGCTTTCTGCTCAAGCTGTCTGCCGATCTCAAGGCCGCCAAAGTTGCGGGTACCGAGCAGCCCCAGCTCAAGGGCAAGGAGATCGCGCTGATCTTCGAGAAGGACTCGACGCGAACCCGTGTCGGTTTCGAAGTGGCAGCGCACGACCAGGGTGCCACCGTCACCTATCTCGGGCCAGCCGGCAGCCATATCGGCCACAAGGAATCGATCAAGGACACGGCCCGTGTGCTGGGGCGTGTGTATGACGCGATCGAATACCGCGGCTTTGGTCAGGACGTGGTGGAGACCCTGGCGAAATGGGCGGGGGTCCCGGTCTACAACGGGCTCACCGACCAGTTCCATCCGACGCAGATACTGGCCGATCTGCTCACCATGCGCGAGCACTGCGACAAGCCTCTGCGCGACATCGCCTTCTGCTTTCTGGGCGACGCCGGCAACAACATGGGCGATTCGCTGCTGATCGGCGCAGCCAAGATGGGCATGGACGTGCGCCTGTGCGGTCCGAAATCGCTCTGGCCGGAAGCAAGCATCGTGGCCGAGGCCAAGGCGCTGGCCCAGGAAAGCGGTGCACGGGTGCTGCTGACCGAGGACGTGGCCGAAGGGGTGAAAGGCTGCGACTTTCTCTACACCGATGTCTGGCTCTCCATGGGCACGCCCGATTCTGTCTGGGCAGAGCGCATCCAGCTGCTGCTGCCTTACCAGGTGAACGCGAAGACCATGAAGATGACGGGCAACCCGCGCGTGCGTTTCATGCATTGCCTGCCAGCCTTTCACAACACCGACACCGAGGTCGGTGCGCAGATCGAAAAATCCCACGGCATCACCGCCATGGAGGTCACCGAAGAGGTGTTCGAGAGCCCGGCTTCCATCGTCTTTGACCAGGCGGAGAACCGCATGCACACGATCAAGGCCGTGCTGGTGGCGACTCTGGGAAACTGAGATGTCACTTGTCGTGGTGGCTTTGGGAGGCAATGCGCTGCTTCGCCGTGGTGAGCCGGTGACTGCCCAGGCGCAGCGTGACAACATCCGGAGTGCTGCGCAGGCACTGGCCCGTCTGTTGAGCGACGGGCATCGGCTCGTCATCACCCATGGCAATGGTCCACAGGTGGGGCTGTTGGCGCTGCAGGGAGAAGCTGCGGGCAAGGCGGCCTTTCCGCTCGACGTGCTCGGGGCCGAGACCGAGGGCATGATCGGCTATGTCCTCCAGCAGGAGCTGGACAACGCTTACCAGCCCAAGGCAAGGTTCGCCACGCTGCTCACCCAGATCGAGGTCGACCCGAACGACCCGGCTTTCGCCGCGCCGAGCAAGCCCGTGGGCTCTGTCTACAGCGAGGCCGATGCAAGACGCCTGGCCCAGCAACGCGGCTGGGCCATTGCGCCCGATGGCGAAGCCTGGCGCCGCGTGGTCGCTTCGCCCAGGCCGGTGCGCATCCTGGAAATCGATGTGATCCGATGGCTGGTGGAGCAGGGCGTCACCCTGATCTGTGCCGGAGGCGGGGGCATACCTGTCGTGCAGCGGGCCGATGGCGCCCATGTGGGTGTGGAGGCGGTGATCGACAAGGACCACGCCAGCGGCCTGCTCGCGGCCGAGCTCAAGGCCGACGCGTTCCTGATGCTGACTGACGTGGCCGCCGTGTTCACTGGCTGGGGTACGCCCGCACAGCGCGCCCTGGGTGACGTGACGCCGCAGGCACTGGCCACCATGGACTTCGCGGCGGGCTCGATGGGGCCGAAGGTCCAGGCAGCGTGCGAGTTCGTGCGGCGCACGGGGGGCATGGCTGGCATCGGCGCCCTCGACGACGCCGCCGCGATCCTGGCGCACCAGGCCGGTACTCGTGTGGTGCCCGGGCAGTTCACCTGAAATCGTGCCTGCGCAGGTCGAGCGGCGACACCTGCCGGTGCATGATGGCGGGCATCTCGAAGCAGCCTCGCGCCACATGGGCGTGTTGCTGTCGAACATGTCTGACAGGCCTTGCCAGTCCACCGCGCCGGCGCTGTGGCGGCTGCCGAGCTCATGCGAATCGCTCGCCGGCAACAACAGCGTGCAGAGCATTCTGATGGCGGCGACGGTGATCGACCCCACCAGGACCCTTTCGCATGTTTCTCTGGTGGTCTTCTCAGCATCTGCACCGGCTTTGTGTTCGATACCCGGGTGGAGGGTCTGCGCCAGGACCGCCTGGCCTTGGGCTTGGCCGTCTTGTCTGTCCGGCTGGGTACGACGTCGGCGTGGCTGCGGTGCCGCCAGCGGCAGGCCAGGCTGATGTGCTCAAGCATTCTCCGAAAGGGAAGCTCATTGCTGACTGTCAGTGTCCTGGGCTGCGGCCGTGCCAACTGCGGGAAGCTGGGGCGGCGGCGCGGGGGGCGGCGAGCCAGAGCCCACTCGCAGGCCGATTTCGCCACTGTCCCCGACATGAGGGCCATCCTGGCTGACGACCTGGTGTGCGCGCCGGGCCTGGTCGTCAACGACATGCTGGTGAGCAGCGACCAAATCCCTAACGTGGCGGAAGCGAAGCCGTGGCTTTCCCACTTGGCGTGTGGCCCGATGTCGCCATGAAGTGCTTGTCTGCGCGCGCTTGGTGCAGCTGGGTCGCCTGCTTGTTCATGGGCTTGTTGTGGCTGGCCACAGCCGGTGCCGAGCCGCCCGCGCCAGCTGCCTCGACACCGGCCGTGCTGCAGGTATTCGTCCGAGATGGCTGCCCCTACTGCGCCGACGCCAAGGCATTCCTTGACGGCGTTCAACAGAAGCGCCCAGGGCTGCTCATCGTCTACCGTCCGGTCGACACCGACCCTGAAGCGCGCGACGAGCTGAACGCTCTTGCGCGCGCCCACGGCGCATGGCCACCGGGCGTGCCGGCCTTCCACGCCGCAGGGCAGCTAGTCGTCGGCTTCGAGAGCCCCGAGACCACGGGTCAGGAGGTGCTGCGGCTGATCGATGCCGGCACCGCGGCGCCGAAGCAGACTGTCGACAGCGCGCTATTCGGCACAGTCAGCGCGCAGCGGCTCGGGCTGCCGTTGTTCACGCTGGCGCTGGGCCTGCTGGACGGATTCAACCCTTGCGCGATGTGGGTGCTGCTCTTCCTGCTGTCGATGCTGGTGCGGCAGAAAGACCGCCGTCGCATGGCGCTCATTGCCGGGACCTTCGTGCTCGTCAGCGGCGCGGTTTACTACGCCTTCATGGCGGCCTGGCTCAACGTCTTCCTGGCCGTGGGCTTGAGTCAACCGGTGCGACTACTGCTGGCCGGCGTGGCGTTGTTCATTGGCGCATTCAACGTGAAGGACTTCTTCGCGCTGGGCCGCGGGTTCAGCTTCAGCATCCCCGAGAGAGCCAAGCCCGGCTTGGTGGCGCGCATGCGGCGCGTGATGCAGGCGCAGGCGCTGGCAGCTTCGCTGCTGGGCGTGGCTGCGTTGGCGGTGGTGGTGAACCTGGTCGAGCTGCTATGCACCGCCGGTCTGCCAGCGCTTTACACCGCCGTGCTGGCGCAGCAGCAGCTGGGCACTGCCGCGCACCTGGCCTACCTGGGTCTGTACATCGTGGGCTACATCGCCGACGACGCGCTCATGGTCACGCTGGCCGTGCTGGCGCTGAGCAAGGGCAAGCTCAGCGAGCGCGCCGGTCGCTGGCTCAAACTCGTCAGCGGCTTGGTCATGCTGACGCTGGGGGCGGTACTCCTGTTCAAGCCACAGTGGCTGGTGTGAGCCAGGGCCTTGCACGCGACTGAGTGCATGGTCTGGCCCTTGAAACCAGTCAGCCGTCCGTCACGACGCCGCCATGGAGTCGGCCTGCGTCAGGTGAACACGCAGCCGCGTGGCCAGCCAGTCCGCCATCCAAGCTTCTGGCGGCGTGGACTGTTCGTCCAGGACGGCGCGGCAGGCGGCCGCCAGGCTCCGAAGGTGCCAGGCCAATGTGCCGGGCCGGGCCAGCTCGCCGATGCGGCGCACCCTCGCGGCAGCAGGTCAGTCCACAGGGCGCAGACCGTTTCGGGCGCGGCTTCGCGTGGCGAAGCCGCCCGCCATGTCACCGCAGGTCGAAGCGGTCCAGGTTCATCACCTTGGTCCAGGCAGCGACGAAGTCGCGCACGAACTTCGGGCCGTTGTCGCGCTGGGCATAGACCTCGCACAGCGCGCGAAGTTGCGAGTTCGATCCGAAGGCCAGGTCGACGCGGGTAGCCGTCCACTTCAGTTCGCCTGTCTTGCGGTCGCGCCCTTCGTACAGGTTCTCGCCGGCGGGCTTCCAGACCGTGCTCATGTCGAGCAGGTTGGCGAAGAAGTCGGTGTTCAGCTGGCCAGGGCTCCGGGTGAAAACGCCGTTCCTCGAACCGCCCACGTTGGCGCCCAGGACCCGCAGGCCGCCGACCAGCACCGTCATTTCTGGCGCACTCAGCGTCAGCAGCTGGGCCCGGTCGATCAGCATCGATTCTGGCGAAACGCTGAAGCTGGTCTTCTGGTAATTGCGGAAGCCATCGGCCTTCGGCTCCAGTGCCGCGAAGGACTCGGCATCGGTCTGGGCCTGGCTCGCGTCGGTTCGCCCGGGTGCAAATGGCACGTCGACGGCATGACCCGCGGCCCTCGCCGCTGCTTCCACACCGGCGTTGCCGGCGAGCACGATCAGGTCGGCCAGTGAAACCCGCTTGGCGCCGGTCTGCGCGGCGTTGAAGCTGCCCTGCACCGCTTCCAGTACGGCCAGCACACGGGCCAGGCCGGCGGGCTGGTTGACTTGCCAGTCCTTCTGCGGTGCCAGCCGGATGCGTGCGCCATTGGCGCCGCCACGCTTGTCGCTGCCACGGAAGGTCGAGGCCGAAGCCCAGGCGGTGGAGACCAGCTCGCTCACCGACAGGCCTGCGGCGAGAACGCGCGCCTTCAGTTCCGCTGCGTCGGTCGCGTCGATCAGCGCATGGTCGACGGTGGGAACGGGGTCTTGCCAGATCAGGTCCTCGGCCGGAACCTCGGGGCCCAGGTACAGGCACTTCGGCCCCATGTCGCGGTGCGTCAGCTTGAACCAGGCACGTGCATAGGCGTCGGCGAATTCGTCCGGATGGGCCATGAAGTGGCGCGAGATCTTTTCGTACGCCGGGTCCATGCGCAGCGACATGTCGGCAGTCGTCATCATCGGCCGGTGCTTCAGGCCGGGTACGTGGGCGTCGGCGATCATGTCTTCGTCGTCGACGTTCTTGGCCAGCCACTGGTGCGCGCCAGATGGGCTCTTGACGAGTTCGTAGTCGTACTTGAACAGCACCTTGAAGTAGCCCATGTCCCAGGTGGTGGGATTGGGCTTCCAGGCGCCCTCGATGCCGCTGGTGGTGGTGTGCGCGCCATGGCCGCTGCCCAGCTGGTTGATCCAGCCAAAGCCCATCGCCTCGACCGGCGAGGCCTCGGGTTCGACGCCCACCAGTTTCGGGTCGCCAGCACCATGGGCCTTGCCGAAGGTGTGGCCGCCGGCCACCAGGGCCACGGTTTCGTAGTCGTTCATGGCCATGCGCTCGAAGGTCTCGCGCACGTCACGGCCCGAGGCCAGCGGGTCGGGGTTGCCGTCCGGGCCTTCAGGGTTGACATAGATCAGGCCCATCTGCACGGCGGCCAGCGGGTTCTCCAGCTCGCGGTCGCCGCGGTAGCGGCTGTTCGCCTTGTCGCTGGTGGCCAGCCATTCCTTTTCTGCGCCCCAGAAGATGTCTTCTTCAGGCGCCCAGATGTCCGCACGGCCGCCACCGAAGCCGAAGCACTTGAAGCCCATCGTCTCCATCGCCACGTTGCCGGCCAGCACCATGAGGTCGGCCCAGGAAATGGCGTTGCCGTACTTCTGCTTGATCGGCCAGAGCAGGCGGCGCGCCTTGTCGAGGTTGCCGTTGTCGGGCCAGCTGTTCACCGGCGCGAAGCGCTGGTTGCCGGTGCCGGCGCCGCCGCGGCCGTCAGCGGTGCGGTAGGTGCCGGCGCTGTGCCAGGCCATGCGGATGAAGAGTCCGCCGTAGTGGCCCCAGTCGGCTGGCCACCAGTCCTGGGAATCCGTCATCAGGGCCGCCAGGTCCTGCTTCAGACCGGCGTAGTCGATCTTCTTGAAGGCGGTGGCGTAGTCGAAGTCCGGGTCCATCGGGCTCGACGCCGGCTGATGCTGGTGCAGGATGGCCAGGTTCAGCTGGTTGGGCCACCAGTCGGCATTCGACTGGGCGCCCTGGGTCGTGCGCGCACCGGCTGTGTGAAAGGGGCACTTGGCTTCGCTGCTCATGAAGGTCTCCTGGGCTGGTTGAATGTCAGAACGATAGTTTTCTTCAAGCTCTCTCGACAGGCTAATTGAGTCTGGCAATGGGGTGCATTGCCCGTTTTCATCTTGCACTGCCGGGCCGCCCGTGCCTGAAGCGGGTTTGCGCGAGGAGATCACGGCCGTCAGCCTGGCGCGGCGGCTAGGATGCCAGGCGTACGACTCCAGCCCATCCCATGGCAGACAGCTCGAACCAGAATCCGGCCCCTGCACTGGCCACGCTCTTCGAACACCTGGCCGATGCGGTCTATCTGCTCGACCCGGAAACCTCGAACATCATCTGGGGCAACCGTGCTGCCTGGGAGAGCCTCGGTCTGGCGCCTGGGGCGGTGCTCGACCACAGCGTGCTCAGTCTGCAGATGGACGTCACGGGCCTGCCGCAGTGGAGCGAGATCGCTGCCGTCATCCGCAGCACGCCCTGCTTCACCTTCGTCGGCCGCCATCGCCACGCGCTGGGCCATGAAGTGCCGGTCGAGGTGAACACGACGCTGTTCCACGACGGCCGGCGCGAGTACTTCCTGTCGGTGGCCCGCGACATCTCGCGCCGCGTGGCGCTGGAGGCCGGGCTGCGCCAGCGCGAGAACCAGCTCTGGTTTGCGCTCAATGAAGCCATGGACGGCCTCTGGGACTGGGACGTGGCCAGCGGGCAGGTGTTCTTCAGCCCGCAGCTCAAGCGCATGCTCGGCTACGGCCCCGACGAGATGGCGCCGACGCTGAGCACCTGGTCGGCCAACATCCACCCCGACGACGCCGAACGTGTGCGGGCCGTGCTCGAGGAACACCTGGGCGGCAAACGCCTGCGCTACGAGACCAGCTACCGGCTGCGCAATCGCAATGGCGAATACCTGCAGGTGCTGGACCGCGGCCGGGTCAGCGAACGCGACGCCAGCGGTGCCGCCACGCGCGTGGTTGGCATGGTTCAGGACATCACACAGCAGGCCCGGGCGCAGGCCGCGCTGCAGCGCAGCGAAGAAGAACAGCGAACACTGATCACGGCGCTGCCTGACGTCATCACGCGGCTGGACAGTGCAGGTCGACACTTGTTCGTTTCCGAGAACATCAGCACCCTGGTGCCGATGAAGGCCGCACAGATGCTGGGCCGCACCCACCGTGAACTGGGTCTGCCCGACAGCCAGTGTCGCTACTGGGACGAAGTCCTTGCCCATGTCTTTCGCACGGGCCAGGCGCACGAGTCCGAGTTCCAGACCGATGGCCCGGCCGGCCCGCGCACCATCAGCTGCCGCGTGCTGCCCGACCGCGACGCCGCCTTCGGCGTGCGTTCGGTGCTGGCCGTGTGCCGCGACGTCACGGCCCGCCGCGAGGCCGACGCCGAACTGGGACGGCACCGCGATCACCTCGAAGAACTGGTGGCTGAGCGCACGATGGCCCTGACCGAGGCCAAGGCGAGCGCCGAAGCTGCCAATCGTGCCAAGAGCAGCTTCCTGGCGCACATGAGCCACGAGCTGCGTACACCGATGAGCGCCATCATCGGCATGACGGGCCTGGCCTTGCAGCGCGCCGAAGATCCCCAGTTGCGCGACCAGCTCGGCAAGGCGGTGCAGGCTTCGCAGCATCTGCTGACGCTGATCAACGACATCCTTGATCTGTCGAAGATCGAGGCCGAGCGCATGACGCTGGAAACCACCGACTTCCAGCTTGCCGCCGTGCTGGACAGCGTGGCTCATCTGGCGGGCCACCGCGCTGGCGAAAAAGGCCTGGCGCTGGCCTTCGAGCTCGACCCGGTGCTGACCGGCCGCAGCTTTTCCGGTGACGCACTGCGGCTCAAGCAGATTCTGTTGAACCTGATGGACAACGCCATCAAGTTCACCGCGCAGGGCCAGGTCACCGTGCGCGTGCAGTGCCTGGAAGTGCTGGAAGCAGGGCTGCGGCTGCGCTTCGTGGTCAGCGACAGCGGCATCGGTATCGGGCCCGACGCGCGCAGCCGCGTGTTCCTGCCGTTCGAGCAGGCCGACAACTCGACCACGCGGCGCTTCGGTGGCACCGGGCTCGGCCTGACCATCAGCCGACAGCTGGTGCAGATGATGGGCGGCGAGATCGGTGTCGACAGCGCCTTGGGCGCGGGCAGCGAGTTCTGGTTCACGCTCGTGCTGCGTCCGGCCCGTGGGCCGGCGGCCGCGCCGCCGCAGCGGGGTGCTGCCGAGCTGCGCGCTGAACTGCACGACCGCTTCGGTGGCGCGAAGGTGTTGATCGTGGAGGACGACCCCGTCAGCCGCGAGGTTTCGGTGGCGATGCTGCAGCAGGCCGGCCTGCAGGTGGACGTGGCCGACGACGGCGTGCAGGCGCTGGGCAAGACGCGGCAACAGCCGTACGACTTGATCCTGATGGACATGCAGATGCCACACATGAACGGGATGGACGCCACCCGCGCGATCCGCAGTGAACCGCTGAATCGCGGCACGCCGATCCTGGCCTTGACGGCCAATGCGTTCGACGACGACCGCCAACTGTGTCTGCGCGCCGGCATGAACGGGCACCTGACCAAGCCGATCGACGCTGAGCGGCTCATCGGCGCAGCCTTGGGGCAGATGGTGGCTGCCGCCGGCACGAAGCCCGCCAAGGAGCATTGACAGCCGCGCCGCGCCGGTGCGAGGATCGATGCAGGCGCGGGCAAGGCGCCTCCGGACCCGCGGGCAGGGCTGAGCCTTCTTGCATCGAGCCTCGTGCTTCGATCCGTTTCCTTTGTGCGGCCTGACCGCGCGGGTCACAGGCCTTCATGCACGGAGGAACCATGCCATCCCACGCCCCCAGTCCCGCGCCCCGGGCCGGTACCCTGCCAGGTACTCATTCCGGCCTGCCGGCCCATCCCGACCCCGACCAGCTGCGCCGCCAGGCCAAGGAACTGCTGCGCGCCTGGCGCGCGGCCGATCCCGCAGCCCTGGCCCGCGCAGCGGCTTTCGGGCTGCCGCCACCGCCACGGCTGGCGCAGGCCCAACTGGTCCTTGCCCGCGAACTCGGCTTGCCTAGCTGGCCGGCGCTGATGGCCGAGGTCGAGCACCGGCGCAGCGCGGCCCTGGCCGAACCCGCTTTCACCGACCGCGTGCTCGCACTGGCGCTCGGCCGTGGCTTCGACGCGCCGCGCCCGGCGCTCGCACTGACTCTGGTTCAGGGTCGGCCGGGCCCGCGATCGCCCACGCTGAAGCTGTTGTTGGGCGAAGCCGTCGAGCTCAGGCCCGACCAGCCGCTGCCACCCTGGAACGTGCCGCCGTTGGCGTTGGTGGCGTTTTCTTCCCTCGCGACGCTCGGCCACGAGGCCGCGCTGCTGGCCAGTCTGGACAGGCTGCTGGCCGCCGGCGCCGATGCCAATACGGTCCTGGCCGACCCGGCTGCAGCGGACCGGCCGCTGCCGGTGCTGTTTGGCGCCGTGGCACGCGCGCGCAGCGCGGCCATGGTGCAGCGGCTGCTGCAGGCTGGCGCCGACCCGAACGACAACGAATCGCTGTACCACGCCGTCGAACAGGACGACCGGCGCATGGTGGCCGCGCTGGTGGCCGCAGGCGCACGCTGGCCCGGCACCAACGCACTGCACCGTCAGCTGGACTTCGATGCCTTGCCCCACCTGCAGCAGGTGCTGGCGCTGGGGGCCGACCCCAACGAGCTGTCGACCGGCACCGCGACCCGGCCCTTGCACCACGCAGTGATGCGTGGTCGTTCGCTCGAATGCCTTCAGCTGCTGGTGGCGCATGGCGCGGATGTGTCGGCTCGCGACGCGCATGGCCAGACGCTGGCCTGGCACGCAGCCCGCGCCGGCCGGCGTGACGTGCTGGCCTGGCTGGCGACACAGGGTCAAAGCGCGCCTGTCGGCCTGCACGACCGCTTTGTGGCTGCCTGCGCTGCCGCCGATGAAACCGCGGCCCGGGCGCTGCTGGCGCAGCAGCCCGGACTGCTGCAGGCGCTGTCCTCCGCCGACCGCCAGCTGCTGCCCGAACAGGCCCAGCGCGGCGAGCTGGCATCGGTGCGCCTGATGCTGGCCCTGGGCTGGCCCGTCGACGTGCCTGGCCCCTGGCAGGCCAGCGCGCTGAACCAGGCCGCCTTCCGTGGAGATGCCGAGATGGTGGCGCTGCTGCTGCAACACGGCGCGCGCTGGCACGAACGCAACGGCTACGGCGGCACGGCGCTGGGCAGCTGCCTGCACGCCGGCTGCAACGAACCGGTGCCCGGTGGCGACTACGCTGCCGTGCTGCGCCTGCTGCTGGCCGACGGCGCCCCCGTGCCCGAGGACGACGGCACGCTGAGCGATGAGATGAGCCTCGTCGTGGCCGAGTCCACAGCCACGAACTGAGATCCTCTTGATACCCCACGGGGTATCTGATAAAGTAAGCGGCATGTCAACGCATGCCTCGATTCCAGTCGCGTCCCTCCGCGCGTTCCTTTCTGCGGCTCTCGCCGCGCTTTCGTGGGTCAGCCTGCCGGTGCAGGCGCAACCCGTGCCCACGGCCACGCTGCAAGCCACGGCCGAGCAGGCCGGCTTCACCCTCAGCGGCAGCCTGCAGGCATTGCGCCAGAGCACCGTGGCCGCGCAGGTGGGTGGCAATGTGCTGGCGCTGACCGTGAAAGCCGGTGACCGGGTCAAGGCCGGCCAGGTCCTGGCACGCATCGACGAGCGCGATGCCCAGGCCGGGCTGGCGGCGGCCTCTGCTGGCGTGGCCCAGGCGGAAGCCCAGTCGGCCAGCGCCAACCAGAACTTCGAACGCACGCGTGAGCTGCGCCGCCAGGGTTTTGTCAGCCAGGCTGCACTGGACCTCGCCGAATCGCAGGCCCGTGCCGCCAGCGCCGGGCTCGACCAGGCCCGCGCGGGCCGCTCGCAGGCAGCTCTGGCACGCAGCTTCGCCGGCAGCACGGCGCCGTTTGATGCCATCGTGCTGGCCACCCACGTGGAAGCCGGCGACCTGGCCAGCCCGGGGCGGCCCCTGGTGACGCTGTACGCGCCCGGCGGCCTGCGCGCGGTGGTGGAAGTGCCTTCGTCGCGCACGGCACTGGCGCGCGCGGCCACGAAGCTGAGCGTGCAGTTGCCCGACGGCCGCTGGGTGATACCCGTCGCGCGCACCGAACTGCCCAGTGCCGACCCGGTGTCGCAAACCGTCGAGTGGCGGCTGGACCTGGCGCCGGAACTCGCCGCTTCGCTGGCGCCGGGCCAGGCCGTGCAGGTGCGCTTCGAAGGCGCCAGCCTGCCTGGCGCGGTGGCACGCCCGCTGGTACCGCGCGCGGCGGTGCTGCAGCGCGGTGAGCTCAGCGCCGTCTATGCCGTGCAGGACGGCCGCTTCGTGTTGCGGCCGGTGCGGCTGGGCGCTTCGCAGGGCGCTGGCAGTGTCGAGCTGCTGGCCGGGCTCAAGCCGGGCGAGCGTTTTGCGCTGGATGCGGTGCGCGCCGGCCTGGCGCAGGCCACGCCCGCGCCCGCAGCGGCACCCACTGCAGCCACACCGGCACAACGATGAGCACGCCTGTGCAGGAGTTGCCTGCTGCCGCGGGTCTGGGCGTAGCCGGCCGGCTGGCCGCGAGCTTCCAGTCCAGTGCGATGACGCCCTTGCTGGCGCTGGTGGCGTTGCTGCTGGGCTTGTTCGCGGTGCTGGTGACGCCACGCGAGGAAGAGCCGCAGATCAATGTGACCATGGCCAATGTGCTCATCCCCTTCCCCGGGGCCAGCAGTGCCGACGTTCAGAACATGGTGGCGCGCCCGGCCGAACAGGTGCTGAGCCAGATCGCCGGCATCGAGCACACCTATTCCGTTGCGCGCCCCGGCATGGCCCTGATGACGGTGCAGTTCAAGGTGGGCGTGCCACGGACAGAAGCACTGGTGCGGCTGTACGACGTGCTCAATGCCAACCAGGACTGGCTGCCCGCGGGGCTGGGCGCACTGCCGCCGATCGTCAAGCCCAAGGGCATCGACGACGTGCCGGTGCTGGCCATCACGCTCTGGCAGGCCGACACCGCCGCCGACAGTGCCAGCGCGCTTGACCTGCAGCGCGTGGCCTCGGCCATGGAAGCCGAGCTCAAGCGCGTGCCCGGCACGCGTGAAGTGCAGACCATCGGCGGCCCGGGCCAGGTCGTCAAGGTCGAGATCGACCCGACGCGGCTGCGCGCCCGCGGCGTCGACCTGATGGCGCTGCGCCAGACGCTGCAGGCCGCCAACCTGGCCATGCCGGCGGGCAGCGTCGTCGACGACCGCAGCCGCCAGATGCTGGCGGTGGAAACCGGCGAATTCCTCACCAGTGCCGACGATGTCGGGCAGCTGGTGGTGGGCGTGCATGCCGGCAAGCCGGTGTACCTGCGCGAGGTGGCGAACATCGAGGCCGGTGCTGCGCAGGCGAAGCGTTATGTCTGGCATGCCCCGGGTACGGCAGCCAAGGCCGATGCCGCGGCGCCTGGCGCTTCGGCGGCGGCAGTGGCGGGCGGACCCTTCCCGGCGGTGACGCTGACGGTGACGAAGAAGCCCGGCGAAAACGCCGTCGACGTGGCCCGCGCGGTGCGCGCTCGGGTCGACGAACTGCGCAACACCGTGCTGCCGCCGGGCATCCAGGCCAGCGTCACCCGCGACTACGGCCAGACCGCGGCCGAGAAGGCCAACAAGCTGATCCAGAAGCTGGCCTTCGCCACGGCGTCGGTGATCCTGCTGGTCGGCCTGGCGCTGGGCCGGCGCGAGGCGGTCATCGTCGGCGGTGCCGTCATCCTGACGCTCACGGCCACGCTTTTTGCCAGCTGGGCCTGGGGCTTCACGCTCAACCGCGTGAGCCTCTTCGCGCTGATCTTCTCCATCGGCATCCTGGTCGACGACGCCATCGTCGTGGTCGAGAACATCCACCGTCACCAGCAGCTCTTTCCGGGCAGGGCACTGCGCGAGATCATCCCGGTGGCGGTCGACGAAGTCGGCGGCCCCACCATCCTGGCCACGCTCACGGTGATTGCCGCGCTGCTGCCGATGGCTTTCGTCAGCGGCCTGATGGGGCCCTACATGAGCCCCATCCCCATCAACAGCAGCCTGGGCATGGCCTTGTCGCTGGCCATCGCCTTCACCGTCACGCCCTGGCTGGCGCTGAAGCTGATGAAGGCCCATGGCCCGCAAGACGCGGCGCAGGCCGGCGCAGACCATGCCGAAGCGAAAGGTCTGGCGGCCAAGCTGCCGCGGCTGTTCACGGCCGTGCTGCGCCCCTTCCTGGACAGCGCAAGGAAGCGCTGGCTGCTGCTGGCGGGGATCCTCGCGGCGCTGGCGTTGTCGGCCGGGCTGGCGGGGGTGCAGTGGGTGGTGCTGAAGATGCTGCCCTTCGACAACAAGAGCGAATTTGCGCTCGTCGTCGACATGCCCGCCGGCACGCCGCTGGAAGACACCGCCGCGGCGCTGCACGAGATGGGCGCCTTCCTCGTGCGCCAGCCCGAAGTGGCCGACCTCCAGGGCTACGCCGGCACGGCCGCGCCGATCACCTTCAACGGCCTCGTGCGCCAGACCTACCTGCGCACCGACGCCGAGCAGGGTGAACTGCAGGTGAATCTGGTCGACAAGGCCCATCGCCACGAACAGAGCCATGCCATCGCGCAGCGCCTGCAACCGGCGCTGCGCGAGATCGCGGCGCGCCATGGTGCGCGGCTGAAGGTGGTGGAAGTGCCGCCCGGGCCGCCGGTGATGAGCCCGATCGTGGCCGAGATCTACGGCCCCGACGAAACCGGCCGCCAGCAGCTGGCCGCGCGCCTGGCCGCGCAGTTCGCTGCTGCACCCGACATCACCGGCGTCGATACCAGCCTGCGCGAAGACGCGCCGCGCGCCTTCCTGCGCATCAACCGGCAGCGCGCCGAAAGCCTGGGCATCCCGGTGGCGGTGATCGCGCAGACGGTGCAAGGTGCCCTGGCCGGTGCCGACACGGCCTGGCTGCACGATGGCCGCAGCAAGTACCCCGTGCCGGTGCGGCTGCAGCTGCCGCTGGCGCAGCAGGTGGGGCTCGACGCGCTGCTGGCGTTGCCGCTGCGCGCAGCGAATGGCCAGCTGGTGCCGTTGTCGGAACTGGTGCAGGTGGAACGCGGCGTCATCGACAAGCCCCTGTTCACGAAAGACCTGCAGGGCGTGAGCTATGTCTTTGCTGACGTTGCCGCCGGTGGCGCCACGCCCGACTCACCGCTGTACGGCCTGTTCGGCCTGCGCGCCGGCCTGCAGAAGTCGGCGCTGCCGGGCACCGGCACGCTCGGCGAATACTGGATCCACCAGCCCTCCGACCCCTACCGCGAATACGCCATCAAGTGGGACGGCGAATGGCAGATCACCTACGAGACCTTCCGCGACATGGGCGCAGCCTACGGCGTGGGCCTGATCCTGATCTACCTGCTGGTGGTGGCGCAGTTCAAGAGCTATGGCACGCCGCTGGTCATCATGGCGCCGATCCCGCTGACGCTGATCGGCGTGATGCCGGGCCACGCGCTGCTGGGCGCGCCTTTCACCGCCACCAGCATGATCGGCATGATCGCGCTGGCCGGCATCATCGTGCGCAATTCCATCCTGCTGGTCGACTTCATCGAACTGCAGGTGCGCCAGGGCGTGGCCTTCAAGGAAGCGGTGGTGCATTCGGCGGCCGTGCGCGCCCAGCCCATCGTGCTGACCGGGCTGGCTGCGATGGTCGGCGCCTTCTTCATCCTGGACGACCCCATCTTCAACGGGCTGGCGATCTCGCTGATCTTCGGCATCCTGGTCTCCACCCTGCTCACCCTGGTCGTGATCCCCGTTCTCTATTTCGCCTTCAACCACCATCACCACCCGCAAGGAGACACACCATGACCATCGAACGCTACATCCGCCTGCTGGCCGGTTCCCTCGTGCTGCTGTCCCTGGCGCTGGGCGTGCAGGGCAGCCCCCTGTTCGTCAGTGGGTGGTTCCTGGCGCTGACGGCGTTCGTCGGGCTCAACCTGTTCCAGTCGGCGCTGACCGGTTTCTGCCCGCCGGCCCGGCTGCTGAAGAAGCTGGGTGTGCCGGAGTCGAATGCCCCCGTCTCGCGCTGAAGACGGCCGCCACGGCACACCCGCACCCCCTCCACGACATTGACGAAGGAAGCCAGAATGGCCGTGCTGACCGACGAAGCCAGCCGCACCGAGGTGCTCAACCGCCTGAAGCGTGCGGAGGGGCAGTTGCGCGGCATCCAGCGCATGATCGAAGAGGGCCAGCCCTGTCTGGACATTGCCGGGCAGATGGCGGCGGTGCGCAAGGCGCTGGACGGGGCCTATGTGCGCATGACGGTGTGCTTCATGCAGCAGGAAATCTCGGCGCACCTGGGCGTGGCAGAAACCGAAGCCATGCTCGCCGACGTGCAGACGCTGCTCGGCAAGATCCGCTGAGGCGTGGCGGGGCGGGCCGAACAGGCTGCACGCGCGGCGGCTCGACAGCGGGGCAACATCATCTGCTAGTGTGCGGGGCCACGCCGGCGCCTCGGGTGCTTTGCCCGACTGGCCGGCCGGCGTTGCACCCATTGCGTGTCGGGCTCACCTGCGGAGCATTCGGCGTCTTTCACTCCAGCCAGATTCGGCCATGTCCACGCCCCCTCCATCCCAGCCCTCGGCCCCGTTCGACGACAAGGATGCACCGCGCCGGAATTCGGCCTTCGCGCCTCTGTCGCCCGATTCGGACCCCGACGCCACGCAGATCCTGACGGCTTCCAGCTCAGAGTTGCACAGCCACCTGCAGGCGCAACCGGAACCCGCTGCACCCGCTTCGCCGATCGAACCCGCTGCCACGCTGCCGCAGCCCGACGAAGCGACGGTGATGTTCGACGCCATGCCGCCACGGTCCGACACGCTGCCGCTGGGCAGTGCCGTGCCACTGCCCGAGGACAGCGACGACCACACGATCATCGCGCCCGTGTCCGACAGCCGTTTCGGCAGCCTCACGGCCAGCGGCGCCCGACCGGCGCCCACCGTTTTCGGGGGTTCCGAGTTCCAGGACTTCCGGGCAACCACCAGCAACCCCGAGACCCTGAGTCGTGACTCGATGCTGCCAGGCGAGGCGCAGCAAGGCGACCACCCGGGAGTGAGCGGGTCGACGCTGCCCCACGCAGGCCTGGGGCTGACGGCGATCGGTGGCGGCACGGCGGCCGCTGCCGCTGCTGCCGGCGCGGGCCCCGGCCTTGGCGCTGGGCAGGTGCGGCAGGTTGGCCGCTATCTGGTGAAGGCGCGCCTGGGCCGCGGCGGCATGGCCACCGTGTACCGCGCCAGCGACCCGCAGATCGGGCGCGACGTCGCCATCAAGTTCCTGCACGCCTCGCTCAGCGAGGACGAGGAATGCCGCATGCGCTTCCTGCGCGAGGCGCGGGCCGCCGGCGGGCTGTCGCACCCGAACATCGTCGTTGTCCACGACGTCGGCGAAATCGAGAGCCGGCCCTACATGGCGATGGAGCTGATCGACGGCCAGCCATTGTCGGAAACGCTCGAAAAGACGCGCACGCTGCCGCTGCGCGACGCCGTCATCATCGGTCTGCAGCTGGCGCGGGCGCTGGAGTACGCGCATGCGCGCGGCATCGTGCATCGCGACATCAAGCCCGGCAACATCATGCTGCTGGGCGACGGGCAGACCATCAAGGTGGCCGACTTCGGCATCGCCCACATGGACGATGGCCAGGGCGAGCAGCGCACCATGGTCGGCGCGGTGATGGGCACGCCGCAATACATGTCGCCCGAGCAGACCCGCGGCGAGAAAGTCGACGGCCGTTCCGACCTGTTTTCCGCCGGCATCGTGATGTACCAGATGCTGGCCGGCGAGCGCCCCTTCCGCGGCGACAGCCTGGTGGCCGTGGCCACCCGCATCGCGACCGACGACCCGCCGCCGCTGAACCAGAAGCGGCCGGACGTGCCGCCATCGCTGCGCCGTGTCGTCGACCGCTGCCTGGCCAAGCAGCCGGCCCAGCGCTACCAGACAGGCAAGGAACTCTCGGAAGCGCTGCTCAAGGTGCTCAACGAGATGGACGAAGTGGCGCGCGACAGCGAGAAGCCGCGCATCCTGCCGTTGCGCGTGAAGTGGGCGCTGATGATGGGCCTGATCGTGGCCGTGGTGATGGGCCTGAGTGCGGCCGTGATCACACAGCGCCAGTACGCGGCGATGATGGGCCAGGCCAGCGACTACGGCGCGTCGCTCGCGCGTTTCATCGCGGCGCAGAACGCGGCGCACGTGCTCGGTGAAGACTGGGACACGGTCGAGGTGGCGGTGCAGGAGATCATGAAGACCGGCAGCTTCGAGCGCATCGTCGTCGTCGACATGGCCAATGTGGTGAAGGTTTCCAGCGCGACGGCGCTCGTGGGCAAGCCCTACGTCGCGCCCGGTGCGCCGGCCACTGACGCTGCTGCGGGCGGCGGTGCGCGCGCGCTGCGTTTCACCAGCAACGGGCAGGACGTGCTGGGCTTCGAAGCCCCGGTGCTGTTCCAGGGCAAGCAGGTCGGCCGCGTGGCGCTGGGCATTCCAGAAGCGCCGCTGACGGCGGTGGCCAGGCTGTCGATCTCGCTGATGGTGGCGCTGGCGGTCATCACGGTGTTGGCGGTGGCCATCGCGATGTACTTCGTGGCGAACTGGTTCGCCAAGCCGATCCGGCTGGTGGGCGAGTCGATGGCCGAGATCGGCAAGGGCCGGTTCGACCACCGCATCAGCGAACAGCGAAACGACGAATTCGGGCAGCTCTTCCAGTCGTTCGACGCCATGGCGCAGTCCCTGCAGCAGCGCATGCAGGCGCTGTCGCCACCAGTTTCTCCCCCGCTTTCTCCCCCGCTTACTCCCCAGACACCGCCGCAGTCGCCCGAGGGCGGCAACGGGGCGGCACGGTGAGGCCCGGCGGCGGCGGGCGCCGGGCTGCGGCGGTGCTGGCGGCACTGCTGCTGTCTGCCTGTGCGGGAACGCCGCCTCAGCCCCCCACGGGCGCAGAGGCCAGGCCGGCCGCCACGGCG
>JALHPF010000025.1 GCA_022842595.1 Rubrivivax sp.
GAGCACCGCAGGGAAGTCGGAGCGAAGCGGAGACCGCCGAGGATAAGCGCCACAGCCAGCCCCAGCCCGCCTTTGCAGCGGGACCAAGCAGGCAAGAAATGAATGACCGCAACGGGCCGATAGCAGTCCACTCGCCACGAACCTCCAACACGCGGCAAGATAGCGCGTATGGAACTCCTCATCCTCGGCGGCACGCGATTTCTCGGCCGGCATCTGGCCGAGCAGGCCCTGGCACGCGGCCACGAGGTGACGCTGCTGCACCGCGGGCACAGCGGGCCGCAGTTGTTCCCGCAGGCCGAGCATCTGATCAGCGACCGGAATCTCGGTCTGCAGGTGCTCGAAGGCCGCCGCTGGGACGCCGCGATCGACACCAGCGCCTACCTGCCGCGGCAGGTGCGCAGCGCCGCGGCCAGATTGGCCGGCAAGGTGGGGATCTATCAGCTGGTCTCCAGCATCAGCGCCTATGCCAGCCTGACCGAAGCCGGCACTGCAGAAGATGCTGCCCTGGCCACCCTGGCCGACCCCACGGTCGAAACCATCAACGGCGAAACCTATGGCGGTCTGAAGGCGCTGTGCGAGGCCGAGGCGCTGCTGGCTTTCGGTGAGCAGCACTGCTGCATCGTGCGCCCCGGGCTGCTGGTCGGGCCGTTCGACCCCACGGGCCGCTGGACCTGGTGGGTGCAGCGCCTGATGCAGGGCGGCGAGGTGCTGGCCCCCGGCCACCCGGGCGCGCCGGTGCAGTTCATCGATGTCCGCGACGCGGCGGGCTGGATGCTCGACCAGGCTGAACGGGGCACGGTCGGCGCCTTCAACCTGACCGGGCCGGCGCAGGCCTTGACGCTGGGCGAATTCCTGGGCACCGCGCAAGCCGTGCTCAACCCCGCCGCGCAGCTGCACTGGGTGGACGAGGACTTCGTACTGGGCGCCAATGTGGCGCCGTGGTCAGACCTGCCGGTGTGGCTGCCGCAGGCCTCGCAGGCGCTGCATCAGGTCGACATCCGCCGCGCACTGGCCGCTGGCCTGGTGTGCCGGCCGCTGGCGCAAACGCTGCATGACACGGCGGAATGGGCCGGGTTGCCGGACACCACGGCCGACACGGCGGACGGCGCTTCCACCGCAGGCCCGGCGCGGCCGGCGGTGGGGCTGCCGCCAGAGCGCGAAGCCGCCCTGCTGTCGGCATGGCGGGCGCGCGCTGGCGGCCAGGCCTAGCGCTCCGGCAGCGGCACCAGCTGGTCGCCGTCGTTCAGCGTCTGCAGGAAGGCCAGCAGGTCCTGCAGCTCGGCTTCGCTGGGCAGGTAGGCGCCGTTGAAGGGCGCGCCTGTCGACAGGTTGTTCAGGTAGGCCAGCGGCAGGTCGTTGTAGGCCCGGTCGGGCGAACCGTCGGCCTTGCGGTACCAGGTGGTGGACCGCGTGCCGGCGCGTCGGTCGCGCTCGAAGTGGAAGCGCACGGCGTCCTTCAGGCTCGTGATGGCGGCGTTGTGGAAGTAGGGTGCCGTGCGCTCGATGTTGCGCAAGGTCGGCGTCTTGAACAGGCCGCAGTAGCGCGCCTGCCGCACCCGCTGTTCGGTGCGCGAATTCGCCTGTGGCTTGTCACGCGCGCACAGGCCCAGGTCGAAGTAGGCCGGGTCGGCATTCTTCGGCCCGGCGTGGTTGCGCGGCACGCCCAGCGCGGCATAGCCGAAGTTGGTGAACAGCGAACGTTCGCTCAGGCTGGCAGTGTGGCAGCTGCTGCAGTTGCCCTTGGTGGGGTCGGTGAACAAGGCCCAGCCGCGCGCTTCGGCAGGCGTGAAGAAGTCTTCGCCGGCCTGGACGCGGTCGAACTTGGCGTCGAACAGGTTGTAGTCGACGTCGTCGCGCTGGTAGATCTCGATCAGCTTCGAGATTTCGCGGAACAGCCCCTGGTCGGTAGCGATGGCCGCCGGGTTGCCGGCGTACAGCGCCTGCAGCCGCGGCCAGTACGACGCGGCACGTACGCGGTCGGTCACGGCCTGGGGCTGGGCATTGCTGCCGGGCAGGGCCATCTCCACCGGGTTGAAGAACGGCCCGCCGTGGAACACCTGTTCGAAGCGGTTGTCGGCGCGCCCGTCCCACAGGTAGCCGCCCGATGGCGTGCCATCGGCGCTCAGCCGGAACGGCGGTGTCAGGTTCAGATAGCGCGTCGTCTGCGAACTGCGCATGCCCGCCAGGTCATGCCCCGGGCCGCCCAGCGGCAGACCGGTTCCCGGTCCGTCGGCATGGCCGAACATCTGGATGTGGCAGCTGCCGCACGACATTTGCCCGCTGGCAGACAGGCGGGGGTCGTGGAAGAGCTCGTTGCCCACTTCCACGGCTTCAGGGTCGTCCACCGCCGGTGCCGGGGGCTGCGCCACGGTCTGCACGACAGCGCCCGCGGCCAGCGTCGTGGCCCGGCCGTCGGTGGCCATCGCCGCGGCGCCAGCCTGTGCCGACGCCACCCCCGGTGCCTCGGATGCCCCGCCACCACAGGCAGCCAGCACGAACAGGGAAGCCAGCAACACCGTGCCCAGAAGGGCATGCCGGGGGGCCGACGGGAGGGTCTGAGGAGCGTGCGCGGCTGTCTGCATGAGGGGCTCGGCTGAAAAGACCCCACCAATTTAAGGGCAATTCGCCACGCCAGCCACCCGCTGCTCGCTCCTCTCCCGCGAACCGGGGGCCGGGTTCTTCAGCCGCGGCCCACGAAGGGCATCTGCGTGGCCATCACCGTCATGAACATGACGTTGGCTTCGAGCGGCAGGTTGGCCATGTGCAGCACGGCACGTGCGGCATGCTGCACGTCCATGCGGGCCTCAGGCCGCACACTGCCGTCGGCTTGCGGCATGCCGGTGGCCATGCCGGCACTGATGGCGGTGACGGCATTGCCGATGTCGATCTGGCCGACCGCGATGTCGTGCGCGCGGCCGTCGAGAGCCGCCGCCTTGGTCAGGCCCGTCATCGCGTGCTTGGTGGCGGTGTAGGCCACCGAGTTCGGCCGCGGTGCATGGGCCGAAATCGAGCCGTTGTTGACGATGCGCCCGCCGCGCGGGACCTGCGTCTTCATCTGCCGGAAGGCCTGCTGGGTGCACAGGAAGGCGCCGGTGAGGTTCGTGTCCACCGCCGCCTGCCACTGCGCCAGCGCCAGGTCTTCCAGCGCCACGCCAGGGGTGAAGACACCGGCGTTGTTGAAGAGGAAGTCGAGCCGGCCGAAACGCAGGTGCACGGCGGCAAACAAGGCGGTGACGCTGTCGGCCTGGGTGACGTCGCATGGCACGGCCAGGGCGCGGTGGTCGATGTCGCCGAACGGGTCGCCGCACGCCGCCACCGACTCGGCCAAGGCGTCGGCGCGGCGCCCGGTGAAGGCCACGCGCCAGCCATCAGCAAGCAGGGCCTGGGCCGTGGCGCGGCCAATGCCGCTGCCGGCGCCGGTGACGATGGCGATGCGGTCGTGGGGGGTCAGGGGCATGGTCGGGGTCTCCGTGGCGGCCAGGGTGCGGGCGCGCAGTCTATGCCGCGCCCGGCCGGCTCGGCCAAGGCTTCTGCGGCGCCGGCAAGACAGCCAGCAGCCGGGTCGAAAGCAGCGGCGCGTGAGCGGCGGGCCCTGTCAGGCGCATGTCCGTCACATGCGCTCCAATCAACCCTTGCTTCACTTTCGTGGCTGTGACGATGACACTCTCCACCCGCGACGCCGAACTCATCGCCCAGGCCCTGCAGCAGCATCGCGTGCTGGGCCGGCTGGATGCGGCAGCCCGTGATGCGCTGTTGCCGCGACTGCAGCTGCAGCACTGCGCCCGCCACCAGATCGTCGCCACCGGCAGCACGCTGACGCAGCGCCTGTACCTGCTGGCCGCCGGCGTCGTGGCCTTCCAGCCCGAGGCGCCCGACGACCAGACGCCGCCGCTGCAGTTGACCGCACCCGACTGGTTCGGCGCCGGCGTCCAGGCGCCGGCCCAGGGCGGCTGGCAGGTGGAGGCGCAGGCGCCGGCCCTGGTGGCCACGCTCGGGCTGGAGGAACTGGCCGCACTCTTGCAGGCCCAGCCCTGGCTGCAGCTGTTCATGCAGCCGCTGGTGGTGACGCCGCCACCGCAGGAAGCCGCCGACCCCCATCTGAACCTGATGACGACGCCAGTGCGCGCGCTGCTGCAGCGCCCGCCGGTAACGGTGTCGCCGCACACCCCCATCCGCACCGTGGCCGAGCTGATGCGTGAAAAGCGGGTGTCGTCGGTGATGCTGGTCGAACAAGGCCATCTCTTCGGCCTGGTGACCGACCGCGACCTGCGCAACCGCGCCCTGGCCGCGGGCCTGGACCCGGCCTTGCCGGTGCTGGAGATCGCCACCGTCGCGCCGATGACGATCGACGTCAACGCCCCGGGCTTCGACGCGCTGCTGCTGATGGCGCGCCACAACATCCACCATGTGCCGGTCATGGACGGCACCCAGGTTGCAGGCATGGTGACGGCCACCGACGTGACCGAGCAGCACAGCACCTCGGCCGTGTTCCTGGCCGGCGATGTCCACAAGCAGACGACGCTGGCGGGCCTGGTGGCGGCAGCGGCCAAGGTCAAGACCTTGCAGAAACACCTGGCCGCTGCCGGCGCCAGCGCCTACAGCACCGGCCACATCGTCACGGCCATCACCGACGCGCTGACGACCCGGCTGCTGCACCTGGCCGAAGTGCAGCTGGGCCCGGCGCCGGTGGACTTCGCCTGGGTTGCAGCGGGCTCGCAGGCGCGACACGAACAGACCGCCAAGAGCGACCAGGACAACTGCATGGTGCTCGACGATGCCTACGACCCCGCCGTCCATGGCGACTACTTCAAGCAGCTGGCCACATACGTCTGCGACGGCCTGGCCGCCTGCGGCTACGTGCACTGCCCGGGCGAGATGATGGCCATGACCGACAAGTGGCGCCAGCCCCAGCGCCACTGGGCCGAGCTGTTCCGCCAGTGGGTGGACACACCCGAGCCGATGGCGTTGATGCTGACTTGCGTGTTCTTCGACGTGCGTGTCGTCGCCGGCCGCCCCGACCTGCTGGATTCGCTGCGCCAGCGCACGCTGCAGCGCACCCGCGACAACCGCCTCTTCCTGGCCCACATGGTGGGCAATGCGCTGAGCCGGCAGCCGCCGCTGGGCCTGTTCGGCGGCTTGTCGACGCTGCGCAGCGGCGAGCACAAGGGCACGCTGGACCTGAAGCAAACCGGCATTGTGCCCATCATCGACCTCGCACGCGTCTATGCGCTGGCCGCCGGCCACCCGGCTGTCAACACCCACGACCGGCTGGCGCATGCCGCCGAAAGCGGCGAGATCAGCCCGCAGAGCGTGCGCGACCTGCGCGATGCGCTGGAATTCCTGTCGCTGGTGCGCATCCGCCACCAGTCGCGCCAGATCGCGGCAGGCTTTGCCGCCGACAACTATCTGCGCCCGGAGGAGCTGTCGAACTTCGAACGCAGCCAGCTCAAGGATGCTTTCGGGGTGGTGAAGTCGCTGCAGGACGTGCTGGCGCAGCGCTATCGCATGGCGCGGTAGGTGGAGCCCCCAAGCTCGCTGGCGCTCGCTATCCCCCAGGGGGGCCGTCCGCCAGCGGCCCGGCAGAGCCGGTTCCGCGGCGGGAAGCTGGGGTGCTTCTGGCGATGGAACCGGATCGTCAGTAGCTCAGCCGCGCGTAGTAGGTCTTTTGCGCCGCCTCACGCGCCTGCCCCAGGGTGTGGATGCCTTGCGCGGCCAGCAGCGGCAGCAGGTGCAGGAAGACTTCGGCCGTCACCCGCGCGTCGCCCAGCGCGGTGTGGCGGCCGACGACGGTGACGCCGAAGCGCTCGGCAATCGCCTCCAGCCGGTGGGATTCCTGCTGCGGGTGCACCACGGCCGACAGCAGCAGGGTGTCCAGCACCGGTTGGTCGAAGCGCAGGCCGGTGGCTTCTTCCTTCAGCTGCAGGAAGCGCATGTCGAAGGCCGCGTTGTGGGCCACCAGCACGGTGTCGGCAGCGAAGGCATGGAAGGCGGGCAGCACACGCGTGATGGTCGGCTTGCCCTGCACCATCTCGGGCGTGATGCCGTGGATGGGGATGCCGGCCGCAGGGATGCTGCGCTGCGGATCGACCAGCTGCTCGAAGCTTTCGTGCTGCAACAGCCGGCCGCCGACCACGCGCACTGCGCCGATCTGGATGATCTCGTCGCCCTGCTGCGGCGCCAGGCCCGTGGTCTCGGTGTCGAAGACGGTGAAGCGCAGGCTGGCCAGCGGCTGCTCGTCGAGAGCGCGCGTGCTTTCACTGGTGCCGAACAGGTTGAAGTCGTAGAACTCGGGGCGGCTGTCGCTGGCCGCCAGTGCCGGGGCTTCGGCATCGCCGCCGGCGGCAGACTCGGCCAGCGGCAGCAGGAAGCGAAAGAACTGCTGCTGGTGCGAGCGGTCGCGTTCGAACCAGAACTCGCCGCCGTGGCGCTGCACGACGTCGTGCACGCTCAGCGAGCTGAGTTCGCGGCTGTCGCCTGGCTGGCGCATGCCTTCACTTTCCCAGGCCATCACCGTTTCGGTGCTCATCGGCAGGCTCGGCCAGACGAGGTCGAGCTGGGCGCGCGGGCCGGCACGCTGCAGACGCAGTTGCACCGCAGGCACTTCGAAGTCTTCGAAGAGGCGGCCCGCCAGGTGCGTCAAGGCCTGCAGCAAGGCATAGCTGTCGAGCTTCAGCCACAGCGCGGCCTCGACCTCCAGCGCACTGGCGCGCTGCCCGGTGGCCGCGCTGATGCGTGCCAGCGCTGCCGCCACCAGGTCGCTGCCCAGCATGTCCTCCAGCGGCCAGCGGCTGCGGCTTTGCTGGGTGCTGCGGGCGGCGGCGTCGTTCAGTCGCGCGGCCATCTGCCGGGCTTCGTCGCGCACCACGGTCAGGAAACGCTCGCGCTGCGCGTCGTCGAGATCGGGGGTGGCCAGCAGCTCCACGGCGGCCTGCAGGTTGCCCAGGGCAGCGCGGCTGCCTTCGGTCAGGTCCTGCAAGAGCTGGTCCTGCGCGCTGTCGCGCTCGTAATCACGCGTGATGTTGTCCAGCACCAGCACATAACCGCCCAGCACGGGGCCAGCGTCGGGGGCGGCGTTGGCGAGGTCGCGCACCGCAGCCATCTGCACCCGCAGCAGCTGCCCGCCGCGGGTGACGGTGACGAACTGCGCCGCGGGGCTGGCCGCCCCGCGCTCCAGACGCTGGCGGATGTTGTCCAGGGCATGGTCCAGCAGGGCAGGATCGAGCACGGTATGGATCGACCGGCCCAGGCCCATCAGTTCGGCGCCGCCTGCCACGCCGGGCTCGCTGGACAAGGCCTTGAACTGCAGGCGCGCGCGCTGGTTGTAGAGCAGCACGCGGCCGTCGAGGTTGCAGACCACCACGCTCTGCGTCAGTTCGGCCATCAGCGCCGCCAGGCGGCTGCGTTCCTGTTCGATGCCGCGGCTGGCCTCGGCCACCCGGCTGCCCATCTCTGCACGCAACTGCTCACGCTGCGCCACCAGCGCATTGAAGGCAGCCGCCAGACCCTGCATGGCAGCCGTGCCCTGGCCCTGCAGCTGCAGCTTCGCGTCGGTGTCCACCAGCACCCTGGCTTGCTCCAGCAGCCTGGCCGGCGGCGCGACATGGCGCCGGTAGAACGCTTGCACCGCGGCAGCGACGGCAGCCACGGCCACGGCCACCATCATGAAAAGCAGCGCCACGCGCGGGCCCAGCAGGTCCCGGGCCGTGGTGAGCTCGGCGGGCGAGAGCGTGGACGACAACAAGGCCCAGGTCAGCCCCAGCCACACGCCCAGGCCCAGGGCCGCCGCGCCCGTGCCGAGGGCCAGCGCCTTGACGAAGGCAGCGTCACGCTTCATCGGCCACCCGCGGCGCCAGCGGCGGGGCCTTCGGCCAGCAGTGCCGCCACCTTGTCGGCCAGCTCACGCGTCGAGAACGGCTTGGTCATGTAGGCGTTGGCGCCCAGCGCCAGACCCTTGACGACATCGGTCTCGCGGCCCTTGGCGGTGAGCATCAGGATGAGCGTGTGCTTCAGGGCTTCGTCCAGCCGCACTTCCTGGCAGACCTCGAACCCGGTCTTCTTCGGCATCATCACGTCGAGCAGAACCAGGCGCGGGTGTTCGCGGCGCAGCAGGTCCAGCGCTTCCTGGCCGTCGCGCGCCACGTGCACGTCGTAGCCCTCGCGCTTCATCAGGAATTCGAGCGAGATCAGGATGTTCGGCTCGTCGTCGGCGATCAGGATCTTGGTCTTCATCGCTTGTCTCCGGGATTCGTCTCTTTTTGCTGCCAGGGTAGGCTGAATTCGAAGCACGCGCCTTGCGTTGTGTCAGAACGCAGCACGATGCGGCCGCCAAAGTGCTCGACGATCTGGCGGCTGATCGGCAGGCCCAGGCCGGTTCCGGCCGGTCGTTGGCCTGGGTCACCACCTTGCTGGAAGCGCTCGAAGATGCGGGCACGCTGCTCGGGCGGCACACCCGGGCCGTTGTCCTGCACCTGAACGGTGGCCGTGTCGGCATCGGCCCGCAGGCGCAGCGTGATGAGCCCGCCCGGCCGGGGCACGAACTTGGCCGCATTGCCCAGCAGGTTCAGCAGCACCTGCATCAGGCGGTCGGCGTCGGCACGCAGCGGTGGCAGCTGCTCGGGCAGTTCCAGCCGCAGCTGCGTGCCCTGCTCGTGCAGCGCCGCGGCCATGGCCTGCGCCGCCTGTTCACACAGGGCGCGCAGGTCGCAGTCGCTGTTGTGCCACTCGGCGTGGCCGCTCTCGATCTTCGCCAGGTCCAGCACCTGGTTGACCAGGCGCGACAGGCGCTCGGTCTCGGCCACGACGATGCCCAGGAACTGCTGGCGCTGGGCCAGGTCCATCTGCGGGTCGTCGGCCATCAGTTCGGCCAGGGCGCGGATGCTGGTCAGCGGCGTGCGCAGCTCGTGCGTGACGCTGCTCATGAAGTCGTCCTTCAGGCGGTCCAGGCTCTGCAGGCTCTCGTTGGCGGCGCGCAGCTGGCGCGATTCGTCGAGGATGCGCGCCACTTCCTCGAGCGCCAGCGGCTCTTCTTCCACCACCGAGGCCACCATCGCGCGCGCCGACGCACTGCCGATGGCGCCGGCCAGTTGCGTCTCGACGAACTGCACCAGCTGCGCATCGGCCGGGATGTCGGCCACCTGGGCGACGCCGGCACGCCGCGCGTAGTCGGCGAACAGCTGCTGCGCACGCGCAGCGCCCAGGAAACGCGCGGCCAGAGGCAGCAGGTCGGCCACGGCGGCACGGCCGCGCCACAGGGCCGGGTCGGCCTCGCCGGCGGCGCTGCCGACGTCGACGAACAACGCCGCCTGGCTGGCTTCACGCCCCGATGGTGCACGCCACAGCGAAACGCCCACGTAGGCGCCGACGTTGGCCAGCAGGCTCCAGAACAGCGAATGCGTCAGGCCGTCCAGCCCCTGCAGCCCGAACAGGGCCTCGGGCCGCAGCAAGCTCAGGCCGAACAGCCCGTCCTGCATGAAACCTGCCGGGAACCAGCCCGACCGCGCCAGCGATGGCAGCATGAGGGTGTAGACCCACAACGCAAAACCTGCCCCCAGCCCGGCCAGCGCGCCGTGCTGGGTGCCGCCCTTCCAGTACATCCCGCCCAGGGCCGCCGGTGCAAACTGCGCCACGGCGGCGAAGCTGATCAGGCCGATGCTGACCAGGGCATAGGCTTCGCCGGCCAGGTGGAAGTACAGATAGCCGAGCAGCAGGATCACCAGGATCGCGGCGCGCCGGATGGTCAACAGCAGCCGCGTCAGGTCGCTGCCCGCGCCGACGCCGGCACGGCGACGGAGCAGCAGGGGCATCACGAGGTCGTTGCAGACCATCGTGGACACGGCGATCGCCTCGACGATGACCATGCCGGTGGCCGCCGACAGCCCGCCGATGAACACGGCCAGGGCCAGCCAGTGCGCGCCTTCGGCCAGCGGCAGCGAAAGCACGAAGGCGTCGGCATTCGCCGCGGACCCTGCACCAGCGCCGAAATACAGCAGGCCGCCGAAGGCGATCGGCAATACGAACAGGTTGATGAGCCAGAGATAGGCCGGGAACACCCAGGCCGCGCGCTTCAGGTGCCTTTCGTCGACGTTCTCGACCACCATCACCTGGAACTGCCTTGGCAGGAAGACCACCGACAGCATCGAAAGCAGCGTCAGCGCGAGCCACTGCGCATAGGCGAATGGCTGGCCCTGGTTCAGCGTCAGCAGGCGCTGCAGTTCTGGCACCGCGGCCACGCGGTCGAACAGGTCCATCGGGCCGGCATAGATGCCCCAGGTGACGAACACGCCCACGGCCAGGAAGGCCAGCAGCTTGACGATGCTCTCGAAGGCGATGGCCGCAACCATGCCTTCGTGGCGTTCGGTACTGTCGTGGTGGCGGGTGCCGAACATCATCGTGAAGGCGGCCAGCAGCAGTGCGGCGTAGAAGGTGCCGTCCTGCCACCAGCTGACCTGCGCCGCGATCGGCTGGCCGGGCGCGGTGGTCATCAGCGCATAGCCGGTGGCGATGGCCTTCAGCTGCAACGCGATGTAGGGCACGATGCCCACCACGGTGATGAGCGTCACGCCGCCGGCCAGCAGCGGGCTCTTGCCGTAACGGCTGGCCACGAAGTCGGCGATCGACGTGATGCGGTAGCGCCGCGCGATGCGGATCATCTTGCGCAGCACCGTCCAGGCCAGCACCATGGCCAGCGTCGGCCCCAGGTAGATGGGCAGGAACCACACGCCCGAAGCCGCAGCGCGGCCGACGCTGCCGAAATAGGTCCAGGCGGTGCAGTACACCGCCATCGACAGCGCATAGGCCCAGGCATTGGCGACGATGCTGCGGCCCTGTGCGGCGCGCCGGTCGCCCCAGGCCGCCACTGCGAACAGAAGCGCCAGATAGGCCAGTGAAGCACCGATGACGAGCGAGGGGCTCAGCATCGCGCAGCGGCCATCAGTCGGCCGAGCGTTCGCTCAGCCAGGCCAGCAGGCCGATGACCAGCGCCCACAACACGAAAAGCGCCAGCGGGAACAGCGGCAGCCCGGCCACCCGCAGCGGGCTGTCCCACAGCGCCAGCAGCGGGAAGTTGAACATCAGCAAGCCGGCGGCGAACAGCGCAATGCCGCGTTGGCGGCCCAGGCGGCTCTTCATGCCCGCCTCATCGTGCTGCGCCTTGGGCCAGCGGCTCGTGCGCGTGCGCAAGACTGTTGATGTGCCGCAAAGACATGGCGCTGAGGTCGAGGATTTCTTGCACGAGCCTGAACCATCGTTTGTCAAAATCCCAGTATGCCGCCGTGCCTGGGATTCTCGATCAGCAAGCCCGCCAAAGATTTGGCTGGTACGAGGCGACACACATCGTCGGCCTGCTGGCGGATCCTGCCCACAGAACGAATGGAACGCTGATGAAGCTGGCGCTGCTATCGGACATTCATGCCAATCTGCAGGCCCTGGGCGCCTGCCTGGAGCATGCGCAGCAACAAGGGGCCGCCCGGTACGCCGTGCTCGGCGACATGGTCGGCTATGGCGGTGAGCCTGCTGCCGTGATGGACCGCGTCATGCAAATGGCGCAGGCCGGCGCCGTGGTGCTCATGGGCAATCACGATGCCATGGCGCTCAATCCGCCTGTGAAAGTCGAGCATCTGGGTGAGGCCACTGCCTCCTGGACCCATGCTCAGCTGACCGAGGAGCACCGGCAATTCCTGGCGGCACTGCCGCTGACCGCGCGCCTGCAGTCGTGTCTTCTGGTGCATGCCAGCGCCCATTCACCTGGGGATTGGCAATACGTCGACGACGAGCGCAGTGCAAGCGTCAGCCTGGCCGCCGCAACATCTGATCCCGACGTGCGCTACGTCTTCGGTGGCCACGTGCACCATCAGGCTCTGTTCTACAAGGGCGGCGGTGGCGGCGGCCTGATGGCTTTCTCACCCACGGCTGGCGTGCCCATCCCCGTGCCTGCACACCGGCGCTGGATCGCCACGGTCGGTTCCGTCGGGCAGCCGCGCGATGGCCAGGCCAGTGCCATGTACGCCCTGTTTGACCTGGCCCACAGCCGCCTGACGTTCCATCGCGTGCCGTACGACCACATGGCGGCTGCGGCAGCAGTGCGGCGGGCTGGTCTGCCAGAACAGTTCGCCAAACGCCTGGAAGAAGGTCGATGAAGCCGCTGGAACCCGGGAGCGTCCTGGATGGGTTCGTCGTCGAGAAGTGCATCCACTCGGGGGGCATGGCCCACATCTACCGCGTGCACTACGCCAACGGCGCGATCGACCCCGGCTTTCCGATGGCGATGAAAGTCCCGCGCATGACGGCAGACGACGGCGCCGAGAACATCGTCAGCTTCGAGGTGGAGCAGCAGTTGCTGCAGGTGCTCACCGGCCCGCACGTTCCGCGCATGGTGGCCGCCGGCGATCTTCACAACATGCCCTACCTGGTGATGGAGTACGTCGAAGGCAAGACGCTGGAACACTGGCTGTCCGGGTCGGGCGCCAGCCAGGCCCCCCTGGCGCACGAGACCATCGCCAGCCTGGGCGCGGCCACGGCGCACGCCGTGCACAGCCTGCACCAGCAGGACACCTGCCATCTGGACCTGAAGCCGGCCAACGTGATCATCAAGCCCGACGGTACGGCCGTGTTGCTGGACTTCGGACTGTCCTGCCACGCCCACTATCCCGACCTTCTGGCCGAGGAGCTGCGCCAGGCGGTTGGCTCGCCCGTCTGGATCGCGCCCGAACAGGTGGTGGGTGTGCGTGGCGATCCTCGCAGCGACATCTTCGCCATGGGCGTCATCCTGTACGAACTGGCCACCGGCGAGGTCCCATTCGGGTCACCCACGTCGGTCAAGGGTATGCGCCTTCGGCTGTGGATGGACGCCAAGCCCCCGCGCGCCCTGCGTCCGGACATGCCGGAGTGGCTGCAGGAGGTGATCCTGCGTTGCCTGGCACACGAAGCGGCCCATCGGTATCCGTCGGCGGCGCATCTGGCCTTCGACCTGACCCACCCGGATCAGGTGAAGATCACGGCGCGAGGCAGGCGTATCGGCGGAACGGGCTTCTGGGAGCATCTCAAGCGCTGGCTCAAGGCCGCGGGCAAGCATTACCAGCCGAGCCCGATTCCCAGCCGCCACATCGAAGACGTGCCCATCCTGATGGTGGCCGTGCCACACGGCGACGCGACCGACGAGACACTGTACTCGCTGCGCCAGGCGGTCGCGCGTTCGCTGGGCATTCGCCCCGGCGCGCGGCTGGCCTGCGTGACGGTGATTTCGCCCGGGGACACCAGCTACACCGAGAGCAGCAAGAGCGAAGCCCTGGTTCACCGGCGCCACCTCACGATGCTGATGCAATGGGCCAAAGGACTGGACCTGGACGACCATCAGACGTCGTACCACGTGCTGGAGTCCAGCGACGTGGCCCAGGCCCTGGTGCGCTACGCCCAGGGGAACCATGTCAGCATGATCGTCATGGGTGCCGCGACCCACGGCCTGCAGATGCAGCGTTTCGTGGCCACCATCCCCATCAAGGTGGCCATGGAGGCGCCTTGCACCGTCATCCTGGTCAAGCAGCAGTTGCCATTCGACCAGCTCGCGCGCTGATGCAAGCCATGGGTGGCAGGCCGTTGCGGCCCTGACTCAACAGTTGCTCAGCGGCGCATGCGCTTGAGCAACTGCTCGGCTGCCAACACGACTGCCAAGATGATGACGTTGGAGACCAGCCCTGCCCCGATGGCATGGGCCAGGCTGGCTGTGCCGCTGGGCATCGTGGTGGGCAGGATCACGGCGACAAACACCACGCCCAGGGCCAAGGGCAAGACGCGCCCCGTCACGGCCGATGTCCTGCGCATCGTGAAGACGAGCGCGACGATCAAACCGATGCGAAAGATGTCGGTCAACTGAGAAAGCACGAGCTCGGTCAATGTCGCATCGTCCTAATGTGAATGCCGCGATGTCCAGCGGGATCGCAGGCGTAACGGCACTGCCGCAGTCCCAGGCCATTGCCCCGCCCGAACCCGCACAAGGCAAACCGGCCATCGGCTGCGCGCAGCGATGGCCGGAATCAAGGTTATCGCAAGCCCGCGCGCATCATCGACGCAGGCTCGGGCGTTCGCCAGGCTTAGCGGGCAGAGTCGCCGGCGAAGATGTCCTTCTTGTGCGTTCCACCCGGTACGAAGAGCGTGCCGATGACGACGGTCATGACGGCAATCACGATGGCGTACCACAGGCCGGAGTAGATGTTGCCTGTCTGCGCCGAGATCGCGAAGGCGGTCGCAGGCATCAGGCCGCCGAACCAGCCATTGCCGATGTGATACGGCAGCGACAGACCCGAGTAGCGGATCCGGGTCGGGAACATCTCGACAAGCATGGCGGCAATCGGCCCGTAGACCATCGTCACCAGCAAGACCAGGTAGGTCAGGATCAGGATGATCGTCATCTTCTGGGCCGTGAAGATGTCGATGAAGTTCTGAGCCTTGGCAATGGTCTTGTTGTCAGCCGGCACCAGCGGATAACCCGCCTGCTTCAGGGCTGCGTTGAGAGTGGAATCGAAAGCCGCCTTGGCCTTCTTCAGCTCGTCGCCACTCAGCTTGCCCGCGTCGTACGCCGGGATCGACGTCTCGCCCACCTTGACGACGGCCAGCGAGCCCGGGGCGGCGCCTTCGATGGTCGTGTAGTTCACCGAGGTGCGCGCCAGTTGCGCCTTGGCAATGTCGCATGAGGAAGTGAACTTGGCAGTGCCCGTGGGATTGAACTGGAACGAGCAGTCTTCCTTGAACACGGTCACGGACACCGGGGTTTGATGCGCCGCGTAGATCGCCGGGTTGGCGGTCTTGGTCAGAAAGCCGAACACCGGCAGGAAGGTTGCGGCAGCCAGCAGGCAGCCGGCCAGGATGATCGGCTTGCGACCGATCCGGTCGGACAAGGCGCCGAAGAAGAGGAAGCCACCCGTACCCAGGATCAGCGACCAGGCCACCATCACGTTGGCCGTGAAGCTGTCGATCTTGATCACGTTCTGCATGAAGAACAGCGCATAGAACTGGCCCGTGTACCAGACCACGGCCTGGCCGGCGACCAGCCCGAGCAGCGCGATGAGCGCGATCTTGCCGTTCTTCCAGTTGCCGAAGGCTTCGCTCAAAGGCGCCTTGGAGGTGCGGCCCTCTTCCTTCATCTTCTTGAAGGCCGGGCTTTCGTTCATCTGCAGGCGGATGTACAGCGAGATCAACAGCAGGAAGATCGAGCCGATGAACGGGATGCGCCAGCCCCAGGCGTTGAACGCCTTGACCATCGTGGGCGTGCCGTCGGCCATCAGCACCGCGACGCCGTCCTTCATGAGGGGAACGTCGGGGTAGTTGCCGTTGACATAGCCCTGCACCGACAGGATCACGATCAGCGAGAGCAGCAGGCCCAGCGTTGCCGTGGTCTGGATGAAGGCGGTGAAATAGCCACGCTGGTTGGCCGGCGCGTGTTCGGCCACGTAAATGGCAGCACCACCGTATTCACCACCCAGAGCCAAGCCTTGCGCCATGCGCAGCAGGATCAGGATGATGGGCGCCGCAGTGCCCCAGCTTTCGTAATTGGGCAGCACGCCCACGAGGAAAGTCGACACGCCCATGATGACGATCGTCATCAGGAAGGTGTACTTGCGACCGATCATGTCGCCCAGCATGCCGAAGACCAGCGCCCCGAACGGCCGCACGATGAAGCCGGCTGCGAACGCCAGCAGTGCGAAGACGTTTCGCGTGTTCTCGGGGAAGGCGGTGAAGAACTGCGCACCGATGATGGCGGCCAATGCGCCATAAAGGTAGAAGTCGTACCACTCGAAAATGGTGCCGGCGGAGGAGGCCATGATGACCTTCTTCTCCTCGGCGGTCATCGGGCGGGACCGCTCCCGCACGTTCGTCGTTGTGTCTGTTGCCATAAGTGAGCTCCGAGAAGATCGGGTTGAGTTCATCTCAACCCGCTTGCGGAGCGACTATCTGCAGAGTCACTGACCTTCCGCTGACATACCCCCTCTTTGCGAAAAAAGCGAGGGTATGTGCTGATCAGACTCTAGTGCCCGCTGGCACCCGCGGCACCGATGCCGGTTTCCGAGCGCACCTGCTGGGCCATGAAGCCGGCGCGGTCGGTCGCGCCGCGCGCGCTGCGGTCGAGCACGCTGAACAGCCAGATGCCGACGAAGCCGATCGTCATGCTGAACAGCGCCGGGCTGGTGTACGGGAAGAGCGCACTGCCCTTGGGGTTGCCCAGCGTGGCTTCCCACACCGCCGGCGAGACCACCGTCAACACCACCGAGCTGATCAGCCCCAGGAAGCCGCCGATCACGGCACCGCGCGTGGTGCAGCCCTTCCACAGCACGCTCATCAACAGCACCGGGAAATTGGCGCTGGCGGCGATCGCGAAGGCCAGGCTCACCATGAAGGCGATGTTCTGCTTTTCGAACGCGATGCCCAGCACCACGGCCACCACGCCCAGACAGATGGTGGTGATCTTGGAGACCCGCAGTTCGCTGGCGCTGTCGGCCTTGCCCTTCTTCAGCACCGTGGCGTAGATGTCGTGCGACACCGCGCTGGCACCCGACAGCGTCAGGCCGGCCACCACCGCCAGGATGGTGGCGAAGGCCACGGCACTGATGAAGCCCAGGAAGACGTTGCCGCCCACGGCATTGGCCAGGTGGATGGCCGCCATGTTGTTGCCGCCGAGCAGCCCGCCCTTGGCGTCGAGGAAGCCCGGGTTGGTCAACACGAAGGTAATGGCACCGAAGCCGATGATGAAGGTGAGGATGTAGAAGTAGCCGATCCAGGTGGTGGCCCACAGGACGCTCTTGCGTGCTTCCTTCGCGTTAGGCACGGTGAAGAAGCGCATCAGGATGTGCGGCAGCCCGGCGGTGCCGAACATCAGGGCCATGCCGAAGCTGATGGCGCTGATCGGGTCCTTCACGAATCCGCCCGGCCCCATGATGCTGTTGCCGAGCACCGCCGCCTCTTCCGCCGTCTTGCCACCGCCCAGGGCGATGTCGGTCTTGATCTTCACGGCGCCGGCGAACATGGCCTCGGGGCTGAAGCCGAAGTGCCACAGCACCGCGCCGGCCATGAAGGTGGCGCCGAACAGCAGCATGATGGCCTTGATGATCTGCACCCAGGTGGTGGCCGTCATGCCGCCGAAGAGCACGTAGACCATCATCAGCGCGCCGACGATGACCACCGCCATCCAGTATTCCAGCCCGAACAGCAGCTTGATGAGCTGGCCCGCGCCGACCATCTGCGCAATCAGATAGAACGCGACCACCACGAGCGTGCCGCTGGCCGCGAACACGCGCACCGGCGTCTGGTCGAAGCGGAAGGCGGCGACGTCGGCAAAGGTGAACTTGCCCAGGTTGCGCAGGCGCTCGGCGAGCAGGAAGGTGACGATGGGCCAGCCCACCAGGAAGCCGATGGAATAGATCAGCCCGTCGAAGCCGCTGGCCATCACTGCGGCGCTGATGCCCAGGAACGAAGCCGCGCTCATGTAGTCGCCGGCGATCGCCAGGCCGTTCTGGAAGCCGGTGATGCCGCCACCGGCGGTATAGAAGTCGGCCGTGCTCTTGGTCTTGGCCGCCGCCCACTTGGTGATGAACAGCGTGAAGACGACGAAGGCGCCGAACATGCCGATGGCCGTCCAGTTGGTGGCCTGCTTGGTGGCCTGGCCCAGGTCGGCGCCTGCGGCCAGCGCTGCACCGGTGCCGACCAGCGCCGTCAGGGCGACGAGGAAGAAGGTGGAGCGCTTCATCACAGCACCGCCTTGTTGATTTCGCCCTGCAGGCGGTCGAACTCGTTGTTCGCCCGGTTCACGTAGAGGCCGGTGATGAGGATGGTGAAGACGATGACGCCCAGGCCCAGCGGCATGCCCAGGGTCATGACGCCTTCACCCAGGCGCGTGGCGAGCAGCGGCTTGTTGAAGGCCACCAGCAGGATGAAGCCGTAGTACACGACCAGCATCGCCAGCGTCAGCCACAGGCCGAAGCTGGTGCGCTTGCGCTTGAGCTCCTGGTACTTGGGGTGGGCGGCGATGCGCTGCGCCAGATCGTTTTGCATGGGGTGTCTCCTGCACGGGTGTCGAACGCCACCGACCGGCAGCGAACACCCCCACTGTGCGCGGGGCTACTGAGCCAGCGCTGACGCGAAACAAACGCTGGCTGACGCCACGCTGATGCGAAGCTGACAACTCGCGGGTTAACCCTTAAGCTTTTGTGTCGTTTTGCACGTGGCGGCGCATTGCAGGCCGCTCTGCCGCCGCGGCGGCCCAGGCGGGCCCGTCGAACCAGGCGTCGCCCGACAGCGCCGCGCGCAGCATCGGCAGCGCGTCCAGGCCCCAGAAGAGCCGGTTGTCGCAGACCCAGGCAGGCACCCCAAAAACGCCCAGGCTCAGCGCTTCGTCGGTGGCATCGCGCAGCGCCTGCTTGACCACGTCCGACTGCGGGTCGCAGGGCGGCGCCAGCGAAGACACCAGTAAGGCCAGGCGGCCGGGGTCGTTGGCATCGGCACCTTCGGCGGCCCAGACATGTTCGAACAGCGCCTGCACCACGCGCCGGTTCGGCCCGGCGGCCCCGGCCGGCGTGCAGGCCACGGCCAGGCGCTGCAGGGCCAGCGGGTTGAAGGGGTGCTGGGCGGGCAGTTGCATCGGCAGGCCTTGCAGGTGAGCCAGCCACTGCACGTGGCGATAGGTCCAATCGCGCTTGGGTGGAATTTCCGCCGGGCCCTTCTGGCCCCAGTGCTGGAGCACGCCGCCCAGCAGCAACGGGCGGTAGTCGACGACGACGCTCAGCCCTTCCAGCGCCTGCGGCATGGCGTCGAAGGCCAGCCAGGCGTAGGGCGAGATGCAGTCGAACCAGAAGCTGATGCGCTTCATGCCGCTTCCTGGCCACCTGCGGCGCAGCGCTGCAGCCACAGCACCTGGCGGCCCGGCAGTTCGGCGAGCACCGCGTGTTTGTCTTCTTCGTCCAGCACCGACCAGAAGGCAATCTCGTCCAGCGTGCGCAGGCAGCCGCGGCACCAGCCGCTGGCCTCGTCCATCTGGCAGACGTTCACGCAGGGGCTGGCGGCAGGCGCCGTCATGCCGGCACCTGCGCACGGCGCGTCAGCAGCGCCTTGCCGGCGCGCGAGGCCGGCGGCCGCCCCAGCACCTGGCTGATGAAGGCCCCGGCGTCGACCAGCGCACCCAGTTCGTGGCCGGTGTCGATGCCCATGCCCTGCAGCATGAACACCACGTCTTCGGTGGCCACGTTGCCGGTGGCGCCCTTGGCGTAGGGGCAACCCCCCAGGCCGGCGATGCTGGTGTCGAAGACATGCACCCCCAGCGCCAGGCTGGCGTGGATGTTGGCCAGCGCCTGACCGTAGGTGTCATGGAAGTGGCCGCTGACCTCTGCCAGCGGATAGTGCTTCAGCGCACGTTCCAGCGCCGCCTGCACGCGCCGCGGCGTGCCCACGCCGATGGTGTCGGCCACGCCCACATGGTCGACGCCGATGGCGCGCATGAGCCGGGCCACCCGCTCCACGTCGTCCAGCGGAACCTCGCCCTGGTAGGGGCAGCCCAGCGCACACGAGATGGCGCCGCGCACTTTCAGCCCGGCTGCGTGGGCAGCCGCGGCCACCGGGCGAAAGCGTTCGACGCTTTCCTCGATGCTGCAGTTGATGTTCTTCTGGCTGAAGGCCTCGCTGGCGGCACCGAACACCACGACCTCGTCGGGCCATTGCTCGCGCGGCGCCGCGAGCGCGGCTTCCAGGCCTTTCATGTTGGGCACCAGCACCGAGATGCGCACACCCGGCCTGCGCCGGATGCCAGCCATCACGGCGGCGTTGTCGGCCATCTGCGGCACCCACTTCGGGCTGACGAAGCTGGTGGCCTCGATCTCGCGGCAGCCGGCAGCCTGCAGGCGGTGGATGAGCTCGATCTTGTCGGCGGCGGCCACGGGCTGCGCTTCGTTCTGCAGGCCGTCGCGGGGGCCGACCTCGACCAGAGTGACATGCGTGGGGTTCATCAGGCGGGCTTTCCGGTCAGGTGTCACGCCCAGTGTGCCGCAAAGCGGCAACCCCCCGCGAATAGGTGGGTCCGCTTGCCCTCGGGGGGCTGGCAGGCCACCGGGCGCGCGGGCAAACTGACCGACCCGCACCTGGCCGAATTCATGAATCTCCGCCGTTGCCTTCGCATCGCTGAACGCCTGCGCCTGCCCTTCGAGCAGCAGGTAGGCATTGCCATCGACGTGCAGCGCATGGTCAGCGACAGCAGCTACGTGCTGGACGTGCTCACCGTGTGCGAAGCCCGCCCCGACAGCCCCTTGATGGCCCTGGCGCAGCAATTCCGGCTGGCGCTGGCGGAACCACCGGCTGCTGACGAGGCCGATGCCCAGGGTGCCGACACCACCGGCTGGGGGAGCAGCAGCACCAGCTTCGGCGCCACCCAGAACCAGCCCGTGAACTCGGTTTTCGAGCAGGCTCGCCAGGCGGCGCGCGCCGCTCGCCGGTCGCCCACGTGGATGAGGCCCGGCCGCTGGCTGGGCAGCGACAGCTGAGCCTGCTTCAGGCCAAGGGCGCCAGCCGCAGCAGTTCGTCGCCTTCGGCCACCAGGTCGCCCACCGCATAGCGCAGTTCGGCCACGACGCCATCGCGCGGCGCGTGCAGGGTGTGCTCCATCTTCATGGCTTCCATCACCGCCACGGCCTGGCCGCGCTGCACGCTGGCACCGGCCGCGACGAAGAACGACACCACCTTGCCCGGCATCGGCGCAGCCAGCCGGCCGCCTTCACCCGCGCCATCGCCGGCATGGGCCAGCGGGTCGATGTCGCTGACCAGCGCGCTGGCGTGTTCGGCAAACACCGCGATGGTTTCGCCACGTGCGTAAACCGCCAGGGTGTGGCGGGCACCGCCCAGGGTGATGTCGAAGCGGCTCGCGCCCAGCGTTTGCACCGCCAGCGGCCAGACCTGGCTGCCCACGCGCAGGGCCAGGCCGCCCCCGTGCTGGCGCTGAAGCGCGGCCGGCAAGGGCTGGCCGTGAACGGCCAGGTCCAGCGGTCGTTCGGCGGTGCCGAAAAGACGCCAGCCGTCGCGGCGCGACCAGGGGTCGGCGTCTTCCAGCGCGCCTTCGGCGGCCAACACCTGCGCCGCCACGCCCGCGGCGGCGATCTCGGGCGCCAGCGGCGGGGCTTCGAAGAGCGCGGCGTGTTCACGTTCGATCAGCGCCGTGTCCAGATCGGCAGTGGCAAAGGCCGTGCTGCCGACGACACGGCGCAGGAAGGCGACATTGGTGTGCAGCCCCATCAGGTGGGTGTCGCGCAGCGCCGCGTCCAACCGGGCCAGCGCCTGCGCGCGGTCGGCGCCCCAGACGATGAGCTTGGCAATCATCGAGTCGTAATGGGGGCTGACGGCGTCACCCTCCCCGAACCCGCTGTCCACCCGCGCCAGGGATTCGCTGCGCGTGAACGACACATGGGCCGGCCAACGCGCCACCTGCAGCTTGCCTGTGGCGGGCAGGAAGTTGGCGTCGGGGTTCTCGGCACAGATGCGCGCCTCGATGGCATGGCCCTGCATCGCCACTTCGGCCTGCGCCAGCGGCAGCGGCTCGCCGCTGGCCACGCGCAGCTGCCATTCCACCAGGTCCAGCCCGGTCACGGCCTCCGTCACCGGATGCTCGACCTGCAGCCGGGTGTTCATTTCCATGAAGTACGCGCGAATGTCGCCGTCGTCCAGCTCTTCGGCCACGAACTCGACCGTGCCCGCACCCACGTAACCCACGGCGCGCGCCGCGGCCACCGCGGCGGCACCCAGCTCGGCACGGCGTGCGGCGCTCAGGCCCGGGGCCGGCGACTCTTCCAGCACCTTCTGGTGGCGACGCTGCACCGAGCAGTCGCGTTCACCCAGGTGGATGACATGGCCATGGGTGTCGCCGAAGACCTGGATCTCGATGTGCCGCGGCCGCAGTACATAACGTTCCACCAGCACGTGGGCATTGCCGAAGCTGGCCTGGGCTTCGCGCTGGCAGCTGGCGAGCGCGGCTTCGAAGTCTGCCGCCTTGTCGACACGCCGCATGCCCTTGCCGCCACCGCCGGCGCTGGCCTTGATGAGCACCGGGTAGCCGATGCGGGCGGCCTGCCCGGCCAGGAACGCCGGCTCGTTGTTGTCGCCGTGGTAGCCGGGCACCAGCGGCACGCCGGCCTTTTCCATCAGCGCCTTGGCCGCGCTCTTGCTGCCCATCGCTGCGATGGCTGAAGCCGGCGGGCCGATGAAGACGATGCCGGCCGCGTCGCAGGCCCGCGCGAATTCTTCGTTCTCGCTGAGGAAGCCGTAGCCCGGATGGATGGCCTGGGCGCCGGTGGCCTGGGCGGCGGCGATGATGCGCTGCCACTGCAGATAACTGTCGCGCGGCGCGTTGCCACCCACGTGCACGGCTTCGTCGCAGGCGCGCACATGGCGTGACTGGGCGTCGGCATCCGAATACACCGCCACCGTGCGCACACCCAGCCGGCGGGCCGTGGCCGCCACCCGGCACGCGATCTCGCCGCGGTTGGCAATGAGGATCTTCTTAAACATGCGCTGTCCCCGCGGCAAGATCGCCTGCACTCGCTTCGCGAGCCAAGCATTCTGGCTTCGCCGCAGCGGAAATACCGCTGTCGCCGCGGTTGGCAATGAGGATCTTCTTGAACATGCTCAGGTCTCCAGCGGCCTTGCAATCGGAACGAAACGCCTGATCAGCGCACGCAGGAACTTGAACAGCACGGCGATCAGCACGACCGCGAGCAGCAAGGCCAGCGCCAGCGCCGGAAAGAACCACAGCGGGTGCTCCCAGGCCAGCCACAGCATCACCGGCACGGCTGCATCACCGGCCAGTGACAGCGCCATGTTCGAGAACGGCTCGGGGCTGGTGTTGACCGCCGCACGGGTGGTGGACTTGGCGGCGTGCGAAGTCGCGGCCAGCGTGCCGCCGGCCAGTGCCGCGATCAGCATCCAGGCCTGCGAGACGTCCTGCTCGCCCATGCCGCCGACACCGCTGAACACGCCCGCGGCCAAGGCCGCGCCAGCAGGGATGCGGATGAAGGTGTGCACGGCGTCCCACAGGCTGTCGACGCCCGGGATCTTGTCGGCGACGAATTCCACCGCGAACATCAGGAAGCTGGCGCCCAGCACCAGCGGGTGCTGCAACAGCTTCAGGCCGTCGGGCAGCGGCACCCAGCCCAGGAAACCGGCCCCGCCCACCAGGAACACCACGGCATACAAGCGCATGCCGCTGGCCCAGCCCAAGGCAGCGGCCAAAGCGGCCAGGTGGGTGAGGTCGAGGTTCATCGCTGTGGTCATCGCCACGAAGGGTCGCGCTTGGCCAGGAAGGCCTGCACACCTTCCTGTCCTTCGGCGCTGGCGCGGATGTCGGCAATGCGGCGAGCGGTATCGGCGCGAAGGGCCGCGTCGATCGGCCGACCGGCCAGGTCCTGCACCAGTTGCTTGCAGGCCCTCACCGCCGCCGGGCCGTTGGCCACGAGCTGGGCCACGATCTCGGCCAGCCGGGTGTCCAGCGCATCGGGCGTGGTGAGCTCGTGCACGAAGCCCAGGGCCTGGGCCCGGGCCGCGCTGAAACGTTCGGCGGTGGTGAAGTAGCGGCGCGAGGCCTGTTCCCCCAACGCCTTCACGACGTAGGGGCCGATCGTGGCCGGCAGCAAGCCCAGCTTCGCTTCGCTCAGGCAGAAGTGCGCGGCGTCGCTGGCCACCAGCACGTCGCACACCGCTGCCAGGCCCACCCCGCCGGCATAGCAGTCACCGTGGATGCGGCCGACCACCGGCACCGGGCAGCGGTAGATCGTCCACAGCATATCGGCCAGGCGTGCGGCGTCGGCCTGGTTTTCGTCCCAGCCATAGCTGGCCATGGCGCGCATCCACGACAGGTCGGCACCCGCGCAGAAGGCCTTGCCGTGGCCGGCCAGCACCACCGCGCGCAGCTCGCCTTCCTGGGCGAAGCCGGCGAAGGCAGCGGTCAGCTCTTCGATGACGCTGTCGTTGAAGGCGTTGCGAACCTCGGGGCGGTTCAGCCAGACCTCGGCAACGAAGGGCGAAGGGCGGCGGATGTCGAGCGTGTTCATCGGGGGTGGCGTGCCTCAGTGCTGCCAGCCGCGCAGGCCGCGCCGCTGCTCGAAGGCCTGGAAGTCGCGGTCGCGGTGCAGCAGGGCGTAGTCGCGGTCGATGCAGAAGCTGGCCACCAGCACGTCGATACTGCTGCGCACGGTGACGCCCTGGGCGCGCAGTTCCCGGTAATGCGCGGCCGCCTCGCGTGCCCGGTCGGCGCCGCCCACGTCCTCGATGTCGAAGCTCTCCATCAACGCACGTGCCTGGCGGTGATCGCGTTCGTCACGGAAGCCGCGCAGCACCTCGAACAGCACCAGGTCGGGCACGACGATGCGCACTTCGCCGTGGTGCAAGAGATCGTCCAGCATCGCTGCGGCCGGAAGCGCCGCGCCATTGAAGAAGTCGATCCAGACGCTGGAATCAACGACCAGCACGGCGGGCCTTCGTTGCCGGGGCAGCCTTGAAGGCTGGCGACGGGGGCTGCTGCACCACCGCGCCGGCGTCGGCGCGGTTGGCCGCCACCCAGTCGACTGCTTCGTCGCCTTCCCACTTGAGCTTGCCGCGCCACTTCGCCACCTCGCGGTAGGCAGCCTGGCGCGCCAGCAGCTTCAGGCCCGCCTCGACCGCGTCCTTCTTGGTCTTGAAGGGCCCGGCCTGCAGTGCCTGGCTCATGAGCGCGTCGTCGATGTCGATGTTGGTGCGCATGATGTGTATGAAATCAACTTATCTGGTGCATCATACACGGGTTGCCCGCCTCACATCCGGAAGACGCCAAAGCGCGGCGCTTCGGGAATGGGGGCGTTCAGGCTGGCGCTGAGGCCCAGCGCCAGCACGCGCCGGGTGTCGGCCGGGTCGATGATGCCGTCGTCCCACAGGCGCGCGCTGGCGTAATACGGGTGGGCCTGGGTGTTGAACTGGTCGAGGATGGGCTGCTTGAACGCCGCCTCATCGCCCGCAGACCACTGCCCGCCCTTGGCCTCGATGCCGTCACGCTTGACGGTGGCCAGCACGCTGGCCGCCTGCTCGCCGCCCATCACGCCGATGCGTGCGTTCGGCCACATCCACAGCAGGCGCGGGCTGTAGGCACGGCCGCACATGCCGTAGTTGCCGGCGCCGAAGCTGCCACCGATGATGACCGTGAACTTCGGCACCGTGGCCGTGGCCACGGCCGTGACCATCTTCGCGCCGTGCTTGGCGATGCCTTCGGCCTCGTACTTCTTGCCGACCATGAAGCCGGTGATGTTCTGCAGGAAGACCAGGGGCACACGCCGCTGGCAGCACAGTTCGATGAAGTGCGCGCCCTTCATCGCACTTTCACCGAAGAGCACGCCGTTGTTCGCGACGATGCCCACCGGCATGCCTTCGATGTGGGCGAAGCCGGTGACCAGCGTGGCGCCGAAGCGGGCCTTGAACTCGTCGAACTCGGACGCGTCGACGATGCGGGCGATGATCTCGCGCACGTCGAAGGGCTTGCGTGCATCGGTCGGGATCACGCCATGCAGCTCGGCGGCGTCGAACAGCGGCGGCCGCGCCGGCTGCAGCAACAGCGGCTGCGGCTTGCGCCAGTTCAGGTTGGCCACCGTGGCGCGCGCGATGGCCAGCGCATGCATGTCGTTCTCGGCCAGGTGGTCGGCCACGCCCGACAGGCGCGTATGGACGTCGCCGCCGCCCAGGCCTTCGGCGCTCACGACCTCGCCGGTGGCCGCCTTCACCAGCGGCGGGCCGGCCAGGAAGATGGTGCCCTGGTTCTTCACGATGATGGTCTCGTCGCTCATCGCCGGCACGTAGGCGCCACCGGCCGTGCAGCTGCCCATCACCACCGCCACCTGCGGGATGCCCAGCGCCGACATGTTGGCCTGGTTGTAGAAGATGCGGCCGAAGTGGTCGCGGTCGGGGAACACTTCGTCCTGGTTCGGCAGGTTGGCGCCGCCGCTGTCCACCAGGTAGATGCAGGGCAGCCGGTTCTGCTGCGCCACTTCCTGCGCGCGCAGGTGCTTCTTCACCGTGATCGGGTAATAGGTGCCGCCCTTGACGGTGGCGTCGTTGCAGACGATCACGCATTCGACACCGCTGACGCGGCCGATGCCGGCAATCACACCACCGCCGGGCGCCGCGTTGTCGTACAGGTTCAGCCCGGCCAGCGGCGCCAGTTCCAGGAAGGGCGTGTCGGGGTCGAGCAGCCGGTCGACGCGGTCGCGCGGCAGCAGCTTGCCACGTGCCGTGTGGCGCGCGCGGGCAACGTCGCCGCCACCTTGCGCCACCTGGGCCAGCCGCACCTGCAGGTCGGAGACCAGCGTGCGCATGTGCGCGGCATGGGCCTTGAAGTCGTCGGAGCGCGGATTGAGCTTGCTGCTGAGGGTGGGCATGGGCGAAGGTCTCGGTGCGAAGGCTTGAAGCCGATGCTAAGCCGCGTTCAGAACGGGCTAGAACGGACCCTGGGCCAGCCAGCGTTCGATCTGGGCGCGGCGGTCGTTGCCCCAGAAGGGCTCGCCGTCGACCTTGAAGAAAGGCGCGCCGAAAACGCCGCCGGCAATGGCTTCGTCGTTGGCCTGCTTCAGCCGCGCCTTCCATTGGGGGTCGGCACAGACCGCCTGCACGGTGTCGGCGTCCAGCCCCTGGGTGGCTGCCAGCGCCGCGAGGCCTTCGGGCCGGTGCAGTGCCAAGCCCTGGGTGAACATGCCGCGCAGCCCGGCCGTGGCCCACTGCGTGGCTACGGCTTCGCCCTGGGTGGCCTGCAGCCACCAGAACACCCGCGCAGCGTTCTGCGTGGGGATGGGGAAGTCCGGCGGCGGCACGTAGGGCAGGCCCTCGAAGCGCGCCGAACGCGCGAAGTCGCGCAGCGAATACACCCCCTTCAGCGGGAAGGCCACCGGTGGCTTCAGTTCTGCCGCCTGGAAGGTGGCGCCCAGCAGGATGGCATGGCGGCGCACGGTGCGGCCGTGGCGCGCAGCCACGGCGTCGACCCATTCGTTGGCGATGTACGAATACGGCGAAGAGAAGTCGAACCAGAAGTCGATGGCGGCAAGAGGCAAGGCAGGCATGGCGGCGGCTTGGGCATGCAAGCAGGTCGGGCTTGCGGCAGATCAGCATAGCCGCGCCCGCCCCCGCCTAGCATGCATGAATGCCCTGGACTTTCTGGATCGACGCCACACTGGCGCTGGCTGCGCTGCTGCCCGCGCTGGCCTTGCGGCCCTGGCGCGCGCTGCCCGCCGCTGGCCCCCCCTGGCCCTGGCTGGCCTGGTGGGCGGCACTGCCGGCGCTGTGGGGCGTGGACGGCGTGACCGGGCAGAGCCTGGCGCAGCCGATTTCCGGCGCGAGCCTGCTGACGCTGATGGCCGGCTGGCCGCTGGCCGTGCTGGCGATCTTCCCTGCAGCCGCCATCACCGGCTGGCTGGCCGGGCTGCCGCCGGAACTGGCGCTGCAGCGCGGCGTCTGGCTGGGCGTCGTGCCCGCGACACTGGCGCTGGCCTTCGGCGCCACGTTGCGGCGCTGGCTTCCGCATCACCTGTTCATCTACATCCTGGGCCGCGGCTTCTTTGCCACCTGGCTGGCCGGCGCCCTGGCGGCTGTCGGCCAGATGCTGCTGCACGAAGGCCCGGCCAGCCTGCACGAAGGCGACCTGCTGCTGGCGCGAGTGCTCACCGCATCGGGTGACGCCTTCATCACCGGCATGCTGGTGAGCATCTTCGTGGCCTTCAGGCCGCATTGGCTGGCGACCTATGCCGACCGCATCTACCTGCTGCCGCCGAAGGCGTGAGCCAAAGCCGAGCACCCCTTCGGCGGGTGCCCCGCGGGCCAGGGGCCTTATTTCCTCCAGAACTGCGGCGTGAACAGCACCAGCACGCTCAGCAGTTCCAGCCGGCCCAGCATCATGGCGAAGGTACATACCCAGGTCTGGAAATCGCTGAGCCCGCCATAGTTCACCGCCGGTCCCACCTCACCCAGCCCCGGGCCGATGTTGTTGACGCAGGCGATGATGGCCGTGAAGGCGGTGACGACGTCCAGGCCGCTGAACAGCAGCACCATCGTCAGCGTCACCAGCGTGGCGCCGTAGATCATCATGAAGGCGATGACGCTCTGGATGACCTTCTCGCTGACCGCGCGCCCACCCACCACCACCGGGTTGACGACGTTGGGGTGGACGATGCGCACGAGTTCGCGCCGCGCCTGCTTCAGCAGCAGCAGCATGCGGATCATCTTGATGCCGCCGCCGGTGCTGCCGGCGCAGGTGGCAAAGCAGCCCAGCAGGATCATCCACAGCGGCGCGAAAAGCGGCCACTGCGCATAGTCGTTCGAAGCGTAGCCGGTGGTCGTGGCGACTGAAACGACGTGGAAGACCGTGTGGCGCAGCGCTTCAGGGTACCCGTCGTAGGAACCCTGCGCCCACAGGAATACCGAGATCAGCGCCACGCTGAACAGCAGCACGCCGTAGAAGGCCCGTACTTCGATGTCGTACCAGAGCCGCGCCAGTGAACGCTGCCGCCAGGCCACGAAGTACAGCGCGAAGTTCAGCCCGGCCAGCAGCATGAAGACCACCGCCACACCTTCGATGAGCGGCGAATTCCAGTAGCCGAAGCTGGCGTCGTGGCTGGACAGCCCGCCCAGGCCCATGGTCGTGTTCATGTGCATGAAGGCGTCGGCCCAGCTCATGCCGGCCAGGCCATAGGCCAGGAAACAGGCCAGCGACATCACGAAATACACCACCCACAGCCCACGCGCGGTATCGGCGATGCGCGGCGTGAGCTTCTGGTCCTTCATCGGCCCGGTGATCTCGGCGCGAAACAGCTGGCTGCCGCCGACGCCCAGCATCGGCAGGATGGCCACGACCAGCACGATGATGCCCAGGCCGCCGACGTAGGTCATGAAGCAGCGCCAGACATTCACCGACAGCGGCATCGTGTCCAGCCCGCTGAGCACCGTGGCCCCGGTGGCGGTGAAACCGGACATGGCTTCGAAGTAGGCGTCGGTGAAGCTCAGTTCGGGCAGCGCAAACAGCAGTGGCAGCGCGCCGAAGAACGGCAGCAGCAACCAGGTGAAGGTGACGAGCAGGAAGCCGTCGCGCGGCTGCAGTTCGCGCCTGAACCGACGCATCGCCACGCTCATCGCCACGCCACTGAGCATGGTGATGACGAAGCCTGCCACGAATGCACCCTGGGCGCCGTCGTCGCCGACCACGGCGAACACCAGCGGCACGATCATCATCAGCGCGAACATCAGGACGATGCGGCCGATCAGGGCAATGACGGCCAGATTCATGTCGGGTCGGCTCTCGGCCCGTTGCGGTCGTTCGCCATTCGACTGGGTCCCAGGGCTACGGACGTCGGGTGGCCCCTTGCGCTCATGTCCCCCGCCGCCGGCCCTGGCGGGCCGGCGGCTCCTCCTTTACTTCGCTCCAGGGGCCACCCAACGCCCGCAGCCCGCCAACGTGTCGGCGCGCCACGGCGGAGACCCGGACACGGTGTTTGCAAAGGTGGGCTGGGGCTGGCTGTGGCGCGCATGGGAGGCGCCGAGGAACACAGGGCCCGCGGCCCCCGCGCGCAGCGCGGTTCAACTACAGACTCATCGCGGGTGATTGAGCGCAATGAGCGCAGCGAATGAAGCGAGTTCCGCGATGGGGCCGCGGGACCGATGCACTGAGCCCGGACACAAACAGTCCAGTGGACTGTTTGTGCCTGGCGAAGGACCAGGCCACTGGCCTGGGCCGCAGGGCAGCCTGAGCGCAGCGAAGGCCGCCGAGGATAAGCGCCGCAGCCAGCCCCAGCCCGCCTTTGCAGGGGACCAAGCAGGCAAGAAACGAACGTCCGCAACGGGCCGAAAGCAGCCAGACCCATCATCAGAAGAGAAAGGTCGCGCTGACCTGGAACAGCTTTTCCACTTCGCGCACCATGCGCTTGCGGGGCACGAAGATGATCACGTGGTCGTTGGGCAGCACCAGTGTGTCGTGGTGGGCGATGATCACCTCGGGCGGCGCGTCGCCCTTGGCGGCTTCACTGCCGTCCGGGCGGTGCAGGCCGCGCACGATGGCACCGACCTGGGCGCCGGCAGGCAGCCCCACTTCCTCGATGCGGCGACCGGCCATGCGGCAGGTCTTGCGGTCGCCGCGCACGATGGCTTCCATGGCTTCGGCCGCGCCGCGGCGCAGGCTGTGCACGGCTTCGACGTCACCGCGGCGCACATAGGCGAGCAGCTCTCCGATCACGGCATGCGCCGGCGAGATGGCGATGTCGATCTGCGTGCCCTGCACCAGGTCGGCATAGGCGCGCCGGTTGATCAGCGCCAGCACCCGCCGCGCGCCCAGGCGCTTGGCGAGCAGGCAGCTCATGATGTTGTCCTCGTCGTCGCTGGTCAGCGCGATGAAGAGGTCCATCTGGTCGACGTTCTCCTCACCCAGCAGATCTTCGTCGGTGCTGTCGCCGCTGAGCACCAGCACGTTCGACGGCAGTTCGGTGGCCAGGTACTCGCAGCGCTTGGCACTGCTCTCGATGATCTTGATCTCGTACTGCTCGTTCAGCTCGCGCGCCAGGCGCAGGCCGACCTTGCCACCACCGGCGAACATCAACCGCTTCACCGGCCGTTCGTCGACGCGGCTGAGTGCGCCCAGCACCTTGCGGATGTGCTCGGTGGCGGCGAGCACGAAGACCTCGTCACCCGGTTCGATGCGTGTCGTGCCGTCCAGCGCCGTCAGTGCCTTGTCGAGCCGGTAGATGGCGACGATGCGCATGTCCACCCCCGGCACCAGGTCGGGGATCTCGGCCAGGCTGTGCTGCACCAGCGGCCCGCCGGCGAGGGCACGCACCGCGATCAGGCTCACCAGGCCATGCGCAAATTCGAGCACCTGCAGGGCTTCGGGGTATTCGATGAGCTTGCGGATGTAGGCGGTGACGCTCTGCTCGGGGCAGATCACCTCGTCGACGGCGAAGCCGCCCTTGCCCAGCAGCGGCGCGCCGTTCTGGAATTCGGGGCTGCGGATGCGGGCGATCGTGGTCGGCACGTTGAACAGGTCGTGCGCCACCTTGCAGACGACGAGATTGGTCTCGTCCATCGGCGCGCACGAGATCAGCATGTCGGCGTCTTCGATGCCGGCGTCGCGCAGGACGCTGGGCTGGATGCCGTTGCCGACGACACCGCGCAGGTCCAGCCTTTCCTGCAGGGCATGCAGGCGCGCGGGGTCGGTGTCGATCAAGGTGATGTCGTTGCGCTCGGAGACCAAGCTCTCGGCCACGCTCTCACCGACTCGGCCGGCTCCAAGGATCACGATCTTCATGCGGCCGGATTATGGGTGGCGGCCGGGTACAGGCGCACCAGGGTCTCGCGCACCGCCGTGGCCAGCACGGGCTGCAGCTGCGCGGCCAGCGGCGCCGGGTCGGCCGCGACGGCCTTCGGGTCGCGCGCAGCCCAAAGGGCCTGCAGCGCAGCCTGCTGCTGCGCCAACGCGGCGGCCACCGTGGCCGGCCAGTGCGGCGGCGCTTCGCCGTGCACCCATTCGCCGCGGCCGCGGCCGAAGTGGGCGACTGCCAGGTAGCGCAGCACGGCCGATTCGACCAAGGGGCCCATCGCCTCGTCGGCCACACGCAGCCAGCTCTGGTCGGTGCCGCGCACCACGTTCAGGCCGCGCGCGACGCCAGCGGCGCCCAGTGCGCCGATGACGGCACCGGCCAGCAAGCCGCCGCCGAGCGTGAGGCCGCCGGTGGCGACGTCGGCCTTCAAGCCGGCCAGTGCGCCGGTGACGGCACCCCCCACCCAGGCCGCCGTGCCTTCGGGCACGCGCTGGCGCAAGGCGAACTGGCCGGCCACCCGCTGCAGGATGTCGCCGCGGGCGCGGCCGGCCAGGCCATGCAGGGCCAGCAGGCGGTCGGTACTGGTCTGCACTTCAGTCTGGAGCGCGGCCGCCAGCGCCTGTTCGGCGGGCGTGGCTGCCGCCCTGCCATCACGTGCCGCAGCGTCGGCCTGGGCGTGATCGCTGCCCGCGCCCGGGCCGCCAGAAAGCGCAGCACCGAGCGAGCTGCCCATCTGGCGCAGCCGGTCGCGCAGGCCCGGCGCTTCGGCCACGGCTTCACGCGCCAGCGCCATGCGCGCCAGGCTGTCGGCCAGCACCTGGATCGCGGCGTCGAAGCGCTGCTGGTTGCGCGCCGACCAGGCGGCCGCCAGGCGCGCCATGGCCGCAGCCTGTTCGCCGCTCAATACACGCTCGACGGCCTGCAGCAAGGTCTGCTCGTGCACCCAGCAGCGGGCAAAGGCGTCCAGCGGCAGCACCGCCTGCACCCGCGGCCAGCGCGCCAGGTGGTCGCGCCACGCCTGCACGTCGGCGGCCTCGGCCTCGGGCCCGCGCGGTTCGCCCAGCTGGTTCAGCAGCACCAGCACCGGCTTGCCGACCCAGCCCAGCAGGTCCATCTCGGGCGCCACGTAGCCGGCGGCAGCCGGGCTCTCGGCGGCGTTGACGAGATAGAGCACGACATCGCTCTCGGCTTGCACGTGGCGCATCGCCTGCTGGCTGGCCCAGAAGCCGCGGTCGCGCCAGCGGTCCCAGACCTGGCTCATGAACCAGCCCAGCGGGTTGCTGCTGGCCAGCAGGCGCCTGGCCAGGCGCGCGCTGTCGCCGAAGCCCGGCGTGTCCCACAGACGCAGACGGTCACCCTGCTCGGTGGCGATGAGCTCGTGGCCGTCGGCGAATTCGGTGACATGCGGTGCGTCGCGCACCTCGCCGACGTCGACGCCGAGCAAAGTGCGCGCCAATGTCGTCTTGCCGACGTTGGTATGGCTGACGAGGCTGAGGGTGATGTTCGTCATCGCACCTGCGCTGCCGGATGCACCACCTGAGGCGCCACCTGAAGCGCCGCCTGCAGCTGTGCTTCGGCCTGGGCGCCGTCGACGTGCTCCAGGTCGACGCCGATGAAACCCGCGCCATGCTGCGTGGCAAAGGCCTGCCAGGCCTTGCGGCGTTCGGCCAGGCGCTCGGGCAGCTGGGCAAAGCGGCGCCGGAAGGCGGCCTCGTCGGCCAGCACCAGCAAGGCCGCGGCAGGCGCCTCGCGCTGCGTCTTCAAGGTGGCCAGCAGGCGGCCCTGGGTGTCGTCCTCGGGCGTGCTGCCCAGGTCGACGAGCAGCACGCGCAGCGTCGTGCCCGGCTCGGCCGCTGCGGCCGCTTCCTCCTGGCCGTAGGGCGTGGGCGCGGCCAGCCGCAGCTGCAGGCCGTCGCCGCAGGCAGCCGCCAGCCATTCGCGCAGAGCCAGCGTGGCCTGCGGGCTGGGCGCGGCGCCATGCGGCAGCACCTGCACCTGGGCGGTGGCGTTCTGCAGTTCGCGCAGCAGGCGCTGGAAGTACGGCTCCTGCAGCGGCAGCGGCACATGGCGCGCACGCCAGGCCGCGCGCGAAGCGGCCATCAGCGCCAGCGCCAGCCGCGGCACGATGACGAACAGGCCCAGCATCGCGGCGTACAGGTGGATCCAGTCGGCCGCGCTGCCCGTGGCCGGCACACCCGGCGCGACGCGCAGGGCTTCGATGCCGGCCACGTCGGGCACGGCAATGCCGGTGGCTGCCGTGGCCGGCGACAGGAGCGTGGCCAGCCCGGTGCGAACCGCGCTGGCATCGAGGAAGGTGCTTTCCCAACCGGCGCGGTAGTCCAGCACCAGGCCACGAACGTAGAGCCCGGCCACCAGCCCCAGCGCGAGCGCGGCCGCAGCCACGTGCAGCAGCACCGCAGCGCGCGCCGCCGCCAGCGGCAGGCTCGCCTGGCCCCAGGCGGCGCCGTAAGCCCGCAGCGGCGCACTGCCACCCGTGCCGCCGGCCAGGCGCCGCGCCAGCAGCGCGCGCAGGCCACGCGGCACTTCGGGCCGCGGCAGCAGCAGGCCCAGGTAGACGGCCAGGTTCCAGACGATCACCACCCACACCGGCGGCGCCAGCAGGTTGATGCGCTGGGTGCCGCCGACGGCGTCGACGGCGATGCCGGCCAGGAAGGCCAGGCCCAGCACCAGCGGCACCCACGCGGTGTGCCACATGCGCAGGCCCAGCCGCTTCGGCACGGCCGCTTCGCGCGGGCCCAGGCGTTCCATGGCGTGGCGGGCACGCTGGTCCAGGGCCTGGGCCGGCGCGGCGGCAGTGGCGCCGGTTTCACGCGCCAGGCGTGTCGCCCAGGCGCGGTCTTCGAGGGTCCAGAGCGCGCTGTCGGCGCCGGTGGTTTCGAAGGCCTGCAGCATCAGCACGCGGCGCGCCGCGGCTTCGGGCAGGGTGGCGCTCACGCGGAGCCCATCACGCCAACGCGCGCCCGATGAGGATCTTCTGCACTTCCGACGTGCCCTCGTAGATCTGGCAGACGCGCACGTCGCGGTAGATGCGTTCGACCGGGAAGTCGCTGACGTAGCCGTAGCCGCCGAACACCTGGATGGCGTCGCTGCACACCCGTTCGGCCATCTCGCTGGCGTAGAGCTTGGCCATCGCCGCTTCCTTCAGGCAGGGGCGGCCGGCGTCCTTCAGCGCCGCGGCGTGGTGGATCATCTGCCGCGCCACTTCCACCTGCGTGGCCATGTCGGCCAGCTTGAACTGCACCGCCTGGTGCTGGAAGATGGGCTGGCCGAAACTCGTGCGGTCCTTGCTGTAGGCCAGGGCTGCCTCGAACGCGGCGCGGGCCATGCCGACAGCCTGGCTGGCGATGCCGATGCGCCCGCCTTCCAGGCCCGACAGCGCGATCTTCAGCCCCTGCCCTTCTTCGCCCAGGCGGTTGGCGGCGGGCACGCGGCAGTTGTCGAAGACGATCTGCGCGGTGTCGCTGGCGTGCTGGCCGAGCTTGTCCTCGACCCGCGCCACCGTATAACCCGGCGTTGATGTGGGCACGATGAAGGCGCTGATGCCCTTCTTGCCCGCGGCCTTGTCGGTGACGGCCATGACGATGGCGACATCGCCGTTCTTGCCGCTGGTGATGAACTGCTTGACGCCGTTAAGCACGTAGTCGTCGCCGTCCCTGACCGCCGTGGTCTTCAGCCCGCCGGCCTCGCTGCCCACGTGCGGCTCGGTCAGGCAGAAGGCCCCCAGCATCTGCCCGCGCGCCAGCGGCACCAGGAAACGCGCCTGCTGCTCGGCGTTGCCGAAGGCCATCAGGATGCTGCAGACGGGGCAGTTGTTGACGCTGACGATGGTGCTGGTGGCGCCGTCGGCCGCGGCAATCTCCTCGAGGATGACCGCCAGCGCCAGATAGTCGAGCCCGGCGCCGCCGTGTTCGGCGGGCACGGCCACGCCGTAGCAGCCCAGCTCGGCCAGGCCGCGCAGCGCCACCTTCGGGAAGGCGTGCGACTTGTCCCAGGCCGCGGCATGGGGCGCCACTTCGGCCTGCACGAAGGCGCGCACCGCGTCCTGCACGGCCAGATGGTCTTCGGAGAGCAGCATGGCGTCGGTCCTTCGCGGGGTATCAGTTGGGCAAGGGTGCCACGAATGGCCGGGGAGCCGGCGGCCGCGGCGGCAAGGGCCGCGGCTGTTCGGCCAGGCGGCGCTGCAGGTGGTCGACGGCGGCGTCGAGCTGCGCGTCGCCGCCGGCGGCCGTGGCGCGCGGCGGGTTGTCGACCTCGATGTCGGGCTCGACGCCGCGGCCTTCGATGATCCAGCCGTCGCCGGCGACGAACTGGCCGGTCTCGGCGGCGCGCATCAGGCCGCCGTCGGCCAGCCGGTTGCTGTCGCTCAGCCACACACCCGCGCCGGCCGTGCGCCGGCCGATGAGCGCGCCCAGACCCAGGCGCTTCACGCCTTCGGCGAAGGTCTCGCCGTCGGAATAGGTGTTCTCGTCGACGAGCACGGCCAGGTGGCCGCGAAAGCTCTGCTGCATGTTGCCCACCGGCGGCGCGCCTTCCGGGAAGCGCCGGTGCCAGAAGGCCCAGGTGCGGCGCAGCAGCTTTTCGATGATCCAGCTGTCGATGCTGCCGCCGTTGTTGCCACGCACGTCGATGACGAGCGCTTCGCGGTCGAGCTGGGCGTAGAACTCGCGGGCGAAGGTGGCGATGTCGCCACCGCCCATCGCACGCAGGCGCAGGTAGCCCACGCGGCCCTGGCTGCGCGCCGCCGCGCGTTCGCGGTTGCCGGCTTCCCAGTCACCCGTGCGCAGCTGGGTTTCACGCTGTGCGGCCACGGGTTGCAGCACGACGCGGCGTTCGGCCGCGCCGGCGCGGGCCGGCTTCACCACCAGCAGCACCTGGCGGCCGGCCTGGCCGCGCAGCAGTTCGGCCAGGTCGGCCAGGTTCGCCAACGAGCGGCCGTTCAGCTGCGTGATGACGTCGCCCGGCTGCACGCCCACGGCCACCAAGGGCGAGGCTTCGGACGGCAGCTCGGGGTCGCTGCGGTAGATATGCTCGACGCGGAAGCCTTCGGCCACACGCTGCAGACGCGCGCCCAGGCCGGCGCTGACGATGTCGTCGGGGCCGCGGCGCAGGTCGCTGGTGAAGACCTGGCTGTGCAGCAGGCTCAGCTCGTTCACCATCTGCGCCAGCAGTTCGTTGAGCTCGCCGCGCTCGGCCACGCGTGGCAGCAGCGTGGCGTACTGGCGGCGCTTGGCGGCCCAGTCGACGCCATGCATGCCGGCGTCGAAGAAGTGGTCGCGGTGCAGCCGCCAGGCGTCGTTGAACATCTGCCGCCACTCGGCGGCGGGCTCGGTGGCCAGCGGTGCATCGGCCCAGCGCACCTGGCTGCGCGCCAGCACCGCGACGTCGGCCGGGGCCTTGGCGGCGGCGTCCAGCAGCTGCACGTCGCCCGGCTGCGGGCCGCTGGCGGCGCGACGCTGCAGCAGCAGGCGCTTGCCGTCGGGGCTGAGGTCGAAGTCCTGCACGTCGGCCGCGAACAGCTCGGGCGGTGTGCCCAGGTTGTCGATGGCCACGGTGCGCAGGCTGGTGCGGCGTTCGGGCGTGCTGTCGGCTTCCAGCAGATACAGGCGCTTGCCGTCGCTGCGCAGCCGCGTGAAGTTGGCGCCGGGCAAGGGCACTTCGAACAGGCGCGTGGCCAGGCCTTCGAGCTGGATCGGCGGCACCTTGGGGGCGGGTGCCGGTTTGGCGGCAGGCTTCGCCGGGGCCGGGGCGGGCGCGCTGGCGGCCGAAGGCGCCGATGCTGCCGCGGCAGCCGCGGCCGCACCTGCAGCAGGCGGCTCGGGAGTGGCTGGCTGCAGCTCGTCGGCCGGCAGGAAGGGCCAGCGTTGGCCGTCCTGCAGGGCCAGCGCATAGACGCGCGTGCGCCGGTCGAAGTAGGGCCCGAGGTTGCGGTCACCCCAGGGTGAACCGTTCAGCGACGCGAAGTGCCGGTCCGACAGGAAGTACAGCCAGCGCCCGTCGGGCGTGAACGCCGGGGAAGTGCTGTCGTAACGGTCGCTGGTCAGCGCCAGCGTGCGCTGGCTGGCCAGCTGGTACAGGAACAGCCGGTCGCGGTTGGCATCGCCTTCGGGGCGCACGAAGACCAGGGCCTGGCTGTCGGGCGACCAGGCCAGCACCGGCGCAACGGCCGCGCCCCTGGCGCTGTCGATGAGCTGACTGTCACGCCCGCCCGTGGCTGGCAGTGCGGGCGCCAGCGGTGTCAGCCAGAGGCGGCCGGCACGGTCGCCATGCGCCAGCCAGCGGCCGTCGGGCGACGGAAACAGCGCCAGCCGGCGCGCGGTGGTGCCGCGCGTCACCTGCACCGGGCTGCCGCTGCCGTCGGCGTTGAAGCGCCAGACCTCGGTTTCCGCCAGTTCCCCTGCCGCCAGGCCGGCTGGCGCGATGTCGCACAGCGCATACACCTGCCGGCTGTCGTGGCTGAACACGGCCTCGCGGCAGCGGGTGTCGGCCGGCACCGCCAGTTCGGCGCGGCGCAGCGGGCCCGTGCCCTGGGTGGCCACACGGCCGCGCAGGCTGAGCGCCACCCGCTGGCCATCGGGCGCCAACGTGACCGATGTCGGGAAGCTCTGGGCCCGGCCCACCCAGCGCTGGCGCTGGTGGTCGGCGTCGCCGCCGAGCGTGATGTCGATGCGCCGCCCGGGGCTGCCTGGGGCGTCGCCGGCCAGGTCCAGCAGCCAGAGGTCGGCGCCCAGCGCATAGACCACGCGGCTGCCGTCGATGGCCGCGCTGCGCAGGTCCCAGTCGCGGTGGCGGGTGTGCTGGCGCAGGTCGCCGCCACTGGCGTCCACGCTCCACAGGTTGTTGCGGCCGTCGCGGTCGGACACGAAGGCCACGCGCAGGCCCTGGGGCGTGGCGTAGGGCATCGGCTGGCTGCTGCCGGCGTCGGCGGGCAGCAGCGGCTGGGCTTCGGCGCTGGCGGCCAGCGCCAGGCGCCAGATACGCGGCATCTGGCCGCCGCGGTAGCCGCGCGAGTTGTCGCCGCGCAGACCGCCGCGCGTGAAGTAGAGCGTGGCGCCGTCGGCGCTGATGGCGCCGTCGCTGGCCTGGCCCACCGGCAGCATGCGCTGCTGGCCGGTCTGCGCGTTCAATGCAAAGAGCTGGGTGACGGGTTCGCCACGCAGCGAAGGTGCCGTCACCAGCACTTCACCGGCGGGTGTGTAGCCCAGCACCCGCGGGCTCTGGCCAGACCAGGTCAGCCGCTGCGGCAGGCCGCCAGCCAGCGGCATCTGGTAAGCCTCGGTGGCGCGCTCGTAGGACCCGGTGAATGCCAGCCAGCGGCCGTCGGGCGAGATGGCGGGGCGGGTTTCCAGGTCGGGGTGGGTGGTGATGCGCTCGGCGCGGCCACCGGCCGCAGCCACGCGCCACAGGTCGCCTTCGGCCGTGAACACCACGGTGTCGCCGCGCAGCGCCGGCGTGCGGTAGAAGCCTTCACGCGCAGCCGCCGGCAAAGCCACCGTGGCCAGCGACAGCAGTGCGCAGGCCGCTGCGGCCCATGTCGTCGAACTCATGTGAAAGCCTTGTGGGAGTGGCGGGCGGCGCTTCAGCTGGCACGCGTGGCCGCACGCGTCACGAGCACGGTGCCGCGCCCCACCACGCAGGGCCGCCCGGCGACGCTGGCGGTGCCGTCGAGGTGACCGATGAAGCCGCCGCGCTTGCTGTTTCGTTCGATATCGCTGACGCGCCACTGGATGGCGATGTCCTGCTCGGCGAACACCGGCGCGCGGAAGGCGAAGTTGAAGTTCAGGCACAGCACCTCGCGCGCGACGCCATCGTCGCGGCGGCTGAAGTGCGTGGCCACCACGCCCATCATCTGGCTGGCCGTCTGCTGGCCGCTGGCGATGATCTCGCCGAAGCTGGCACGTTCTGCTGCCTGCCGGTCGTGGTGCAGCGGGTTGGCGTCGCCGGTCAGCCGCGCGAACTGCACGATCTGTTCGCGCGTGTAGCGCACCTGGGCCAGGAAAGATTCACCCGGGCGGATGAGCGGTGTGTCGGGAATGTCTTCTGCGAGCATAGGCATGAGGTTGACCATCGGTACTGCTGTGGGAACCTTCGGCCAGCGCGCCAGCGCAGGGCGCGGCGGGCCAGCGAATCGTCAGGCGGCCACCGTCTTGCTGGCGGCCACGCGCCAGGCCAGCACCATGAAAAGCGTTCCTCCCAGGGCATTGGCCATGCGCTGCACAGATTGTGGAGTCTGCCAGCGCCGCAGGCGCCCTGCCAACACCACCACCATGAACAGGAAGGCGGTGCTCTGCAGCACGAACCAGGCGCCGAGCAGCAGGAAACCGACCATGCGGCTGCCACCGGCCTGCGGCAGGGAAGGCGGCAGGAAGGGCGGCAGGAACACCAGGAAGAACAAGGCCACCTTGGGGTTGAGCAGGTTCGTGAGCAGGCCGCGGCGGAACTCGGCGCGCAGGCTGGGCGACTGGCCCGACACAGGCACTGCCGGGCTCGCAGGCACGCCGTCGACCCCCCATGACCGAGTGGCCGCGGGCTGCCAGGCCTGCCGCCAGAGGCCAAAGCCCAGCCACGCCAGGTAGGCCGCGCCGGCCCACTGCAGGGCCAGCAGGCCGCCCGGCACCAGCGCCAGCCAGGTGGCCAGGCCGAACGCCGCGGCCAGTGCGTGCACCACACAACCGGCGTTGATGCCCAGCGCCGTGGCCAGGCCGGCGCGCGGGCCGTGCGCAAGGGTGCGGCTGAGTGTCAGCAGCAGGTCGACACCCGGCGTGGCGTTGAGCACCAGCACTGCGAGCGCAAACGCGGCGGCCTGGGCCGGGCCGGGCAGCAGGTCGGTCAAGCGGCGCGGCTCACAGCAGTTCGACGGCCAGCGCGGTCGCCTCGCCGCCGCCGATGCACAGCGCCGCCATGCCGCGCCGCTTGCCCTGCTTGCGCAATGCGCCGAGCAGCGTGACGACGATACGGGCACCGCTGGCACCGATGGGGTGGCCCAGAGCACAGGCGCCGCCGTGCACGTTGACGATCTCGTGCGGCAGCTTGAATTCGCTCATCGCCGCCATCGTCACCGCCGCGAAGGCTTCGTTGACTTCCCACAGGTCCACCTGACCGGGCTGCCAGCCGGCCTTCTTCAGTGCCTTGTCGATGGCGCCGGCCGGCGCCGTGCTGAACCACTCGGGCGCCTGCGCGTGAACCGCATGGGCGACGATGCGGGCGATCGGCTTCAGGCCCATCTGCGCGGCCGTGCTCTCGCGCACCATCACCAGGGCGGCGGCGCCGTCGCTGATGCTGCTGGCATTGGCCGCGGTGATGGTGCCGTCCTTCTTGAACGCGGGCTTCAGGCCCGGGATCTTGTCGAGCTTGGCCTTGAAGGGCTGCTCGTCGAACTTCACCACGGTCTCGCCGCCCCGGCCTTGAAGGGTGACGGGCGCCATTTCCCAGTCGAAGCTGCCGTCCTCGTTGGCCTGCCTGCTGCGTGTGGTGCTGGCGATGGCAAAGGCGTCCTGCGCCTCGCGCGTGAACTGGTACTTGGCCACGCATTGTTCGGCGAAGACGCCCATCGCCTTGCCCTTCTCGTAGGCATCTTCCAGCCCGTCCATGGCCATGTGGTCGAACATCTGCGCAGTGCCGTACTTCACGCCCTTGCGCGCGAACATCAGGTGCGGGGCGTTGGTCATGCTTTCCATGCCACCGGCGACCAGGGCGCTGGCGCTGCCTGCGGCCAGCATGTCGTGCGCGAACATCATGGCGCGCATGCCGCTGCCGCACATCTTCGTCAGCGTGACGGCGCCCACGCTGTCGGGCAGGCCGGCGCGGCGCATCGCCTGGCGGGCGGGGGCCTGGCCCTGGCCGGCCATCAGGCAGTTGCCCAGCAGCACCTCGTCGAAAGCGTCGCCGGGGATGCCGGAACGTTCGACGACCGCCTTCACGGCCACGGCGCCCAGTTCCCAGGCCTGCAGGCCGGCGAAGTCGCCGAGCAAGCCGCCGATGGGCGTGCGCGCAGCAGAAACGATGACGATGGATTCAGCCATGGTGGGCTCCTTTCGGGGGTGCGGTGATCGCTTCAGGCAGCACGGCCTGCCAGCCTGCGCTGGTTGATGAAGCGCTTGTGGGGTTCGTAGGGAAAGACATCGTGCACGTGGCCGGCGGCGATGCGTTCCTTGTGGCTCTGCCAGAAGCCGGCGTCAAGCAGGTCGGCATGGTGGGCCATGAAGGTTTCGCGCACCTGCGGATTGCCCAGCAGGAAGGGGCCGAAGGTTTCCGGGAACACGTCTTTCGGGCCCACCGAATACCAGACCTCACCGCTCATCTCGTCTTCCTCGTTGCGTGGCGTGGGCACGCGGCGGAAGTTGCAGTCGGTGATGTATTCGATCTCGTCGTAGTCGTAGAACACCACCTTGCCATGGCGGGTGACGCCGAAGTTCTTCCACAGCATGTCGCCGGGGAAGATGTTGGCGGCCACCAGGTCCTTGATGGCGTTGCCGTATTCCTGCACCGCATGGGCCATCTGCTCGGGCGTGGCTTCCTGCAGGTACATGTTCAGCGGGATCATGCGCCGCTCGATGTAGAGGTGCTTGATGAGGATCATCTCGGCGCCGTCCTGGGTGCCGAATTCCAGCAGGCTGGGGCAGAACTTCTGCAGCTCGGCGATGAGCTCATCCTCGAAACGGTGGCGCGGGAAGGCCACCGTGCTGTATTCCAGCGTGTCGGCCATGCGGCCCACGCGGTCGTGCTGCTTCACCAGCAGGTACTTGCCCTTGATCTGCTCGCGCGTGGTGTCCTTCGGCGGCGGGTAGAAGTCCTTGATCACCTTGAACACGTACGGGAACGAGGGCAGGTCGAACACCAGCATCACCATGCCCTTGATGCCGGGCGCGATGCGGAACTTGTCCGACGAATGGCGCAGGTGGGCCAGGAAGTCGCGGTAGAACAGGTTCTTGCCGTGCTTCTGCAGGCCCAGGCTGTTGTAGAGCTCGGCGCGCGGCTTGCGCGGCATCAGGCTGCGCAGGAACTGCACCGTGGCCGACGGGATTTCCATGTCGACCATGAAGTAGGCACGGGCGTAGCTGAAGATCATCAGCAGCTCGTCCTCGCCGAACAGTGCGGCGTCGATGGCCAGGGGGCCAGGGCCGGCGCGGCCCGCCTGCTCGACATGCACGATGGGCAGCGCAAACGGCGTCTCGGTGAAGCCGTTGATGATCTTGCCGACCACGTAGGCGCCCTTGTTCCGGTAGAAAAGGCTCGACAGCACCTGGATCTGGAAGTTGGGGCGCGGCCTGAAGCCGCCAAGCTCGGCGCCCATCGCCTCGACCACCTGGGCCACGTCGCGGTCCAGGTCCTCGAACGGCAGCGCCAGCTGGAAATTGTTGACCAGGCGCAGCCAGGTCTCGTGCAGGTTGGCCTGGCTCGGGTAGTAGGCGCGGTAGGTGGGCATCGAGGCCGGGGCGTCGTTCTCGATGTACTCGGTGCTGACGGCAGGGCGTACGAAGATGAAGTCGTTGTTGTAATAGCTGCGGTCGAGCACCTTCGACGTGACCGAATTGAAGAAGGTCTCGGCCAGTTCAGGCTGGTGGTGGTTCGTCAGCAGGCCGATGTAGTGCAGCTTGGCCTGCTGCCAGCTGTCCTGCGAAAGCTCGGCCACCTTGAATTCGGTGCGCAGGCGTTCCACGGCCTCGTTCACGCGCAGGTCGTAGAAGTCGATGCGGGCGCGCTGCGCCGTCTGTTGGCCGGCCCAGTCGGCGGCTTCGAAGCGCTGCTTGGCGGCGGCGCTGGTGGCGCGGAACAGGCGGTAATGGCGGTCGAAGCCGTCGCGCAGGGCCTGCGCGATGTCGAAGGCGCGGCTGTCGGTCAGGCGGTTCGGGAACATCGGAGCCTCAGGCGCTGACGCTGACGCCGCGCTCGATGTGCTGACCGTGGCGTGCGTGGATGCCGGCCAGCGCCACCTGGTACGCGGGTTCCACGTCGCCCCAGCTCGCCACCGTCATCTTCAGGTCCTCCAGCAGACCATTGTGCAAGCCGTAGACCCAGCCATGCACCACCACTGTCTGCCTGCGCGACCAGGCGTCCTGCAGCACGGTGGTCTGGCAGACGTTGTAGGCCTGCTCCAGCACGTTCAGTTCGCACAGCGCCTTCATGCGGGTCTCGTCGTCGGCCAGGGTATCGAGGAAGGGTCGGTGCTGGTTGCGCACGTCGGTCACGTGGCGCAGCCAGTTGTCGGCGATGCCGATGCGCAGGTCGAGCAGCGCAGCTCGCACGCCGCCGCAGCCGAAATGGCCGACCACCATCACATGCCGTACCTTCAGGGCGTCGACGGCGAACTGCATCACCGACAGCGCATTCAGGTCGCCATGCGCCACCACGTTGGCGACATTGCGGTGAACGAACACATCGCCCGGCAGCAGACCCAGGATCTCGTTGGCAGGCACGCGGCTGTCGCTGCAGCCGATCCACAGGTATTGCGGTGTCTGCTGGCTGAGCAGGCGTGTGAAGAAGCCCGGGTCGCGGGCTTCGGTGGCGGCGGCCCAGCGGCGATTGCCTTCGAAGAGTTCGGTGAGGGCGTGGCTCATGGGCGTTTGATTCGGCGGCAGACCATCAGTTTACGGCCCACCTGCACGCATAAACTGCAACCAATGAGACCCGACCCCGACCGGCTGGCCGCGCTGCGCCGCCTGATGATCCTGGACTCGCAGCCCGAAAAGGCCTACGAGGACATCACCCGGCTGCTGGCCACCACGCTGGCCGTGCCGATCAGCATGGTCAGCCTGCTGGACGAAGACCGCGACTGGTTCAAGGCCTGCGTGGGCCTGCCGTTGCAGCAGTCGCCGGCGTCGACCTCCTTCTGCGAGGCCTTCTTCGACATCGGCGAAGAGCTCATCCTCGTCGAGGACACCCTGCTCGACGAGCGCTTCAAGACGCACCCGCTGGTCCTGGGCGCGCCGCACATCCGCTTCTATGCGGCGGCACGGCTGGTGGTCGATGGGCAGACCGTGGGCACGCTGTGCGCCTACGACACGCAGCCGCGCCAGCTGCAGCCCGAACAGGTGGCTGAATTGCAGACCCTGACGCGGGCGGTGGTGGCCTTGCTGAACCAGCGCGCGGCGGGCAGGGGCCCCCAGCCGTAGATCAGCCTGCAGGCATCTGCACGCCGTCGCGGGTGAAAACGGGACCTTCGACCAGCGCCGTGCCCTCGGGCAGCTGGTCGGCCAAGGCCCGGCCGATCAACAGCTGGCGAATGCCGTGGCGATTGCTGGCGGGACTCATCTCGATCACCCCCATGCCATTGAGTTCGAGCTTGCCGCCCAGGTCATGCCAGCGCGGGTCGTTGCAAAGCTCGGCCCAGCGCAATGCCAAGGCTTCGTGCGGGGTGACATGTCCCATTGCGGCACCTCCAATCAGACTTCTGGCCGCCAGACTACCCCAACGACGGCGCGCCCTGCTCCTGGTAGGCCGCCCAGATCACCCGGTCGATCACACGCCCGGCCTTGAAGGCCGACAGCCGTTGCGTGCCCTCGTTGACGAAGCCGTTCTTCTGCAGCACCCGCATCGACGCGCCATTGCCCGCATGCACCGGCGCAAACACCCGCGTGACGTCGGGCAGCGCGAGCGCCAGCCTGTGCAAGGCAGCGACCACGGCCGTGCCCACGCCATGGCCCCAGACGGGTGGCGCCAGGAAGTAGCCGATCTCGACATTGCAGCGCAGGAAGCCGCTGCCCGGGTGGTAACCGGCACCGCCCACCGCCACGCCGTCCCGGCTGATGGCGCAGTTTTCGCCGCCGAATTCCAGGTGCCCGCGTTCCACCCAGTGCCGGGCAACGTCCGGCGTGTAGGGCTTGGGGAAGGAGTCGCTCATCCAGCGCCACACCCGGTCGTCGCCGGCCACCTGGGCCAGGGCCAGGGCATCGTCCTCCTGCCAGGCGCGCAAGCTGAAGCCGGGCAGGCCGAGCGACACGGTGGGAAAGCTCACATCGTTTCCGCAAACAGCTCGCGGCCGATGAGCATGCGGCGGATCTCGCTGGTGCCTGCACCGATCTCGTACAACTTGGCGTCGCGCCACAGCCGGCCCAGCGGGTAGTCGTTGATGTAGCCGTTGCCGCCGAAGATCTGGATGCCTTCGCCAGCCATCCAGGTGGCCTTCTCGGCGCACCACAAGATGACGCTGGCGCAGTCCTTGCGCACCTGGCGCACGTGCGCGGCACCGAGCATGTCCAGGTTCTTGCCTACCGTGTAGCAGAAGGCCCGGCCAGCCTGCAGCACGGTGTACATGTCGGCCACCTTGCCCTGGATGAGCTGGAACTCGCCGATCGATTGCCCGAATTGCTTGCGGTCGTGGGTGTACGGAATCACGTTGTCCATCACCGCCTGCATGATGCCGATGGGCCCGGCGGCCAGCACCGCACGTTCGTAGTCCAGCCCGCTCATCAGCACCTTGGCGCCGCCGTTCAGCTGGCCCAGGATGTTTTCGGCCGGCACCTCGACATCGTGGAACACCATCTCGCCCGTGTGGCTGCCGCGCATGCCCAGCTTGTCGAGCTTCTGGGCCGTGGAAAAGCCCTTCATGCCCTTCTCGACGATGAAGGCGGTGACGCCGCGTGCACCCAGCTCGGGCTCGGTCTTGGCGTAGACGACCATGGTGTCGGCGTCGGGGCCGTTGGTGATCCACATCTTGGTGCCGTTGAGCACGTAGACGCCACCCTTGTCCACGGCCTTCAGCTTCATGCTGATGACGTCGCTGCCGGCGCCGGGCTCGCTCATCGCCAGCGCGCCCACATGTTCGCCGCTGATCAGCTTCGGCAGGTACTTCGCCTTCTGCGCCGGGGTGCCGTTGCGGTTGATCTGGTTCACGCACAGGTTGCTGTGCGCGCCATAGCTCAGGCCGATGCTGGCGCTGGCGCGGCTGATCTCCTCCATCGCCACCATGTGGGCCAGGTAGCCCATGCCGGCGCCGCCGTCGGCTTCGGGCACGGTAATGCCGAGTACACCGAGCTCGCCCATCTGCCGCCACAGGTACATCGGAAACTGATCGCTGCGGTCGACCTCGGCGGCGCGCGGCGCGATCTCGGCCTGCGCAAATTCGCGCACCGCATCGCGCAGCGCGTCGACGTCGTCGCCGAGCATGAAGTTCAGGCCGGGAAGGTTCATGGCGGTCTCCTGCTGGATATCTTGCCCGGCATGCTAGCCCAGGCACCCGCTTGCGGCCACCGGGGCCCACACCCGCCCGCACGCTGGCGCGCCAGGCGATCGCCACGGCCCCAAGGCCACCACCAGGGCGGCGCCTTCAGTGAGGCAGAGCTTGCGAGCCGCCCGTTACCAGGCCGTCACACGCACTCGCAAGGCCACGGCCGAAAGCTAGACTGCCGCCATGGCCAACCCCCAAGAAGCAGCGCTCGACTACCCACTGCGCGACACCCTGCCCGCCACCGGCAGCAGCATCGAGCTTGCTCCCGGCGTACGCTGGCTGCGCATGCCGCTGCCCTTTGCGCTGGACCACATCAACCTGTGGCTGCTGCGCGACCGGCAGGAGGGCCCGAATGGCTGGGTCGATGGCTGGACGATCGTCGACTGCGGCGTCGCCAACGACATCACCCGCGCGGCCTGGGAGCAGATCTTCGAACACGAACTGGGCGGCCTGCCGGTGCTGCGTGTCGTCGTCACCCACATGCACCCCGACCACATCGGCCTGGCGCACTGGCTGTGCGAGCGCTGGACGACGGCCGAGGGCGGCGAATGCCGGCTTTGGATCAGTGCCACCGACTGGAACGCCGCGCGCATGGCCAGCCAGACGACCACCGGCTTCGGTGGCGACAACGCGGCGCGCTTTTTCGCCCTGCACGGCCTGACCGACCCGGAGGCCCTGGCCAAGGTGCGTGCCCGCTCGAACTACTACGCCAGCATGGTGCCGCAGGTGCCGGGCCGCTACCGGCGGCTGCTGGACGGCATGGTGCTCACGGTGAACGGCCAGGCCTGGCATTGCATTGCCGGCTACGGCCACGCGCCGGAGCACATCGCGCTGCACTGCCCGGGCCTGGACCTGCTGATTTCAGGCGACATGGTGCTGCCGCGAATTTCAACCAACGTCAGCGTCATCGACATCGAGCCCGAGGCCGACCCGCTGCCGCTGTATCTGCGTTCGATCGCGGCGATGCGTTCGCTGCCCGCGGTCACGCTGGTGCTGCCTTCGCACGGCAAGCCCTTCACCGGCCTGCACGCCCGCATCGAACAGTTGACGACGCACCACGACGAACGCTACGCCGACGTGCTGGCCGCCTGCGCCAGGCGCCCGCACAGCGCCGCCGACCTGCTGCCGGTGCTGTTCAAGCGCACGCTGGACCTGCACCAGACCACGTTTGCGATGGGTGAGGCCATTGCCCACCTGCATGCCCTGGCCGGCCAGGGCCGGCTGCGCGCGCTGCCGCTGGAAGGCGGCGTGCTGCGGTTCGAGACGATCGGCTGAAAACAGGTCGGCGGCCGGGCAAGCAGGGCTTGCGGGGCCGCCGACGTGTTCCTTCTGCTTCTGTGGCGGAGCCTCCCGGCAGTCCGCTCGATTTCTCTTCGGGTGATGACAACTTGCTGGCCGAAGTCTGACGAACACGACCTCGTTGCGCATCCTCCGGAAGGCGGAACCTGCCCTCACCAGCACCACCCTGAAGAGGGGGTTGCTTCAAACCACCTGGCTCAGTCGAGCACGGGCAGCACTTCCGATCGCAGCACACCGCGCGCCGCTTCGAAGTCGGGCAAGGCGCTGCGCACCACGTCCCAGAACGCCGGGCTGTGATTCATCTCGCGCAGATGGGCCAGCTCGTGGGTGACGACATAGTCGATGACGGGCAGCCCGAAGTGCACCAGGCGCCAGTTCAGCCGGATGGACCCGTCGGCACTGGCGCTGCCCCAGCGCGTGGCCGCCGAGCTCAGGGCCAGGCGCTTCATGCGCACCCCCAGGCGCGGTGCGTACATGGCGCAGCGTTCCTCGAAGACCCGCCGAGCCTGGCGCTGCAGCCAGCTCTGCACGGTGTCGCGGATTTGTTCCGCTTCGGCGCCGTACGGCAGGCCCAGGTGCAGGCGCAACGCCGGGGCACCGGGTGCTGCCTCGTCGGCGCCCTTGAGGACGGCGCCCGTGGTGCGCGCATCGATCACCAGCGTGAGTGTCTGGCCCAGGAACGGCAGGCTGGTGCCTTCGCGCCAGTCTACTCGCGCCGCGGCCACGCGCTGGCCGCGTTCACGCTGCTCCTGCAGCTTGCGCAGGATCCACGGCGCCTTCTCGCGCAGCGCGGCATCGACATCGGCCTGCCCCACCCAGCGCGGGGCGCTCACGGTCAGGCCTTCGGCACCGATGCAAAAGCCGATGCTGCGGCGGCGGGCGCGACGCAGTTCGTAGCCGACCAGATGCTCACCAAAGCGGATGTCGCGCTGGGACCGCGGGTGGCGAAAGGCCACCGGCCCGGCCGGCGCGGCGGCAGGCGCCGGCGCCACGGCTCGCGGCGGCTCGGAACCGGGCGGCGCCTCGCCGAACAGCGAGAGCTGCATCGTCGGGTGGGCCGGGGTCGGGTTTGCCATCTGCCTCGAATTCTAGGTTCACACGCCGTTGCCACGCCGGCGCCCGGCTGCCCCAGAATGAGGCTTCGATGCGTCTGCTCCTGATCAACCCCAACACTTCGGCCGCCATGACCACCGGCATCGCCCAGGCCGCGCGCGAGGTGGCGGCAGCGGGCACCGTGATCGTGGCGCGCCAGCCCAGCTTCGGGCCGGCATCGATCGAAGGCCACTTCGACGACGCCTTCGGGGCCGCCGGCGTGGCCGAACAGGCCGCACTCGCGGCCAACGAAGGCTTCGACGCCACCGTCATCGCCTGCTTCGGCGACCCCGGGCTGGACGCTGCACGTGAAGTGCTGCGCGGCCCGGTGCTGGGCATTGCCGAGGCCGCCTTCCATGCCGCGGCGATGCTGGCCACCGGGTTTTCGGTGGTGACGACGATGACACGCACCTGCGTCATTGCCGAACGGCTGGTGCTGCGCTACGGCTTCGAGCGCAGCTGCCGCGGCATTCACGGCACCGACATCCCGGTGCTCGACCTCGAAGCCATCGGCGGCGACACCGTCGACCGCATCGAGGCCGCCGCCCGCCAGGCGCTCGCCGCCGACCGCAGCGAAGCCATCGTGCTGGGCTGCGCCGGCATGGCCGCCTTGTGCCGCGAGCTCAGCACCCGGTTGGGCGTGCCGGTGGTCGACGGCGTGGCCGCGGCGGTGAAGTTTGCCGAAGGCCTGGCCGCGCTGGGGCTGGTCACCGCCAAGCAGGGTGACTACGCGGCGCCGATTGCCAAGCCCTGGTCGGGCTGGGCCGCAAGCTTCGGCAGCGGGCGCCGTTCCGACGGTCAGCCGGCCGAGTAGGCCGTCGGGTCCAGGCGCCGCATCTCGGCCTCGATCCAGACTTCAACCTCGCGCATCAGCTCGTCGGGCTGGCGGTCACTGCTGTCGATGGGCCGGCCGATCGACACGTCGATCACGCCCGGCCGCAGCAGGAAGCTCTTGCGCGGCCAGCATTTCGCCGAGCTGGCAGCTATCGGAACGATGGGCACGCCGGTGGCGATGGCCAGCCGCGCCGCGCCGTTCTTGTAGGTACCCTGGCTGCCGCGCGGCGTGCGCGTGCCTTCCGGGAACATGATCACCCAGATGCCTTCGGCCGCCAGCCGCTTGCCCTGCGCGGCCACCTTGTTCCAGGCTTCGGCGCGCTTGCTGCGGTCGATGTGGATCATGTCCAGCCGGCCCATCGCCCAGCCGAAGAAGGGCACATAGAGCAGTTCGCGCTTGAACACGTAGGCCAGCGGGTGCGGCATCAGCGTGGGGTAGGCGAAGGTCTCCCAGGTGCTCTGATGCTTGGACGCCAGCACGACGGCCGAGCGTTTCTCGCCGGCGGTCGGCAAATGGTCCATGCCATGCACGCGGTAATTCACGCCGCAGATCACGCGCGCTCCCCAGATGGCCATGCGCAGCCAGCGCATCGTCGGCCAGTAGAGCTTTTCGCCGCGCCAGAAGATCGACAGCACCAGCATCATCGTGCCCCAGGGGATGACGGTGGCCGCCAGCCACAGCACGAACAGCAGCGAACGCAGGGCCCAGACGACCCGCATCAGCCAAGGCCCCCGGCGGCGGAATCCTCGACGCCGTCGCGGCGCCGCAGGAATTCGACGAACTCGCCCAGGCTGGCGTGCACGGTGCTGCCGGGCACGGCGTCCAGCAGGGCCTGCAGCTCGGCACCGGCCAGGCCGGCGGCACGGCCGCTCAGCACCAGGTGCGGCTGGCAGCCGGCGGCGCGCGCGGCCTGCAGGTCGCGCAGGGTGTCGCCCACCATCGCCACGTTGGCCAGGTCCACGGCATAGCGGCGGCCGATGTCCAGCAGCAGGCCAGGCTCGGGCTTGCGGCAGTCGCAGCCGTCTTCGGGCGTGTGCGGGCAGAAGAACACCGCGTCGAGCCGGCCGCCCTCGGCAAGCAGCAGCTCGTTCATGTGCGCATGGACGGCATTGACGGCGCTCATGTCGATCATGCCGCGGCCGATGCCGCTCTGGTTGGTGGCCACCACCACATGCCAGCCGGCGTGGTTCAGCCTGGACACGGCTTCCAGCGCCCCGGGAATCGGCAGCCATTCCTCGGGCACCGTCACGTGCCCTTCACGGAAGTGGTTGAGCACGCCGTCGCGGCCCAGGATGATGAGTTTGGTGTGCTGCATATTTCAGCGACGGCAGACCACCGCAAGCGAAGGGAATTGCCCCAGCTTCCCGCCGCGGAACCGGCTCTGCCGGGCCGCAGGCGGACGGCCCCCTCGGGGGGTAGCGAGCGCTAGCGAGCTTGGGGGCTTCATGACGCCAGGCGTGAGAGGTCGGCGACACGGTTCATCGCCGCATGCAGCCGCGCCAGCAGCGCCAGGCGGTTGCGGCGCAGGTCCGGGTCGTCGGCATTGACCATCACCGTCTCGAAGAACGCATCGACGGGCGCCTTCAGTGCGGCCAGCGCCTGCAGCGAAGCGGCGTAGTCGCCGTGCTCGAAAGCCGCGTCGGCCACCGGCGCCACGGCGGCCAGGGCCGCGGCCAGCGCGGCCTCGGCGGGTTCGACGAGGCGGGCGGTGTCGACCTGGCCTGGTGCGGCGCCCTCGGCCTTCTTCAGGATGTTGCCGACGCGCTTGTTGGCCGCCGCAAGTGCGGCCGACTCGGGTAGCGCGGCAAAGGCGCGCACGGCCGCGAGGCGACGCGGAATGTCGCCCCAGCGTGGCGGGCGCAGGGCCACCACGGCGTCGATTTCCTGCAGGCTGCTGCCCTGCTCACGCAGGCTGCCGACCAGGCGGTCGAACATGAAGCCGATGAGTTCGTCGGCCACACCCGCGGGCGCTGCCGGGAACTGCGCCAGTGCCTGCGCCACCAGCGCCGGCACGGCCAGCGCCAGGTCGCGTTCGATGAGCATGCGGATGACGCCCAGCGCATGGCGGCGCAGCGCAAACGGGTCCTTGTCGCCGGTGGGCTTCTCGCCGATGCTGAAGAGGCCGGCCAGGGTTTCCAGCTTGTCGGCCAGGGCCACGACCACGCCGGTGTCGCCGCGCGGCAGTTCGTCGCCGGCGAAGCGGGGCTTGTAGTGGTCTTCCACGGCCAGGGCCACGGCCTCGGTCTCGCCGTCGTGGCGGGCGTAGTAGCCGCCCATCACGCCCTGCAGTTCGGGGAATTCACCCACCATGTCGGTCAGCAGGTCGGCCTTGGCCAGCAGCGCGGCGCGGTCGGCACTGGCGGCCAGCGCCTCGCCACCCAGTTGCCGCCCGATGCCGCGCGCCAGAGCGCGCACTCGTTCGTTGCGTTCACCCTGGCTGCCGAGCTTGCCGTGGTAGACCACGCGGGCCAGTTGCGGCACGCGGCTTTCGAGGCTGCGCTTCCTGTCCTGGTCGAAGAAGAACTTGGCGTCGGCCAGCCGCGGGCGCACGACACGTTCGTTGCCCTGGATCACGCGGCCGGCGTCAGCCGGGCGGATGTTGCTGACGATCAGGAACTTGTTCGTGAGCTTGCCCGCGGCGTCGAGCAGCGGGAAGTACTTCTGGTTGGCCTTCATCGTCAGGATCAGGCATTCCTGCGGCACCGTCAGGAACTCGGCCTCGAACTGGCACAGCAGCACGTTCGGGCGCTCGACGAGGGCCGTCACTTCGTCCAGCAGCGCCGGGTCGGTGGCCACCACGAGCCCCTCCTTCTGCGAAGCGGCGTCCAGCTGGCGTTGCAGTTCGGCTCGCCGCTGTGCAAAGCTGGCGAACACGGCGCCTTCGTCACGCAGCTGGTCGTCGTAGCTGTCGGCATCCTTCAGCGTGATCTCGGCCAAGGCGGCCTCGAACCGGTGGCCCCGCGTGATGCGGCCGGACTGCAGGCCCAGCGCCTGCACCGGCACGACCTCGCTGCCGTGCAGCGCCACCAGGCCGTGCGCCGGGCGCACGAAGTTGACACTGGTCCAGCCGTCTTCCAGCTGGTACTGCATCACCTTGGGGATGGGCAGCTTGGCGATGGCTTCGAGCAGCGCCTTCTGCAGGCCTTCGGCCAGCGTGGCACCGGGCATGGTGCTGTCGAGGAACAGCGCTTCGGCCTTGCCGTCCAGCGCGCGCTTCAGGCCGGGCACGGCGCTGGCATCGGCGCCCAGCGCGGCCAGCTTCTTCAGCAGCGCCGGCGTGGGCGCGCCGCTGGCGTCCAGGCCCACGGCCACGGGCATCAGCTTGTTCTGCTGGGCCTTGTCGGCGGCGCGGCCGGCCACGCCCGTCAGGTGCAGGGCCAGCCGGCGTGGCGACGCAAAGGCCGTGGCCACGGCATCGGCCGCGGCCAGGCCCTGGGCCTTCAGGCTGTCGGCCAGCAGGCTGGCAAAGGCATCGCCCAGCTTCTTCAGGGCCTTCGGCGGCAGTTCTTCGACGAACAGTTCGACCAGCAGGTTGGCGGTGCTCATCGTCATGCCGCCTTCTTCGCCAGCTGCGCAGCCACTTCGTCGGCCCAGGCCTTCGGCGCCATCGGAAAACCCAGGCGCGCGCGGCTGTCCAGGTAGTTGGCAGCGACGCTGCGGGCCAGGTTGCGGATGCGGCCGATGTAGGCCGCGCGTTCGGTGACGCTGATGGCGCCACGGGCGTCGAGCAGGTTGAAGCTGTGCGCGGCCTTCAGCACCTGTTCGTAGGCAGGCAGGGCCAACTGTTGCGTCATCAGGTGCTTGGCCTGCTTTTCATGGGCGACGAAGGCCTGGAGCAGGAAGTCGACGTCGCTGTGCTCGAAGTTGTAGGTGCTCTGCTCGACCTCGTTCTGGTGGTAGACGTCGCGGTAGCTGAGCGTGTCGGTCCATTGCAGGTCGTAGACGTTTTCCACGCCCTGCAGGTACATCGCCAGCCGTTCCAGGCCGTAGGTGATCTCGCCGGTGATCGGCTTGCAGTCGATGCCGCCCACCTGCTGGAAATAGGTGAACTGGGTGACTTCCATGCCGTTCAGCCAGACCTCCCAGCCCAGGCCCCAGGCGCCCAGCGTCGGATTCTCCCAGTCGTCCTCGACGAAGCGCACGTCGTTGGCCTTCAGGTCGAAACCCAGCGCTTCCAGGCTGCCCAGGTAGAGCTCCAGGATGTTCGCCGGCGCGGGCTTGAGCACCACCTGGTACTGGTAGTAGTGCTGCAGGCGGTTCGGGTTGTTGCCGTAGCGGCCGTCCTTGGGGCGGCGGCTGGGCTGCACGTAGGCGGCCTTCCAGGGTTCGGGGCCGAGCGCGCGCAGGAAGGTGGCGGTGTGGCTGGTGCCGGCGCCCACTTCCATGTCGTACGGCTGCAGCAAGGCGCAGCCCTGGGCGTCCCAGTAGGACTGCAGCTTCAGGATGATCTGCTGGAAAGTGAGCATGGCGGGGGCAGTGGGTGGCAGCCGGCGGCTGCGGACAGCCGCTGAGTTTACGGGGCCGGGCCTGGGGGAATTGCGGTCGCCGAGGGCCCGCCGCGGCGCACCGCGCGGCCCGACAGCCCCAGCACCAGCACCAGCAGCACGGCCAAGGCCACCGCGGGCCACAGGCCATAGCGCGCGGCCCACCAGGCAAACGGCGTGTTGCCGGTACGGCCTTCGACCTGGGCGGTGAGCACCCCGCGGGTGGCCGGCGGCAGCTCGGCGAGCACAAGGCCGCGGTGGCTGATGGCCACGGTGGCACCGGTGTTGGTGGCGCGCACCACCGGCCGCTGCAGTTCGAGCGCGCGCATGCGTGAGATGTTGCGGTGCTGGTCGATGGCCACGCTGTTGCCGAACCAGGCGATGTTGCTGATGTTGGCGAGCACCGTGGGCGCCTGGGCGGGGTTGCGAAAGCGCAGCGCCAGCTCTTCGCCGAACAGGTCTTCGTAGCAGATGTTCGGCGCCACGCGCTGCTGGCCCACCACGAACGAAGGCGCTGCCGGCACGCCGCGGCTGAAGTCGCCCAGCGGGATGTTCATCATCTCGGTGAACCAGCGGAAACCGGTCGGGATGAATTCGCCGAAAGGCACCAGGTGCTGCTTGTCGTAGCGGTAGCCGGTGCCGGCTTCCGACATGCCGACCACCGAATTCGTGTAGCCACGCTCGAAGTCGCCCAGCGGCGCGCCCACCAGCGCGGCACGGCCAGGTGCCTTGAAGTGTTCGACCAGGGCTTCCCAATAGCCCGGCGCCGCGTCCGCCAGCTGGTAGGGCAGCAGGGGCACGGCGGTCTCGGGGGTGATGACGAGCTCGGCCTGGGCCGCCTGCAGTTCCCTGGCCACCCAGGCCAGGGTCTCGGGCAGGCGTTCGGCGCTGAACTTCTCGTCCTGCCTGACATTCGTCTGCAGCAGAGTCACCTGCAGGGCACCGGCGCCGGTCGTGAAGTTCCACGGCCCGGCCAGCCCCGGCAGCGTCAGCAGCACGATGACCAGCGCCGCCACGACAGGCCGTTGAGCCAGCCGCACGCGCGCCATGCCGGCCAGCATGGCGGCCGACCAGGCAACGACCGCGCCGATGCCGTAGACGCCCACCCAGGGCGCCAGCACGGCCAGCGGCGCGTCGACCTGCGAGTAGCCCAACGCCGCCCAGGGAAAACCGGTGAACAGCACGCCGCGCGCCCATTCCGCCAGCAGGAACAGCGCCGAAAAGAGTGCAGCGTCGCCCCACAGCCTGGCCCGGCGCAGCCGGGCGTAGAGCGCCGCCGCCGCCGCCAGGTACAGCGACAAGGCCGCCGACAACATGAACACGGCCGACACGGCCAGCGGCGCCGGCAGCCCGCCATAGGTATGCAGGCTGATGAACAGCCACCAGACCCCCGCCAGCAGCCAGCCCGTGCCATAACACCAGCCCCAGAGCGCGGCGCGGCGCGGGCCGCAGCCGTCCAGGCGCCACACCAGCACGGCCAGCGTCAGCACCGGCAGCCACCAGGCCCAGGTGTGGACGCAGGCCAGCGTCTGCAGCGCGCCCAGCCCGGCCAGCGCCAGGCCTTCCATCACACGCCGGCCGGGCGCGATGCCAGTCGGGGTCGAGGCGATCAATCCTGGTCGCCGCCGTCGGCCGTGATCGGCGCGTCGGGGCTGCGGGCCACGCGGAACCAGCGCACGGCGCCGCCACGTGTGAGCATCACGGCAAATCGCAGCCCGCCCACGTCCACCGCTTCGCCGCGACGCGGCACGCGGCCGAATTCATGCGCGACCAGGCCGCCGATGGTGTCGAAGTCCTGTTCCGGCAGGCCGGTGCCGAAGGCATGGTTGACAGCGTCGATGCCGACGTCCCCGGCCACGCGCTGGCTGCCGTCGGCCAGGGTGTAGATGCCGCTTTCCTGCGCGCGCTCGTCGAATTCGTCCTCGATCTCGCCGACGATTTCCTCGAGCACGTCTTCGATGGTGATGAGCCCGGCGGTGTTGCCGAATTCGTCGATCACGATGGCCAGGTGGTTGCGGTTGCTGCGGAAGTCCCGCAGCAGTTCGTTCAGGCGCTTGCTTTCGGGCACGAACACGGCCGGCCGCAGCAGCGTGCGCAGGTTCAGCTCGGGCGCGCGCTGCAGCTTCAGCAGGTCCTTGGCCATCAGGATGCCGATGATGTTGTCGCGTTCGCCTTCGTAGACCGGGAAGCGCGAGTGCGCGGTGTCGATCACCAGGGCGAGCAATTCGTCGTAGTCGGCGGCGATGTCCAGCAGGTCCATGCGCGGCGCGGCCACCATCACGTCACCGGCCGTCATGTCGGCCATGCGCAACACGCCTTCGAGCATCAGGCGTGATTCGGGTTCGATCAGTTCACGCTGTTCGGCATCGGCCAGCGTCTTGATCAGCTCTTCCTTGCTGTCGGGCCCGGGCGAAACGAATTCCACCAGGCGTTCGAAGAGCGTGCGGCGGTCAACCGTCTCGGGCCGGTCGGGCCGGTCTGGGCGGTCGGCACGTTCGGTGCGGCCGACGCGGGACACGGAAGACGGGCTGCGTGAAGGGCGGGGGTGGGGGGGTTCTGACACGGGGGGTGTCGGCAGTCTCGGTCGAGCCGAGAATAACCGACCCTGGCCCGCTGTCCGCGCAGTTCGCGCGGCGCACCTGGTCGCAGGCAGGCACAATCCGCGCCCTCCATGACCCACGCACCCCACCCCACCCCGCCCGCCCCATCGGGCCCGCCCCGCCCCGCGGCGGCGGCCTGGCGAGCGCTCGCCCTGCCCGTCCTGGCCATGGCTGCCGTCATCGTGCTGTCCAACGTGCTCGTGCAGCACGAGATCAACGCCTGGCTGACCTGGGGTGCTTTCAGTTACCCGCTCGTCTTCCTGGTCAGCGACCTGACCAACCGCGCGCTCGGCCCGCAGTCGGCGCGACGCGTCGCCTGGATCGGCTTCGCCATCGCCGTGGCGGTGTCCCTGGCCCTGGCGCCCTGGCGAATTGCCCTGGCATCGGGCGCGGCTTTCCTGTTTTCGCAGCTGATGGACGTCGCGGTCTTCAACCGCTGGCGCCAGGCCAGCTGGTGGAAGGCGCCGCTGGTGGGCAGCTTGGTGGCCAGCGTCGTCGACACTGGCGTGTTCTTCTTCCTGGCCTTTGCCGGCAGCGACATGAACTGGCTGCAACTCGCCGCCGGCGACCTGGGCGTCAAGGCGCTGATGGCCGTCGTGCTGCTGGCGCCCTACCGCGCCCTGCTGCCGCGCTTGCAAACCTGGGCGGCGCCCTCATATCCGACGGCTTCCTGAACGTTTCACTTCCTCAAGGCGCACCCATGTCGCAAGGCCTCATTCCCGCCACCATCCTGACCGGCTTCCTGGGCTCGGGCAAGACCACCCTGCTCAAGCGTGTGCTGACCGAGCACCACGGCCAGAAGATCGCGGTGATCGAGAACGAGTTCGGTGAAGAGAACATCGACAACGACATCCTCGTGGCCGACACCAACGAGCAGGTCATCCAGATGAGCAACGGCTGCGTCTGCTGCACCATCCGCGAAGACCTGCGCGCCACCCTGGCCGACCTGGCCGAAAAACGGCGCAAGGGTGAACTGAGCTTCGACCGCGTCGTCATCGAGACCACCGGCCTGGCTGACCCCGGCCCGGTGGCGCAGACCTTCTTCATGGACGACGAGATCGCCGAAAGCTACCTGCTCGACAGCATCCTGACGCTGGTGGACGCCAAACACGCCGACGAACAGCTGAACACGCGCCAGGAAGCACGCCGCCAGATCGGCTTCGCCGACCAGATCTTCATCAGCAAGACCGACCTGGTGGACGGCGCCAGCCTCGACGCGCTGAAGCACCGCATCAAGCACATGAATCCGCGGGCGCCACAGCAGGCGGTGCACTTCGGCGAGGTGCCGATCGCCAGCGTCTTCGACCTGAAAGGCTTCAACCTCAACGCCAAGCTCGACATCGACCCCGATTTCCTCAAGGCCGATGAGCACGAGCACCACGGTCACGACCACCACGACCATGGCCACGAAGGCCACGACCACGCCCCGGGCGAGGCCTGCGACCACCCGCACCACCACGCCCACGACGACGACGTGAAGTCCTTCGTGTTCCGCAGCGCACGCGCCTTCAACCCGGCCAAGCTGGAAGATTTCCTCGGCGCCATCGTCCAGGTCTATGGCCCCAAGATGCTGCGCTACAAGGGCGTGCTGCACATGAAGGGCAGCGAGCGCAAGGTCATCTTCCAGGGCGTGCACCAGCTCATGGGCAGCGACCTCGGCCCGAAGTGGGCGCCGGGCGAAGTCAAGGGCAGCAAGATGGTTTTCATCGGCATCGACCTGCCCAAGGAAGTGCTGCTGCAGGGCCTGGAGCAATGCCTGGTGTGATGCACGCAGCACTTGGCCGCGACTGTGGCGCGCAGGCCCCGGTGGCGTGGCTACAATCCGCGCGCCTTGAAGGTCTGGCGCGAGGTCGCGCCGGACCGGACAGGGGCCACCCGCCGACAGGCGGTCATTCTTGCCCCCAGGGCCTTCGGGCCCTCAAGGCCCATTCGCAGGCGAGGAGAACCCCTTGACGAAGACAGCTGCCAATACCCCCCCCGCGGCCAAGCCAGCGGCCAAAGCAGCACCCAAGCCGGCCGCAAGCCCGGTGGCAGAGAAAGTGCCGGCCAAGGCTGCGCCCGCCAAGGCCGCCCCGGCCAAGCCGGCACCGGCGCCTTCAGGCAAGAGCAGCAAGGCCTCGGCCAAGGCGCGAGCCTTGCCCGAAACACCGGCCCAGATTCCTTCCACCGCCCTGTCAGGCGGAGGCAACCGTTTCACCGACCGCTTCGCGCCTTCTCCGCCGTCGAAGCTGCCTGACCCCATCGAAGTGCAGAAGAATCTCTACAAAGCCGACCCCAAACTCGTCAACGCCTGGAAAACCAAGCCAGGCCGGGACCTGACCGAAGCCGAGCTTCAGGCCATGCCCGACGAGGAGTACATGAACGAGAAGCAGATCGACTTCTTCCGCGCCCGACTGCAGCAGCAGAAGGACGACCTGCTGTCCAATGCCGGCGAGACCACCGAGCACCTGCGTGAAGACACCAGCATCGTGCCCGACCCGGCCGACCGCGCCACGATCGAGGAAGAACATGCCCTGGAGCTGCGCACGCGCGACCGGGAGCGCAAGCTGCTGAAGAAGATCGCCCAGTCGCTTTCCAGGCTGGACAGCGGCGAATACGGCTTCTGCGACGAGACTGGCGAGCCCATCGGCATCGCCCGGCTGCTGGCCCGGCCCACCGCCACGTTGTCGCTGGAAGCGCAACAACGTCGCGAGTTGAAGCAGAAGATGTTCGGCGACTAGGCACGAAGCAGCGGACACTGCCCCATGGCCGACAACCCGAGCTTTTTCCGCAAGGTCGTGCGGTTCGTGGCGAACCCGGCCACCGACTGGACCGACCTGAATACGCGGCAGGAAGACTCGCGCGAGCTCGAACTCGAAAAGTCCGAGCTGAAGGCCATGATCGAGCGCAAGCGCCGCAACGATTTCGTGCGCAAGCGCGAATTCGACATGCTGCGCAAGGTGCGACGCGAGGGGCTGTCGCCTGAACAACTGGCCGCCCTCGGCGGCTCGTCGCGGCTCGACGACTCCGAGGCGAGGCTGCCCGACCCCAAGGCCGGCCGCCCCGACCAGGGCGTGAAGGCCAAGATCGACGAGATCGAACAGCAGATGGTCGGGGACGGCTTCCGTGGCAACAGCCGCCGCGGGGTGCTGGGCGGCAGTTCGGTGGCCGGCGCACTGGCGCGGCTGGCGGGCGCGCAGCCCCGCCCGCCGGGACGCGAATCCGTGCGCGGCCAGTTGCCCCCCGAGGGCCGGCCCAGCCGTGACGACAGCGCTTTCCGCGACGCCACGATCAATCCTTCGACGCGCCAACCTGGCATCGACTTCCCACCGGCCGACAGTCGGGCCGACGCCGGCCGCCGCTCAGGCGACGAGCGCGGCAGCCTGAACTCGCCACCATCCGCCGGCAACGACCGCGCCTATCCGCCGCGCTCGGCCGCACCTGCTCCCTTGCAGATGGGCACCGGCCTGCCGCCGCTGAGCACGCTGAACCTGCCGAACACACCGCCCCCTTCGGTGTCGAGCCCGAGCCCGGCGCCCTACGTCCAGCCCTATGCGCCGGGGGACCTGCCGCCGCTGCCACGCTACGGCGCCACCGAAGCCGAAGGCGGCCCGCTGGCCCTGGAAGTCAGCGAAGTCGTTCACGACCCCGATCTCGACGAGGCCGTGATTGCCTTTGCCAACGCCGACTTCGCCCAATGCGAAACCGCGCTTCAGCAGCTGACGGGCGTGGGCGGCGTCCGCGCCCAGCATGCCGAGACCTGGCTCGTGCTGTTCGACCTGTACCGCGCCACCGGCCAGCAGCAGCGCTTCGAGAGCCTGGCGCTGGAGTACGCGCACCAGTTCGGCTGGTCGGCACCGCAGTGGTATTCGCTGCCCAAGCTGGTGGCCGACGCGGTGGCCGACGAACCCGTACTGGCCACGCACAGCAGCACCGTGGGGCCCGGCGACGTCGGCTGGGTGTGCCCCGACACGCTGGACATCGAAGCCGTGGCGCGGCTGCGTTCGCAGACGCTGCAGATGCCGCTGCCCTGGGTCTTCGACTGGTCGCTGCTGCTTCGCATCGACCCCGAAGCCGCCATGCAGCTGTCGATGCTGTTCCGCTTGTGGGCCGGCCAGGCGCTGGAAATGCGCTGGGTCGCCGGCGACCGCCTGTTCCACGTGCTGCAGGAAGCCGCACCCACCGGCGTGCGCGATGCCGACCCGGTGTACTGGCTCACGCGCCTGGACGCGCTGCGCCTGGCCAACCGCGCCGACCAGTTCGACGAAGCGGCCATCGACTATTGCGTCACCTACGAGGTCTCGCCACCCTCGTGGGAGGCAGCCCGGTGCAAGGTCCGCGTGAGCAGCGCCAACCCGAACACGCGCAACCCGCAGCTGTCGATGATCAGCGAGGTATCGACGAGCTTCCTGGAATCCACCCTGCTGGAAGACATCTCTGGCGCTGGCGCGGCGGTGGAGATGGCGCATGTGGAACTGTCCGGCCAGCTGGTCGGCGACATCGGCGCCACGCTGCGCAAGCTCGACGATGGCCTGACGGCCGCACCCATCGTCAGTGTCAGCTGCGCGCGGCTGATCCGCGTCGACTTCATCGCTGCCGGCGACCTGCTGAACTGGGTGCTGACCAAGCGCAACGAGAACCGCGCCGTGCACTTCGTCGACGCCCACCGCCTGCTGGCGCTGTTCTTCGGTGCCATGGGCATCAACGAACACGCCAAGGTCGCGGTGCGGAAAGTCTGACCCCGGGTTCAGCTTGAACCCCGGTGCTCCGGCACCAACTGACAAGAACCCATGGAAACTTATCACGGCACCACCATCGTGAGCGTTCGCCGCGGCTCCACCGTCGCCCTCGGCGGCGACGGCCAGGTCACGCTCGGCCACATCGTCGTCAAGGCCAGCGCACGCAAGGTGCGCAAGCTCTACCGCGAACAGGTGCTCGCCGGCTTCGCCGGTGCCACCGCCGACGCATTCACGCTGTTCGAGCGCTTCGAGGCCAAGCTCGAGAAACACCAGGGTCACCTGGTGCGCGCCGCCATCGAACTCACGCGCGACTGGCGCACCGACCGTGTGCTGCGCCGCCTCGAAGCCATGCTGGCGGTGGCCGACGGCACCGCCAGCCTCATCATCACCGGCAATGGCGACGTGCTCGAGCCCGAGCAGGGCATCGTCGCCATCGGCAGCGGTGGCGCCTATGCCCAGGCCGCGGCGATGGCGCTGCTGAACCACACCGAGATGACCCCCGCCCAGATCGTCAAGCGTTCGCTCGAGATCGCCGGCGACATCTGCATCTACACGAACCAGAACCACATCGTGGAGACGCTGGGATGACGGCCGAGATCGACACCGAGAACCTGACCCCGGCGCAGATCGTCGCCGAACTCGACAAGCACATCGTCGGCCAGCATGGCGCCAAGCGCGCGGTGGCCATCGCGCTGCGCAACCGCTGGCGCCGCCGCCGCGTGCAGGGCGCCATGCAGGCCGAGATCACGCCGAAGAACATCCTGATGATCGGGCCCACCGGCGTCGGCAAGACCGAGATCGCGCGCCGGCTGGCGCGGCTGGCCGACGCCCCCTTCGTCAAGGTGGAGGCGACCAAGTTCACCGAAGTGGGCTACGTCGGCAAGGACGTGGACACGATCATCCGCGACCTCGTCGAGGTATCGGTGAAGCAGGAGCGCCAGCGCCAGGTGGCGGCCAAGCGCGCCGCAGCGCAGGACGCCGCCGAGGAGCGCATCCTCGACATCCTGGTGCCGCCGCCTCGGGATGCGCGTGACGCACGCGATGCCAGGGCGATCGGCTTCACCGCCGAACCCCCGGCGGAGAACACCGCCCGCCAGGTGATGCGCAAGCGCCTGCGCGAAGGAACATTGGACGACAAGGAAATCGAGCTCGACATCGCCGACGCCAAGCCCGCGCTCGAAGTGCTGGGCCCGCAGGGCATGCCCGGCATGGAAGAGATGGCCGAACAGCTGAAGGGCCTGTTCAGCCAGATGAACCAGCCCAAGAAGAGCAAGCGCAAGGTGACGATCGGTGAGGCGCTGAAGCTGCTGGTCGAGGAAGAAGCCGGCCGCCTCGTCAACGAGGACGAGATCCGCGCCGCCGCGGTGGCCAAGGCCGAGGCCGACGGCATCGTCTTCATCGACGAGATCGACAAGGTGGCCTCCCGCAGCGACAACGGCAGCACCGCCGAAGTCAGCCGCCAGGGCGTGCAGCGCGACCTGCTGCCGCTGGTGGAAGGCACGGCCGTCACGACGAAGTACGGCGTGGTCAAGACCGACCACATCCTCTTCATCGCCAGCGGTGCCTTCCACCTGGCCAAGCCCAGCGACCTGATCCCCGAGCTGCAGGGCCGCTTCCCGATTCGCGTGGAACTGTCGTCGCTCAGCGTGGCCGACTTCGAGGCCATCCTCACCAGCACCCACGCCAGCCTGGTGGCGCAGTACCAGGCCTTGCTGGCCACCGAGGGCGTGACGGTGCAGATCGAGCCGGCCGCGGTGCGCCGCCTGGCCGAGATCGCCTTCGAAGTGAACGAACGCACCGAGAACATCGGTGCGCGCCGCCTGGCCACGGTGATGGAACGCCTGCTCGACGAGGTCAGCTTCGACGCGCCCACGCGCAGCGGGCAAACCCTGGTGGTCGACGTGGCGATGGTCAACGCCCGCCTGGCCGAACTGGCGCACGACGAAGACCTGTCGCGCTACATCCTGTGAACGGAGCGTCCATGCACTATCGCCCACTCGGCCGCAGCGGCCTGGCTGCAGCCCCCATCGCCTTTGGCGGCAATGTGCTGGGCTGGACGGCCGATGCGGCCACGTCGTTCAGCCTGCTCGACGCGTTCGCCGACGGCGGCTTCAACCTCATCGATACCGCCGACATCTATTCACGCTGGGCGCCGGGCCACCTGGGTGGCGAGAGCGAAACCGTCATCGGCCAGTGGCTGCAACGCAGCGGTCGGCGCGGCCAGGTGCTGATCGCCACCAAGGTGGGCAAGCCGATGGGCGACGAGGGCAGCGGCCGCATGGGCTTGAGCCGGCGCTGGATCCGCCAGGCCTGCGAAGACAGCCTGCGCCGGCTGCAGACCGACCACATCGACCTGTACCAGAGCCACGACGACGACACCGCCACGCCGCTGGAAGAGACCCTGGCAGCCTTTGCCGAACTGATCCAGGAAGGCAAGGTGCGCGCCATCGGCGCCAGCAACTACAGCGCACCGCGCCTGGCCGAAGCGCTGGCCACCAGCGCCCGCCTGGGCCTGCCGCGCTACGAAACGCTGCAGCCGCACTACAACCTGGTCGAACGCCAGGTGTACGAAGAAGCGCTGGAACCCTTGTGCCGCACCCAAGGCCTGGGCGTGATCAACTTCTTCGGCCTGGCCAGGGGCTTTCTCACCGGCAAGTACCGCAGCGAAGCCGACCTGGGCAAAAGCCCGCGCGGCGCTGGCGTCCAGGCCTACCTGAACCCGCGCGGGTTCGGCATCCTGGCCGCGCTCGACGCCGTGGCTGAAGCCCACCACAGCACGCCGGCCCAGGTAGCCCTGGCGTGGCAGATCGCGCGGCCAGGCATCACGGCGCCGATCGCCAGTGCCACCAGCGTGGCGCAATGGCTGGAGCTGGCGGGTGCGGCGCGACTGCTGCTGTCGACCGCCGACATCGCCACGCTGGACGCCGCCAGCGCCTGGACGGCTGCGGCATAAAGACCAAAGGGCCGAAGCCCCGGCCCACCCGTTCAAAGCTGCAGGCAGCTGGTTTTGAAGCTTCCCGCCAGCGCGTCGGCCGCGTCAGTGGCGCTGTTGTTCTGGCGGAGGGTGGCGATGCCATCGCTTGGCCGTTCGCTACCGTGCCGAAGTCCGGCGTGTCGCTGAGCACGCCGCCGCTCAAGCTGCCGGCGCCACCGTGCAGGTGCCCAGGCCCAGGTCGGCCATCCCGGGGTTCTGGCTGGCGAAGGTGACGACAGCGTTGCGACCGTTCCGCCAATGCCAGAAAACGCCCCGCCTGATCCCCGTTGCGGTCCCTGATGCAAGGGGGAAAGGCAGCACTGCGGCGACAATTCGCCACCAGAACAAGAAAAGGAATCGGTCCATGTCGTCCCAGCCCCCCTTCGTGGCCCCTGCCCGCCACACCGACCCCGCCGCCGCCCTGGCCCAGGTGCAGGACATCTACAGCAGCAGCATCGAGCATCTGCGCACCAGCCTGCAGCGCTTCGTGACCGGCGCCGACGACGGCCAGGCCGTGCGCGCCTGCTACCCCTTCGTGCGGGTGCGCACCGACACCGTGGCGCGCGCCGACTCGCGCCTGAGCTACGGTTTTGTCGCCGGCCCTGGCACCTTCGAAACCACGCTCACGCGGCCTGACCTGTTCGCCAGCTACTACGAGGAGCAGTTCCGCCTGCTCGTGAAGAACCACGGCGTGGCGCTGGAAGTGGGCACCAGTGCCCAGCCGATTCCCGTGCACTTCTCGCTGGCCGAGAACAACCACCTCGAAGGTTCGCTGTCAGCCGAACGCCGCATGCGCATGCGCGACCTGTTCGACCTGCCCGACCTGGCGGCCATGGACGACGGCATCGCCAACGGCGGCTTCGAGCCCCGTGCCGGAGAAGCCCAGCCGCTGGCGCTGTTCACCGCGCCGCGCGTGGACTATTCGCTGCACCGTCTGCGCCACTACACCGGCACCGCGCCCGACCATTTCCAGAACTTCGTGCTGTTCACGAACTACCAGTTCTACATCGACGAGTTCATCAAGCTCGGCCACGCACTGATGGCCGACCCGGCGAGCGACTACGTGGCCTTCGTCGAGCCCGGCAACGTCGTCACCCGCCGTGTGGGCGAGTCCGCGAGGCCCGGCGACGAACTGGGCGCAGCGCCGCCGCGGCTGCCGCAGATGCCGGCCTACCACCTGGTGCGGGCCGACAACTCGGGCATCACCATGGTCAATATCGGCGTCGGCCCGGCGAACGCCAAGACCATCACCGACCACATCGCCGTGCTGCGCCCGCATGCCTGGCTGATGCTGGGCCATTGCGCCGGCCTGCGCAACAGCCAGCAGCTGGGCGACTACGTGCTGGCCCACGCCTACATGCGCGAAGACCACGTGCTCGACGAAGAGCTGCCGCTGTGGGTGCCCATCCCGGCGCTGGCCGAAGTGCAGGTGGCACTGGAACAGGCCGTGGCCGACGTCACCCAGCTGTCGGGCTACGAGCTGAAGAAGATCCTGCGCACCGGCACGGTGGCAAGCACCGACAACAGGAACTGGGAACTGCTGCCGCACCCGGGCCCGGAGCGCCGCTTCAGCCAGAGCCGCGCCGTGGCGCTGGACATGGAAAGCGCCACCATCGCTGCCAACGGCTTCCGCTTCCGTGTGCCCTATGGCACCCTGCTGTGCGTGAGCGACAAGCCGCTGCACGGCGAGATCAAGCTGCCCGGCATGGCCAACACCTTCTACCGTGAACGGGTCGACCAGCACCTGCGCATCGGCATGCGTGCGGTGGAACTGCTGCGCCAGGAACGCCCGGGCAGCCTGCACAGCCGCAAGCTGCGCAGCTTCGCCGAAGTCGCCTTCCAGTAGCGCCTGAATAGGCGTACGGATGTTGCAGCAGCAGATCCGATTCGCCCCGCTCGCCAGCGGCGCATGCGTGGCCTGGGCCGCGCAGGGCCGCGGGCCGCCACTGCTGCGCGCCGCGCACTGGATGACGCATGTCGGCCAGGACCCGCAGTCGCCCGTCTGGCAGCCCTGGCTGACGCGGCTGGGGCGCGACTTCCGCCTGCTGCGCTTCGACGAACGCGGCTGCGGCCTGTCAGGCCCCGACGACACGCCGCTCGACCTGGAAACGGCGGTCGAAGAACTCGAGGCCGTGGCCGACGATGCCGGGCTCGACAGGCTGGCGCTGCTGGGCATCTCCGGCGGCGGCCCGGCCGCCATCGCCTTCGCTGCGCGCCACCCGGAACGGGTCACGCATCTGGTGCTGCTGGGCGCCTACGCCCACGGCCCGCTGGCCGGAACGCCGAGCGCAGAGAACCTGGCCTGGGTCGACGCAACGGCGCGCTTGATCGAACTCGGCTGGGGCCGCGCCGGCTCACCTGTTCAGCACTTCTTCACATCGACGCTGATTCCCGATGGCACGCCCGAACAGGTGCAGGCCTTGAACGAGCAGCAGCGCTTGTGCTGTGGCCCGGCGCGTGCCGCGGCGCTGCTGCGCACGCGGGTGGCGCTCGACGTGCGCGAGTTCCTGCCGCGTGTGCGCTGCCCGACGCTGGTGCTGCACAGGAAACACGACGCCACAGTGGCCCCGGAGAACGGCCGGCAACTGGCTGCAGCCATCGCCGGCGCGCGCTTCGTCGAACTGGAAGGCCGCAACCATATCCCGCTGGCCGGTGAACTCGCCTTCGAACAGATGTGCGACGCGATGACGGCCTTCATTCACGCCGCTGCCATGCCGGGCGACGAAACCGGCTTCACTGCACGGGAACGCGCGCTGCTGCATCTGGTGGCGGCGGGCCGAGACAACCTGCAGATCGGTGCCGAGCTCGGCCTGGCCGACAAGACGGTGCGCAACGCGCTGTCGCTCCTGTACACCCGGCTGGGCGTGGCGGGCCGCCCGCAGGCGGTGGTGCGAGCGCGCGAACTGGGTTTCGGCTGACGCCTTCGGGCTAGGGGGGCAGGGCCGAATGTCCCGTGGCTGCGGGACGCAGCGGGCGTGGGAAGGCTGCTGTCGGGACAACTGCCCACTGTCGCTGGGTCGGCGCCGCGGGCTCAATGAAGGCTCATCCACTTCCCTTGGGGAAACCTTCATGTCACGAATCCGACCCTCACCCCCACCGGCGTCGCCGGCCCCCGCCAGCGGCCAGAGTTACCTGATTCGGAGCAGCGGCGCCGTGCAAGTAAGCGGGTTCACGCAGTTCCTCAGCGTCACCCGGGCCCTGGTCAGCTCCAACGATGTTGGACAGATCTGCCCGGTGCCAAGGTGGCGTACCGCGCTGGAATCCTCATTCACCCTCGGTCGGAAGACGCTCATGGCTCTGACATTTCCAGGCGCTCTCGCTGCCGCTTGCACACTCGCAGTGTCGGCGCTGACCACGCTGCCGGCCGCTGCGCAAGCGTTCAACGTCAACACCAGCGGGACGTCGCAGGTCGTCGAAGTCATCAACCCGATCGGGCCCGTGCTGCGGTTCGCGACGCAGACCACCGGAGCCGGCACGTTCGGACTGACCGGCCATTTTTCGACCGACATCGTGAATCTCGGAACTGGCGCGGGCAGCGGGACCAACCGCTTCGTCGCGGCCAATGGCGATGAGTTGCTGGGGGCTTTCTCGGTGCAACTGAGCCCGGGGCCGACCCCAGGCACCTTGTTCCTGAACGGCGTGACCCAGTTCACCGGCGGCACCGGGCTCTTTGCCGGCGCCACCGGCAGCGCCACGATGGAGGCCTTCGGCCAGTTCATCAGTGATACCGAGGCCGTCGTCAGCTTCAGCCACATCGGGCAGCTCAGCCTGGTCCCGGAACCGGGCACCACCGCCATGCTGCTGGCCGGGCTGGGCCTTGTCGGTGCGCTGGCGTGGCACCGGCGTGGAGCGGCCCCACGGCTCGTCGGGCCAAAGCCGGGGCCGCTACATTCCCGTTCGTCGAAAGGGGAGTAGCAGACAACGCCCGGTTGTCGCGGCCCCCCGTCAATACGGCAGCCAGCGCCCGCTGGCCGCCCGGGACCGCAGAAGTGCCCACCCGCTTGGGCCGCCCTTCAGCAAGACCTTTCGGCGCGAAATCAACCCTTTGCTGAAGGAGTGTCACTTGGACACCATTGCGCCGCTGTGGCTGTGGATTACCTTTGTCGCGATCGTCATCGCGGCACTCTTCGTCGACTTCGTCGTGCTGCGCAAGCAGGGCGCCCACGCCGTGGGTGTGAAGGAGGCCATCAACTGGTCGCTCGTCTGGGTGGCGGCCAGCTTCGCCTTCAACGGGCTGTTCTGGTGGGCCATCTACCAGGACAACGGTGTCGAAATCGCCAACACCAAGAGCATGGAGTTCCTCACCGGCTATCTCATCGAGAAGAGCCTGGCGGTGGACAACATCTTCGTGTTCCTGATGATCTTCACCTACTTCGCCGTGCCGCTGGAATTCCAGAAGCGCGTGCTGATGATCGGCATCATCGGCGCCATGGTGCTGCGCACCGTGATGATCCTGGTGGGCGCCTGGTTGATCACGCAGTTCCACTGGGTGCTTTACGTGTTCGGCGTCTTCCTGATCGTCACCGGCATCAAGATGTGGTGGGCCGCAGGGCAGGAGCCTGACCTCGAGAGCAACCCGGCGCTGAAGCTGCTCAAGCGCATCATGCCGGTCAGTGCCAAGTTCGACGGCGAGAAGTTCTTCACGGTCGAGAACGGCAAGAAGATCGCCACGCCCTTGTTCCTGGTGATCTGCCTGGTGGCCATGACCGACGTGATCTTCGCTGTCGACAGCATCCCGGCCATCTTCGCCATCACGTCCGACCCGTTCATCGTGCTTACCAGCAACATCTTCGCCATCCTCGGCCTGCGCGCGATGTACTTCCTGCTCGCGGCCGTGGCGGCCAAGTTCCACCTGCTCAGCTACGGGCTGAGCGTGATCCTGGTCTTCATCGGCACGAAGATGGTGTTGATCGACGTCTTCAAGATTCCCGTGGCGGTCTCGCTGGGCGTGGTCGTTGTCGTCCTCGCCTTCACGATGTGGCTGAGCGTGCGCACTGCGCCGAAGATCGACGTCCCGCAAGCCTGACGCCTGCCGCTGCTGCGGCCCCTGCCGCCGCCGTGCCCCGCAAAAGGGCCCGGCGGCGGCTTTTTTTCGTGGCGACACGACGACATCGGTAGGGACAGAGCAAATTCCGTTTTGCGAATGATTCGCGTTTACATTACATTTCTCAATTGAATCTGCCATGTCTGCCGTCCACTTTTCCTTGCCTCGCGCCTTGCCTGCCCCCCTGCCGATGGCGGCCTTCCAACCTGCGCCGCCAGAGCTGACTTCGCCCCCGGCACGGCTCAGGGCCTCGCCCTTCCTGGCGTCGCGTTCGCCAGCCGCCGCCGGGGTGATTGCCGTCCACGCACTGCTCCTGGTGGGGCTGCTGCTGACCGACAAGCTGGACCAGGTGCTGCCGGTCGAACAGGCCGTCAGCGTCAGTCTGCTGGCCGCGCCAGCCGAGCCGAAGGAAGTGCTCGCAGTGGTTCTGCCCGCCCCGCAGAGGCTGGCCGCACCGGTGATGCCGCTGCTGATGGCGCCAGTCGTCAACCTGCCCGGCGCCCCGCCCCTGCCTGCGGCCTTGGCCGCACCCGAGGCAGCACGTGCCACCACCACGCCAGCGGCGGCAGTTCCGGCACCGAGCCCGGCGCCGGCGCCGGTGGCCGTACCGGCGCCAGCACCGCCGCGTGCCGAACCGCGCCAGGTGCCGCCGGGCGCCATCGGTTACCGCGTGCTGCCGGCCATCGAAGTGCCGCTGGCGTCGCGCCGGCTGGGCGAAAGCGGCACCGTCTGGCTGCGTGTGCATGTCGACCGCCAGGGCCAGCCGAAGCAGGTGACCGTGCAGCGGTCCTCGGGCTTCAGCCGCCTGGACGACCAGGCGGTGGCCGCGATGCAGGCGGCGCGGTTCGCGCCGCAGACAGAAGACGGCATGGCGATCGAATGGATCGTCATCGCGCCCCTGGTCTACGAGCTCGACTGATCCCTCGACCCTGTTCACGTCTTTCCACTCTTTCACCGAAACCCCGCAGCCAGGCAGCCGTCGCCACCCAGCCGCTCCCCACCCTTCGCAAGGAACCGGCTTCATGACTCGCCTGAAAAACTCACACGTGGTGCTGCCACTCGGTGCCATTGCCGCCAGCTTCGGCCTGGCCGGCAGCGCCGCAGCCCAGACCGTGGCTGCTCCTGCTTCTGCAGCTTCGGCCGCCGCCAGCGAAACCGTGATGCCGGCGGTTCGCGCCCGCGCTGCCGCCCAGCCCAGCTCGCGCGACAGCGTGCAGGCGACCACCACACGCATCGGCAAGTCGCAGCAGGAACTTCGCGACGTGCCGCAGTCGGTCACCGTCGTCACCGAACGGCTGATCGACGACCGCAACCTCGACACCCTGAAGGAGGCGCTGAAGATGACCGCCGGCATCACCTTCCTGGCGGCCGAAGGCGGCGAGGAAGACATCCGTCTGCGCGGCTTCCCGCTGCAGGCCAGCGGCGACGTCTTCGTCGACGGCATGCGCGACCCGGCCTTCTACGAACGCGACACCTTCTTCGTCGACCGCATCGAGGTGCTGCGCGGTTCGGCTTCGATGCTGTTCGGCCGCGGCTCGACCGGCGGCGCGGTGAACATGGTGAGCAAGGCGCCGCGGCTGATGGACGAGAACCAGGTCGACCTGACGCTGGGCAGCCACAACTACAGGCGCGGCGTGGGCGACTTCAACTTCAAGCTCGGCCAGAGCACGGCACTGCGCATCGGCGCGATGTCGACCCAGGCCGACAGCAACGGCGCGGGCAGTTCGCTGAACAAAACCGGCGTGGCCGGCGCCATCCGCACCGGCATCGGTGAACGGCACGAGTTCTCGCTGGCCGCCTCGTTCCTGGAAAACAAGAACGGCATGAACTACGGCATGCCCTTCATCCGCCCGACCGCGACTTCGCCCGTGAGCGAAACCACCCTGCTGCCGATCGACCCCGACAGCTACTACGGCATGGCCAGCGACCAGAACGTCGGCCAGGCCCGGTTCGTCACGCTGAACCATGTCTGGCGCATGGCGCCGCGCATGGAGCTGAACACCCGCATTCGCCATGGTCGCTTCGAACGTGATCAGCGGGCTGGCACCGTGCGCTTCGCCAATGCCGCGGCGCAGCCCGACGGCCAGGCCGTCAGCCTGGCCACCTTCGGGCCGAACACCGTCGTGAACCGCGGCTTCCAGCCGAAGATCCAGGACATGGCGACGACGTTCGCGCAGAGCGACTTCAACGGCCGCTTCGACTTCGCCGGCATGCGCCACGAAATCGTGGCCGGCGCCGACTTCGCCCACGAGGAGAAGGACGTCGTTGCGGTGCGCACGGTGGCCCAGGGCGGCGTGACGCTGACCAAGCCGACGACGACGATCGGCCGGCCCTACGACGGCGCCTGGATCGACGAAAGCCTGCGTGTGCTGCGGCCGAACAATTCGTACGAGTCCGACGCCGCCGGCCTGTTCGTGCAGGACACGATCCAGCTTGCGCCGGCCTGGAAGCTGGTGCTCGGCCTGCGCTACGACCGCCTGGTCGGCGACTATTCGGTGTTCGCCACACCGGCCAACGCCGCCGACCCGGGCACCAAGGTCAGCCAGGCCTACCGCATGAAGGTGTCCGAACCCAGCCAGCGCGCCGGCATCCTGTTCCAGCCGAACGAGCGCATGTCCTTCCACTTTTCGGCAGCGAGCTCGTTCAATACCTCGGGCGACGCCTATTCGCTGAGCGCCGCGAACGTCGACATCCCGCCGGAAGAGTCGATGAACATCGAGGCCGGCGCCAAGATCGATTCGGCCAACGGCAACTTCACGACCCGCTTCGCGATCTTCCGCACGACCAAGCTGCACGAGCGCAACACCGACCCGCTGGTGAACCTGGTCACCCTGTCGGGCAAGCGGCATGTCGCCGGCATCGAGCTCGACGTCACCGGCCGGCTATTGCCGGGGCTGGAGATCTTCGGTTCGTACATGTGGATGCCGGTGGCCAACATCGACGAAGCCGCCCCCGGCGCCGAAGGCAAGGGCACGCGCCCATCGCTCACGCCTGTGCACTCGGGCACGGTGTGGGCCACCTACCAGCTGACGCCGAAGTTCCGCTTCGGCGGTGGCCTGAACGCACGTTCGAGCCAGCAGCCGCTGCGCAACCCGGGCTACTTCGTGCCCAAGTTCGTCACCGGCGACCTGATGGCCGAGTACACGCTCGTGAAGGACCAGTTCATCGTCAAGGCCAACCTGACCAACGTTGCAGACAAGCTGTACGCCGACCAGCTGTACCCGGGCCACTACATCCCCGGCCCGGGCCGCTTGTTCCAACTGACCGGCACCTACCGTTTTTGAGCAAGGACGTTGAGACCATGATGCTGATGCGCCTGCCCGGCCTGCTGGACGGCGACTCGCTGGCGCGGGCCGGCGAGTGGCTGGCACAAGGCCCATGGCTCGACGGCCGCACGACGGCCGGCACCCAGGCCGCGGCCGTCAAGCGCAACGAGCAGCTGGCCGAAGGGCCGGCCGCGCAGCAGCTGCGCCACCTGGTGCTGCAGGCGCTGGAACGGCAGCCGCTGTTCCTGTCGGCCGCGCTGCCCCGGCGCGTGCTGCCGCCGGCCTTCAACCGCTACCGCGGCGCGAACAACGAATACGGCGCGCACATCGACCAGGCCATCCGCGCCCATGCCGACGGCGCGCTGCGCGCCGACCTGTCGTGCACCGTGTTCCTGTCACCACCCGACAGCTACGACGGCGGTGAACTTCTGGTGCGCCAGGGCGGCGACGAATTGCCTGTCAAGCTGGACGCCGGCGACGCACTGCTGTACCCGGCCAGCACCGTGCATCGCGTGGCCCCGGTCACGCGCGGCGAGCGGCTGGCCTGCTTCTTCTGGGTCGAGAGCCTGGTGCCGCGGGCCGACGAGCGCCAGCTGCTGTTCGACATGGACATGGCGCTGATGCGGCTGCGCCAGCGCGAAATGGACGGCGGCAACGGCGAATCCGCAGAGACCGTGGCGCTGACGGGCACGTACCACAACCTGCTGCGACTGTGGGCCCGAACCTGAACACCGCCATCAACCTGGCCGACTTTGAGCCGTTGGCACGCGCGCGGCTCGACGACAACGCCTGGGCCTACTTCAGCGGCGGTGCCGGCGACGAAATCACGCTGCGCGAAAACCGCCTGGCCTGGGACGGCCTGCGCCTGCTGCCGCGCGTGCTGCGCCCGCTGCAGTCGGCCGAACTCGGCATCGAAATGCTGGGCCGACGCTGGCCGCACCCCTTGCTGATGGCACCCATGGCCTACCAGGCCCTGGCCCATCCCGACGGCGAACGGGCTGCGGCCCTGGCCTGCGCAGCGCAGGGCGCCGGCTATGTGTTGTCCACCCAGGCCGGCACCCGGCTGGAAGACGTGGCCGTACTCGTGCGCGACGAACCGGGCCGCGGACCGCTGTGGTTCCAGCTGTACCCGCAGGCCGACGCCGGACTGACGCGTGAACTGATGCAGCGCGCAGCGGCAGCCGGCTACGAGGCCATCGTGCTGACGGTCGATGCGCCAGTAAGCGGCGCCCGCGATCGCGAGCGCCGTGTCGGGTTCCGTCTGCCTGCCGGGGTGAGCGCAGTCAACATCCCCGCTGGGGCCAGCCCGGTCGACAAGGACTGGCGCGCGGCTGCGCCGACCTGGGCCAGCGTCGAAAGCATGCTCGACCACGCGCCCTTGCCCGTGCTGCTGAAGGGTGTGCTGCACCCTGACGATGCCTGTCAGGCCGCCGCTTTGGGGGCGGCTGGGCTCATCGTCAGCAACCACGGCGGGCGCACGCTGGACACCTGCCTGGCCACGGCCCACGCCCTGCCGCGCGTGGCCGACGCGCTCCAGGGTGCGGTGCCGCTGCTGGTGGACGGCGGCATCCGCCGCGGCACCGACGTGCTCAAGGCCCTGGCCCTGGGTGCCACGGCGGTGCTGGTCGGCCGGCCGTTGCTGATGGCCCTGGCCGCCAACGGTGCGTCCGGTGTCGCGCTGGGGCTGCGGCTGCTGCAGGACGAACTGCTGATGGCGCTGGCTCTGACGGGTTGCGACAGCCCGGCGGCGGTGAGCCGGAAGCTGCTGCAGGGCTGAGAACGGCGCCCGGCGCGGCGCTGCCCGCCCGCCTGGGCCGACACCCTGTGTCCCGCAACGCACAGACGGCCCGAGGGTTTGGCCCCACAAGGGTGGCAACGGCAGCGCACGCTGCCGCCCCACCACTTCGAAAGCCAGACATGAAACAGATCCCGACCCTGCGCGTTGCCGCGCTCACCTGCCTGGCCGGCTGCGCCGCAAGCTTCGGCCATGGCGCCTGGGCCCAGGACAGCGGTGCCTATCCCTATCTGGGCGTCTCGCTGGGCGAATCGCGGGCCAAGTTCGACCAGACCGGCATCAATGCCCGGATGCTGGGCAGCGGCTTGCAGACCACCAGTCTGTCCAGCGACGAGAAGGACCGCGCCTACCGCGTCTTCGGTGGCTGGCAGTTCAACCGCTACTTCGCGCTCGAAGCGGCGTTCTTCGACCTCGGACAGTTTTCGTATTCGGCCACCACCGTGCCTGCTGGCAGCCTGAACGCCAATTTCAAGCTGCAGGGCGGCGGTCTCGATGCCGTCGGCACGCTGCCGCTCGGCGAGCGCTGGGCACTGCTGGGCCGCCTGGGCGCGCAATACGCCAAGACGCGCAACAGCTTCACTGCCACGGGTGCCGCCACCGTGACAAACCCGACCCCGAGCGAACGTGCGGGGAACTACAAGGTCGGGGTCGGCCTGCAGTACGCGTTCTCACCGGGTTTCCATCTGCGCGCCGAGGCCGACCGCTACCGCATGAAGGACGGCTTTGGCGACCAGGCCAATGTCAATGTCTATTCGGTGAGCCTGGTCTTCCCGTTCGGCCGTTCGCCGATGGTCACGGCCCGCGCGCCCATGCCGCCGGCCCCGGCCCCGGCGCCACCGCCGCCGCAGGCAGCGCCTGCCGCGCCGATGGCCGCCGCGGCGCCGATGCCGCCGCCCAGCCCGGCACCGACGGCACCTGCCGTGCGCCGCGTGACGTTCGCGGCCGAGTCGCTCTTCGGCTTCGACCGGGCACAGCTGCGCCCCGAAGGCAAGGCGGCACTGGACGCTTTTGCACGCGAAGCAGCAGGCACGCAGTTCGACGTGATCACCGTGCAGGGCCATACCGACCGGCTGGGCAGCACCGCCTACAACCAGACACTGTCCCTGGCCCGGGCCGACACCGTGAAGGCCTATCTGGTCGAATCCGGCGGCTTGGCAGCAGCCAAGATCACCACCGCCGGACTGGGTGAAAGCAGCCCGACCGGTCAGACCGGTGACTGCCAGGGCAGCCAGCCGACCGCACAGCTGCGCAGTTGCCTCCAGCCCGACCGGCGCGTGGACATCGAGGTCACCGGAACCCGCTGACCCCCGCCAGCGCGCCTGTTGCCCGGCGGTCGGCCCGCACCTAGCGCACCGACAACGGCAGCTTGTGCCGGGGCGGCGGGAAGTGGCCATCCAGCCAGGCCAGGTCCTCTGCAGACAGGGCCTGAGACAGCGCCTGCGCCGCCCAGTTGTGGCGCAGGTGCACGGCGCTGCGCGCCTTCGGCAGCGCCATCACGCCGGGCTGGCGCAGCAGCCAGGCCAGTGCCACCTGGGCCGGCGTGGCGCGGTGGCGCGCCGCCATGCCGCGCAAGGCGGGGTGGTCGGCCAGCTCGCCCTGGTCCAGCGGGCTGTAGGCCATCAGGGGCATCTGGTGCACACGTTGCGCGGGCAAGAGGTCGAATTCGACACCGCGCGCGCCCAGCGAGTAGTGCACCTGGTTGGCCGCACAGGCAGCGCCGCCCGGCACCGCGGCCAGCTCGCGCAGCTGCGGCAGGTCGAAGTTGCTCACGCCCCAGTGGCGGATGCGCCCGTGGCGCTGCAGTTGCTCGAAGGCCTTGACGGTTTCGGCCAGGGGGGTGGAGCTGGGCCAATGCAGCAGGTACAGGTCGATGCAGTCCAGCTTCAGCCGGCGCAGGCTCTGTTCGCAAGCCGCGACCAGCCCCGATTCGAAAGCGTGCTCGGGCAGCACCTTGCTGACCACCATCACCGCGTCACGGGGCAAGCCGGCGCGGAAGGCCTGTTCGAGAGCCAGGCCGAGCACCCGCTCGGCCCCGCCGCTGGCGTACATCTCGGCGGTATCGAAGAGGCGCCAGCCCATGTCCAGCGCCAGCCGCAGTGCCCCCACCTCCTTCGCCTGATACGCCGTGTCGACGCCATAGCCGCAGGTACCCATGCCCAGATTGGGGCGCTCTTCCCCGCTCGGGAACTGGATCCAGGGTGCGTGTGCCGATGACGCCATCCACAGATGCTACGGGGCCTCGAGCCCAGGCGGGTCACCCGAGATGAAGGGAGATTTATCATCGGGGTCAATGCCAAGCAGCCTTCGAGATTCCGTGCGCGACCTTGCCCAGGTGCGCCTGGACAACGCGATGGCGCTGTTCGAGGAATTCGTGCGCGCCACCGCACGCCATGCCGACGCCGCCGCCTTGCGTGGCCTGGAACGGCGCTTCGCCGAACGCATCCAGATCCAGCCCAGCTACTGGAGCCAGATCAAGGGCCGCAGCCGCCAGATCGGCGAACGCCTGGCCCGCCAGTTCGAACAGTTGTGCCACAAGCCACCGGGCTGGATGGACCAGCCGCACACCGGTGCTGCGGCGATTCCTGCCCAAGCATCGGGATCGGCATCGGCAACCGCCCGACCAGCCGAGCGCAGCGACCGCAACGAAGAGTCGGCACCACGCGACGACGACGAGCGTTTCATCGTCGGCCTGGTGCTGACCTACTACCGCCGCCATCCGCAGCGCGCCCGTGTCCGGTTGCTGGACTTGCTGGGCGAAGTGCTGTCCCCGGCGCCCTCGCCCTCGCCCTCTGCCTCTGCGCCGGCGGCTTCCCCCGCGCCCCTGGCCCCGGCGGCCGAGGAAGCCCATGCGCTCTGGTTGCGCAGCCAGTTGGGCGTGGCGCCGCTGAAGCGCAAGAAGTAGTCCCCGCGGCCAGCGGCACGGCGACCCGACGACTGCGGGTTTGTACGGTGGCCGCTCCTGCGCAATATGGCTTGCGCATTGATAACGGTATGTTTATCATTTGCGCAAGCGTGTCGAAACGCAAGCCCTTGTGCTGCATCTCGACATATCCGATCCACCCCAACTCACACGCCATGCGCCAGTTCCCCGCCATCGCTGTTCGCCCTGCTTGCCTACCGGCAGGCGCGGCCATGGCGTCGGCAGCTGGTTCAGCCGGTGTGTTTGCACATGGTGCCCCACCCGGGGCGCAGGTTCACTGAAGAGGCCAGAGCCCGCTCTCGCCCTTCACCCTGCAGGCCCGGGTTGCACCAGCAAGCCGGGCCTTTTGTTTTGTGCTGCCCGCTTTCGTTCACCGTACTTGTCCCCCGTTTTCGTCCAGCCCGAAGGAGAGCCCCATGAAGTTCCAGATCACCGCCCGCAAGCCCCGCAACCCCTTGGTCGCCGCCGCCCGCCTGCGCGTGGCCGGCGCCCACGGCCCTTCCGCCAGCGCCTCACGCCTGCAGGCGCGGCGCAGCCTGCAACGTGAGCTCGGCGACCTGCGCGACGCAGACCGCCGACGGCCCAGCCCCTGAACCGACCCGGCCGCTCCTTCCCTTCAGCCTTGCGCGGGGAACGGCCACCGAAGGAGACCTACCGTGTCCATGAACGACCTCCCCTGGAGCGATGCTCCCCCGCAAGACCGGCGCGGCCGTGAAACCGCCGCTGCCCTGCTGCGCGCTGTGGGCGCCGCGCTCGAACGCCAGGCCTTGCGCCTGATGCGTGTCGAGGCCGCCGCGGAACGTGCCGAACCTCAGCTGGAATTCCATGCCGAGGCCGGTGCGCCCGAGGGTGCGCTGTACGTCAACGGCCAACTTGTCGGCCACCTGACGGGCGTCACGCGCCTGTGATCGACGCTGTTTCCCCGGCGGCGCCTGACGGCGTCGCCGGGGTGACAAGCGCCATGGCTCCACTGGCGCATGCTTCGCCGCCATGAACGCCGAAAACCGCTTCCTGATCGACCGTCACGACCTGCGGAACACGCGGTTCGTCCCCGACCCAGACGGTCCGAGCGCGCGCCCGCTGGCCCCCGGCGAAGTGCGACTTCGAGTCGACCGCTTCGCACTCACCGCGAACAACATCACCTACGCCGCCTTTGGCGAGGCCATGAAGTACTGGCAGTTCTTTCCCGCGGCCGAAGCGGCCTGGGGCTGCCTGCCGGTGTGGGGTTTCGCCACGGTGACGGAAAGCCGCGCCGAGGGCGTGGCCGAAGGCCGCCGGATCTATGGCTGCCTGCCCGCCGGCACGCATCTGGTGGTGCAGCCGCTGCGGGTCACGGCCAGCGGCTTCCAGGACGCCAGCGCGCACCGGCAGGAGCTGGCGGCGGTCTATGCGCGCTACGACTTCTGCGATGCTGACCCTGCCTGGCACCCTGACACCGAAGGCCTGCAGGCGGTGCTCAGGCCGCTGTTCGTGACGTCGTTCCTGATCGACGACTTCCTCGCCGAGCACTCGTTTTTCGGCGCCGCGCAGGTGCTCATGTCGAGCGCCTCGAGCAAGACGGCGCTGGGCACGGCGTTCTGCCTGGCACGGCGCCGGGGCCAGCCGGGCGCGCCGCGCCTGTGCGGCCTGACTTCGCCAGCCAACCTGGCTTTTGCCACTGGCCTGGGGTTCTTCGACGAAGTGCGCGACTACGCCACGGTGGGCGGGCTCGACCCGGCCTTGGCCACCGTCTACGTCGACTTCGCTGGCAACACGCAGCTGCGCCGCCAGGTCCACGAGCACTTCGCCGGCACCTTGGCCTACAGCTGCTCGGTCGGCGGCACGCACTGGCAGGCGCTGGGCTCGGGCGGCGGCCTGCCCGGACCGCGGCCGACGCTGTTCTTCGCGCCGGCGCAGATCAAGACGCGCAGCGCACCGCCGCCGCTGGGCTGGGGCCCGGGCGGGCTGCAGCAGCGGCTGGGCGCGGCCTGGGCAGGGTTCGTGCACGGCCTGCAGCGGCCAGGCGCGCGGGGTCTGCACATCGTTGCGCGCAGCGGCACCGCCTCATTGCAGCAGGCCTATGCGGAATTGCTGGCCGGCCAAGCGAATGCCGGCGAGGGCCTGACGCTGTCCCTTCAAGCCAGCGGTTGAAACTGCCGATATCGCTGGGACGAGCTTCCATGCCATGAACCCAGCCACCCGCGACTTCATCACCCAGCCACCCCGCGACCTGGACGGCTGGCGCGCCTGCTTCGACGCCCGGCAGTTGCCGGTGCTGGCCAGCACCGCGCAGTTTCTCGAGGACTGGCGCCTGACCGAAGACGCTGCCGACGCCCATGGGCTGGCCGAGACTTTGGCCACCGACCCCCTGATGATGCTGAAGCTGCTGGCCCACGTGGCCGAGCTGCGCCGGGGCCGCGAAGGAAGCGAACCGGAAACCGCGACCGAAGCCCTGGTGATGTTGGGCATCACCCCCTTCTTTCAGGCTTTCGGTCCACAGCCCGTCGCCGAGGAATGGCTGGCGCACGACGAAGCGGCCCTGGCCGGTTTTTCACGCGTCTTGCGCCGCGCGCACCGAGCTGCGAACTTCGCCATCGGTTTTGCCGTGCACCGCATGGACCACGACGCCGCCGTCATCCACGAGGCGGCGTTGCTGCACGACTTCGCCGAACTGCTGCTGTGGCTGCATGCGCCAGCGCTCGCGCTCGAAATCCAGCGTCGCCAGCAAGCCGACCCCAGCCTGCGCTCGGCCGTGGTGCAGCGCGATGTGCTCGGAATCGAACTCGTCGATCTCCAGCATGCGCTGATGCAGGCCTGGCGGCTGCCCGCACTGCTGGTGCAGATCACCGACGCCCACGCGCCCGCGGCCGCGCAGTCGGGCCAGGCCCAGCTGCGCAACGTGCTGCTGGCCATGCGCGTGGCCCGGCACAGCGCCGATGGCTGGGACAACCCGGCCCTGCCCGATGACGTGCGTGACGTTGCCGAGCTGCTGCATCTGTCGGTCGAGTCCGCGCAGCGCCTGCTGCTCGACATCGAAGCCGAGTAGGCCAACCTTTCGGTTGGCCACGGCGGCCAGCGCTGTGGAATAGTGACTGAGCGGGGCAGCCCGCACAGGAAGCGACCCCATCACCGCTCGGAGCACCACCATGGACCTGTCGTCCGTTCAGCTATTCGTCACCACCACGCTCGCCGACCTCGGGCTGAAGATCCTTGCCGCCATCGCGTTCTGGATCGTCGGCCGCTGGCTCATCGGCAAGGTCATCGGCCTGATGCAGGCCGCGATGGGCCGCAACCATGTCGACCCGACCCTGACGAAGTACCTGGGCTCGATCATCAACATCGCGCTCAACATCACCCTGGTGCTGGGCATCCTGGGCTATTTCGGCATCCAGACCACCAGTTTCGCCGCCATGCTGGCAGGCGCTGGCGTGGCCATCGGTGCAGCCTGGAGCGGCATGCTCGGCAACTTCGCCGCCGGCGCGTTCATGCTCGTCCTGCGGCCCTTCAAGGTGGGCGATTTTGTCAGCGTGGGGGGCGTCACCGGCACCGTGCACGAGCTCGGCCTGTTCGGCACGACCCTGATCACGCCCGACAACGTCTACACCCTGGTGGGCAACAGCAAGGTCTTCGGCGACACGGTGATGAACTATTCGGCGCGTTCTGCACGCCGCGTCGAACGCACCGCGCAGCTGAACGGCGCCGTGAACCCGCTCGAGGCCATCGAGAAGCTCAAGGCTGCAGTCGCGAAGATTCCGAACGTGGTCGAAAGCCCCGCGCCTGAAGTGAACCTGCTGGACATCAACCTGATGGGCACCGTCATTGCCGTGCGGCCGTACTGCCACACCGACCACTACTGGCAGGTGTTCTTCGACACCAACGAAACGATCGTGCGCGTGGCCCAGGAAGCCGGTTGGCCAGCCCCGATTCCGGCACAACTGATGAAGACGCAGGCTGTCTGATCCCGCAGGCTTCAGGTGAAGGCCAGCACGCCCTTCAGGCTGAGCAGCAGCACCAGGTAGCGAGCGCCCTTGCCGAGGGCGATCCACAGCATGCTCTGCCAGAACGGCATCTTCAGCCAGCCCGCGGCCAGGACCAGCGCGTCACCCACCAGGGGCATGAACGCCAGGAACAGGCCGGGCGGGCCCCAACGGCGCAGGCGCTGGATGCGCGGGTCTTCGAGATCGACCTTCACGCGCTTGAAGCGCTCGAAGCCCTGCCGCCCGGCATGCCCCATCCAGAAGGTGAGCAGGCAGCCCATCACGTTGCCGGCCAGTGCCACGAAAAAGGCCTGGAAGGCGAGTGCTGGATAGGCCGTCACCAGAGCCGTCATCACCAGCTCGCTCGAGCCCGGCAGGACAGTGGCCGACAGGAAGGCCGAGAAGAACAGGCCCCACAGTCCGGCGCCGGCGCTCATCCAGCCCTGGAGCCAGGTCGAAAGTTCGTTGATCCATTCAAGCATGGGACTGCATTGTCCCTGCCCGGGCCGATGGCCCCGCGGGCCAGCGGCGTGCGGGTCTTCACACGGGCACAGCCGTCGTGCTCTTCCAGCGGTGCAGGACGAAGCTGCTCTTGCAGTCCTGCACACTGGGGTGCTTGAGCAGACTGTCCATGATGAAGCGCGAGTAATGCGCCATGTCGCGCACCAGCACGCGCAGCAGGTAGTCCATTTCGCCGGTGAGGGCGGCGCATTCGACCACTTCGGGCCAGGCCTGCACCGCGGCGGTGAAGTCGTCCATCGGGCTGCGCTTGCCGACATCGGCATGTTTGACCAGGCGCACGTTGATGTAGGCGGTCAGCCCGAGACCGACACGTTCGGGGCTGACCAGGGCCACGTATCCGGCGATCACGCCGGCTTCTTCGAGTCGCTTCACCCGTCGCAACACCGCGCTGGCCGACAGCCCGACGGCAGAGGCGAGCTCGTCGAAGGTGCTGCGTCCATGTGCCTGCAGCACCTGAAGAATGCGCCGATCGACGGCATCAAGCTGTGATTCGGTTTCCATTCATCATATTCTTGCAGGATTCCGGCGCAGCCACCCCACGGTGCGCCGGTGTTTGCATACCTCCTGCGCTTCATGCACCCTACAGTCCGCAGCACTTTCAACCGCGGGCAGCAGCAACATGCAATTCACACCCTGGGACAACCCGATGGGGACCGACGGCTTCGAGTTCATCGAGTACGCCGCACCCGACCCCGCCGCCATGGGCGCGCTGTTCGAGCGCATGGGCTTCACCGCCATCGCCAGGCACCGTCACAAGAACGTGCTGCTGTACCGCCAGGGCGAGATCAACTTCATCGTCAATGCCGAACCCGACAGCTTTGCGCAGCGCTTCGCTCGGCTGCACGGGCCCAGCATCTGTGCCATCGCCTTTCGGGTGCAGGACGCGCGCGCGGCCTTCGAACGTGCGCAGTCGCTCGGCGGCTGGGCCTATGCCGGCACGGCCGGCCCGGGCGAGCTGAACATCCCGGCCATCAAGGGCATCGGCGACAGCCTGATCTACCTGGTCGACAAATGGCGCGGCAAGAACGGCGCCAAGGAAGGCGAGATCGGCAACATCGGCTTCTTCGACGTCGACTTCGTTGCCTTGCCCGGCGCCAGCCTGAACCCACCCGGGAACGGCTTGACCTATATCGACCACCTGACGCATAACGTGCACCGCGGCCGCATGGCCGAATGGGCCGAGTTCTACGAGCGCTTGTTCAACTTCCGCGAGGTGCGCTACTTCGACATCGAAGGCCAGGTGACGGGCGTGAAGAGCAAGGCCATGACCAGCCCCTGCGGCAAGATCCGCATCCCGATCAACGAGGAAGGCAACGAGAAGGCCGGCCAGATCCAGGAATACCTCGACATGTACCGCGGCGAGGGCATCCAGCACATTGCGCTGGGTTCAGGCGACCTGCCGAGCACGGTCGACCAGATGCGCGCCAAGGGCGTGAAGCTGCTCGACACCATCGACACCTATTACGAGCTGATCGACAAACGCATTCCCGGGCATGGCGAGAACGTCGCCGCGCTGAAGGAGCGCAAGATCCTGGTCGACGGCAAGGCCGGCGAACTGCTGCTGCAGATCTTCAGCGAGAACCAGCTCGGCCCGATCTTCTTCGAGTTCATCCAGCGCAAGGGCGACCAGGGCTTCGGCGAAGGCAATTTCAAGGCTCTGTTCGAGAGCATCGAACTCGACCAGATGCGCCGCGGCGTGCTGTCGAAGTCGTGAACGCGATGAACGAACAGCCCGACTTCCACAGCGGCATCAACCAGGGCGTGCCGCCCGTCACCTACGGCGAAGGCAGCCGCCCACCGCGGGGCGACTACGCCAAGGCGCGCGCCGACTACACCTGCGAGCAGGACTACGCCCAGTACAGCGAGGCCGACCACGACACCTACCGGCGCCTGTATGCCCGGCAATTGCAGCAGCTGCCCGGCCTGGCGTGCGACGAGTTCATTAGCGCCGTGCAGCAGCTGGGTGCACCGGACCGCATCCCGCGCTTCGACGACATCAGCGAGCGGCTGATGCGCGCCACCGGCTGGCAGATCGTGGGGGTGCCCGGGCTGATTCCGGAAGAAGCCTTCTTCAAGTTGCTCGCCGAACGCCGGTTCCCAGTGACCGACTGGATGCGCAAGCCCGAGGAATTCGACTACGTGGTCGAACCCGATGTCTTCCATGACCTGTTCGGCCATGTACCGCTGCTGTTCAACCCGACCTTCGCCGACTACATGCAGGCCTACGGTGCTGGCGGCATGAAGGCGAGCCGGCTGGACGCCTGCGAGCTGCTGACGCGCTTGTACTGGTACACGGTTGAATTCGGGCTGATCGACACACCACAGGGGCTGCGCGCCTATGGCGCCGGCATCCTGTCCTCGGCTGGTGAACTGCGCCACAGCATCGAATCGCGCGAGGCGCTGCGGGTGGGTTTCGACCTGCAGCGGCTGATGCGAACGCGTTACCGCATCGACACCTATCAGGCCACCTACTTCGTCATCGACTCGTTCAAGCAACTGTTCGACGCGACGCGGCCTGACTTCACACCGGTGTACGAGGCCGTGCGGAGCCAGCCAGTGGTGGAAGCCGGGGCGGTGCTGGCCGGCGAACGCGTCTTCTAGTCGGCCTTCAGCCAGCGCTGCAGTTCGGCCCAGGGCTCGGGCGCGTCGACCATGTGGACATGGGCCAGCCCGGGCAGGTGGCGGTTGTCGGCGCCGGGCAGCGTTGCCAGGCGTGGCGGGAAGACGATGTTGTCGCAGTTGCTGTAGAAGCAGGTGAAACGCTGCACACCGTCTGGCCGTTCGCGCTTCGACAGGCCGCCCAACCAGCCGGAGGCCATGCGCATCTGTCCGGCATTGACGGTGTGGCCCCAGCGCGCCAGCCAGGTGCCTTGGTGCGGTGTGCCGATGGTGATGGCGTGGTGGACATGGCTGGCACCATCGTGCTCGGCCCACCACCGGCGCAGCACCAGCCCGCCCATGCTGTGGGCTACGACCACCGGCGCAAGGCCGGTGGCGACCTTCAGCTTACGCACTGCATCGTCAACGATGCCGATGGTGTCGTCGATGCTGCCGAACACCGGCTCCAGATTGACGGCAATGAAGGGCGTGCCTTGCGCAGTCAGGCGCTGCAACCAGGGGTTCCAGAGGCCGCGGTTGCAGACGAATCCGTGAACAAGGACGACGCCTCGGATTCCCTGCACATGGGCGGGCAACTGGTCGGGCCAGCGTTGGCTGCGGAAGGGTTGCCGCCAGCAGAAGACGGCCGGCGCTGCCAGCACTTCACCCCACCAGGCGCGCAGCAGTGCGCCTGCACTGGCGCGAGGCGTCGGGTCGCCGCCCAGCGTCGCGCGCAGCAAGACCACTTCGAAAGCCAGCACCAAGGCGTGGCCGAAGCCGACTAGGGCCACACCGGCCACAGCCAACCAGGGCCGGCCAGCATGCAGGTTCCATCCAGCCCAGGCTGCAGCCAGCACGATGGCGCCGAGCGTGATGAATTGCTGCAGGTGGGCCAGGCGGCCCGGGCCGGCGGGCCCAGCCATCAGGCCAGCCGCACGTCGCGACCGCTGAGGTCACGCGCCAGCTTCGTGGCCAGCTTGTTGACCAGCCCGTAGATCGACAGCTGCGGGTTCGCGCCGATGCTGGTGGGGAAGATCGAACCATCGTGGACCGACAGGTTCTCCACCTGCCAATGGCGGCCATCGGGCCGGACCACGCCTTTGCTTTCCTGGCCGGCCATGCCGCAACCCCCCATCACATGGGCGCTTGCCACGCGCGTGAGCAGGGGCTTCATGGGCAGCCGGGCGATGGCGAGCTTGGCCTGCGCCCAGTTGGCATAGGGCTCGGCACTGTCATGGGCCAGACGCACACGTTGCGCACCCGCTGCAAACTGCAGTTCGGCCATCGACAGGAAGGCGCGGCGTGCACCGTCCATGACGAAATCGGTCAAGGGGTAGTCGAGCAGCGGTGAGCCGTCGCTGCGCAACTTGACCTGGCCGCCAGCCGACTGCGGGTGAAAGCCGTCGCGCAACAAAGCCAGCAGGGCGTGGGTGCGATGCATTTCTCGCAGGTCGGTCGCGAGTTCGGCGCCGAAACCGGTGCTCGTGCTGCTGAAGATGACGGGGTGAACCGGCGGCGCCTCGAGCTTGTAGCCGATGGGCCCGTCGATCGGGTCGACTTCGAGAAAGTGGTCTGAATACAGCGTCTGCGGCGCTCCATTCCAGCCCTCAACGGCATGGTCGAACACCGCACTCGAGATCACCACCGGATGAAGGAAGGTGCGTGCGCCCAGACGGTTGTGCGGGTCGGGCAGTTTCGAGCGCAACAGCAGGGCCGGCGAGTTGATGGCGCCTCCTGACACGACCACATGGCGCGCCTGGATCCGCACTTCCGTGCCGGGCGCAGGGGTGCCGTCGCGCTGGACACCAGTCGCGCGCAGGCCTACCACCTTGCCAGCGGCGAGCTCGAGCGATTGCACACGGGTTTCGACCAACAGGCGGGCGCCGCGGTCCAGCGCCACGGGCAAGGTCGTCACCAGCATCGACTGCTTGGCATTGGTCGGGCAGCCCATGCCACAGGAACCCAGGTTCCAACAGCCCTTGACGTTGCGCTGGATCGCCGCAGCGGCGATCCCCAGACGAAGCGCGCCGGTGCGCAGCAGTTCATTGTTCTGGTTGGGCGGTACGAGCCAGGGGCCGATGGAAAGGCGCTGCTCGGCCTGCAGGAACCAGGGAAACAGCGCGTCGTCGGTGAGATCGGGCAGGTCGAACTGCTGACGCCACCAGGCCAGCGTGGCCGACGGTGTCCGAAACGAACTGGTCCAGTTCACAGTGGTCGAACCACCCACGCAGCGCCCCTGCAGGATAGTGATCGCCTTGTCGGCGGTCTTGCGGCCGGCGCTTTCCTGGTACAGGCTTGGATAGGCCTCGCTCTCGAGCTGCCTGAAGTCCTTGCTTGACCTCAGCGGACCTTCTTCGACGATGACGACGTCCATTCCTGCCGCTGTCAGCAGTTCAGCAGTGATGCCGGCCCCCGCGCCGCTGCCCACGATCACCACATCGCACTGCACGGTTGCCGGCCTCGGTGCGTGGGGACCGCCGTAAACTTTCCAGCCCCTGGCGAGACCGGCCTGAATGGGATCGGGGATCGGGCTCATCGGTTGTGCAGTTCGACAGGGCCGGCGTAGCCCAGCGTCGCCCAAGTGCTGCGGTCGGCGAAATAAGCGGCGTAGGTGATGTCGCGCAAGGCCTGGTAGGTTTGCTGCCGCAGGGCAAGCGACGACATGCGCAGCTTCTGCAACATTGTGTGCACGTCGGCCGTTGGGGCCTGCTGCCACGGGCTGCCGAGTCCTGCCAGACCCAGACGCCCGGGCGCGCTGGCGAGCAGGCCCAGCAGCAGCGCGAGCTCATCCTGAACAGGCTTGGGCAAGCCGTTGATGGTTTCTTCCACTCGCCCCAAGTGGGCCTGCAGTGCAGTGCCGCGGGCGGGTTCTTCATCTGGCAAAGCACCTTCGAGCACGGCGCGCGCGACGGCGTCGAAGATCGAACGCCCGTCGGCGCTGAGCCGAGGCGCCTGCCAAGCCGCGGGCATGAGACTGATGCCCACGCCGGCGGCAACCAACAGCACGCTGCCGGCGATGCCAACTTGAAGCAAGGTTCTTCTGCGCATGATGGCAGTGTTGCATCATCCCGACAGGGCCCCATAGGGGGGACCGACTAACCCTGGTTGAAGCAAGGTGCGAGACTCCCAACGTGAGCCCTGACGGACAAAAGATCCTTGGCTATCTGAACGACGTGGCGGCCGAGCGCGCGGCTCAGGCAACTGATGCGTCGCTGGCGGGCAAGGTGCGGGCGGTGAAGGCCTATCAACACGCGCGCTTTGCGGCGACCTACGCCGACCTGCTGGCCGATCGGCGCTACGGCCCTGCAGCCAACTTTTTCTTGAACGATCTGTATGGCCCGCACGACTTCGCCGAACGTGACGGGCAATTCGCGCGCATCGTGCCGGCATTGGTGCGCCTGTTTCCCGCCGACATCGTGCGGACAGTGGCTGCGCTGGCCGAGTTGCATGCTCTTTCCGAGCAGCTTGATGGTGAGATGGCCCGAACGATCGATGGCGAACGTCTCGACGAGCGAACTTACAGGCAGGCTTGGCAGCTTGTCGGCCGACCGGCGGATCGTGAGCGGCAGATCCAGTTGATGCTGGACGTGGGCATGGCCCTGGACCGATTCACGCAGAAACCGCTGCTCAGGCACAGCCTGCGGCTGATGCGCGGCCCGGCCGCGGCTGCTGGGTTGGGTGCCTTGCAGCGATTCCTCGAGAACGGATTCGACACCTTTCGTGAAATGCGGGGCGCAGCCGGCTTTCTGGACACCATCGCACAGCGTGAACGCCGCTTGGCCGCAGAGCTCTTCGGCCACGGCGATGCAGATCATTCGAACGCCTAGGACAAATACCGTAGCCTGGATGGCAGGGCAGGACTGACGATCATCGGTTTGGACGATCGGAGAGCAGACCTCGTGCGTGCCCCTTGGCTTGAACATTACCCGCCCGGCGTGCCGGCTGAAGCACAAGTTTCTGCCTATCGCAGCGTAGCCGCACTGCTGGAAGACGCGTTTCACCGATTTGCGCAGCGTGACGCGTGTGTCTGCATGGACTCGCGGCTTCGGTTTCGCGACGTGGATGACTTGTCGCAGGCATTGGGTGCATGGCTACAGTCGCTCGGCCTTGCGAAAGGCAGTCGCGTCGCGGTGATGATGCCCAACGTGCCACAGTATCTGGTGGCGATGGCAGGGATCCTTCGCGCAGGTTATGTGGTGGTCAATGTCAACCCGCTTTACACCGCGCGAGAGCTCCAACACCAGCTGAAGGATTCAGGCTCGGTTGCGGCCATCGTGCTGGAGAACTTCGCCACGGTACTGGAGGAGGTGATCGATCAGACCGAGGTGAAGCACGTTGTGCTCACGGCGCTGGGCGATCTCTTGGGCTTTTGGCGGGGCCGCGTCGTCAACTTTGCGGTTCGACACGTTCGCCGCATGGTGCCTGAGTTCAGCCTGCCACTGGATGCGGGCCGCACGGTGACGCCATGGCCCGCGGTTCTTGCGTCAGGCTCATCGTTGAGCTTGCGGCGCGTGGATGTCGAGCCCGACGATGTCGCCTTCCTGCAATACACAGGGGGCACAACCGGCGTTTCGAAGGGGGCGGTCCTGCTGCATCGCAACGTGGTCGCGAACATCATGCAGTGCGAGGCCTGGTTCAAGCCGATGCTCAGCAAAGTCGGCAACGAACAATTGACGATTGTTTGCGCTCTGCCGCTGTATCACATCTTCGCGCTGACGATTTGTGCGTTGATGGGAGCGCATTTCGGCGCCATGAACTTGCTCATACCAAACCCCCGAGACATCCCTGGCCTGGTTCGGACCTTGTCGAAGCATCGTGTGAACATGTTCCCGGCGGTCAATACCTTGTTCAATGCACTGGCCAACGACGCAGACTTCGCGCGCCTCGATTTTTCCGGGCTGGTGGTTTCCAACGGTGGCGGCATGGCGGTTCAGCAGTCGACCGCTGAACGCTGGCGCCGGGTGACGGGTTGTCCGGTGGTCGAAGGTTATGGTCTCTCGGAGACTTCGCCTGTCGCCACGTCGAATCGCCTCGATATCGCTGACTTCACTGGAACGATCGGCTTGCCGATTCCTTCCACCGAGATTTCGATTCGAGACGACGAGGGTTTGGCCTTGCCGATCGGTACCGCGGGTGAAATCTGCATACGGGGCCCTCAAGTGATGGCCGGATACTGGAATCGAGCCGATGAAACCGCGAAGGTCATGACCGCAGACGGCTACTTCAAGACCGGTGACATCGGTGTCATGGACGTTCGGGGCTACGTCAAGATCGTCGACCGCAAGAAGGACATGATCCTTGTGTCAGGGTTCAACGTCTACCCGAACGAAATCGAGCAGGTTGTGAGCCAGCTGCCAGGCGTGCTGGAGTGCGCAGCGGTAGGTGTACCTGACGAGAAGTCGGGTGAGGCGGTCAAGCTATTTGTCGTGAAGACCGACCTGACTCTGGCCGAGGACGATGTCGCCCGGTATTGCCGCGACAACTTCACCGCCTACAAGCGACCGAAATACATCGAGTTCAGGGATGAATTGCCCAAAAGCAACGTGGGCAAGATTCTCCGTCGCGAGTTGCGCTCAGCGCGTGCTTGAGCCGTCGTTTGATGACTTGGCTTGGAAACGCCCGGAAAATGTTGCACGCCTAAACGGAGAAAGGGCCCTGTCTTTCGACAGGGCCCTTTTCCTTTTGTATTAGCTTGACAATGTCCTACTTTCACACGGGAACCCGCACTATCATCGGCGCAAAGGCGTTTCACTGTCCTGTTCGGGATGGGAAGGAGTGGGACCACCTTGCTATGGTCATCAAGCTTGACTGGTTGTCGTGTCGTCCACGCGGACGCCACAACGAATTCATAGAGTCTTATCAGCAGATTGCGTCAACTGCATAACCACGTTCTCTCAAACAATTCCAATCCAGCTTTCGCCAAATTAATCGTCAAAGTTATAGGGTCAAGCCTCACGAGCAATTAGTACCGGTCAGCTCAACGCATTACTGCGCTTCCACACCCGGCCTATCAACGTCCTGGTCTCGAACGACTCTTCAGGGGGCTCAAGGCCCCGGCAAGACTCATCTTGA
>JALHPF010000026.1 GCA_022842595.1 Rubrivivax sp.
ACATCGATCCGTAAGTCTTTGATTTGTAAGGAAACCGTGTCCGCCGCCGTTCGCTGCCCTTCGCCGATACCGGCCTGTCACGCCGGGGGTCGCGGGTTCGAGTCCCGTCCACTCCGCCAGCTACATCTGAAAACGGGCCCCAGCGGGGCCCGTTTTCATTGTTGAATTGCCTTTCGGTATGTCCCGGACGGGTGCCCCAAGATCCCGCGTGATCCAGCCGCTTTAAGGGGCTAGGTGAGGGGTAGGGTGGTGACCTGAAAGGCCCCGTCATGCCACGAATAGCGCGCGAACTATCGCCCCTGGAAGTCCGCCTCCTCGTCAGACCCGGGCGCTGGAGCGTGGGCGGCGTCGACAGCTTGGCCCTGCAGCTGACGGGTGGTAGCGCCCGCAGCTGGGTGCTTCGTGTCCAGGTAGGCGGGCCAGCAGCACGAGAGGGGCCTGGGCAGCTTCCCGAGCATGACCCTGGCCGAGGCACGCGAGAAGGCACGGGCCTTTCGCCTTCAGATCGACAGTGGTGCCGACCCCGTCGCAAAGCGCCTGGCAGCCATCAGCGCCGCGGCGGCGGAGCGCAGCACGCTGAAGACCTTTGCCAAGACGGCCGAGGCCTACATCGAGCAGCACGAGAAGTCCTGGAAGAACGCCAAGCATGCGGCGCAGTGGACGGCCACGCTGAAGGCCTACGCCAACCCCGTTCTGGGCGACCCGGGATGCCGACTTGCTGGGATTCGGGGCCAGCGATACAGCGACGACGGCTGCTGTGTTCACAGACATCGCAGCCACGGCCAGAGACGACGGCGGGTACCGACCTGCCGCTTGAGGCATCAGTCCCGCTGTTTGGCAGCTGCAGCCAACAACCGTGCCTGTTGAGCCACTTTTCCTATCGCGCCTTCCCGCCTCGTCAGCGTCGTCCTGCTGGCGATGTAGTCCACCAGCTGGAGACAGTTTTCTTCATTCTCGAGAGAGACGCTGTGTCGCTCGCTCAGCGGTGAAGGAACGTCGGCGTACGTCGCGCCGCGGATGAGTACCGGGAAGGTGGCCACGTCGCGTCCCCACGACGCACCAAGTTCGCACAGCACGTAGTTCGACTCTGTCGTGTTGGGACTCAAGACGCCGATGACCAACTCTGCCCCCGCAATCTCCTTGCGCAGCAATTCGGAGGTGCGCTCGCCCGGCGTCAGCATGTAGGGCTGCACCGAGGTGCAACGAATATCCGTGCGTTCAATGTAGAAGGCCTGCTCCAGAAGCGCTGTCAACGACGCGACGACGGGCTCGTCCTTGTGACGATGACTGATGAAGATGCGCGGTACCAGCTTCGTGTTGTCATTGATGGCCTTGCACAGATCGGCTGTGAGCGAGTCCAGCTCGGCCGGGTCCCGCAAGCGAAAACAGTAGATGTCACTGATGAACTCGGGTATTGCCGTGCTGCCCACCAGCACTGGAAGCAGGATCATTCCCCGAACATGTTCGAGCACTCGCGCAGCGCCAATCTCACCGAGCACATTGCGCGAGGCCAGCGAGGCCTCGGTCACGAGAACAATCAGGACGTCGGCCGACGCCAGGGCCTGCGAATACTTCGCTCTCCAGTTGCCCGCGACGGCGGCCCCTACTGGAATCCGGTTCCGATGTCCGCTGTTCGACATACGGACCTGGAGCGCCCGGGCCAATTCGAGATCGGCCCATGCATGTGAGACGAAGATAGTGGCCATGGTGAAAAGTGTAGTGGAACCGATTTTCGCTGAGCGGAGGGGGTGCGCCGCCCCCCCCCCCCGCCTGCGGCCGCGCCGGCTACCAGCTCGGCAGCTGGTTGAACAGGGCGCCGACCTCGGTGGCGACGGTCTTGCGGCTCAGGCTCTGCACGTCCCTGGCGAACAACTCGATCAATGCTTCGGCGAGCACGATCGCGTCGCGAGACTTTGTCTGGGGCGTGCGCACGGTGACTGAGTTCGACGTGAAGTCGACACAGTAGCGGGTGCTTTGCCCGCCGCCCGTCAGCATGGTCACCCGGACAGAGACGGCTTGGGTCTTGCCGAGCTTGCTGTCGTCGCGGTCGAGCGCGCTGACAACCATATCGGACAAGTACTTCTTCATTGTGGCTTCGTTGCCGAACGTGTCCATCACGCTCTGGGGCGGGTGGGTCAGCACGACGTCGGCGATGGCCATGGAGTTTGGCGGTGCGAACTCGGCGTTGCCTTCCACCGTGCCCGACAGCTGGCTCAGAGCCGATGACAAGTTGCTTGTCAGCACACCCTTGCTGGACCCGGTGGCCCACTTCAGCTGCCTGACGCGGCTCTGGCCGTTTTTCTTGTAGTAGCTGTCGCCGACATCGGTGGGGTCCTGGAGGGGGTAGGCCTTGTCCAGCATCTTGATGGAGGTCACGAGTTCGTAGATCGGGCCGCCAACGCCGGTCTTGGTCTTCTCGTAATCGGCACCGAGCATGGCCTTGATCTTGCCTACGAGGTCGCGCAACTGGGTCTTGGGCACGCCACCTTTGTGGGCCTGATCGCAGATCTCGGTGAGTGCCTTGACGCTTTCGGACATTGCCAGCTCCTGCGGGAGGGACAATCGAACGACGGCCGGCACCTCCTTCACCGGTCGTCGTGAGCGCAGCAAGCTGCGTGCGCATTTGGGCAGCCAGCCTCGCGCACGGCCCTACCCCGGGAATGGCAGGCGCTGCGGCGGGACATCGACCCCGTCGGCGAGCGCGGCGGTGGCTGTTGGCGCGGAGGAGGATAACGTACCGTCCCAACGCGTGGGTGCTTCCTGTTGCGAACGGCGAATGGCCCGGGCGCGCTTCGTGCCCCATGTTGGCTTGTCGGTGTGCAGGCACTCTTTCATAGCTTGCTCACAGATTTGGGGGAGCGCTTTCACATCTGGTGCCGCCTCGCAAACCGGCTCCCACCCAACGGCCTCATTGAGTGCTTATCCATTCACCCCGACGCCCAGCTCCGGCGCACATGGGCCTTCGTGATGACGCTGGCCAACAGCCGCCATCTGTACGTGGAGTTCGTCCGGGACCAGACCGTGGCCACCTGGCTGGGCTCCTTCAACCCAAGCAGCAGCCAGGCACAGGGCAGGAAACTCCGCCTAGCCGCAAACACTCTGCAAAGCCAAGGGCCCCGCGGTGCTGAGCGGCTCTGTGCGTTGCCACGCCAACGCCTGGCGCTTCAATCGCCGCCGCCAGTGGCTGCCGAGTCCGGCTCGATCAAACCCGGCGGACCAGCTCGTAGCGCTCGAATCGGCCGCGGGTCAGGCAGCGGACCTCGTCGGCGGCGATCAGCTCGCGCAGGTTCGCGCTGACCAGCGTGGGGGCCAGGCCGGTGATGCCGGTGAGGGCGACAAGCGAGCACGGGCCGTCGTGCAGCGCTCGCCGGATCACCTCGCGCCGCGCCTCGGCCACGGCCGCCGCCACGGTCAGTGCGCGTGGCCGGGCTTGCAGGCCCTTGGGCATGGGCGGCACCCAGGTGCAGGCGCGGCGCAGCAGATCGCGCAGTTCGTCGGGGTCCAGTTCAGGCAGCGTCGCCCAGACCAGGATCGCTGCGCCCACGGCGTGGATCGCTGCGAAGCTCGAACCATGGGTGCCGGGCCCAAGCGGCCCGGCGTCTACACCTTGCAGCGCCGCCGGGCTGAGGGCCGCTTCGAGTGCGCTGCCCAGCAGCTGGTCCGACATGAAGACGTCGGGCTTGCCAAAGTCCGGATGCCACTCGGAATAGGGCTGAAGCTGTCCGGCTGCATTGAGCGCCCCGACCGCCAGCACTTCGGGATAGACGGCGGGCGCGCTCACCACCTTGCGGTCGCGCGCTTCGCCTTCATTGCCGCCGGCTGCGACGAGCAACGCGCGGTGGCGCAAGCGTGCCAGCCATGGGCGCTCGTGTTCATCGGCCCCGGGCATCGGCAGCGGCACGTCGTAGCCGTAGTCCAGCAGCACGATGTCGGGCTGCTGCGCCGCAGCGTCGCGCATGAATCCGACGATGGCCGACTCGTCAGCGCCGCCGTCTTTGTCGAAGGGCGACGGCACGTCGACCAGCACCGCCAGCGAGCCGCGCTCGTCGTCCTCGTCGGTCACGACACGCCCACCCACGCCATGTTCCCGGGCCAGCCGCGTGATCGCGCGCGCGAGTTCCGCGGGGCTGCTGATCAAGGGCCCGGCGATCGCCACGCGCAGGGGCCGCTGCCCGCGCGGTGCCACCACCCAGCCGGGGCGCTTGTTGCCCGTGCGCGCGCGCGGTGCGATGGCCTCGACCAGGGCCTCGAGGTCCGGCGCCTTCTGTGCGGGTTCCAGGGCCCGGAACTCGAGTTCCTCCCAAAGCGCCAAGTCCGCGCCCAGGCGGGTCCAGAAGCGCTCCAGGTAGTCCTCGCCATGGCGCAGCAGGCCCGGCAGATTGCGCCGGATCCAGCGCCAGGTCTCGGGCCAGGTGAGGCGGGCCAGGCGCAACACAAAGCGCTGGTCGGATGTGAGCTCCAGGAAGTCTTCGGGCAGCTTGTCTGCAATCACCGCCAGCCGCACACCCGAGCGGCGTTCCGCGACCACGCGCAAGGCCTCGTCCAGCGCCTGCCGCATGGCACCCAGGCGCACGAAGGCCGCCAGCTGCACGGGAGCGAGCGCCTGCGCGTCGGCTGCGGCGGCGTCCAGGCCGTCCAGCATGTCTTGCGCCACCGCGCGCACCGCGCCACGAATCACGCCGTCGCGGTGGCCCAGTTGCTGGCCGAGATCGGACAGGCCGCTGACCAGCGGGTTCGGTTCGACCAAAGGCGACTGTGTGGAGCCGGCGCTGTGGCGCACATGGTCCATCAGATGATCGAGCCGTTCGCGCAGCGGCTTGGCGGGTGTCGTGCCGAGTTGCGCCACGCGCTGACGCAGCCAGCTGGCTGCGATCGGCCGCGCCAGCGACTCTTCGGCCTTGGCCAAGCCGTCCAGGTCATCGATGACGAGCACGGTGCGGCGCGAACCCAGCGCTTCCATCAGGCGCACCCACCACTGGCTCGCCGTCTGGCCGGCAGCTGCCTCGCGGCGCACGCCGTCCACACCCGCCAGCAGCTCGGCCACCAAGTCGCACAAGCGGTGCAGTGGCGCCTGCACGTCCATGCCGGCGATCGTTGCGGCATTGCCCAGCTCCGGTGCCAGGTCCTGCAGCCGCACATACAGGACGAGTTCCGCGCGTTCGGCCCCGTCGGTCGAGCGCTCGGCCAGCGTCGAGGGGCCGGCGATTTCCTCCAGCGCGCGGTCGATCAACGTGGACTTGCCCACCGCGGGTGGGCCGGCGACAACGAGCACACGCTCCGGCGCACGGCCGCTGAGCACATCGATGGCCTGGCGCAGCGCGATGTCGCGGGCAAAGAAGCGTGTCTGGCCCTGGCGCAAGCCCAGGCGCAGCACATGCTGGGCTTTCGGCGCGGGCTCGACGCCGCGCGCCGAGCGGTCCAGCAGCGGCCCCGGTTCCGCGCCGCCGACAAACAGCACCGGCACCGACCAGTCCAGCAGGTTGCCGCCGACATGGCGGTCACCGCGCGTTGCGGTGCGCGCCAGGCGCATGGCTGCGGTCACCGGGTAGCCGCTGGCGATGCCTTGGTAGAAAGCGCGCGTGAAGAGCCGCTCGGTGCGAAACGGCAGCACCGCCTGCATTCCCACCACCACCGGGCAGCTTTCCTGCACGCAGCGGTCGGCCAGGCTCAAGATCTGGCGCCAGCTGTCGGCCGCAGCCAGGTCCAATGCCAGCGGATCGCGCGCCGCGCGCGCGGTCTCGCAGCCGGCGAAGACCGCCAGGCGCAGGTCAGGGCACAGGCGCAGCACTTCCAGGAAGCGTCCCGCGCTTTGTTTGTCGCAGCGCCCCGACTCGTCTTCCAGGATCAACAGGTCGGGCTCGGCATGGCCGATGTAGTGGAACAGGTGGTAGCCGCGGCGCTGTGCGCCGATGCGTCGGCGCAGGTTCTGCAGCGTGGGCTGGTCTTCGACGTCGATGCACAGCAGCCCGGCCTTCACCAGCGGTTCGAGTTCGGCCAGCAGGCTGCGCTTTTCTTCGTAGATGTCGAAGGCCAGTTCATCGTCGCCCGGGTTGCGCGCACCAGGGCTGGACAACAAGAGCAGCAGGTTCAGCGGCGGCTCAAGCACCTCGGTGCGCACCGGGTAGGTCCGCCCGCGCGCCAGGCGCACGATGCTCGCGTCGGGCGCCAGCGCCAGGTGCGACGGCTCGCCCGAACTGTCGACATGGCCCTTGCCGGGGTCGGGCAGCAGTTCCCAGGGCAGCGCCGCGAGATGCGGTGACGCGAGGATGCGCACCAACAACTCGCGACCGCGGTCTGCGGCGGCCCCGCGTGTGGCCTGGAACAGCTCCAGCACCAAGGGGTCGCCGAACACAAGTTGCCCGAGCGCGCGGCGCAACTCGCCCAGGCCGTCGCGCTCGGCAAAGCGCACCGCGTCGGCGTAGTCGTAGACGCCGTCGAGCAGATCGGCCGGGGCCGGGACCAGCGTGTCGCGGCGCACGATGCCGTGCACATGGCCCAGCCGCGAGGCCGCGGAGATCCACGGCACGAAGCCGGGACCCAGGCTCAGGCTGAGGTCGAAGGGCTCGAAGGCGGGGGGCGTGGCCATGGCGTTTCTTCAGGTCACTTTCTTGCCGCGACCGGACGCCGCCGCCACGCGGCGCGCGCGCACGGGCGGCTTGGGCTTGGCCGCTGGTTTCAGATCGACGACGATGCCGCCCGCCGGGCCGGCCTTCAGGCCCGCGCCCGGGTAGCGCGTGTGCCACAGCGGCTGCTGCGCATCGCCAGCAAAGGCGCGTGTCGTGTCGCTGTCGTAGTTGCACAAGAACTCCGGCATCGCGCGGCTGTGCGCTGCCACGAGTTCGGCGGTGGGTCTGTCGGGGTGGCCGAAGATGGCGCCGTTGGTCGAGACGATCCAACGCCCACACTCGACGCTGGCCAGCAGTTCTTCACTGATGTTGTTCATGCTGCCGTGGTGCGCGAGCTTGAACGCGTCCACGCGCAGCGGGCTGCCCAGGCCCGGGTTGCGGCTGTCGGCCAGCCGTCTGAGCGACGCAGCCAGCACGCGCGGATGGGCGTCCCCCGCCAGAACGCAAGCCACACCGTCGTGCTCGAGCAGGAAGGCGATGCTCGAGCCGTTGGCCACCGAGCGGTCGTCGCCAAAGCTCTTCTGGCCGAACAAGGCGGTGGTCTCGGGCGGCCGGTAGTCGCGCCGCGCCGCCAGCCGGCGCAGGGCCTCGCGGCTGTCGCCGGGGCTGAACTCGCGCAGTGCCGAGTCCCAGCGTGCGCGCAGCCGCGCCACCTGTCGCGGCCCTGGCGACAGCAGCGTGATGCGTGCGCCTTCGGGCACGGGCCAGCTCGGCAGCGGCCCTTGTTCCGGCACCACCAGTGCGCTGCCTTGGGTCTGCGTGTTCCAGCGCTTGCCGTACAGCGGCTGGCCCAGCAGCGCGTCCAGAAACTCGCCCTGCAGCGGCGCAAAGGCCCCAGGCTCCGGCGACTTGATCTGGTGCCAGCCATTGAACCAGATCTCGCCGAAGCTCACGCCGAGCTTCTTGGCTTCCTGCAAGAGGATCAACGCACCGTCGATGTGGTCGCTGTCGATATGCGTGACGACAAACAAGTCGATGTGCCGCTGCTTGTCGGGCAACTGGCTCAGGCGTTTGTGCAGGCCGTGCTCGTACGACGATGCGGGCCCGCCGTCGATGAGGATGCGGCGCGGCTTTGCCGTACTGCCGAGTTCGATCCAGATCGCATCGCCATGCTCGGCGGGCAGGAATTCGAGTCGGAACATGCGCCCTCCCCGGGCCCTGGATGATTCACAAAGGATGGTCGGGCAAGGGCCAGGACGTCGCCATCGGCACCGGCAGGCCCGCGCGAGCGCGAAGCGACACGTCGCACAGCGCGTAGCCCCAGTTTACGAGATGCCCTTGCTGCGTGGCGTCCAGCGCCGCCAGCCGGGTCGGCATGTGTTCCAGTGCATCGCTGGCGGGCGTGTCCAGCGCCATGCGCGGCGTCGGCTCGTACTTGGCCTTCGGCGTGCCGATGCCCCAGTAGGCACCTTGCTTGCCCTGGCTCTCGAACTCGCTCACCAGCCAGCGCTCGCGCAGCGCGCGGGTCTGGTCGATGAGGATGTCGCGCACGCGGCCGAGCTGCAAGATGTTTTCCTCGTGTGGCTCTTCCTCGATCTCAAACGGCGCACCGGCGTCGCCGACGAGCACGATGTCGACGTTGTCCGCGAGCGACTCGAGGCCCATGTTGTCGTAGATGCCGCCGTCGGCCAGCACGGTGCGCCGGCGCAGCGCAGCCAGGTTCGGCAGTTTCGCGCCATCGGTCCAAGCGCCGGGGTCGGTCTTGAGCACCACGGGCGAGAAGATGGGCGGGAAGGCGCTGGACGCCGCCACGGCCGTGGCCAAAGGCACATCGGTCGTGCTTGACACGCCAAGCATGCCGACTGCACCCTCGGGCGCAATGCCCTCGTAGCCGAACGGAAACGACCACAGCAGGTAGGCGTTCAACTCCAGCTGCATCAGGTACTGCAGCCGAACTCGGTGCCGGTGTGCTCGAGCTCACCACGCAGCAGCGACAGCAGCGGGGCATTGGGCTCGGCCTGCACCCTGGTGGCCTTGCCGTTTTGGGTGAGAGGGGCATGCCAGTTCAGTCTCAAATTGAGGCTGCGCAGGTGCTGCCCGTTGTGTGCAAACAGCGCGCCGGCCAGCCACGGCAGGCCGGGTTCGCCCATGCCTTCGGGGCATTCGTTGCTTGGCACGATGTGGGTTCCGATGGGTGGGCTGTCGTCTGCTCCGCCCACATTGAGAAGCGCCGTTGTCAGTCATTGACTGATAACGGCTTTTCGCTTTCTTGCTCCTGATTGGCAGCCCCATTCGCGGTTGCCGGTGCTGCCCCGAATCGGCTTCGGGGCAGCGGTCCGGTGTCGCAGTCCGTTGCAGCAGTCGCCCCGACACATCGAAGTGCCCGCTGAGGTCCACCCCGACCAGGCGCACCGCTGAGCCAGCGCGCCCCTTCAAGGGCCTGGCCGCTACATCCGAAGCCACCCCGGGCCCCCGGCATTGCCGTTTGCCTGGTGGAAGTCGACAAGGCGACGAAGCGGGGCGGCGTCGCCGCTGCCGGACAGGCCGAAACAAGCCATCGCGTTGGCGCCCAGCACCCTGGCTGCGACGTCTTTGGGCGCTTCGATGCCCTTCAGCAGCCTGCCGACGGCCTCGGCATAGAGCTCCCAGCCAGGCTCGTTGCTCAGCATCAACCAATCGCTGCCGTACATGACGCGATCTGCCACCGACTCGCCGGCCCCCAGACCGACGGCAAGGGCCTGCTTCAGCTTGGTCTGGGCTGGCGCAGAGTCCGGAAGTTCGTCCCAGTAGCCCAGGTCGCCATACACCCGCAGGCTGCCTTGGCGTGCCATCAGCTTGACGAAGCCGTCGGTCCAGTCGTCGACCGCCCGCGGATGCGCGCCACCGAAATGTCCGGCGTTGACCGTCAGGCGCTTGAGCGTGGGGCCCTTGTCGAGCAATTCGTTCCAGCCGACAGGGCTGGCCAGGGCGTCGTGTGCGTGGTCTCTGCCGTTCGATTCGTTGGCATGTGCCATGACCGGCACGCCGAGCTCGTCACACAACTCGTACAGCGCGCCCAGCTTGCGGTCCAGGGCAACAGGATCCGGCCGCGGCTCGGCCGTGTCGACCGTGAACCGAGCATTGCCGTAGGGGTAGAAGCCCATGGGTGGGTACAGCTTCACGCCCACGCAACCATGTTCCTGCACGGCCTTCTTCACCAGCTTGATGCTGGCATCGCCTTCCTTGATGTCGACCCACGGGTTGTAGGCCACGAGCGGCATCAGGAAGCCACCGGAGAGGATGGCGAGCTGCTCGTGCAAGCGGACCTGGTCCTGGAGGTGCGTGGCCCGGTCCGGGCAGTCGAGCCAGTAGTTGAAGTCCACCATGGATGCGAAGCACCCTGACAGCGGAATCCCAGGCGACTGCTCGGCGTAACGCCGGATGAAGGTGCGCAGGTTGTGATGACGTGGCGACAGCATGAACCGCACGAACTGCAGCGCGCCTCGCATGGAGGCCACCGTGGACTCCGACGACGACATCCGACCCTTGGTCTGCGGCACGAGCTTGTTGGTCGCTGGCAGTCGATAGCCTCCGCCGTCCCTGAAGGCCTCGATGACCAGCTCCTCGCTGAAGCTGTCGACCTGGTTGCGCAGCGCACCGATGCTGGCGGACTTCGCCTGGTCGGCAGCCTGGTTGAACAAGCGAGGGATGTCCGGGTGGCGTTGAATGATTTCCCGGTACAGCTGACGCGCGCGTTCTTCAGACTGCCGTTCGATTTCCGTGTCGAGGTCGGTCGTGTCTTCCGCCAGGCTCCTCAGGCGCTGGCCGTCCCCAGGACCACGACCGCACAGCGCGTTGTGCTCGTCCTTCGCAGTCATCGAAGTCTTGCCGATGAGCTCGGCCACCGGCGCCAACGCGATGACGAACTGGCGAAGTCGCGCGTCGGTGATGCCGTGCGCCACCGACTTCGCCAGAAACCCGGCCACAGGCACGTCCTGGGCGTTGAAGAAATGCGTGTGGGCGTCGAAGTAGCGCTCCCGGCCGCGCCAGGCGGCCCGGACCTCAGGTCCCGCAAGAAAAGGCGCCGGGCGCGGATGGCAGCCCGCCGCGATCTGGGGGAAGGGTGGTGGCACGGTGCAGCACCCGGCCGCAGACAGCCCCGCCAGCGAGGCCCCGCCCAGCATCAAGGCTCTACGTCGGGGGTCGAATGGGGTCCTCGGCATGGTCCCTCCCAGGACGCTGTTCGCTTGTCTCGCCATTGGAGGCCGAGTGCACCGCTTTGTCCATACGCGGCGCCCGCAACGCGCTGAACACGCAGGTGCCTGGCGATGGACAGCAGACCAGGCTCGACCGAGGCCTGGATGGGACGACCGCCTTCCAATCGACCTTCAGCCGCTTCGTTCGGTGATCGCCATCCATCGCGCCCCGGTGCTACTGGGTCAGGCAGCGCCTGGGCCGGAACCGCGCCGGCCTGTGGGGCAAAAGGCATTCCCGGGCTCCTCGCCGCGCAGGTACTGCGCTTCTTCCTCGTCGGTGGCTGGGCGCACGTCGACTACCTGCGCCCGGTCGCCGTAGAGCTGGCGCAGCTCGGTGGCCATCAGCGCGCGCACATCGACCCCGGGGCGCATCACCTTGAACCAGCGGCGCGGATGCCCCTCGTAGCGGAAGTCCACCACCCAGGTCGACGAGGTCCTGAAGAATTCAGAAGGCATGGTCGGCCCTTGTCTTTGTGTCTGGCGCGTGCATCGGCTCCACGCCGGTCAGGATCTCGCCACGCCGGACGGTGAGTTGGCCGCCGTCCCTGTCGTCGACACCCGGGCCCGCGCCAGTGTGGCGCAGGGCGTGGTGAACGGCACCCGCACCACCTGGATCGTCACGTGCTCGATTTCGAAGTGCTCATGCAGTTCGTCGGTGGCGTGCTTCAGGAAGGCGTCGTCGGCCTGCCCCTGCGGCATCACCAGGTGCGCCGTCATCGCGATCTGCGACGTGCCCATCGCCCAGACGTGCAAGTCGTGCACACGTTCCACGCCCGGCAACGATTCCAGCAGGGCCTGCACGGCATGCAGGTCCACGCCTTCCGGCACACCGTCGAACAGCAGGTGCAGCGACTGCTTGAACAGGTTCCAGGTGCCGACGACGATGACCGCAGCGATCAGCAGGCTGACCACCGGGTCCAGCCATGTCCAGCCGAACCACAGGGCCAGGCCGCCGGCCACCACCACGCCGGCAGACACCAGTGCGTCGGCCGCCATGTGCAGGAAAGCGCCGCGGATGTTGAGGTCGCTCTTTCGGCCGCGCATGAACAGCAGCGCGGTGGCGGTGTTGACCAGGATGCCGATGCCGGCCACCACCATGATGGTGACGCCCTCGACGGCCTGTGGCGTCTGCAGGCGATGAACCGCTTCCCAGGCCAGCGAACCCATGGCCACCAGCAGCAGCAGCGCGTTGATGAAGGCAGCCAGGATGCTGGCGCGCTTCCAGCCGTAGGTGTGGCGGGCGTCCGGCCGCAGCCGGCCGGCCAGCGCGCCGCCCCAGGCCAGCACCAGGCCGATGACGTCGCTGAGGTTGTGGCCGGCGTCGGCCAGCAACGCCAGCGAGTCGATCTTCCAGCCGTAGAAGGCCTCGATCGCGACAAAGGCGATGTTCAGCGCGATGCCGATGCCGAAGGCGCGGTCGAAGCTGGCCGGTGCGTGGCTGTGGCTGTGACTGTGATCGTGACCGCCGCTCATCGTTTTCCCGATTCTGACAAGACCCTCCCGCCCAGGATCATCGCGCACCCTCGCTGATCCAGCGAACCAGCTGCAGGGCGGCCTCGGGGCTCAGCCGCTCGTGGGCGTCGATGTGGCTCAAGATCGAACCGTCACGCAACTTGTCGGCCAGCTTCTGCAGCGCCCTGTCATCGTCGCGTGCCTTGGCGTAGTCGGTTGCGAGCTGCGCAAAGGTCGGGGCCTTCTTCTTCGGCGGATTCCCGTGGCAGTTGTAGCAGCCCATGTCCGAGGCCAGTTACTGGCTGGCAGCGGCTGGCAGCGGCTGGCAGCAGGGCGAACCGGCCAGGCCGAGTGTCAGCACCCAGGGCGCGAAGCGGGTATTCAGCAGCGCATTCAGGCCGTCATGCATGGTCGGTCTTTCGATTCAGAAGGCCTGCCGGCGCCGTTTCGGCCGCCACGGGTTGGAAGATCACGCGCTCGCTGCCCTTGATCATGCAGCAGCCGTTCGCCCGGTTTGAAGGCTTCGCGCTTGTCTGCCATGACGGTGCCCGGCGTGATGACGGCATCCTTGAAGCGTGATCTGCTGGCGTGGGTGCCCAGGCGCACAGCCCTCCACATCGGAGTTCAGCTGCGGGGTTCCGGAATGGGTCATCCGTGCATTGTTCGGGTGGCTTGCACCGGTCAGGCCGATCGAATCACGACTCCCAGACCTCGTGCCACCGACCACTGCCCGGAGATCCCGTTGGTCAGCAGCAGGCACCGCCCTCGGTCCCCTGGTTCGTTGCCGGGCTGCAGCCGCTGCTGGATGCGGGTGCCGGTGCACAGCACCCGGCGGCGGCTGCTGACGAAGCACTGCAGCAGCCGCCGGCCGCTGCAGGGACAGCGGCGCGGGCGCCCCTGATCGGGAAGCCCTTGCTCGCCCACTTGTTGATGCCGCCGCCCATGTTGGCGACACGGGTGTAGCCCTGGTACATGAGAAAGTAGGTGGCCTTCAGGCTGCGCGGCCCGGACTGGCAGACCATCACCAGCTCGCGGTCGCGCGGCAGTTCGGCGATGCGCCGCTCGAATTCGGACAAGGGCATCACGACGATGTCGGGCACGTCGAGGGCCAGTTGCGCGACCTCCGCGCGTTCGCGCACATCGACGAGCAAGGCGCCCTCTCCGATCAGCCGGCGGGTGGTGGTGGGGCAGACTTCGCGGGCCTGAGGCAGATCGACACGTGCATTCATGCTGAGTGCTCCTGATGTGTGTTCAGGCTGACAACCACTGCTCGACCTTGCCGCGGCTGGGCACGCCGCCGGCATGCACCACCTTGCCGTCGATCACCACGCCCGGGGTGCTCATCACACCGTAGCCCATGATCTCGCGCAGTTCTTCGACCTTGGCGAGCGTCACCGCCACGCCCTTGTCCTTGGCCACCTGTTCGATCAGCGCGATGGTGTTCTTGCAGTTGGCACAGCCGGTGCCGAGGACCTTGATGTCCATGGGGATCTCCTGAACAGAAGGGGGGGGTGGGTCGGAAGGCGCTTACTCGCGTTCCATTTCGAGGTAGGTGCGGCTGGCGTTGCCGGGCATCAGCTCGGCCGCGTTCAGCAGGCGCATGAAGGGCGCGGTGTCGAAGGACTTCACGGCCGCACTGACGTCTGTGCCGTCGTCCACGGCCTTCTTCATGTGCGCGCGCAGGGCCAGCAGAACGGCCTGGGTGTCCGCCTTGGCGATGGCCACGTTCGTCACCCGGCCGTGTCCAGGCACCAGCACTGCGGGGTTCAGCTGCTCAATGACCGAGAAGGTCGCCAGCCACTGCCGGGTGTTGCTGACCGGCAGCACGCCCAGCAGGCGGTCGACATAGACCACGTCGCCCGTGAACAGCACGTTCTTCTGCGGCAGCCACACCATCGTGTCGCCAGGCGTGTGCGCGCCGCCGCGGTGGTTGAACTCGAACACCACGCCACCCAGTTCCAGCCGTTCGTCGGGTGCCTTCAGCCAGCGGGTGGGCAGCGTGGGTACAGTGCCATCGGCCTTGGCGCCCAGCACGGCCTTCAGCCCCTGCAGGTGGTCGTTGCCGCGGTTCTTCATGTCGGCTTCGCCGCCGGCATGGCCGATGACTTCGGCGCCCTGGGCCTGGAAGAAACCGTTGCCCAACCAGCGGTGGTCCTGGCCGCCGGTGTTGAAGACCCACCGAATAGGCTGCGGCGTGACCTTGCGGACCGCCTCGGCGATGTGTCGCGCGCTCTGGAAGGTGGCGCCGCTGTCGATCAACACCGCGCCGGCCGGCGTCACCACCAGGCCGATGTTGGCGTTGAGTCCCTCATTCTCTGCGGTGCGGGCGCCGGTGTCGCCGACATGGGCGTAGACGCCTTCTGCGACACGCTGGAACTCGACCGTGACGGCGTGGGCCAGGCCGCAGACCAGGGACAGACCGATGGTCAGCACGCGGGCGGGCGTCTTGAGCAAGATGTTTCGCATCGGTATCAGAGAACAGCGTTGAACACGAAGCCCACGATCAGGATGCCGGTGGCCACGACGGCGGCGAAGGTGGCGATCAGCCGCACTTTCAGCACCTTGCGCAGGATGATCATCTCGGGCAGCGAAAGCGCGATCACGCTCATCATGAAAGCCAGCACCGTGCCCAGCGCCGCGCCCTTGGCCAGCAGTGCCTGCACGATGGGGATGATGCCGGCGGCGTTGGTGTACATCGGCACGCCGATCAGCACCGCCAGCGGCACCGACCACCAGGCGTCCCGGCCCATGAACGAAGCCATGAAGTCCTGCGGCACCCAGCCGTGGATGGCCGCACCGATGGCGATGCCGGCCAGGATGTACGGCCAGACCTTGCCGACGATCTCGCGCACGCTGGCAAAGCCGCCTTCGATCCGGTCGGCCAGAGTCAGCCCGTCGTGGTCGGCCGTGGCCTGCACCCTGGGCATGTCGCGCACCCAGTCTTCGAGGTAGGCCTCCATCTTCAGGCGCCCGATGACCCAGCCGGCGACGATGGCCACCGACAGCCCCAGGCCCAGGTACAGCGCTGCGATCTTCCAGCCGAACAAGCCGAACAGCAGCGCCAGCGCGACCTCGTTGACCATCGGCGCCGAGATCAGGAACGAGAAGGTCACGCCCAGCGGCACACCGGCCTGCACGAAGCCGATGAACAGCGGGACCGCCGAGCATGAGCAGAACGGCGTGACGACGCCCAGGCTGGCGGCCATCACGTTGGCCACGCCCTCCTTCCTGCCAGCCAACAGCGCGCGGGTGCGCTCGGGGGTGAAATAGGAATTGACCATCCCCATCACGAACACCACCGCCGTCAGCAGCAGCAGCACCTTCGGCGTGTCGTAGAAGAAGAATCGCAGCGCGCCGCCCAGGTGGCTTTCGCGATCCACCGGCAGCGCAGCGACCAGCGCCTCGGACGCCGGGACCAGGGCCTGGTAGAGCAGCCACCCAACCACCGCCGCCACCAGGAGGAAGCTGCGTGGATGCTGCCGCGGCAATTGCAGCGTGCGCTGGGACAGGGTCAGGGTGGTCATCGAGAGGGCTCCTCTCCATGAAGACGAAGATGCTGCCGAAAGGATGCATCCGCGGGGCCCCCGTGCCCTTGTTTCGGATCAAGCCGATCTCATGACCAGGCCTTTGCGTGCCAGCGGATCGGCCGGCCGGCGAGTCATCCTGCGGTGAGCCCGGGTTTCAGTCTTCGACCGGGGGCCGCGGCACGTGGCCGCTGACGCTGCCCTCGTCGTCGAAACGCACCTGGCAAGCCGTGCTGAGCCGGTCGCGCAAGCGCTGGCGCGCACGCAGCAGCCGCGACTTGGCGGCCGGCAGGCTGAGGCCCTGCTGTTCGGCAAACTCGCGCTGCGTCCGGCCTTCGAGATCGCAGGCGCGCAGGACGGCCGCGTCGTCCGGTGGCAGTTCGGCCAGCACACGCGCCACGCAGCCGGCCAGTGCGTCGACCGGGGCGATGGCCTCAAGGGTGGGTGCATGGATGTCCGGCGCCACCTCGTCCAGGGGCACGTGAACCTTGCTGACCCGGGCGCGATCGATCACCGCGTTGCGGGCAACCTGGAACAACCAGGCCCTCGGGTTGTCGAGGCTGCAGAAACCCTCGCCCTGGCGCATGGCCTTGACGAACACGTCCTGCAGCAGGTCTTCGGCGGCGTGCTGGTCGGGCATCTGGTGGCGCAGGAAGCCCAGCAGCTCCCCCTCATGCGCCTGCCACGCGGCAGCGACGCAGGCGAAGCCGTCTTCGAGGCGGGTGTGGGCGGGCGTCTGATCCATGGGGCTGTGGCTCGTTGAGAGCATATCCCGCGGCCCGCCTTCGGCTGGCGCATCCGATGCCTGCGATCGGAAGCCTTGCTGGCCCTGGGCCGCCTCAGCGTGGCGGTCAGTGCTTCCAGGCGCCGGCATCAGCGCGGCGATCCCTGCGCGCGGGTGCAGCAGGCCCTGTGCGACAGCGGCCTGAGGGCGCCACGCCCGCCGCAGCGAACCCCAGGCGGGGTGGGCGGTGCGTCAGCAGCGCTCGCTGCCGGGGTTGAGCCGCGACGCCACGATGTGCATCAGGCGCGCCGACGCAGGCGCCCGGGCGAAGGCTCGCCAGAGCATCACGGCGAGCAGTGTGGCCACGCTGGCGACCATCGTCGCCAGGGTCAGGATGACGGTCTCTTGCATGCTTGTTCTCCGATGCGGCACGGCTTACTTGGCGAGCGCGTCGCGGATCTGGCGCAGCAGCAGCACGTCTTCAGGCGTCGCGGGCGCGACGGCCGGCGGCGGCGGCGTTTCCTTCTTCATGCGGTTGATCTGGCGCACCATCATGAAGATGATGAAAGCCAGGATCGCGAAGTTCACCGCCACGGTGATGAAGTTGCCGTAGGCGAACACCGGCACGCCGGCCTTGGTCAGTGCTTCGAGCGTCTGCGGGCCGGTGTAGCCTGCCGGCACGTCGGCCAGCGCCAGGAAGTAGTTCGAAAAGTCGAGGCCGCCGAAGATGCGGCCGACGATCGGCATGATGAGGTCCTTGACCAGCGAATCGACGATCTTGCCGAAGGCGGCGCCGATGATGACGCCGACCGCCAGGTCGATGACGTTGCCCTTGACGGCAAACTCCTTGAATTCACTGCCGATGCTCATGGGGTGCTCCTGGGAAATGGTTTGGTTGTGTCGTGCGGGCCTGTGCCGCAAGTGGTGCCGCAGCGTAGGGGATGGCTCACGCTTGCACACGTGCCTGCGGTTGGGGGTCGTCCCATACCCCAGTCGGTGGCGCATCGCGCGGCGCGGGTCCTTCTTTGGCCGGGTGGGCGCGGCGTCGGCTTCCTTCACGCGCGCACCGGCAGGGTGCTGCGCGTGATCTGCCTGCCGCAGTGCATGGCCGATTTCCATTTCGCCAGCGGCAAACTGTGATCTGAGGGCCGAGGTACGCATCCCTGTCGATGGGCTTGCCGAGCTGATGGGGGCGCCACGGGCCGGTCGCCGGCTAAGCGCGCTTTCCGGCGCCGCGCATTCCGCGTGACGCCATGTGGCCAATCGGGCGCTGTGTCGTCCACCGTCGCTGCGCAGCGGCTTGTCACGGATTCTTCATCTGGACAGCGCAGCATGCCCGCTTCCATTCGTCAAACGAGGACAGTCATGCAACGTTCGCTGTTGGCCCTGGCGGCCTGTCTTGCACTCATCCAGCCGGCCCAGGCACAAACCGTCTTGGGTGGCTCGGTATTCACCGTGCAGGAACTGGTCGGCGTGGGCCGCCTGGCGGCCAATCTGCGCGATGAGCACGGCGAGACCTTTGGTTCGATCAGCGGCCTGTGGGCCGACGCGGCCAGCTGGACACGCGTCGGCAACACCTACACCGGCAACTTCCTGGCCGCGCCCGATCGTGGCTACAACATCGCCGGCACCATCGACTACGTGCCGCGTCTGAACACCTTGCAGATGAGTTTCACGCCCGCCGCGGCCGCAGCCAGCGGCCTGCCCCAGAACCAGATCGCCCTGACGCTGGCAGGTTCGACGCGCCTCTACGAGACGCTGGCGGGCGGTGGCACGCAGTTCTTCACCGGCCTCGACCCGGTTCCGGGTGGCGTGGCCACCGGCGGTGCCCGCCCGGCATTGGGCGGCCTGCCTGAACTGCCCCAGGCCTTCAACGGCCGGCTGGCGCTGGACGCCGAGGGTGTGGTGGTGCTGGCCGATGGCTCGCGCCTGGTCAGCGACGAGTACGGCCCGTCGATCTATCGTTTCGCCGCGGACGGGCGTTTCATCGGCGCGCTGGAAGTCGCACCGTCGGTGCGGCCGCTGCGTAACGGCGTGACCGACTACAGCAGCAACAACCCCGGCGCCGGTCAGCCGAGCCCGCTTCCCGCCAACCCCAGCGCCGGCCGTGCCAACAACCAGGGCTTCGAAGGCCTGACGGTTTCTCCTGACGGCCGGACGCTGTTCGTCGGGCTGCAAAGCGCCGCGCGGCAGGACATGAATCTGGCCAGCGCGGCTGCAACGCGGGACCATACGCGCGTCTTCACCTACGACATCGGCAACCCCGGCGACATCCGCCTGACCGGCGAATACGTGGTGCAGCTGCCCAAGTTCGTGCAGAACGGGGCCACCCTGGTGGCGGCGCAAAGCGAGCTGCTGGCGCTGTCGTCGACCCAGCTGCTGATGCTGCCGCGCGACAGCAACGGCCGCCTGGTGGGGACCCAGACCTCGCTCTTGCGCCAGGTCCAGGTGGTCGACCTCGAAAGCGCCACCAACGTCCTGGGCGCCGCCTATGAATCGCAGGTCGCACCGGGCGGCGTGCTCAACCCGGCCATCCAGCCGGCGGCCAGGACGCTGCTGCTGGACATCAACAACCGCAGCCAGCTCAACCGCTTCGGCCTGACCAACGGCTTGCAGGACAACTTCGAGAACCTGTCGGAAAAATGGGAAGGCCTGGCCCTGCTGCCGGCGCTGGACCCGGACCGGCCTGACGACTGGTTCCTGTTCATCGCGAACGACAACGACTTCGCCACGACCGCTGGCTTCCAGGCAGGTGCCGCTTACAACGACGGCAAGGACCTGGACACGATGTTCCTGGCCTACCGGGTCACCATCAGCGCCGTGCCGGAACCCGGCAGTGCCGGCTTGATCGCGTTGGGCGGCGCCGTGCTGCTGGGCGTGGCCCGGCGGCGAAGGGTCATGGCGATGCGCAGCGCCGCTTGAATCGGGGCGAGCAAGCCGCCGCCAGGCATATCAGCGTGGTCGAAGGCTCAGGCACGGGTGTGACGGCCAGGAAATCTGCTGGCGCGCCCCAGCCATCACGCGCTACACGCCGGTCATCATCACCAGCGCGTCATCGCCATCCCAGGCCAGACTAACGCGGCAAAGTTGTGGCAGACGAAGGCTGGTTCTTGGAAACAGCCGGCAACGGCCCCGCCCACTGCAGGCCCAGCACCAGCAGGGCACTCGCGGCCAGCCACGAGGCCACCACGCGTGTGGCTATCCGCTGCCATGCCCGGTGGCTCAGTTCGGCAATGGCCGCCACACCCAGCGCCAGGAAAGCCGCGCCCAGCCAGGTGCCGGCAATCACCACCCAGCGGCCCGCGCCGACGGCCATGTCAGCCAGCCCCAGGCCCGCAGCCATGCCGCTGCAGCCGGCCAGCAGCAGCAGGGCCAGATGGGGCGGCGGCCAGGCGGCCAGGGCGCAGCCCGCCGACAGCAGGCCCAGCAGCAGCAATGCCGTGTCAGCGTTCAGGCCAGGCCATTGCGAACCGGCCACCAGGCCCAGCGCCAGCATCGCGACAAAGGCCAGCACCGGCCCGCGGCTGCGCACCAGGCTGCGCTGGCCGATGAGCAGGCCCAGTGCCACGAGCGCGATCAACGCGGCCGGTGCCAGCACCGGGTGCAGCATGCCGTTGTAGAAACGGCCCAGGCCCGGCACGGGGCTGTGCGCCCAGGCCAGGGCCGGGCTGGCCAGCAGCAGGCCCAGCGCCCAGGCGCGGCGTTTCAAGACGCCGCGGCCAGCAGGAAGCTGAGCCCGGCCAGGCCGATCAGGCCGCCGCCGGCTCGCACCGCCCAGCGCCCGGCAGGCCAGCGCGCCAGCGCGCCAAAGGCAATGCCACCGGCGTGCATCAGCCCGGTGGCCAGCACGAAGCCCAGGCTGTAGAGCAGCGGATCAGCGGCACCCGGCAATTCGGCACCATGGGCATGGCCGTGGAAGATGGCAAATGCGCCTACCAGCACAGCCGCCACCCACAGCGGCGGGCGCGCTGCCGCGGCCACCATCACGCCCAGCACCACCGCCGACAGCGCGATGCCGATCTCGATGCCCGGCACGGGCACCCCCACCATGCCGAGGAAGCCGCCGAAGGCCATCACCAGCGGGAACACGATCGGCAGCACCCAGATGGCCGGCCGGCCCAGGAAGGCACCCCACAGGCCCACGGCCACCATCGCGGCCACATGGTCCCAGCCGGTGAACGGGTGCAGGAAGCCGGTCATGAAGCTGCCGCCGCCCAGCGGGGCGCTGTCGCCGTGGTCGCCATGGGCCCAGGCCGGGGCGGTGGCCAGGGCCCACAAGGCTGCAGCCAGCAGCCAATCCTTGGTTCGTTTCATGATCGTCGTTCGTTTCGGATGGATAAATTCACCGGGCCAACAGGCCCAGCAGGCCGGCCACGCGCAGCCAGGTCCAGTACGCCGCCACCGCGCCCATGGCATACAGCGCCAGGGTGCGTGCCTGGTCCAGGCGCGGCAGTTTGGCCAGCACGCGCCACAGCACCCACGCGGCGAAGACCATCAGCAACTGGCCGATTTCCACACCCAGGTTGAATGTCAGCAGCGCCAGGAGCACATGCTGCTCGGGCAGGCCGATGTCCTTGATGGCCCCGGCGAAGCCCAGGCCGTGGATCAGGCCGAAGCCGAAAGCCACCAGCGCCGGCCAGCGCCGTGCCAGCGTTTCGCGGCGGTGCAGTGCCTCGGCGGCCACCAGCAGGATGGACAGCGCGATCACCGCTTCCACGGGCGGCGAGCGCAGTGCCAGCCAGCCCATGGCGCTGAGCCCCAGCGTCAGGCTGTGGGCGACGGTGAAGGCGGTGATGGTCCACACCAGCCGGCGATTGAAGCCCACCAGGAAGAGCAGCGCCACGACGAACAGCAGGTGGTCCAGCCCGGTGAGGATGTGGTCGATGCCCAGCGTGGTGTAGGACCAGGCGATTTCACCCATGCCGCGCTCATCGTCGGCCGACCCGAACAGGCGTACCCGCGGCTGTCCGACGGACAAGGTGTGGGTGCTGGCCTGGCCGTCCAGCCAGCGAATCTTCACGATGACGGCAGAAAACTTGCCGCCGACACCTTTGATCGCCAACTGGCCGCTCAGTCCTTGCGGACCACATCGCACCAGCACCCCCTCGGACTGGCACTGCGCGGGCCACTGCGGCGTCAGGCTCTCAGCGGGCTGCGACTTTTCTCCGGCGCCCCAGCTCACCACGAATTCGCCCCGCGAGGCCTCGCGCAGGTTCAGCTCGGCCATACTCAGTTCGTGCGCCGTCGCGCCCATTCCCGCCAGGGCCAGCCACAAGGCGAACAGCAGTCGCAGCGGCAGCCACGCGGTTCGGGTCATGGCTGGCCCCCGGTGGCATAGCGGATCTCGTACTTCTTGGCCATCTCGCGCACGGCTGCCGTGCGCTCGGCCGCCATGGCAGCGTCGGTCCAGTCCTGTTGCACCACGCCGCGCAACGCTTCGAATGACGCGGGCTTGCCGGGGGTCACGGCGTCCAGGCGCATGGCGCGCCAGCCCTCGCGGGTCTTGAGCGCACGCCACTCTCCTGGCGGCAAGTCTTCGAGCACCTTGGCGAATTCGTCGCCATAGCTCTGCACGATGTTGGCATGGGGCCGGCCCTTGAACACGCGCAGGCCGGCCTTGGCGTCGCCCGAGTTGCTGCCGTTCAATTCGGCGACGAAGCTGCGTACCGCAGTCTCGGTGTTTTCGCCTGTCAGCACCGCTTCCTGAAAGTCGTAGCGGGTGGGTTCGTCGTATTTCTCGCGGCGTGACTCGAACCAGTCGCGCAGCGTCTTCTCGTTGAATTCTGGCAGCCGCACCGTCGTTTCGACGACGTTCAGTGCCTTGAAGATCACGCGTTCGCGGATGGCCGAGTCGCCCTGGTCGACGCCCAAAGCCATGCCTTCACGGTAGAGAACCTCGTTGTCCAGCCACACCTGGCGCAAGGCGGCCAGCTGCTCGGCCGTGGGCTCCTGCCCGCGTGCGGCCTTGAACGCCTCACGTGCTTCCTGGTCGACTTCCGCGCCCACCACGATGGTGTTGGCCTGGTCGGTGGACGCGTTGAGGACGTGGTCGGCCGCAAACAGCAGGGCCCCCAGCACGGCGAAGTGCAGCAGCGGTTCACGCAGCCAGGCGTTCCGGCGCGGGCTGGTGGACGGTGCAGCGGGCGTCTTCTTTGGGATGGGCTGTACGGTGGTCGGGAAAGGAGTGGACATGGGGAGCAGGCAGGAACGGTCGGCAGGAGGAAGCGTTCAGAGGAACCGCTTGAAATCGACGCTGAGTTCGGCGCGCAGGCTGCCGCCGGTTTCGAACAGCAGGCGCATCGGGTAGACGCGGCCCACGTCCAGCGGCATGCGCAGGCCGGTCAGACGCAGGAAGGTGCCGTTTTCGGACAGCTCGGACTCGACACCCCTGGGGATGAAGAAGTCCACACCCGCCTTGGCGCCGTCGACACCGGCCTGCACCGTCTCGACACCCGATGCGATCATGGTTTCGACGCCGATCAGCCGGTCGTCCCTTTCGACCTGGTCGAATCGCATCGCGACGATCGCGGTTTCGTCGTGGTCGGCCGACGCCCGGGTCCAGGGGTGCGTGACGCGCAGGTTGCTGGAAAAGAACTCGCAGGCCCGGGCTGGCGTGCCGGCCCAGGTCAGCCCGCCTGCCAGTGCGGCTTGCAGGCAGAGTCGTCGACGGGTGAAGCTGTTCATGGAGTGGCCTTGAAAGAAGGGGGGAGGGTTGTTGCGGCGCCATCATGCGAAAAAGCGCCGCGCAGGGCGCGCGGCGCTTGAAGGCATGAAGCCCTCGGGCTTATCGGCTTTGCGCGACGCGGGCGCCGGCGCGGGTCGGGCTGTTCACCTGGATGTAGATCGGGTTGCTGTAGAACCAGATGTCGGCCCAGGCCGCCACGTCCAGCGCCGAGTACTTGACGCCGTTGACCACTGGCAGGTGCGTCGGGCAGCCGTTGATGCTGTTGCCGGTGTAGGGCTTGCGGCCGCCGACCGGGGGCACTGTGGTGCCGACCGTCGTGCACGGGATGCGCAGCTTGCTTTCATCCGACGAGTTCGTGTACAGGTCGGACAGCGGGTTGCCGCTGGCGTCGGTCTCGAACGGCACCGAAGCCGGCAGGTTGGTGCCGCGCAGACGGAAGTACTGCGACTGGTTCGCGGTCACGGTGTAGACCATGGCCACGGCCGGGGCGCCACCCACGACCACGGGTGTCCAGTTGCTGCTGTTGAACACGGCGCGGATGCCAGCCGACGTGTTCTTGGCGGCAGGCGGCACCACGGGCTGGCCGGCACGCGGGTCCGGCGCCTGGTAGATGTCGTTGATGGTGGCCGTCGTACCGTCCAGGCGCAGCCAGTCGGTGTTGATGGGCCACTGTCCGGCGTAGTCAGGCGAACCGGGCGTTTTCAGGCCAGTGACCAGGCCGCCGATCAGGTCGATGTGGTCCAGCACCGGCAGATTGAGCGGCTGCGTGACGCCGATCTGCAGCAAGGACGGGTTGGGGAACGTGTACGGCGAATTGCTGGCGCCCTGCGGGTCGCGCGCCACGATGGCGACGACCACGTTCGTGCCCGGCGCGACCGTCAGGCGCTCGCCCATCGTGGCGCATCCGGCGGCGCTGGGCGCCGAGCTGTTGCTGGCCGCGGCCACGGCCAGGGCCTGAACCTGGGCAGCCGACAAGCCCGTGCAGGCCACGAAGGCCAGGCGGTCGATGAGCTGGCCGCTGTCGGTGAAGGTGTTGCCGCTGCGCAGGCCGTCGACGATGTTCTGCGGGTTCAGGCGGTCGCTGCCGTTCTTCACCAGGGTGAAGTTCTTCTGGTATTCACCGGGCTCGAAGTCCTGCGTGGTGCGGGTGTCGTCCGGGCCGAAGATGCCGCGGTTGTGCCAGTCGGAGCTGGCGAAGAACCAGAAGTTGCGACCTTCGCCCAGCAGGGCGTCCCAAACGCCGCCGATCACGGCGCCATAGACGCCGGTGCCGCCGTAGGTGGTGCCGCCCACGGAGTCGGTGACGACGCCGTTGATGGTCTGGCGGCGCGGCAGGTATTCACCGCGGTCGGAAGAAGCGCCGTGGCCCGGCTGGGTCTCCATGCCGAAAGCGACCGTCGGGCCGGCGTTGTTGAAGTTGCGCAGGTGTTCGACGTTGAAGCCGTTGTTGCCGTTCGGGTTGAACGGGCCGGCACGTTCCAGGTGGGCCGGCACGTAGTAGCTGCCGTTCGGGTGGTTGGCCTGCATCCAGCGCACCGCTTCGGTGGTCTTGATGTGGCCGCGGTTACCCAGGCCCGTCGAGCCGGCGACCAGGCTGGGGATCAGCTTCTGTCCGGGGACGCTCCAGAAGGCGGTCGCCGCGGTGGAAATCGTGCTGCCGGGGACTTCACAGGACCACTGGTTGCTGACGCCGCGGGAGACATCCGGACCGTTGCCCCGGTCGAAGCAGTAGGTCCACTGGGACAGCGCATTCGCATTGCCCAGCACCGTGTTCGGGCCGCCGATCGACGTGCTGTAGATGGCAGCCGGTATCTGCCCGGCGATGACGGCCATCGAAGTGTGCTCATGGCCTTCAACCACGGATTCCAGGCCCAGGAACAGGGGCAGATTCTTGTTGGCAGCGAGGTTCTCGAGCAGCGGATACTGGAACGACTGCAGCTGCTGCCAGCGCCACATGTTGGCACCGCCAGGGTTGCCCAGGGGCGTCACGCCGCTGTTGGCCCAGGTGGTCGACGGACCCTGGTTTGTAAAGGGATAGCCCGGTGTCGCCAGACTGGCATCTTCAGTCAGGGTGCAGTTGCGGCTGCCGCTGCCGCCGTGGCCGGCTTGAACGAACCAGTCCAGACCCCAGACCGCGGTCGACTTCTTCACCTTCTTCTGCATCGACAGCGAGCCGTCTGAACAGGTGCTGTGGTTGTGGAAGTCGCCGGCGACGTATTTGCCGGTCGCAGCGGGCTGCGCAACGGCTGTGCTGGCAGCGGTGGCCATGACGGCAGTGGTGATGGCAGCCATCGCGGCCAACGCGATGGGGTGCTTGGTGAACTGTGGGGACATGGATCCGGCTCCTGGGTTTGTCTGGGTGTGTCCGGACTCTAGGGAGGGCGATTGACGGTCCTGTGACAGAAGCGCCGGCTGGGCGATTGCTCCGGTCGGGACCCCCTGATCCGGGGGTGGGTCGATCCCGGGGCCGTTCTCGCGGTCTGCGGTCTGGCGTGCCGCGCCGGTCCCTACCCCTGAATGCGGGGGTCGGACCTCAGACGCTGCTGCTCGGGCGACGCGGCTTCGTCACAAACCCTGCGCATAGTCGATTCATTACAACGCCACCCCAGGACGAGCCCATGAACATGCCCCCATTCGCCATCCGACACATCGTTGCTGCGGCACTGGTTTGCGCCGCCGGTGCATCGCACGCCACCATCGTCTTCACGAATTCGGCCGCCTCGCCCGTTTTCGTCGGTGGCAGCGTCGACCGCTTCACCGATCAGACCATCAACAGCTTCCTCCCCGATCTGTCGATCAACCGCACCGCTGGTGCATTCCGGTACACCGCAGCAACGACATTCAACGAGCCTGCCGAGTCCGGCCTGTTCATCGCCCCACTGGCGGGCAACATCGGTCTGTCGACCACCTGGTTCGATGATTCGCTGCTGTTCAACCTGCAGTCGCGGAACGTGTTCGGCTTCGGCGGCAATTTCTTCCGTTCGAACATTTTTGGTGAGGCGGTGGGTGCCAACGGGGGCGGCGCCACCGGGGCTCCGACCGTCCGCATCACGGTCACCGATGTCAACGGGCTGAGCTTCACGCAAGCCGTGAACGCTTCGTCCACGACCTTCTCAGGCTTCATCTCCGATGTGCCGCTGCGCTTCGTCAGCGTCAGCATCGCCACGCCCGACATCGAGCGTTTCATCACTGCCGACAACATCGTCCTGTCGGCTGTTCCGGAACCCGGCACCTACGCGCTGCTGGTTGCCGGCCTGGCCGCTATCGGCCTGCTGGCACGTCGTCGTCGCGCCGACTGAACCCCGGGTGGCGCTGCGGCTGTGCCGCACGCCACGGCAACCATGAGAATGTGCCGATGAGCCACGAGGTCATCGACCTGTTTCCCACGCCCTTGCTTCGCGCCAAGGGCATTTTGCCTTTGCCGCTGGTGGCAGGGCTGGTGGCGCACTTCAGCGCCCAGGCCGACCGCGAGAACAACACCTCGCCCAATCTGTCGCACACGCGCATGCTGGCCCCGGGCGAAAGCCCGCTGTTCGGCCAGGCGGCGCAGCTCATCACGCCCAAGCTGGTGGCGATGGGCGAACAGATGTTCGGCGAAGCCCTGGGCTGGTCGATCAAGGAGATGTGGGTCAACCTGCTGGACACCGGTGGCCACCAGGCCATGCACAACCACGCCAACAGCTTCATTTCGGGTGTGGTCTACCTGACGGCCACCCACCCCGACTCGCAGACCGTGTTCATGAAGTCACCCGGCGGCACCGATTTCGCCTTCCGCAACGACCATGGCCGGACCCGGCCCACGCCCTACAGCGCCGACAAGTGGGTGAGCCCCGCGCCCGCGCCGGGCGACCTGGTGCTCTTCCCCAGCTACCTGATGCACGCGGTGCCGCCGAACCCTGGCGCAAGGCGAATCAGCCTGGCGTTCAATGCCATTCCCACGCGGCTCGATTCCTGGGGCTACAGCGTCGGCTTCAGTGGCTGAAACCGCCGCCCCTGCGCGCCAGCGCGCCGTGCTGGCCCTGATGGTGGCCTCGGGCTTTGCCGGGCTGGGTTACCAGATCGTCTGGACGCAGCAGGCCTCGCTGTGGCTCGGGCATGAATCGGCGGCGGTGCTGGCCGTCATCACGGCCTTCTTCGGCGGCCTGGCGCTGGGTGCGCTGACGCTGGGCCGCCGCATCGATCGCAGCGCCCGGCCCGCCCACTGGTACGCCGGCTGCGAAGTGCTGATCGCCGCCTGGAGCCTGGTGCTGGCCACGGCGATGGCGCCCCTCAGCGACACCCTGCTGGGCCTGATGGGTGCCCAGCCCACGCCGCTGTGGCAGGGGGCCGTGGCCTTCGTCGGCTGTTTCCTGCTGCTGCTGCCGGCCACCGCAGCGATGGGTGCCACGCTGCCGGCCATGGAACGTGTGCTGGCGGGTTTGACGGTACGGGCCTCGCCCATTGATTCACCGATCGCCGCGCTGTATGCCAGCAACACGCTGGGCGCGCTGCTGGGTGTGCTGGCGACGGCTTTCTGGCTGGTGCCGGCCTTCGGCCTGGCCCGCACTGCCGCAGCCTGTGCGCTGCTGAACCTGCTGTGTGCCGGCATCGCGCTGGCGCTGGCGCCCAAGGCGGTTCACCCTGCCCAGGTGCCGCCGGCCACCGCTGCGGCGCCAGTGTCACGCAGGGCCTGGCCGCTGCTGGCAGCCACGGGGTTTCTTGGCATCGCCTACGAGGTGTTGGTGGTGCGTGTGCTGAGCCAGGTCACCGAGAACACGGTCTACACCTTCGCCATGCTGCTGGCCATCTACCTGCTCGGAACAGCGGCGGGTGCGGCGGTGTATGCGAAGGCAGCCGCGCGCTGGATCCCGGTGGCCGGCCCACAGGCGCATGCGGCCCTGCGCGACAAGCTCGTGGCCGCCGTGGCCTGGGCCTGCCTGCTCGGCACCGCCAGTCTGTGGGGCGCAGAAGCCCTGCGTGATGGGGTGCTGGCCCATCAGGCTGCCGACTCGGGCACCCCGGCCGGCATGGGCTGGGCGCTGGCGGCGGAGGCCTTGCCGGCCCTGCTGGCCTTCGCCCTGCCTACCCTCGCCATGGGCGCGCTCTTCAGCCACCTGGCCACCCAGGCCCGGCAGGTCGGAACGAGTTTGGGTACAGCGCTTGGCGCGAACACCCTGGGCGCCGCTGCCGCACCGCCGCTGGTGGCGGGCCTGCTGGTGCCGGCGCTGGGCAGCCAGGGCGCCTTGTTGTTCGTGGCAGCCGCTTACGTGGCCTTGATCAGCATGACCACCTGGCGCTGGCCCTGGGCTGCAGGCGCGGTGGCAGCGGCGGCCGGCACCGCGCTGCTGGCGCCACCGCTGGCCTTTGTCGACGTGCCGGAAGGCGGCCGCGTGCTCAGTTACAGCGAAGGTGCGCTCGCCGCTGTCAGCGTGGTGGCCGATGCCGATGGCGTGGCCCGGCTGCGCATCAACAACCGGCAACAGGAAGGCAGCAGCGCCACCGGGCTGGCCGATGCCCGCCAGGCCTTGCTGCCCGCCCTGCTGCACCCGGCACCCCGGCAGGCGCTGTTCCTGGGCCTGGGAACGGGGGTCACGGCAGCCGCCGCCGCGGCCGACCCCGGCCTGAAGGTGGATGCGGCCGAACTCTTGCCCGAGGTGATCGAGGCATCGGCGCTGTTTCGCCAGACAGACCCGGAGGCCAGCCCGGGCCCGCGCCTGATCGCTGCCGACGCCCGCCGCTTCGTCAAGGCGGGCACCAGCCGCTACGACCTCATCGTCAGCGACAACTTCCATCCCGCGCGCAGTGGCTCGGGCCTGCTCTACACCGTCGAACACTTCCAGGCCGTGCGTGAGCGGCTGGCGCCGGGGGGGCTGTTCTGCCAGTGGCTGCCATTGCACCAGCTCGACCTGGACACGCTGCGCAGCGTGGTGCAGTCGTTCCTGGCCGTGTACCCCCAGGCGGCTGCCGTGCTGGCCACGAACAGCCTGCAAACGCCCGTACTGGGCCTCGTGGCGCGGCCCGATGCACCCCGCTTCAGCCTGCCGGCAGTGCAGGCGCGGTTGGCGCTGTACGGCGGGCCGCAAAGCCTGCCGGACTACGGCCTGGCCGACGCCTTTGCCGTGCTCGGCAGCCTGGTGGCCGACGCACCGGCCCTGCGCCGCTTTGCGGGCGATTCGCCGTTGAACACCGATGACCGCCCGCTCGTGGCCTACCGCGCGCCGCGCATCACCTACGTGCCCGACTCGCTGCCGGCCGACCGCCTGCAGGCGCTGCTGAGTGAACTGGGCGCGGTGCCGGCCAGCCCGGCGACGCTGGTCGACGCCGGTGCCGACGCGGCCTGGCTGCCGCGCCTGGGCGCCTACTGGGCCGCCCGCGACCGCTTCATCGACGCCGGCCGCCACGTGCGCCCCAGTGCCGACGCCCGGCAGATGCTGGCCCAGGTGCAGGCACCGCTGCTGGCCGTGCTGCACACCAGCCCGGACTTTCGCCCGGCCTTCGACCCCTTGCAGCGCATGGCACGGCAGCTGGCCGGCCGCGACCCCGTGGCGGCGCAGGCGCTGGACGATGCGCTGGCGGCGGTCGAGGCACGGCGTTGGCCGGCTGCCGCATCCAGCACCGCCCCGCAGCCGTAAGGCTGATGGCGCTCGATCTTTTGTCACGAGGATTTCCGAGAGTGTCCCGTTGTGCTTTCAGGCGTGCTGGTCGAAGGCTGGTCTGGTGCCTGGTCGCGCTGCTGCCTTGGCTGGGCATGGGCATTGCCCAACGGCAGACCCTGGGGCCGCTGCACGTGCATGCCCCTGCGCCAACGCAGGCCGAAGGTGGGCACACCGCGGCAACGCTGCTGCACAGCGCGCTGGAGGGGTGGTGGGCGCAGGTGCAGGCGCAAAGCAAGGCACGTGAGCATGCGCGCGCGCATGCCGATGCCCGAGCCCATGCGCATGCCCCTGCTCATGCGCACGCCCATGCCGACGACGAAGCCGTGGCCCACGCCCACGCGGCCTGGCAACGCCACCACCATGGTCCGCAGGACAGCACCGTGATTGCGCTGGACGCTGTTGCCGAGACGCTGGACGCGCAGGGCGCAGCCGCGTCCCTGCTGCTGCCCGTGCTGGGGGTACCTGTGGGCGGCTTGCGCATGGCCGCGGCCATGGCCGGCCACCGCGCCTGGCCGCGGGTGGCCGGTGCGCGTATCAGAAGCTGGGGCATCGCGCCCCCGCTGCCGCCGCCGCGCGGCTGAACACGCCGCCTCGTTCCACCTTCGTCATTCCTCGTCATCAGCAGGTGCCACCGCACCTGCTTGCGTGCGTTCGCCTGTCCGCAACGCGGCAGCGCCGTGCGCCAAAGAAAGCTTCAGCCATGCAACATCGAACATTCCATGCGCCGCCCAGACGGCTGCTGCGCCATGCCCTGGCACTGGCGGCGCTGGCTGCCACGATCGGCTCCGCCGCAGCCCAGTCGGCTACCCAGCAGATCGAGATCAAGGGCCAGGGCCTGCGCACCGGCGGGCAGGCCTACAGCAGCACCACGCTGGACACGCAGCAGATCCGCGATGCCGCCGTCAACCAGCCCGAACGGCTGCTGCGTCAGGTGCCCGGTGTCGAACTGCGCAGCTACGGGTTGGGTGGCGTCGTCAACGTCGTCAGCATCCGCGGCTTCAACGGCGGCGCGCACGGCGGCGACCTGGGCATGGTCGTCGACGGCATTCCGCTGAACGAGGCGATGTCGCATTCCGACGGCTATGCCGACCTGAACGTCGTCGTCCCACTCGAGATCGAACGTTTCCAGGTCTACCGTGGCCCGGTCTCGGCGCTGTACGGCAACTTCAACCGCGGCGGTCTGGTCGCCATCGAAACACGGCGGCGCGGCCACTACCTGGAGGCCGATGCCTCGCTGGGCTCGTTCGGCACTGCCGACGTCCAGGCTGCGCTCGGCACCAGGCTCGGCAGTGGCGACTTCAACGGCGCCGCCCAGCTCTACCGCAGCAGCGACTTCCGACCCGACTCGAAATACACCCGCGGCACCGTCAGCGGACGCTGGTCGCTGGACATGGCCGGGGCTGGCACGCTGTCGCTGTCGGCGCGCGCCCACCAGGGCGACTGGGATTCGGCCAGCTACCTGCCGAAAAGCCAGTTCGACGCGGGTGACCCTTACGGCAAGGACGCCCGCGTGCGCAACGACGGCGGCAGCAAGAACTTCACCACCGCGCGGGTGGACGTCAACCTGCCGTTGTCGGCGCAGCTCAAGCTGTTGAGCTTCGCCTACGGCACCCAGCAGGACTACACACGCTTCTTCACGCGCCCGCTGAATGCCAGCACCTGGAGCCAGCGCGAGGAGACCTACGACCGCCGCGTGGCCGGTGCCGGCGCCAGCCTGAACGGGCGCCATGTCGTCGGCGGCCTGCCGCTGGACTGGGTGGCCGGGGCAGAGTTCTACCGCGAGTCCACCGACTACCTGTTCTTCGAAGGGACGCAGGCGCGCACCCGCGTGGCCCCGGCCGGCTTCGACCGCCGCTACGACTTCAACAGCGCCTCGGCCTTCACCGAGCTGGCCTTGAACGTCGCGCCCTGGTTGCGGCCCACGCTGGGCCTGCGCCACGACCGCTTCACCGGCGACTGCACGCGCCAGGGGCCGGAAACCGGCTCCGACCCCTGCAGCCGCCTGAACGATGCCAGCCGCACCACGCCCAAGCTGGGCGTGGTGTCGACGGTGGCCCCGGGCCTGGACCTGCGCGCCAGCCTGGCCGAGGGCTTTGCGCTGCCTCCGGGCACGGCCAAGTACGCCGCTGGCGGTGCCGGCCTGGAGCCGACGGTGTTCAAGCAGACCGAGCTGGGTGCCAGCTACAGGTCGGCATGGCTGCGTGCCGACCTCACCGGATACCGCATCACCAGCCGCAACGAAGTGCGCACCGTCTCGCCAGGCGTGTTCGAAAACTTCGGCAGGACGCTGCGCCGCGGCACCGAGGCCGCGCTGACGCTGATGCCGATGGACCACCTCGAAGTGGGTGTGGTGGCCACACGCATGAACGCGCGGGTCGAAGAGAACGCCAACCCGGTGCTCGTGGGCAAGCAGGTCACCGGTGTGCCACGCCAGACCACGGGCGTGACGCTGGCCTGGCGGCCGCCCGAGGGTTTGGGCGCCAGCGCCGAATGGCGCCGGGCCAGCGACAGCGCCGTCGATGCGCCCAACACCGTGTTCCATGGCGGCTACAGCACCGTCGATGTCGGTGTGCAGTACGTCGGTCGGCTGGGAAATTCCCCTGGCCTGTCCAAGTACCGCGCCTATGCCCGCGTGCAGAACGCAGGCGACCGCGTCTATGCCAGCAATGCCTTCGTCATCGGCGGCCAGCAGCTCGTTGCCCCGGCGTCGCCGCGCACCGTGCAGCTGGGCGTGCAGGTCGATTTCTGAACCATCGCTTCTTCAAACCAAAGGAACGCACCATGACGCAGATTCTCAAGACCCTTCGTACCCATCTGGCCCTGGCGGCCTGGCTCACCCTGGCAGCGAATGGCGCGCAGGCGCACGACATCGTGCTGGAACCGCAGCGCGACGGCGTTGCCGTGCGCTACGGCCATGCGCAGGACTGGCAGCAGGTTCAGGACGGCAAGCTCGTCGACCTGCAACTGCTGCGCGGCAGTGAAGCGCCGCAGGACATGCGCGCCAGCCTGCGCCCGCGGCGCATCGACTTCTTGATGCCGCTGCCGGCCGGCCGCCAGCCGCTGCTGGTGGCGGCCCGCTACGATAACGGCCTGTGGGCGCGCCTGCCGGCCGTGGGCGGCGCCAAGGCCGTGGCGCGCAACACCACGCGGCTGATGCTGCCCGAGGCCGCGCTGGTGACCAACAACCTGAAGTTCGCGAAGGCGCTTGTTCTCACCGCGGAAGACAGCGTGGTCTACAAGCGCACCGTCGGCCACCTGCTGGAACTGGTGCCGCAGCGCAACCCGGCCAGCCTGAAGGCGGGTGAAGCGCTGGAGGTGCTGGTGCTGTTCAAGGGCCAGCCGCAGGCCGATGTCGAGATCGAGCTCAGTAACCTGGAAGACATTCCCGGCCAGGCCCAGCGCTTCCGCAGCGACGCCAATGGCATCGCCCGTGTGACGCTGCTGCCCAAGGGCGTGAACACCCTGGGTGCCTTGTTCGAGCGGCCCAACGACGGCAGCCTGGGCGAGGCCTCGCGTGCCGTGGGCGCCGACAAGTTCGTGCTCGCCGCGAGCCTGAGCTTCGTGCGCTGAAGCCGGGCGCTGCGCCTTCCCGGCATCGTCAGGCGACGGTGCCGGTGGGCAGCAGCGCCAGGCAGGGCTCGGCCAGGTTGGCTGGCGCCTGAATCGGTTTGGCTTGCGAGCTTTTCACGGCAGCGTCAACTGCGGGGCCTAGCGTCGGGTCTGCACGGACATCGTGTCGCGAATGCCTCGAGGAGAAAACATGTTCAAGCCCCTGACCCTGGCCGCAGCTGCTGCGTCCATCCTGCTGATCGGCCACCCGGCACCGGCTTCGGCACAGCCCGTTGCTGTCGCCAAGCGCGCCGTGGCTCAACTGGGCCCGCGCCCTTTCTTCCTGGTCAACGACATGAGCGAAGGGCCGCTGAAGCAGGAGCTGCAGGCCTGCGCCGACCGTCGCGTCAACTATGTGCGTTCGCAGTTCTCCATCGGGCACCGGGGCGCGGCCATGCAGTTTCCCGAGCACACCAAGGAGAGCTACGAAGCCGCCGCCCTGATGGGAGCCGGCATCCTGGAGTGCGATGTTGCCTTCACCAAGGACAAGGAACTCGTCTGCCGCCATGCGCAGAACGACCTGCACACCACCACCAACATCCTGGCGACGCCGCTGGCCAGCAAGTGCACCCGCGGCTTCGTGCCCGCCACCTTCGACGCCAACGGCACCCGCCTGACCGCGGCCACGGCCGAATGCCGCACCAGCGACATCACCCTTGCTGAATTCAAGACCCTGCGCGGCAAGATGGATGCCTTCAACCCCAGTGCCCGCACCGTCGCCGAATACCTGGGCGGCACCGCCAACTGGCGTACCGACCTGTACAGCGGCCCGAGCAGCGGCACCCTGCTGTCGCACAAGGAAAGCATCGAGTTGTTCAAGCGCCTGGGCGTGAAGATGACGCCGGAGCTGAAGTTCCCGACGGTGGCCATGCCTTTCGACGGTTTCACGCAGGAAGCCTACGCACAGAAGCTCATCGACGAGTACCGTGCCGCAGGCGTGCCGCCGCAGAACGTCTGGCCGCAGTCCTTCAACCTGCCTGACGTGCTGTACTGGGTGAACAACGAGCCCAGCTTCGGCGTGCAGGGCGTGTTCCTGGACGACGCCAACACCGTGGCCGACCTGCCCAGCCTGGCACAGCTGCAGGCGCTGCGCGCTCAAGGTGTCCGCATCTGGGCGCCGCCGACCTTCGCCCTGCTGGCCACCGGCGCGGGCAACAGCATCGTGCCTTCGCAGGCTGCGAACAACGCCAAGGCGGCGGGGCTCGACCTCATCACCTGGACGGTCGAGCGCTCGGGGATCCTGGCCGATGGCAACAACGGCTTCTATTTCCAGACCTTCGACGGTGCCATCAGCCGTGAGGGCGACGTGATGCGCGTGCTGGACGTGCTGGCACGTCAGGTCGGTGTTCTGGGTGTGTTCAGTGACTGGCCCGCGACCACCACCTTCTATGCCAACTGCGCCGGCCTGCGCTGACGCGGCAGAGCTTCCCCAGGCACACACCACGACCCAAGGAGCTTTGTCTTGAAACTCAAACCCCTGTTGCTGGCCGCCGCGCTCGCGGCTGCAGCGCAATGGCCGGCCCATGCCGAAACCCTCGTCGTCAACCTCGCCGGCTGGTCAGCCTCTGGCGACTTCGGCGACCCCAGCAACACCAGCGCCTTCTTCAGCCTGCCTGCAGGCAGCACGGTGACCGGCTTCGACTATGCCGGGCTCGTCTTCACCGCGTTTGCGCCCAGCTGGCGCGAAGAGATGGTGATCTCGGTCAACAACACCACCGGCGCGCCCCAGACCATCCAGGAATTCATGGACTGGGCGCCCAGCGTCGAACGCAGTGCCGGCGTCGCGGGCCCGCTGAATGGCAGCTGGCGCGGCGCCACGGGTACCGAAGGGCCCTACGGTGCGGGCCTGAGCTTCACGGTCGGCGCTGGAACGAACAACCTCTGGGTCACGGTCTTCGACGGCCTGCCCGATGCGGTAGCCCCCAACTTCAGCATCAGCGCCGGCTCGTTGACGATCCACTACACGGCGCCGATCCCCGAGCCAGCAAGCTATGGGTTGATGGCGCTGGGCTTGCTGGGTGTGGCGGCGGCGGCAGGGCGGCCCAAGGCCGGTTGAGGAACCGGTAGGGGCGCAATTCTCGGCATCGAGCAATGGCCAAGCTCGACGATGTCTCCTGGCACCTCGGTGGCGGCGAATTTCCCCAGGGATTGCCCGAGGAAAGCGCCGCCACCCATATCGGCTGCTTCGTGGCCTGGGCCATCGACCGTGGCCTGTGGGGCCAGCCCTCGACCGCCGCGGAGCGGTCAGCCATCGACGACGTGGCGAGCGGGCGGATGTCGGCTCGAGGCTTCGTGCTGCAGGAATGCGACGGCAAGCTGTTCACAGCAATGTTGATCGAAGAGTGTGCAGCGTTCGCGGACAAGTGCTACGAAGCCTATGTCGAGGACTACCTGCAGACACTCACACGAGGCCTGGGCTCGGACTACCTGGTGAGCGAGAACGCAGCGAACCAGAAGACGATGGCTGCGATCCTCGACCGCCGGTTCGAAGACTGGAAGCGTCGCCCTTGGTGGAAGTTTTGGTAGGCCCGGGTGCGAACCGGCTTGGGGTCGGTGGCGCGTATCCGGGCTGGTGGCGGCGCAGCCCCGATGCGCACACGAGGGCAGATGGAAGAGCTCAGCCGGACTTCTTCGGCCGGCCTGTCTTCAGCAGTTCCAGCTTGTCCAGGCGCTCCTTCAGTTTCGCCGCGGGCAGCGCGGCCAGCGCCTGCAGGCCGGCACGCAGCAGCTCGCTTTTCTTCGCCGGGCGTTGCAGCCCGAGGGCCCGAGATTTCAGCAGGTCGATCAGGTCGAAGTCCTGCTGTGGCATGGTGAAACTGTCGCGCACCAGCTTGGCCCGCGGCTTCGCGTGTGTCTTGCCGGGCGTCGGGGTTTCCGCTTGAGCGACTGACTTGGCTGCCTTGGCCGGCGGGTTGCTTGCAAGCTTGGCGACTTTGGCCTGCTTGGAAGGCACCGCTTTCGCGCGCGTGGTGGATACGGCCTTGGGCGCCGCGGTGGCTGGCTTGTCGACGGTTGCCATCGGGTTTAGCTCCTAAATGAGATAAACCGTTTATACCGTAAATCTGATTATCAAGGTCCTCCCGGTTGCCCAGGTTCAGCGCGCGTTTGCCAGTTGTGGCTTTTGGGACGCGGCTTGGGTCTGGAAGAACTGCAGATCATCGATTTCGTAGCGCACCATGCCGTCCGGGCACCAGAAATCAAAGCAAGCCTGGCTGCCTTTCAATTCAAGCAGGCCCATACCCACCACCTTCTCGCCCTGCCGGGCCTGGTGTTCATCGGGCAGGACAAAGCCGGTCGATGGCATCCAGATATGGCGGACGCCTTCGATCACGCGGTCCCGGAACTGGTGCATGTGGCCCGACACGACCAGCCGCAGGGTGCTGTGCAGAGGGCCGGCAAGCAGGCGCCGCGTCGCATCGGCATTCACATGGCGGCCGCGGCGCACAGCGTCGCCAGCGCTGCGGCAGAGCAAGGGCCGGTGCAGGAACAGGGCAGTGTGCGTGTGGGCGCCAGCCGGCAGAACTTGCTGCTCGATCCACGCCCACTGGGTAGCTTCCTCCGTCGTGCCCGAGCCCAGCAGCTGCGCATCGATGCCCAGCAGAAGCCAGCTGCCAGCCTGCACCGCCCAGCGGCCGGGGCCGAACATCTCGCCGTAGCCCTTCATCCGTTCAGCGCTGAGCGGCGTTTCCCCGGAGCCGTCGCCCAGGTCGTGGTTGCCAGGCACACAGCGCAGCGGTGTCGGCCAATGGCGCATCAGGCGCGAGGCGAATGCCAGTTCTTCCTCGTCACTCTGCCCATCGAGCGTGATGTCGCCCAGGTGGATGCTGAACGTTGCGTCGATGCGGGCAATGGCCCTGCGTGCCGCATGCCAATTGGCCACACACTCCGGTGAACGGACGGAGAGGTGCGTGTCGGCAATCAGGGCGATGCGCATGGTGCCTCCTGGCGGCAACGGTTGCCGGCTGAGGAAAGCTAGCCGGGCGTGGTGACGCGCCGATGTCCGATCGGCTAGGCTATGGTTGGCCGGCTTGCACGCCTATCTTGCGTGCATTCGATCCCCGAGCCAGATCACCCAGACTCTGTACAAATCCCCAGGAGCCGTCATGACGACCCCACTTTCCGCCGACACCCTCGTGACTGTGACGACGCAGGAGGTTCTGCCTGCCTTCGGTCTGGCCTTCGTCGTCGACGACACGAATACCACCTGGGGCATCACGCGCAGCGCCGAAGGCCCGGGTCTGCAGACGCTGGAGCGGGGCAGCCGATTGCAGGTCAGCCTGGAGCGGCACGATGGTTTCAGCCTCGTCCGTTCCTACCGCCAGCTGAGCTGATCCGCGCGGCTGGTCGCGCCAGGCTGGTCTGGCGCGGCGCGCTGTTGTCGGTGTCTCGCGCAAACGCGCATTGTTGGCTTCGGCTGCATCGGTTGGCGACAGGCCGCCTTGTCGTGTGTCACCCGCGTGTCACCGCCCTGCGAGTTCGAGTTGAGTCGCGATGCCGCGGCAAATGCCGATCGGAATTCGGCCTGGCCCAAGTCATGCCGCAGCACCCGGGTCGGCAACCCGCTGCGTACCGACGAATAGATCCCGCACGCCAGGCTGGCACTCGTCCGCGCTGAAGTCGCCCGGCTGCACGGTTGGTCTGGTGTGCCGACCGGGCTTCGGCGCTGCCTTCAGGTTCATCCCGCCCGTGTTGCCATCGGCGGCAGCAGCCTGAGCTCGGCAAAGGTCGTGCCGCTGCTTCGGGCTTAAGCGGGTATCTCGCAGCCGAGAACCAGGCCGGCGTTCGCAAGCCGCAAGAACGTCTGTAATCCACGGGCTGCGCAATCGACTATGCCCACAGCCGCAGACGACAGCCAACGACCTGGGTGGCCTGCGAGTCGTTTTCTCATTGCCACACAACCTGGAGCCACGACCATGACACATCGGGTGCACTACCTCCTTGCCACAGCCAGCGCTCTGTGGAGCCTGGGCGCCGCTGCGCAGACACCGGCCGCGGCGCCGGTGGATCCGAATGCATTCCTGAACCAGTTCGAAGCGACGTTCGGCAAGTTCGATGGCTTTCGCAGATCGGGTGCCAAGGGCATCTGCGCCACGGGCGAGTTCGTCGGCAGCGCCGACGCCCGGGCGCTTTCGACGAGCTCGGCCTTCAGTGGCCGACCGGTGCCGGTGATCGTGCGTTTCTCGGTGGGTGGTGCCAATCCGAAGGCGCCTGACAACGCCAGGTCCCAGCGCAACCTGGCTCTGCAGTTCGACCTGCCGAATGGTGAGCAGTGGCAGATGGGCAACATCTCGGCGCCGGTGTTCGGTGCTTCTTCGCCGCAGCAGTTCTTCGGCCGACTGGCTTCGCTGCAGCCCGACGCGGCCACGGGCAAGCCGGACGCGGACAAGGTCAAGGCTTTCGCGGACGCCAACCCCGAAGTGCTGCTGCAGGGCAAGTACTACGCGGCGCAGCCGGTACCGGCCAGTTTCGGCACGGTCAACTACTGGGGTGTTCACGCCTTCGGTTTTGTCAACGCCAGCGGCAACCGCCAGTTCGGAAAGTGGATCTTCGAACCCGTGGCGGGTGTCCAGGGCCTGAGCGACGACGAGGCAAAGGCCAAGGGGCCGGTCTTCCTTTTCGACGACCTGCGGCAGCGGGTGAAGGCCGGGCAGGTGGCCTTCAACTTCAACCTCGAGCTGGCGCAGGCCGGCGACAGGATCGACAGTGCCACCGTGCCATTGCCGGAAGGCCGCAAGAAGGTCAACCTGGGCCTGCTGAAGGTGACTTCCGTGGCTGAAGACGGCGGGGGCCCCTGCTTGACGATCACCTACAACCCCATGGTCCTGCCCAAGGGTGTGGAACCCTCCGCCGACCCGATGATTGCGGCCCGCGCCGCCCCCTACGGCATCGGCCTGAGCCGCCGCCTGACCGAAGGCGCCAAACAGCAGTAGCCAGCCTCATCGCACCGGGAACCCGCACGAGAGTTGCCTCGGCTTCGATGGAACGTGCAAAGCGGTGCGGGTCTACGAAGCGCTGCACGAAGCGGGCTTCGAGCCTGACCCACGAGGCAGTTGTCGCCGGCGCGTGGGTCGGCTTCTGCGTGGCTGACCGACCAGGGCGGTGGGCAGAACCAGCGTGGAATCAGCGCCGGGTCGGTCCAGCAGCGGAACAGGGCCGCCGGGCTGGCGGTGATGTCGCGGGTGATCACGAGGTCGCGTCGGGAGATCGCGGCGGGGTGGCGCTGTGGGTCACGGTGAGTTCCCTTACTCCTCCGAGTGCATCGGGCCATCGGGACCGGCTCGCCGCTGACCGCCCAGCTCACGCCATGGCGGTCGGTCAGCATGCCGAAGGTCTTCGCCCAGAACGACGGGGCCAGCGGCATCGTGATGTGGCCACCCTCGGCCAGCGCGGCAAAGGCTCGTTCGGCCTGGTCCACGGTGTCGACCTGCAGCGCCAGCATCACGCCTTTGACACCGTCGAAGGGCATGCCGGGCGGCGCGTCTCCGGCCATCAGCCGCGCGCCACCTGGCAGGAGCAGGCAGCCGTGCATGACGGCTTCTGGTGGCGGCAGTTCGACGCAGCAGCCCGAGGCTCGGGCTGCGGGCTCGAGTTCGGGTGGGCGCGGCATGTCGGCATAGGTCAACATCGCCTCGACGGTGGCGTCCAGCGCCTGGGCGTAGAAGGCGAACACCTCGCGGGTGCTGCCGGGAAAGCTGAGGTAAGGGCTCAGAGAGGTGGCCATGCGGTGCTCCTGAGCGTTCGGTGGGTCGTGTTGCCGGCAAGCCGGTCTGTACACGTCGAACGGGCGGCCTCGGTTACGACAGGCGGCCGAGAAGAAAGACCCCGTCCATCCGTCTGCCAGGCGTGGGTGGTGATCCGCGCCGACGCCACGGCCCCCGTTTCAGCGCGCGAAGGACGAGCCCGGTGGCCTGCTGCGCTCAGCCATGCGCCTGGTGCGGTCGGCCGCCTAGCGGTCGGCCAGAGTGCTGGGCGGCGGCTGCAGCGGGTCTTCGGCCAGCAAGACGGCGGCGCGCTGCGCTTCCAGAACGCTGAACGCCGGCGCTGAGGTCTGTCTGCGTTGGCGACGCAGTGCCCAGGCCAGCCCACCGACAGCGCCTGCCATCAGCAGGGCAGGGCCCGCCCACAGCAAGGCCGTGGTGGCCTTCACGGGTGGGCGGTAGAGAACGAAGTCGCCGTAGCGTGCGGTCATGTAGTCGATGACCTCGTGGTCGGCGCGCCCGGCACGAAGCTGCTCGCGGACCCGATTCTTCAGATCGACGGCCAGCGGCGCATGCGAATCCGCCAGGGACTGGTTCTGGCAGACCAGGCAGCGCAGTTCGGCGGCCAGCCGGTTGACGCGTTGTTCCAGTGCCGGGTCTGCCGCCGTGGGCGTGGCCTCGGCGGCCAGCGCGGTGGCTCCGACCCAGGCCGCAGCCAGACCGATCGACCCCAGCAGGCGGCGGGTCGCGTTCATGCCTGCAGCTTCCGCAGCAGCGGCGCGATCTGGTCCGACCAGGCCGCAGGGGTCAGCGGGCCGACATGCCGGTGGCGCACCACGCCGTCCCGGTCGATCACGAAGGTCTCCGGCACGCCATAGACGCCGTACTCGATGCCGACGCTGCCGTCGAGGTCGGATGCGGTGGCGAAGTAGGGGTCCCCGAGCTTGAGCAACCATTCCTGGGCGCTGCGCGGGTCGTCCTTGTAGTTCAGCCCGACGATGGCCAGCGGGGTTTCGCGCGCCAGCCGGACGAGCAGCGGATGTTCCTCGCGGCAGGGCGCGCACCACGACGCCCAGACATTCAGAAGCCAGACACGGCCCTGCAGGTCGGCCGGCCCGATGTGTTCGGCAGGGGCCTGCAGGCGCGCGAGCCGGAACGGTGGCGCCGGCCGGCCGACGTGGGGTGAAGGCAGCTCGCGTGGCTTCAGGCCCAGGCCGGCACCCAGCAGGGCAGCCAGCGCGCCAAAGGCGGCCATTGGCAGAAACCGGCGGTGCATCATGTGGCCACGCCTTGCGCAGCCGGGGCGCCAGACTCGAGCCCGACCGCCGGCGCCGTCCGTTCGCCGACCACGCCCCGGCTGTCCGGGCCCGATCGCACCGGCACCCGGTAGCGTCGGTCGCTCAGCGCCAGCAGGCCGCCCAGGCCCATGAACAGCGTGCCTCCCCAGATCCAGTCGACAAAGGGCTTGTGGTAGATCCGGACCGTCCAGGTCTTCTCGTCGATGGCCTCGCCCAGCGACACATAGAGATCGCGGGTCAGCCCGCTGTCGATCGCGGCTTCCGTCATCGGCATCTGCTGCACACGGTACAGCCGCTTCTCGGGGTGCATCGTGAAGGGCGTGCCCCCTTCGGCTTGAACTTCCATGTCGCCACGCAAGGCCACGAAGTTGGGCCCGGTGCGCTCGGACAGGCCCTTCAGGGTGAAGCGGTGGCCGGCCACCGTGACGGCGTCGCCGATCGTCATCTTCACGTCCTTCTCGGTCTCGAAGCCGCGCACCATGGTGACGCCGACGATGAAGATGCCCACACCCAGGTGGGCCAGCCACATGCCGTGGAAAGCGCGCGAGGCGCGGCGCAGCTGGCCCGTGCCGCCGCGCAGGCGCTGTGCCAGCAGCAGCACCGTGCTGCAGAACACCCAGGCCGCCAGGAACAGGCCACCGGCCACGCCGATGCTCCATCGCCCGGCCCACCAGGGCAGCAGGAGCGCCAGCGCGGTGCTGGCCAGCAGTGGCCATTGCAGCCGACGTGCCAGTTCCAATGCCGGTGCCGAACCCCAGCGGGCCAGCGGGCCGATGCCCATCAGCAGCACGATGGGAACCATCAGCGGCACGAACACGGCTTCGAAGTAGGGTGGACCCACCGAGATCTTGCCCAGGTCCAGCGCGTCCAGCAGCAGGGGGTACAGCGTGCCGAGCATCACCGTGCACGTGACGGCAGTCAGCATGGCGTTGTTGCCCAGCAGCAGCGACTCGCGCGAGAGGCGGTCGAAGCGGCCGGCGAAACCCACCATGCCTGCGCGCCACGCGAACAAGGCCAGCGAGCCACCGACCACCACCCCCATGAAGGCGAGGATGAAGACGCCGCGTTCGGGATCGGTGGCGAAGGCGTGAACCGATGTGAGCACGCCCGAGCGGACAATGAAGGTGCCCAGCAGGCTGAGGCTGAAGGCGGCAATGGCCAGAAGCACGGTCCAGGCCTTGAATGCGCCACGCTTTTCGGCGACGGCCAGGGAATGGATGAGTGCCGTGCCCGCCAGCCAGGGCATGAAGCTGGCGTTCTCTACGGGGTCCCAGAACCACCAGCCGCCCCAACCCAGTTCGTAGTAGGCCCACCAGCTGCCCAGGGCGATGCCGAGCGTCAGGAAGACCCAGGCGGCCGTGGTCCAGGGGCGCGACCAGCGTGCCCACGCGGCGTCCAGCCGGCCCGCCAGCAGCGCCGCCACGGCGAACGCGAAGGCCACGGCGAAACCGACATAGCCCATGTACAGCATCGGCGGATGGATGACCATGCCCGGGTCCTGCAGCAACGGGTTCAGGTCACGCCCCTCCAGAGCGGGAGGCGACAGCCGAAGAAAGGGGTTCGAGGTCAGCAGCACGAAGAGCAGCAGGCCGACGCTGATGAAACCCATCACACCGAGCACACGCGCCACCATGTCCAGCGGCAGGCGGCGGGACAGCAGGCTCACCGCCAGGGTCCAGCCCGAGAGCATGAACACCCACAGCAGCATGGAACCCTCGTGACTGCCCCAGGTGGCAGCGATGCGGTAGGCCAGTGGCAGATCGGTGTTCGAGTTCGAAGCCACGTTGAGGACGGAAAAGTCGCTGTTCACGAAAGACGTCATCAAGCTGAAGAACCCGATCGCGACGAAGGCGAACTGGGCCTGCGCAGCCGGGCGCGCCAGCGACATCCAGCCGATGTCGCCGCGTGCCGCGCCGACAAGCGGCAAGGTGCCGAGCACCATCGCGAAGAACAGCGCCACCACCAGCGCGAAAAGACCAATTTCAGGCACCATGGTTTTCTCCGGCGGCAGCTGTTTCGATGTCCAGGCCCTCGTCTTCCATCGATCGGGAGCGGGCCTCGCGCAATGCGCCGCGATGGCGCTGCGAGACCATGAGCACTTCCCAGGCCAGGGCAGCAGCCGTCATTCCGAACGAGCCCCAGACATAGAGGCCATAACCGCCCATGTCGATGAAGTCGGACAGGCTGTGCCAGTTCATGACCCGGTTCCCGTCGGCCGCTGGTCCAGGCCGATGCACTGCTCCAGCACCTGCGTCCGGGTGCGGGCGAGGATGGCCGCTGCGCCATAGGCCGTGAAGGCACCAGCCAACAGCCCCTGGGCCCAGGCCATGCCGAGGGGCAAGCCGGAATCCGCAGCAGGGTCGTTCGGGGATGTACCGGGCGAGCCCGCAGTGCACACCGCCCACAAGGTCAGCAGGGTGGCGCCGCCGGCCAGCGACAGCCCCGCGCCCAAGCGCTGGGCCCGCCTGGAATCGCCCAGCGCGACCTTCAGTCCCAGCAGGGCCAGGTAAATCAGCAGCAGCGCGGCTTCCAGGGTCCCCCAGGTGTCACCGGTCCACCACTGGCCGCGGACCGGTCGGTCATGCAGCGCACCGGTCCACAGCGCGATGAAGCTCATCAGGGCGCCGGTGGGCAGGGTGGCACCGGCCAGCATGCAGGGCAGGGCGTCGCCGGTGACGAGGCCCACGACGCCCAGCACCGCCATGACCGCGTACAGCACGCCTGACAGCCACACCGCCGGACGATGCAGCAGGGCGATGCGCTGGGCTTCGATCGCGCCGGGTTCGCCATGGGCCCAGCCCAGACCGAGCACCAGACCGGCCAGTGCCAGCGCAACAGCCAATGCCCACAACCAGGGCAGCACCCGGACCCCCAACTGCTGCCAGGCCGCGGCGGTCGCAGCGGTGCTTCGGGTTGGCGTCGAGCGGCGCGTGGATGGGCGGTGCATGGCAGGGCGATCTGCAATCGTCATGCCGATGTCTGCGCGTGCTCTGGCCGGTTTTCCGGCTCTCGTTTCCGGGAAGTGGTCCACCGATTCCGGGAAATCGATCAACCCGGCGGCTTGAAGAAAGCGCGCTGGACGTACTCGCCGACAGCGGCGATCTCGGCAGGCCGGAGCACGGTCTTCCAGCCGGGCATCGACGTCCCGGGCAGGCCATCGCGGATGACGGTCTGCAGCCGCGCCGCCGGCATGCTGCGCTGGTCGTACTGGGTCAGGTCGCGCGCCTTGGGATCCATGAACTGGCCGATCCAGTTCTTGCCCGTTCCGTCGGCCGCATGGCAGAAGGCGCAGTTGGCCTGGAACAGGGCCTCGCCCTGCTTGCCGCGGGGCGACAGGCCGGCCACCCGGGGCAGCACCTCGTGCTTGGCGTAGATGCTTGCGCTGGAGACGGCGTCGGGCGGCGGTGTGTTGGGCTGCCCCGGGACGAACCCCATGCGGGGGTAGGACAGGGGGCGCGAGCTCCATGCCGGCCCCTCGTCGACGACCCGCGCGCGGTCATGGCACGAAATGCAGGCACCGACGAACAATCGACGCCCGGCCAGCTGCGGCCCATCGAGCTGTTCGACCGGCGTGTCCAGCGGCAGCTCACCGCGCGCAAAGGGAAAGGCCGCGGCATAGCGCTCGTGGTCGGGCCAGCCGTTTTCGGCCGTGTGGTAACGCGTGTTCGGTGCCTTGTGCTGCACGAATTCTCGAGCCACGAATTCGGCCACGGCCTGCAGTTCTTCTTCGCTCAGGATGCTGCGAAAGGACTTCATGGCGGTGCCTTCGCGGCCGTGGCGCAAGGCCAGGGCGATGCGAGATGGCGTCAGTTCGCTCCGGGCTGCTGCCGTGAAATCGCGTGGCATGGGCGTCAGGAACGTCGCGGCCAGTGTCCTGGCGTCGCCCGAATAGCCGTGGCAGAAGTAGCAGCGGAAGTTGTAGACCTTGCGGCCCAGTTCATGCCGGCTGCCGGCCGCGGCTTCGTGGACCGGCGCGGCCGTCGGCGTCGGCGGCGATGGCAGGCTACGGCTCCAGCTGTCGTAACCCGCAGCGGTCACCGACAGTGCCAGCACAGCCCCCATGAGGGTCCGCCACATGGCTCAACGCGCTGCGGTTGCTGGCCCCGCCAAGGGCTGGCGTGCCAGGATGAAGGCCTGGAAAACGTACTCGGCGACATCGGCCATCTGCTGAGGCGTGGTGACCTTGCTCCACGCCGGCATCTCGGTTCCCAGGCGGCCTTCGCTCACCGCGGCGTACAGCGCCAGTCGGTTGAAGCTGCTGCGGGACACATCGGCCACGAAGCTTCTGGGTTTGGGGTTGATGAAGTACGCACGCGGGCCTGCACCGTCGCCGCGTGCGCCATGGCAAGTGGCGCAATTGGCCAGATAAAAAGCACCTCCGCGTTTGAAATCTCCCTTCAGACCGTTGGGGAGGCCGGCCGTCATGTCGACCTGCGCGGAGGTGGAAGCGGCATCGGCTTCACGACCGCCATGGGCCTTGGTGCCGGAGATCGGAGCGGCGGGTGCCGTGACCTGCACCCGGGAGTCGCCCAGCACGTAGGTCTGGTGCACATGTTCGGCCAGCAGCCGGATGTCGGTCTCGGACAGCTGCGTCTTCCAGCTGACCATGGCCGTGCCCGGCCGGCCATGCGTGATGGCGGCGGCGATGCGTTCAACATTCAGTTCGCGTTTCGAATCGGCGGAGGTGAAGTCGCGCGGCAGGGTCGACAGCGAGCCGGTCGCCCGGCTGCGGCCATCGCCCTTGTCGCCATGGCAGACCGAGCAGTAGTTGTGATACAGCACCGGCGCCTGGGAAGCTCCGGCCCGCGGCCTGGCGGAAGCGGGTGGCGCGAGCGGGCTCGCGGACGCGGCCACGGACGCGAGTGTTGGCGCAGGCGTTGGCGCAGGCGCAGGCGTTGTGGCAGGCGTTGGGGCCGCTGCCGGCACGCCGACCGCCGCGGGAGGTGCCGTGGCCGCGGTGGTGGCCCAGAGCAGCAGGGTGAAGCCCGACCACCCCCTGCGCACATTCGCAGCGAGACGCCGATGCAGGTTTTCGCGCAACGACGGGCGCGTGGGACGGCGCTTCCACCCGTGCGCAGCGCAGGCCTCGGGAACAGCAGCTTGCATCGGGGTTCTCCAGTCGCTCCGTCGCTTTCCTGAAGCCTGAGCTGCAAGTTCTTTGCCACTGCGCGGCGCGACGGACTGGCACAGCACTTGCGCTCGAAGCGCTGCCCGATGGAGACCCGTGATGCCCCTCATACCGTTCGCGTTTCCCGCCCGATCCCTTCTCGTCTTCGGACTGGCGGGGTGCCTGGCCGCACCGGCCTTTGCCGCCGATGGCCACACCGTCTACGGCAAGACCTGTGCGGCCTGCCATGCCAGCGGCGTGGCCAACGCGCCGAAGCTCGGTGACAAGGCGGGCTGGGCGCCCCGTCTGGCGATGGGCAGGCCGGCGCTGCTGACATCGGTGCTGAAAGGCAAGGGCGTGATGCCGGCCAGGGCTGGCCACGCCGGCCTGACGGACGAGGAGATCCAGGCCGCGCTCGATTTCATGCTCGCTGCCGTGAAGTGAGCAGCGCGCACAGGAGGTGCCCAGCATGAAGACCACGCCCCGGGGTGACAAGCTCGGAATGTGCGCCCCGCTTGGCAGGCGGCAGACACTGATGGGAGGCTTGGCCTGTCTGGCGGTGGCGTCCCTGCTCACGGCCTGCGGTCAGCTGCCGCAGGCGCCCGCGCCGAAACCGGCGAAGCTGCCGGTGTTCCCGCCCGAGCCCGACGAGCCCCGGTTCTTCTACGAGCGCACGATCCGTTCCAGCGGCGACATCGTGCCCAACGACAGCAGTGAACTGAGGCGTCTCGTCACAGGCGAAGAGCAACGCGGCGAGCCGCTGTCCAAGCCCTATGCCGTGGCGGTCTATCGCGGCCGAGTCTTCGTCAGCGACACCGTCTCCCGCTTCGTTCGGGTGTTCGATGTGCCCGCGGGAAAGATGCTGCGCATCGGCGACGACGAGGGCGCGGGCCAACTGATCAAGCCCATCGGGCTCGACGTCGATGGCCAGGGGCGGCTCTACGTGGCCGACATCGGTGCCAAGGCCGTGATGATCTACGGCCCCGACGGACGTTTCCTGCGCAAGATCGGGGGCGAGAAGTGGTTCTCGCGACTGTCCAGCGTCACGGTCGACCCGACCGGCTCGCGGGTGTATGCCGTGGACATTGGCGGCGTCTCGTCCGATCGCCACCAGGTGAGGGTGTTCGATGGGGTCAGCGGCGAGCACCTGATGGACATCGGCAAGCGGGGCAGTGGCCTGGGTGAATTCAATCTGCCGCGCGACTTGGCCATCGGCGTCGGCGGCCGCCTGTATGTCGTCGACGGCGGGAATTTCCGGGTGCTGGTGTTCGACAAGGATGGCCGCTATCTGCAGAGCTTTGGCAGCGTGGGCAAGCAGTACGGCCAGTTCGCCAGACCCAAGGAGATTGCAGCGGATCGCGAAGGCAATCTCTACGTCGTCGATGCGGCGTTCGGCAACTTCCAGATCTTCAGTCCCGACGGCGAACTGCTGCTCTTCGTCGGCGACCGCTCTGAACGCGATGCGCCGGCGCGGTACATGTTGCCTTCGGGTATCGCCGTCGACGAAGACGGCCGGGTGTATGTCGTCGATCAGTGGTTTCGCAAGATCGACGTGTACCGGCCCGCTTCGCTGCCCGCGGGCAGCGGACACCTCGTGTTGCGACCTGTCGCGACCGGACCTGCACGCTGAAGCCACTCGCCGCAGCGCTGCACATGCGGCGCTTCGCACACCTCTGCAGCTTCCCGTTTCCGGGAAGCGGTGTCCAGAAAGCGGGAGGTTCCACCGCATGTGCCGGCGCCTCGGGTGCGGTTTCGCAGGCACACAGCCTGGCTTCCGTGCGATGTGGCAAATGGCACGCTTTCTGCAGAACAGCCGGTGTCAAGCGGGGCATTGGGGAGTGCACGGCCTGGCGACTGTTCAACCAACTTTCGAGAGGGCGACATGAAAATGCCATGGCTTTCAAGCCGAACGAGGTGGGGGGCGGCGTCCGCAGGTTTGCTGGCGGCGCTGCTCTTCACGGGGAGCGCGCACGTCGCGGCCCAGACGCCACCCCCAGTGGGCATCGCGACCACGAAACACAACCTCGGGTCCGGGGCCGGGCCTGCAGGCCGCAACCAGGTGTCGGACACGGCCGAGATCTGCGTGTTCTGCCACACGCCGCACGGGGCCAGCACCGACGCACCAGCGCCGTTGTGGAACAAGCGGCTGGGCACCGCCGGTGCGCCGGCAGGTGGGGGGTCGTACACCACCTACGACACGTTGCAGACGCCGTCGCTCGACGGCACGGTCGCGCCGGTGGGGTCCATCTCGATGGCCTGCCTGAGCTGCCACGACGGCACGCAGGCGATGGACAACATCATCAACGCGCCCGGCTCGGGCGGTGTGCTCGCGGACGGCGGTGGCGTCGACGGTCGCAGCTACACCTGGTCGGGCAGCACCGTGAATGCCGCGGGCCGTTTGACCAGCGGCCCTGCGCTCCTGGGCACCGACCTGTCGAACGATCATCCGATCGGGATCCAGTACTGCGGTGGCGGGCTCTCCGGCGCCGGTGCGACGGTATCCGGTGCCTGCAAGGACGGGGACTTCAGAACCGTCCAGACCGCCCTGATCAACAGCAATCAGGTGTTCTGGGTCGACACCGGCGGCGCTGGCAAGCAGCGGACCGACCTGCCGTTGTACGTGCGCACCGACGCCAACAGCTCGCTCGGTCCCTTGGTCGAGTGCGCAAGCTGCCACGACCCGCACGTCAGCACCGGTCAGGCAGGCCCCACCACCACCGGGCAGGTGGCTGGCGAGACCTTCCTGCGCATCAGCAACGCCTCCAGCGCTGTCTGCACCGCGTGCCATGTGAAGTAGCCAGGGAGTGACGCAATGAACGTTGGGGCCCGGCGCGACGGCGCCCGGCCCCGGCGTTGTCCGCTGCGCTCGTCACAGCCGTTCTGCTTCCCCTCGAACCCACGACGCCCAGGAGACCCTGCATGTCTGCCCGCCTCCGTCTGCTCTGGCTGATCGGCGCCGTCCTGGTGTCCAGCCCGTTGCTGGCCGCCGAACCGGCGGCTGCACCCCGGCCAACGACGCCACCGGCGGCCGCCCCTGCCGGCCCCTTCGCCACCGTCGGCGACACGGTCGTTCCGGCAGTCGACTACCAGCGTGCACTGGCCGTGGCGATGCGCAAGAAGTACTACCACGCCAAGCCACCCGAGGCCGAATACGAAAAGTTTCAGCGCGAGGTCGGCGACGAACTCGTCAACCGTGTGCTGCTGCTGGCCGAAGCGCGCCGCCGCGGCATCCAGCCCGACGCCGAGCGCATCCAGGCCACCGTGGCCGGCTATGACGCGCAATACAAGGGCAGCGCCAACTGGACAGCCAACCGCGAGAAGATGCTCGCCTCGGTGGTGCCCCAGTTGGAGAAGGACAGCCTCATCGAGCGCCTGGAGAAGCTGGTGCGGCAGGTCCCCGAGCCGAGCGAGACCGCCACACGTGCCTACTACGAAGAACACAAGGATCTCTTCATCGAACCCGAGCAGGTCAAGCTCGCTGTGATCCTGCTGAAGGTCGACCCGAGCTCCACGCAGGCCGTGTGGAACGGCGCGATGGCCGAGGCCAGGACCATGCACAAGCGCCTGCTGGCCGGCGCCGACTTCGCAGACCTGGCCAAGCTGCACTCCGGTGACCGCACCGCCACGCGCGGCGGCGAGATGGACTACACCCATCGCGGCATGCTGCCCGTGGCCGTGCACGGCGTCGTCGACAAGCTGCAGCCCCGCCAGATCTCCGAGCCCGTGCAGTTGCTCGAGGGCGTGGTCATCCTGCGGCTGGACGACCGTCGCGCCGCAACGCAGCGCAGCTTCGAGCAGGTGAAGTCGCGGGCCGCCGACCTCTGGCAGCGCCAGGAGGCCGATGCGCGCTGGAAGAGACTCATCGCCGACCTGCGCCAGGCCACCCCGATCCGTGTCGACGAAAGCCAGTATGTGCCGCTGCGTGGCACGACCGACCGCCCGCGTGCCGGTTGAAGCGCGACGCTTCCGCTGGCACCGCAACAGGCCCTCTCACGTGCCTGCCGGTCACCACACCCCGGGGCGCAGCGGGCGGCACCAGCGCGCCCGGCGCGTGTTGCTGGCACCGGTCGTCCTGGCTGCGCTGTTGATGCAGGCGGGCAGCGCCGGCGCCGCGGCCTACACACCGGGCGAAGCCGATCCAGACCCGCCCACCGGACCGACGGGCCCCGGCCTGCGGCTGGCAGCGCGGCCCGAGGAGCCGCTGGCGGGCAATGGCATCGTCTGGGCGCTTGCGCCCTGGCAATGGCGTGGCAGTCTGACGCTCGACGCCAGGGCCATCCAGCTCGAGGACGGTCGCCGCACCCGGCTGGGGCTGGCCCTGGGGGACGTCGAATTCGCCAGCCATGTCTGGCAGCCCTGGTTCATCCAGCTCCGGGCCGGGGTGGGCGTGGTGCTGGGGCGCGACAGCAACAGCGGGGGCGATTCGCCGCCTTCCCGCAACGGCAGCCACGCCTTCACCGGTCGGGTCCAGGTCTCGGTGTTCCCGGCCAGCCGCTTCCCCTTTGATCTTCGCGCCGATGTCGGTGACAGCCGGGCCAGCGGTGAGACCCTGGTGACCGATTACCGCACGCTGCGGGTGTCGATGAGCCAGAGCTGGCGGCCGGCGATCGGCAACGATCTGTATGCACTGAACGTGGACCACAGCCAGGTGCGTGGTGGCGATGGCGTCAGCGACTCGCTGACGCTGCTGCGCGTCAGCGGCGTGCGCCAGTGGGGCCGGCACACGCTGGACCTGGGCCTGTCCTGGAGCACCAATACGCGCACGGACACCGACGACAGCAGCCGCCAGACGTCCTTCACCGCCCGCCATGCCTGGAATCCAGGCAGTGCGATGACCGCCGACACCCTGGCCAGCTGGAACGAGGTCGAGCTGGCGCTGGGCAGGCAGGGCAGTCGTGTGATGCTGAACAGCGACGTTCGGCAGGTCTCCAGCTTCGCGAGCTGGCAGCCGCGGCCCGGCGATTGGGGCTGGTCGGACAGCGGTGCCCTGATCGTCACCGGGACCGCGCGCGTGATCGAATCCGGCAGCCGCAGCGATGGGACCGGTGGTGGCGATGGTGGTGCGGTTCGAGCGCGCGGGGTCAACCTGTCCTTGGGCGCCGCGAAGGAACTGGGTCGCACGCTGCGCCTGTCGGGCGCCTATTCGTACGGCCGGCTCGAGGCGGGTTCTGACCGCGGAACCGATCTCATGGCCGTGACCGGGGCGCTGGCATGGACGCCCCAGAACCTGAGCTTCGGCGAATGGCGCTACGCGCCGTCGGGCTCCCTGAACCTGGGCATCAACGACGCCCCGGACGGGCAAAGGCGGCGGATCGTCGGCGCCCAGGGTTCACACGCGCTCTCACGCAGCTGGCTGCCCACCGAAGGCCATAGCCTGGCCTTCAACCTTTCGCAGAGCTTCGGCACGCTGCGCGAGACACCCGGCCGGCTGACGTCCACGGCGGTGGCGCACTCGACCGGCTTGTTCTGGCAGTCGACCAGCGGGGGCAGCAGCCAGAGCTTTGCCAGCCTGTCGTTCAGCGACTCCCGGACGCGGTCGCAGGGCACGGGCAGCTTCCAGTTCGTGAACCTGCAGCTCAGTCACCGCACGCAGCTGTCGCGCCACGACAGCTGGTCGGCCAACCTCACGGCGCAGGGCTCGCGCAGTAGTGCCGAGTTGCTGGACGCGTTCGACGGTCTGATGCGTGTCCAGAGCGATGGCTGGCAGCGCTACTACGGCGGTTCGATCAACTACGAGAACCAGCGCATGTTCGGCGTGCCCCGCCTGCGCTTCACTGCCGCGCTGTCGGTCAACTCACAGCAGTTCGAGCGCCGTGCGCTGGGCGACATCGACGCCCCGCTGGAGCGCGTGACCGAGTCTGCCGAAACACGTCTGGACTACAGCATCGGTCGTCTGGAAACCCGCTTGTCCGCCCGCGTCGCCCGTGTCGACGGGCGCACCGTCGCGGCGCTGCTGGCGCGGGCGCAGCGCCGGTTCTAGCCGACCGCGCCAACCATGGAGAACTTGCCTTGACGCCTGCAGCCCGCCCTCGATCTCTGGTGCAGTGCCTAGCCCGGCTGCGCAAGCCCTTGCTCGCTGCCTGGCTGGCGCTGTCGGCAGGGCTGTGCCTGCTGGCCGCAACACCCGTGCAGGCCGAATACGGCGACGTCGTCATCAACAACTACTCTGACGCGGCCGGCATGCGCCCGGTGATCTTTCCGCATTGGTTCCACCGCGTGCGCTTCCGCTGCAAGGTGTGCCACGCCGATCTGGGATTCCAGTTCAAGGCGGGAGGCAACCAGATCAACATGCTGAAGATCATCGATGGCCAGTTCTGTGGCGCGTGCCACAACGGTGAGCTCGCCTGGGCGGTCGAGAACTGCAACCTGTGCCATTCGGCCAAGCCTGGCACCGGCACGCATGTGCACGAAAGCACGCTGCAGAAGCTCGCGCCCAGGGCGTCGGCGGCCCCGCCCGCGTCGACGCCGGCCGCGCCAGCCACTGCACCTGCCGCAGCCGCGGCCAGAAAGTAGGGGCACGCGATGAAGCACCTTGCCCTTCGTTTCGTTGCCGCCCTGGCGCTGGGCGCCTGGCTGATCGCGCCCGTGTCCGCGCAGGACAAGGCGGCCGGCAAGGCCGTCTACGACAGCGCCTGCGCGGCCTGCCACGGCAACGGCATCCTCGGCGCGCCGAAGCCAGGGGACGGGGCCGCGTGGGGCGCACGATTGAAGGTCGGCCTGGACGGCCTGGTCAGGAGCGCTGCCGCAGGCACCCCCAAGGGCATGCCGCCCCGCGGTGGCCGCAGTGACCTGACCGACTCCCAGCTGCGGGCAGCCATCGAGTACATGGCCGGTGCGGCACTGACTGCAGCTGCACCAGCCACCGCAAAGCCGCCCGTGACGCCGCCTGCCGCGACCCCAGCCGCGACCCCGCCTGCGATCACGGCCGCCATGACGCGCGCAGCGCCCACACCCGCTGCCGGCGCCGACGTCAACGCCTTCAACCGCTTGCTCAAACCGATGGGCAAGGTCAACCGGGCGGCCGTGGACTCGGGCATCCACGATCCCGCCAACGACATGACCCTGCAGCTGCAGCCTCCCGCCGCGGCTTTCGCCACCCTGCCCAAGAGCATGGCCGGCAATCATGTCGACTGGGTGAAGGCGCTCGACTCGAAGGCGGTCACACCGCGCTGGGACCGCGACGACCCGGCGGCCGCGGCCATCGTGATGGACCTGAACATCGTGCGCGAAGTGAAGGGCTCGATGCCCGATGTGGTCTACCCGCACAAGCAGCACACGGAATGGCTGGACTGCTCGAACTGCCACCCTGCGATCTTCGTTCCGCAGAAAGGGGCCAACCAGATCAGCATGGCCAGCATCCTGCTGGGGCAGCAGTGCGGCGTGTGCCACGGCAAGGTCGCGTTCCCGGTGTCCGAATGCCGGCTTTGCCATTCGCGCAAGAAGGCGGTGGCCACCGTGGCCGGGGAGACCCGGCCGTGAGTGCTGCAGCCTGCTGGGTGCTGGCCGGCGTGATGCTGGCCGGGGCAGGCGCTGCAGCAGCGGCCGACGACGGCACGCTGCGCAGCCAGCTCGAACAGCGGCTGCGGCTCACCGCGCAGCTGCTGGGTGATTCGACCTCGGTCCAACGCATCGCCGGCAGCGGCAATATGTCTGCGGTATCGCATCTCGAACAGAGCCGGGTGCACCATGCGCTCGCCCAGGACCTGCTGGCCCGTGGCGAGCTGGCCGAAGCCCGCCGCGCGGCCGACGAAGCCTTGCGCCTTCTGGCGGCAGCCCGCAGGTCGGTGCCCGACGCGCCGGCCCGCCAGGCTGCAGCGCGGCAGCGCCATGAGCAGTTGCTGGCGCACATCGATCGCATGGTCGAGTCCTGGCGCACCCGGGCATCCCCGGGTGAACTGGACGACGGTGACATGTTCGCCGCGATGGCACTGGTCCACACCGCGCGCGGCTTCGGCGAGCAGGGCCGCTTTCTGGAAGGGCGCTTGACGCTGGAGACGGCCGAGCGCCATCTGCTGGTGGGGATGAACCGCCTGCTGCACCAGCGCACGCTGGACTACACCGCGCGTGCAGCCAACCCGCTTGAAGAGTTTCAGATCGAGTTGCAGCGCCATGGCGCGCTGGCCGATCTGGTGCCGTTGGCCATTGCCGAACTGCGCCCGCGTGCCGAAGCGCTGGCACTCATCGAGCGCCATGCACAAAGCAGCCAGGCCTTGCGCAGCCAGGCCATGCAGCGCTTCCAGGCCGGTGAGGCGTTGCAGGCCTTGGCTGACATCCGCACAGCACAGTCCTTCGTGCAGCGCGCACTCGGCGCGGCTGGACTGACCGTGCCAGCGGCCACCGGGACATCGCCATGAACCCAGTTCTCCTTCGTCGCGGGCTCATGGTCCTGGTCCTGGCGCTGGCCCTTGCCAGCTCGATGGCGCTGGCACAGGACCGGGAAACCCTGGACCGGCGACTGCAGTCGGTGGGCACGCTGATCGAGTCGTCGTCGGCCTCGCGCCAGATCGACACGAGCGGTGTGGCTGCTGCCCGCGAACGGCGCGACACCGCACGGCTGATCCACCGCGAGGCCGGTGTACTGCTGCTGGCCAACGCACTGCCGCAAGCCGCCAGGCTGCTGGATCAGGCCGCGCGGGAGATGATGGAAGGGGTCCGGCTCGCCCGGCCCGAGCAGGTGGCCGGCGAAAAGAATCGTCGCGACTTCGACGCCCGCATGGACAGCGCCCGCGCACTGCTGGTGGCGCAGCAGCGCATCACGGCCGAAAAGCAGGCCGGTGCCGAAGCCCAGGAGGCCACGCGCAGGATCGAGCATCAGCTGGCCCAGGCCGCGGCGCTGGCAGCACAGGGTCGCCAGGCTGAAGCCAAGGCGATGGTCGATCGCGCCTACCTGACCGCGCGGGTCTCGATCGAAACCCTGCGGCGCGGCGATACCCTGGTCCGGTCACTGCACTTCGCCACCCCGCGCGAGGAGTTCGAGTACGAGGTCGACCGCAACGACACCCACCGCATGCTCATCCAGGTGGTGCTGGCCGATCGCAAGGACGGCGTGATGACGCCGGCGATGCAGGGCTTCGTCGATCGCGCTGCGCTGCTGCGCGCCGAGGCCGAGGCCCAGGCCCGGGGTGGTGACCATGCAGCGGCCATCCGCACGCTGGAAGACTCCACGCGCGACCTGGTCCGGGCCATCCGGGCCGGCGGCCTGTATATCCCGGGCTGAACGTGAGCCATGCCGTGCCGGCCTCTTCCTCGTCCCCGTCTCCGTCCCGTTCGAAGCGCATGGCCGGCCGCGGCCTGCATGCTGGCTGTCCTGGGGGTGCTGCCGCTGGCGGCGCAGACGGCGGGCGCGCCGCCGCGGGCAGCGTCAGCGCCCGTGGCGGCCACCGTGCAGCAGCCCGCGTCGAACTGGACCCGGCTGGAAAAGGACGGCCTGCACGACCCGCTGGGACCCGGCATCGGCCTGTTGCAGCAACCGGGAGACGCGCTGCAGTTCCTGCCGCGCGACACGGCGGGCAACCTCGTGCGCTGGGTGCAGGCGCTGGAACGGGGATTCATCGTGCCGCGCAGCAACCTCAGGCCCGAGACCGAGGTGCGCCTGCGCGAGGACGAGCTCATCGTCGCGCGGAACGGTTCGATGCCGGCGGTGAAGTTTCCGCACCGGGCGCATACCTTGTGGCTGGACTGCAGCAACTGTCACGAGTCGCTCTTCAAGTCGAAGCTGGGCGCCAACGGTCTGCGCATGACGGCCATCCTCAACGGCGAACAGTGCGGGCTGTGCCATGGCGCCGTGGCCTTTCCGCTGACCGAGTGCAACCGGTGCCACAGCGTGCCGAATGCTGCCTTGCGCGCGCCGGCGCAGGCGGCGGTGCCGTGAAGCGCCGCCGCCGCGCCAATCTCGGCGCCTGGCTGCTGGCCCTGGCAGCGACGCTGGCCCACGGGGCGCTGCATGCCGAGTACGGCGACGTGGTCATCAACAAGCGCTCTGACCGCGAAGGCGTGCGCCCTGTGATCTTTCCGCACTGGTTCCATCGCATCCGGTTCCAGTGCAAGGTCTGCCACTTCGAACTGGGGTTCAAGATGCGCGCCGGTGCCAACGACGTGCTGATGAACGACATCGTCGACGGCAGGTTCTGCGGCATGTGCCACAACGGGCAACTGGCCTGGGGGCCCGAACGCTGCGACCTCTGTCATTCGGGCTTGAAGGGCTTGCCCAGCGGCATCGTCGGCGGCGCGCAGACCTCGGGGCCGGGGCGCTGGTAGGCATGGCGACGCTCGCCGCTCTCAGCCGCCGCGCCTTCATCGCCACAGGCGTTCAGGCGCTGGCCGGCTGCGCTGACACGCCCGAAGGCGGTGCCTCGGGCAGCACCGCCACGGCGTCGGCCGGCACCCCGGGCCTGGGGGCGCCGCGCGTGGTGATGGGCGCATTCCTGGCGCCGCCCATGACTTCCACCGCGCCACCGATGCCACGCTTGCCGCCGCACCTGGGCAGCGGTGCCTTCGTCAAGTTCTTCACGCCTGCCGCGGTAGCGCTGCAAGGGCAGGTGCTGCTCGTGGCCGACCCGGCAGCGGGCCGCCTGTGGCGCATGGATCTGGCTTTCAACACGCTCATTGGCATTGCGGGTGCACCCGCCGGCCGCATGCCCGGTCCCGGGGCGGGCGTCGGCCTGGCCCTCGGGCAGGACGAATCCGCGTGGGTGCTAGAACCCGGCTCGTCCAGGGTCCTGCGCTTCGCGCGCGACGGCAGACTGCTGCAGACCTTCCGCGTGCCCGGCCTTGCCAGCAGCTTCGCACTGGCCGATGGGGGGGCTTCGCTGCTGACGGCAGACGTCACGCCAGCGCAGTGGACAGAGCAGCGACTGGTGGGTGGCGTCGCGGTGACGGTGCGCCCGCACGGTGCGGATCGCCACGCCGATCAGGGGGCTCGGGTGGGGACGGCCGACGCGATGACCCTGAGCGGTACCGACGTTCTGCTGCTCGACCGCTCCCGCGGCGCCGTGCACCGCGTGCGACGCGATGGCGAGCTGCTCCAGACCCTGGGTATCGGACTGCTGGACCAGCCGCGCGCGCTGGTGGCCGACCGCTTGGGTCGCATCTGGGTGGTCGACGGCTTTGCCGGCCGCCTGCACGTCTTGTGGCGCGATGGCCGCACGCGCACCCTGGAAGCTGCGGCCTTGCGTGTGCAGCAGATCGGTGGACTGGCCGTGGACGATCGCACGCTGGCCCTGAGCGACAGCCTGAGCGGGCAGGTTCTGCTCTTCCCATTGCCGGGGGCGACATGGTGATGCGCCGGGCGGGTCTGTGTTGCCTGGCGGCCGTGGCGCTGCTGGCCGCGTGCGCCCAGGTCGAACCGGTCCGGGGGCGCTTGCACTACGGCATGGACGACGCCCCCGAAGGCGCGCGGCTGCTCTGGCCGGCCCCGCCCGAGGTACCACGATTCATGTACGTGGGCACGCTCACGGGCGAGCAGAACTTTCGCCGCGAAGCCCCGACCACGACCCGCTGGCAGGCGCTGGGGCGATGGCTGGCGGGCCTGGACGAACGCAGCCAGTTGCCCGTGGTGCTGCAGCGGCCCGCTGCCGTGATCGGCGACGACGAAGGTCGCGTCTACGTCAGTGACGCCAGCCGCCAGGCGGTGTTCGTCTTCGACGAAAAGGCGGGCTCGCTGCAGGTCTGGGAGCAGGCGGAGCCGCTGCTGCGCTTCGTCTCCCCGGTGGGCCTGGCGTTGGCGCCCGGAGGCGGCCTCTACGTCGCCGATGCCGATCTCGGTGTGGTGCTGCGCCTGGACGCAGCGGGTCGCCCGCAGGCCGTCCTCGGACGGGGTGCGCTGCTGCGGCCCACGGGCCTGGTCCGCGACGCGCAACGTGGCCTGCTGTTCGTGGCCGACACCATGGCCCACGACGTGAAGGTGTTCGGCGACGATGGCGTGCTGCGGCGCGTGATCGGCCGCCGCGGTGAAGGCGCCGGTGAGTTCAACTTCCCCACCCATCTGGCCTTGGCGCAGGGTGAGCTCTTCGTCACGGACACCCTCAACAGTCGCGTACAGGTGATCGATTCGGCCAGCGGCAAGCCGCTGCGGCAGTTCGGCGCGCGCGGGCTGGTTCTCGGCAATCTGGTCAGGCCCAAGGGCGTGGGCGTGGACGGCGAGGGCAATGTCTATGTCGTCGAGTCCTATTTCGACAGCCTGCTGGTGTTCGGTTCCCGCGGCGAATTCCTGCTGCCGATCGGGGGCACCGGTACCGCCACCGGGCGCTTCTTTCTGCCGTCGGGCGTGTGGGTCGATGCCCGCAACCGCGTGCATGTGGCCGACATGTTCAACGGCCGCATCGTGCTGTTCCAGTTCCTGGGGGGTGGCTGATGCGCGGCGGGTGGGTGCTGGCGAGTGTGGCGCTGGTGCTGGTGGCGGCGCTGGGCGGCGACCGCGACGTGCAGGCGCAGCGCATCAGCGACGTTCGCGGAACGCGCCACAACCTGTCCTCGGGCGGGCCCGGGGGGACCCAGTCCACCGCCGCCGGCACGAGCGAGGTCTGCGTGTTCTGCCACACGCCCCACGGGGGAACCCAGGCCGACCAGGGCGGCACGCCGATGCGTCCGCCCCTGTGGAACCGGCGCGTGCCCGCGGGCAGCACGTACACACCGTACACGTCGAGTTCGCTCGACGCGCAGAACATCGTCGACGGGCTGAATGCTCAGCCGGGTGGCAGCAGCAAGCTCTGCCTGTCCTGCCACGATGGCACCCTGGCCCTGGGCAACGTGAACGTGCTCAACGGCAGCGCCAACGTCAGCATCCCGATGCAGGGGACGGGCGCCGGTGGGGTGATGCCACCCGGCGAAGGCCAGGCCAGCGGCTTCACGCGTTTTCTCGGCACCGATCTGCGCAACGACCATCCGATCAGCGTCACCTACGACGCCACGCTCGCGGTGCGCGATGGCGAACTGCGTGTGCCCGACAGCAGCCAGCGCTGGCCCCCGGGCAGCGGCAGCGTGCTGGCCGTGCGCAGTCCGGGCTACAAGCCGCTGTTGCCGCTCGAACCCACGGGGCTCGGCGGGCTCGGGCAGGCGCAGTGCGCCACCTGCCACGACCCTCACACCCGCGAGCTCGACCCGACGAAGGGCAACCAGAAGTTCCTGCGGGCGCAGCGCTTCCAGGAAACGGCGCCAGCCAACAACCACAACGTGGCGGGCGACATCCTGTGCCTGTCGTGCCACGACAAGCACAACGGTTTCGGCCTCTATGCGCGATCGGCGCATGCCAAGCCCGATGTCGCCGACGAAACCTACCGCGATGCGTCGGCCGCCCTGCGCGATTTTCCGGCCGGCCTGCCGGTGTGGAAGGCCAGCTGCCTGAACTGCCACGACACCCACACCGTGCAGGGTGCGCGACGGCTCACGCGTGAAGGGACGGACGCACCGCTGCCTTTCAGCAACCCGCTGGCGGCCCGACAGGGCGGCGGGCCGGCGCTGGAGAACACCTGCTACCAGTGCCACACCACGGGCGCGAACTCGGTGCTCGCCAATCCGGCGGGGGTGCCTGACGTGCAGAGCGAGTTCTCCCTGTCGATTCGCATGCCGCTGACGACCCACGAGCAGGGCGTGACGACGGAGCCGCACGACATCGGGGGGAATTTCAGCGAACCCGGCCTGGACTGCACAAGCGCCAACAACCGCTGCGGAGCCGATTTCGTCGAGCCTCGCGCTGCCCTGGCCCAGCGCCACGCCGAATGCACGGACTGTCACAACCCGCATCGAGTGATCCGCAATCGGCTCTTCAATGCCGATCCCGCCGTGTCGGACGCCAAGGGCACGCATCGCATCGACCCCGCCCCGGACTACACGCCCAGCAACCTCGCCAGCGGCGTGCTGCGGGGCACCTATGGCGTGGAGCCCAACTATGCCTCGCCCTCCTTTCATGTCGACCCGGGCAACTTCACGCCCAAGCGCGGCGACCCAGGCGCCAACGTCAGCACGGCGGTGACCCAGCCCTACGTGACCCGCGAGTACCAGATCTGCCTGAAGTGCCATTCGGACCACGCCTACGGCAACAACCCACCATCGCTGGGTCGGCCCGGCGGCACGGCGCTGGGGAGCAATGGGTTGACGCGCTACACCAACCAGGCGCGTGAGTTCCAGGCGCCCCAGGCGCACCAGGGTGGCGGCATCGGCGACGTGAAGAACCTGGGTGCGAACGGTGGCGCCGGGGTCCCGTACACGAGCGGCAATCACCGCTCCTGGCACCCGGTGCTGAAGGAGACCGGGCGATCACTGGCCCTGCGCGGCATCAGTGGCGCAAAGAACCCGTGGGCCTCGCCTTTCGGGAATGCCGGTGCCGTCGGCACCCAGACCATGTACTGCTCCGATTGCCATGGCTCGCGCGCCAGCACGAACGGATCGCTCGAACCCGACAGCGGTGTCGCGGGACCCCATGGATCGCAGAACGACTTCCTGCTGAAGGCGCCGTTCAGCGCCAGCAACCCGGCGCTGTGTTTCAAGTGCCATGACCGGCAGGTCTACTCGCCCACGGGCGACTCGAAGAAGTCGGGCTTCTTCACGGGCTTTTGCTGCCGGGGCGGTCGCGACGACGGCAAGGATCAGCTGCACTGGTATCACTGGAACAAGATCCTCGAATCGGACCCGAACCGCACGCTCAAGTGCAACTGGTGCCATGCCGCCGTGCCGCACGGCTGGAAGAACAAGGCCCTGCTCGTGAACCTGAACGACGTGGGCGAGGAAGCGGGGCTGCCGGGCGGGAACAACGAATTCCGCATGAACGCCAACGGCCAGTCCTACAACAAGGAGCCGTACTACCTGAATGCCAAGCTCAAGGTACGGACTTTCGCCACCAGCGGCAACTGGACGGACACCAACTGCGGTTCGGCCAACTCGGGCAGCCAGTTCGGCACCAACGGCAACAACGCCGAGACGGGCAAGGACTGGATGAAGAGCGTCTGCAGCAACCCACCGTGAGCCTGTGATGACGCCATATTCATGGGCTGCACACTTCGGGTCGCTGCGCAACGTGCTGGTCGTGCTGGCACTCCTGTTCGGCGTGGTCCTGGGCACACCGGAAGGCTGGCTGCGCTGGCCTCTGACCGCCGTGTTCGCGCTGTTGTCGCTGCAGCTGCTTGCCGCGCTGGTGGTCCACCCCGCATTTCGCCGCAAGCTGCCGCTGCTGGTGGCGCACCTGGCATTGCTCGCCCTGGTGGTGCTGGCAGGGCTGGGACGCTTGCTAGCGCTGGACGGGCGATTCGAGCTGACCCAGGGCGTGCCCTTCGACGGCCGGCTGCTGGACCAGCGGGCCGGGCCGCTGCACCTGCACGGGCTCGATCGGCTGGCGTTCCTGCACGAGGGGTTCGAGATCGACTATGCACCCGGGCTTCGACGCGGTGTCACGCGCAACACCGTGCACTGGCGCGACGAGGCCGGGCTCGCGCGCACCGCAGTCATCGGCGACCATCGACCCCTGGTCATCGACGGCTATCGCATCTATACCAGCCCCAACAAGGGTTTTGCACCGCTGTTGCGCTGGCAACCGGCACAGGGCACGCCGGTGCTGGGTGCGGTGCATCTGCCCAGTTTCCCGATGCATGCGCTGCGCCAGTCGAGGGAGTGGCGGCTTCCCGACGGCCGCGCGGTCTGGGTGATGCTGCAGATCGACGACAAGCTCATCGACCCGGCTGCGGCTGCGCGATTCCGCATGCCGGCCGAACACAGCCTGGTGCTGCGTGTGGGCGATGCCCGGCATGAGCTGGCGCCCGGGCAGGGCATGGCCATCGACGGTGGCACCTTGGTCTACGAACGATTGAGCACCTGGATGGGCTACCGCGTGGCCTACGACCCGACGCTGCCCTGGCTGCTGGCTTCCGCACTGCTCGCTGCGCTGGCCCTGGGCTGGCACTACCTGCTGGCGTTCCGTGTGCCTGCGGTGGCGCCCGACCTGCCGATGCCGGCACCGGCAGCGCTGCCACCCGGCCTCGAGACGGGAGGGACATGATGGCTGCAGCGCAGGCCTTGACGTGGGCGGCCCTGGGGCTCTATGCGGTGGCGATGGCCGTGGCCTGGCGACGGCCGGGCCATGGGCTGGGCTGGCTGTGGGCCGCCCTGATCCTGCATACGGCCGCGCTGGGCTGGCGCTGGCAGGCCGTGGGGCATGGGCCGTTCACGACGCTGCACGAGATCCTGTCGAGCAACCTCTGGAGCCTGGCGCTGGTGTTTGCCGTGGCCGCCACGGCCTGCCGTGAACTGCGCCACGCCCTTCTGCCGGCCGCTGCGGTATGGGCCGTGCTCGGTGCGTGGTTGGCTGTCAGCGACGCTTCGCCCGGCCACCTGCCGGCGACCTACGACACGCCGCTGCTCTACCTTCACACGGTGGTGGGCAAGCTGTTCCTGGGCCTGCTGCTGGTGGCCATGGCTGCCGGTGCCGTGCCCTGGTGGCGGCGCACGGCGGCCGGGGCGCGCAGGCTGGTCGACGCGGCCGATGACGACCGGCACGACCTGCTGAGCTACCGCTTTGCGGCGTTCGCCCTGGTGTTCGACAGCCTGATGCTGATCGTCGGAGCCGTCTGGGCGCAGGATGCCTGGGGCCGCTACTGGGCCTGGGACCCACTGGAGAGCTGGGCCTTCGCGACCTGGGTGGCGCTGGTTCTGGTCTTGCACGCACGGCACACCCTGCGCCCGCAGCCCCGGGTCCACGCCGCGTGGGTGGCCGGTGTCTTCGTCATTGCCTTTCTCACGTTCTTCGGCGTGCCTTTCCTGTCGGTGGCGCCGCACAAGGGGGCGATTTGACGCCTCCCGGCCGTTGGTCACCCGCGTCGCGGGACAGACGCCGGCTCGGTGCGCTCGGGACCTTGGCCCTGGTGCTGGCGGCCGGGGCGTGGCTCGACAGCCTGCCATCGCCGCACGCGCCGCATGCGCCGCATGCGCCGCAAGCGGATCACCAGGCCGCCCGGCCCGCCCCGGCCGCAGCGCCTGCCACGGCTCCCGTGGCGCGCGCCGACCCGCGGCGTTCGCCGGGTCGGCACGCGTTGCAGGCGCGCCAGGCCGAGGTCAGGCAGCGCTTCGACGAAGCCGTGGTGATGCTGCATGCGCGGCAGTACGACCATGCCGTCACGGCCCTGCACCGGGTTCTGGCTTTGGCGCCCGAAATGCCCGAAGCCCATGTGAACATGGGTTTCGCCTTGCTCGGCATGCAGCGCGGCAAGGCGGCGCGCGACTTCTTCGATGGCGCCATGGCGTTGAAACCCGATCAGGCCAATGCCTACTACGGCCTGGCGCTGGCGTGGGAGGCCGAGGGTGACCTGCACCTGGCCACGGGTGCGATGCGCAGCTACCTGCACCTGGCCCGGAGCGAAAGCGAAGCCCACCTTCGCCGGGCGCGTGCCGCCTTGTGGGAATGGGAGACCCGGCTCGACGCCGGTCGACCGTCGCCAGTGGTCTCGGCATCGGCATCGGCACCAGCATCGGCGTCCGTACCCCCGCCCACCGCGCGCTGAATCGTTCAACGGCAAGCGAGCGGGGCATGCTGGCCGCTGACTTGCTTTGTCGTCGGACATGAGTTCGCCATCGCCGCGTGCCGACACGCTTGTCCCGCCCTGGGTTCCCGATTCCGGGAAGCCATTCCCGAGCGTGAGCGCAGCTCGCGACATCAGCTGCCACGGAGACTTGCCATGACCATCTTCTGGATCGTCGTTGCGTTGCTCTTGCTGGGAGGCCTGTTGATGCTTCTCCCCGCACTGCTGGGGGCCGGGCCCACCGGCAGCGGAATGGCCCGCGGCGCCGTCAATGTCGCGGTCTATCGCGACCAGCTGCTCGAAGCCCAGGCCGAGGCGGCGGCGGGCCTGCTCAGCGACGAAGGGCTGAGCCAGCGGCGGGCCGAGATCGCTCGCCGCGTGGCGGACGACGTGCCCGCGTCTGCGCCCGAAACACCGGGCCCCGCCAGGGCCTCGAGGCGGACTGCCGCGGCCCTGGTCCTGCTGCTGCCGTTGGCCAGCATCGGCACCTACCTCGCGCTGGGCCAGCCGGAGGCCGTGGCGCCCACCGTGACGGTCGCGTCGAAGGGCAGCGCGCAGGGCAAGCACAGCCTGGGGCCCGAGGAGATCCAGGGCATGGTCACGGCACTGGCCGAAAGGCTGAAGGCCGACCCCGCCAACGCCGAAGGCTGGCTGATGCTCGGCCGTTCCTACACGGCTTTGGGGCGCTACCGCGACGCGGTCACGGCCTTCCGGCGGGCCAGCGAACTGCTGCCGCAGGATGCCGGGGTGCTGGCCGACCTGGCCGATGTGGTGGGCATGGCGCAGAACAAGCGTCTGGCCGGCGAGCCGGCGAAGATCATCCAGCGGGCGCTCGACATCGATCCGCGTCACGTCAAGGCCCTGGCCCTGGCCGGCAGTGTGGCCTTCGAGGCCCGTGATTACGCCAACGCACGCAGCTACTGGCAGCGCCTGGTGGCGGTGGTGCCCGCCGACTCGCCGCTGGCACGATCGGTCCGGGGCAGCATCGCCGAAGCCACGCAGCTCGAAACCGGTGGCAGCGTGCAAGCCGTGGCCGAGCGCATCCCGGCTGCGCCGGCCGCCGCTTCCGGTGCCACCGGCAGTGCCGGGAGCTCGGTCTCGGGTGAAGTCCAGCTGAGCCCCGAACTGGCCGCACGCGTGTCCGCAGGCGACACGCTCTTCATCTTTGCCCGCGCCGAGCAAGGGCCCCGCATGCCGCTGGCCATCCTGCGGCGGCCGGCCGGGGACTGGCCGCAGCGCTTCACCCTCGACGATGCCATGGCCATGGCGCCGAACCTGAAGTTGTCGGGCTTTGCGTCGGTCGTGGTGGGTGCCCGCGTTTCGCGCAGCGGGCAAGCCATGCCGCAGGCGGGTGACCTGATCGGCCAGGGCTCGCCGGTCGCGCCGGGCAGCACCGGGCTGCGCATCGTCATCGACCGTGTGCAACCTTGAACGCCCCCGCTGGCCGGTGGTGAGCGCGCCATCGGGTCGCGGCTCCCGGGTTTGTGGTGTTGCGCGGGTTCGCAGGCGAGGTCCACAATGAAGACGGGTTTGTCTCTGGCCGTTCACCATGAAGTCTATTTGGGTCTTTCTCGCGGCTGGGCTCTTGGCTTCGGGGCAGGCCTGCGCCGCCGACGAACCGCCGAAGGCGGCCCTGGACGAAGCCCGCAAGGCCTCTGGCGAGCTCGTCGCCAGCGTGCGCAGCGAACTGCTCAAGGCCATCGAGGCCAGTGGCCCCTTGCGCGCGATCGTGGTGTGCAAGTACACGGTGCCCGAAATCGCCTCGGCCATGTCCCGCAAGTACGGCGCCCGCATCACGCGCGTCAGCCTCATGCCGCGCAATCCGGCCCTGGGCTGGGGCGACGCCTGGGAGCAGAAGGTCATGATGGACTTCGACGAGCGTGCCGACCGGGGCGAAAAAGTCGAAGGCATGGAGCACTCTGCCGTGGTCAACGAACCGGCGGGCAAGTTCATCCGCTACATGCGCGCGCTCCCGACCATGCCGGTCTGCATGGGTTGCCACGGCGCGCCCGACCAGATGACGGAGGCCGTGCGCAGCCAGATCGCCCACGACTATCCGCACGACCGCGCGATGGGCGTGGCCGTGGGCAAGGTTCGCGGTGCGGTGACGTTCAAGAAACCGCTGTAGGCCGGGCGACGGGCTTAGGGTCGGGTGCGTTGCGGCGCATCGGCCCTCGGAGCGTCGGGATGATTCCGGTACGCGGTGGCATCGGCATGGCCCTGTGCTGCCGCGCGGCCGATCCACTTGGCGGCCTCGTCGGCACTCTGCGTGACGCCACTGCCGGTCAGGAAGAGGATGCCCAGGCTGTACTGTGCATCGGCATGCCCCTGGCGGGCGGCCTCGAAGTACCACTGCGCTGCCAGACGGGCGCCGTCGGCCCCGGCCGGCAGCTCGGCCAGACCGTAGGCGTACATGTTTCCGAGAAGGAACTGCGCTTCGGCCAGCCCCTGGCGCGCGGCCCGTTCGAACCACTGCAGGGCCAGTGCGTCGCTTTCGCGCACGCCATGGCCGTGGTAGTAGAGCTGCCCCAGTCGTGACTGCGCCAAGGCATTGCCGTTTCGTGCCAGAGGCTCCAGCATCCGCACTGCGCTGGGGTAGTCTTTGCGGTGCAGCGCAGCCATGGCGTCCTGCACGGCGTCGGCCTGGGCGCCGACCAGGAAGAGGGACAGGCCCGCAGCCCAGATGAATTTGCTGATGTGCATCGTGATGCTCCTTGATTTCGCCGTTTCCCATGCAAAGGCCGTACCGGCGCCGATGCGGCTGTGCTGGCCATGAGCGACGAGGGCGACAGCGCGCGCAGCCAGGCCACGGCGCTTGCCCGAGAGCCTGAAGCCTTCGTGCGACCCGGTCATTCGCTTCGCGCCAAGGCCTTGGGCGTCACGCTGCTCCTGGTGGTCTACCTGCTGGCTTCGGTGGCCTACGTATCGATCGAACGCGGGAAGATCTACGACAGCATGCAGTCGCTGGAGACGGTGGCCCGCCACGAGCGCGCCCTGGCTCTGGCGGAAGCTTCCGTCAACGGCGCGAAGATCGATGTCAGCGAAGCCAGCAGTGCCGGCCAGGACGGTGCCGTGCTGCCCGGAGAGCTGTCGCTCTACATGGAAAGCTGCGCCAAGGTCTTCGAGGGCCTCGAGCCCTTCGACCCCGGCTATGCCCTGCTGCAGCGAACCATCGAACGCAGCTACGGCGCCCTGCGTGAATCACCAGTGCGCGCCAACTGGATCGACCTGCGCGAGTCGCTCGGGCGCGTGGCCGACGACCTGGAGATCCGCCATGCCCGGTTGGTCGAGGAACGGGCACGCCTGACTCGGAGTTACGAGCGGCAGTACGACCTGGTGACAGTGCAGTCGGTGGCACTAGCACTCGCCGGGATTGTCCTGTTCGGCACGCTGGCGGCGTGGTTCTTTGCCCGCCTGACCCACGACATCAGGCGCCTTGAATTGCACGCCCGCCGCATCGTGCGCGGCAGCCGTGGCGTGGCGATGGACGTGCAGCGCTCCGACGAGCTGGGGCAGCTGATGCAGGCTGTCAACCGGATGGCTGGGGACCTCGATGAGCGCGAAAAGCAGATCGAGCTCGACAGCCAGCGCCGCTTCCACCAGGACAAGATGCTGGCCGTCGGCGCCTTGGCGGCCGGCATCGCGCACGAAGTGAACAACCCGCTGGCGGTGATTGCCGGCGTGGCGCAGGAACTGCGCGAGCCCGGCGACAAGCCGCCCGCCCAGGTGGCCGAGAGCGCCCGCCTCATCCTCGCGCAAGCCGAGCGTGCGGCACAGGCGGCGCGACACCTGGCCGAAGCGGCGGCCCCGGCAGCGGCGGAGCTCGACCTCGTCGACCTCAACGCGCTGGTGCGGCGTGCCGTGCAGTTGATGGCCTACGACCGGCGTTACCGTCAATTCCGGTTCGCGATCGAGATCGACGATCACCTGCCGGCACCGCGCACCTCGGGCACGGCCATCCAGCAGGTGCTGATGCATGTGTTGTCGATGGGCTGCGACGCGATGGCAGTACGGCGCTGGACACCCGCCGATGTCCGCATTGCCACCCTCCAGGTGGCAGATCGGGTCGAGATCCATATCGAGTTCCCGCCGGTGATCGATTTCCAGCTGCGCGACACGCAGCGTGCCCTGCTGCTCAGCCGGGCGATCGTCGAACCCCTTTGCGGACAGCTTGCGTTTGATCAAGCCCCGGGCCCCCGGTGGCGAATTAGGCTCAGCCTGCCCGTCGACTTTGGCGGTGACGGGGGATGAACGCCATGCCTGACATGAACGTGCTGGTCGTCGACGACGAACCGGCGGTAAGGCAGGTGCTGGCAGCGGCCATCGGCAAGGCGGGCTACACCGTCGAAGGGGCAGGCTCGGCTGCCGAAGCGCTGGCCCGTCTCGACAAGCAGGCTTTCGACGTCGTGCTCAGCGACGTGTTCATGCCGGTCACTGACGGCATCGAGCTGCTGAAGCTGGCGCGCGAGCGCGGCCACACGGCCACCTTCATCATGGTGACGGCGTTCGCCTCCGTGGACTCGGCCATCGACGCGATCCGGGCGGGCGCCTGGGACTACATCACCAAGCCCGTTCGCAACGAAGAGATCATGCGCCGCCTCGAACAACTCGAGGCGCTGCGGGGGCTGCGCGAGGAGAACCGCGCCTTGCGCACGCTGATGATGGGCGGGGGCAGCCAGGCCTTCAACTTCAGCTCACCCAGCATGCAGGCGGTGCAGCGGCTGGTGTCGCGCGTGGCGCCCACCGACAGTACGGTGCTCATCACGGGCGAGAGCGGTACCGGCAAGGGTGTGACCGCGCGGCGACTCCATGAAATCTCTGCGCGGCGCGACGGCCCCTTCGTCGCGGTGAACTGCGGCGCGATCCCCGAAAACCTGATCGAGAGCGAGCTCTTCGGCCACACCAAGGGCGCTTTCACCAGTGCCGACCGGGCGCGCAAGGGTCTTTTCCTTCAAGCTGACCGTGGCACCATCTTTCTCGACGAGATCGGTGAGCTGCCCCTGCCCATGCAGACCAAGCTGTTGCATGTGCTGGAAGCCAAGGAAGTGCGGGCACTGGGTTCGGAACAAAGCCGGCGCATCGACGTCCGCATCGTCGCAGCCACGAACCGGGATCTCACGGCGATGGTGTCTCAGGGGCGTTTTCGTGAAGACCTGTTCTTCCGCCTGTCGGTCTTCCAGATCGAGATGCCGCCCCTGAGGGACCGGCGCGGCGACATCCCTGGTCTTCTGCATCATCTGATCGACCAGCGGGTGGTCCCTTCGGGAAGCGGGCAGAGCCTGTCGATCGATCCCGAGGCCGAGGACATGCTGACCAGTTTCCATTGGCCGGGCAATGTCCGCCAGCTCGAGAACGTCTTGCACCGGGCCGCCATCCTGGCCGACGGTGGCTGCATCCGTGTGGTCGATCTGCCGCCCGAGGTGTCGCGGGTGGCGAGCGTGACAGCCGTCCTCTTGCCCGCTGACAACGGCGAAGGCAGCCTTCGTGAGCGCGTTCGGCGTTTCGAAATGTCCTTGATCCGTCGCGCGATCGATGACGCGGGCGGTGACCGCCGTCTGGCCGCGCAAAGGCTGGGCATCGGCCTGTCGAGTCTTTACCGAAAGCTCGAAGAGTTCTCGAGCGAACCCGGCTGAGACCCGGGCGCGCGACCTCCCTGTCTGGCACGGAATTCGCAGAACCGTGCCCATGCAACAGCGTGATGGCATCGGGACAGCAGAGCAGGCGATGGCGCCGCGAAGTTCAGCGGCATGGCTGTGCCTGCTGCTGGCCGTGGCGCCGTGGGCCGGTGCCGCGCCCGAGGACGACCACCGCCTGGGCGTGGCCGCCTATCGCCGCGGCGACGTTGTCGGGGCCATGGCGGCATTGCGGCCTGCAGCGCGCGCCGGCCACGCTGCTTCCCAGGTGAAGCTGGCATTCATCCTGGAGAGTGCGGATTTTGCCCAAGAGGCCAGCCGGCTTTACGCCGCCGCGGCTGAACAGGGCAGCGCCGAAGGACACGCCGGGCTGGCCGCGCTGCTGCTGGCGGGTCGCGGCATTGCCAAAGATGAGAAGCGCGCGGCCCAGCATTTCTCGAAAGCGGCTGAGGCCGGTCACCTCCTGGCCGCCGAGATCCTGGCAAAGGCCTACCGCACCGGCGGCATGGGGCTGGCGATCGACCCGGTCGAAGCGGCGCGGTGGGAGCAGCGCAGCGCAGAACTGCGTTCCGCCGCAGCCGGGACGGGGCCGGAGCGATGAGGTCCATGAACGAACTGGCCTGGCTGGCCGCCATGGTCTGCCCGATGACGCTGACCAGCGAACCCGCAGTCGCGGCCGACGTGTTGCGCGGTGCCGAGCTCTACCAACGCCACTGCGTGCAGTGCCATGGTCCTCGCGGCCGGCCCGTGCTGCCGGCGGCCCCCGACCTGTCGCGCCCCACCGCGCTGCTCAAGCCCGACCTGGCCTTGCTGGCCAGCATCCGCGCCGGGCGTGGCGCCATGCCCGCCTACACGGGTCTGCTGCGCGACCGCGACATCCTCGACATCGTGGCCCACTTGCGGACCTTGCCATGACCTGGCCTGACGCGTGGCGGTCGGGTCGGGCCTGGCATGGGTTGTCCCGCGCGGTGGCGGGCCTGGCCGTGGCTTTCACGGGTCAGCTGGCCTGTGCGCAAGCGCCGACGCCGGCACCGGCCCGGGCCGACACCTGGCGCGTCAAGGACGTCTACGACGTCGGGCCGGCCGTCTACGTGCGTGCGCTCACCATCGAACCGCAGCGGGGTGCACTGTGGGTGGGAACCTCGGCCGGCGTGCATGAAGTCGATCTCGCCAGCGGCAAGCTGCGCAACACCTTCACCCGCAAGGAGGGGCTGGCCAACGAGTACGTCTTCGCGGTGGGGCTGGACCGCCAGGGCCAGAAGTGGTTCGGTACCAATGCGGGCGGTGTCTCACGCTACCAGGACGGACGATGGAAGACCTTCTTCCCGATGCACGGGCTGGCCGACTACTGGGTCTATTCGTTCGCACAGCAGAAGAACGGGGACTTCTGGATCGGAACCTGGGCCGGGGTCAACCGGGTCGACGCCAAGACCGGCAGATTCAGCACCTACGTCAAGGAGCTGATCAACGAATGGGTCTACGGCATTGCGGTGGATGCCGGCGACCGCGTCTGGTTCGGCACCGAAGGCGGCGTCTCGATGTTCGACGGCAAGCGCTGGACGAGCTGGACGCACAAGGACGGGCTGGGTGCGCCGAACACCGACAAGCTGCCGTTCTCGGCGAACACCGGCTTGGGCACGCGCTCGCGCCACGACCTGTCGGTGGGATCGGAGGGCCCTGCGACCTACAACCCCAACTATGTCTTCAGCGTCCACGCCGCGCCCGGCGGGATGGTCTGGGCCGGGACCTGGGGCGGCGGCGCGGCGCGTTTCGATGGCAAGACCTGGACCAACCTCACGACGCAGGACGGCCTGGCCGGCAACATCGTCTACAGCGTCGCCGAGGGTCGCGACGGTACGCTGTGGTTCGGCACGAACAACGGCCTGTCGCGTTGGGACGGCAAGAGCTTCAGGAACTTCGGCATGAAGGAGGGTCTGCTCGAGCGCAATGTCTACGCCGTGGCCGTCTCGCCCGATGGCGACGTCTGGGCCGGCACACGCAAGGGCGTGGTGCGCATCGGCCACCGATAGCGGGAGAACGAACATGACTTTTTCCTTCCGTGCCGCCGGCCTGCTCGTGATCGGGCTGGGCGCGGCGCTGGCGGCGTCGTATCAGCTCGGGCGCAGCAACGCGGCGGCGAATGCCGCGGCACTGGAGACCCCGTCCCCTGCAGCGACGGCCGTGCAGCCGGCAGGGCTGCCGGCAGGCCACGCGCCAGTTCCCGAGCCCCAGCGGGAAGGCAAGCTCGCGCCCGATGCCAGCCAGAAGTTCACGCATTTCCGTGTAGGCAACAAGAACGTCAAGCGCATCTATGTCGACGGTGACGTCGTCTGGGTCGGAACCTCCGGGGGTGCCGTGCGCTACGACACCCGCACCGACGAATACAAGCTGTTCGACGTGAAGAGCGGCCTGCTCTCCAACGGCGTCTTCCACGTCGGCAGGCTCGACCAGCGCCTGGCCGTGGGCACCTATGGCGGCGGCCTGGCCTTGCTGGACCCGCGGACCGAGAAGTTCCAGACCTACAACATTCCCGAAGGTCTGGGCGACGCGTTCGTCTATGACGTGCTCAAGACAAAGGCCGGCGACGTCTGGGTGGCGACCTGGTCCGGGGTCAACCGCATCAAAGGCGGCAAGCTCGACGATCGAAGCCAGTGGGAGTTGCACACCGTGGCAAGCACGCAGGGCGGCCTTCCCAACGACTGGGTCTACGGCTTGGCAGAAGGCAAGGACGGCGAGGTCTGGCTGGGCACCGAAGGCGGTTTGGCGCGCTACAAGCAGGGTCGCTGGGAGAGCTGGAACCATGCGCGCGGCCTCGGCGCCGCCTACGACCGCGTCAAGAACGACATCGAGTACAAGACCGACCCCTCCAAGGTCTCGCAGCATCACGCCAGGCAGAAACAGGAAATGGGGCTTCAGGGCATCGAGGTGGCCTACAACCCGAACTACATCGTCTCGATGGTGGTGGATCGGCAAGGGGTGGTCTGGGCCGGCACCTGGGGTGGCGGACTGTCGCGTTTCGATGGCAAGGACTGGCGGCAGTACACCGTGGCCGAGGGTCTGCCCGGCAACCACGTCTTCATGCTGCACATCGACCCCAAGGGCGTGCTGTGGGTCGGTACCAACAACGGGCTGGCCAGGATGGAGGGCGAGTCGTTCAAGGTGCTGACCATCGCCGACGGCCTGTTCAACAACGCCGTCTTTTCGATGGCCACCGCCAGGGACGGTACCCTCTGGGTCGGCAGTTTCGGCGGGGTGGCGCGCATCAAGCCTTCCTGACGGGCCGCCCCCCATCCGCTTCCATGAATCCCACCCTGTTGCACACCCTGGCGCCCGGCGAGTTCGCCACGCTGCTGGAGCGGTTGCTGGCCATCGCCGACGACGCCGTGGTGGTGACCGACGCGCAACAGCGGATCGTGGCCTTCAACGACGGCGCGGAGCGCACTTTCGGGTGGCCACGGGACCGCATCCTGGGCCAGCCGCTCGACCTGCTGCTGCCCGAGGCGCACCGTCCCGGACATTCGGCGTTGATGCGCGACTTCGGTCTTTCGCCATGCGCGGCGCGCCGTATGGGAGACAAGCGCGAGGTGCATGGACGCCGGGCCGACGGCACGGTCTTCGACGCCGAGGCGTCGATCTCGCATGTCGACTTCGACGGCCGCGTCTTCTACACCGCGATCCTGCGCGACGTCAGCGAACAGCGGCAGGCCGCACGCGCACTGGCGCTCAGCGAAGCCCGGTTTCGCGGGCTGGCAGAAGCCGCGCCTGTGGGCATCTTCCAGACCGACCTGAACGGCGGCTGCCTGTACGTCAACGACCGCTGGTGTCGCATCGCCGGCATGTCGCCGGACGAGGCGCTGGGCGTGGGTTGGCTGCGCGCGCTGCATCCGGCCGAACGTTCGCGCGTGCAGCAGGCCTGGAACGAGTGCGTGGGGCAGGGAACGGCCTTCGCCCAGCATTACCGGTTCCTTCGCCCCGACGGCAGCGAGACCTGGGTGATGGGCAGTGCGGTCCCCAGCCGCGATGGCGACGGCCGCGTCGACGGCTACATCGGCACGGTCACCGACGTCACCGAAAGCCATCATCAGTCACTGGCCCTCGAGCGGGCCAAGAGCGAGGCCGAGGCTGCCGCCCGCGCCAAGAGCCTTTTCCTGGCCAACATGAGCCACGAGATCCGGACGCCGCTGAATGCCGTGATCGGCATGACCACCCTGCTGCTGGATACCCCGCTCAGCGAAGACCAGCGCGACTTTGCGCGCACCATCCGGGGCAGTGGCGAGACGCTGCTGGAGATCATCAACGACATCCTCGACTACTCGAAAGCTGATGTCGGCAAGCTCGAGATCGAGCAGCGTTCCTTCGACCTGCGACGCTGCATCGAGGAGTCGCTCGACCTCGTGCTGCCACGTGCGCTCGAAAAGAACCTGAACCTGGCCTATCTCATCGAGGACGACACCCCCGAAAGCCTGATCGGCGACGCCACGCGGGTTCGGCAGATCCTGGTGAACCTGCTGTCGAACGCCGTCAAGTTCACGCATCAGGGCGAGGTCTTTGTCGCGGTCGAAAGCCGGCCGGCGGGTGACGAGACGATCCGGCTTCGCCTGTCCGTGCAGGACACCGGCATCGGGATAGCCGCCGAAGACCTGCCGCGCCTGTTCCAGTCGTTCACCCAGGTCGACGCGTCGACCACGCGCAAGTACGGTGGCACGGGTCTCGGCCTGGCCATCTGCAAGCGGCTGGCCGAGCTGATGGGTGGCAGCGTCGGCGTCGAAAGCGAACCTGGCCGTGGTTCGACGTTCCATGTCTGGATCGAAGTCCGCGTGGCCGCGGCCACGGCCCAGGTCGACTTCCTGCAGCGCAATGCGCCGGCGCTGGCCGGCAAGCGCATCCTGATCGTCGACGACAACCTCACGAACCGTCGCATCGTCACGCGGCTGGCCCTGCTCTGGGGCATGGTGCCGAGCACGCTGCCTTCGGCGCTGGAGGCGCTGGATCGCATCCGCCATGGCGAGCCCTTCGACCTGGCGGTGCTGGACATGAGCATGCCCGGCATCGACGGCATCGACCTGGCCACCGAGATCCGCCGGCGCCGCAGCGCCGAGGAACTGCCGCTCGTCATGCTGACCTCGCTGGGTCAGCGCCAGGCCCTGCAGGCGGCGCAGGCCGGCGTGCTCGCCGCCTGCCTTTCGAAGCCCATCAAGCCGGGGCTGCTGTTTTCCACCCTGGTGGCGGTGCTGGAGGGTCGCTGCCTGGTCGACGCGCTGCCTGCCGAGCCACCGTCACCCGTGCCCGACCGGGTGCTGCGCGTGCTGGTCGCCGAGGACAACGTGATCAATCAGCGTGTCGCCCTGCGTCTGCTGCAACACCTGGGCTATCGCGCGGACCTCGCCGCCAATGGACGCGATGCGATCAGGGCGGTGGCGGCGCAAGCCTACGACGTCGTGCTGATGGACATCCACATGCCCGAAGTCGACGGGCTCGACGCGGCCCGGGCGATTGTTCGCCAGCGGGGCGAGGGCGGTCTCCCTCGGCTGATTGCCATGACGGCCAACGCCATGCCTGGTGACCGCGAGAGCTACATCGAAGCCGGCATGGACGGCTACCTGGCCAAGCCGATCGAACTCGCTGAACTGGCCGACGCGCTGTTGCGAGTCAGTGCACCGCCGGCTCGCCCCGGCGCCGTCGGCCCGGTGCGTCGCCGTGGCGACCAGGTGCTCGACCATGCGCGCCTGGAACATCTTCGGGGCCTGCAGGACGAGAGCCAGCCCAGCCTGGTGCGCGAGCTGATCGACATGTTCCTGCAGGACTCGCCGGGACACGTGCTGCGGCTGGCGGAGTCGGTGAACCTCGCCGATTTCGACGGGCTGCGGCGACATTCGCACCGCTTCCTGTCGGCCACGCAGAACATCGGTGCCGCGCGTCTGTCCGCACTGTGCATGGAACTGGAGAAACTGGCCCGGCAGGGTGAGCTGGGTGCGGCGCCGGCCCTGGTGCTCGAGGTCTCTGCCGAGCGCGATCGGGTGCACGAAGCCTTGGCCGCCACCCGACTCCGCTACTGACCAGCAGCACGAAAGGCGCGCCGATGCGGTACGAGACCGACGATGAGGGGTTCGTAGCCGCGCCTGACGGGCGGCGCGCCCTGTTGGCGGCCATGGCCGGCCTGCCCGCGCTGCTGGTCATGCCGGCGGCGGTGGGCAGGAACCTGGCCACCGGGTCGGCGGTCGAGACCCAGCGCCGACACCTGTTCGGTTCGCCGGCCGAACTGTTGCTGCCCGTGCGCGCCGACACGGCGGTGCCGGACACTGCGCCCCTCTGGCGGAGCCTGACGGCGATGAACGCCCGCTGGAACGCCTGGAAGCCCGGTGACGTCCACGATGTGAACCAGGCCATCGCCGCCGGTCGAAGTGTCGAACCGGCACCGGGCGTGTGTCGCCTCATCCGGATATCGGCGGCGCTGGAACGGGTCTCGATGGGCTTCTTCAATGCAGGCATCGGCGGTCTCGTCGGTGCCTGGGGCTTCCATCAGGACCGGCTTTCCCCGGGGCGGCCGCCGTCGCCGCGGCAACTCGCGCGCTGGCGCGATGCCGCGCCGAGCCTGCATCAGCTGCAATGGCGAGGTCAGACCGTGTGTTCGTCGAATCCGCGTGTCCAACTCGACTTCGGCGCGGTGGCCAAGGGCGTGGCCATCGATGTCTGCCTGGACCGGCTGGCCGCCTCGGGGGCGCCCGGGGCCGTGCTGAACCTGGGCGGCAACCTGGCCGGTTTCGGCGACGTCCACGGAAGGCCCTGGCGCATCGGCGTGCGCGACCCGCTCGGCCCGGGCGTGATGGCGACGCTGGCGCTGCGCGGGCGCGAGGCCGTCGTCACCTCGGGCAGCTACGAGCGCTTTCGCTGGGTCGACGGTCGCCGAGAGACGCACATCATCGAACCCGCGCTGGGCCAGCCGGCACCGGATCTGGTGAGCGTGACGGTGGTGCATCCATCGGCCACCTGGGCCGACGCCGCTGCCACGGCGCTGCTCGTGGCCGGGCCCCGCCGCTGGGGCGTGGTGGCCGAGCGCATGGGTCTGGACCAGGTGCTGGTCGTCGACCGCCATGGTCAGGCCCGTGCAACGCCCTTGCTTGGCGCGCGGCTGGCCATGCAGGCCGGCTGGGCGGGACGCCTGCAGCAGAGCTGAGCGGGCGGGGTGTGCCGGGCGGCACGCTCGCCTGGCTTGTGCGCGCTCAAGGCCGTTCCGATGGCGCCGATACACAGTCGTCAGGAGACGACATGCATCGAGCCCTTGCCTTGGCCGCCGGACTGATTCTCGGACCGTCCATCGGGGGCGCCGCGCCGGCCGAAGACGCGCCGGCCTCGGCGCCTGCCACGGTGTGGTTGTGCGGCCTGTCGCACGACGCGACGCGGCTTCACTGCGTTGCAGATGTCGAGCCGGCGATCGATGGCGAAGCGGCTGGCCCGGTCGGCGAACCCCACCACCCGCTCGGGGCGACGGCCCCTCCCACGGCCGTGGTCAATGGGGCGCACTTCCCGCTGGACCGGCGGCAGCGCTGGACGGTCGATCTCATCAGCCCGTTTGCCGGTGAACCTGCCTGGCTGGCGCTGCTGGCACGCGCCACCTTGTGCTACCGCACGCCTGCCTGCGAAGCGATCGTCCATCTGCCCGACGAGTTTCGCCGGGCTGGGGCCGTCAAGCCCTGACCGCGCCGGGCACGGTCGGCGGCCCGCGCCTTACTTGAAGGTGTAGTTCAGGCTGGCGAAGGCACTGCGCCCGCGCGGGTCGCCATAGGTCGGGTCCCAGGTCACCTGGAAGTAGCGCGACTGGTTGGTGAAGGGCGGCGCCGTGTCCAGCAGGTTCAGCACGCCGGCGCGCAGGCGCAGCTGCGGGTTCACGCGCCAGCTGGCGCTCAGGTCCCACAGCGAATAGGCCTCGACATCGCGATCGCTCCATTCGGGGGCCGCCAGGCCCGGCACGTTCTGGTCGCGGTAGCCCGACAGATAGGTGTTGCCCAGGGTCAGGCCGAAGTCGCCGCGGTCCCAGTCCAGGTTGACGCGGTGGCGCCAGCGCTGCACGGCCTTGTCGTCGCGGAAGCGGGCCAGGCCGTCCACCAGGGGCGAGCGCGGGTCGGTGTTGAACTTGTATTCGGTCACCAGCGTGCCGTTCAGGCCGGCACCGAAGCGGCCCCAGTCGCCAGCCTGGCCGCGCCAGTTCAGGGCCACGTCCAGGCCGGCGGTATTGAGCCGGCCGCGGTTTTCCTTCTTGACGTTGACGAAGTTGACGAAGCCGTCGGAGAAGCGGACCACGGTGGCCGGGTCGTTGTAGTACACGGGGTTGGTGAAGATAGTCTCTTCACCGATCTCGGAAATGATGTCGGTCTTGCGGATGCTCCAGTAGTCCAGGCTGGCGCTGATCTCGCGGGTGGGCTCGAAGACCACGCCCAGGCTCGCCTGGCGCGACTTCTCGGGCTTCAGCTCGGGGTTGGACGCGCGGTCGATGGGCATCTGCGCCACTTCGCCGGAAACCGTGTCGCGCACGAAGCTGGCCGTGATGCCGGCGCGCAGCGGGCGGAACATTTCCGAGATCGACGGCGCGCGAAAGCCCGTGCCGTAGGAAGCGCGCATCAGCAGGCTGCGGCTGGGCCGGAAGCTGATGCCGAACTTGGGGTTGGTCGTGCTCAGGCTGGGCGAGGTGCGCTGCGTGGCGGCGTCGGACACGCCGTCGTAGCGGTCGTGGCGCAGCGCGAACTGGGCTTCCCACGCCTGGCTGATCGGGGCGTTCAGCTCGGCGTAGACCCCTTGAACGTCGCGCTCGTGGCGGGTGTCGGCCAGCAGCGCGCCCGAGCTCGAGCGGTCGCCGTTGACGTCGTTGCCCTTGAGTACTTCACTGGCGCCGAAGCTTGTCTTTTCGCGGCGCAGCTCGGCGCCCAGGGCCAGCATCAGGTCGCCGCCGGCCAGCGTGCCCAGGGCGCGGCTGAGCTTGGCGTCGACGCCGGTTGAATCGCCCTTGGCCGAACGCGCGGCGCCGTCGAGCCGCACCGTCTGCATGAAGGCCTGGCCAGCCGCAGTGGCGGCGGCGTCAGAGGCCGCCCCGAAGGGGTTGTACTGGCCAGTGCGCAGCCCGGTGCGCAGTCCGCTGAACGAGACCCAGCCCGACAGGTTGCGGTCCTCGACTTCGCTGACGCTGTGGTTCAGTGCCGTGTCGTAGTCCCAGTCGCCCAGCCGGCCGGTGGCGCCCAGCACCAGGCGCCGGGCCTCGCTTTCGACCCGGCTGGTGCGTTTGCCGGCGTCGGCCAGCCGGAAGCGGAAGTCCACCGGCGTGGTGATGCCGGTGCGTGCCTGCAGTGCCGCGGGCAGCAGGATGTTGTCGCTGGTGCGAAAGCGCACGGTGGCGGGCGAGGCGGCGTAGTCGGTCTCGCTGCGGCTGAGCATCACTTCGGCGAACAGCAGGTGGCCAGGTGCCAGCTGCAGCGTGCCGCGGCCGATGGCGCTGGCCTTTTCCGAAGCCGGGTAGATCTCGGCGTCGCCCATGTAGTTGTACGAGCAGCCTTCGCGCCCGCCGGGGCCGGTGGCGGCGCGCGAATTGGGGTTGTCGCCGCCGGTGCAGGCAGTCTGGCCGAAGTTCACGCGTCGCGTCGAGACACCGGGAACGGACGGCGCCCAGGTGCCGTTGGCGGCCGAGCCGCGCAGCGCCGTGCCCGGGTTGGCCAGCACGAAGTTGTTCAGCGCCGTCAGCTGCGCAGCCGTCAGGTCGACGTTGGCGGGAAAGCTGTTGCTCGACAACTGCGGCGCCAGCCGCCTCGGCAGGTCGTACTCGCGGATGAAGTCGCGCTGGCTGCTGTTCAATGCACCCAGCTTCTGCCAGTCGACCGTGGCAAACAGGTTGTAGCCATCGCGCGCGAGCTCGCCCACGCCGCCGCCGAGCGTGAGCGTCTTCTTGCTCGCACCGCCGCCGTCCGTGCCCAGGCCATAGGCGTTGAGTTCCAGGCCCTGGTAGTCGCGCCGGGTGATGAAGTTGATGACCCCGCCCATCGCGTCGGTGCCGTAGATGGCCGAGGCGCCGTCCTTCAGCACCTCGACGCGCTGGATGGCGCCGGCCGGGATGATGTTCAGGTCGACACCGGCGTTGTCGCCGGGCGAGGCGAAGTTGGCCAGCCGGCGGCCGTTCAGCAGCACCAGGGTCGACGACACGCCCAGGCCGCGCAGGTTGGCGCCGTTGAAGCCACGCTGGTTGCCCGACTGGTCGGTGATGCTGGCGCCGTCGGTCAGGCCGCCGACGTTGGCGGTGAGCTTCTGCAGCAGTTCGGCGGCGGTGGTGACGCCGAGCTTGTCGATGTCGGCGCGGCGCAGCACTTCCACCGGCAGCGGCGTCTCGCCGTCGATGCGCTTGATGCTGGAGCCGGTGATCTCCACGCGCTGGGCGGCGGGCGTGGCCGGGGTCGGCGTCTGCGTCGGCGTCTGCGCCAGCGCGGTGGCGCCGGCGGTGGTGGCCAGGGCCAGCAGGGCGGCCTGGCGCAGCGGCGCCAGGCGGAAGGTGGGCAGGTGCGGCATGGGGCAGGGGGCCCGGGCGGGCCTGGTGGGTGGTGTCGTCGCCATTGTTTGAACGGCGGACATGTCGCATGCAGCGGGTCGGGGGTGGGGGGTCGCTTGACGGCAAGTCAGTGTCGCCTGCAGTGAAGCAAAGCCTCGGGTCCAAGGCGGCGCTTGCGGCCAGGCGACGCCGACTTGCGGTCATCCACCACGCCGGCGTCCGGGCGCTGGCCGCGGCGGCGCGCGGCCGGCGAAGATCGGGGCCTGCCTCAGCCCTGTTGCCCAGCCGCCCTGCTGCCCTGCCCACATGCCCACGCGCCAGTTTCCTGTCCTGCCCTGTCACCCGCGCCGCCGCCTGCTGGCCGCGTTGAGCGGCCTGGCCCTGGCGCCGTCGGTCTGGGGCCAGAACGCCGAGTCGCCCGCGACCCGGCCTGGACCCGGCCCGGCGATTGCCATCGGCGGCGCGCTGCGGCTGGACAACACGGCCGTGTGGAAGCGCATCGTGCAGGAAGCCGGCGGCCCCGGCAGCCGCATCGGCGTGCTGGCCACCGCCGCGGCCAACCCGGCCAGCAGCGCCGAGCGCATCGTGCAGGCCCTGCAGCTCGCCGGCGCGCAGGCCGAGGTCATTCCCGTGGCGCCGCGCCTGCTCGGCAGCGACTGGCAGCAGCTGCGCGATGACCCGGCGCTGGCCCGGCGCGTGGCCACGATGCAGGGGGTGTTCTTCAGCGGCGGCGCGCAGGAACTGATCGTCGACACGCTGCGCCCCCAGGGCCGCGAGACAGCGCTCTTGCAAGCCATCCGCCAGATGCAGGCCCGGGGCGGCATGGTGGCCGGCACCAGCGCGGGCGCTGCCATCATGAGTGACTGGATGTTCCGCGACGCCCAGGACCCGCTGATGGTGCTCAAGGGCCGGCTGCGCCAGGGTCAGGAAATCGACCAAGGCCTGGGTTTCGCTGGCCCCTCGCTGTTCGTCGACCAGCATTTCCTGCGCCGTGGTCGCATCGGTCGCCTGCTGCCCGTGATGGTGGCCAAGGGCTACCGCTGGGGCCTGGGTGTCGAGGAGGACAGCGCCGCCATCGTGCGCGGCGACAGCATCGAGGTCATCGGTGCGCGTGGCGCCTTGCTGGTGGACCTGGGCGCGGCGCGCGCGGTCTCGCGCGACGGGGTCTTCGGCCTGCAGGGCGCGGCGCTGAGCTTCCTGGACCGCGGCGACCGGTTCGACCTGCGCGAAGGCAAGCTGCTGCCGGCCGCGGCCAAGCTGGCGGGCCTCGTCGACCCGAATGCGGCCGGTTTCAAGCCCTACTTCAGCCACGCCGGTTTTCACCCCGACCTGCTGGGCGACAACGCCATCGTTCACGCGATGACGCGCCTGGTCGACAGCCCTGAGCGCGAGGTCCGGGGCCTGGTGTTCAACGGCCGCGCACTGGCCGGCACCGACACGCAGGACGAGCAGCCTGCGCTCGGCTTCGAGTTCCGCCTGTACAAGGGCGCCGACACCCTGGCCTGGTTCACCAGTGCCTGGGGCGGCGAGGACTACAGCGTCTGGCGCATCCTGCTGGACGTGACACCGGTGCGCATGGCCACGCCCTTGTACCGTCCATGGACGGTCGAGCCGCGCTGAGGCCCGCGCGCCTGACTCTCATCGCTTCTCACCCATGCACACCGGCCACCATTTCCTTGACGAGCACGACGGCAGCGCCGGGCCTGCGGTCACCAGCCTGCACTTCGGCCCTGCCGGCCGCCGCGCGCTGCTGCAGTGCAGCCTGCATGCCGACGAGATTCCGCCGATGCTGGTGGCGCAGCACCTGCGCCAGCGCCTGCTGGCGCTGGAAGCTGCCGGCCAGCTGACGGGTGAAGTGGTGCTGCTGCCGGCCTGCAACCCCATCGGGCTGGCGCAGCAGGTCTGGGGCCGGCTGCAGGGTCGCTTCGATCTGGCCAGCGGCCAGAACTTCAACCGCCACTACCCGGCGCTGGCCGCCGGCGCGGCCGGGCGCTTCAAGGCCACGGCCGGCCGGCTCGGCGCCGACCCCGCCGCCAATGCGCAGGCCTTGCGCCGCGCCTTGCTGGACGAACTGGCCGCCCGGCCGGCCCCTGGCTTGCTGCAGCAGCTGCGCCACACCCTGCTGCGCCTGGCGCTGCCCGCCGACATCGTGCTCGACCTGCACTGCGACAACGAAGCCGTGCTGCACCTGTACGCCACGCCCGAGCACGATGCCAAGGCCTTGCAGCTGGGTGCCTGCCTGGGCGCGCCGCTGCTGCTGCTGGCGCAGGACAGCGGCGACGCCCCGTTCGACGAGTCGGTCTCGAGCGTGTGGGTGCAGCTGCGCGCGCACCTGGGCGAGGCCGTGCCGCTGGCCTGCTTTGCCGCCACCGTCGAGCTGCGCGGCGAGATCGATGTCGACCACGAACGGGCCGCCGCCGACGCACAAGGCCTGCTTCGCTTCCTGCAGCAACAGGGCTTCGTGCGCGACCTGGCCGAACCCGAACCCGGGCTGGCGCCCATCCAGGGCGCAACAGCGGCCCCGGATTGCGTGGCCCGCCCGCTGGCCGGCAGCCTGCCCCTGGTCGCGCCCTTCACCGGCCTGCTGGCCTGGCGCCTGCCGGTGGGGCAGTGGGTGCAGGCCGGGCAGCCCCTGGTCGACCTGATCTGCCCCACCAGCGGGCGCAGCCAGGCCCTGACCAGCCCCGTCGACGGGCTGCTGTTCGCGCGCGAGTTGCAGCGCTGGGCGCGGGCCGGGCAGTCGGTGGCCAAGGTCGCCGGGCAGGAAGCGCGGCGCAGCGGCAAGCTGTTGTCGGCCTGATCGCGCCCGCGCTCGATCGCCTGAACGCATGGACACCCGCCAGGTCGCCGTCTGCATGCTCCCGGGCGCTTCGCGCCTGACGGCGCAGCTGGTGGCCGAACTGCTGGAAGGTGCCAACACGCTGCTGGGTGGCCCCGGCTACCAAGTGCAGGTGGCACCGCTGGCCAGCACCGACCTGGCCCGGCCCTGGGACCAGTTCTGGCTGGTGGCACCCTGGCGCACCCTGGTCGACAGCGCCGCCCTGGCGACCTTGCCGGCAGGGCTGTGCAGCCTGGCCGCGCGCCGGGTGCTGCTGGGCGGGCTGGAAGGCGGGGTGCTGTGGCTCGCGGCCGCAGGCCTGCTGGACGGCCGCCGCGCCTGCGGTGCCGACTGGCTGCTGCCGCAACTGCAACAGCAGCGGCCCGGTGTCGTCTGGACCCCGGGCCTGTGGCAGCTGGACGTGCAGCCGGGCCGCGGGCTGCTGGCCAGCAGCGCACGGCCGCTGGCCGTGCCCGACCTGCTGCTGGCCCTGCTGGCGCGCGAGCACGGCCTGCCGCTGGCGCGGCGGCTGGCCACGCGGCTGGGCTTGTCGGGCTTGCGCGGCCAGGACGAGCGGCTGGCCGAACAACCCGGCCCGCACGCGCTGGTGCCACCGCGGCTGGCCGAGGCACTGGCGCTGATGCAGGCCAACCTGTCCGAGCCGCTGCCCACCGACGACGTGGCGCGGCTGGTGGGCCTGTCGCGGCGCCAGCTCGAACGCCTGTTCAAGCAGCACCTGGACAGCCTGCCCAGCCGCCACTACCTGCAGCTGCGCCTGCAACGCAGCCGCGAACTGCTGCAGCGCAGCGGCCAGTCGGTGCTGCAGGTGGCGCTGGCCTGCGGCTTCACCAGCGGCCCGCACTTTTCGAACGCCTACCGGGCGGCCTTCGGCTGCACCCCGCGCGAAGAGCGCGCCCGTGAACTGGCTGGGCTGCGCAGCGAGATGGCCGCGCCGGCCGGCGCCGGCCCGGTCGCCACACTTGCCAACCCTGCGGCCGGCTGAAGCCCGGGCGCACAACTTCCATGGCCGCACTTCTTCCTGTTTCCCCCGAAAGCCTGCTGCTGCGCCCCGTCGCCGCCAGCGACCTGGACGCCTTGCAGCTTCTGGCCGCTGCCGCGGCACCGGGCATCGGCTCGCTGCGCAACGACCGTGCCGGCTTGCGCCGGCGCATCGAGCAGTCGCTGCAGGGCTTTGCCACCAACGACGAAGACACCAGCAGCGAAGAGAGCTATCTGTTCGTTCTGGAACAGCCAGGTGACCGGATCGGGCCCGGTGGCCGGCTGCTGGGTTGCGCCGGCATCACCGCCCGCGCCGGCTTCGGCAGCCGCTTCTACAGCTACCGCAACGAATTCGTCGTGGCCAGCAGCCCGGCGCTGGGCCTGATCCACCGCACGCACACCCTGCACCTTTGCCATGACCTGACCGGCAGCACCCTGCTCACCGCCTTCTACATCGTTCCCGACGCGCCGCCGGCCGCCGCCCAGCTGCTGTCGCGCGGGCGGCTGCTGTTCCTGGCGCTGCACGCCCAGCGGTTTTCCGAACGCATCGTGGCTGAATTCCCCGGCCTGCTCGACGCCGCGGGCGCCAGCCCGTTCTGGGACGCCGTGGGCCGGCACTTCTTCGCGATGGACTATCCGCAGGCCGAACTGCTGGCCGGCGGGCGCAGCAAGGCCTTCATCGCCGACCTGATGCCGCAGTCGCCGCTGTATGTGCCGCTGCTGCCCGAAGCAGCGCAGCGCGCCATCGGCCAGCTGCACCCGGACGGACTGGTGCCGTTCCAGATCCTGCTGGACGAAGGCTTCGACGCCGACAGCTACATCGACATCTTCGACGGCGGCCCCACTGCCGAAGGCCGGCTGCAGGCACTGCACAGCGTGCGCGCCGCGCGGCCGCTCGGCGAATGGGCGCAGCGCGCAGCGGCCATGCCCGCTGCCCCCATGCCGCTGCTGGCCTGCACGCGCCGGCGCTCGGGCTTCCGCGCCCGCCTGCTGGCTTCGGTCGAGCCCGGCCCGGCAAGCGCTGCAGCGCTTGCCGAGCTCGGCGACGACGCCCTGGCCACGCCTTTGTACCTGCCGGAGGCCGCATGAGCCCGCCCATCACCATCACCCGCACCCCCGAAGCCCCGGCCCAGGCCCAGGCCGCGCCCGCGCAAGAGCCCGGTGGCTGGTGGCTGCGCGCCACGGCAGCCGACGGCCAGTGGCTCGGTGCCTTGCACTGCCAGCCGGAACAGGGCCGCAGCCGGGCCCGCTGCAGCTTCCACCTGGGCCGCGTGGTGCACAGCGCGCCCGAGCTCGGCCTGCACCAGGTGCAGACCACGCTGCAGCTGGGGCACGACACCACCGGCGAGGCCGAACTCAGCGGCCTGAGCCTGGCCCCGGCCAGTGCCGGTGCCGAGGCCGCGGTCTGCGACGCCCTGGTCCAGGCCGCGCTCGCGAGCCTGGCCGCAGCGGCCGACAGCGAGACCCCGGCGCGTTGGGTCGTCGTCGAACTCCCCGGCTGGCTCGACGACGACGGCCGCAGCCCGTTCTGGGACGGCCTGGTGCGGCATTTCCTGCCCGCCGGTGGTACCGACCGCGCCGAGGGCCTGCAGCGCCACGGTCCGGCCTTCAGCACCCACCTGGGGATGATGCTGCCGCGGCAGCTGATCCACGCCACCTTCCTGCCAGCCGCCGCGCAGCAGGCCCTGGGCCGCTGCGCTGAAAGTCACGCGCCCTGGCTGGCGGCCCTGCAGCGCGCGGGCCTGGCCGACTGGCGCCATTGCCGCATCGACGACGGCGGGCCGCTGCTGGCCGTGCCACGCCGGCCGGCACGGCCTGTTCAGCGGTAACCCACCGCCACCGCGGCCAGCACGAAGACGCTGGCCAGCGCGAACAGCCACAGTTGCAGCCGCCAGACGAAGCGCAGCCAAACCGCCCAGTCGATGCGCGCCGCGCCCAGGCAGGCCACCAGGCTGGCCGAGGTCGGGATGATGATGTTGGTCAGGCCGTCGCCGAGCTGGAAGGCCAGCACGGCGACCTGGCGCGACAGGCCCAGCAGGTCCGACAGCGGCGCCAGCAGCGGCATCACCAGCGCCGCCTGGCCCGAGCCCGATGGCACGAAGAAGTTCAGCATCGACTGCAGCACCAGCATGCCCCAGGCGGCCACGGCCTGGGGCAGGCCGTCGAGCCCCTGGCCCATATGGAAGAGCAGCGTGTTCAGCACCGACGGGCGGCCCGGGTTGTCGCCACCCAGCAGCAGCACCAGGCCCTTGGCCAATGCCACCACCAGCACGGCCGGCAGCATGTCGGCCATGCCGCGGCGGAAGGCTGCGGCCAGGCTGTTGGCGTCGCAGCCCGGCAGCCGCGCCAGCCAGGCCAGCAGCGCACAGGCCAGACCCATCGCGAAGAACTGGCTGGCGATTTCCGGGATGTACCAGCCCCAGGCCAGCACGCCCCAGCTCACCCAGACCATGCCGGCAGCCACCACGGCCAGGACCGCCATGTCGGCGAGGGCGAGCGTGCTGCGGGCTTGCCCCGTGCCGTCGAGCTGCGCGCCGGCGTCGGCCGAGTGCGGCGGCGGCGCGGGAAAGTGACGCAGGTCGGCCGCGCGCGTGAGGCTGCGCGTGGGGTCGGCCTTCACCCGGGCGGCATAGTGCATGAGGTAGGCGATGCCGAAGGCCGTGAACACGGCCCACATGCCCATGCGCAGCCCCGCACCCGAACCTACCGGCACGCCCGAGATGCCTTGCGCCACCGCCACGCTGAACGGGTTCATCCAGCTCGTGGCAAAGCCGATCTGCGTGGCGACATAGGTGACGATCACCGCGCACAGGCTGTCGTAGCCCAGCCGCACCAGCAGCGGTGCCAGCAGCAGGCAGAAGGCCACGGCCTCTTCACCCATGCCGAAGACCGCGCCACCCAGCGAGAACAGCACGAACAGCAGCGGCAGCAGCAGGTGCAGCCGCGCACTGCCGCGGCGGATCAGGGCTTCGAGCCCGCGCTGGATGGCCCCGGTCTGCATCACCAGGCCGAAGGCGCCGCCGATGACCAGCAGGAAGGCAATCACGCCGACAGCGCTGCCGTGTCTGCCGCCGCTGACCAGGCCTTCGAACAGCAGGTTCAGCAGCCCCACGGTGTCGCCGCTGCCGAACAGGGGCGGGCCGGTCCAGCCGGCGACGACGTGGTAGCTGCCCGCCACCGGCCGCGGCTTGCCGTTCACCATTTCCACCAGGAATTGCCCGGCGGGCAGCAGGTGCGCCAGCCCGGCCAGGAGCGCGGCCAGCGCGAGAAGGATCAGGGCGACATCGGGCGTGGCGCGTGCTTGTGGGGCGTGCATGGCGTGCGGGGCGGAAGCGAAGGAAGCCGGGCCGAGTGGGCGGGTGCGCCAGTCTGCGGCGGCTGGGCCTGCGCCGGCCAGCCCGGCGGCCACCGGACGGCCGCCCTCGGCAAGAGGGTGTCGCTTGCTGGCAATCCAGCGCGCCCATGCCTGGCTCGCCCGAAGGCGGCGACGCGGGCCCGTGGCCGCGTCGCCTCGAGGGCCGCGGTTCCCCCCGTGACGCGACGGGCCGGCCCCTCGACAACCGCAGGCGGGCTGCGGGTTCAGTGTCCGGGTGGCAGCAGCATGTCGGGGCTGATGAGAACGATGCCGTGTTCCGTGACGCGGAATCGGGCCCGGTCCTGCTCCAGGTCGTAGCCCGCCTGCAGGCCGTCGGGCAGCACACAGCGCTTGTCGACGATGGCCCGGCGCAGTCGCACGTCGCGGCCGATCCGAGACAGCGGCAGCACGACCACTTCCTCGAGCTCGCTGCCTTCGGACACCCGCGTGCCATACGACAGCAATGAGCGGCGCACGGTGGCCCCGCTCACGATGCTGCCGTTCGACACCAGGGAGTCCACGGCCAGCCCCCGGCGCCAGGGGTCGTCGAACACGAACTTGGCCGGCGGCCGGTGCGGGTGGTGGCCGAGCATGGGCCAGTCCTCGTCGTACAGGTTCAGCTCGGGCACCACGTGGGTCAGGTCGAGGCTGGATTCCCAGTACGCGTCGAGCGTTCCCACGTCACGCCAGTAGGGCCGGTCGCCGACCATGTTCACGCAACTGTGCTCGAAACGGTGGGCGTACAGGCGCGCCTCGGGCACCAGGCGCGGGATCAGGTCCTTGCCGAAGTCATGGCTGGACTGCGGGTCGGCGGCGTCGCGCTCGAGCTGCGCGATCAGGAAATCCTTGTCGAACACATAGATGCCCATGCTGACCAGGGCGCGCTGCGGGTTGTCGGGCAAGGCACATGGGTGAGCCGGCTTCTCGTCGAAGGCCAGGATGCGGTCGCTGGCGTCCACCGACATCACGCCGAGTTCGTGCGCCTGCTCCAGCGGCACCTGCAGGCAGGCGATGCTCATCTCGGCGCCGCGCTCCTCGTGCTGCGCCAGCATCACGCCGTAGTCCATCTTGTAGACGTGGTCGCCTCCCAGCACCATCACCTGCCTGGCACGCGACTCGTGCAGCAGGTGCAGGTTCTGGTAGACGGCATCGGCGGTGCCGCTGTACCAGCGTTCGTCGCGTTGCTGCTGGGCCGGCACCACGTCCACGAACTCGCCCAGGCTGGCTTCGAGGAAACCCCAGCTTCGCACGACATGGCGGATCAGGCTCTGCGCCTTGTACTGCGTGAGCACGCCGATGTTCCGCAGCCCGGAGTTGACGCAGTTGGTCAGGGTGAAGTCGATGATGCGCATCGTGCCGCCGAAGGGCACTGCGGGCTTGGCGCGTCGATTGGTCAGCTCGTGCAGCCGGCTTCCGCGGCCACCCGCCAGCACCAGGGTGTAGGTCTGCCTGACCGCCGCGCGGCGAGGGCCGGGTTTCAGCATGCTCTTCCTCTGCGCAGGTGGGCCGGTCGCGCCAACGTTCTGGCGGCAGTCGGCACCCGGGCATGCTAGGAGGGCCGCGCTGCGGCGCTATGACCCAGCTCAATAAATGCATTGCTGACTGCAATGTCATCACCGAAGCTTGCAGCGTGGGGCATGATCCATTCGTAGGAGCCTGGCATGCGCAGTGCATGGCTGCAACGTCCATCCGCCCGTCCGCTGCAAAGATGCCCCCACCCGCACCATCGTGGTCACCCGCCTGTGTCGACGCTGTCCTGCAGCGTCATGGCGCAAGAACCACTTTGCTGGTGCAGATCCTGCGCGAGGTGCAGGCCGACATCGGCTGGCTGCCGCGCCCGGTGCTGCGCCAGGTGGCGGCGGCGGTCGGGCTGACGCCGGCCATCGTCGAGGGCGTCGCCGGCTTCTACCGGTTTTTTCACCTGCGCCCGGTGGGCCGCGTGCACCTGCTGTTCAGCGACAACGTCACCGATCGCATGCTGGGCAGCCGCGCGCTGGCGGAACGGCTGTGTGGACGGCTGGGGCTGCGCCCCGGCAACGTCGCACCCGACGGGTCGGTCTCGGTGGGCTTTGCTTCCTGCACCGGCCTGGGTGACCAGGGGCCGGCGGTGCTGGTCAACCAGCACCAGGTGCTGACCCGCCTGGACGCGGCCCGGGTGGACGCGCTGGCCGACCTGGTATGTGCCGGCGTGCCACCGGCCGCCTGGCCCGCCGACTGGCAGCGCGTGCAGCCGCAGGTGCGGCAGGCGGGTGTGCTGCTGGCCGCGGCAGCGCCGGCCGGCGCGGCCATCCGTGCCGTTCTGGCGCGCGGCGCTGAAGCG
>JALHPF010000027.1 GCA_022842595.1 Rubrivivax sp.
GGGGCCGCGGGACCGAGCACCGCAGGGAAGTCGGAGCGAAGCGGAGACCGCCGAGGATAAGCGCCACAGCCAGCCCCAGCCCGCCTTTGCAGAGGGACCAAGCCGGCAAGAAATGAACGGCCGCTCTGGGCCGCAAGCCGACACTGCGCAGATTGCATGAGAACACCTCGATGAGCACTCCCATCCTCGAAGTCCGGAACCTGCGGGTCGAGTTCCCCACGCGCCGCGGCACGCTGCTGGCGCTGGACGACATTTCCTTCGACATCGGTCCGGGGGAAATCCTGGGCGTGGTGGGCGAATCCGGTGCCGGCAAGTCGCTGACCGGTGCGGCCATCATCGGCCTGCTGGAGCCGCCTGGCCGTATCGCCGGCGGGCAGGTGCTGCTGGAAGGCCAGCGCATCGACAACCTGCCCTACGAGCAGATGCGCGCCATCCGTGGCCGGCGCATCGGTGCCATCTTCCAGGACCCGCTGACCAGCCTGAACCCGCTGTACACGATCGGCCGGCAACTCACCGAAACCATCTTGACGCACTTGCCCGTCAGCGCCGAGGAAGCTCGGCAGCGCGCCATCAAGCTGCTGCAGGACACCGGCATCCCGGCGGCAGAGCAGCGCATCGACCAGTATCCGCACCAGTTCAGCGGCGGCATGCGCCAGCGCGTGGTCATTGCGCTCGCACTGGCAGCCGAACCGAAGCTGATCGTGGCCGACGAGCCCACCACCGCCCTGGACGTATCGATCCAGGCGCAGATCATTTCGCTGCTGAAACGGCTGTGCAAGGAACACGGCGCTTCGGTCATGCTGGTCACCCACGACATGGGCGTGATCGCCGAGACCTGTGACCGCGTCGCCGTGCTCTATGCCGGGCGCGTGGCCGAGATCGGCCCGGTGGGGGATGTCATCCACCGCCCCAGCCACCCGTATACCCAGGGCCTCATGGGCTCGATCCCGTCGATGGACGATGACCGTGAACGCCTGCTGCAGATCGATGGTGCCATGCCACGCCTGAACGCCATCCCGCGCGGCTGCGCCTTCAACCCGCGCTGCCCGCAGGTCTTCGACAAGTGCCGGCAGGACCGACCCGAACTCTTCGATGCCGGCGCAACGAAGGCCGCGTGCTGGCTGGTCGCGGAAAAGAGGGTCGCGGCATGACGGCCCTGGTGGAAGTGCGTGACCTGGCCAAGGTCTTCGATGTCTCGGCACCCTGGCTCAACCGCGTCGTCGAACGCAAGCCGCGGCAGTTCGTGCACGCGGTGGATGGCGTCAGCTTCAGCATCGAACGCGGCAAGACACTGGCACTGGTGGGCGAATCGGGCTGCGGCAAGAGCACGGTGGCGCGGCTGCTGGTGGGCCTTTACCAGCCCACGCGCGGTGACGTGCGCTTCGACGGCCAGCCTACCGACGCAGCGCAGAACGCAGGCGGCCTGCGCACGCTGCGCAAGCGCATGCAGATGATCTTCCAGGACCCGTACGCCAGCCTGAACCCACGCTGGAAGGTGCTGGACATCGTCGCCGAACCGCTGCGCGAGCACGGCCTGGCCAAGGAAGGCGACGGCCTGCGTGAACAGGTGGGTGCGCTGCTGCTGCAGGTGGGCCTGGCCGCGGCTGACGTCGACAAGTTCCCGCATCAGTTCAGCGGCGGCCAGCGCCAGCGCATCAGCATCGCGCGCGCACTGGCCACGCAGCCTGAATTCCTGGTCTGCGACGAGCCCACCTCGGCGCTCGACGTGTCGGTGCAGGCCCAGGTGCTGAACATCATGAAGGACCTGCAGCGCTCGCAGGGCCTGACCTACCTGTTCATCAGCCACAACCTGGCCGTGGTGCGGCATGTGGCCGACCAGGTGGGCGTGATGTACCTGGGCCGCCTGGTGGAAGTGGCCGACAAGGCCGAGCTCTTCAGCCACCCGCGCCATCCCTATACGCGCATGCTGCTGGACGCCATTCCCGACATCCACATGAGCGGCCGTTCGCGCACGCCGGTGCAGGGCGAGGTACCGAACCCGCTGAACCCGCCCACCGGCTGCGCCTTCCACCCGCGCTGCCCGCATGCCAATGCGCGCTGCAGTGCCGAACGGCCGGTGCTGACGCTGTTCAAGGGCGTGCAGGTGGCCTGCCACGCCGTCGAGGAAGGCCGGATCTAGGCCCTGCCGAGCAGGCGTTCGCCAGCGAACAGGCTGGCGACCGTCTCGCGTTCACGGATCAACTGCGGCCGGCCCTGCACCAGCATCACTTCGGCCGCACGAGGCCGCGTGTTGTAGTTGCTGGACATCGTCATGCCGTAGGCACCGGCAGAGAGGATGGCCAGCACATCGCCCGGCTGCACGGCCAGCGCGCGGTCGCGGCCCAGCCAGTCGCCGCTTTCGCACACCGGGCCCACCACGTCCCAGGTCGACGGCGGCGAAGCGCGCAGGGTGCAGGGTTCGATCTGCATCCAGGCTTCATACATTGCCGGGCGCACGAGGTCGTTCATGGCAGCGTCGACGATGCAGAAATTCTTGCCGCCGCTGCCGTCGTCGGCCCCGGGCTTGAGCACCAGCACCTCGGTCAGCAGCACACCGGCGTTGCCCACCAGGCTGCGGCCGGGCTCGAACAGCAGCTCGCGGTGGCCATGGCCGCGCGCGTCCAGGCGCTGCAGCAGTTGCGCCACCAGCTCGTCGGCCGCGGGCGGCGCTTCGTCGCTGTAGGTGATGCCCAGGCCACCGCCCACGTCGACATGGTGGATGGGCACACCGGCGGCCTCGACCTGTTCAACCAGATCCAGCAGCCGGTCCAGCGCGTCCAGGTAGGGCGCGATCTGGGTGATCTGTGAACCGATGTGGCAGTCGATGCCCACCACCCGCAGGCCGGGCAGGCTGGCAGCGTGGCGGTAAGCCGCCACGGCCTGGGCATGGGCGATGCCGAACTTGTTGCCCTTCAGCCCGGTGCTGATGTACGGGTGGGTGCCGGCGTCGACGTCGGGGTTCACGCGCAGGCTCACCGGGGCCGGGCGGTCCAGCGCCAGCGCCACGGCGTTCAGCGTGTCCAGTTCGGCGGTGCTCTCGACGTTGAAGCAGCGCACGCCCGCCAGCAAGGCCTGGCGCATTTCGGCGGCGGTCTTGCCGACACCGGAAAACACCACGCGCGAGGCGTCACCCCCGGCAGCCAGCACGCGTGCGAGTTCGCCGCCACTGACGATGTCGAAACCACAGCCGGCACTGGCGAAGCTCTGCAGCACGGCCAGACTGGAATTGGCCTTCATCGCGTAGCACACCAGGTGCCGGCGGCCTTGCAGGGCCCACTGGTAGGCGGCCAGAGCCTCCAGCATGGCGGCCTGCGAGTAGACGAACAGCGGCGTGCCGAATTCGCGCGCCAGCGCGGCCAGTGCCCGGCCGTCGAGTTGCAGTTCCGCCCCGGCTCGAGCCAGATGGGGTGCGCCAGGCAGCGCGCTCATCGCGCTGCCGCCGACGCCGAAGCTGCCGGCGCAGCGGGTGCAGGCAAGGTCAGCGGCCCTTTCTGGCCGCAGCCTGCCAGCATCAGGCACAGGCCCGCCAGCCCTGCTGCCAGGATGGTGGCCGCAGCATGTGCGGGCCTCGCCGCTACACTCGATTTCGACACTTTCGACATGGCAGGGATTCTATGAGCACGCCTTCGCACCACCCCGCCCCACCCGGCATATCCAGCCTGATGAGCGATGCCGACTACCAGCGCGAAACCCAGGCCCTGCTGTCGCACATCGAAGCCGTGGCCGACCGCTGGCTGCAGGACGACGTCGTCGACATCGACACCCACCGCACCGGCGGCCTGCTGGAGCTGAGCTTTCCGAATGGCAGCAAGCTCATCATCAACACCCAGCCACCGCTGCAGGAAGTGTGGCTGGCCGCGCGCGGCGGCGGCTTTCACTACAAGTGGCGGGAAGGCGCCTGGCGCGACACGCGCGACGGCAGCGAATTCGTGGCCGCGCTCTCGCAGCATGCCAGCGTCCAGGCCGGCAAGGCGCTGGACTTCAGCCGCTGAACACTAGCGGCGGAAGAGGTCCAGGATGCTGCTGCGCTCTTCCTCGCTGGGCGCCTGCGGCACCACGTCTTCGAGTCCGACGCTGCGCACGCCTTCGCCGCGGCTGAATTCCTCGAAGGTCCAGTAACCGCCCACCTGCACCACACCCGGCGGCGGCGCGAGTTCTTCGACCGGCACGCCCTTCAGCGCGTGCTGCATCAGTTCGATCCACACCGGCAGCGCCAGCCCGCCGCCAGTCTCGCGGTCGCCGAGCTTCTTCGGGTTGTCGTAGCCGATCCAGACGACGGCCACCAAACTCGGCTGGTAGCCGGCGAACCAGGCGTCCATCGAATCGTTGGTCGTGCCGGTTTTGCCGTAAAGGTCGGAGCGTTTCAGCGTGCCTTGGGCACGGGCCGCCGTGCCCGAGCGGGCCACTTCCTGCAGCAAGGTGCTCATGACGAAGGCGTTGCGGGCGCTCAGCGTGCGCTGGCTTTCGTCGGGCCGTGCCGGCTTGGATTCGAGCAAGACCCGGCCCTTGGCGTCGGTGATGCGCGTGATGAGCTGGGGCGTGATGTGAAAGCCGCCGTTGGCGAACACGGCGTAGGCACTGGCCATCTGCATCGGCGTGACCGAACCTGCGCCGAGCGCAGTAGTCAGGTAGGCCGGGTGCTTGCTGCGTTCGAAACCGAAATTCTGCAGCCAGTCCTGTGCGAATTCGACGCCAGTGGCCCGCATCACCCGGATCGAGACCATGTTCTTCGACTTCGCCAGAGCCGTCTGCAGCGGCATCGGGCCGTCGAACTTGCCGTCGTAGTTCTTCGGCTCCCAGGGCTGGCTGCCGGTGACGCCGGCGCTGAAGAACAGCGGCGCGTCATTGACGATGGTGCCGGGCGTGAAGCCGCGTTCGAGGGCTGCCGAGTAGATGAACGGCTTGAAGCTCGACCCCGGCTGGCGCCAGGCCTGGGTGACATGGTTGAACTTGTTCTTGCCGAAGTCGAAGCCGCCGACCATGGCACGCACGCTGCCGTCGCGCGGGTCCAGCGCCACCAGCGCACCTTCGACCTCGGGTTGCTGGGTCAGGGCCCAGTCGCCCTTGTTGAAGCGCGGCGTGCGGTACAGCCGCACCACGGCGCCGCGGCGGATCTGCACCTTCGAGGGTGCATTGCTGGCCAGCCCCGAAGTGACCGGGCGCAAGCCCTCGCCGGTGACGGTGATGCTGTCGCCGGACTGCAGCATCGCCACCACCTTGCGCGGGCTGGCTTCCAGCACGACGGCAGCGCGCAGATCGTCCTGGTCGGGCCGGTCGGCCAGGGCCTCGGCCACGCGGGCGTCGAGCAGGGCGGCATTGGCCGGCAGGTCGACATAGGCTTCGGGGCCGCGGTAGATCTGGCGCAGTTCGAAGTCCATCAGGCCACGGCGCAGCGCTCGGTAGGCCACCATCTGGTCGGCGGCGTTGACGCTCAGGTAGACGTTCAGGCCGCGCGAATAGGCCTCGTCGCCATACTGCGCAAACACCAGCTGCCGCGCCGTTTCGGCCACGAACTCGGCATGAACGGCCGCCTCGGTCTGGGTTCGGTAGCGCAATTCGGCGGCCAGGGCCTCGTCGTGCTGGGCTTCGGTGATGAAGCCGGTCTCGAACATGCGGTCGATGATGTAGCGCTGGCGCAGCGTCGCGCGCTTGGGGTTGGCGATCGGGTTGTAGGCAGAAGGCGCCTTGGGCAGGCCGGCCAGCATGGCGGCTTCGGCCACCGTCACGTCCTTGAGCTTCTTGCCGAAGTAGGTTTCGGCGGCCGCGGCAAAGCCGTTGGCGCGCTGGCCCAGGAAGATCTGGTTCATGTACAGCTCGAGGATCTGGTCCTTGCCGAGCAGGCTCTCGATCTTCAGCGCCAGCAGGACCTCGTAGATCTTGCGCGTGAAGGTCTTCTCGGTGGACAGGTAGAAATTGCGCGCCACCTGCATCGTGATGGTCGATGCGCCCTGGCTGCGGGCGTCGCGCAGGTTCTCCAGCGCGGCGCGGGCCACCCCCTTGTAGTCGACGCCGCCGTGCTGATAGAAGCGCGCGTCTTCCGCCGCCAGCACCGCGTCCTTCATCACCTGCGGGATCTGGGCGATCGGCACGAAGGTGCGGCGCTCTTCGCCGAATTCGCCCAGTTCCAGGCCGTCGGCCGAAAACACGCGCATCGGCAGCTTTGGGCGGTAGTCGGTCAGGCTGCTGATCTCGGGCAGGTTCGGGTAAGCCACGGCCAGGGCCAGGGCCACCATGCACAGCAGCCCCAGCAGCCCGGCCAGCGCCAGCCCGAAGACCCAGCCCAGGCCGCGCAAGCCCGCCCGCAGCCAGCCCGGCAAGGCGGCCGGGCGATCAACGGGTGCAGAAGGTGTGTTCAATGGTTTCAGGGCGGCAGACTGTCTGCATTCTGGCCGAAAGCCGTGGGCCCCGGCGGCCGCGACCCGGACCCGTGGCGGCCCTGGGGCAAACGCGAACTTGTCCACGTTCTCGTCGATGGGTTAAGCGTGAACGGCGGTTTCCGCGCTCAAAGTAATGGCAGCGTGCCCGCATTGCAGCTAAAAGCCGGGCTGCAGTGGTGTCGCCGCCAGGCATCGAATGGACACGAGATGAGGGTGCTTCCACCCCGTTATTCGGCTGTCCACAAGGGCTTTACTGCTAGCATTCAAGTGACTTCTTAACAAGCCCGCAAGCGGGTAGTCAACGTCATCTCATTCGGCCGGGGAGCATTCGATTTGAGTTTTCTGGACGCACTGCTGGGCCGCAAGCACCCGCCGATGATCGGCCTGGACATCAGTTCGTCCAGCGTCAAGCTGGTCGAACTGGGGCAGACATCCTCGGGCGAATTCGTGCTCGAGCGTTTTGCTTCCGAACCCTTCGAGAAGGGCTGGATCACCGACGGCCAGATCGAGAAATTCGACGAGGTGGCCGACGCCGTCAAGCGGGTGGTCAGCAAGAGCGGCACCCGCAGCAAGCAAGTCGTGATGGCCATGCCGCAGTCGGCCGTCATCACCAAGAAGATCATGCTGCCGGCCGGCCTACGCGAAGAGGAAATGGAACTGCAGGTCGAATCCGAGGCCAACCAGTACATCCCGTTTTCGCTGGACGAGGTCAGCCTGGATTTCTGCGTGATGGGCCCCAGCCCGACTTCGGCCGGCGACGTCGAGGTGCTGATCGCCGCCAGCCGCAAGGACCGCGTGCAGGACCGCCAGGGCCTGGCCGAAGCCGCCGGGCTGAAGCCGGTGGTGCTGGACATCGAATCGCATGCTTCGCGGCTGGCCATCAGCCGCATCGTCCAGGGCCTGCCCAACGAAGGGCGTGATGCCCTGGTGGCACTGTTCGAGATCGGCGCCGACACCACGAGCCTGAAGGTGCTGCGCGACGACGAGATGCTCTACGACCGTGACCAGGCCTTCGGTGGCAGCCAGCTCACCCAGCTGATCTCGCGCCAGTACGGCTTCAGCTTCGAAGAAGCCGAGACCAAGAAGCTCAGCGGCGACCTGCCGGAAGACTACGACACCGCCATCCTCGCGCCTTTCGTCGACAGCCTCAGCCAGGAAATCGGCCGTGCGCTGCAGTATTTCTTCACCAGCACGCCGCACCACAAGGTGCATTACGTGATGCTGGCTGGCGGCACCGCCACCCTGCCCGGCCTGAAAGACCGCGTCACCGACCTGACCGGCTTCGCGTCGAACATCGTCAACCCCTTCGAGCACATGCAGTTGGGTTCAGCGGTACGCGAAAGCCGCGTGCGCCGCGAGGCACCGTCCTACCTGACGGCCTGCGGCCTGGCGATGCGGAGGTTCCTGCAGTGATCCTCATCAACCTACTGCCGCACCGCGAAGCCAAGCGGCTGGCGCGCAAGCGGTCGTTCTTCGCCGCGATGGCCGCGTTTGCGCTTGCCGGCGTGGCGGTCGGCCTGGTCTGGTATTCGGTGCTCCAGCAGATGACCACCGCGCAGCAGGCCCGCAACGAGTTCCTGAAGTCCGAAATCGCCCGGCTCGATTCGCAGATCAAGGACATCGCCACGCTGCGCCAGGAGATCGAAGCCCTGAAAGCCCGCCAACGCGCTGTCGAAGACCTTCAGACCGACCGCAATACGCCGATCCATCTGCTGGACGAACTCGTCAAGCAGACCCCCGAAGGCGTGTACCTCACCAGCATCAAGCAGACCGGGCAGGTTGTCGCGGTCACCGGCGTGGCGCAGACCAACGAACGGGTCAGCGAGTTCCTGCGCAATACGCTCTACAACTCGCCCTGGCTGGAAAACCCCGAACTGGTGGAAATCAAGGTCGCCACGCCGACCGCCGCGAACCGCGAGCAGCGCCGCCTCTTCGACTTCTCGATGCGCCTCAACCTGAAGCGCCCGCAGCCGCCAGCCGCGGCGGAAGCCGCCATCCCGGCCGCATCGGCGCCCGCGGGCACCGACAAGAGAACCTGACATGGCCACCAAGTCGCCCACCACCCAAATCGACGTCGGCGGTCTGTTCGAACGGGCCAGCTCGCAGTTTCGCGGCCTCGACTTCAAGGAACCCGGCCAATGGCCGCTTCTTCCGAAGCTGGCTGCCTGGATTGCCGTCACCGCGGCCGTGATCGGCCTGGCCTGGTTTGCCCTGTTGTCCACGAGCACGGAAGAACTCGAAACCGAACGAGCCCGCGAACCGGGCTTGAAGGACCAGTACCGCAACCGCCTGGCCCAGGCCGTCAACCTGACCGAACTGCGCAAGCAGAAGCAGCAGGTGCAGGAATACGTCACCCAGCTGGAAAAGCAGCTGCCCGGCAAGGCCGACATGGACGCCCTGCTGTCTGACATCAACCAGGCAGGGCTGGGCCGTGGCCTGCAGTTCGAGCTGTTCCGCCCGGGCCAGGTGCAGGTGAAGGACTACTACGCCGAACTGCCCATCACCCTGCGCGTGAGCGGCAGGTACCACGACATTGGCGCGTTTGCAGCCGACGTGGCCAACCTGTCACGCATCGTGACCCTGAAGAACCTGTCGATCGGCCCACTGCTGGCCAAGGACACCGCCACCGGCATGCTGGCCATGGACGCCACCGCGCACACCTACCGCTACCTGGACGCCACCGAAGTGGCCGAACAGCGCCAGGCCAAGGCCAAGACACCCGCCGGGGGGGCCAAGAAATGAGCCCGAAACACATCGGCGCCGCGCTGCTGGCCGCCGGCCTGCTGGCAGGCTGCGGCGAAGGCACCGACGAGCTGCAGACCTGGATGGAGCAGCAGCGCCGTGACGCCAAGCCCAGTGTCACGCCGCTGCAGGCACCGAAGAAGTTCGACCCTCAGCCCTACCAGGCCGCACAGGGCGTCGAGCCCTTCAGCAACCAGAAGCTCACGGTCGCCATCCGCCAGGAAGCGCGCGCACCGAACTCGCTGCTGTCGGCCCAGCTGAACCGCCGCAAGGAACCGCTGGAGGCCTATCCGCTGGACAGCATGGGCATGGTCGGCAGCGTTGCCCGCGGCGCCAGCCCGTTCGCCCTGCTGCGGGTCGACAACTTGTTGTACCAGGTGAAGGTGGGTGACTACCTCGGCCAGAACTACGGCCGCGTCACCGCCATTTCCGAAACCGAAATCAGCCTGCGTGAAATTGTCCAGGACGCCGCCGGCGAATGGATAGAACGCCCGGCCACCCTGCAACTGCAAGAGCGGGCGCGATGATGAATTCTCAGGAGAGCCGCACCATGTCCCACGGGCCCCAATGGCGTGCCGCTAAGGCCGCAATGGCCACGCTGGCCCTCACCGTCAGCCTGTTGACTGCACCGGGCGTTGCCTGGGCGCAGAACGCCATCCAGTCGATCACCAGCAACCAGCAGGCGGGTACCGAGGTGGTGCGCATCGAACTCAGCGAAGCGCTGACGGCGGTGCCCAACGGGTTCTCGGTGCAGTCGCCCCCCCGCATCGCCATCGACCTGCCCGGCGTGGCCAACGCCATGGGCCGCAACAGCATGGAGATCAACCAGGGCAACCTGCGTTCGATCAACATCGCCCAGGCCGGTGAACGCACCCGCCTGGTGTTGAACCTGAAGCAGGCCTCCAGCTACCGCGCGCAGATCCAGGGCAAGGCCCTGGTGCTGGTGCTCGACGGCGTGGGTGGCGGCAGTGGCGACGCGGTGGCGGCGGCCCCCAGCGCCACTGGCGGCCCGGCCGCGGCGCCCGCCACCTTCGCGCCGGCGCAGAACACCAACCCGCAAGGCCTGCGCGACATCGACTTCCGCCGCGGCACCGAAGGCAGCGGCCGCGTCATCGTCAACCTGCCCAGCACCCAGGTGGGCGTGGACATCCGCCAGCAAGGGCAGAGCCTGGTCGTCGAATTCCTGCGCAGCACCCTGCCCGACAGCCTGCGCCGCCGTCTCGACGTCACCGACTTCGGCACGCCGGTGCGCAGCATCAACACCTTCCAGGCCGGCGACCGCGTGCGCATGGTGGTGGAACCCACCGGCGCCTGGGAACACAGCGCCTACCAGAGTGACAACCAGTTCGTGCTGGAAGTGCGCCCGGTCAAGCTCGACCCGAACAAGCTGACGCAAGGCGTGGGCTTCCAGGGCGAGAAGTTGAGCCTGAACTTCCAGAACATCGAAGTGCGCGCGTTGCTGCAGGTGATTGCCGACTTCACCAACTTCAACGTCGTCACCAGCGACACCGTCACCGGCACCGTCACCCTGCGCCTGAAAGACGTGCCCTGGGACCAGGCGCTGGACATCATCCTGCAGGCCAAGGGCCTGGGCGTGCGCAAGAACGGCAACGTGCTGTGGATCGCGCCGAAGGACGAGCTCGCCGCCAAGGAACAGGTCGACCTTGAAGCGAAGAAGAAGATCGAGGAACTCGAGCCGCTGCGCACCCAGAGCTTCCAGCTGAACTACACCAAGTCCGAGGAAGTGGCCAAGGGCCTGACCGGACAGAACCTGAGCCAGGGCGGTGGCGGCGGTGGCGGCAGTGGCGGCACCAACACGCGCATCCTGTCGCCGCGCGGCAGCGTCATCTTCGAAACCCGCACGAACCAGCTGTTCGTCAGCGACATCCCGAGCAAGCTCGAGGAGATCCAGTCGCTCATCGGCAAGATCGACATCCCGGTGCGCCAGGTGTTGATCGAAGCCCGCATCGTCGAAGCCGACGACAGCTTCGGCCGTGCTCTGGGCGTGAAGCTGGGCGGCACTGACCAACGCGGCACTCGTGGCGGCATTCCTGGCTACAACGTGGGTGGCGGCAACTACGCGGCCATCGGCGGCAACTACTCCAACATCGGTGTCACCACCGGCCAGACGCCGATCACGCCGACCAGCTACCTGCCCGATTCGCAGTTCGTGAACCTGCCGGCCAACACCAGCGCCTTCGGCGGTGCTTCGGCGGCCACCTTCGCGCTGAGCCTCTTCGGAGCCGCCTCCAACCGTTTCCTGAACCTGGAACTGTCGGCACTGGAAGCCGAAGGCCGCGGCAACGTGGTCAGCAGCCCGCGCATCATCACCGCCGACCAGACCAAGGCACGCATCGAGCAGGGTGAAGAGATTCCGTACCAGCAGGCCACCAGCAGCGGCGCCACCTCGGTGCAGTTCAAGAAGGCCAGCCTGAGCCTGGAAGTGACACCGCAGATCACGCCCGAAGGCAACGTCATCCTCGACCTGCTGGTCAACAAGGACAGCCGCGGTGCGCTGACGGCTGCCGGCCCGGCCATCAACACCAAGCAGGTGCAGACCCAGGTGCTGGTGGAAAACGGCGGCACCGTCGTCATCGGCGGCATCTTCACCCAGGACGAACGCAACGAGATCAACAAGGTGCCGCTGCTCGGCGACATCCCCTACCTGGGCGTGCTGTTCCAGAACAGGGTGCGCAGCACCAGCAAGACCGAACTGCTGGTGTTCATCACTCCCAAGATCGTGACCGACCGCTCGGCTGCACGCTGACCCGCGCGCCGGCCAAAAGCCTTCCCCACGAAGCCCCACCCGCATTCGCTTCCGCGCGCCGCCAAGACGCAGGACTTCGACCATGACAATTCTGAAACGACTCTTTTCGATCTGCAGCCTGCTAGTTCTGGCAGCCTGCGGTGGTGGTGGTGGTGATTCCGGGTCACCGCCCTTCGGCGGTGGCACGACACCCATCGGCAACACGCCAACAGCCAGCGACCTGGTGCTGGTGCTCTCGTCCAACACGATTCCGAACACGGGCACTGGTGCTGTCACGCTCACAGTCACCGCGCTCGACGAACGTCGGGTTGCGCTGCCGGGCGTGGCTGTAGCACTTTCAGCGAACAGTGACGGCGTCATCACCATCCCAGCTGCTACCGGCACCACCACGACCGACAGCCGAGTGACCAACGCCCAGGGCCAAATCGTCGCGACGGTGGGCATTGGTTCAAACACGACGAATCGCACGATCACTCTGACCGCTGCGTCAGGCTCACTCACTCGGACCATCTCGCTCGCGGTTGTCAATGCACCGAGCGGTACTGTGGCAACGTCCATTGAGCTCATTGCCGAAAGCACCAGCGTGACTACGGCGGGCGACGGCGTGGTGATCCGCGCTTTCGTCAAGGATGCCAACAACAACGCACTGACCGCTGCACCGCTGATTTTCGCCACGTCAACTGGGACGCTGAGCGCTATCAGCAGCGTGACAAACGCCGCAGGAACCGGCAGCGCTACCCTGTCCGCAGGCTCGGACAAGTCGAATCGCAACGCGGTTGTCACAGTCAGATCTGGCACGGTGGTGAATACGCTCACCTTGCCAATCGATGGGACCACCGTCCGAGTGTCTGGCCCGACCTCGTTGATCCAGAGAACTTCGGGCGCATTCGATGTCGCTGTCAGTGACTCGCGCGGCAATCCGGTCCCAGGTGTGGTCGTGACCGCGGTGAGTTCGCTGGGAAATCCCACTGTAACGTCGGCTCCGGAACGAAGAACGGATGCCAACGGGCAGGTGCGATTCAACTACACCGCCACCAACGCGGGTACCGATTCGCTTGAGTTCACGAGCTCGGGCGCGAGAAACCCGTCCACACAACTGGTCGTGAGCAGCCAGACCTTTGCGTTCGTTTCTCCGTCAGCTTCTGCCACCGTGAACGTGGGCACGACACAGCCACTGACCGTGGAACTGCAAGGCGTCACTCCCCTGGCGGGCGTTCGAATTGACTTTGCCGCCACCGGCGGCGTGTTGTCAGGCGGATCGCTTGCCCCTGCTTCCACACAAACCAACGCTGCTGGACAAGCGACTGTCAATTTTTCATCCACTTCCGCTGGACCGGTCACCGTTCAAGCAACTGTCGTGGGCACCGGCAGCAGCACGACCCTGCCCTTGCGAGTGGTGGCCACCGTACCTAGCACCCTTGTTCTGCAGATCAGCGAAACAGCGATCGCGCCGAACACCTCGGCAGCGGGCACCAACGAGACCTTGGTGCTTGCCAAGGTTTCTGACGCGGCTGGAAATCCGGTGCAGGGCCAGACGGTGAACTTCACCCGGGTCACTGACCCGAGCGGCGGCAACCTGCTGCAGGTCTCGGCGCCTACGGACGACAGTGGTACTGCCACGGTGCGCTACCGTTCTGGCTCACAAAGCACCGCCAACAATGGCGTTGTCCTCAGCGCTACGGTGGCGGGGACCACGCCTGCCGTAACTGGCTCCGCAACCTTGACGGTCAGCCAGAGCGCGCTGTTCATCGCCTTGGGTACCGGCAATGTGATTACGAACCTTGACCCTCAAACCTACAAGAAGGATTGGGTGGTCTACGTCACTGACTCCAATGGCATTCCCGTGAATGGCGCGACCCTGACGATCAAGGCAATACCCGTCAACTACAGAACGGGCGTGCTCGGATGGAACGGCGCCTTCTGGGCCTACGCTGCACCCATTTACAGTTGCCGTAGCGAGGACCGTAACCAGAACGGCACCTTGGATAGAACTCCCCGTGACGAAGACGACAACGCAGACGGAGTCCTGTGGCCTGGTAACGTGATCTCCGTAACTCCAGGGTCTGTGCAGACCGTGAACGGCCGGGCAACGATCTCGCTCATCTACGCAGAATCCTACGCACCCTGGGTCGATCTGTTGCTCACTGCTTCTGCGACTGTGGCAGGCACCGAGTCGAGGACGGACGCTCAGTTCATAGTGAACGGCTTCGCCGATGACTTCAACAAGCAAGATGTGCCCCCCGCGGGTGTCGTCAGCCCGTTCGGAGACAGGCCCAAACCTGCGGCCCTAGCAGTACCTGGCGCTTGCTCGCTACTCACGGTCGCCCCATTGATACCCTGAGTTTGACCACGCTGACCTTATCCCTGGTCGGCATGCCCGGCTGTGGCAAGTCCACCGTCGGGCGTCATCTGGCCCGCCAGCTGGGTCTGAAGTTCGTCGACAGCGACACCGAGATCGAACACCGGATCGGCATGCCGATCCGCGACTTCTTCGCCCAGCAGGGCGAAGACGCGTTTCGCGACGTCGAGCAGGAGGTCATCGACGAACTCACGCAGCGGCCGGGCATCGTGCTGGCCACCGGTGGCGGCGCCGTCCTGCGGCCCTCCAACCGCGACGCGCTTCATTCGCGCAGCCACGTCTTCTACCTGCGCTCCACCGCGGACGAACTGCATCGCCGCCTGCGCCACGACACCCAGCGGCCCCTGCTGCAGGTGGCCAACCCGCAGCAGCGACTGCGCGAGCTGTACCGCGAACGCGACCCGCTGTACCGGCGCACGGCCCATTTCGTCGTCGAATCGGCTCGGCCTTCGGTGCATGCCCTGCTGGGCATGGTGCTGATGCAGCTGGAACTGGCAGGCCTCGTCGACCCTGGCCAGGTGCCCTCGCCCATCGACCACACGGCCGGCTGAAGCACCCGCTGTCGTTGACGGCGCCCAGGGTTTCGCCAGGCTGCGACTTAAACTCGCAGGCATGACTTCCCCGCTGGAAAACACCGTGCAGGTCGCCGCCGGCGACAGCCGCTACGACATCCTCATCCAGCCCGGCTTGCTGGCCACGCCGGCCGCGTGGGCCGGCCTGCCGAAGTCGGCGCAGGCCGTGATCGTCAGCAACCCCACCATCGCCCCGCTGTACGAAGCCGCCTTGCGCCGGGCGCTGGCGCCGCACCACGCGCAGATCAGCACCGTGCTGCTGCCCGACGGTGAAGTGCACAAGGACTGGGTCACGCTGAACCTGATCTTCGACCACCTGCTGGCCCATGGCTGCGACCGCAAGACCGTGCTCTACGCCCTGGGCGGTGGCGTCATCGGCGACATGACGGGTTTTGCCGCGGCCAGCTTCATGCGTGGCGTGCCTTTCGTGCAGGTGCCCACCACGCTGCTGGCGCAGGTGGACTCCTCGGTGGGCGGCAAGACCGCCATCAACCACCCGCGCGGCAAGAACATGATCGGCGCGTTCTACCAGCCCGCCCGTGTGGTCTGCGACCTGGCCACGCTGGCCACCCTGCCGCCGCGTGAACTGTCGGCTGGCCTGGCCGAAGTGATCAAGTACGGGCCGATCGCGGACATGGCCTTCCTCGACTGGATCGAAGCCCAGTTGCCCGCGCTGATGGCGCGCGACCCGGCCGCGCTGGCCCATGCGGTGCGGCGCTCGTGCGAGATCAAGGCCCATGTGGTGGGCCAGGACGAACGCGAAAGCGGCCTGCGCGCCATCCTGAACTTCGGCCACACCTTCGGCCATGCCATCGAGGCAGGCCTGGGTTATGGCCAATGGCTGCACGGGGAAGCCGTGGGCTGCGGCATGGTGATGGCGGCCAGCCTGTCGGCCGAACTGGGCGGGGTGGACGCGGCCTTCGCCCAGCGCCTGCACCGCATCATTGCCGCCGCCGGCCTGCCCACGCAGGCGCCGCACATGCCGGCCGAGCAGTGGTTGGCGCTGATGCGGCTGGACAAGAAGGCCAGCGCCGGCGAGATCCGCTTCGTCGTCATCGACCGGCCGGGCAGCGCTGCCGTCCGCCCGGCCCCCGACGCGCTGGTGGCCCAGGTCATCCAGCGCCACAGCCTGCCGGCGTGAACACGCCGGGCCTGCCCGCCTACCCGGCCCCGCTGGCCCCCTGGGCCTGCGACCCGCGCCACACTCGCGGCCGGCGCGTGCCCGAAGCGCCCGCCCCGCCGCGCAACGAGCACCAGCGCGACCGTGACCGCATCGTGCACAGCACGGCGTTCCGGCGGCTCGTCTACAAGACGCAGGTGTTCATCAACCACGAAGGCGACCTGTTCCGCACAAGGCTGACGCATTCGCTGGAAGTGGCGCAGCTGGGTCGCTCGGCAGCGCGTGCGCTGCAGCTCAACGAAGACCTGGTCGAGGCCATCGCACTCGCGCACGACCTCGGCCACACACCTTTCGGCCACGCCGGCCAGGACGCGCTGCACGACTGCATGCGCGAACATGGCGGCTTCGAGCACAACCTGCAGTCGCTGCGGGTGGTCGACGCGCTGGAAGCCCGCTACCCGGGCTTCGACGGGCTGAACCTCAGCTTCGAAACCCGCGAAGGCATCCTGAAGCACTGCTCGGCGCGCAATGCGGCGCGCCTGGTGCAGGCCGAACCCCAGGGCCCGGGCCGGCGCTTCGTCGAGGGCACCCAGCCCAGCCTGGAAGCGCAGCTGGTCAACCTGGCCGACGCCATGGCCTACAACGCGCACGACATCGACGACGGCGTGCGCTCAGGGCTGATCACGCTGGCCCAGCTGGCCGATGTGCCACTGTTTGCCCACTGGAAGCAGCAGGTGCTGGCCGACCACCCGCAGCTGGCCAGCCAGCCCGGCCGGCGGTTGCTGTTCGAGACTTTGCGCCGCATGCTGTCGGCACAGATGGCCGACCTGATCGCCGCCACCAGCGAAGCGGTGCGCAGCCATGCCCCCGCCGACGCCGACGCGGTACGCCGGCTGCCGCCGCTGGCGCGCTTCAGCGCCGGGCTGCAAGCCCAGATCACGGAACTGCAACGCTTCCTCTTCAGCGCCCTCTACCGCCACCCGCAGGTGATGCACACCACCGCGCAGGCGCGCACGGCCTTGGTCGAACTCTTCGCCGCCTACCGCGCCGACCCCGGTGCCATGCCGGCCGACTTCGCCACGGCATCCGACGGCGCCCGCGCGGTGGCCGACTACATCGCCGGCATGACCGACCGCTACGCCCTGCGCGAACATTTCCGGCTGACGGGGCGCCGGGTGTTTGCGGACTGAGATGGGGGTTGCCTCGAAGCTTCGACTTTCTCCTGTCGGCCCGTTGCGGTCGTTCGTTTCTTGCCTGCTTGGTCCCCTGCAAAGGCGGGCTGGGGCTGGCTGCGGCGCTTATCCTCGGCGGCCTTCGCTGCGCTCAGGCTGCCCTGCGGCCCAGGCCAGTGGCCTGGGCCTTCGCCAGGCACAAACAGTCCACTGGACTGTTTGTGTCCGGGCTCAGTGCATCGGTCCCGCGGCCCCATCGCGGAACTCGCTTCATTCGCTGCGCTCATTGCGCTCAATCACCCGCGATGAGTCAGAGGTTGAACCGCGCTGCGCGCGGGGGCCGCGGGCCCTGTGCTCCTCGGCGCCTCCCATGCGCGCCACAGCCAGCCCCAGCCCACCTTTGCAAACACCGTGTCCGGGTCTCCACCGTGGCGCGCCGACACGTGGGCGGGCTGCGGGCGTTGGGTGGCCCTGGAGCGAAGTAAAGGAGGAGACGCCGGCCCGCCAGGGCCGGCGGCGGGGGACATGAGCGCAAGGGGCCACCCAACGTCCGTAGCCCTGGGACCCAGTCGAATCGCCAACGACCGCTCTGGGCCGCAAGCAGTCGATCCCCTTTCTCATGCCCCACGCATAGCGCGTCGCTGACTGCCCCATGGCTCGCCTGCCCCGCCTCGTCATCCCCGGCCTCGCCCACGTGGTCGTGCAGCGTGGCCATGGCGACCGGCCGGTGTTTACCGACGACACCGATCGGGCGAACTATCTCGGCGCACTGCGCGAATCAGCCCCCGCCAGTGGCGTGCAGTTGCTGGCCTGGGCGCTGCTGGACGACCAGGTGCTGCTGCTGGCGCAGCCGGACGCCGCCACGGGCATCAGCCGCCTGCTGCAGGCCGTCGGGCGGCGCTACGTGAGCGCCTACAACCGCCGCCATGGCCGCGCCGGCACACTCTGGGACGGGCGCTTCCGCTGCGCCCCGGTGGAGCCGGGGGCCACCCTGCTGGACCTGCTGGTGTGGATAGACGGGATCACGCCCGAAACTCGACACACCAGCGCCAGCGTGCGGCTGGCCGGACGGCCCGACGCCCTGCTGGCCCACCCGGCGGGGTTCTGGGGTCTGGGCAACACCCCCTTCGAGCGCGAAGCCGCCTATCGCCGGCGGCTGGCCGATGGCGTTTCAGCAGCCCAGGCCCATCGCTGGCAGCAAGCAGCCCTGGGTGGCTGGGCCATCGGATCGACGGCGTTCACCGGCGAACTGGCCCTGCGAGCGCAACGCCCGGTGCGCCCGCGGCCGCCAGGTCGTCCGAAGAAGGACAAGAGCCCGGGTAATGGCACACCATGTGCTTGAGCGGCCATCGCTGTCCACGCGACCGTTTCCATAAAGATTGTCCCCATATTCAGGACGTCACTGGCTGCTGTTTCTCTTTAAGTGTCTGACCCCGATTGATTTCCTTGCCGCTCTTGCTGCACTGCGGTAAGTTCCGCCGTCGGCCGAAATGCGCACCCCGCCCCAAGGCCCCAGCCCTGCCCCGGAGAAGACCGTGTCTGAACATTCCCCCGCCGCCAGCGACTTCGAACACGCCAGCCTGGCCGAACACGGTCTTTATGACCCGCGCCAGGAACACGACGCCTGCGGCGTTGGCTTCGTGGCCCACATCAAGGGCGCGAAGGCCCACAGCATCGTGCAGCAGGGCCTGAAGATCCTGGAAAACCTGGACCACCGCGGCGCGGTCGGTGCCGACAAGCTGATGGGCGACGGCGCCGGCATCCTCATCCAGCTGCCCGACGAGCTGTACCGCGCAGAAATGGCCGCGCAGGGCGTGGAGCTGCCTGCCCCGGGCGAATACGGCGTCGGCATGATCTTCCTGCCGAAGGAACACGCCAGCCGCCTGGCCTGCGAACAGGAACTGGCGCGCGCCGTGAAGGCCGAAGGCCAGGTGCTGCTGGGCTGGCGCGACGTGCCGGTGGACCGCGACATGCCCATGAGCCCGGCGGTGCGTGCCAAGGAGCCCGTCATCAAGCAGATCTTCATCGGCCGCGGCGCCGATGTGATCGTGCCCGACGCGCTCGAACGCAAGCTCTACGTCATCCGCAAGACCGCCAGCGCCGCCATCCAGGCCCTGAAGCTCACCCACAGCCGCGAGTACTACGTGCCCAGCATGAGCTGCCGCACCGTCATCTACAAGGGCCTGCTCCTGGCCGACCAGGTGGGCGTGTACTTCAAGGACCTGGCCGACCCGCGCGCCCTCAGTGCCCTGGCCCTGGTGCACCAGCGCTTCAGCACCAACACCTTCCCTGAATGGCCGCTGGCCCACCCCTACCGAATGGTGGCGCACAACGGCGAGATCAACACCGTCAAGGGCAACTTCAACTGGATGCGCGCCCGTGAAGGCGTGATGAAGAGCCCCGTGCTGGGCGACGACCTGCAGAAGCTCTACCCCATCAGCTTCGAAGGCCAGAGCGACACCGCCACCTTCGACAACGCGCTGGAACTGCTCACGATGGCCGGCTACCCGCTGGCGCAGGCGGCGATGATGATGATCCCCGAGGCCTGGGAGAACCACGAGCTGATGGACGCCCGCCGGCGCGCCTTCTACGAGTACCACGCCGCGATGCTGGAACCCTGGGACGGCCCGGCCGCCGTGGTCTTCACCGACGGCAAGCAGATCGGCGCCACACTCGACCGCAATGGCCTGCGCCCGGCGCGTTATGTCGTCACCGAAGACGACCTGGTGGTGCTGGCCTCCGAGTCTGGCGTGCTGCCCTTCGCCGAGAACAAGATCGTCAAGAAGTGGCGGCTGCAGCCGGGCAAGATGTTCCTCATCGACCTGGAACAGGGCCGCATCGTCGAGGACGAGGAACTGAAGACCCAGTTCGCCAATGCCCGGCCCTACCGGCAGTGGATCGACAACGTGCGCATCCGCCTGGACAGCATCGAGGCCCAGCCCGAGCACCTGCCGTTTTCCGAGAGCCTGCTCGACCGCCAGCAGGCCTTCGGCTACACCCAGGAAGACCTGAAGTTCCTGCTGGCGCCGATGGCCGCGAACGGCGAGGAGGCGACCGGCAGCATGGGCAACGACAGCCCGCTGGCCGTGCTGAGCGACAAGGACAAGCCGCTGTACAACTACTTCAAGCAGCTGTTCGCGCAAGTGACGAACCCGCCGATCGACCCGATCCGCGAGGCCATCGTGATGAGCCTGAACAGCTTCATCGGCCCCAAGCCCAACCTGCTGGACATCAACGCGGTGAACCCGCCGATGCGGCTGGAAGTGACGCAGCCGGTCCTGGACTTCGACGACATGGCGCGGCTGCGCGGCATCGAACGCCACACCAACGGCAAGTTCCGCAGCCTCACGCTCGACATCACCTACCCGCTGGCCTGGGGCCGCGAAGGCATCGAGGCCAAACTCGCCAGCCTCTGCGCCGAAGCCGTGGACGCCATCAAGAGCGGCCACAACATCCTGATCATCAGCGACCGGGCGATGAGTCGCACCCAGGTCGCCATTCCTGCCGTGCTGGCGCTGAGCGCCGTGCACCACCACCTGGTGCGTGAGGGCCTGCGCACCACCGCCGGTCTCGTGGTCGAGACCGGCAGTGCGCGCGAGGTGCATCACTTTGCCGTGCTCGCCGGCTATGGCGCCGAGGCCGTGCACCCCTACCTGGCGATGGAAACGCTGGTCGAGCTGCAGGGCAGCGTGGCCGGCTCGAATGGCGACAGCGACGCCAAGGCCCAGGCCGACAAGGCCATCTACAACTTCGTCAAGGCCATCGGCAAGGGTCTCTCCAAGATCATGTCGAAGATGGGGGTCAGCACCTACATGTCGTACTGCGGCGCGCAGCTGTTCGAGGCCATCGGCCTGGAGAAGAGCTTCGTCGACAAATACTTCCGCGGCACCGCCAGCCAGGTGGGTGGCATCGGCGTGTTCGAGGTGGCAGAAGAAAAGCTGAGGATGCACGAGAAAGCCTTCGGCGACGACCCGGTGCTGGCCCGCATGCTCGACGCCGGCGGCGAATACGCCTGGCGTGTGCGCGGCGAAGAGCACATGTGGAGCCCCGACGCGATCGCCAAGCTGCAGCACAGCACGCGCGCCAACCGCTGGGACACCTACAAGGAATACGCCCAGCTCATCAACGACCAGAGCAAGCGCCACATGACGCTGCGCGGGCTGTTCGAATTCAAGGTCGACCCGGCCAAGGCCATTCCGGTGGACGAGGTGGAAAGCGCGGCCGACATCGTCAAGCGCTTTGCCACCGGCGCCATGAGCCTGGGCAGCATCAGCACCGAAGCCCACACCACGCTGGCCATTGCCATGAACCGCATCGGCGGCAAGAGCAACACCGGCGAAGGCGGCGAAGACCCGGCGCGTTACAGGCAAGAGCTCAAGGGCATCAAGATCGCGGCAGGCACCAAGGTCAGCGACATCATCGGCAAGAGCGTGATGGCCGCCGAGGTCGAGATGCAGGCCGGCGACAGCCTGCGCAGCAAGATCAAGCAGGTGGCCAGCGGCCGCTTCGGCGTGACCACCGAATACCTGGTCAGTGCCGACCAGATCCAGATCAAGATGGCCCAGGGTGCCAAGCCCGGCGAAGGCGGGCAGCTGCCCGGCGGCAAGGTGTCCGACTACATCGGCTTCCTGCGCTACAGCGTGCCCGGCGTGGGCCTCATCAGCCCGCCGCCGCACCACGACATCTATTCCATCGAAGACCTGGCGCAGCTCATCCATGACCTGAAGAACGCCAACCCGCGGGCTTCGATCAGCGTCAAGCTGGTCAGCGAAGTGGGCGTGGGCACCATCGCCGCGGGCGTCACCAAGTGCAAGGCCGACCACGTGGTGATCGCCGGCCACGACGGTGGCACCGGCGCCAGCCCCTGGAGCAGCATCAAGCACGCCGGCACGCCTTGGGAACTGGGCCTGGCCGAGACCCAGCAGACCCTGGTGCTCAACCGCCTGCGCAGCCGCATCCGCGTGCAGGCCGACGGCCAGATGAAGACCGGCCGCGACGTCGTCATCGGTGCGCTTCTGGGTGCCGACGAATTCGGCTTCGCCACCGCGCCGCTGGTGGTGGAAGGCTGCATCATGATGCGCAAGTGCCACCTGAACACCTGCCCGGTGGGCGTGGCCACGCAGGACCCGGTGCTGCGCGCCAAGTTTGCCGGCAAGCCCGAACACGTGGTGAACTACTTCTTCTTCGTCGCCGAAGAAGCGCGCCAGATCATGGCGCAGCTGGGCATCAGGAAGTTCGACGAACTCATCGGCCGCGCCGACCTGCTGGACACGAAGAAGGGCATCGAACACTGGAAGGCCAAGGGCCTGGACTTCAGCCGCGTCTTCCACCAGCCCGTGGTGCCGGCCGACGTGCCGCGCCACCACACCGAAGAGCAGGACCATGGCCTGGCCAAGGCCTTGGACGTGAAGCTCATCGAGAAGTGCCGCCCCGCCATCGAACGGGGCGAAAAGGTGCAGCTGCTCGAGGAAGCGCGCAACCGCAACCGCAGCCTGGGCGCCATGCTCTCCGGCGAGCTGGTGCGACTGCGCCCCGAAGGCCTGCCCGACCACACCATCTTCATCCAGATGGAAGGCACGGGCGGCCAGAGTTTCGGCGCCTTCCTGGCGCAGGGCATCACGCTGTACCTCATCGGCGACGCCAACGACTACACCGGCAAGGGCCTGAGCGGCGGCCGCATTGCCGTGCGGCCGAGCATCGACTTCCGCGGTGACGCCACCAAGAACATCATCGTCGGCAACACCGCCCTGTATGGCGCCACCAGCGGCGAGGCCTTCTTCCGTGGCGTGGGCGGCGAACGCTTTGCCGTGCGCCTCTCGGGTGCCACCGCCGTGGTGGAAGGAACCGGCGACCATGGCTGCGAATACATGACGGGCGGTACCGTGGCCGTGCTCGGCAAGACCGGCCGCAACTTCGCCGCCGGCATGAGTGGCGGCGTGGCCTACGTGTTCGACGAAGACGGCCACTTTGCCGGCCGCTGCAACCCGGCCATGGTGGCGCTGGACAAGCTGGTGCCGCGCGAGGAACAGGCCGGCGTGCCAGCCGTTGGCCTGCACCGCGAGCTGCCCGACGAGGTCATCCTGAAGAAGCTGGTGGAAGACCACCACCGCTGGACCGGCAGCCTGCGCGCGCGCGAGATCCTCGACCACTGGGCCGAGTCGCGCGCCAAGTTCGTCAAGGTCTTCCCGCACGAGTACAAGCGCGCGCTGGCCGCGCGTGCAGCCGAGGCCGGTGCGGCAGCGGCCACCGCCAAGGCACAGAGCTCGGCCGCCACCGCGGCCGCCAAGTAAGCCCAACCCCCTTTCAGCAGAGCAACAGCATCATGGGCAAGGTCACAGGTTTCCTCGAATACGAACGCCTGGAAGAAGGCTACGAACCGGTTGAAAAGCGGGTGAAGAACTGGAAGGAGTTCGTCATCACGCTGAACGCCGACCAGGGCAAGCAGCAGGCCGCGCGCTGCATGGACTGCGGCACGCCGTTCTGCAACAGCGGCTGCCCGGTCAACAACATCATTCCTGACTTCAACGACCTGGTGTTCCGCAACGACTGGCAAAGCGCCATCGAGGTGCTGCACCAGACCAACAACTTCCCGGAATTCACCGGCCGCGTCTGCCCGGCGCCGTGCGAAGCGGCGTGCACGCTGAACGTCAACGACGACGCGGTGGGCATCAAGAGCATCGAACACGCCATCATCGACCGCGCCTGGGCCGAAGGCTGGGTGGCACCGCAGCCGCCGAAAGCCAAGACCGGCAAGAAGGTGGCCGTCGTCGGCAGCGGCCCGGCCGGCCTGGCCGCCGCGCAGCAGCTGGCGCGCGCCGGCCACGACGTGACGGTGTTCGAGAAGAACAGCCGCATCGGCGGCCTGCTGCGCTACGGCATCCCCGACTTCAAGATGGAGAAGAGCCACATCGACCGCCGCATCGCCCAGATGCAGGCCGAAGGCGTGGTCTTCCGCACCGGCGTGCTGGTGGGCGCCATGGCCAAGGAAGGCCCGGCCGCCAAAGTGACGAACGATGCCAAGGACACCGTCACCCCCGAGCAGCTGAAGGCCGAATTCGACGCCGTTCTGCTGACCGGCGGCAGCGAGACGAGCCGCGACCTGCCCGTGCCCGGCCGTGAACTCGACGGCGTGCACTTCGCGATGGAATTCCTGCCGATGCAGAACAAGGTGGTGGCCGGCGACAAGCTCAAGGGCCAGATCATGGCCACCGGCAAGCACGTCATCGTCATCGGCGGTGGCGACACCGGCAGCGATTGCGTGGGCACCAGCAATCGCCATGGCGCGGCCAGCGTCACGCAGTTCGAGGTGATGCCGCAGCCACCGGAAGAAGAGAACAAGCCGCTGACCTGGCCCTACTGGCCGACCAAGCTGCGCACCAGTTCCAGCCACGAAGAAGGCTGCACCCGCGAATTTGCCATCGCCACCAAGGAACTGGTGGCCGGCACCGGCAAGGACAAGGGCCGCGTCGTGGGCCTGAAGACCGTGCACGTGGAACTGCAGGGCGGCAAGCTCGTCGAGATGCCCGGCACCGAGAAGGAATACAAGGCCGACCTGGTGCTGCTGGCGATGGGCTTCACCAGCCCGGTGGGCAGCGTGCTCGACGCCTTCGGCATCGACAAGGACGCACGCGGCAACGCCAAGGCCAGCGTCGACGACGGCAGCGGCTACAAGACCAATGTCGACAAGGTCTTCGCCGCCGGCGACATGCGCCGCGGCCAGAGCCTGGTGGTCTGGGCCATCCGCGAAGGCCGGCAGGCAGCGCGCGAGGTCGACCGCTTCCTCACTGGCGCCACGCGGCTGCCGCGCTGAACCGCCGCCGGCTAGCCGGCCTGCGCGCGTTCGCGGGCCAATGCCTGGGCGAGCGCATGCCGCAGTGGGTCCAGCAGCTCGCCGAACGCCGCCGCGGGTGTTGACGCCTGCCGCGCCGGCTGCCGCACCTGCAGCGCACTCGGCGTGCGGATGGCGCGCTGCGCCTTGTGGAACTCCAGGCAGGCCGGCTCGAAGGCCAGCCCGCAGAAGGCCAGTAGTTCGCGGATCTGCGCTTGCGGCTCGGCGATCAGCGCCTCGTAGCGCTGCACGCGCACGAACTCCGGGTGTTGCCGCGCATGAAGGTCGCCCAGGCCTTCGCAGGCCGCCCAGTACTGCGCCAGGCTGTCGAAGTCGTAGCTGAAATTGGCCAGGCTCGGCGCAAAGAACTGCTTGTAGCAGGACCAGCCGGTCTCCAGCGGGTCGCGCCGGCAGTCGACGATGCGGGCCTGCGGCAGCATGGCGCGCACGGCAGCCACCCACTGCCAGTTGTCGGGCAGCTTGTCGGTGGCCACCTGCTTGTGCTGGCGCCAGCGCGCGGTGGCCCGCAGGTAGTCCTGGCCCAGCCGGGTCCAGTCGTCGCTGCTGGCCTGGGGCGCCCAGTCGACGAAAGCCCGCCCGCGACGGCGCGATTCGGCCTCGATCACCTGGTGCAGCGTGGGCAGCTCGCTGGCGCCTTCCACCTGCGAATGGCTGGCCAACACCTGTTCGATCAGCGTGCTGCCGGAGCGTGGCATGCCGGTCAGGAAGATGACCTCGGCCCCTTGCGGCTGCGCCTGCGCCGGCAGGCCCGCCAATGCCAGCCGGCGCAGGCCCGCCACGTGGCGGTCGAAGGCGGCGGCGTCCCAGGGCTGGCTGGCGCGCACGCTGGCGTTGGCGCGCTGCAGCGCGGCCAGAGCGCCGGCCACGTCGCCGGCGTCTTCCAGCACCTTGCCCAGCGCAAAGTCCAGCAGTTGCCGGTCGGCCGCGGGCAACTGCTTGTTGACAGCGGTTTGCTGCAGTTGCAGCCGTTCAGCGGAAGTCAGCGGTACGGTCTTCAGGTCGGCCAGTGAAAACCAGGCCTTGGCGACTTCGCTGCCGCGGCCAATGAGCGTGCGGCAATCGGCCGCCGCAGCTTCGCTGTGGCCCAGCGCCTTGTGGCAGCGCACACGTTCCAGCAGGCCCAGTGGCGAATTCGGCTCCAGCTTCAGCAGGGCGTCGGTGGCCGCCAGGGCTTCGTCGAACAGGCCCAGGGCGTCGCATTCGATGGCCAGCTTGAGCCAGTGCGCAGCGGTGCTGGCGCAGCGCGCGGCCTCGTGCATGCTGTGCCGGGCCGCTGCGCCGTCCTCGGCACCGCCCTGGGCCACGCCCAGCATGCACCAGGTCGTGAAGTCGCCGGGCCGCCGGGCCGCCACCTGCGCCAGCGCCGCAGCAGCCGGCTGCCACTGCGCTGATTCGAAATGGCGCACACCCTGCCAGAACAGCACTTCCGGGTGGTCGGGGGCCTCGCGCGCCAACTGCAGCAGCCATTGCGCCGACATCAGCTTGTCGCCGGCGGTGTGCAGGCGCACCACCGCGCGCATCGTCTCGGCCTGGCTGGGGGTGAGCCCGCGCAGCCTTTCGCGCAGGGCGGCAGCCTGGGCCTTGTCGGCCGTGCCGGGTTGTGCGGTTGGTTTCATGTCGTGAATTCTGCCGCCCTGCACCGCCCCGGGCATCTGCAGCCGTGATGCACAGGCAGGTCATGCGACGACCTGCGGTCTGGCGTGGCTGGCATGCGGCTTCGGCACTGGCGGCCAGCGCCCTTGGCGTGTCACAGTCCGCTGCCGGCCTGCCCCTAGGGGTAACCCTGCCGTTTGGCCGGCCCATGAGAGAATCGCGCCGCTTTGGACACCACCCCCCCCTTCATCGAGATCGACAACGTCAGTTTTGGATACGACCCCAGGCGTCTGATCCTGAAGGATGTTTCACTCAAGTTTCCGCGCGGCAAGGTCACGGCCATCCTGGGTGGCTCGGGCTGTGGCAAGACGACCTTGCTGCGCCTGATCGGCGGCGTGCATGCCTGCACACGCGGCCGCGTGGTCTTCGACGGCGAAGTCGTCAACACCCGCGACAAGGCCCAGCTCTTCAGGCTGCGCCGGCGCCTGGGCATGCTGTTCCAGTTCGGCGCGCTGTTCACCGACCTCAGCGTCTTCGACAACGTCGCCTTCCCGCTGCGCGAGCACACCGCCCTGCCCGAGGCCATGGTGCGCGACATCGTGCTGATGAAGCTCAACGCCGTGGGCCTGCGCGGCGCGGCCGCGCTGCGCATCAGTGAAGTGTCGGGCGGCATGGCACGACGGATCGCCTTGGCCCGGGCCATCGTGCTCGACCCCGAACTCATCATGTACGACGAGCCATTCGCCGGGCTGGACCTGATCAGCATGGGCGTGGCCGCCAAGCTCATCCGCACGCTCAACGACGTGACCGGCGCCACCACCCTGCTCGTCAGCCACGACGTGCCCCAGTGCATGGCGATCAGTGACTACGTCGTCCTGCTGGCCACGCAGGGCCGGATCGTCGCCCAGGGCACGCCGGCCGAACTGATGGCCAGCACCGACCCCGAGACCCGCCAGTTCGTGCGCGGGGAACCCGACGGCCCGGTCAAGTTCCACTACCCGGCGCCCGAGATCGCGGCCGATTTCGGTCTGGGGGCACGATGAACCTCCTCGTCAGCCTCGGCGCCTGGACGCTCGAACAGATGCGCGGCTGGGGTCACGCCGCGCTGTTCTTCCTGGACATGCTGCGCGCCGTTCCGGCTTCGCTGCGCCGCTTCGGCCTGGTGGTGGCGCAGATCTACGCCATCGGCAACCGCTCGCTCATCATCATCCTGGCGTCGGGGCTGGCGGTGGGCTTCGTGCTGGCGCTGCAGATGTATTACGCGCTGGTCACCTACGGCGCGGCCGAGAGCCTGGGGCTGATCGTCAACCTGTCGCTGGTTCGTGAACTCGGCCCCGTGGTCGCAGCCTTGCTGTTTGCCGGGCGTGCCGGCACCTCGCTCACCGCCGAGATCGGCCTGATGAAAGCCGGCGAACAGATTGCCGCGATGGAGTTGATGGCCATCGACCCGAAGGCGCGTGTGCTGGCGCCGCGGCTGATCGGCGGCATCGTCTCGATGCCGCTGCTGGCGGCCCTGTTCTCGGCCATCGGCATCCTGGGGGCCTGGGTGGTGGCGGTGAAGCTCATCGGCGTGGACGCCGGCAACTTCTGGTCCATCATGCAGACGCAGGTGGACTGGTGGCGCGACGTCGGCAACGGCCTCGTCAAGGCCTGCGTCTTCGGCGTCATCTGTACCGTGGTCGCGCTGTACCAGGGCTACGAGACCGAAGCCACGCCGGAAGGCGTGGCCTACGCGACCACGCGCACGGTCGTGATCTCCTCGCTGTGGATCCTGGCGATGGACTTCGTGCTGACCGCCCTGATGTTCTCGACACCTTGATCGAGACCAGGGCCCTGAAAGAAAAAGCAACATGGTGAATCATGGGTAAAAGATATCTGGAAGCCCTGGTCGGCCTGTTCGTGCTGCTGGGCATCGGTGCGCTGGTGTTCCTGGCACTGCAGGCGGCCAACCTGGGCAGCCTGGGCAGCGGCGCCACCTACACGGTGCAGGCTCGCTTCGACAACATCGGCGGTCTGAAGCCGCGCGCCGCGGTGCGTGCCGCCGGCGTCACGGTGGGCCGCGTCAAGAACATCACGCTCGACGGCAAGACCTTCCAGGGCCTGGTGACGATGGACATCGAGAAGGACTACCTCTTCCCGAAAGACACCGCTGCGAAGATCCTCACGTCCGGGCTGCTGGGCGACCAGTACGTCGGCCTGGAACCCGGTGGCGACGACAGCAATCTGGCCAACGGCGACACCGTGGCGCAGACGCAGTCGGCCGTGGTGCTTGAAAACCTGATCGGCCAGTTCCTGACCGGCAAGGCCGACGAGGCCGGTGCCGCTGCGGGCGCCGCGCCGGCCAGCCCTGCGCCGGCGGCCGCTCCGGGAGCCAAGCCATGACGATGAGCGTCCTGTCATTGCGTTCGCTGGGCCTGTTGGCCGCGGTCGTGGTGCTGACGGGCTGCGCCAGCGTGCCGCCGGCCCCTGCCGGCTCGCCTGCTGCCGCCGCCGCGCCTGCTGACCCCTGGGAAGCCTGGAACCGCAAGGTCTATTCGTTCAACGACGCCATCGACAACGCCGTCGTCAAGCCGGTGGCCACGGCCTACCGCGATGTCGTGCCACGGCTGGTGCGCACGGGGGTTTCGAACTTCCTGGGCAACATCGGCGACGTCTGGTCGGCGGCCAACCATGTGCTGCAGGGCAAGGTGGCCAACGGCCTGGAGATGGGCTTCCGGGTGATGACGAACACCCTCATGGGCCTGGGTGGCGTGCTCGACCCGGCCACCGAATTCGGCATGCAGCGCCGCAGCGAAGACTTCGGCCAGACGCTGGGTGTCTGGGGCTTCGGCAACGGCCCGTATGTGATGCTGCCGCTGCTCGGCCCGTCAACGGTGCGCGACTCCTTCGGTCTGCTCGCCGACCGCCAGTTTTCGGCCGCCCGCCTGCCCACCACCGACGCCGGCAGCTATGCCGTCACCGCCGTCGAGGTGGTGAACCTGCGCGCCAGCCTGCTCGACGCCAGCAAGCTGCTGGATCAGGTGGCGCTGGACCGCTACAGCTTCCTGCGCGACGCCTACCTGCAACGCCGGCGCGACGCCATCTACGACGGCGCGCCGCCGTTCGAAGACGAATTCGCCGACGAGCCGGCGACTGCGCCCGCGCCCGCGCCCGCGCCCGCGCCGGCGGGCAAGACGGAACCTGCGGGCAAACCTGGCCTCCAAGCACCGGCAGCGGCGGCTTCAGCCGCGGCTGCGCAGAAGGCCGTTCCGGCACCGAAGAAATAGTTCCGACGAAGTCGGACAAAAGCCAAAGAGAAGGACCTCATGTTCAAGACCCTGCTGACCGCTTCCACCTTGTTTGCCGCCGCGGCCGTCGCGCCGGTGGCGGCCCAGACCACGCCCGACGCCCTGGTGCGCCAGATCTCCGTCGAGGTCATCGAGGCGGCGAAGAAGGATCCGGCCATCCAGGCGGGCGACCTGAACCGCATCATCACCCTGGTCGACACCAAGGTGCTGCCCAGCGTGAACTTCGAGGTCATGACGCGCTCGGCCGTGGGCCCGCAATGGCGCCAGGCCACCCCTGAGCAGCGCAGCAAGTTGCAGGCCGAATTCAAGACGCTGCTGGTGCGCGTCTACGCCGGCGCGCTGACGCAGGTGAAGGACCAGAGCGTCGAAGTCACGAAGACGCTGCCGGTGTCCGGCAGCAGCCAGGTCGTGGTGCAGACCGAAGTGCGCGGTTCTGGCGAGCCGATCAAGCTGGACTACCGCATGGACAAGCCGGCCGACGTGCCGGCCTGGAAGATCATCGACGTCAACGTCGCCGGCATCTGGCTGGTGCAGAGCTACCGCTCGCAGTTCGCGACCGAACTCACCAAGGGCGGCATCGACGGCCTGATCGCCGCGCTCGTCGAACGCAACAAGCCCGGCAAAGGCTGAAGTCGCGATGCAGCTGCCCGCAAGTGCCACGCTGGCCGATGCGCCGGCCCTGCTGGACCAATTGCAGCAGGCCCTGACAAGCGACGGACCCTTGCAGGTCGACGCCGGGGCGCTGCAGAACTTCGACACCTCGGCCATCGCCCTGCTGATGCAGGCCAGGCGTCAGGCCCAGGCCGCCGGGCGCACGTTCAGCGTCGTGCGCGCACCGGCCAAGCTGGCCGAACTGGCCCGGCTCTACGGCGTCGAGGAACTGCTGTCGCTGGCGCCGCCATCGCCTTCGGAAGCCGCCGCGCCGTCCGGCGTGGCCGCATAACGCCGCAGCCGCAGGTTCTTCTTCATCTCCTGCAGCAACGGGCGCAGCTGGGCACTGCCCAGGCGCAGCGCCACGCCGGTGGTCAGGATGTCGATGATCAGCAGGTGCAGCAGCCGCGACACCATCGGGCTGTAGCGGTCGGCGTCTTCAGGGTGGTCGGCGGCCAGCAGCACATGGTGCGGGCTGCCCAGGGCTTCGCGCGCCAGCGGCGAACCGCTGGCGGTGATGAAGATGACGGTGGCGCCCTTCTTGCGCGCGATCTCGGCCACGTCCAGCAGATCGCGGCTTCGGCCGCTGTTGCTGATGATCACGGCGCAGTCGCCGGGCTTGAGCATGGTGGCGCTCATCACCTGCATGTGGCCGTCGCTGACGGCGGTGGCGGTCACGCCCAGGCGGAAGAACTTGTGCTGCGCGTCCTGCGCCACGATGCCGCTGTTGCCGACACCATAGAACTCGATGCGGCGGCCCTGGGCCTGGCCGCGGCCGGCCTCGGCCAATGCGGCGATGGCACGTTCGAAGGACTGGCCGGCGGCGGCATTGCGGTAGCGCAGCATCGCCGCCACGGCGTTGTCGATGACCTTCACGACGATGTCGCCGGCCTTGTCGTCGTCGTTCACGGCGCGGTGCACGAAGGGAACGCCCTCGTTGACGCTGCCGGCCAGCTTCAGCTTGAAGTCGGCCAGACCGTCGTAGCCCACGCTGCGGCAGAAGCGCACCACCGTGGGCTTGCTCACGCTGGAACGCGCCGCGAGTTCACCCACCGGCAGCGTCGCGAAACTGCGCGGGTCTGCCAGCAGCAGATGGGCCACCCGCTGTTCGGCAGGTGGCAGGGCGGGAATGGCCGCACGGATACGTTCGAGCATGGTCAGTCGATCTGCAATGCGCCAATGCGGAATGCGATGTTCGGCGGCAAGGGCACTGGACCGGCCGCCCGCGCCCGGTTGCCGCTGGGTGCGAAGCGAGCGATGCGACCGGCATGGACAAGCCGGCGTTCCGAGGCCAGGGCCGCCTGCCGCAAGCGAAGCTTCACTGCTCCTCTGCCCAGGCGAAGCCGTCGCGCGCCACCAGCGCGCTCGCGGCCGGCGGGCCCCAGCTGCCGGCGGCATAGGGGCGGGGGCCCACGGTGTCCTGCGTCCAGGCGTCCAGCACCGGCTCCACCCAGCGCCAGGCCTGCTCCTGTTCGTCGCTGCGCACGAACAGGTTCAGCCGGCCGGCAATGGCGTCGAGCAGCAGGCGCTCGTAGGCGCCGACACGTTCGCTCGGGAAGGCCTTGTCGAAGTCCAGGTCCAGGCTCACTGGCGACAGCGTCTCGTTGTTGCCGCCACCCGTGGCAGCCAGCAGATGCAGTTCCAGGCCGTCTTCGGGCTGCAGCTTGATGACCAGCTTGTTCGCTTGCCGGGTGCCCGGGAAGATGGGGTGCGGCACCTCGCGGAAGTTGACGACGATCTGCGCGTCGCGCGCTGCCAGCCGCTTGCCGGTGCGCAGGTAGAAGGGCACGCCGGCCCAGCGCCAGTTCTGGACTTCGGTGCGCAGCGCCACGAAGGTCTCGCAGCGGCTGCCGGCGGGCACCTTCACCTCGTCCAGGTAGCCGGGCACCGCCTGGCCGTCGACCGTGCCGGCGCGGTATTGGCCGCGCACGACATCGCGCGCCACGGTCTCGGGCGAAAACGGCTTCAAGCTCCTGAGCACCTTCAGCTTCTCGTCGCGGATGGCGTCGGCGTCGCTGGTCGAAGGCGGCTCCATCGCGATCATCGTCAGCAGCTGCAGCGCGTGGTTCTGCACCATGTCGCGCAGCGCGCCGGTGGTGTCGTAGTAGTCGCCGCGTGTGCCCACGCCCAGGCCCTCGGCCAGCGTGATCTGGATGTTGGCGATGCTCTCGCGCCGCCAGAGCGGTTCGAACAGCGCATTGCCGAAACGCAGCGCCATCAGGTTCTGCACGGCCGGCTTGCCCAGGTAATGGTCGATGCGGAAGGCCTGCTGTTCCTGGAACACCGACCTGACGACGCGGTTGATCTCCTGCGCGCTCTTCAGGTCGTGGCCCAGCGGCTTTTCCAGCACCACGCGCACCCGCGGGCCGTTCAGGCCGGCGGCGCCGAGCTGCTCGCAGATCACCGGGAACAGGTAGGGGCTGGTGGCGAGATACAGCACGGCGGTGTCGGCCGGGCCGCCGGGGCGCTCTTCCTCGATCCAGCGGCGCAGGCCGGCGTAGTGCTCGGGCTGCGACAGGTCCATGCGGCGGTAGTGCAGCAGTGCGGCGAAGCGGGCGAATTCCTCGTCGCTGGGGCGCTTGCTTTCCTCGACCTCGGCGAAGCGGTCCTTGATGAAGGCGCGGTACTCGTCGTCGCTGCGCTCGTCGCGCGCCACCGCCAGGATCCGGCCATCTTGCGGCAGCTTGCCATGCCGGTGGGCCTGGAACAGCGCCGGCATCAGCTTGCGCCAGGTCAGGTCGCCGGTTCCACCAAAGAGCACGAGATCGAAGGACATCCTGAAACCCACGCGGGGATGTAATTAAGTTACATCCGAATGATGCCCAGGTTTCAGGGCTCGGTCAACGGCAGCGCCAGCACGGGTGACGGTCGTCACAAAGCCCCTGAAAGAAGCACGTTAGCGTGCATGGCCTCGAACCCCTCGAAGTGCGACTGAACATGAACAAGTCGAGTACGCCCGCACGACGGCTTGTTCGCCGGCTGGCGGTCCTGGTGCTGGCGGGGGCCATCGCCAGTTGCGGCGGTGACGGCAACGAAGGCGCCAACCCAGCGCCCCCAGTTGTGGCCGATCTGCCGGCAGCGGTGTCGATCACGGGCCCCGCCCAGGCCGAAACCGGTGCCCCTGTGCGCTGGCAGTCGAGCCTGGGAACCGTTCAACCCGGCTGGACGGTCCAGTGGAATTTCGGCGACGACACCGTCAGCACGGAGGCCGAGCCCAGCCACGCCTTCCGCCACGCGGGCGACTACACGGTGCGCTTCACCGTCAGCCGAAGCGGCAGCGACAGCCGCACCGCCAGCGCCAGCGTGCAGGTTCGCGCCACGGCTCTGACCGCAGGTCTGAACTGCAGCGGGCCAGGATCCTCCGCCTGGTGCTGGCAACGACCGCAGCCCTTCGCCATCGACCTGAGCGCTGCCGCGCTCATCGACCGCCAGACAACGGTGGCCGTCGGCCCGGGCAACGCCATCGTGGCCACGCGCAATGGCGGCAACGACTGGTCGCTGCTGACGGCACCCGCTGCGCCACCGCTGCCACCCAACACCACCGCCGCCGCGGCCAACCGGCTGGACATCGTGCGTTTCGCCGACACCCAGGTGGGCGTCGCCACGGCCAGCTATCCGGGCCGCGTGTTGCGCACGGTGGACGGCGGCGCCACCTGGTCGGCCACCGCCGAGGTACCGATGTTCTGGATCCGCGCCGTCTGGATGCTGGATCGCCAGACCATCGTGCTCACCGGCTTCCGCGCCTACGACCGTTTCGGCTACGGCCTGCGCTTCGCCGACCTGAGCCTGGTCAGCAGCGATGGTGGCCAGACCTGGCGCGAGGCGGCTCTACTGGTCACCAACGTCACGACCGACCGTACCCTGTGGACGGTGGAGGCATTCCCGGGCTATGGCGCCGATCGCATCAGCGTCTCGAGGGACCTGGGCCTGACCGCGGTCGACGCAAGCCCCTGCTGCCTGTCATCGCCCCTGTTTGAGCTGCGCGCAGGCCTGCCCGAAGACAGCGACCAGCTGCTGTGGAGCCAGGCGCAGCAGAGCTCGCTCGCAGTGCCCGTGCAGCAGCGCCTGCACCGCAGCACCGATGCGGGCCGCAGCTGGAGCACGGTCAATGTGCAACCCCCGGGCGGCGACCTGAGCCTGCGGCTGGAGGCAGCGGGCCATGTGTCCGCCAGCGAAGTCTGGGCCACATTCCAACAAACGACGTTCAACGCCCAGGGAGAGAGAAGGACTCTGTGGCAGCGCGCGAGCAGCCGCGACGGTGGCGCCACCTGGTCGGCCGTTGGCGCGTCGATCGAAGGGAACAGCCGGCTGTTCCGCATGGACAGCCGTGGCTGGGCGCTGGCGGGCGACTCGGCCGAGTTGCGCTGGTTCGAGGATGGCGACAGCAACCTGAAGACCTTGCGGCTGCCGGAAAGCGCCCAGGAACTTCGAGTGCTGCGGCGCCGCGACGGCGTGCTGCTGGCCGGTTTCGGCGACCCCCACCGCTGGGCGCTGTCCAGCGACCAGGGCGCCACCTGGAAGTCCTTGCCAGGCAGCCAACCCGGCCCGGCACCGGGAGCGATCAGCGGCCTGTGGTTCTTCGACACCCAGCGTGGCCTGGCCAGCAGCAGCGACGGCGGCTTCCTGGCCACGGACAACGGCGGTCGCACCTGGACCGCCCAGGCCAGCGGCCCGGACCGTACCTGGGCGAACCTGCACTTCACCAGCGACGGCACCGGCTGGGCGCTGGCCGCCGACGGCCTGCGGCGTTCCATCGACCGTGGGCTGAACTGGTCCACGATCAGCCTGCCGGGCGCGACGCCCCGGGTTCTGCACGCCGTCGATGCGCGGCAGGCCTGGGTGCTGGTGTCGGTGTGCACGGACGCCAACAACCCGGCCAGCTGCAGCACGCAGTGGCAGGCCACCCGCGACGGTGGCGTGAACTGGGTCCGCGTGCCCGTGCCCGACGGCGTCGTGAGGCTGCACTTCACCAGTTCCACCGACGGCATTGCCTTCGCTGGCAGCCGGGTCCATGTCACCAGCGACGGCGGCCAGACATGGACCGAGTCGGCGTTCGCCGCGCCTACCCTGGCACTGAAGCAGATCCGCTTCGTGGATACCCGCCGTGGCTGGATGCTGTTCTCGGGCGTGGTGGGGCCGCGGGGCGGTAACGCGTCGGGGCTGCTGCTCACTCGCGACGGCGGGCGCAGTTGGTCCGCTTCGGCCCTGCCCGGCGCGCTGGTGCTGGAGGACATGGCCTTTGCCGACCCGATGAACGGCTGGATCGTGGGCGGGAACGGCACGATCCTGGCGACCCGCGACGGTGGCGAACACTGGGAGCTGCAGAAGTCCGGCACCCCGCGCGGGCTGAGGGTGGTGGCGGCCTTCGATGCCTTCACGGCCTGGGTCGGCGGCGAGCGCGGCAGCTTGCTGGCCACCGGAGCCGGCGGCCGCTAGTTGCTTCCTGTCGGCAGCGCGGCCAGGGCGGTTCAGTTCCGCAGCGCCTGTTCCAGGTCGTTGATCAGGTCCTCGCAGTGCTCGATGCCCACCGACAGCCGCAGCAGGTCGGGCGGCGCCGGCGTGCCGGCGCCTTCGACGCTGGCGCGGTGTTCGATCAGGCTTTCGGTTCCGCCCAGCGAGGTGGCGCGCTTCCACAGCTTCGTGCGCGCGGCCACGGCAATCGCATGGGCTTCGCCATGGCGCGCGCGGATCGACAGCATGCCGCCGAAGCCGCCGTGCATCTGCGCCTTGGCCACCTCGTGCCCCTGGCAGCCCGGCAGGCCGGGGTACAGCACCTCGGCGACCTGCGCATGGCCGTTGAAATGCTCGGCGATGCGCTGCGCCGACGCGCAGGCTGCGCGCACGCGCAGGTGCAGCGTGCGCATGCCGCGCAGCAGCAGGAAGGCCTCGAAGCTTCCGAGCGTGCCGCCGATCTGCGCACGCACCTTGCGCACCCGTTGCCAGTGGTCCTGGCTGTCGGTCGACACCCGCGCCACCAGGGCGCCGGCAATCAGGTCGGAATGGCCGTTCAGGTACTTGGTGGCGGCGTGCATCACGATGTCGGCGCCCAGCAGCAGCGGCCGCGTGAGCATCGGCGTCGGCACGGTCGAGTCCACCGCCAGCAGGGCGCCAGCGACATGCGCCAGGCGCGCGGTTTCGGCGATGTCGGTCACGGTCCACAGCGGGTTGGCCGGCGTTTCGATCCACACCAGCTTGGTCTGCCCCGGGCGCAGTGCGGCCTGCACCGCGGCCGGGCTGGTCATGTCGATGAGCTCGACCTGCAGGCCCCAGCCGGTGGCAAACGTCATCAGCCAGTTGCGCAGCGACCAGTACATCACCTGCGGCGCCAGCACATGGTCACCCGGCTGCAGCGCCTGGAATACCGCCGTGGCCGCGGCCATGCCGCTGGCGAACAGCAGCGCCTCGTCGCCCTCTTCCAGCCGGCACAGCACGGCCTCGGCCTGGTCGAAGGCGGGGTTGTCGGCGCGGGCATAGACGCGGCCGCTGCGGTACTGGTTGTCGGGGTCGCGCAGGTAGGTGCTGCTGACGTGGATGGGCGGGATGACGGCGCGCGTGGCTTCGTCGATCCAGCCCAGGGCCTGGGCGGCGATGCTGTCGGGGTGTTGCTGGTCGTGTGACTTGGCGTTCATGAACTCACTGCTGCTCATTTTTGAAAGGCGCCCGGCGACCAGCTGCGGCGGTCGGGGCTGAGAGGCCGGCTGCCCATGGGCCAGCTGAATTCGGCCTTGGGGGACAGGTCGACGCCGCGCACCGCACGCGGGTCGATGCCGCTGCCGCGCCAGATCGAGTCGGCCGGCAGCTCGAAAGCATAGGTTTCGGCGTCGGCCAGCATGCCGGCCGTGGCCGGGCGGTTGCCGTCGAAAAGACCCGCCGCGCCCAGCCAGAACAGGCCGGGGCCGACGAGCAGGTTGTTCACCGCCAGCACGTCGGTGCCCGCCGGCAGCTTGTCGCTCCAGACCCGCAGGAACCAGGCCGGCGTGCGCATGCCGTTGATCAGCGTGTTGTGCGCCAGGTACAGCGCGTTGCGGTCCCAGGCCGAGCCTTCGCTGCCGTAGGCCACCAGCACGCGGTTCTGGGTGCGCGGGCTCTGGCCGATGACGTTGCCGATGACGGTGGCCAGCCCACCCGCCGGCAGGTCGATCTCGTAGGACGAACCACCGGTGCTGCCGTCGTGAAGGAAGCTGTAGCCGATGAAGCTTTCGCGCGCCCGCGACTTGATCATGTGGCCTTCGAAGCCTTGCTGGAAGCGGCTGCCCGTGACGTCCAGCCGCGCGATGCGGCCCACGTTCAGCAGGTGCGGCAGCCCGCCTTCGACGCGCGGCGCCAGTCCGAACTGGGTGTTTTCGATGCTCAACCGGGCCTTGTCGTCGTTGATGGCCAGGATGCCGTGTTCGTTGTCGAAGAAGCTGCAGTCGCGCACGCTCAGAACGCCACCTTCCTGGCGCAGGCCGGCGCCCGAGCCGTCCTGTGCCCGGGCGCCGCGGAATTCGATGTTCTGCACCAGCACCTCGCCGCCGCGCACCGTCCACAGCGCGCGCTGCGCCAGCGGCTGGCTGCCGCCGTGCATCACCGGGCGCTTGCCGACGCCACGCAGCACCAGCTTGCGCTGTTCGATGAGCAAGGGCTGGTCGCGGTAGTCGCCCGACAGCACTTCGATGGTGTCGCCGTCGCGCGCCATGGCCACGGCCCGGGCCAGCGACAGCGGCACGCCATCGGGCCCGGCGATCAGGGTTTCGGCCTGCGCCGCCAGGCCAGCAAGGGCCAGCGCCCAGGCCAGCAGCGCACGCACCAGGGGGAAGATTGCGGCGACCATCTAGAGCGGTACCTCCACGCGCATCTCGCGCCAGCGCAGCACCGCCGACTTCGGGCCGATGCGCTCGACCGTGACGCCAGCAGCCGCGCCTTCACCTTCGCGCACGACCTGGCCGTTGATGATGACGAAGCGGCTGGGCGGGTCGGCCGAATACACCGAGCCGCCCACCGTCATGGCCGGCATCTCGCGGCGCAGGTCGGGCGACAGCTGGGCCAGCGGGATCGCTCTTGGCGGTGACGGCGCTGACGCCGCTACGGGCGCGGCCGGCACGGTCGGCATGCTCGCCTCGACAGGCAGGGCTGGCGGTGCTTGCAGCGCCGCGGGCGGCCTGGCTTCGGCCGGGGCAGGCGCGGGCAGCGGCGTGGCCGCCGCGAGATCGCGCCGCGCAGGGGCCGCGGCCAGCGGGCTCGTTGCCACTGGTGGCGCGGCGGCAGGTACCGGCACCGGAACAGGCGCAGCAGCCACAGGCACCGGCACTTGAACCGGCACCGGCACCGGCGTCACCTGCACCTGCACCACCGGGGGCGGCGCCGGGGCAGGCGCCGGCCGGCCGAATGTCCACCAGGCCAGCGCGGCCAGCAGCCCCAGCGCGAGCCCGAGTGCCAGCCACAGCGCCTGGGGCCGCGCGGGCGCAGCTTCGGGTTCGGGCGCCGACGCGCCAAGCGGCCGCGCATGCAGGCCGGGAACGGCGCCCTTCTCGCGTTCACGCTCAGCGTCGGCGCGGCGCAGGGCATCGAGGATGTAGGACATGGCGTCAGCGATCCTGCAACAGGCCAGGTTCGTCGGCACGACCCAGCAGCATCAGCGTCAATGGCCCGGCCAGGCCATCGGCCTGCAGGCCGTTGGCCACCTGGAAGGTTCGCACCTGCTCGCGCAACGGGCCGGCGGATGGGTTCACCCCGGCCGCGGCCAGACGCTGCTGCAGCCAGGCCTGGGTGGCCGGGGCGTCGGTGGCATCCGGGCCAGGGCGCCAGCCCGGTGGCGGGCGCCAGAAGGTGGCAAATTCACCGCGCCACACCCGCGCCAGTTCCGCCAAGGGCAGGCGCCAGCGCTTGTCGCCGGCGGCCAGCGTGGCGCCATTGGCGCCGAAGCCCAGCAGCTTCACGTACACCGGCGCGGCAGCGTCGTCGCGCAGCACCAGCAAGGCTGGGCGCGCCATCTGGCGCAGCACGCCCAGGCCGCTGCCTGCGCGGTAGCACACCAGACCGGCGGCCAGCGCCTGCTCGCAGGGTTCGCCGGCGGCCAGGCTGGTCTTCCAGTGCAGCGCCAGATCACGCCAGGCCGTGGCTTCGTCGCGCCAGGCGGCGGCCAGCACGGCGCCAGGGTCGGCAATCGTCAGCTCGGCGCCCAGCCCATCGCCGCCAGCAGGGGGGCCTGCAGTGGCCGACGCTGCGGCAGCCACGGCCGCCGATGCCGAAGCCATCGTTCCCTGCCCGACCGATGCCGAACGCGCCACGGCCGCGGCCGATGGCGGCACGGCGCCGGCCAGGGCCGGCGCCCTGGCCTCACGGACCGGGCCGGCCAGCCCGAGTTCGCTGCGCCAGACCCAGGCCGCCGCCACGGCCAGCGTGGCGACGCCCGCGGCCACGCCGAAGGCCCGCCCGCGGGCCCGCATCCCGGGCGCCAAGGCGGCTGCCGTGCCCGGGAGTGGCGGGCCGAACACTTCCCGTGCAGCCTTCTCGACCATGTCGGCGCTGACCCGGTGCTGGCCATGGGCATAGGCGCCCAGCAGGGCGCGGTCGCACAGCAGGTTGATGCGCCGCGGCACGCCGCCCGTCAGCGCGTGGATGCGCGCCACGCCGCGGCTGTCGAAGGGTTCACGCCCGCCTGCCGGCCCGGCCACTGCCAGCCGGTGCTGGATGTACTGGCCGGTTTCGGCCGCCGACAGCGCCGGCAGGTGGTAGCGCGCGATCACCCGCTGCGCCATCTGTTCCAGTTCCGGCCGGGCCAGCATGTCGCGCAGTTCCGGCTGGCCGATGAGCACGATCTGCAGCAGCTTGCGTTCCGCGGTTTCCAGGTTCGTCAGCAGTCGCAGCTGCTCCAGCACGTCGGCAGCCAGGCTCTGGGCCTCGTCGATGATCAGCACGGTGTGGCGGCCGGCGGCATGGGCCGACAGCAGGAAGCCGTTCAGCGCGTCGACATAGGCCTTGACCGACGGCGCCTGGCCCGCAGCAGCGGCAGGCGCGACGACGCCGAATTCCTCGCAGATCGTCTGCAGCAGTTCGACGACGGTGAGCTTGGGGTTGAAGATGTACGCCACGGCGCAATGCGCAGGCACCTGGTCGAGGAAGGCGCGGCAGACGGTCGTCTTGCCGGCACCGATTTCCCCCGTCAGCAAGACGAAGCCGCCACCGCCCGACACGCCATACAGCAGATGCGCCAGCGCCTCGCGGTGCATGTCGCTCATGAACAGGAAACGCGGGTCCGGCGCAATGGAGAAGGGCTCCTTGCTCAGCCCGAAGAATGGCGCGTACATGTGGCGAGGATACCGAGCCGCGGCACCCGCCCGTGGTCGGCCGGCAAAGAACAGTGCCGTTTTCCACCTGCACTGCCCGGCATCGAACCCTCAAGGCTCGGGCAAGATGGCCGAAAACCCGACAGTAGGCCGACTACGGCCTGCGCCGGCAGGCGGTTCCAAGCCTTCGGCGCCAAACCCCAACCCTCGACTCCATCAAGACCCGACCATGAAGACTCTTGCCCACACCCTCGTCGCCACCCTGCTGTTCAGCGCCGCTGCGGTCGCCCACGCCAACGACCCCAAGGCGACGATCTCCGACCTGGACGCCCGCCTGGCCAAGATCGGCGCGCCGAAGCTCGAAGGCACCGACGTCGTCGGTGGCAAGACCGTGCCCGCCATCTTTTTCGGTGAGCGCAAGATCAACAACAACTACGACGTCGTCGACGCCATCCGCAAAGCCCACCAGGCCACGGCCACGGTGTTCGTGAAGGACGGGGAAGAGTTCGTGCGTGTCAGCACCAACGTGCTCACGCCCGAAGGCAAGCGCGGCGTCGGCACGCAGCTGGCGCGCAATGCCGCCTACGCCGCCGTCAGCAAGGGCCAGCAGTTCTGCGGCCCGATCGACGTGCTGGGCACCGCCTTCGACGCTTGCTACAACCCGATCAAGGACGGCAGCGGCCAGATCATCGGCGTCAGCTACATCGGTCACAAGAAATAAGTCTTGCCCGCCTTGCAGTTGACACAGGATCCCCGATGAACAGTACACCCCCCACCGAGGGCGTTGCGAAGGCGCGCCGCCGGCCTTCGCTGACGCAAGGGCTGAGCGGCATGACTGTTTCGCGCCAGCTGCAGATGGCCTTCGGCACCGTGCTGGTGCTGATGGCCGTGCTGGGCGCCCTGGCCGTGCTCGGCCTGCAGCGTGTCGACCACCAGGCTGCGGCCCTGGCCGGCAAGTGGCTGACAGGCGTGCAGCACCTGGCAACGATGCGCGTGAGCCTGATCGACGCCCGCAGCTGGGAAAGCAAGCATGGCCGTTCCGAAGACCGCAGCTACCACGCCGAATACGAAGAAAAGCTCACCGAAAACCTGAAGGTGATGCGCACCGAGCTGGGCGCCTACGAAGCCAAGATAGAAAGCACGGAAGAGCGTGAACTCTTCGGCGTGCTGCAAAAGGCCCAGGGCGACTACGTGAAGGCACAGGCGCAGGTGGTGGCCCTGGGTCGCGACAAGAAGCAGATGGACGCCGCCGAGGTCAGCGACGGCATGGCCAGCATGGCCTTCGACGAAGCGACCACGGCGCTGGACAAGCTCAGCACCTACAACTTCGAGCGGGCACAGCAGGCGGCAGCCACGTCCCACGGCACCTACCAGCAGGCCCGCGTGGCGGTGCTGGTGCTGGTGAGCCTGGGGCTCGTGGCCGGGCTCGGCCTGGCCGTCACGATCACGCGCAGCCTGCTGCGCCAGCTGGGCGGCGAACCCGCCGCCGCAGTGAACGTGGCCCGCGCCGTGGCTGCAGGCGACCTGAGCACGGTCATCCACCTGCAGGCCGGCGACAGCAGCAGCCTGATGGCGCAGCTGCAGGCCATGCAGCAGAGCCTGGCCAACACCGTGAGCCAGGTGCGCAGCGGCTCTGAACAGGTGGCCACTGCCAGCAGCGAGATCGCGCAGGGCAACCAGGACCTGTCGGGCCGCACCGAACAGCAGGCGGCTTCGCTGCAGCAGACCGCCGCGACGATGGACGAGCTGGGCAGCACCGTGCGCAACAACGCCGACAACGCCCGCCAGGCCAACCAGCTGGCGCTCAGCGCGTCGGGTGTTGCCGTCAAGGGCGGCGAAGTCGTGAGCCAGGTGGTGGCAACGATGAAGGGCATCAACGACAGCAGCAAGCGCATTGCCGACATCATCGGCACGATCGACGGCATCGCCTTCCAGACCAACATCCTGGCGCTGAACGCGGCGGTGGAAGCCGCGCGAGCCGGCGAACAAGGCCGCGGCTTCGCGGTCGTGGCTGCCGAGGTGCGCAGCCTGGCCCAGCGCAGTGCCGAAGCGGCCCGCGAGATCAAGACCCTGATCTCGGCCAGCGTCGAGCGGGTGGACCAAGGCACCGTGCTCGTCGACCAGGCTGGCACGACGATGGCCGAGATCGTGGCGGCCATCCGCCGCGTGACCGACATCGTGGGCGAGATCAGCAGCGCCAGTGTCGAGCAGAGCCACGGCGTCAACCAGGTGGGCCAGGCCGTCACGCAGATGGACCAGGCCACCCAGCAGAACGCTGCACTGGTGGAAGAAAGCGCTGCGGCTGCCGAGAGCCTGCGTCAGCAGGCCCAACAGCTGGTGCAGGCGGTGGCGGTGTTCAGGCTGGCCTGAACACCCCCGTCAACCCATCTTGCCGCGCACCAGGCCGAACACCCGTTCGGCCAGCGGCAGCGCTTCGGCCTGCAAGGCCTCGACCTCGGCGAGCCTGGAATCCGCGAAAGCGCGGTCCTTGATCGTCGGGGCGTTGATGTAGACGTTCAATGCGGCGCTGCGCAGCGCCGCTGCGGCGGCCAGCACACCGACACCGGCGTCGGAAATCACGTTCAGGTTGCCATGCTGCGCCACACGGTCGCACAGGCGCACGACGTCGGCGCATGCGCGCGCGCAGGCCAGGGGTGCGTCGGTGGCGGCCTGCAGACCCGCCTGGATGGCGGCACTGCGCAGGGCCTTGTCGGCATCGTTCGCTTTCGGCAGGCGGTAGGCTGCCATCAGCGTGTCGAAGGCGGCCACGTCTTCGGCCACCATGGCGACGAGCCGCTCGCGCAGCGCGTCGGCCTCGATCAGCGCGTGTTGCATCTCGGCCTGCACCGCCACGTAGTCGGCCTTGCCCACCGTCAGCCGGCACACCATGGCAGCCAGTGCGGCGCCCATCGCACCCATCACCGCCGCGGCGCTGCCGCCGCCGGGCGTGGCATCGGCGCTGGCCAGGCGCTGCAGGAAAGTGTCGACGCTGTCCTGCGCGATCTGCTCTGCTGGTGTCATTTCAGGCGCCCTCAGCCGACCATCGCCTTGGCGATGGCATGGATCTCGTCGCAGTCCAGCACCAGGTCGTTCTGCTCGAACATGCGGGCGATGCAGGCGCGGTGCAGCGCGATCTTCAGCGCGCCGAAGCCGATGGCGCCGAACACGGTCTTGCCATGGCGCTGCGCGCCCTTGTCCATCATGTCGATGCCGGCAATGCCCAGGGGTGGCGTGGCATTGGCGTCGGCCAGCAATTCGAGGCTGGGGTTGTCGGCCCAGGCGCCTTCGTCCAGCAGTGCGGCACCGGCAGCACCGGCGGCCAGCACCACATGCGCGCCCTCCAGCGCGCGGGCACGGCCGCTGTTGTCGACGGCTTCGATGGCTTCGATCTCGACGCCGAAGCGAGTCTGGATCGCTGCCCGGCTGGCCTGGGCACGCTCCAGGCTGCGCGAGGTGATGGCCACCCGGCAGCCTTCACGCGCCAGCATCACGGCGGCCCGCTGCCCGACCGGCCCGGTGCCGGCCAGCACGACGGCCCGCTTGCCCTGCAACGGCCGGCCGTGGCCGAGCCAGGCCACCGCAGCGGCGGCGGTGGTGTTGCTGCCGTTGCTGTCGAGCATCACCGACACCCGGAAGCCCGAGAAGAACTTCTTGCGCACGGCCTTGAGCACGGCTTCGCCATCGGCCATGTTCGAGCCGCCGACGAACAGCGCGGTGTGCTTCTTGTCCTTCGGCGCACGCGTGAAGATGGCGCCGTCGACCAGCGGGCCGACGTTGGCCGGCGTGATGCCGCCATAGGCCGTGATGTGGTCGGCGCCACCGTCGTAGCCGACGACGTTGTCGAAGACCGCCGGCAGCGCGTCGGTGTCCAGTTGGTAGAGCAGCTTCTTCATGGGATGCCTGGGAAACTGATTGGGGATCAGGTGACGAGGTGCTGCGGCCGGCCTTCGGCCCAGCGGTCGATGTTGTCGATGAGCTGGTCGGCCAGGAACTGCATGGCGTTGTCCGAAGCCCAGGCCACGTGCGGCGTCAGGATGAAGTTCGGCCGCCGCACGTCCAGCAACGGGTGGCCGTTGCGCGGCGGTTCGCTCGTGAGCACGTCGAAGCCGGCACCGGCGATCAGGCCTTCGTCCAGCGCCTGGATCAAGGCCGCTTCGTCGACCAGCCCGCCGCGCGAGGTGTTGATGAGCAGCGCGCTGCGCTTCATGCGGCGCAGCTGTTCCAGGCCGATGAGGTTCTTCGTGTCGGGCGTCAGCGGGCAGTGCAGTGAAAGCACGTCGGACTGCGCCAGCACCTCGTCGAGCGGCGTGAAGTCGACACCCGGCATTTTCGGCGGCGCATGGTCGGCAAACAGCACCTTCATGCCGAAGCCGCGAGCAATCGCTGCCGTGCCCTGGCCGATGGCGCCTTCGCCGACGATGCCCAGCGTCGCCCCGTGCAGGTCGCCGATGGGGTGGGTGAAGAAGCAGAACTGGTCGGACTTCTGCCATACGCCGGCCTCGACATCGGCGCGATAGGCCAGCAGATTGCGGCGCAGCGCCAGGATCAGCGCAAAGGCGTGCTCGGGCACCGTGTGCACGGCGTAGTTGCGGATGTTGGCCACGGCAATGCCGGCTTCGCGGCAATAGGGCACGTCGATGACGTCGTAGCCGGTGGCGGCCACGGCAATCATCCTCAGCCCCGGCAGCTGCTTCAGTGTTTCGGCGCGCAGCGGCACCTTGTTGGTGATGGCCACGGTGGCGCCTGCCAGGCGCGCGACGATCTCGTCGACGCTGGTCTTGGCGTGTTCCACATAACTTTCGGACTGGGCCGGCGGGCGGACATTCGCCTTCAGCGAAGCCCGGTCGAGAAACACCACACGATGTGCCGCCATCTCACATGCCCCCGGTGGTGCCGCTGGCCTGGGCTTCGTGTTCGCGCCAGTAGCGCTGCGCCGCAGCCACGCCCGAACCCGGCTGGATGGGCAGGCCACAGTCGAGCATGGCGAGTTCGGCGCCACCGATCGCCGACATCACCATCAGTTCGTTGCAGTCGCCCAGGTGGCCGATGCGGAAGACCTTGCCCGCCACCTTCGACAGGCCGGCGCCCAGCGACAGGTTGTAGCGGCGGAACGCGCGGTCGATGACCTTGGCGGCGTCGAAGCCCTCGGGCACGACGATGGCCGAGACGGTGTCGGAATACCACTCCGGCTTCTTCGCGCAGACCTGAAGGCCCCAGCCGTCATGCACGGCCGCACGCACGCCAGCTGCCAGATAGCTGTGGCGCTTGAAGATGTTCTCCAGGCCTTCTTCCTCGATGGCCTGCAGCGATTCCTTCAGGCCGTACAGCATCGGCAGCGCCGGTGTGTACGGGAAGTAGCCGTTCTTGTTCTGGTTCAGCATGTCGATGTAGTCGAAATAGCAACGCGGCTGCTTGGCCGTGGTGCGGCGCGCTTCCAGGGCCTTTTCGCTGACACAGGTGACACCCAGACCGGCCGGCAGCATCAGTCCCTTCTGCGAGCCACTAACGCAGACGTCGACCTGCCACTCGTCCATGCGGAAATCGATCGAGCCCAGCGAGCTGACCGCGTCCACGAACAGCAGGGCCGGGTGCTTGACGGCGTCCATCGCGCGGCGGATGCCGGCGATGTCGCTGGTCACGCCCGTGGCCGTTTCGTTGTGCGTGGCAAGCACGGCCTTGATCTTGCGGCCGGTGTCGGCCTCCAGCGCGTGCTTGTAGCGGTCGATGGGCGCACCTTCGCCCCATTCACATTCCAGCACCTCGACCTCGAAGCCCAGGCGTTCGGCCATGTCCACCCACAGGTGCGAGAACTGGCCGAAGCGGGCGATGAGCACGCGGTCGCCCGGGCTCAGGCAGTTCATCATGGCCGCTTCCCAGCAACCGGTGCCCGACGACGGGAACAGGAAAGGCGTGGCTGCCGTCGTCTTGAAGACCTTCTTGAGTCCGGACAGGCACTCCAGCGTGAGCTTCGGGAACTTGGGGCTGCGATGGTCTTCCATCGGCACGACCATGGCGCGCAGAACGCGGTCAGGCACGTTGGTGGGACCGGGGACGAACAAACCGTTGCGACCAGCCATGGTGTGGCTCCTTGAAGAATGGGGTGATGAAGTGATTCAGCCGTAGACCGGGAAGCGGCCGCAGAGTGCACTGATCTCGCCGGCAACGCGCGCGATGACGGCGGCGTCGTCGCCGGCGTCCAGCACGTCGGCGATGCGGTGGGCCACGAAGCTGGCCTCGGCGTCACCGAAGCCGCGGGTGGTGAGCGCCGGCGTGCCGATGCGGATGCCGCTGGTGACAAACGGCTTCTCGGGGTCGTTCGGGATGGCGTTCTTGTTCACCGTCATGTGCGCCCGCCCGAGCAGCGCCTCGGCGGCCTTGCCGGTGATCTTTTTGGCGCGCAGATCGACCAGGAAGACATGGCTGTCGGTACCGCCGGAAACGATGCGCAGGCCGCGTTCCGTCAGCGTGGCGGCCATGGCCTTGGCATTGCGCCGCACCTGCTGCTGGTAGGTCTTGAATTCCGGGCGCAGCGCTTCCTTGAAGGCCATCGCCTTGGCGGCGATGACATGCATCAGCGGGCCGCCCTGGATGCCGGGGAAGATCATCGAATTCAGCGGCTTCTCGAATTCGCTGCTGCTCAGGATGATGCCGCCGCGCGGGCCGCGCAGCGTCTTGTGCGTGGTGCTGGTGACGAAGTGCGCGTGCGGCACCGGGCTGGGGTATTCGCCCGCGGCCACCAGGCCGGCGTAGTGCGCCATGTCGACCAGCAGGTAGGCACCCACGGCATCAGAAATGCGGCGGAACCGCGCCCAGTCGATCTGCAGCGAATAGGCCGAGGCCCCGGCCACGATCATCTTCGGCTTGTGTTCGTGCGCCAGGCGCTCGACCTCGTCGTAGTCCAGCGTCTCGTCGTCGGGCCGCAGGCCGTAGGCCACGCCCTTGTAGAGCTTGCCGCTGAAGTTGACGCTGGCGCCATGCGTCAGGTGGCCGCCATGGGCCAGCGACATGCCCAGGATGGTGTCGCCCGGCTGCAGCATGGCCATGTAGACGGCGGCATTGGCCTGCGAGCCCGAATGCGGCTGCACGTTGGCGTACTCGCAGCCGAACAGCTGCTTCACGCGGTCGATGGCGAGCTGCTCGGCCACGTCCACGTGTTCGCAGCCGCCGTAGTAGCGCTTGCCGGGGTAACCCTCGGCGTACTTGTTCGTCAGCACCGAGCCCTGGGCCTGCAGCACCGCGGCGCTGACGTAGTTCTCGCTGGCGATGAGCTCGACATGGTCTTCCTGGCGCCGGTGCTCGGCCTGCATCGCGGCCCACAGTTCCGGGTCGGCGTCGGCAATCAGGTATTTATTGTCGAACATGGGGAATCTCCGATTTGAATATCTCGAACGGGGAATGGCTGCGCCCGGGCTCATCAAGAAACCTCGGGCCGGATACTCTGACTCCGGAATATCGACCTGCCATTCGGCCGATGGTGGGTTCAGCCGCCGGCGATGAACATTCAGAAATTCTTGGGTTCGACGTAAGAAAGTCTGAACGATGGGTTCGAACGCCGTCGCCGCAGCCGCTGGCGCCACGCACCCAGCATCGAGCCTGGCGCTTCCGCCTAGGTGGACGACGCTGTTAGTGCTATATTCACGCTGCGAATGCTGCGATTACACAATCCATTGATGACCTGAAGTCAAAACTGAATTGTTTTTTCGCTCCAGGGTTAACCCGCGCAAAAGGATGCTTTTCCATGGATTCGTGTCTGAGTTCAACCCGGGTTGAACCTCCACCCGATAATGACTAAATAGACCCCGGCCGAAACCGGTGGTTAAATCATTCGCCGACTACCGTACAACCCGCCGCCACAGGAACCCCGCCATGCCCACCGACATCGACATCGCCCAAGCCGCCCGGATGGAGCGTGTGACCACCATCGCCCGCGACCGGCTGGGCATCGCCGACGAACACCTGGAGCCCTATGGCCACTACAAGGCCAAGATTTCGCTGGAGTACATCGACAGCCTGAAAGACCGGCCGAACGGCAAGCTGATCCTCGTCACCGCCATCAGCCCCACACCGGCCGGCGAAGGCAAGACCACCACCACGGTGGGCCTGGGCGACGCACTCAACCGCATCGGCAAGAAGACCATGGTCTGCCTGCGCGAACCCTCGCTGGGCCCGGTGTTCGGCATGAAGGGCGGCGCCGCCGGCGGCGGCTACGCCCAGGTGGTGCCGATGGAGGACATCAACCTGCACTTCACCGGCGACTTCAGCGCGATCGCGCTGGCCAACAACCTGCTGGCGGCGATGCTCGACAACCACATCCACCACGGCAACGAACTCTGCATCGACGTGCGCCGCATCAGCTGGAAGCGCGTCGTCGACATGAACGACCGCGCGCTGCGCGAGATCGTCAATTCGCTCGGCGGGCCGGGCAACGGGTATCCGCGCCAGGACGGTTTCGACATCGTCGTGGCCAGCGAGGTGATGGCCATCCTGTGCCTGGCCACCTCGATGAAGGACCTGAAGACACGGCTCGGGAACATCGTGGTGGCCCACACCGCGCAGCAGAAGCCCGTGACCGCGCGCGACCTGAAGGCCCATGGCGCGATGGCCGTGCTGCTGAAGGACGCGCTCAAGCCCAACCTGGTGCAGACGCTGGAGAACAACCCGGCCATCCTGCACGGCGGGCCGTTTGCCAACATCGCGCACGGCTGCAACAGCGTCATCGCCACCCAGGCCAGCCTGAAACTGGCCGATTACGTCGTCACCGAGGCCGGCTTCGGCGCCGACCTGGGGGCCGAGAAGTTCATCGACATCAAGTGCCGCAAGAGCGGGCTGCGCCCCGACGCGGTGGTCATCGTCGCCACCATCCGCGCGCTGAAGTTCCATGGCGGCGTCGACGTCAAGGCGCTGAACACCGAGAACCTGGAAGCCCTGGAAAAGGGTCTGGCCAACCTCGAGCGTCATGTCTCGAACGTGCGCAACCACTACGGCCTGCCCTGCGTCGTCTCGATCAACAACTTCACGTTCGACACCCCGGCCGAACTGGAACTGCTGAAGAGCAAGATGGCCGGGCTGAAGACGCCGGTGATCGTCGCCCGCCACTGGGCCGAGGGCGGCAAGGGCGCCGAGGAGGTGGCGCGCGCGGTGGTCGAGATCGCCGAGAACGGGCAAGCCAGCGGCTTCAAGTTCGTCTACGAGGAAAACGAGACGCTGATGGCCAAGGTCACCGCCATCGCCACGAAGATCTACGGCGCCGCCGACGTCACGGCCGACGCCAAGGTGCGCGCGCAGATCCAGAAGCTGCAGGACGACGGCTACGGCCACTACCCGGTGTGCGTGGCCAAGACGCAGTACAGCTTCTCCACCGACGCCAGCCTGCGCGGCGCGCCCAGCGGCCACAGCCTGAACATCCGCGAGGTACGGCTGGCGGCAGGCGCCGAATTCGTCGTGATGGTCTGCGGCGACATCATGACCATGCCCGGCCTGCCCAAGGTGCCATCGGCCGAGAAGATCGACCTGGGCGACGACGGGCGCGTGGTCGGCTTGTTCTAGTCGCCAGGCGCGGCCGGCGCCCGGGCGGCGCCGGCGGCTAAAATCGCGCCTCGACAGCGAGGAGCACAGTACCCCATGGCCGGACATTCCAAATGGGCCAACATCCAGCACCGCAAGGGCCGGCAGGACGAAAAGCGCGGCAAGGCCTGGACCCGGGTGATCCGCGAGATCATGGTCGCGGCCCGGCTGGGCGGCGGTGACGCGTCTGCGAACCCCCGCCTGCGGCTGGCCATCGAGAAGGCCAAGGCCGTCAACCTGCCGGTCGACACCGTCAAGCGCAACATCGACAAGGCCACCGGCAATCTCGAAGGCGTCAGCTACGAAGAGATCCGCTACGAAGGCTATGGCATCGGCGGCGCGGCGATCATCGTCGACTGCATGACCGACAACCGCGTGCGCACCGTGGCCGAGGTTCGCCACGCCTTCAGCAAGTACGGCGGCAACATGGGCACCGAAGGCAGCGTGGCCTTCCAGTTCAAGCACTGCGGGCAGTTCGTCTTCGAACCCGGCACGCCCGAGGACAAGCTGATGGAAGTGGCACTGGACGCCGGTGCCGAAGATGTCGTCACCGGCGACGACGGCAGCATCGAGGTGCTGTGCGCCGTGCCCGACTTCGAGGCCGTGAAGACCGCGCTGGAAAGCGCCGGCTTCAAGCCTGCGGTGGCCGAAGTGACGATGCGGCCCGAGAACACCATCGAGCTCGCCGGCGAGGACGCCGCGCGCATGCAGAAGCTGCTGGACGTCATCGAAGACCTCGACGACACCCAGGATGTCTTCCACAACGCCCTGATCGCCGAGTGAAGCGCCCTTGAAAGTTCTCGTGATTGGCAGCGGCGGCCGCGAACATGCGCTGGCCTGGAAGCTGGCGCAGTGCGACCGTGTGCAGCGTGTCTTCGTAGCCCCGGGCAATGGCGGCACCGCCAGCGACGCCAGCCTGGTGACAGTGGCACTGCACACCCCCGAAGCCCTGGCCGACTTCGCACAGGCCGAGAAGGTCGCGCTCACCGTGGTCGGCCCCGAAGCGCCGCTGGCTGCGGGCGTGGTCGACCTGTTCCGCAGCCGCGGGCTGCGCATCTTCGGCCCGACCAAGGCCGCGGCCGAGCTCGAAAGCTCCAAGGCCTATGCCAAGGCCTTCATGCAGCGCCACGGCATCCCCACCGCACGTTCGGCCACCTTCACCGACGCCACCGCGGCCCACGCCTACCTCGACGAGCAGGGCGCGCCCATCGTCGTCAAGGCCGACGGCCTGGCGGCCGGCAAGGGCGTGGTGGTGGCAATGACGCTCGAGGAAGCCCACGCCGCGGTCAGCGACATGCTGCCGGCCAACACCCTGGGGGAAACCGGACTGGAAATACGGCACAACGAAGGCGGCGCCCGCGTCGTCATCGAGGAATTCATGCAGGGCGAGGAAGCCAGCTTCATCGTGCTGTGCGACGGCGCCAACGTGGTGACGCTGGCCACCAGCCAGGACCACAAGCGCATCTTCGAAGGCGACACCGGCCCCAACACCGGTGGCATGGGCGCGTATTCGCCAGCACCGGTGGTGACGCCCAACGTGCATGCCAAGGCCATGCACGAAATCATCTGGCCCACCATCCACGGCATGGCGCGTGAGGGCCGGCCCTTCACCGGATTTCTATACGCCGGGCTGATGATCGACGCCCAGGGCCAGCCGCGCACGGTGGAATTCAACTGCCGGCTGGGGGACCCCGAAGCCCAGGTCATCCTCATGCGGCTGAAGAGCGACCTGTTCGAACTGCTGCTGCATGCCACCGACGGCACGCTCGACAAGGTGGAACTGCAATGGGACCGCCGCACCGCGCTGGGCGTGGTCATGGCCGCGGCCGGTTACCCGGCCGCGCCACGCAAGGGCGACGCCATCACCGCCCTGCCCGCCGGCCACGCCGACCTGCAGGTCTTCCATGCCGGCACCACGCTGCAGGACGGTCGGCTCGTCACCAGCGGCGGCCGGGTGCTGTGCGTCACCGCGCTGGGTGAATCGGTGAAGCTGGCCCAGCAGCGGGCTCTGGAAGGTGTGCGCCAGGTCCAGTTCGCCGGCGCGCAATGGCGCAACGACATTGGCCACCGAGCGATAAAACACTGACACCATGATCGACACCGCCACCGTCCGCGCCTACCTGCTCGGCCTTCAGGGCCGCATCGTCAACACCTTCCAGGCCGAGGACGGCAAGGAATTCATCAGCGACGGCTGGGTGCGGCCGGCGGGCGGCAAGCTCGAGGGCGACGGGCTGTCGCAGCTGGTCGAGCAGGGCAAGCTGCTGGAACGCGGCGGCTGCAACTTCAGCCATGTGAAGGGCCAGGCCCTGCCGCCTTCGGCCACCCAGCACCGCGCCGAACTCGCCGGCGCACCCTTCGAGGCCCTGGGCGTGAGCCTGGTGATGCACCCGCGCAACCCCTACGTGCCCACCGTGCACATGAACGTGCGCATGCTGGCCGTGACACCCAAGGACCAGGCGCCGGTGGTCTGGTTCGGCGGCGGCATGGACCTCACGCCCTACTACGGATTCGAGGACGACGCCCGCCACTTCCACCGCGTCAACGCCGACGCGCTGGCGCCTTTCGGCGCCGACAAGTACCCGCGCTTCAAGCAGTGGTGCGACGAGTACTTCTTCCTGAAGCACCGCAACGAACCGCGCGGCATCGGCGGCGTGTTCTTCGACGACTTCAACGAAGGCACCATGGCCGACGGCTTCGCGATGATGCGCGCCGTGGGCGATGCCTTCATCCCCGCCTATCTGCCGATTGCCCAGCGTCGGCGCGAGACGCCCTATGGCGAGCGCGAGCGCGACTTCCAGGCCTACCGGCGCGGCCGCTACGTCGAATTCAACCTGGTGTGGGACCGCGGCACGCACTTCGGCCTGCATGGCGGCGGCCGCACCGAGAGCATCCTGATGAGCATGCCGCCCATCGTCACCTGGCGCTACAGCTGGAAGCCTGACGAAGGCTCGCCCGAGGCCCGGCTCTACAGCGATTTCCTGCGCCCGCGTGACTGGCTGAATGAGTAGCACCCGCCCCCGACGCGTGGGCCTGCTGGGCGGCACTTTCGACCCGGTGCACACGGCCCACGTGGCGCTGGCGCATGCGGCATTGAGCGGCCTGCAACTCGACGAGGTGCGCTGGATCCCCGCCGGCCGTCCGTGGCAGAAGGGCGAGATCACCGACGCCGTGCACCGCGAGGCGATGGTGCGCCTGGCCATCGCGGGCGAGCCGCGTTTCACCGTCGACCGCATCGAGATCGAACGCCAGGGCGCCAGCTACACCCTGGACACCGTGCGCGCCTTGCAGCAGCGTGAACCCGGCACCGAATGGGTGCTGATCATCGGCCAGGACCAGTACGCCGGCCTGCACACCTGGGGCAACTGGCCCGACCTGCTGGCCCGCGTGACCCTGGCCGTGGCCAACCGCCCGGGCGTGGCCCTGCCGGTGCACGCCGAGGTGCTGGCCCACCCGCACCGCGCCGTGCCGCTGGCGATGCTGGACATCTCTTCCACCGACATCCGCGCCCGTGTCAGCACGGGGCAGGACATTTCGAAACTGGTGCCGCCGCAGGTGGCACGCTATATTGACCAGCACCAGCTGTACAAGAGCTGACTGAATAGGAGCTGAATGGACATCCGTAAACTGCAACGCGCCATCGTCGATGGCCTGGAAGACGTGAAGGCGCAGAACATCGCGGTCTTCAACACCGAACACCTGTCGTCGATGTTCGAGCGCGTGATCATCGCCTCGGGCAGCAGCAACCGGCAAACCAAGGCGCTGGCTTCCAGCGTGCGCGAAAGCGTCAAGTCGCGCGGCATGCAGGTGCTGGCCACCGAGGGCGAAGACAACGGCGAATGGATCATCGTCGACTGCGGTGCCGCGGTCGCGCACATCATGCAGCCAGCCATCCGCGAGTACTACCACCTCGAAGAGATCTGGGGCGGCAAGTCGGTGAAGATCAAGCTCGGCGAAACCAAGACCGGCCTGGTCAAGGCCAGCGAACCCGAACCCGCGCCCAAGGCCGCGCGCAAGGCCACCCGCCCAGGCGCCGCTGTCAGGCAGGCCGCTGCACCTGCCCCGGCAACGAAGGGCACGGCCAAGCGGAGTCCGGCCAAGGCAAGCCCGGCCAAGCCGGTCGTGGCCAGGAAGAGCCCGGCGCGCAAGGCGGCCGGTGCTGCCGCGCCGGCCCAGCCACCCGCGCGCAAGGCGCCGGCTAAGAAGCCTGCCGCCAAGGTGCAGACGATGGTGATCGCCACCAAGAAGCCAGCGCGCAAGGCTGCTCCGGCAAAAAAGCCGGCGGCCAAGGCCAGCCCTCGCGGCCGCTGACGGTATGAAGCTGCTGGTGGTGGCAGTGGGCCAGCGCCAGCCGGCCTGGGCCGACACCGCCTGGGACGACTTCGCGAAACGCTTCCCGCCCGAATTGCGGCTGGAACTGAAGGCCCTGAAGGCCGAACCGCGCAGCACCGGCAAGACCGCTGCGCAGTGCATGGCGGCCGAGGCCCTGCGCTTCGAGACAGCCCTGCCCAAAGGAACGCGCCGTGTCGTACTGGACGAACACGGCACGCGCCGCACCAGTGCCCAGCTGGCCGAGCGCCTGCAGTTCTGGCGCGGCGACGGACGCGACGTGGCCCTGCTGGTGGGCGGCCCCGACGGGCTCGACCCTGCCGTGAAGGCCAGCGCCGACGAGAGCTTGCGCCTGAGCGACCTGACCCTGCCCCACGCGTTCGCCCGCGTGCTGCTGGCCGAAGCGCTCTACCGGGCCCACACGCTGGCCACCGGTCACCCCTACCACCGCGAATAGGGCGTTCAGGCCGGTTCAGGCTGAATCAGTTCACTCTGCAGCCCCCAGTGCTCGACCACCGCGGTCAGCACGAGCGATTCGCCAGCGTCGATGCGCCCGTCGGCTTCGACCAGCACCGCGCACAGGCGCAGGACCTGGCGGCGCAGCGTCGTGCTGGTGACGGCGTCGAAGACGGCGGCCATCGTCCAGGGGTCCACCTGGCAGGCATGGGCCCAGCGCGGGGCGCGGCTGGCAGCCAGGTCATCGGCGAAGCCACTGACCACCGCGCGCCAGCTCGCAGCGTCCAGCCCCAGCAGGGTGGCTGCTTCCAGCGTTTGCAGCATGCGCCCCTCGGCGTCGCAGAGCTCACCGTCGGCCAGCAGGGCCAGCGCGAGCACGCGGCCAGCGGCTTCGGGGCTGTTGTCAGGGTAAACGCGCAAGGCCATCACGCCACCTTCGTCTGCGGCTGGCTGCGGCGCAGCCGCCGTACCACGGCGCGAGCGGCGCGCGCCAGCGCGCCGTCGAGCGCCGTGCGCCAGTCGCGGGCCACGGTGGTGACGACGAGCACACCACCGTGCCGCGTGCTCAGCTCGACCTGGCAGCGCTTGTCGACCCCGCCACGGGGACCGTTGTCGTCGGACAGGCAGATGCGCGCCTTGGGCACCAGCCAGGCCAGGCGCCGCATCACGAAGCGGGCACGGTGTACGGCGAGTTCGCGCAGCGGTGCGCCTTCGGGGTCACGGGCTTCAAACAGCACTTGCATTGCAGGTCTCCAGTGGGGTGGACAAGAACACCCAGCAATCCTGGGTGCAGACGCCGCGGGTTAAAAGCAGGCATCGGCGGAGCCAGCCTCCGCAAAAACCGGAATGTCCAGCCCGATCTCCATGACGCAGACCTTCAGCTACAAGCACCTTTACTACTTCTGGGTGGTGGCCAAGGAGGGCGGCATGGCACGCGCTGCAGCGCGCCTGGGCATGGCCGTGCAGACGGTCAGCGGCCAGGTGGCCGAGCTCGAACGCAGCCTCGGCCACAGCCTGCTCAAGCCCGCCGGCCGCGGCCTGGCATTGACCGAGGCCGGCTTGGCCGCCATGCAGCAGGCCGAGGCCATCTTCCAGCTCGGCCAGGCGCTGCCAGCGCTGGTGCAGGAAGCGGCCGGCCACCAGACGCTGCGCCTGCAGGTGGGGGTGAGCGACGGCGTGCCCAAGCTCGTTGTTCACCGCCTGCTGCAGGCGGTGCTGACCGAGCCCCGGCTGCGCCTGCGCTGCCGCGAAAACGACCTGCCCGACCTGCTGGCCGACCTGGCCCTGCATCGACTCGACGTGGTGCTGGCCGACCGGCCCGCACCCGCCGACAACCACCTGCGGCTCTTCAGCCACCCGCTGGAGACCAGTCCGCTGGCCTGGTACGGCACGGCGAGCCTTCGCGCTGCTTCGAACGAAGTGTTCCCGGCCTGCCTCAACGAACTGCCGGTCCTGCTGCCCAGCCTGCAGTCGGCCACGCGCCACCGGCTCGACGCCTGGCTCGAGGCGCATGCGCTGCGCCCCCGCATCGTCGGCGAATTCGACGACAGCGCCCTGCTGAAGACCTTCGGCGCCGGCGGCATGGGGGTGTTCCCTGCGCCCGCGCTCGTGCATGCCGAGCTGCTGGCGCGGTACGGCGTGCACCACCTGGGGCCGTGCACCGGCGTCGACGAGCACTACTACGCCATCGCCACCGAAAAGAGGCTGCACCACCCGCTGGTGCAGCGCCTGCTGCCCGGCGCCGACAATGCCACCCATGCGCACCCGACCCGGAAACGATGACATCGCGCCGCCGCTGTATCTGGCGTCACAAAGCCCGCGCCGCCGCCAGCTGCTGGACCAGCTGGGCGTGGCCCACCAGCTGCTGCTACCCGCCGCCGACGAAGACGCCGAAGCACTGGAAGAAGTGATCGCCGGCGAGCTGCCCGCCGCCTATGTGCAGCGCGTGACCGCGCTCAAGCTGCGTGCCGCGGTGGCGCGGCGGGCCGCACGTGGCCTGGCGCCCGCGCCGGTGCTCTGCGCCGACACCACCGTGGCTCTGGGCCGGCGCATCCTGGGAAAACCGGCGAACGCAGCAGAGGCACGGGCAACGCTGCAGGCGCTGTCGGGCCACAGCCACCGCGTGCTGACCGCGGTGGCCGTGCACGACGGCCGCCGCACGCACCAGGCACTGTCCACTTCGCGCGTGCGCTTCGCCGCCCTGCCGGCTGCCGTCGTCGACGCCTACATCGCCAGCAGCGACTGTTTCGGCAAGGCCGGTGCCTACGCCATCCAGAGCGCGCTGGCCGGCTGGGTGGCCCGCATCGAAGGCAGCTACAGCGGCATCATGGGCCTGCCCTTGTTCGAGACGGCGCAACTGCTGCAAGCCAGCAGGGTGCGCCTGGCGCTGACGCCCTAGACTCGCTGCCATGGGCGTACAGGACATATTGATCAACTGGGCCCCGCAGGAAACGCGGGTGGCCATCGTCGAGAACGGCGCGGTGCAGGAACTGCACATCGAACGCACGCTCGAGCGTGGCCAGGTCGGCAACGTCTATCTCGGCAAGGTGGTGCGCGTGCTGCCCGGCATGCAAAGCGCCTTCGTCGACATCGGCCTGGAACGCGCCGCCTTCCTGCACGTGGCCGACCTCCTCAGCGCCAGTGGCCCGCATCGCGGCGACACCACGCTGCCGCCGATCGAACGCCAGGTCTTCGAAGGCCAGACGCTGACGGTGCAGGTCATCAAGGACGCCATCGGCACCAAGGGCGCACGCCTGAGCACACAGGTGAGCATCGCCGGGCGCATGCTCGTTTTCCTGCCGCACGACAACCACATCGGCATCAGCCAGAAGATCGGCAGCCACGAACTGCGCGAGCAGTTGCGCGCCCGCGTGCTGGCCCTGGCCACGGCCAGCGCCGAGGACCCGGGCAACACCGGCGGCTTCATCCTGCGCACCAATGCCGAGGAAGCCAGCGACACCGAACTGGGCGACGACATCGCCTACCTGCGCAAGACCTGGAAGCTGATCCGCGAACGCGCCCACAGCCGCCCGCCCGGCACCCTGCTGCACCAGGACCTGAGCCTGGTCGAACGTGTGCTGCGCGACCTGGTGAACGAGGCCACGCACAGCATCCGCATCGACAGCCGCATGCAGTACGAGCAGCTGCATGCCTTCGGCGATGTCTACATGCCGCGCGCAGTGGGCAAGCTCGAGTTGTACAGCGGCGAACGCCCGATCTTCGACCTGTTCGGCATCGAGGAAGAGATCGCCCGGGCGCTGAGCAGGCGTGTCGAGCTGAAGAGCGGTGGCTACCTCATCATCGACCAGACCGAAGCGCTGACGACGATCGACGTCAACACCGGCGGCTATGTCGGCGCACGCAACTTCGACGACACCATCTTCAAGACCAACCTCGAAGCCGCCGGCGCACTGTCGCGCCAGCTGCGGCTGCGCAACCTGGGCGGCATCGTCATCGCCGACTTCATCGACATGACGCGCGAAGACCACCAGCAGGCGGTGCTGGCCGAACTGCGCAAGCAGCTGGCACGTGACCGCACGCGCACCACCGTCAGCGGCTTCACCCAGCTGGGCCTGGTGGAAATGACGCGCAAGCGCACGCGCGAAAGCCTGGCCCACATGCTGTGCCAGCCCTGCCCCACCTGCGATGGCCGCGGCCAGGTGAAGACCGCGCGCAGCGTCTGCTACGACATCCTGCGCGAGATCCTGCGCGAGGCACGGCAGTTCGCGCCGAAGGAATTCCGCGTCGTCGCCAACGCCAGCGTGGTGGAAATGCTGCTCGACGAGGAAAGCGTGCACCTAGCGGGGCTGAGCGAATTCATCGGCAAGCCGATCAGCCTGAGTGCAGAGCCTTCGATGAACCCGGAGCAGTACGACATCGTGCTGCTGTAGCCACCCAGCCTGCCTGACTGGCTTGGGCAAGCGGCAACCAGCCAACAACGAACAGTGACCGGCAAGCACCTGCGACGATCAGTCCCGGTGATGCCCTCATTCACGGAACGAGCGCCACAGGTTCCGACGACATGAAAGAATTGCCGTCGTTGTTCGCGACCGCCTGGAGGGCCGCCGCCTTACCATCTTGACATCTGCCAGTGCAGGGGCACGCGATGAGCACACCGCTGAAGAACGCGACACTGCGCCAGCTGGCCACCTTTCACGCGCTGGCCCGGCTGGGCAGCATCTCGCAGACGGCCGAAGAGATGCACCTGACCCAGCCAGCGGTGTCGCTGCAGCTGAGCATCCTGGAAGACGCGGCCGGCACACCCCTGCTCAGGCGCAGCTCGCGGGGCGTGAAGCTCACCGAGGCCGGTGAACTGCTGGCCAGCTATGCCGACCGCATGCTGGCGCTTTGGCGCGAAGCCGGAGAGGCCATGGCAGCCCACCGCGGCCTGGTGGCCGGCACCTTGCGTGTCGGTGCTGTCACCACGGCCGAGTACCTGCTGCCGCACATGTTGCTGGCCTTCGTGCAGCGGCATCCGAAAGTGCAGGTGAAGCTGCGGGTGGGCAACCGAGCCGAAGTCAGCTCGGCGCTGGCGGTGCAGGAGGTCGACCTCGCCGTGATGGGCCGCGCACCCGCCGAACTGCGCGCGCAGGACGTGGCCTTCGCGCGGCATCCGATGGCATTCGTTGCCGCACCGGCGCACCCTGTGATGCAACTGGCCGCGCCCGGCCTGGCCGACCTGAACGACGGCAAGCTGCTGGTCCGCGAGCGCGGCTCGGGCACGCGCCAGACGGTCGAGCAGCTGTTCAACCAGGCCGGCGTGGACCTGCGCATCGGCGCCGAACTGTCCAGCAACGAGGCGATCAAGCAGATGTGCGTGGCCGGCTTCGGCGTGGGCTTCCTGTCCTTGCATGCCTGCGTGCTGGAACTGCAGGGCGGACTGCTGCAACTGGTGCCGCTGCCGGGCCAGCCGGTCGAGCGTGAATGGCATGTCATCTCGCTGGCCGGCCGCAGCCTGCCTGCTGCCGCCGCCGCTTTCGAGGCCTTCCTGCGCGAGCACGGCCAGTCGCTGATCGACGAGCGCAGCTACCGGCCTGGCCGGTAGAACCGGGCTGCCGCGGACGGCTGGCCGCTCAGCCGGCAGCAGCGGTGACCGCGTCGGCCTTGGCCAGCAGTGCCTCGGCCATGCGGATGCTGGCGATGTCGATCAGCCGCCCATCCAGGGACACCGCGCCCTTGCCCTGCTGCGCCGCGTCGGCCATGGCTTCCTTGATGCGCCGGGCGCGGCCCACCTCGGCCTCGGTGGGGGTGTAGACCTCGTTGGCCAGCGCCACCTGCGAAGGGTGGATGGCCCATTTGCCCTCGTAGCCCAGCACCGCCGCGCGCCGCGCCGCGGCACGGAAGCCGTCGGGGTCCGAGAAGTCGCCGAACGGGCCGTCGATCGGTCGCAGGCCGTAGGCACGGCAAGCCACCAGCATGCGCGTCTGCGCGGCATGCCACGGGTCGGTCCAGTGGGTTTCGCGGCGTCCCTGTTCGTCCGGGTCCGTCAGGACCACGGATTCTCGGTTCACACCGCCGATGACGGTGGTGCGGGCGCGGGTGGACGCAGCGTAGTCGGCCACGCCGAAGCTCATGGCCTCCAGCCGCTTCGAGCTCTGTGCGATGGCCTCGACATTGGCCATGCCCAGGGCGGTCTCGATCAGCACCTCGAAGCCGATGCGCTTGCGGCGGCCCTGCGCCTGCTCGATCTGGGTGACCAGCATATCCAGCGCGTAAACGTCCGCGGGAACGCCGACCTTGGGAATGAGGACCATGTCCAGACGCGGGCAGGACTCGACGATGTCGATCACGTCCCGGTACATGTAGTGCGTGTCCAGGCCGTTGATGCGGATCATCATCGTCTTCGCACCCCAGTCGATCTCGTTGAGCGCCTGGACGATGTTCTTGCGCGCCTGCGGCTTGTCGTCGGGCGCCACCGCATCCTCGAGGTCGAGGAAGACGATGTCGGCGGAACTGGCGGCGGCCTTCTCGAACAGCGCGGTGTTCGAGCCTGGCACGGCCAGTTCCGAACGGTGCAGGCGGGGCGTGGCCTGCTCGACCAGGGTGAAGCTCATGGCGGGTTCCTTCGTTGGTGTGGGTTCAGCCGGTGGCGCCCAGGCCAGCTGCGGCACAGCGGATCGACAGCAGCAGGGCAGTGCGCACTTCCTCGTCGCCACCGGCGCGCAGCCGCGCCAGCAGTTGCACCTGCTCGCGACTGACCTGGTTCATCGTCTGCAGGCGCCGGCCCAGGCGGCGGCGATGCTGGGGGAAGCGCTCGGCAAGCTCGCCGCCATCAGTCACTTCCAGCACACGCTGGCAGGTGCGCACGTATTCCGCACGCACCAGGGCGAAGACCGTGTCGCGCACCGCGGCGTCGGGCACCAGGCCGGCGTACGCGGTAGCGATGTCGATGTCGACCATCAGCAGCGTCTTTTCGACTTCATCGATCACGGTACGGAACAAGCGGCATTCCTCGAACATGCGCTGCAGCAGTGCCAGGCCACGCGCCTTGCGCACTTCGACGAAAGCCTCCAGCGCACTGCCCAGGCCGTACCAGCCCGGCAGCATGTGGCGGTTCTGCGTCCAGGCGAAGACCCAGGGAATGGCACGCAGGTCGGCCAGGCTGCCCGGTCCGCTGCTGCGCCGCGCCGGTCGCGAGCCCATGTTCAACAGCGAGATCTCTTCCAGCGGCGAGGCGCCACGCAGGTAGGGCAGCAGCTGCGGCAGCTCCATCAGCTGCCGATAGCTGGCCCAGGCGGCGCCCGACAGCGCCTCCATGGCCTCGTCGAACTCGTGCCGGGGCACCAGGGCGTCCTCGCGCTCGGACATCAGCAGATGCTGCAGGACCGAGGCCGACAGCAGCTCGGCCTGGTAGTGCGCCGTGCCGCGGTGGGCGTACTTGGCCGACACGACTTCGCCCTGCTCGGTGACGCGCAGCCCGCCGCGCACCGAACCCGCCGGCAGCGCCGCGATGGCGCGGCCCGTGGGCGCGCCGCCGCGGCTGACCGAGCCGCCACGGCCGTGGAAGAAGGCGATGCGCACGCCCAGCGTCGGGCCCAGCCGCGTCATCTGCGCCTGGGCCTTGTAGAGCTCCCAGTTCGCGCTCAGGTAGCCGCCGTCCTTGTTCGAGTCGGAATAGCCGATCATCACTTCCTGCACCATGCCCTGGGCGCGCAGCGAGCGCTGCACCAACGGGACGGCCAGCAGGTCCTTTAGCAGCCCGCAGGCGCGGCGCAGATCGGGAATGGTCTCCAGCAGCGGCACGACCTGCAGCGTGCAGCGCTCGACCCCGACCGCATCGTGGAACAGGCCCGTGTGCTTGGCGAGCAGGTACACGCCCAGCACGTCGGCGGCCCGGTGCGTCATCGACAGGATCAGGGTGCCGACGGCCTCGCGTTCGCCGAGCCGGCGGAATTCGGCGATGGTGCGGAAGGTGGCCAGCGTCTCGCGCGCCTCGGGTGACAGGGTCGTGTCCTGACCGTCATCGGCCCCGGCCCAGACGCTGCCCGCGTTACGCGGCGCGGCCAGCTCGGTCAGCAGCCAGTCCTGCCAGGCCGGGCTGTCCGAGGCCGGGGGCTCGCTGCCCGGGTGGGTGAGCCGCCAAAACTCGGCCAGCGTGGCGGTGATGCGTTCCGAGTTCTCGCGCACGTCCAGCCGCGCGGTGGCGAACCGGAAGCAGCGCACCTCGTGCAGCAGCGGACTGATGAAGCGCTGCGCCAGCGGGCCCGCACCGCCTTCGACCAGCGCGCCATGCAAGGTCTGCAGATCGTCGATCAACGCATCGGCGCCCGCGTAGCCGGTTTCGCCAACCGCCCGCTGCGCCTGCGCCTCGTCAATGCAGGCCTGCACGCGATGCTGCATGCAACCCAGGAACTGGCGGAACAGTTCGCCCGGGTTGCGCGACGCGACCGCCTCGCCATGGCCGCAAACGGCCAGGGCGTCGTCCAGCGCCTGGCGGAACGCCGCGCTGGGGGGCAGCGCGCGCTCGCTGACGCTGAACTGGCGCGCCAGATCACGCAGCCGCGAGTGGTAACGGTTCAGCGCGGCCAGGCGCAGCCGCCAGAGAGTGTCGCGCGTGACCGCGCCGGTGACGAACGGATTGCCGTCGCGGTCGCCACCTATCCACGAGCCGAAGCCGAACACCACCGGCAGCTGCAGCGCGTGGCCCGGGAACTGCCGCGCATAGGCCGCCTCGATGCGGCCATACAGCGCCGGCACGACGTCGAACAGGTTTTCCTCGAAGAAGTACAGACCCCAGTCGACTTCCTGCTGCACCGTCGGCCGGTCGAGCTTGAGGTCCCCGGTGAGCAGCAGCACCTCGATCTCGTCGCGCACTGCACACTGCAGGTCCTGGCGTTCACGCTCGGTCCAGCGCGGCGACTCCAGCTCGTACAGGCGCAGGTAGATGCGGCGCAGCCGCTCCAGCACCGTCACACGGCGGGCCTCGGTGGGGTGGGCGGTGATGACCGGCCGCACGCGCAGGCTGCACAGCGCCTCGCGCACGGCCTCGGCCGACAGGTTCTGCTCGGCCGCCAGCCGAAACACATGTTCGAACGTGCCGGCCACGGCGGACCGGCCGCGCTGGCGCTCGACTTCGCGCCGGCGCCGCATGTCGCGGTTCTGCTCGGCGACGGCCAGCAGCTGGAACCAGATCGACTGCGCCTGCAGCGTGCGCGCCAGCAGCCGGTTGCTCAACGGCGATGCGGGTGCTTCGCCGCGCAGCAGCTGCGCGACCTCGGGTTCATGTCGGTCCAGCACCTCCAGCAGGGCCGAGCGCAGCAGCTCGGCGCGGCCCAGGCCGTCGGCGGGCTCCAGGTTCGCGGCCGACTCGTCGGCGTCCTGCAGGTCTGTGCCTCGCATGCTGTTGCCCCTGCCTGTCAGCGCGTGGCAGCCAGCGCCCGGGCCACGGTGCTGCCCAGTTCCGCCGCGCTCGGCGCCACCAGCAGCCCGAAACCGCGCATGACCTCGGCCTTCTCGGCGGCACTGTCGCCGGCGGCAGAGATGATGGCGCCGGCGTGGCCCATGCGGCGCCCCTTGGGCGCCGTCAGCCCGGCCACGTAGCCGACCACCGGCTTGCTCATGTGCTGCGCCACCCAGGCCGCAGCCTCGGCCTCCTGCGGCCCGCCGATCTCGCCGATCATGACCACGGCCCGGGTCTCGGGGTCGGCCTCGAAGCGCTGCAGGTGGTCGAGGAACGAAGATCCGTTGATCGGGTCGCCGCCGATGCCCACGCTGGTGCTCACGCCGATGCCCAGTGCCTTCATCTGCGCTGCAGCCTCGTAGCCCAGCGTGCCGGAACGCGAGACGATGCCCACCTCGCCGCGCTGGTAGATGTTGCCGGGCATGATGCCCAGCATGGCCTTGCCTGCGCTGATGATGCCGGCGCAATTCGGGCCCACCAGCGTCGTGCGCTCTGTCTTGGGGTAGCGGCGCAGGTAGCGCTTCACGCGCATCATGTCCTGCGCCGGGATGCCGTCGGTGATGATGCACACCAGCCGCAGGCCGGCGTCGGCGGCCTCCATCAGGGCGTCGGCTGCAAAGGGCGGCGGCACGAAGACCAGGCTGGCCTCGGCGCCGGTGGCCTGCACCGCCTGCTTGACCGTGTCGAAGACCGGCCGGTCCAGGTGGCGCTGCCCGCCCTTGCCGGGCGTGACGCCGCCCACCACGTTCGTGCCGTAGGCGATCATCTCTCGGGCATGGAAGCTGGCCTTCTCGCCCGTGAAACCCTGAATGATGACCTTGGTGGTCTCGTCGATGAGGATGCTCATGGCCGGCTCCTTTCAGCGGACTGGGCGGCCGCGCTCTCGCGCGCGGCCTGCACAGCCTTGTGCGCGGCTTCGGCCAGCGTCTCGGCGCTGATGATGGGCAGGCCGCTGTCCTGCACGATGCGGCGACCGGCCTCGACGTTGGTACCCGCCAGGCGCACCACCAGCGGCACCTTCAGCCCGCGTGCAGCCTGCACCACGCCCTGGGCCACCCAGTCGCAGCGGTTGATGCCGGCAAAGATGTTGACCAGGACGGCCTTGACGCCCGGGTCGGACAGCACCAGGTTGAAGGCCGTCTGCACACGTTCGGGCGAGGCACCGCCGCCCACGTCCAGGAAGTTGGCCGGCTCGCCGCCGGCGTACTTGATCATGTCCATGGTGGCCATGGCCAGGCCGGCGCCGTTGATGATGCAGCCGATGTCGCCGGCCAGGCCCACGTAGTTCAGGCCGTGCTGGTTCGCCTGCGCCTCGCGCGGGTCTTCCTCCTGCACGTCGCGCATCTCGGCGATCTGGCGACGGCGGAACAGCGCGTTGTCGTCGAAGCTCATCTTGGCGTCCAGCGCGAGCACACGGTCGTCCTTGGTCACCACCAGCGGGTTGATCTCGACCATGGTCGCGTCGAGGTCGCGAAAGGCGCGGTAGCAGCCCAGGATGGCCTTCGTCGCCTGGCTCACCTGCTTGAGGTTCAGCCCCAGGCCGAAGGCCAGCTCGCGCGCCTGGAAGGGCTGCATGCCGACAGCGGGCTCGACCTCGATCTGCAGCAGCGAATCGGGTCTGTCGCGGGCAATGTCCTCGATCTCCATGCCGCCTTCGGAAGAGGCGATGACGCGGATGCGCTCGGCCTTGCGGTCGAGCACGAAGCCCAGGTAGAGCTCACGCGAGAAGGCCTCGGCCGCTTCGACGTAGACACGGTGCACCACCTTGCCGGCCGGGCCGGTCTGGTGCGTCACCAGCGTGGCACCCAGCATGGCCTTGGCCGCTGCGGCCACGTCCTGGTAGGTGCGGCACAGCTTCACGCCGCCGGCTTTGCCACGGCCGCCGGCGTGGATCTGTGCCTTGACCGCCCAATGCCAGCCGCCAAGCTCGGTGGCGGCATAGACGGCCTGGTCGGCGCTGTAGGCCACGCTGCCATTGGGCACGGGCACGCCGAAGCCGGCGAGCAGTTCCTTCGCTTGGTACTCGTGGATGTCCATGCGCAGAATCCTTGAAGGTATGAGGATGGAAGCGATATGCGGCCGGCGCACGACCTGCCCGACAGGCGCTGGCCAGTGGGCAGCCACGACGTCGTATCGCCTGCGCCAGTGGTTCGTGCCGCCCGGTTTGCCCGACGCCGTGGCCAGTCTAGGAAGACCACGCGGCAAATGCACTTGAGTTCTCCTTGCAGCCCTTCGCAGAAAAACCAATATCCCGATAGACCCCTAGTCGCCAGACCCCATGCAGCCTGCGCTGAATACAGCCCCGGCAACGGCCTGACGGGTCGTGGTTCGGCAGGGCGCGTTCGCTTCCGGGTTTCAGCTATGGGCCATCACACCGAACGGCGCCTGCCGGCCCGTTGCGGTCATTCATTTCTTGCCGACTTGGTTCCTCTGCAAAGGCGGGCTGCGGCTGGCTGTGGCGCTTATCCTCGGCGGCCTTCGCTGCGCTCAGGCTTCCCTGCGGTGCTCGGTCCCGCGGCCCCGCCGCCGAACTCGCTGCGTTCGCTGCGCTCACTGCGCTCAAACACCTGCGGCGAGTCAGAGGTTGATCCACGCTGCGCGCGGGGGCCGCGGGCCCTGTGCTCCTCGGCGCCTCCCATGCGCGCCACAGCCAGCCCCAGCCCGCCTTTGCAACTACCGTGATTGGGTCTCCACCGTTGCGCGCCGACACGGTGGCGGGCTGGGTGAGTCGGGTGGCCCCTGGAGCGAAGTAAAGGAGGAGACTTCGGCCGCCCGTGAGCCGAAGGCTCATGGGCGGCCGAAGGCGGGGGACATGAGCGGAAGGGGCCACCCGGCTCGCCCAGCCCATGGGACACAGCCAGCGTGCCGAAGGCTCCGAGCCAGCGACCGCAAAGGGCCGGGAGTGTGAGCTCGAGCTGCAGCCAAGCCGACATTCAGCTGCACCGATAAGGGTATGGGTTACGAGCGCACCACACTCGCCGCTATGTGTGACGAGGCGCACCGAAGCCATGCCCCGCGCGCGTATTCTTCGGTGCATCACCCGCACTGCCCCGCCGGGCTGCCGCCATGAGCATCGAACTGACGAAGGAAGCCCGCGCCCAGGCCATCGCCTCGATCGAGCGCTACTTCAGCGACGAACTCGACCAACGTATCGGCAACATCGCCGCCGGTGCGTTGCTGGGTTTCTTTCTCGAGGAAGTGGGCACGGTCATCTACAACCAGGCCGTGGCCGAGGCACAGGACCGCATGCTCGCACGCGTGCAGGAACTGGACATCGAACTGCACGAGGACGAATTCGGCTACTGGACGCGCCGCAGCCCGCACGCGCGCACGCGGCGCTGAGCGGGCGCGTCGTCGTTTGCGCCTTCCGGGCAGCTGTTGATAAGCTGGCGGCTTGAACTTCAGGAGCAAGCCATGCTGACCGGCGGATGCCATTGCGGTGCCGTGCGCTACCGGGCCCTGGCGGCGCCCACCCGGCATTCCGTCTGCCACTGCACCGACTGTCGGCGCAGCGCCGGCGCGCCGGCGGTGGCCTGGGCGATCTTCAAGCTGGATGAGATCGAAGTCACGCAAGGTGCGCCGAAAGTCCGGGCCTCGTCGGAACACGGCCGCCGGCACTTCTGCGGCGACTGCGGCACCGGCCTTTTCTACACCAACGACGTCGTCTTCGAAGGCCTGATCGATGTGCAGAGCGCCACGCTCGACGAGCCCGACGCCATCATGGCGCCTCAGGTTCAGGTGCAGACGGCAGAACGCATCGGCTGGCTTCAGGCCGGCCTGGCCGCGCACGCGTTCGAACGTTATCCCGGGTAGCCCGGCGTCCCCGGCCCCGGCTGGCGCGAAACCTGCACGTCAGCCACCATGAACGCCCCCGAGACACCCTCCGCCGCGCTGCCCCAGCAGCGCGTCATCAAGGTTCGGCGCGACTACAACAGCTGGGTCGCCCGTGAAACCGTCGAGGACTACGCGCTGCGCTTCACGCCGCGGTCTTTCCGCAAGTGGAGCGGCTGGCGCGTGGCCAACACCGCCTTCGGTGCGGCGTCGTTCCTTGTGCTTGAAGCGGTGGGCGCCACGCTGCTGGTGCAATACGGCTTCATCAATGCCTTCTGGGCCATCGTCGCCACGGGGCTAGTGATCTTCGCTGCCGGCCTGCCCATCAGCGTGTATGCCGCGCGCTACGGGCTGGACATGGACCTGCTCACCCGCGGCGCCGGCTTCGGCTATATCGGCAGCACCATCACCAGCCTCATCTACGCCAGCTTCACCTTCATCTTCTTTGCGCTCGAAGCGGCCATCATGGCCTATGCGCTCGAGCTGGCCTTCGACATACCGCCGGCCTGGGGCTACCTGATCTGCGCGCTGGTGGTCATCCCGCTGGTGACGCACGGCGTCACCGTCATCAGCCAGTTGCAGATGTGGACGCAGCCGCTGTGGCTGGTGCTGCTGGTGCTGCCGTACGTCTACGTGTTCAGCGCCCACCCCACGCTGCTGGCCGACCTGCAGGCCTATGCCGGCCTCAATGGCCAGGGCGGCAGCTTCAACCCCCTGCTCTTCGGCGCCGCGCTGACGGTGGGCATCGCGCTCATCACGCAGATGGGCGAGCAGGTCGACTACCTGCGGTTCATGCCCGAGCAGACGCCCGCCAGCCGTTGGCGCTGGTGGGGTGCGGTGCTGCTGGGCGGGCCCGGCTGGGTGGTGCTGGGGGTGCTGAAGATGCTCGGCGGCGCGCTGCTGGCGATGCTGGCCCTGCAGCTGGCCGTGCCGCCAGACCGCGCCGTCGACCCGAACCAGATGTATCTGGCCGCCTTCAACGGCATCTTCCCGAACTACACGCTGGCGGTGGCCGTCACCTGCCTGTTCGTCGTGGTCTCGCAGCTGAAGATCAACGTCACCAATGCCTATGCCGGCAGTCTGGCCTGGAGCAACTTCTTCGCGCGGCTCACGCACAGCCATCCCGGTCGGGTGGTCTGGATGGTGTTCAACACGCTCATCGCCCTGGTGCTGATGGAGCTCGAGGTGTTCCAGGCCATCGGCGGCGTGCTCGGCCTCTACAGCAACATCGCCATCAGCTGGATCATGGCGGTGGTGGCCGACCTGGTGGTCAACAAGCCGCTGGGCTGGTCGCCCAAGGGCATCGAATTCAAGCGCGCGCATCTCTACGACATCAACCCGGTGGGGGTGGGCGCCATGGGTGCGGCCAGCGTACTGTCGATCGCCGCCTACCTGGGCGCCTTCGGGCCGATGGCGCAGGCGTTTTCGGCAGCCATTGCCGCCGCGGTGGCCTTCACGGTCAGCCCCCTGATTGCCTGGGCAACGAAAGGCCGCTACTACATCGCCCGAACCTCGTCGGACGCCGACGGCGCCTATCTGGGCACAGCGCGCCGCATGCGGCTGTGCACCATCTGCGAACGCCTGTACGAAGGCGAAGACATGGCGCACTGCCCCGCCTACGGTGGCCCGATCTGCAGCCTGTGCTGTTCGCTCGACGCACGCTGCCAGGACTTGTGCAAGCCCGAAGCCGCGCGCCTGGGCATGCAATGGCGCGCACTGCTGCGCCCATGGCTGCCGCAGCGCTTGTGGCCGCAGCTGGACACCGGTCTGGGCCGCTACCTGCTGCTGATGGCCATCGTGACACCGGCGCTGGCGGCGCTGCTGGGGCTGATGTACCAGCTGGAACTGAAGAGCCTGGGCGACCAGGCGGCCGTGGCCGGGCCGGCGCTGCGGCAGGGCTTCGTCAAGGCCTATGCGGCGCTGCTGCTGGTGGGCGGCGTCATCGCCTGGTGGCTGGTGCTCACGCAGATGAGCCGGCGCGTGGCGCAGGAAGAAAGCAACCGCCAGACCGAAGCCCTGGTGCGCGAGATCGACAGCCATCGCCGCACCGACGAAGCCCTGCAGCGCGCCACGCAAACGGCCGAGGCGGCGCGCATGGCCGCCGATGCCGCACGCGCGGCCGCCGACGCCGCCAACCAGGCCAAGACCCGCTACATCAGCACCATCAGCCACGAGCTGCGCACGCCGCTGAACAGCATCCTGGGTTACGCCCAGCTGCTCGACGAAGACCCGTCGATGCCGCCGCACCGGCGTCAGGCCGTGGGCGTCATCCGCCGCGGCGGCGAGCACCTGCTGAGCCTGATCGAAGGCACGCTCGACATTGCGCGCATCGAAGGCGGCAAGCTCGCACTCGACCCGCAGCCGATGCGGCTGCGCGAAAGCCTTCAGCAGATCGTGCGCATGTTCGAACTGCAGGCGCTGGCCAAGGGCCTGAAGTTCGACCACGATATCGACGCCGCGCCGGCCCTGGTGCGCGCCGACGAACGGCGGCTGAGCCAGATCCTCATCAATGTGCTCGGCAACGCCGTGAAGTTCACTGCCCAGGGGCAGGTGGCCTTTCGCGCCAGCCATGTGCGCGAGATGGCGATCTTCGAGATCGAGGACACCGGCCCGGGCATCGAAGCGGCCGAGCTCGACCGCATCTTCGAGCCCTTCTCGCGCGGCGCCCACGCCAGTGGCAGCAGCGGCAGCGGCGGCCACGCCGGCACCGGCCTGGGCCTGACCATCGCCAAGATGCTGACCGACCTGATGGGCGGCGAGATGACCGTCAGCTCGCGCGTGGCCACGCCCGCCAGCCCCGGCGGCACGTTGTTCCGCGTGCGCCTGTTCCTGCCCGAACTGCATGGCGCACGCGCGCCGCGCGCGCTGCCGGTGCGCGCTGGTTATGCCGGAGAGCGCCGCCGCGTGCTGGTGGTCGACAACGAAGAGGTCGACCGCACCCTGCTCGCGCGGCGGCTGGAAGCGCTGGGTTTCCAGGTGCTGCAGGCGGCCAGCGGCCACGCCGCGCTGGGCGTGCTGCACGAGCAGCCGCCCGAAGCCCCGGTCGACGCCATCCTGATGGACCTGGCCATGCCCGGCATCGACGGCTGGGAAACCATCCGCGCCCTGCGCCGCCAGGGGCTCAGCAGCGCCCCGGTGGCCGTGGTCTCGGCCAACGCCTTCGACAAGGGGCAGGACAACGACGTGGGCATCGGCGCGGCCGACTTCATCACCAAGCCGGTTCGCTTCGACGAACTGCTCGACTGGCTGGGCACGCAGCTGGGCCTGCAATGGCAGGCGACGCCGGCCGATGCGCCGGCCACGCCCGCCGCCGTGCCGGCGCCGGCCGCTGACAGCGTGCTGCCACCGCGCGAAAAACTGCTGGCGCTGCAGGACGTCGTCAGCCTGGGCTACCCTCGCGGCGTGCAAAGACTGCTGGACGACATCGCCACCCACCACCCCGAATGCGCCGGCTTCATGGCGCCGCTGCGTGCGCTGGCGCAGGGCTTCGAGTTCGACCGCATGGCCCCGCTGGTGAACCAGGCCCTGGAGCGCAGCCGTGTCGATTGAACTTGGCGGTCTCGCTGTCGGCACGCAGACCCTCGGCCTGGTGCTGATCGTCGACGACGTGCCCGACAACCTGGCCGTGCTGCACGACGCACTCGACGAAGCCGGCTACACCGTGCTCGTGGCCACCGACGGCGCCACGGCGCTGCAGCGTGCGCTGCAGGCCGAACCCGACATCGTGCTGCTCGACGCCGTGATGCCCGGCATCGACGGCTTCGAGGTCGCGCGCCGGCTCAAGGCCGGGCCCGAGACCGCACACATCCCGATCATCTTCATGACCGGCCTGACCGACACCGAACACGTGCTCGCGGCCTTCGAGGCCGGTGGCGTGGACTATGTCACCAAGCCGATCCGTGCCGCGGAGGTGATCGCACGCATGGGCGTGCACATGCGCGGCGCACGCCAGGCACGGCAGGCACGCAACGCGCTCGACGCCTACGGCCACGCCACCATTGCCGTGCGCCTGGTGGATGGCCTCTTGAACGACGGCGCCCGCCTGGTCTGGCAAACGCCACTGGCCCGGCGCTGGCTGCCGGCCTACTTTGCCGCGCCGCCCGACTTCGGCCAGGACCGCGTGCCCGCCGCCTTGCTGGCCTGGCTGCACACCGCCGTGACCACGCCAGAGCAGAAGCCGCTGACCGTGGGCCAGGGCGCTCTGCAATTGGTGTGCACGCTGCAGGGCCGCACCAGCGACGACGACTGGCTGGTGGTGCTGCGCGAGGTCAGCGACGCCGCCACCGTCGAAGCCACGATGCTGGCGCTACGCCTGACGCTGCGCGAAAGCGAGGTGCTGTACTGGGTGGTGAAGGGCAAGACCAACCGCGACATCGGCGACATCCTCGGCACCAGCCCGGCCACCGTGAAGAAGCACCTGGAACGGGTGTTCGAAAAACTCGGGGTCGAAACGCGCACCGCCGCCGCCGCCGTGGCGGTGCAGAAGGTACGTGAGCTGAAGGCCGGTTAGGCTTCAGGGCATGAAGACCCTCGACACCGACTACCTCGTCATCGGCGCCGGCACCGCCGGCCTGGCATTCACCGATACCCTCATCGGCCAGAGCGATGCGCATGTGACGATCGTCGACCGCCGCGGCAAGCCCGGCGGGCACTGGAACGACGCCTACCCCTTCGTCACGCTGCACCAGCCCTCGGCCTTCTACGGCGTGAATTCGCTGGCCCTGGGCAGCGGCCTTAAGGACAGCCACGGCCTGAACGCCGGCCTGTACGAGCTGGCCACCGGCGCCGAAATCAACGCCTACTTCGACCGCGTGATGCAGCACACCCTGCTGCCCAGCGGCCGCGTGGCCTGGCACCCGATGTGCAACATGATCGGCGACCAGCACTTCGAATGCCTGCTCTCGGGTGAACGCACGCGGGTGAACGTGCGGCGCAAGGTGGTGGACGCGGCCTATATGGGCCCGTCGATCCCGGCCACGCACCGACCGCGGTTTCAGGTGGAAGCCGGCGCGCGACTGGTGCCGCCGAACGCCCTGCCTGGCCTGTGGCACAGCCTGGGCCAACCGTCGGAGCAGGCGCCGCTGCCGCGCCACTTCGTCGTCATCGGCGCCGGCAAGACGGCGATGGACACGGCGCTGTGGCTGCTGGGCGCAGGCGCCCCGGCCAGCGCCATCACCTGGGTGAAGCCGCGCGAGGCCTGGCTGGTGAACCGCATCACCACCCAGCCGGCGCCCGAATTCTTCTTCGAGGCCATCGGCGGCCAGGCCGACCAGATGGCAGCCTTCGGTGCCGCCACCTCGGTGGACGACCTGTTCCTGCGCCTGGAAGCCTGCGGCGCGCTGCTGCGCATCGACACGAGCCGTACGCCGACGATGTTCCACCTGGCCACCGTCAGCACCGCCGAAGTGGCGCTGCTGCAGACGCTGCACCAGGTCGTTCGTCTCGGCCATGTGCGCGCTGTCGCCCCCGGCCAGATGCGGCTGGAACAGGGCGACGTGAGCCTGCCGCCCGACGCCCTGTTCATCGACTGCACCGCCTCGGCGGTGGAACCGCGACCGGTGCAGCCGATCTTTCAGGACGGCGCCGGCGGCCCACTCGGCAAGATCGTCCTGCAGATGGTGCGCCTGCCGCAGCCAGCCTTCAGCGCCGCAGCCGTGGCCTATGTCGAAGCCCACGAGGACGCCTACCCCGACACCGCAGCCAAGAACGCCGTCTGCGCCACCGTGCCCTTCCCGCACAGCCTGGCCGACTACCCGCGCGCGATGGCCGTGGGCATGCAGAACCAGTTCCGCTGGGGCCAGGACAAGGCCTTGCGCCAGTGGATGCGCGACAGCCGGCTCGACGGCTTCGGCCGGCTGATGAGCGGCATCGACCCCGCCGACACGGCGCGGCAGGCCGTGCTGGCGCGCTACAAGGCCAGTGCCATGGCGGCGATGGCCAATCTGCCGCGGCTGCTGGCGCCAGCCGGCTGAACCGCGACGGCGGCGTGCCGGCTGCTGGCAGCCTCGAGGCCGAGCCTGTGGCCGACGCGCCGCAGCGACTGTTCTTCCTGGACTGGCTGCGGGTGCTGGCCTTCGCGCTGCTGGTGCCCTACCACGTGGGCATGCTGTATGTGTCGTGGGACTGGCATGTGAAGAGCCCGGCCGCCGGCCCGGCGATCGAGCCGCTGATGCTGCTGCTCTCGCCCTGGCGGCTGGGCCTGCTGTTCTTCGTGGCCGGTGCGGCGCTGCAGGCCGCGGGTGAACGCGGCATCGGGCCCGGTTTCGTGCGCAGGCGTTCGCTGCGGCTGCTGTGGCCGCTGGTCTTCGGCATGTTCGTCGTGGTGCCGCCGCAGGCCTACTTCGAAGTCGTTCAGAAGCTGGGCTACGGCGGCAGCATCCTCGACTTCATGCGGCTGTACGTGCAGGGCTACGGCGGCTTCTGCCGCGGCAGCGACTGCCTGCACCTGCCCACCTGGAATCACCTGTGGTTCCTGCCCTATCTGTGGGCCTATGGCATCGTGGGCTGGGTACTGCTGCGCTGGGCGCCAGCCTGGCTGGACAAGCTGGCCGAACGCCTGGCGCGCTGCCGGCCCTGGCAGCTGCTGGGCCTGCTGGCGCTGCCGCTGATGGCAGCCTGGCTGCTGGTCGGCCGATTCCCTTCGACGCACGACTTCACGGGTGACCTCTACAACCACCTGCAGTACCTGTCCGTGTTCGTGATGGGCCTGCTGGCCGCACGCGGCGGCGCGCCACTGTGGGATCTGGTGCGCCGCTGCCGCTGGCCGGCACTCGCGCTGGTCCTGCTGGGCTGGATGTTGATCACGGCCAACTTCCAGACCTATGCACAGCTGCCGCCGCCCGAAGCCCTGCGCGTGGCGCAGCGGCTGCTTTACGGCGCGCTGCAGTGGTGGGCCATCATGGCGGCCTGCGGCTTCGCGCGGCAATGGCTCGATGCCGACCACGCCTGGCTGCGCTGGCTGGCGCCGGCGGTCTTCTGCATCTACATCCTGCACCAGACGATCATCATCCTGCTGCACCGCCTGCTGCTGTCGTGGCAGCTGCAGCCATTGCCAGAAGGCCTGCTGATCGTCGTGCTGACCTTCTCGCTGTCGCTGGCAGGCTATGCGCTGGCGCGGCGGGTACCGGGGCTGCGCGGCGCTCTGGGCATCGTGCAGCGCTGAAGGGCCGGCGCGGCTACTTCCGCCAGAACGGCTTCATCAGCGGCAGCGCCCGGTTCGGCGGCGCCACGGCCGGGTCGAAACGGTGTTCGACCTGGCCGCCGGTGGCCTTGACGATCTTGAAGACGTACATGCGCGTCTCGGCGAACGGCGGCACCCCCAGGTAGCGTTCGACGTTGCCTTCACCGGCGTTGTAGGCCGCGGCCACCAGGCGCACGTCGCCCTCGAAGGTGGCCATCAACCAACGCAGATAGGCCATGCCGCCGCGGATGTTCTGCACCGGGTCGAAGACATTGCGCACGCCGAAACGCTGCGCCGTGCCGGGGATCAGCTGCATCAGCCCCTGCGCGTTCTTCGGGCTCACGGCCAGCGGGTCGAAGTTGCTTTCGGTGGCGATGAAGGCCAGCACCAGATGCGGGTCGAGCTGGTATTCCGGCGCCACCAGCTGCACGAAGCGCACGATGGACTCGGGCGCATTCTTCGGCGGCGGTGGTGCCGGCAGGCGGGCCGCGGCCAGGGTCTGGACACGCCCGGCCGCTGCGGTCGGTGTGGTGGCGGCAGCGGGCGCTGCCGTGGCGGGCGCCGCGAGCAGCAGGTCTTCCTCGGGCGGCCGCAGGCAGGCCGGCGGCGCGCCGCGCGGTTCGCCCATGCGCGCCAGGATGTTCCGGGCCTGCACGACACCCTGCTCGGCTGCGGCCGCAAACAGGTGGGCGGCCTGGGCCTCGTCGCGTTCGATGCCGCGCGAATTGGTCAGCATCCAGGCCAGGTTGTACTGGGCTTCGGGGTCGCCGTGGCGGGCCGCACGGCAGTACAGCTCGGCGGCGCGCACGGGGTCGCGCGGCAGGCCGCCGTCGCCGTATTCGAGCGCCTTCGCTTCCAGCCGCCAGCGTTCCACCTGCGCCGGCACCACCGGCCCGGTTTCGGTGGGTGGCGCGCTGGGCCGCGGCAGGCCGTCCAGCGTCGGCACGGGGTTGGCCCCCAGCGCCGGGCTGGTCGGCCGGGGCAGGGTCTGCGCCATGCCGGGCCCGGCATGGCACCAGGCCAGCAGCAGCAGCGCGACGGGCCGCGAGCGCCAGGTGTCGAAGGGGCGGGGTTTCATGCGCTGGCTTACCTGTCAGGGTCTCAGGCCGTGACCGCCGCCACCTGGCGTGCGCGCCGCGCCAGCCAGGCCTGGACGATCTCGAAATGGTGCGGCACACGATTCAGGAAGTCGTCGCGCGCGGCCTCGTCCTGGATACGGTCGGCCTGGGTGCGCAGCTCGGCCATCGCGGCGTCGAGCACGGCGTCGGCACGCGGGTCGCGGGCGGCCTGCAGCACGCGCCAGCAGGTCAGCGGCAGCAGCAGCGGTTCTTCGGTGCCGTCGAAGCTGCCACCGGCGGCGCGATGGGCCAGCAGCAGTTCGGCATGGGCCAGCGCGGTGGCCGTGTCGCCAGCGGCCAGGGCGACGCGGGCCAGGCCCGAGACCGGGTCCAGCACCTGCTGGGCGCGCAGGTTCAGCGCCTGCAGCTGGTCGCGGCTTTCGCTGTAGGCCTGGCGCGCGGCGTCGAGCCGGCCCAGGCCCAGCTCGGCATGGCCGGCCACCAGCCGGGCGAAAGCTTCCAGGTCGCGCTGGCCGGTGGCCGCGGCGCTGTCGAAGGCGGCCATGGCAAAGCTGAGCGCGGCGGTGTCGTCGCCCTGCAGATGGGCCACCGAGGCGGTGTTCAGCAGCAGCGCTGCCTCGTCATGGCGGCGGCCCACCGCACGCGCCACCAGCAGCCCCTGTTCCAGGCATTCACGTGCCCGCACGTAGTCGCCCAGCCGCGGGTAGACCGAACCCAGGTTGGACAGGCGCAGCGCTTCATCGCCCCGGTTGCCGAGTTCACGCACCATCGCCAGGCCGCGTTCGAAGTGGCCCAGGGCGACCGCCAGATCGCCTTGTTCCATGGCGATGAGACCGAGCGCGTTGACGAGGTGGCTTTCGCTGTGGCGGTCGGCCAGCGTGTGCGCCAGCTGCAGCCCGGCTTCGGCGACCTCGCGTGCATGGGCATAGCGCCCCTGGCCGATGAGCGAGGCCGCCAGGCCGTGGTACGGCGCCACCGACAGTGCCCGCCGCGCCGGCCCCACGGGCAGGCTGTTGACGAGAGCCAGGCCCAGGCGGTCAGCGGCTTCGGCGGCCACGTAGTCACCGGTGCTGCGCTGCGCTGCGCCGCGGCGCAGCGCGACACCGGCGCGCCAGGCGTCGTTGTTGGCGGCTTCGGCCAGCGCAGCCATGGCCTGCAGGTCGGCTTCGTGCGCCTGGCGGTCGCCGTGCAGCAGCAGCGCGGGTTCACGCAGGCTCAGCAGGCGCCAGCGGCTGACGGCGTCGTCGGCCACCGCCAGCTGCAGGCCGCGGGCCACGTAGCCGAGCATGGCGTCGTCGGCACTGCGTGCGGCTGCGGCCTCGGCCGCAAGGACGAAGTGCCGGCAGGCCTGTTCGTGGTCGCCGGCGCACTCGAAGTGTTCGGCGGCCGGGCCCAGCGTCGGGGCGCTGCGCTCGCCGCCCAGCCGCAGGAACCACTGCGCCAACAGGGCGTGCATTTCGCGGCGCTGGCGCCGCAACACGCTGTCGTAGGTGACCTGCTGCAGCGCCAGGTGCTTGAAGCTGTACTCCTTCTGGCCTTCGAAGGTGGCGTGCTGGCGCGGCACCACCAGACCGCGGCGCACCAGCCCCGGCAGAGCCGCGGGCGCTGCGGCATCCAGTGCCGCCAGCGCGTCGTCCCAGAACACGAAGCCCACCACCGCAGCCTGCTGCAGCGCCAGCTTCTCGGCCGCAGGCAGGCTGTCCAGACGCGCCTGCAGCACGCCCGTCAGCGTGGCCGGCACCTGTGCGGCCAGCAGCTTGTCGGCACGCAGCTGCCAGCGTTCGCCGGTGATGACGATGGCGCCGCTGTCGATCAGCATGCGCACCAGCTCTTCCATGTGGAAGGGGTTGCCCTCGGCGCTGGAAATCACCAGTTCGCGCAGCGCTGCCGGCACCGTGTCCAGTCGCTGCAGCAGCACGCCGGCCAGTTCACGCGCGCCGCGCTTGTCGAGCGGCTGCAGTTCGATGCGGGTGTGGGCGGCGGCCAGCAGCTCCCAGTCGCTGCGGCGTTCGAACAGGGTCTGCCGGGTCATGCAGACCACCAGCATCGGCTCGTCGCGTTGCACCTGGGCGAGGTAGCTCAGGAAATCGAGCGAGCCATCGTCGGCCCAGTGCAGGTTGTCGAGCAGCAGCAACGGTGGCGCCTGAAAGTGCCGGCCGGTTCGCCGCAGCACCTGCGCGGCGGCATGGAAACCGCGGTTGCGAAGCTGCCGCGCGTCTTCGACGATGCCGCGCACATGCGGGCTGTCGGCGAAGTCCAGCCCGATGAGATGACCGAGCAGGTGGGCTTGCTGCAGGCCGAGTTCGGCATCGCCGTCGAACAGCGGCACGACCGCGTCGCAGAGCTTGCGCCGGGCGGTGTCGGCGGCGTCGTCATCGGCGATTTCCAGCCGCCAGGCAAAGAGGTTGCGCAGCAGCCCGAAGGCCTGCTTGCGCATCAGCGGTTCAGCGCGGCCGCGAAAGGCGCTGAAGCCGGTGGCCTGCGTTTCTGCCCAGTTCTCGAACTCGTAGACCAGCCGGCTCTTGCCCAGGCCGGCCTCGCCGACGATGTTCACGATGTGCAGCCGCGGCTGCGTGAAGAGCGCGCGGAAGACTTCCTGCAGCTGCTCGAGCTCGGCTTCGCGCGCGACCATGCGCGAGTCCACGCCTTCGATGCCGCGCGTGACGACGCGAAAGGCACGCGGTCGCGCGCTGTGGACGAGGTAGGTGGCCTGAGGTTCGTCGCTGCCCTTCACGAACAGCGGCGGCTCGGCGGTGACGTTGAAGACACCGCGCACATGGCGGTAGGTGTCGTGATGGATGCGCAGTCGGCCGGGTGGCGCCAGCTGTTCCATGCGCGCGGCCAGGTTCACCACGCTGCCGCGGATGGTGCCTTCGGCGTCGACACCGCCGCCCAGCAACACCGGGCCGGTGTGCGCGCCCACGCGCACGTCGAAGCCGCTGATGGCTTCTGCGCCAAACCGCTGCTGCAGTTGCGCAGCCTGCTGACGAGCTTCGTCGATGATGGCCAGGCCAGCACGGACGGCGCATTCGGCGTCGTCCTCGCGCGCTTCCTCGCTGCCGAAGGCAGCCAGCAGGCCGTCACCGGCGTACTGCAGCACGCGGCCGTGCTGCTGCTCCACCAGCGCCGTGAACCGCGCGAGCGCGCCGTCGAACACGGCGTACAGGTCTTCCGGGTCGAGGCGCTGCGACAGCGCGGTGGAACCCACCACGTCGACGAACAGCACCGTCACCTGCTTGAGCGTCTGCTTGACCACTGCCGGGGCGGCGCTTTCGGCGCGCAGGGCCTGCAGCCGCGCCAGCAGCGGCGCGGTCGCCATGTCGACCACGGCGTCGCCGAGCAGGGCTCTCTGCGCCTGCAGCGCGGCGATGCCTTCTTCCAGACGTTGCTCTTCGGTCATTTTCAGATGGTGAGCGGCGCGGATCGCGGTCCAACGGACCCCCTCATTCGCGGGGTTTCGCACGGGGCGCGGCAAACAGGCCAATGGTAGGCGCCTGGCCCGCCGTAGCATGTGACGAAACCGGCACCCGCGTCCGCAGCTTGCAGGATAGCGGCGAATGCCGGGCTGCCCACGGGAGAGCCCCATGAAGATCCAGCACGCGACGACTGCCGCCCTGTTCAGCCTGCTTGCCGCCACTGGCGCGCAGGCGCAGGTAACCGTGTTCGAGGGCGCGTTCCTCGGGCCCGTGCCCCCGGGCGGTGGCGACGTCGGGGGCATCGTGCTCTACGGTTTCGGGCGCAATACGTCCGTGCTGAACCTGCAGGCCAGCGAGGCCAGTGGCCGCGGCGTACCTGCGCAGGTGCCGTATTTCGACACCTGGAACATCGGCACGGCGTCCGTGGCGCCCGGGGTCTACAACTTCAATGCCCTGCTCGTCGAGGCCGAAGGCAGCGCCACCTTCAGCGGCATCACCTTCAATTCCTACGACGCCCAGGGCGCGCGCAGCACCATCCTGTTCAACATCAACGCAGCCGGCACCGCCGCCGTGGGTTCGGGCAGCTTCACCGTGCTGGCCAGCTGCCCGGTCGAGACCTGCGTGTGGATCGACGTCATCGGCCTGCGCCCCGTGGGCGCGCCATGGGGCTATGGCGGCACGGGCACGGCGCTGCCGGTGCCCGAACCGGGCCAGTGGGCGCTGCTGGGCCTGGGCCTGGCCGCAGTGGCTGGCGCGGTGCGGCGCGGTCGCAAGGCCGGCGCGCCGGCCACGGCCTAGCGGCTCGCCGCCCTTCATCGCCGAAGCGGTGAAGGGCATCACCCGCGCCTGAGCCTGCCCGGGCTCAGGCTCACCCGCCGGGGCAGCGTGTGCGGGCGCTGCTTCGCGCGTGGCCCGCCACCCGGACGGCCGCAGGCTGCTCAGCGAGAGGCCTTCGCGCACGACAGCCCGGCCGGGCCAGCGCGTGCCAGCCGCCAGCCAACACGGTGTGCCTTGAGCCAGCGCAAAGCCCCTCCACAGGCGAATCCGAGAATGGAAGCGGGACATCACACACAAGGAGCATCCGTGCATAAACCCCTGATTTCCATCGCGCTGGCGCTGGTGACGGCTTCGAGTTGGGCGCAGGTGCAGAGCACATGGGTCAACTTCCCCGGTGGTGTGGCGGTGGCGCGCGACGCCGCCGATAACGTCTACACCGCCAACTGGGACTACAACCCGGCCGGCGACATCACGCTGACGAAGCGCAATCCAGCCGGCGCCGTGATGTGGGAAACGCGTTACGACAACATCGACAATACGCGCCACGAAGTGGCCACCTGGGTGGGCACCGACAGTGCGGGCAATGCCTGGGTTTCGGGCACCATACGTTCAGGGTTCTCGAACCCCGTCAGCGCCAACAGCCTGATGATGAAGTTCAGCCCCGGTGGCCAGCTTCTCTGGCGCCGGGTCTACGCTTCCGAGTTCGATGGCTCGCGCACCGTCCGCTTCGTGTTCGATGCGCAGGACCGTGCCTACGTGCTGGGTCTGGGCACGGGCCCGGCGGGACAGGTCAGCACCGTGCGCCAGTTCAATCCTGACGGCAGCACCGGCTGGGTCTGGTTCGACAGCCAGGGCATCGGCGCACCGATCATGATCAAGCGCACCCCCGACCAGCAGACGCTGGTGGTCGCGCGCAGCATCTTCGGCATCCTGAACGGCTTCGCCAAGATCGACGCCGAAGGCCGAACCGTATGGTCCGTGCCTGCAGTGACCAGCCTGACCGTGGGTGACGCCGCAGGCGACGCGGCTGGCAACACGTTCGTCGTCAACAGCCATGCCGGCACTGGGCAAGGCAGTGTGCTGCAGAAGCGCTCGCCGGCAGGCGCCCTGATCTGGGAACGCCCACACCCGATGGCTGCCTTCAGGGTGGAAGTCGGCCTCGACGGCAACCCCGTGATCAGTGGCTTTCCGAACTCGGGGACACCGGGCGCGGCCTTCGCCAAGTTCTCGTCAGCCGGCGGACTGCTGTGGACCAACCTCGATGCCGACGGACCCGGAGTCGGCCTGCTGTCGCACTCGCAGATGCTGATGGACAACGCCGGCAGCGCCTATCTCTCGGGGTCGACGTTGACGCACATGGGCGTGAGCAAGGTCTTCGCCGACGGCAGTCCGGCCTGGACCGCGCTGGTGCCGGGCGGCACGACCACCGCCATGACGCTCGGCAGCCGCAGCCAGCTGTATGTGACCGGCGGCCAGACGGCACGCCTGGACCAGGGCCGCGCTTCGCTGGCCGCGGATGTGGCGCTGACGCTGACCGACGCGCCCGATCCCGTGAGCGTGGGCATGACCATGATCTACACCGCGACGGTGACCAACCTCGGCAACGTCACGGCAGAGTCCGTGCTGTACGCGCAAGGTCTGCCAAGAACCCTGACCTGGCTCAGCGCCACGCCCTCGCAGGGCAGCTGCACCGGAGCCGGCATGGTGAGTTGCAGCCTGGGCGCGCTGCCCGCGGGCGCGTCGGCCACGGTCGCGGTGCGGGTGCAGCCGCGGCAGGCCGGAGCGCTGACCGGCACAGCCACCGTGACGATGGCGGGGCGTGACGCCAATCTGGCCAACAACACGGCCGTCACGACCACGACCGTCCAGCCTTGAGCTCGTCGAGAGGCGGCGCCCACAAGGCCGACGCCGCGTGCCGCGGACGGCCGCCGCGTGGCCGCCGGCCCGGTCAACCCGGCCGAGCCGAGGCGTCGCCGAGGACCGGTGTGGCGCTGTCGTCCTTCAGTGCCACGCCGCTGAGCCGGCGGCGCAGGGCTTCGCCCACCAGCCAGGCCAGGCGCGTGGCGGCTGCCGCAGCGCAGAGGCCAGCCGGACGAATGTTGCTGACGCAGTTTCGCTCTGCATCGGTGCGCGCCAGGCCCGGGCCGAATGTGAGGTAGCCGCCCAGGCTGTCGGGTGAACTCAGGCCCGGGCGCTCACCCAGCAGGATCAGAACGGCCTGGGCTCCGGTGAGCACGCCCACTTCGTCGGCCAAGGCCACACGCGCCTGGGTGGCCACGAACACCGGCGACAGCGTCACCTTGCCGGCCAGGGCCAGGCGCAACGCGTGCAGCACGGCCACGCCATGGGCCTGGGCGGCCCGGGCCGACAGGCCGTCGGCCAGCACCAGCGCAAGTTCAGGCGGCGGCGCCGCGACGGCCACCGCAGCCAGGCTGTCGGCACTGGCGGCGTCGAGCCGGCGGCCGAGGTCGGGGCGGCGCAGGTAGGTGGCGCGGTCGGGCGCGCGGCTG
>JALHPF010000028.1 GCA_022842595.1 Rubrivivax sp.
AGCCGCTGCGCGCCAGGGAACGCAGCGGCAGCCTGCTGGCGCTGCATGTGCACGTGGCCCGGGCCGCCCTGGCCACCGGGCGCGCCGTGGACGCCGCGGCGGCAGCGCGCTCGGCCCTGGCATTGACGAGCGAAGGCCACGCGCCGGACTCGATGTACTTCCCCGAGCTGCACCTGGTGGCCTGGCAGGCCCTGGACCGGGCCGGTGCGAAGGCCGAGGCCGAGGCCGCCCTGCACGCCGGCACCGAGTGGATCCGCAGCCGCGCCCTGCCCCAGGTCCCGGCACCTTTCCTCGACGCCTTCCTGCGCCGCAATGCGGTCAATCGCGAGCTGCTGGCGGCGGCCCGGGCCAACGCCGGTTCCACCCGCTGACCCCCCTTGTTCGCCGGGTCGGACATCGCCGCAGCGTGACGCAGACGTGACGCTGGCATCGCTAACGTGAAGCGATCGAATGTCGAACCCGGAGGCTCCCATGACCTATCCCGCCACGTTCAAGCGTCCTGTCCTGACAGCAGCGCTGACGCTCGCGCTGCTGGCAGCGGCTGCCACCGCGCCTGCCGCCACCCCCCGGATCGCCGTCGGCGACGGCTTCGTCCTGGTCCTGCGCACCGACGGCAGCGTCTGGGCCTGGGGTCGGGGCACGGACGGGCAGCTCGGCAACGGCACGCGCAGCACCACCAGCCGCCCGGTGCGCGTCAGCGGCCTCGCCGGCGTCGTCGACGTGGCCGCCGCCGACGGCGTGGCCGCGGCGCTGAAGGCCGATGGCACCGTGTGGGTGTGGGGCTCGGGGGCCAACGGCATCTTCGGCAGCACGCAGGCCGACAACACCATCCGGGCCCTCACGCCGACGCTCATCCCCGAGCTTTCGGGCATTGCGACCCTGGCCCTGGGCCGCAACGGCGCAAGCGCCTGGGCCGCGGACCAAGGCGGCCGGGTGTTCCAGTGGGGCAACAACTTCAGCGGCCAGGCCGGCGACGGCACGTCCAGCAGCAATGGTGCGGTGCGCAAGCAGCCGCGCCAGGTGCCGGGTCTGGCGAACATCGCCGCACTGGCCGCTGCCGACGACAGCTTCGTGGCCGCTGGCCGGGACGCGCAGTTGTCGGGCTGGGGGTACAACGAAAGCGGCGCACTGGGCGTGACCGCGCGCACTACGCGGGGCGGCCCGCCCCTGGCCGTGCAGCCTGTGCCCACCGGTCTGGGCGAGATGGTTGCGCTGGCCAGCCTGGACATCAACGACAACGTGCAGTTCGGCGTGCTGCGCAGCGGTGGCGTGGCCGGCTGGGGCAGCAACCGCGGCTCCCATGCCGGTTGCGGGCAGGTCAGCGTATCGACACCGGTGATCACCGCGCCCCGGCTGGTGACGGGCGTCGGCCCGATCGTCGCCGCGGCCGGGGGCACTGCGCATGCCCTGTTCGTCGGCGCCGACGGCGCAGTGCTGGGCTGCGGCGCGAACGCCAATGGCCAGCTCGGCGACAACAGCACCGCCGACACCACCACGGCCAAGCCCGGACCGCTTCGCACCAGCCTCACGGTCCCGGCGGCGGCCGTGGGTGCGGGGCGCAACACCAGTGCCGCCGTGGGCACGGACGGCAGCGTCTGGGTCTGGGGCCAGGCCGGCAATGGCCTGGCCGGCGACGACGGCGCGGTCGCCGGCAACAGCGGTCTGCAGTTCCTGACACCCCGGGCCGTGGTGGCCGAAAGCGGCACCGGCGTCTTCGATGCCGGCAGGGCCAGCGCGGCCCCCGCGCTCTTCACCGGTACCCAGACCGGGCCGCTGGACCGGGTCACGCTCGACGTCGGCTTTTCGCCGCTGCCCGCTGACGTGGGGACGGAGGCGCACATCTACCTGGCCGCGGTGCTGCCCGACGGCACCCTGTATGTCTACAGCGACGCCACCGGCTGGCAGCCCTACGCCGGCGGCAGGGTCATGTCCTATCGCCGTGTCGTGCTGTCGCGGCACGTACCGCTGCCCCTGTACCGCGATGCCAACCTCAGCGGCACGGCCGGCGTGCAGTTGCTGGTGGGCTACGGCCGGGGCAGCAACGAAGCCGTGGCCGAAGCCGACCTGCTGTCGCGGGGAACCTACGGCGCGGCGCTCACGCTGCGCTGATCGTGGGATCTTCCGCAGCCGCTCAACCGCCGGCCATGCGCAGCCGTCTGGCGGCTTCTTCCAGCTTCGCGTCGGCAATCTCGCCCATCACGCCACCCACGTCCACCGCGCCGACGGGGGCGTCGAAGCGGCCGGTGAGCACGGTGTCGCTGGTCAGCACGCCCTGGCGGTACAGGTCCCAGATCTCGGGGCCGTAGTCGGTGGCCAGCAGCTCGGGCGCGAAGCGGCCGAAGAAGGCGCGCAGGTTGCCCACGTCGCGCAGCAGCATGCGCTGGGCGTGGTTGTTGCCGGCAGCGTCGACCGCCTGCGGCAGGTCGATGATGACGGGGCCGGGCTGGCCCTCGGCGTCGGTGCCCAGCAGGATGTTGAACTCCGACAGGTCGCCGTGCACGATGCCAGCGCCCAGCATGCGCAGCACCTCGCGCAGCAACGTGGCGTGGTGGCGCACGGCATCTTCGGAACTGAAGATGCAGTCGTTCAGACGCGGCGCGGCGGCGCCTTCGGCGTCGGTCACCAGCTCCATCAACAGCACGCCTTCGAAGAAGTTGTAGGGCTTGGGCACGCGCACGCCGGCACCGGCCAGCCGGTACAGCGCGTCGACCTCGGCGCTTTGCCAGGCGGCTTCGGTGGCCTCGCGGCCATAGCGCGTGCCCTTGGCCATGGCGCGGGCCTGGCGGCTGTTCTTCACCTTGCGGTTCTCGGTGTAGTCCACCGCCTGGCGGAAGCTGCGCTCGGTGGCGTCCTTGTAGATCTTGGCGCAGCGCACCTCGCCGCCGCAGCGCACGACGTAGACGTTGGCTTCCTTGCCGCTCATGAGCTGGCGCACGACCTCGTCGATCAGGCCTTCGTCGACCAGCACCTGCAGGCGTTTGGGGGGTTTCATCGGCCGATTGTCGGCCCCGCGGCCTGCGGCGGCCGCTATCAGGGGATGGCGTCGGGCATCCCTTACCTTTAGGATGGTCCGATCTGTTGGGCCAGGAGGGTTCGAGCAGACCGGTGTTGTGCAATCTGATCGGCCGAAGGAGCCTGAATGTTGAATATCTCGAAGTCGCGCGCTTTCCATTTGGTGACGCTTGTCGCGGCACTCGCCGCAGGCGGTGTTTTCACTGCCACGGTGCATGCGGCTGAAGCGCGCACCGCCAAGGCGCAGGAAGCCAAGCTGCAGTATTGGTCAGCCTGGGGCGGCACGGTCGGCGTTCGCTGGAACCGCGACCTCGCCGGCGACATCGGCCTGAGGCTGTCGGCCCCGGTCGCCCGCCATTCCCAGCTGAGCTGGAACGAAGGCGAAATGTTCGACCTGACCCAGGCCGGCACGCTCGATTTCGACGTCAGCAACGGCAACCTGCGCGCCTTCGTCGGCGGTTCGCTGCAGGCACGCGGCGGCTACCTCATCGACACGCCAGCCGGGCGCATCGACCTCACCAACTTCCGCCTCGTGCCCCGTGCGGGCTCGGCCACCATCCTCGACGTCGTCGGCGGCGACGGCCAGGCCTGGTTCTATGTCGACCGCCTGATGTACGAGCTGATCGACAACAAGCAGAAGCTGTCGGTGCGCACGATGGACCTGCTCATCTCGCCCGCGCTGGCCCAGAGCATCGGCCACCCGGAAGTGGCCAACTGGGCCATCGCCGACATGGAAATGACGACCGACGTCGTCCGCCAGGGCGCCTTGAACGAAACGCCGCGCGGCAGCCTCAAGTGGCACGGCAACCCCGTGCCCGGCGTGCCCGGCGCGACCTACCAGGCCGACCTGTTCATGCAGACCTTCAACACCCAGTACATGCGCTGCAATGGCTGCACGGGTGCCGGTGGCAACGGCCAGGTCGTCTTCGCACCGAACTCGACCCTGCGCAACAACGTCAACAACGGCAGCCTCGTGGCCACCGTTCCCGGCGACCCGCTGGGCACCAGCACGGCGCTCTACACCGCCGACATCCCCTGGTACGAGAAGTTCACGGGCCCGTTCCCGCCCTACGCCAATGACCAGCACCCCTACCTGATCTGGAACCTGTACCGCTTCAACGCCGACGGCTCCATCGACCAGATCGGCCGGTCGGGCGTGAAGCACGCGTTCCTCACGCTGAACACGAGTTGCATCGAGAACCCCGGCGACAGCCACATCCTGGGCCGTGGTTGTTCCGACCTGTACAGCACCGGCAACAACGACGCCAACAACTCGCTCGGCCCGCGCTCGGAAATCATTCCCGCCAGCAACGTCTGGGGCCGCTGCGGCTCGATCTACGACGTCAACTGCGACGGCGTGCAGAACAGTTCGGGCAATGGCTCGTACGACCGGCGCCTGGTGGTGCGTGAATCGCAGTTCAGCGGGGCGGCCCAGACCGGCGCCACCTACCGCTTCGAGTCGTGGTACCTGGCGCGCCAGGACATCAACATCCTGAACTCGATGGCGAGCACGGCGGCCAGCTTCACGCGCCCCTCGACGGTGTGGGTGGTCGGCGGCCAGACCAACTACCGCCTCGGCCCGGTCATCGACCGCTGGGTCGATCCCGCAGCGCCAGGCGCGAATGCGCGCACGACGATGGTGTCCACACCCGAAGGCAACGTGAAGGTGGCGGTGAAGGCCGTCGACCTGGGCAACGGCCAGTGGCGCTACCACTACGCGGCCATGAACCTCGACTTCGCACGTGCCCGCACCGAAGGCACCGAGCCGAACATCCGCGTGCTGTCCAACCTGGGCTTCGACTACATCCGCATCCCGGTGGACTCGGCCACGGTCAGCGACTTCACGTTCAGCGACGGTGACACCGACGCCCAGAACGACTGGCTGGCCGAGGTGCGTGATGGCCGCCTGCAGTTCACCGCCGCCACCCGTGGCAATGCCTTGAACTGGGGCACGATGTTCCGCTTCTCGTTCACCGCGAACCAGGCACCCGCCGACGGCAGCGTGTTCCTGCACATCGCTGCGGACAACACCCGCGAAACGCTGCCGGTCGCCGGCCTGCTGCGGCCCGCCCCGGCCCCCGCCAAGCGCTGAAGATCCAGCCGGGACGCGGGCCGCGCCCGCGCCGTGTCTGGTGACTCATCTGCCCCGAAGCCCGTCCGTTTTCTGAAAACGGACGGGCTTTTTTGCGTGAGCGCGGTCTTCTCCTACACCCGGCCGCCCTGGGGTCTTGTCCAATCGGGTCGCCGCAGGCAGCGTGCGTTTGCGCCGCGCGCCGCGGCAAGGCACGATGGACAGGATCAACAGGAGAACTACATGGGCGGACTCAAGACTTTCGGTGCCATCCTGGCCGTGGCTGGCGTGCTGGCCCTGGCCTACGGCGGTTTCAGTTACACCAAGGACAGCACGGCGGTGAAGCTTGGCCCGATCGAGTTATCGGTGAAGGAGAAGCAGACCGTGAACATCCCGCTGTGGGCCGGCATCGGCGCCATCGTCGTTGGCGGGGTGCTGCTGGTTGCCGGCGGCCGCAAGGGCTGAAGCGCAGAGCGCCCCGGCTCGGCCGCGCTTGGAGCGATCGGGCGGCGGACAGCGGATTCAGCCAGGCGTGCACGCGCCGTTGCCACAATGCCTCATCCCCGCTGACGGCGACGGCGACGGCGAAGCGCAACGCTGACCGCCCTCTCCTTTGGCCCCACCTGGCTTCACACGCCAGCACCAGCTCATCCGGCCCGTGGTCGGTCTGGCACGCGAACGGCACGTGCGCAAGCTCGTGCTGATGACGGCGACGGGCGCCAACGCCGAAGCAGCCGCGCCGCTGGGCATCCATGAACCATGGGAAGATCCTGCTGCCCACGGCCCGGGCCAAGGGTAGCTTCATCGAGGTCCGGGACATCGCGGCGGGGGCGGCCCAGGCTTCTGAGCACCCGCGGCGCCGAGAACCGCGAGTTTGACCTGACCGGCAGCGAAGCCCCGGACCACGAGCGCCTGGACCGGCGCCGCCGCGAGACCGTGCCCGCCAGCGAGCTGGTGGTGAGTGTGCGATGCGGCGGCAGCGACGGCTTCAGCGACCTCACGGCCAACCCCGCGGTGGGCTTCTGCAGCGACTTGCTGGTGCGCGCTGGCACCACCGTGATGTTCAGCGAAACGACCGAGGTGCGCGACTGTGTCTCCGTGCTCACCGCGCGCGCAGCCACATCCGAAGTGGCTGCCGCCCTGGTGCGCGAGAAGGCCTGGCACGACGCGTACCTGCAGCCCGACCAGGGCGACCGCAGCGCCAACACCTCGCCCGGCAACAAGCAGGGCGGGCTGTCGAACATCGTCGAAAAGGCGATGGGCTCGATCGTCAAGAGCGGCACCGCGCCGATTTCGCATGTGCTGGCGCCGGGCGAAAAACTCAACGGCCGCCGCGGCCTGGTCTATGCTGCCACGCCGGCATCGGACTTCATTTGCGGCACCCTGCAGCTGGGCCGAGAAGCACCGCTTGCACAACGGTCTGGTGCTGTTCGATCCGGCGCCGATGACCTGAGCGCCCGCCAGGCGGGCCCTGTCGATTCGGCTGCCTGTCGTTCGTCGATGGGCTACGAGGCGCCCACGGACGGGCGCGACGCCTGGTCAACCCCACAGGAGTGAAGACATGTCCTACATCGATGGTTTCGTGATCGCGGTGCCCACCGCCAACAAGCAGAAGTTCATCGACCACGCGCGCCAGCTCGACCCGATATTCCTCGAGCTGGGCGCCATCCGCGTGATCGAGGGCTGGGGCGACGATGTCCCCGAGGGCAAGGTCACCGATTTCCGCCGTGCAGTCCAGGCCACGACCGAGGAGACGGTGGCCTTCTCGTGGGTCGAATGGCCGGACAAGGCAACGCGCGACGCCGGCATGAAGAAGATGATGGAAGACCCGCGCATGGACCCGTCCACCCCCGGCAACCCGCCCATGCCCTTCGACGGCAAACGCATGATCTTCGGCGGCTTCGAACAGGTGGTCGAAGTCAAGGCTTGAGCAGCGGGAGCGACGCCGCTCTGTGACGTGGCACCGGGCGCTCGATCGGGTGACCCGTCAAGGCCGCCCATCGCCAAAGTGCAGTTGCCGCATGTCGGCTCTCGATGCCTTGCATGACGGCGCACGCTCGGCCACCACCGAGTCTTCAGCCATCGCTTGCACGGGGCGGCCTGATCGGGCGCCTTGCAGTGGATCCGTGAACTGAACCGGCGGTGCCGCACGCCCCGGACTGGGCCAGCGGGGAGCCCAAGATCATCGCGGCCATCTTCGCGCTCGCGGCCGGCGCGTCTGCCTTCGCCTGACAGGCCGGGCCGCCATTCGGGCCGCGCAGATGTCACGTCGACGTGATGACTGGCCACCCGGCATTGGCTGTAATTCTGGCGGGCGCCTTGCCCGGCCGACCACGAGACACCCCCATGATCGCCAACCCTTTGCCCCGAAGCGCCTGGACGGTGCTGGCCTGTGCCGCGCTGGCCGCATGCGGAGGCGGCACGCCGGACGCAGGCGACACCGTTGCCACCACGGCTGAAGCCGATGGCCGCGCCACCATCGCGTCCACGGCCAGCCCCGGCGCCGTGCGCCTGGCCTCGGCCAGCGCAGCCGGTACCCCGGGCGACATCGGCGGCCAGGTCTGTGCCATCAGTGCCGACGGACAGCAGGTGCTGATGCGCAGCGCGTCGAGCAACCTGGTGCCCAATGACAGCAACTTCCAGGACGACCTGTTCCTGAAGAATCTGGCCACCGGCGCCGTGACCCGGGTGAACACCAATGCTGCGGGTGCCGCCATCGTCAATCGCACCGGGCTGCTGTGCCACGGCATGAGCCAGGATGGCACCTGGGTGGCTTTCACCGCATCCACCGGTGGCAGCTCGCTGTTCCAGCCCGGGCCGGAGCTCGAGGCCTCGCTGTTGCTCAAGAACACCCGCACCGGTGAACTCCTGCGCGTGAGCCCGCCGCGCAGCAGCTTGCCCAACATTTCCAGTTTCACCTTCGGCTCGATGACGCCCGATGGCTCGCGCGTCGCCTTCATTGCCCAGCCCACCACCACCTATCTGGGCTTCTACACCACCGTGGCCAACGGCCCGGCCCTGCTGATGGTGTACGACCGCCCGCAACGCCAGGTCGTGAACCTGAGCACCACCGTGCTGCTGGACGCCGGCCCCGGCCTGGCCTCCCAGGCCAGTAACAGGGTCTTGATCTCGCCCGACGGCAGCGACGTGGCCTATGACTCGCGCCGCGACCACCCCGCCGCCGGCGACACCAACGGCCAGCCCGATGTGCTGCTGGTGAGCGTGGCCACCGGTGCCGTGCGGCTGGCCGGTTTGCCGCCACAAAGCCCGTCCAATGCCGTTCCTCAGCGTTTCACGGCCGATGGCCTGCGGCTGGTGGTCGAGCTGCCGAGTGACGGCCCGGTGGGTGTGTCCGGCGTGTACGCCGTCACCCTGGCCACTGGGGGCAGCCAGCTGCTGCTGCCGTTCGGCCAGGCCAATCGGCCTCGCGCCTACGACGTGGACGACACCGCTTCGCGCGTGGCCTTCCTGCGCTTCGACCCGGCCACGGCGCAGCGCCAGTACGCCTTCGTGCGTGACACCGCCACCGGCAGCGAGCAGCGCGCCGACCGTTCGGCCACGAACGTGAACGGCAACGGCAACACCACCACGTTTGCGATCGCCGGCAACGGTCAGCATGTGGCGCTGGGCAGCAGTTCGACCAACCTGCTGAGCCTGCCGCGCAGGACCTATCCATGGCAGGTGTACGTCAAGACCCTGCAGGGTGCGCCGGCAGCGCAGTAGCGGCTGTTCGCATGGCCGGAATGACTCGGTCGCGACGATGTCGTCCCGGTGGCACCCGGGGCCTTGTGCTTGCGGCCCGCCACCGCCCTTCAAGGCATCCCGTTGTCAGCAAACTCCGCAAAGCCTGGCTGAGCGCGCAAACGCAGCAGGTATGCCGCCACCGCAGGCAGGTCAAGGTGGTCGATCGGCGTCGCCTTCCAGCGCTGTGCCGACAGACCCACCACCACGTCGGCCACCGTGAAGGCTTCGCCGGCCACGTGGGCCCCTGTGCGCGCGAGCTGTTCGTCCAGCAGACGCATCTTCTGGTTCCAGCGGTCTGCGCTGGCCTGCACCGCTTCGGCTGGGGTGGGCACGCCCCGGTGCAGCGCCAGGAACGCGGTGCGCCAGGCGTCGTTCAGTTCCGTGGCCTGCCAGTCCATCCATTGCTCCACCCGTGCGCGTTCGCCGGGCGCGGCCGGCAGCAGCCCGGTGTCGCCCTGGCGCGCGGCCAGATAGCGGCAGATGGTGTTGCTTTCCCAGAGCACGGTCGGGCCGTCGACGAGCACCGGCACCAGTGCGTTCGGATTCAACGCCAGGAAGCCGGGCTCGCGCGGCGATCGATGGCCGGCGCCCCAGTCCTCGCGCTGCACGGGCAGGCCCAGGACGGCGGCTGTCCACATCACCTTGCGGACGTTGATGGAACCGAGGCGGCCGAGGACACGCAGGCTTGTCATGGGCAGCTCGATGGGCACGGCTTGCGTGTCGCCCGTGTCGGGGCTCAGGACGTCTTCTTCGGAAACGCCTCGACCTTGGCGCGCTCGACCGCCGTCACCTCGACACCATCCAGGTGGTAGATGCAGATGCTGACGTTGCCCTTGGCCAGCTCCATGTTCAGGGCTTCGAAGTTGCGTCCCTCGGCCCACGCCACCGCGCTGGTCAGCTTGTCCAGCGCCTTCAGCACTGCGGGAACCTTGCCACGGGACAGCTGCCGCACCAGGTCGGTGTCGCCGTTGTTCGGGACGATGGTCTTCGCCGGTATCTCGATATAGAAATGGGGTGGCAGGCTGGTTCGGCCGACGATGGCAGGCTGGCCGTTGAGCCCCATCATGCCCTCGTATTGCAGCCGTGATTCCGGCTTCCAGCCAACGTCGGCATGGGCCAGGTCGGTGATCGTGCATTTCACCGTCTTGACGAAGTTCTTGACGACTTTCGACGTCGCCTGGGGAAGCAGGAACTGTTCTGCCATGGTCGGGTCTCCGTGCGTGGAAGGGAACTGCCGGCGCAAGCTGGAGGCTGGAATGCCCATGCCAGAGGCGCAGCACACGATTGTCCGGCCGAGGACGCCGCAAGGGGCCTGCTCGAAACCCGCGCCGTCCGCCGATTGATCGATGAAACCGGGCCTGGAGGGACTGTCGGGCACGCCGCACGGCCGTGCTGCGGAAGTGCCCGCGCCACGAGCAGCGCCCACAGCAGCCCGTAACCCAATACCACGGCGGCCAGCCCCCGGGCTGCATGAGAAACACGGCTGTGCTGCAGCACCCAGCCAGCCAAGGGCAGGAGCTGCTGCGCGTGCACGAGCAACGCAAAGCCCGTGATCAGCAGTTGGCGCGCCTTCAGTTCGCCAGGCAGTTCCCGGCCGGGGTGACTCAGCCATCGGGCCATGGGCGAGGTCTCGGATGGCAAACCGGCACTCCAGGCAGTTGACACTGTCTACCGTTGTGTCGAATACTGGTAGACACTGTCAACTACACCCGGGGCTTCACGATGGGCAAGGCGACGTCGGCGTTTGAACAGAAGTACGGTCCATGGGCCCTGGTCACTGGCGCATCGGACGGCATCGGCCGGGCCTTTGCCGAGGAACTGGCGCGGCGTGGCGTGCATGTGGTCCTGGTGGCACGGCGTCGGCTGCAGCTGGAGCAACTGGCAACCACATTGACCCAGACATATGGCGTGCAATGCCAGGTCCTGGTGGCCAACCTGTCGGATGCACAAGGCGTGCAGCAGGTGCTGGACAACAGCACCGGTCGCGATGTGGGGCTGGTCGTGTGTGCAGCCGGGTTCGGTACTTCTGGACCATTCCTGCAGAACGACCTGGCCACCGAGCTGGACATGCTGCAGGTCAACTGTGGGGCGCTCGCGGCGCTGAGCTGGGGCCTGGGGCAGCGTCTGGTGCAGCGCGGCCGGGGTGGCCTGGTGTTGCTGAGTTCGGTGGTCGCGTTCCAGGGCGTGCCCCGCTCGGCCCACTACGCCGCCACCAAGGCCTATGTGCAGACCCTGTCGGAGGGCCTGCGCGAGGAATGGCGCGAGCTCGGCGTGCAGGTGCTGGCCGTGGCGCCCGGCCCGGTGCGTTCGGGTTTCGCCGCGCGCTCGCAGATGAGCATGGCGCGAGCCGAAGACCCGCAAGTGGTTGCCCGGGCCAGCCTCGACGCACTGGGCCGCACGGGCACGGTGCGGCCTGGTCTTCTTGCCAAGCTGCTGGGCTATTCGCTGGCGCTCGCGCCGCGCTGGGGTCGCGTCAGGATCATGGGCCGGGTCATGGCAGGGATGGCCCGCCGGACCTGACTCCGCGCCCATGCCCTTGCGCAGAATCGACACCCATGAACCCAAACCGTGACCCCGCCCCTTCGCTCAAGGAAGCCTGCGTACAGGCAGCGCGCGAAGTGATTGCCGAACAGGGCGTGGAAAGACTGAGCATGCGCGACGTGGCCCGCAAGCTGGACATCTCGCACCAGGCGCCATACCGCCACTTCGAAAGCCGCGACCACCTGCTGGCCGAGATCATGAGCCGCTGTTTTGCCGACTTTGCACAGCACCTGGACGAACGCCCGCGCACGGGCGACCCCCAAGCCGATCTGGAGTCCATGGGCCACGCCTACCTGAACTACGCGCGCCACAAGCCGCTGGAATACCGCCTCATGTTCGGCACGCCATGGCCCGAGCCCGCCCAGCACCCGGCGCTTGTGCAGCACGCCGTGCACGCCTTCAACCTGCTGCGCGACAGCCTGCGCGCCATGCACGGCCACCACCCCCAGCAGCACGCGCAGGCCGACCGGCAGGCCATGTTCATCTGGTCCACCCTGCACGGCATGGCCAGCATCACCCAGGCCGATGTGATGCAGCACCTGAACCTGGCAGCCGGCGTGGAGCGCGCCCTGCCCGCAGACCTGATGGCGCGCATCGGTCTGGGTCTGGGCCTGCCCGAAAGCGTGCCGCGTGCCGCCCCAACACCGAAGCCCAAGCGAAAGCCTCGAACATGAAACCACGACTTTCTGCGCTGTGCGTCCTGTGCCTGGCTGCGGCCCTGTCGGGCTGCGCTGCTTTCAACTACACCGCGCCGGACAGCCCGGTGGCGCAGGCCACGGCCAACAGCGGCGCGCCGAAACCCCGCGTCGCTCTCGTGCTGGGCAGCGGGGGCCCGCGGGGCTATGCCCACATCGGCGTGATCAAGGTGCTGGAAGCAGCGGGCGTGCAGGTGGACCTGGTCGTCGGCTCCAGCGTGGGGTCGCTGCTCGGCGCCTTCTGGGCCGCGGGCTACAGCGCCGCCGAGCTGGACACGGCGGCGCGCAGCGGCGGGCCGCTGACCCTGTTCGACCTCTCGCCGTTTGCCGACCGCGGCTGGATCCACGGGCAGCGCCTGCAGGACTATGTCAACGTGAGGCTGGGCAACGCTTCGCTGGAGCAGCTGCCTCGTCGCCTGATCGTGGCCGCCACCCGGCGCGACGACAAGCAGCCCGTCTTTTTCGAGCGCGGCAACGTCGGCGTGGCGGTGCGGGCGTCGAGCGCGGTGGCCGGCGTCATCTCGCCCGTCGGCGTGCAGGGCATCGAGTACGAAGACGCCGACGAGTCCTTGCCCGTGGCCGTGCGCGCCGCCCGGCAGGCGGGCGCACGGTTCGTGATCGCCGTCGACGTCTCGGCCCGGGCTGGCAAGGCACCACCCGGCACGTCGCAGGCCCTGCTCGAAAGGGACGCCAGGCGCCGCAGCCGCATCGACCCGGAAACCCGCCTGGCCGACTTCGTCATCCATCCGGACATGGCGTACGCGGCCAGCCCGCGGGCCAGCTACTTCGTGCAGGCACAGAAGGCAGGCGAAGTCGCGGCAGAGCAGCTGCTGCCCGAACTGATGCAGAAGATGGCGCTGGCCGGCGTTCGGTAGCTTCGCCTTGGGTGCGCGGGCCCGCGCTCGCGCAGTGTCCGAGCTCGAAGCGGCACCGTCTTCACCGCTCCAGGCACGGCCGCTTCGGGTCGAACCGCCAGCCCGGCACCAGGTGCTGCATCGCGATGGCATCGTCGCGCGCCCCCAGTCCATGCTGCAGATACAGGCGGTGTGCCTTGTCGACTTCGACCATGTCGAGCTCGACGCCCAAGCGCGGGGCCTTCGGTACCGTCGCAGCCGGCGACGGGAATCGCACGCAGCGCCACGACGCGGGGGGTGTCTGACGGTGCCATGCGGGGTGCTCGAGCGGTGGGGATGGCTGGGGACGGCCGGCGGCCCGGCGCCTGCTGCCCGAGATGGCAGAGGTCATGTTGCACGTCGTCCTACAACCCAGGACGCGGAGCCGGGTTCGCAGAAACCCTGCCGAGGGGGCACCGAGTACGGTGGCACCCGCAGCCGCGCGGGCCGGTCAGGCCCCGGCGGCTGCGGCCAGACGCCGGCGGCGCTCGCGGCTGTCCACGAGATGGGTGCGCATGGCCGCGCGCGCGGATTCGGCATCGCGCGCGACGATGGCGTCGAGGATGCTCTCGTGTTCGCCATGCACGCACTGCAGATACGTCTGTTGCTCGACGCTGCGCTCGACCGTTCCCGCCAGCCGGGCCCTGGGTATGGCGCCCGTGCCCAGCGCCGCGATCAGGTCGGCAAACCGCGGGTTCTGCGTCGCCCGCGCGATGCCGGCATGGGACTGGAAGTCGGGGCCGACGGCATCGCGGCTGGCGGCCACGGCCTCGCCGAAGGCCGCCAGCGCCTCGCGCAGCACGGCCAGGTCGGCGTCGGTGCGACGCAGCGCGGCCAGGGCCGCGGCCTCGGTCTCGGTGGCGATGGCGATGGCGATGGCGATGCGGAGTTCGAGTACCGCAATCACGTCCTGCAGCGTGGCCAGCTGCTCCGGCGCGATGCGGAACGGCGCCGACTGCCCGGCACCGACCACGACGGTGCCGATGCCGTGGCGCGTCTGCACCAGGCTCGACGCCTGCAGCTGCGACAGTGCCTCGCGCACGACCGTGCGGCTGACGCCGAACTCGGCCACGATCGCGGCCTCGGTAGGCAGCTGCTGGCCAGCGGCGTAGCGCTCTTCGCGGATGCGCGCACCCAGGGTCTCGGCCAGGTCGAGCGTCAGCGAGCGGAGCCGGCGGCGGGCGCTGGCCGCCGAATCGAGCGTGGCTGGCGTGGCGGTCGACGGGTTGTTCACGCCGACAATGTTGTCTGACAACTTCGGGCAAGGCTGAACCAGTCCCTGGCGCTGCGCAGCGCTGTCAGTGCAGCCGGATCGCCATGTCGAAACTCCAGGTGCGGCGGATCTCGACAACATCGTATTCGCGGGCCAGCGCGGGCGAGAACGCGGGGTAAGGCGCCTGGCTTTGCACGACGCGGCGCACCGCCTCGTCGAGTTCGGGAAGGCCGCTGGACACGACGAAGGTCACCGACTCCACCGACCCGTCGCTGCGCAACGCCACCGTCACCATCGGGTTCTGGTACGGCCGGCGAACGGCTTCACGCACCAGGTCGAAGGTCATGTTGAGCTGGATCTTGCGCGCCCAGGCCTCGGCGTACAGCGCCACCTCGGCGGTGGCGTCGGTGTGGCCGAACAGGCGCGCACGACGTGTGCCGCTGGCCGACGGGTTGGGCCGGAGCGGCTGGCCGGCCGCAGCAGCGGCGGCTTCGCGCTGGGCGGCTTCGGCGTCGAGCTGCCTGCCCATCGCGCGGCGGCGTTCCTGGCGGGCTTCCTCTTCCTTGGCAGCTTCGCTGCGGACCGCAGCGGCGCGGGCGGCTTCCTGCCGAGACGCCTCCTGGCGGGCGGCGTCTTGCCGCGCCGCCTCCTGGCGCGCGGCCTCCTGCCGGGCTGCCTCTTGCCGGGCTGCCTCCTGTCGAACAGCTTCCTGGCGCGACGCTTCCTTGCGCGCCAGTTCTTGGCGGGCGGCTTCCTGCCGCGCCGTTTCCTGCCGTGCCATTTCCTGCCGTGCCATTTCCTGCCGTGCCGTTTCCTGCCGCGCCGTTTCCTGTCTCGCCGTTTCCTGTCTCGCTGCCTCCTGCCGCGAAAGCTCCGCGCGCTCGGTCTCGCGGCGGGCGGTCTCCAGGCGCTCGGCCTCCTTGCGCAGGGCTTCGGCGCGGTCCGCCTCGGCACGTGCTGCCGCCAGACGAAGCGCCTCGCGCTGCGCGGCCTCGGCCTTGGCCTGCTCCTCGCGAGACTCGCGCGCCATGCGGTCCAGCCGCTCCTGCTCGGCGGCACGAGCCTGGGCCTGCGCAGCGGCACTGGTCACGACAGGCTCGCTGGCGCGCGGCGGCACCGCAGCGGGGGCAGCTGCCGGGGCAATAGCGGGGGCAACAGCAGGAGCAATAGCCGGCAAGGGGGCCAGTGCAGCCAGGCCAGGCGCCACCGGCGGCGCCGGCAGGACCGGCAGGCTGGGTGAGGCCGACAACGCTGGTCGGGATGGCGCGAGTGGCCTGAGCACCGCGGTCGGCGCATCGGGCGGCAATGGCACTGTCGGCAGCAGCAATGTCGGCACGGAAACCAGCGGCGCGATCGGCGCCATCTCGGGCGCCGGTAGCAGCACGGTCGGCAGTGCCTCGGCCGTCGCAGGCGCCTGCGGCGCTGACAAGGTGGCGGTGGCCGGCTCGGCCAACGGCTCGGGTTTCGTTTCGGGCTGGGCGGCCGCGTCGACCAGGCTTTCAACCGGCGCTGCCGGTGTTTCCGGTGTCACTGCAGGCGTCGGCGGCGGCGCCGCCTTGGCCAGAGCCGGGACGGTGGCGGGTGGATCGGCCGCCGGCGCCGGCAAGAATTCAGTCCGCACCGACAGCGTCAGCACGGCGCCTTCACCCGGCTTCGGCGCCGCATGCGTTGGCGCCGGCACCACCGGCTGTTCCTGCGGTCCCGGGGTGGCAGCCGGCGGGGCGGCGGGCGTCAGGGCTGCTTCGACATCAGCCGCCTCGGCGCGACGCTCCTGCCAGGGCAGCGTCAGCCCGGGCACCCCCATGCCCTGGCCACCGAAGCCCAGGCTCAGCAGCAGCGCATGCATCCCCAGCGACAGCAGCACCGGCACGGCCAGCCGGCGGCGCTCACGTGCCGCGCTCGGCACTGGGTGCGGCAGGGGCGCGATCGCCCGGGTGGGCGCGGGTGCAGCAGGCGATGGCGATGCGGTGCCGGCTTCTATCGAATCCAAGCCCGCCCCGCCTTCAGCCACCCGTCACGTGCGCACCGCCGTCGATCCATCGCCCCATCCACACCCGCTGGTCCCGTGGTGGATTCTCGGGGTTCTGCGGGGCCGCCTGAAGACGGCGGCCGCAGCGGTCCGCCAGCGCCGCAGCGCCGTCAGAAGTAGCCCAGGTCGCGCGCGCTGAAGTTGCCGATGTTCGGCACCACCGCAGGCAGGTCGCTGTCGCTCACGCCCAGCCAGCGCGCCAGCGTGGCGCCGTACTGGTCGACCGCGATGCTGGGCAGCAGCCGGCCCTGCCCCGTGTCTTCCGGCCCGCCCAGCGCCACCTGCGGCGCCGTGCCGAAAAACCGCTGGCCCTTCACGGCACCACCCACCACGAAATGGTGGCTGCCCCAGCCGTGGTCGGAGCCGTCGCCATTGCTGGCGTAGGTGCGGCCGAAGTCGCTGGCGGTGAACGCCGTCACCTGGCTGGCCACGCCGAGCTCCACCGTGGCCTGGTAGAAAGAAGCCAGCGCATCGGCCACGTTCGTCAGCAGGCCGGGGTGGCGGTCGGGCAGCAGGTCGTGCAGGTCGAAGCCCCCCAGCGACACCATGAACACCTGCCTTCGGGTGCCGAAGTCGGCACGCGCGGCGATCATGCGCGCCACCATCTGCAGCTGCATCGCCAGGGGGTTGGCGCTGTTGAAGGGCGTGGCCAGGGTCGGCACGCGGGCCAGCGCGGCACTCACCTGCCCTTCGGCGTCGATCGAACGGCGCGTGATGCGGGCGTAGTCGTCCTGCAGCAGGTGGGCGCTGGGCGCCGTCACCAGCGTGCGCAGCGCCGCCTGCGCCGTGCTCGAGCCGAACAGCGAACGTGTGACGCCATTGATGGCCACCGCGCCCGATGAACTCACCTGGTACTGCACGGCGGTCTGCCCGGCCAGGTACACCGCATTGCCGGTGACGGACACGCAGGTGAAGACACTGCCGCCATTGCCCGACAGCATCAGGTCGCCCATGCGCCCGCCCCAGCCCGAGGTGGCGCCTTCGGGCAGGTCGCTCTGCCAGATCGACTGCTGGTCGTTGTGCGAGAACAGCTTCGGCGGCAGTGGCACCGAAGCGGCGCGGTACTGGGCCAGCGTAGTAGGCTGGATCAGCGGCCCCACGTTGAGCTGCACGGCCAGCTTGCCGGCGTCCCACAGCGCCTTCATCGGCGCCATCTGCGGCGCCAGCGCGTACTGCAGGCCGCCAGGCAGGGCCAGTGTGGGCGTCAAGGCGGTGGCCAGCAGGTTGGCGCGCGGCGTGGCAATGCCGGTGCGGATGGCGGCGTAGCTGGCGTGGTTCGTCGGGTCCACCGGCACCAGGGTGTTGCCGTGGTCGTTGCCGCCGTACAGGAACACGCAGACCAACGCCTTGTAGTCGCCGGGGTTCGTGGCGGCCGCGGCTTCGCCCATCAGCGACAGGTTCAGCGCCCAGGGGGCGGCGGTACCCGCCATCCCGGTGAGGGCGGCGCGACGCAGGAAGGCGCGGCGCGCCAGGTCGGTCGGGTCGGGGTTCATGTCGGCCTCATTTCTGCACGAGGTAGTCGGTGCTGGCCATCACCAGCAGCACCGCGGTGTAGACGCGGTTGGCGCGGCCGGTGTCGTTGCTGGCCGCGACGCTGTTGAGCGCGCCCAGGATGGTGCTGCGTGTGCTGGCCTGCAGCTGCCCGGCGCACAGCAGCAGTTCCACCCGCGCGAGCAAGGCGCCGGCGTCGCCGGCCAGGGCCAGCTCGGCGCCGTAGTCGGGCTTCACGTCCCGCAGGGCGCGGCTCACGAAGCTCTGCATCGTGTTCAGGTAGCCGGCCACGCTGCTTTCGTTGGCCAGCTGGAATTCCGGTGCCACCAGGCCCGCGGCCGCCACCGAGGTTCCGGCGGGCACGTAACCCGGCCGGAAGAAGTTGAACACCGAAGGCGAACGCAGCGGGCTCTGGCCCAGCGACCGCGCCGGGTCGCCGGTGTTGCCCATGTCCCAGTTGCCGCTGGCCGATGTCGACTTGAAGCTGCGCGCACATTGCACGAAGCGCACCAGGGGTTCGCGCAGCTTGCCCACCTGCGGCCAGGTGGCGACGACCTCGTCGCGCGCCTCGACGTCGGTCAGCACGGCGCGGATGACGGCCTGCACGTCGCCCCGTTCACCCCGGCCATTGTTGGCGAAGGCCTGGGCCACCCGCGCCACGTAGTGACGGCTGGGGTTGCTGGTGACGAGCCGCTGGATCAGCTGGCGGCCGATGAACGGGCCCACGTTGGGGTGGGCGGCCAGCGTGTCCAGCGCGATCTTCAAGGCCACGGTGCCGTCGGTGCCGGCCGGCACGCGCGCGCCCAGGAAGTTGGCCTCCAGCGTCGAATGCTGGCTGGCCTGCAGCACCATCGGCCGGCGCACGAACTCGGGCCCGGTCTCGCCCGGCCGCGGCGCGTCGAGCCGCCAGCCGGTGAACACGCGCGCCAGGTTCGTGACCGTGTCCTGCGTGTAGCTGTCGCGCGCGCGGCCGTTGGCGTCCAGCCGCGGCGTGCCATCGGGCTGCAGTTCGACCAGGCCGATGGTGAAGAGCTGCATCACCTCACGCGCGTAGTTCTCGTCGGGCACGCGGCCGGTGGCGGGGTCTTCCTTCCGGTTGGTGGAGCTGTTCAGGTAGATGCCCATCGCCGCGTTCAGCGTCACACCTTCGAGCAGGGTGCGGAAGTTGCCGAAAGCCTGGTTCGCGAGCAGGTCCCACCAGGCAGCCATCTTGAACTGCCTGTAGGCGCCGCTGACCCCGTCGAAGCCGACGACGAAGATCTCCGACAAGGCCAGCGCCACGCGCTGGCGCAGGCTGTCGGGTGCGCTGAGCAGCCGCTGCCAGACCTGCATGTCGAAGCCGATGGCGTTGTTCCGAGAATCGGGGTTGGTGTCGTAGCCCTTGCCGACGAGCCAGTCCCAGTTGCTGCTGGACACCGGCCGCGCGAACTGCTGCGTCAGCCAGGCGTCGAAGCCGGCGGCACGCACGGCGGCGATGTCGGCGTCGGTCACGCCCAGCGTGGCCTGGCCCAGGAAGCGCGCGGCCTGGGCGTCGGTGAAGGCGTAGAGCCGGTTCGACACACGGCCGGCAAAGTCGGCCAACGCGCCGACGTCGGCGAGCACGTTGCCCGAGGCCGGGCCCAGCAGGTAGACCCGCCCGTCGGCCACACCCACATAGTTGCCGGTGGCAGGGTAGAAGCGGTAGGTGTAGGGGGCCGATAGCAAGTTGGCCTGCGGGCCGGGGAAGAGGTCGGTGTAGGCCAGCTCGGCCCAGTCGAGCAGCTCGGTGCTGCTGGGCAAAGGTGCCGCCGAAGGCACCGCACCGGCGTCGGCAGTGGCAGTGGCAGTGGCAGTGGCAGTGGCCAGGATGTGGCGCATGTCCTGCGCCCGCTCGGGCTGCTGGAAGGCGGCCGGCAGTGCGCCGTCATCGCCACCACCGCAAGCCGCCAATGCCGCCGTCGTCACCGACGTTGCCAGCCAGCCAGCCAGTGGCAGCGTGGCGCCCGGGTCTCCCCGTTCCAGTGTGGCTTCGCTCATCGCGTGCTCCTCCATTGCCTCTCGTCCGGGCCGGAGTATCTCGTTGAGCACCCAGGTCGAGGGCCTGATTTACGGGAGATTTACGTCCAGCAACGTGCTGGCGTTGCCGCGTGTGCGGAAGGCACGCAGCCGGCGCCCTGCGCAGCGTTCAGGCCATGGCCGCCAGCAGTTCATACGACCGCAGGCGCGCCGCATGGTCGTGCACCGCGCCGGCCACGATGAGCTCGTCGGCGCGCGTCTGCTCGATGATGGCGTCCAGCTGCCGCTGGACGGTGGGCGGCGAGCCCACGGCGGTGGCCGCCAGCATGCGCTGCACGCTGGCGCTTTCCTGTGGCGTCCACAGCGTCTGCATCACAGCCGGGTCGATCGGCCGCGGCAGCGGCCCGCGCCGGCCGCGCACCATGCCCAGGAAGCGCTGCTGCATCGACGTGAACAGCCAGGCCGCCTGCTCGTCGGTGTCGGCAGCAACGACGTTGACGCCGACCATCGCATGCGGCTCGGGCCAGTCGGCCGATGGCCGGTAGGTGCGGCGGTAGATGTCCAGGGCCTGCACGAGCATCTCGGGCGCGAAGTGCGAGGCAAACGCAAACGGCAGGCCCAGATGCGCGGCCAGCTGCGCGCTGTAGAGGCTGGAACCCAGCAGCCAGATCGGCACGCGCGTGCCAACCCCGGGAATCGCACGCACCGGCTGTTCACCGCCGGCATCCGAAAGATACGTCTGCAGCTCGACGACATCACGCGGGAAGCTGTCTTCGTCCTCGCTGGCCAGGTGGCGGCGCAGGGCGTGCATCGTCATGCGGTCGGTGCCGGGCGCACGGCCCAGGCCGAGGTCGATGCGCCCCGGGAACAGTGTCGCCAGCGTGCCGAACTGTTCGGCCACGATCAGCGGTGCATGGTTCGGCAACATGATGCCGCCAGAGCCGACGCGGATGGTCTTCGTGCCAGCGGCAATGTGGCCGACCAGCACCGCCGTGGCGGAGCTGGCCACGCCGTCCATGTTGTGGTGCTCGGCCACCCAGTAGCGGCGGTAGCCCCAGGCCTCGGCGTGGCGGGCGAGGTCGAGCGTATGGGCCAGGGCCGTGGCGGCATTGCTGCCTTCGACGATGGGCGCAAGGTCCAGGACTGAAAGGATGGGTTTCACGGTGGCCATCATGCCTGCTGCGCCCTTCACCCTGGGCATGGCTCGACCTTCACGCCAGCCCTGCGAGCCTCATGCCGACTTCTTCGACCCGAGCAGCTGCCGGATCTTCTTCGCCAGCGCCTCGCGCGTGTAGGGCTTCACCAGCAGTTCGACACCTGCGTCGAGCCGGCCGCCGTGGACGATGGCGTTCTGGGTGTAGCCCGAAGTGAAGAGCACCGCGACACCCGGGATGCGTTCCTGTGCCCGCCGCGCCAGTTCGGGGCTGCGGATGCTGCCGGGCATGACGACGTCGGTGAAGAGCAGGTCGATCGGCACGCCACTTTCCACCACGGCCAGGGCACTGGCGGCGTCGCGGCAGGCATGGACCGTGTAGCCCATGCCGCGCAGCATCTCGACGGTGCCTTCACGCACCGCGTCGTCGTCCTCGGCGACCAGGATGGTCTCGGCGCCGCCGCCGCTGCGCCCGGGCAGCGCGGGCGTCAGCGGGTCTTCGAGCGTCGTCACGCGTGGCAGGTAGATCTTGATGGTGGTGCCCTGACCGATCTCGCTGTCGATCTTCGCGTGGCCACCCGACTGCTTGACGAAGCCGTACACCATCGCCAGCCCCAGGCCGGTGCCCTTGCCTTCGGCCTTGGTCGAGAAGAAGGGTTCGAAGGCCCGGGCCATCACCTCGGGCGGCATGCCGCTGCCGGTGTCCGTCACCGCCAGCAGCACGTACTGGCCTGCAACCAGGTCGGGGTGGCGGCTGACGTCGGCGTCGTCGAGCCAGGCGTTGCCTGCCTCGATCGTCAGCCGGCCCACGCCTGCCATCGCGTCGCGGGCATTGATCGCCAGGTTGAGCAGGGCGTTTTCAACCTGCACCGGGTCGACATGGCAATGCCACAGGCCATCGGACACCACGGTTTCGATCTCGACCGATGCGCCGATCGTCCGGCGCAGCATGTCTTCCATGCCCTGAATCAGGCGCCCCACGTTCAGCACCTTCGGCTCGAGCGGCTGGCGCCTGGCGAAGGCCAGCAGCTGGCTGGCCAGCTTGGCGCCTCGTTGCACCCCGTCCAGGGCATTGGAAACGTAGCGCGCCAGCCGCTCGTCGCCGGCCGTGCGCAAGGCCAGGAGTTCGAGGTTGGCCGAAATCACCTGCAGCAGGTTGTTGAAGTCGTGCGCCACGCCACCGGTCAGCTGGCCCACGCTGTCCATCTTCTGCGACTGCACGAGGGCGTTTTCGGTGCGCCGCAGTGCCTGCGCGGCTTCGCGGTCGGCGGTCACGTCGCGGCCCACGGCGTGGATGAAGCCCGCGTCGGGCACGGCCGTCCACTCGATCAGGCAGTAGCGGCCATCGGCACGCCGGAAGCGGTTCTCGAACCGCAGCGTGGTGGCTCCTGTGGCCAGCCTGGCGGCTTCTTTGACCGTGGCGGCCGTGTCGTCGGGGTGGACGAGCTGCATGAAGCTTTCGCCCAGCAGCTCATGGGGTGCCCAGCCGAGCAGCCGCGTCCAGGCCGGGTTGACCGAGACGATGCGGGTGTCGAAGTCGGCCACCAGCATGAGGTCGGTCGACAGCCGCCAGATGCGGTCGCGGTCGGCCGTGCTCTGCGCCAGTCGATGTTCGAGCACCTGGTTGTGGTTGGCCAGCATCTGCGCGGCTTGCTTCTGTTCTTCGATGTCGGTGTTGGTGCCGATCCAGCGCACGACGCGGCCCGCTGCGTCACGCAGCGGCAGGGCGCGGGCGATGTGCCAGCGGTCGCGGCCTTCGGCGTCGCGCAAGCGGAATTCGACTTCGTAGGCCTGGCCGCTGGCCACGGCGCTGCGCCACTGGTCGACGGCCGAGCCGAGGTCGTCGCGGTGCACCATCTCGGCCCAGCCGCTGCCCAGCAAGGCATCGAGTGGCATGCCGCTGTAGGCCAGGGCCTGCTGGTTCAGCCAGTCCAGCTGACCGTCGGGCCCGGCCGCCCACACGTGGTTGGGCAGGGCTTCGGCAAAGGCGTGGAACTGGGCGTCGCGCATGCGCGCCACCTCCTCTGCCGCCACGCGGTCGGTCACGTCCGAACCCTGAACGAAGATGCCCGTGACGTCGCTGTCCTCGTTGCGCAGGGGCTGGAACACCAGGTCGACGAAGCGGCGCTCGGCAGCGGCAGCCGGCATGTGCCGCAGCAGCAGCGGCATGGCCGTGGCCGACACCGCCTGCCCGCTGCGGAAGGCGTTGTCCATGGGCTCGAAGAAGCCCTGGTCGTCGAGTTCGGGCAGGGCGTCGCGCGCTGCCCGGCCAGGCAGTTGACGCGTGCCGACCAGCCGCATGAAGGCCGGGTTGGCCATGTCGACGACATGTCGCGTTCCCCTGAGCACCACCATGAAACCCGGCGCCTGCTCGAACATCTGGCGCAGGCGTTCACGTTCGCCCTGCACCCGCCGTTCGGCCCGCACCTTGGCGGTGGTTTCCACCACGATGGCCATCACGCCCGCGGGCACGCCGGCATCGTCGAGCAGTGGCGAGTAGTCCAGGTTCATCCACACCTGCTCGGCACGCTCGTTGCGGAAGAGCGTGAGTTCCTGGTCGCGGTACGAGAGGGTGCCACCGGCCAGGCCCACCCGCATCACGTGGTCGTTGAAGTCGGCCACCTCGGGCCAGCCTTCGCGCACGTTCGAGCCCAGCAGCCGCGGGTGGCGGCCGCCGGCGAACACCGAGTAGGCGTCGTTGTAGATCATCACGCCGGCCTGGCCCCACAGCATGACGATCGGCACGCTCGAGCCCAGCATCAGCGACACCGCGGCCCGCATGCTGCCAGGCCAGCCGCCGATGGCGCCCACGGCAGTGCGGCTCCAGTCGAAACTGGCGATCAGTTCGGCCATCTCGCTGCCGTCTTTCAGGAATGTCAGCGGGCCCGGCCGGACAGGGCTGGTCATGCGGTCTCCTTGGGAACAGATGGGGTCGACGGGCCGGAGACTATCGCCAAAACATGCACAATTCGGAGACAAGAACCTGCCCCGACCGGCTCATCGGCCGGCCTCGGGCCAGCACTGGGAGCGTGATTTGTTCATTCTTTTGGTCGAAGACGAACCCCTGGTCCGCAGTGCCTGCGCCGAGTTGATTCGCGAACTCGGCCACCAGGTCGTCGAGGCTGGCAGTGCCGAGCAAGCGATGACCGTGCTGCGCACGGCGTCGGTGGATGTCCTGGTCACCGACATCGGCCTGCCAGGCATGTCCGGCGAAGTGTTCGCCGCCGAGGCACTGTCGCTGCGGCCCACGCTGCGCATCGTGTTCGCAACCGGCCAGCCCCACATCGCCACGGCCTTCGCCAAGGGCGATGGGCCGCTGCTGCTGTGCAAGCCGTACAGCCTGCAGAGCATCGAGGCGGTACTGGCGAAAGTCTGAAGGCCGGCGCGCCAGCCTGCGATACTCCAGCCCCTATGCTGCCCACATCACAAGACCGCGCCAATCAGCTGTCCGACCTGGCGCCTGAACTGGCCTCGACCGTGGTGCGGGTGGCCGGCGACATTGCCCTGGTCATCGGCAACGACGGCGTCATCCGCACCGTGGCCGAAGGCAGCGTGCCGCTGCGTGGCGACGAAAGCGGCTGGGTCGGCAAGGCCTGGACCGACACCGTCACCGGCACCGCTCGCCAGAAGGTCGAACTGCTGCTGCAGGAAGCGCAGCACCACGGTGTGTCGCAGAGGCGCGAACTCAACCACCCCGCCGGCGCCGGCCAGGAAATCCCGGTGTCCTGGGCCGCCGTCCGGCTGGGTGAACGCGGGCCGGTGCTGGCCGTGGGCCGAGACCTGCGCGCCATCAGCGCCATCCAGCAGCGTTTCATCGAAGCGCAGCAGGAACTGGAACGCGAATACTGGCAGCGCCGCCAGACCGAGACGCGGTACCGCCAGCTGTTCCAGGTGGCCACCGACGCCGTGGTGGTGCTTGAGTCGGCCGGCTTCACCGTGCTCGAGGCCAACCCGGCCGCACGCAGCCTGCTGGGGCTGACCACCGAACGGGTGCACGACTGCATCGACCCCGCCGGCCGTGCGGTGCTCGACGAGCTGCTCATCACCGCCCGCACCAGCGGCCGCGCTGCCGAAGTGCGGCTGCGCATTGGCGGCGTCGGCCTGCCGGTCGACCTGTCGGCCACGCCCTTCCGTGCCGAAGGCCGCCACTGCCTGCTGCTGCGCGCCCGCCGCGCCGAGGCTTCGGCCGACGACGCGCAGACCGTGCGCGACTTCATCAGCCAGACGCCCGACGCCGTCGTCGTCACCGACTCAGCCGGCCGCGTGCTCTGGGCCAACCCGGCCTTCGTCGAACTCTGCCAGGCCACGGCCGAATCGCACCTGCGCGGCAATTCGCTGGCCGACGCGCTGGGCGGCGACAGCCTGCAATGGGCCACGCTGCTGGCGCGGGTGCGCACCTACGGCATCGTCGACCAGGCGACCGTCACGCTCAGGCCGGCCCATTCGCCGGCCTTGCTGGCCAGTGCCTCGGCGGCGCTGCTGGCTGAAGGTGACCAGGAACACATCGGCTTCACCCTGCGGCTGGATGCGGCCACGGCGGCCCATGTCGGCAGCGCCGAGGAGCTGTCCTACGACCTGGGCCAGCTTGCCGGCCACGTGGGCAAGCTGACGCTGGAGCAGCTGCTGGGCGAGGCCTCGCGCATGGCCGAGGTGCACTTCATCCAGGCCGCGCTGCGCTCGGCTGCGCAGCGGCTGGACGGCGCTGCCAGCGTGCTGGGTGTCAGCAGCGCGCAGCTGGCCGGACGCATGCAGCAGCTGGGCCTGCCGCCGCCACCCATGGCGGGACAGCCGGGCACCCCGGCATGGCACAGCTGACGCCTTCCGAACCGCCGGCCTTCGGCCAGGCCGACCTCAACAACTGCGACCGCGAACCGATCCATCTCACGGGCTCGGTGCAACCGCACGGCGCGTTGCTGTTGCTGGACGGCCCGGGCCTGATGGTGCTGCAGGCCAGCGCGAGCTGTGCTGCCGTGCTCGGGTGCGAGGCCGGCGTGCTGCTGGGCCGGCCCCTGGCGCAGACACTGCCCGCCCTGGCCGCGAACTTGGCCGGCCACCTGGAGGTGCTGGCCGAACGGCCGTTGCCGCTGCGCGTGAACGCCGGCGAGCGCTGCTTCGAGGGTCTGCTGCACCGGGCGCCCGCGGGTGGACTCGTGCTGGAACTGTGCGACACCGAACGCCCGGCTGCGATCGAATTGCCCGATGCCGAACGCACGCGGCTGCTGCTGGCGGCGGTGCAGCGATTCACGGCGTCGGCCAGCGTGGGCATGCTCGCCGACACCATCGTTTCCGTACTGCACGAGCTGACCGGCTACGACCGCGTCATGCTCTACCGCTTCGACGTCGACGGCCATGGCAGCGTCATCGCCGAAGCCCGCGACCCGCGCCTGCCCGCCCTGCTGGGACACCATTACCCGGCCAGCGACATCCCGCAGCAGGCGCGCGCGCTGTACGTGCAGAACCGCATCCGCGTGCTCGACCATGTCGACGCCGCGCCCTCGCCGCTGCAGCCGGCGCTGCGCCCGGACACCGGTGCGCCGCTGGACATGAGCTGGTGCCACCTGCGCAGCATGTCGCCGGTGCACCTGCAGTACCTGCGCAACATGGGCGTCTGCGCCACCTTGTCGGCGTCGCTGGTGCGCGACGGGCAGCTCTGGGGCCTGATCGCCATGCACCACCACACGCCGCGTGGCGTGCGGCTGGCGCTGCGCACGTCGATCGAACTGCTGGCCGAGGTGGCTGCCACGCGCATCGCTGCCATCGAGAATTACGCCCATGCCCAGGTGGCGCTGCTGGTGCGGCGGCTGGAGCAGCGGCTGATCGACGCCACCAGCGTCGAAGGCGACTGGCGGCTGGCCCTGCTGCGCCACCCGCAGACGCTGCTGGCGCCGCTGGAAGCCACCGGCGCGGCGCTGGCCCACGACGGCGAGATCCTGACCACCGGCGAAGTGCCTTCGACGGCCGAACTGCGCGAACTGCTGCGCTGGGTGGACAGCCAGCCGCGCGGCGATGCCGCCGAGACGACCTTCGCGAATTCATCCGTCGAACGTGCCAACCCGGCGCTGGCTTCGCTGACACCCACGGCCTGCGGCGTGCTGGCGGTGAAGCTGTCGCACAGCCGGCCCGACTGGCTGATGTGGTTCCGCAAGGAGCAGCTGCACACCGTCACCTGGGCCGGCGACCCGAACAAGCCGCACGAGCCGGCGCCAGACGACCTGTCGCAGATCAGCCCGCGGCGCAGCTTCGCTGCCTGGAGCGAGATCGTGCGCGGCACCGCCGTGCCCTGGTCGATCTCCGAGCGCGTGACGGCACGTGCCGTGGGTGCGGCACTCGTCGACATCATCGTGCAGGTGCATGCAGTGCGCCTGCTGATCGCCGAAACCCAGCTGGCGCAGATTCGCGCCACCGTTCACGCCGCCACCGAGCCGGTGCTGGTGACCGGGCCGCATGGCGCACTGGTGTTCGCCAACAGCGCGTTCGCCGCGCTCCTGGGCGGCGCGGCGCCCGCTGCGGGCACCGCGCTGCCCACGTTGTTTGCCGACAGTGCGCGCGCGCAGCAGGTCATCAGCAGCCTGGAACGCCAGCCCTGGCGCGGCGAATGGGCGCTGCTGCAGCCGGGGGCCGAGCCGATGCCGGTGGCGGTGCGTGCCGAATCCGTGCCCGGCCGCGACGGCCGTTCGATGGGCGTGATCGTGGCGCTGACCGACCTGCGCGGCCTGCGCCGCACGGCCCAGGCGCGGCGGGCACTGGAAGGCGCGCTGGCCCAGGTGGGCACGATGGTCCAGGGCAGCCCGGCCGACGGCGTCGTCGGTGCCATCCTCATGAACGCCAGCCTCGCGGCCATGGATGTGGCCGAAGCCACCGGCGGGCCGCCGGTGGCGCCGCTGCTGGCCGAACTGGAAGCCTCGGCGCGCCGCGCCACCGTGCTGTACGAACAGGTGCAGCGCCTGCGGCACTGATTGGCGCGCCGCCCGGGCACTTGCACGGGCCATCGGCCCGGGCACGAGCCCAGCTCAGGCCGGCGCCAGCGCCTCGAACAGCCGGCGATGCTGCTCGAACGACCAGCAGGCCTCGTCCAGCACACGTTCGGCGTCAGCGTGCGACAGGGGTGCCGCCGCCAGCGCCTGGCGCAGCCCGCTGCGCAGCGCCTGCACCCGGTCGGTGTCACCAAACTCATAGAAGCGGCAGCCCTGCTGCGGGTAGGTGCGCTGCACCAGGTCGTGCAGGATCTGGCCGCCATGCAGGTCGCCCAGGTAGCGCGTGTAGACGTGGGCCAGCAGCGCCGGGTCGGCGGCCGTGCCCAGGGCGTGCAGGCGCGCGCAGTAGGCCTGTGTGACGGGCAGCAGCGCGCCGGACAGCGGGGCAGACGACAGCGCAGACGGCGGAGCAGACAGGTCGGCCAGCAAGGTCGGCACCCGCCGCAGTGCCTCGCGGTCGACCCCTTGCAGCCAGGGCAGGCGCGCATTGGCGTCGAGCGCCGCCTCGAGCGACTGGTACAGCGCCAGCAGTTGCGCCAGCATTTGCCGGTAGCCGGCATGGGGCAGCCGCCCTTTCAGCAGCGCCGCCATGGCGCCCGCGCGTTCGGCGGCAGCGTGCAGCACGCGGGTGGCATCGCGAAGCCGCAGCGGCAGGGTGGGGGGGGCGTCGGCAAGCACGTCTGACGGCATTGTGGGCGCAAACCCGCAGCACCGAACCTTTGCTGCAGATTCCGCTAAAGCACCAATGTAGTGCAGCCGACAACCCGGGTGAGCCGCTTCGCTGCACAGGTGCAAAGGATCGGCATCGCCGCCAGGCGTTCATCACGAACCCGCCGTGACTTGACCCATTCCTTTCCCAGTCCAACATGCCCGCCAACACCCTGCCGATGTCAGCCGCCGCCACCAATCTCACACCCGCACGCCCCGCCGATAGAACCGAGGGCTTCTTCGCCTACCACGGCATCTGGGCCCCCGGGGTGCGGCTGTTCCGCCAGATCCGCTTTTCCGCGAAGGCCTTGATCATCTCGCTGATGTTCACCCTGCCCTTGCTGGGCGTGCTGGTCTGGCAGGAGATGTCGGCCTACGAGGGTTCCATGCAGGCCCGGCGTGACGCCACCCGTCAGCACGTGGAAGTGGCGCACGGCGTGATCGCCTGGGCCCAGGCGCAGGAAGGCAGCGGCAAGCTCACGCGTGAACAGGCCCAGCAGCTGGCCCTGCGCAACCTGGCCACGCTGCGTTACGACCGCACCGAGTACTTCTGGGTGAATGACATGCAGCCACGCGTGCTGATGCACCCGATCAAGCCCGAACTCGATGGCAAGGACGTCAGCGGCGTGAAGGACCCGAACGGCCTGGCCCTGTTCCAGGCCTTCGTGGCCGTGGTGCGGGCCGAAGGCAAGGGCTTCGTCAGCTACCAGTGGCCCAAGCCGGGCAGCGACAAGCCGGTCGACAAGGTGTCGTACGTGATGGGCTTCGAGCCCTGGGGCTGGGTCGTCGGCTCGGGCGTGTACACCGGCGACCTGCGCCAGGTGGCATGGACCAAGGCTGCCTGGTCAGCCGGCATCGTGACGGCGGCGCTGCTGCTGGCCACCTACTTGTTCCTGTGCTTCTACCGCGTGATGGACGGCGGCCTGCGCGAAACCCGCCGCCACCTGCGCGCCATGACAGAAGGTGACCTGACGACATCACCTTCGCCCTGGGGCGGCGACGAAGCCGCGCAGCTGATGCTGGAACTGCGCTCGATGCAGCAGTCGCTGCGCACGATGGTGCTGCGCGTGCGCCGGTCCAGTGACGAGATCGTGCATTCCAGCAGCGAGATCGCCACGGGCGCACTCGACCTGTCGGCACGCACCGAACAGGCGGCGGCCAACCTCGAGGAGTCGGCCGCCTCGATGGAGCAGATCGCCTCGACCGTGCGCAGCACCGCCGAGCACACCCAGGAAGCGTCGAAGGTGGCACGCCACAACGCCCAGACGGCCACCCAGGGCGGCGCCACGATGCGCGAGGTGGTGCAGACGATGGAGGGCATCCGCGGTTCTTCGACGAAGATCAGCGAGATCATCGGCACCATCGACAGCATCGCCTTCCAGACCAACATCCTGGCCCTGAACGCGGCCGTGGAAGCGGCCCGCGCCGGTGAACAGGGCCGCGGATTCGCCGTGGTGGCCAGCGAAGTGCGCACGCTGGCCAAGCGCAGCGCCGACGCCGCGCGCGAGATCAAGACCCTGATCGGCCGCAGCGTCGAACAGATCGAAGCCGGCACGCGCGTGGTGCGCACGGCGGGCGAAAGCATCAGCGACATCGTCGGCTCGTCGAAACGGGTCGACGAACTGCTGGGTGAAGTGGCCACCGGTGCGCGCGAACAGAGCCTGGGTGTCAGCCAGATCGGCCAGGCCGTGCAGGACCTGGACCGCATGACGCAGCAGAACGCTGCCCTGGTGGAACAGACGGCAGCGGCCTCGTCGGCGATGAAGGACCAGGCGAAATCCCTGGCCGAAGAGGTGTCGCGCTTCAAGCTGCCGGCGGGCACGGTGCTGGCCGCTGCCGATGCCGGCACCGGCGGCGGCGTGGCCGACTTCAACTTCGACCAGGCGGTGGAGGCCCACCGCGCCTGGAAGGTGAAGTTGCGTAAGGCCATCGCCGACCACGAGAAGCTGGACGCTGCCACCCTCTGCCGCGACGACCAATGCCCGTTGGGCAAATGGATCCACGGCCCGGGCGGCAAGCAGTGGGGCAGCCGCCCGACCTTCGTGGCCCTGCTCGAGTCGCATGCCGAGTTCCACAAGACCGCCGGCGCCGTGGCCCAGCAGATCAACGCCGGCCAGTACGAACAGGCGGAAAGGCTGATCGGCTCGGGTTCGCGATTCGCGCAGGTTTCCACGGACGTGGCCACCTGCCTGGCGCGCGCCAAGCGCGGGCTGTAGCCGACGGCCGGTGTTCAGCGCGAGGCGGCTGCCGTCGGCTCGACGCTGCGGGGTGCAGAGCCCGCAGTCAGGTGTTGCGCCGTCAGCGTGCGCAGGAAGGCGACGATGGCGTCGCGCCCGGCGCGGTCGACGGCCAGCGGCCTGATGCGGCTGTCCTGCGCGGCGTCGGCGGGCCAGCCACCGGCGATGTAGTGGTCGAGCACGGCTTCCAGTGTGTCGATCGAGCCGTCGTGCATGTAGGGCGCGGTCAGCGCCACGTTGCGCAGGCTCGGCGTGCGGAAGGCGCGGGCGTCGGCAGGGCGGTGGGTGACTTCCTGGCGGCCCAGGTCGGGGCTGCCAGCCACGCCCACGCGCGCCAGCTCGGCCGGCGTCAGCGTCGCCTGCAGGCCCGGCAGCAGCTGCACGGTCAGCTGCTGCTGGCGCAGTGCATCGCTGCGCGCCTGCACGCCCACGTTGTGGAAGCCCTGGTCGGACAGCAGTGCATGCCGCTCGCCCACCGGGTGGCAGGCCACGCAGCCCTGCGACTGGAACAGCGCGAAGCCCTGCTGTTCCTGCACGCTGAGTGCCGCCTTGTCGCCGGCAAACCGCCAGCGATCGAAACGCGAGCCGCCCGCCACCAGCGAACGCTGGAAGGCCGCCAGGGCCTGGGCCATGCGCGGCGCCGTGGCGGCTGCGCTGCCGAAGGCGCGGCGAAACAGCGGCCGGTAGGCCGGCCAGGTGGCGACACGCGCCACCACGGTCTTCAAGCTCGCGTTGGCCATTTCGTCGGGGTGCAGCAATGGCAGCAGCGCCTGGGATTCCAGGCTGGGTGCGCGGCCGTCGTGGAACAACGTGGGCACATGGGCCACGTTCAGCAGGGTGGGCGCATTGCGGCGCAGGCTCACGCCTTCCATGCCCACCGAGGTGCGGAGTTCGTTCGATGTGAAACCCTGCTCAGGCACATGGCACATCGCGCACGACAGGCTGCCGTTGACGGACAGGCGGCGCTCGAAGAACAACATGCGGCCCAGCGCCACCTGGGCCGCCGGTGGGGCGGGCAAGGCTGGCAGGCCTAGCGAGACGTTCGCCACGTCCGCAACATCGACGACGACGTCGGCGGCTTCGGTGGCCGCAGATGCGCCAGATGCGCCAGATGCGGCAGTGGCAGCCAGCAGGCCCGCCAGCGCCACCGCCAGCACGCAGGAAGCCTGACTCATCGTCGCAGCGGTGGTCCGGCCAGGGCCTCGAGTTGCAGCGTCCGCAGGTCGTTGACGATGGCCTCGGGTGCCAGGGTGGCCACGCTGTAGATCTCGCGCACCTGCAGCGCCGCGTCGACCAGGAAGATCTTCAGCAGGTGGTTCAAGGTGCGCGTGGCCTGGCCCCGGGCGTCGAGCTCGACCGTCACGTCCTGCCCGAAACCGTTCAGCAAGGGCATCAGCCGGCTGACCGATGACGTGGTCAGGAAGAGCCAGCGCGCCCGGGTTTCCTTCATGCGCTGGCCGCCGTAGACGGCCAGCTGCTGCGGTGTGTCGTTGGTCGGGTCGAAGCTCAGGCTGATCAGTTGCGACCGCAGCGCCAGGGCCGGGTCGCGCAGCAGCTGTTCATGCACGTTCTCCATCGCCCGCCAGGCCAGCGGGCAGCCCACCGGGTCGCGGCAGTAGCTGTACATGAACGACAGCACGGTGTTGCGGCCTGCCAGCAGCCGGTGCAGCCGATGGGCACGCGCGTCGGTGGCCAGCACCTCGCCGTCGGGTGCACGCTGCAGGCGCGGCAGCGTGTAGCTGCCCGGCGGCGGCAGGCGCGAAGCGTCGACCGCCACACGCTCACCCGCGGCGCGCGGCTGCTCGGCGTCCTTCGAAGCCCGCGCAGCACAGCCAGTGGCCGCCAGCAGCGCCGCCACGGGCGCACGCACGCGCCATTGGCGGTGATCGCTGTGCATCGACACCCTGCTGTCAGCGGCCGAGCGCCACCCGCTGAACCTGGCTGGTCTGCCTCGGCGGCGCCATCTCTGCCAGCGGCCGGCCTGCCGGCTGCGCGGTGAACTTCATGTGGTGGGCACGCCCCAGCTTCAGCCGGGTGAAGTCGACCTCGAACTTCTGCACCAGTTCCTTGCCGTCCCAGTCGTAGGCGCGCAGCACCTGCTCGTTGTCGTCGCCCTTCTTGTCCCAGTTCGCCAGCAGCGACGAGGAGATGTACACGCGCTTGCCGTCCCAGCTTTGCGAGACCATGTTCACCTGCTTGCCGGTGACCTTGCTGTAGGTCTGCTTCGGCGCTTCGGGGTTGCTCATGTCGAAGTAGCGCGTGGTGCCGTCCATGAATGTGTTCACCCACAGGCCCTTGCCGTCGGCGGTGATGGAAATGTCCACCGGCAGCGGAATCTTCGAGGGGTCGCCGATGGTGGCCACGTCCTTGGCCTGCCATTCACCCGCGGCGTCCTGCTTCACCAGCCAGAGCTTGCTCGACAGGGCCGTGGCGGTGACGGCCCAGTTGTCGCCTTCCTTCAGCGACCAGCGGATCTCAAGCGGCGCACCGGGCACGTTGAACACCTTCTGCGGCTTCATCGCCTTCACGTCCCAGGCCACCATGGTGTTGCCGAAGCGCTTCATGGCCTCGGGGTCGGCCACCAGCTTGCCCAGGTCCATCATGTAGTTGTTCCAGCCGGTAAAGCTGGACGTGAGCATCACGTTCTTGCCGGGGTTGATGGCGATGTCGTAACCGTAGCCGTCGCCCTTGACGCCACCCAGTTCGCCGGTGGGCATGTCGTACTTCTCGATGATGTCGCCGCGGTTGTTGAACAGCACCAGGCCGGTCACGCCGCCATGGTCCTTCGTGTTCGACAGCGCCTGCACCAGCATGCGGCCAGGCATGGCGTAGAACGTGTGGGGGCCGACGAAGCCGGTGCGTGCGCTCATGTTGGCGATGGTCTTCACGAGCTTGGGCTTCGCAGGGCGCACCATGTCGAAGACGAAGATCTTGTTGTCGTCCAGCCGCCCGGCCCACAGGAAGCGGCGGTCGTCGGTGAAGCCCATGTGGTGGGCCTCGCCGCGCCCCGGCAGGGCGATGGTGTGGATGACCTTGCCGTACTGCGCGCTTTTCGGGTTGGCGCCGATGGTGACGAGCTTGTCGCGGCCGTCGCCCAGGCCCTTCACGCCCAGCGTCCAGACGTGGACGAAGTCTTCCTGGCCCTTGATGAGATTGGCCATGTAGGGTGAATTGCAGGTTTCGTCGGCCATGGCCGCCAGCGGCAGGCCGGCGACGATAGCGCCCACGAGAAAGCCTGCGGCCCGTGCAAACCCGGTTCTTGCCATGCGTGTCTCCTGTTAGGTGTTGACTGCCTGCGGTCACGCCAACGACCCCAGGCTCTGTCGGGCTATGTTCCTCCGCGGCCGGGATTTGTCAACAGGCAGGGCCTGGGGCCATCCCTGACAGCCGGCCGTGCGTACCGCCAGAATCGGCGCCATGACCAGCACCGCCGGCCCACCGGTCTGCAACAGCGCCGGCACCTGGCAGATCAGCCGGCATGGCGACGTCGTGCAGGCACTGCGCGACCGCCGACTGGTGCCGCAGGGCCAGGCGGGCACCGACCCATTGGCGCACCGATGGCTGCATGCCGCCGTCGCGCAGGCGCTGTCGGCCGACCGGCTGCAGGCCTGGCGCCAGGGCTTTTCAGACCAGGCCCACGCGCTTTTGCTCGCGCTGCCGACCGGGGTGTCGAAAGACGCCCCGATCGACCTGGTGCAGGGACTGGCCGAACCCTGGTCGCAGGCGGTGGCCACGCAGGTGTGCGGCGTGCCCGCCGAACAGGCCCGGGCCTGTGAACGCCTGGCGCAACTGCTCTACCTGGCCGCGGCGCAGGCCGACAGCGGCCAGCCCACGGCCGCAGCGACGGACGCCGCCGCACAACTGGCGGGACGTCTGGCCGGCCTGCCCTGTCGGCCCGGCGGGGTGGCCGATGTGCAGGCCTACGTGGCCCTTTCGCAGACGCTGCCGGCGCTGCTGGCTGGCGCCTGGCTGGCGTTGCTGCGTGATGAGCAGGCACTCGCGCACCTGCTGGCGGCACCGCATGACACAGCCTCCTTTACTGACGAGTTATTGCGCCTGGGCAGCCCCGCCCAGGTGGTGTTCCGCGAGGCCACCTGCGACCTGGAAATAGGCGAAGCGAAGCTGCGCCGCGGCGACCAGGTCGATCTGCTGCTGGCGGCTGCCAACCGCGACGCGCAGCAGTTTCCCGATCCCCATCGGCTCGTCCCCGGGCGCACCCAGCCAGCGCAAGTGGGCCTGGGCGCCGGGCTTCACCACTGCGCGGGCGCCGCGCTGGTGCGGCTGGCGCTGGTGGTGGCCACGCAAGCCCTTCTGGAGCGTTGCAGGCAGATCGCTCTGGCCCGACCAGGCGCGGCCGAACTGGCGTGGCGCGGTGGTCATGCGATGCGGGCGCCGGCGCAGTTGCCCGTGCATTGGCAGGCAAGACCCTGACGCCCGCAAAGGGCGGCCTTTCGCACCCGTTCGAGCCGATTCGCGATCCTTCGCGCACGAGTGTCCGCATGCGTGGGGAAGGCTGCCTGCGCCTGTCGTCAGTCTGTGTGACGACCCCGATCGTGGCTGATCGGCCAATGAGTCCACGCCCTGCAAGGCGTACCTCTCGGCCCTTCGAACCACCTCAAGGAGAAAGCGCATGAACACCCGCTTGCGCATTGCCGCACTGGCCGCCCTGAGGGCCTGCGTCGTCACGGCCGTTGCAGCCCTCGAGAAAACTCAACCCCAGCGCGGGCACACCCTCGTGCCGACCGTCTGGCGCTGAAGCGCCAGAGCTTGGGCTCAGTCCTTGGCAGCCACCTTCAGCATGCGCTCATAGTCCTTGCGGTACTGCCGCGCCAGGCGCTGCTTGCGCGTGTCGGTGAGCAGCTTGCCCGAGACCTGGAAGAATTTCGATTCTTCCTCCTTCAGGTGGTGGCGCACCTTGTGCGCCAGTTCCCCCGCCTTGCTGCCCCAAGCCTCGCCTGCCGGGTCCAGGCCCTGCAGGTCCTCCACGAGTTCGTCCATCTCATGGTGTTCGGCCAGGGCATGGCGAGCGCTGTTCAGGCCCATGTCGAACATCAGCATCGGTACGTACAGATAGCGTTCTTCGGCTGCGGCATGCGCTGCCAGCTCGATGCGCAGTTCGCGGAACAAGGCTTGGCGCTTGTCCGCGTTCTTGGCCTGGGTGCGCACCAGGCTGCTGCACAAGGCTCGCTGCCTGGCATGGCTTGCGCGCAGCTCGTCGTAGAGGGTGGTCATGGTGGCGATGCTGCCGGCGGTGGAGGGCTTCCGAGTTTGCCGCAGCTGGCCGCTCAGCCGTTCAGCCCCGCCTGGCGGCTTCGATCGCCGCGATCTCGATCTTCACCTTCTGCATCATCGCGGCGAAGGCCCGCTGGGCGGCGGCCCGGTCGGGGTCGGCGATGGCGTCCATCAGCACACGTGGGGTGATCTGCCACGACAGAACCCATTTGTCCTTGCACCAACCGCAGGCGCTGGCCTTGCCGCCGTTGTCGAGAATCGCATGCCACAGGCGGTCGGTCTCGGCCTGGTCGACGGTGGCGATCTGGAACGAGAAGGCTTCCGTCTGCGGAAATGCCGGGCCGCCGTTCAAGCCCAGACAGGAAATGCCTGCAACGGTGAATTCCACCGTCAGCACCCCGCCCTGCTGGCCCGACGGGTAGTCACCCGGGGCGTGATGAACGGCGTGCACGGCGCTGTCCGGGAAGGTGGTGGCATAGAACTGCGCGGCTTCCAGCGCCGTGCCGTCGTACCAGAGGCAGATGGTGTTCTTGGGCTTCACGGCAGGTCTCCGGTGTCGCTTGGGAGCACGCAGCGTAGCGGCGCCAGGCCGCGTGCTTTCAGCCCCGGCCCGATGCAGCCCGGATGTGGCCCCGGGTCCAGAAGGTGACGAAGCGCTGCAGTTCGACGCGGTCGAAGAACTCGGTCGAGACCACCTCTTCGGCGAAGGCCTCGAACTCCTCGCACTCGGCCTGGTGGTCTTCAATGGCGTCGCTGTCGCCGGCATCCAGCCGCGAGGCCTCGTGCTGCAGATGCGCGCGGGCCTGCGCCTTGAAGGCCGACAGGGCTTCGTCGAAGCCGGTGGCATCGACCTCGCAGCAGTCGGCGAGCCGGGTGCATTGCGCCAGCAGGGCCTGATGTTCGGCGTCGATGCGGGCGTCGCCGGTGGCATCGCTCGCTGTCCAGACAGCCTCGGCGCAGGGCACGGCGGGGATGGCGTTCACGCGTCAGAACCCCAGTGACTCGACCAGGGCCAACAGGTCGGCGAAGCTGGCCGCACCCAGCCTGGCTGCCAGCGAGGGCTTGTCCAGGCCTTCACACTCGAACTTCGTCAGGCTGACCTCGAAGCCGAGCTCGCGAATCTCCAGCGGCGACATGAACCCAATGCCGCAGATGTGTGCGACGCACGCGCGCTCGGGCTCGCTCAGTTCCAGGCCATGGCAGCGCATCAGTTCCAGGTAGCGCTCGGCCGTGCGGTTGAGCCGGCCGCTGATGAGCAAGGTGTTGCCCTGCCCTTCGGTCAGCTTGGCCAGCGGCGGGCCGAAGAAGACCTGTGTCTTGCCGACGCGGCGGGTCTGGTCCTCAGGCGCCAGGGCCGGGGCGACCCAGGTCGGGTCGCCACGTTCCGGCTGGGGGCTGGGCGTGGCATCCATCAGTGGGCGATCGGGTGGGTTTTCTCGAACTCCGCGCTCTTCATGCCCTTGGGCAACTGCGGCGGCGGTTCGGGTTGCAGCTGGGCGAAGCCGCGGTTGCGTGCGCCGTCCTGCACGTTGTGCGGGTTGTGGCATTCGGAGCAGGTGAACCAGCGCTTCTTGCCGGTGCTGGTGAAGTCGCCGATGCGCTTGCCGTGGATGCCGTCGCGCCAGTCGCGCAGCTTGTCGCCGTGGCACTTGCCGCACAGCGATTGCGGCTCGTCCATGCTGATGGGCTTGCCGAAGTTGTCGGTGAACTTGTTGCGCTGGGTGGTGTGGTGGCAGTCCAGGCACCAGATGCCGCCACGGCCATGCTGGAAGTCCTTCAGCTCGGGCATCATGGCTTCCATCGTGGGGATGGGCGTCGCTTCCTTGCTGGTGGGGAAGCCCTTGGGGTAGGTGCCGTTGTGGCAGGCCGTGCCGCAGGCCGCCAGCTGCTTCAGGTGGGGCGTGCGCGGCGACACGACGGCATGGCCTTCGGGGATGTTGTCCATGTTCGGCATCTTCGCCATGGCTACGGTGCCGTCGTATGGGTCGCCGTACCAGAGTGCCGCGCCGGTGGTGGGCGAGCACTTCACGTTGGGCAAGCCAGGCTTCAGTTCGCGCTGGGTGACATCTGTGGCGCCCTTGCGGCCTTCAAAGCAGACTACGTCCTTCTTCTCGGCGGCTGCGGTCGGTGCGGGGGCGGGGGCGTCGGGCGCGTTCTGCGCCATCACGGACAGGAGCACCGCCGCGCCCAGCGCGAGCAGCACGGCAGGAACAGCAATGCGCTTCATGGTGTTCACTTCAGGCGGCCGCAGGGGCCTTGATGTCGCCCAGCAAGATGCCGATGGCGCCCTTGAGCAGGATGGTCAGGATGAAGAAGCCGAAGGCCCAGATGCCCAGCGTCATCAGCCATTCGACGAAGGTCGGGAAGTACTCGGTGACCTCGCCGATGGGCGATGGGATGAAGCCCGGCACGACCAGGCCCATGCCCTTCTCGATCCAGATGCCGGCGAAGGCCATGGCGCAGACGATCGGCAGGCGCTTCATGTCGTTGCGCACCTTCGGGATCAGCAGCAGCACGAACGACACCACCATCAGCGCCACGGCGCTCCAGAACCAGGGCACCAGGCTGGTGAGGCCGTGCAGGCCGAACATCAGGTAGTACAGGCCGTTGGCGTGTTCGGTGCGGGCATAGAGCTCGACCACGACTTCCGACAGCGTCAGGAACAGCGCCAGGCCCAGACACCAGGTGACGATGGTGGTGAGCAGCTTGATCGCGCTGTCGTCGATCCAGAACTTGGTGTTGTTGCGGATGATGAGGAAAGCGATGATGATCAACGCCGGCCCGGCCGCGAACGCGGTGACGATGAAGCGGATGGGCATCATGCTGTGGAACCACATCGGCCGCGACGGGTTGGTGGCCAGCAGGAATGCCGTCACCGTGTGGATCGACAGCGCCCAGACGATCGACACGTACACCAGCGGCAGGAAGAACTTCTTGTTCACCGGCTTGCCCGTGTACTTCGAGTACAGGTACCAGAAGCCGATGATCGAATTCAGGAACAGGTAGCCGTTCAGCACCAGCACGTCCCACCCCAGCATCGACGAGAAGCTGTAGATGCCCATGGGCGGCACCATGTGCCACAGCCGGTCGGGCCGGCCCATGTGGGCGAAGACGAACATCATCACCATGATCACGGCCGAGATGGCCAGCATTTCGCCGAGCACGGTGACCTTGTGCATGCCTTCGTGGTGGTACACGTAGGCCGGGAAGACGATGGTCACCGCCCCCGCGGCCACGCCCACCAGGAACACCAGGTTGGCCAGGTACAGGCCGTCGTGGATCTGGCTGGTGAGGCCGGTGACGATCAGGCCTTCGGTGTTCTGCAGGTAATACACGTAGAGCATGCCCACGATGAGCAGCGCGAGCAGGCCCATCCAGGCGTAGAACTTCGCACCACCCTTGAGCACGTAGCGGACATAGTCGACAGCAAATCGGGCCAGCACGGTGCGGCTCCTCAGTCGTAGAAGTAGAAGAACTTCGGGAAGGTGTTCAGTTCGGCCTTCAGCCGGAACACGTTCTTGCGCGCGAGCACCTTGCTGACCTCGCTTTCCGGGTCGAGCAGGTTGCCGAACTTGCGCGCGCCCACCGGGCAGACCTCGACGCAGGCCGGGTAACGGCCATGGCGTGTGCGCTGCAGGCACCAGTGGCACTTCTCGACGACACCACGCATGCGCGGCCGGTTGCCCAGGTAGTGGGTAACCGGGTTCATGGCTTCCTTGGGCAGCACCGGCGTCGTCAGGTTGAAGCGCCGCGCCCAGTAGGGGCAGGCGTTCATGCACATCTTGCAGCCGATGCACCAGTTGTAGTCGATGACCACGGGGCCGTCGGCCTCGCGGTAGGTGGTGCGTACCGGGCACACCTTCACGCAGGGCGGCTTCTCGCACTGCATGCAGGCGATCGGCATGTAGGTGGCTTCCTTTTCAGGCACGGCCTTGGGCTCGTAGTAGTGCTGGCCCTCCATCTGCACACCGGAAGGCGAATAGGCGTTGCCACCCACCTGGATGCCCAGGCCTTCGGGGTAGCCCTGGTTCATCTTCTCGCCGGTGAATTCGCCGCGCTCCATGCGCAGCACCTGGATCCACTCGATGCGTTCACCCGGCTTGTCACCGCGCGACTGGTTGTTTTCCTCGACGCAGGCCTTCACGCAGCGGCGGCAGCCGATGCACTTGCGGATGTTCAGCGCATAGCCCATCAGCACACCGGGCTGGGCTTCGGTGATGTCGACCGAGACCTTCTTGCCGTATTCGGCGGCATGGCGCTTTTCCAGGCGCAGGCGGGCCTCGTTCTTCTCGTCCTGCGTCATCAGCCGGTAGTTCTTCTGGAAGTGCTCGGCCCATTCGATAGACGCCTTGGCGTCGTCGGACGCGGCCATCAGCGCGCCGGTACCCATCAGCGAGGACAGGCTGAGCATGCCGCTGGAGCGCAGGAAACTGCGGCGCGACGGCTGGGTTGCCATCGGGACCGCCGCAGGGTCGGCGGAAGCGGGAGGACTGGCACAGGCGCAGCCAGCGGCCGCGCATGCGGGCACTTTCTGGCCGGTTGATTCGATGGGTGGGGACACGGGGGCCTCGCTGACGGAGTTCGCGCACGGGCAACGCCGATGCGATCAGATTCCGACCCGATGGTCTGGCAGATGGTTGGCTCGTTCTTTGAGCGGCATCAAGTCAACCCAAATCGCTGACTTCGCCGAAAAGCGGCGCGGCGGTCGAACAACAGGCTGCAGGCGCGGGCTTCGCGGCTGGGCAACCGGATGGCCGCTTGCGCGCCAACCATTGCTGCGGCCAGCCCGTCCATGCAACGGCGGCCAGACCTGAACGCGCGGCTGCGCGACAGCGGCGGGCGCCGGCACGTCAGGATCCTTGTGATCAGCCGGGCGCCGACATCCTGTCGCGTATCGCTTCCAGGACCAGCGGTCGCAATCCTGCGCCCTGGTGATGCTGCACATGCAACTGCAGTGTGCGGCGCATGCGCGGTTCCCAATAGCGCTGCAGGTGCTGGGCAACGCCATCGCGGGCTTCGTCCTGATCGGGCATCGCCTCGAAGAACTCCGCGATGCGGTTGGCCATGTGCAGGAGGTTCTCAATGTCCATGTTCGGCTGCCTGGGTCGGGTCGGCGGGCTGGAAGCGCTCCGCGAAGGTGTAGGCCACGGCATCGTCGCCGCGGACGAAGCCGGCCAAGGCCACCCCCAGGCCCTGTGCGGTGTCCACCGCCAGCCGGGTGGGCGCCGACACGGCGGCCAGCAGGCCGACGCCGGCGGCTGCCGTCTTCTGCACCATTTCAAAGCTGGCTCGGCTGGTGATGCAGAAGAAGCCGTCAGCGGCCGGCAGCCCGGCACGCACCACGGCGCCGACGAGCTTGTCCAGCGCGTTGTGGCGGCCCACGTCTTCGCGCAGCAGGGCCACGTAGCCATCGCGTCGGCACCAGGCCGCTGCATGGGTGGCACCCGTCAGCTGCTGCAGGGCCTGGTGACCACGCAGTTCGCGTTGCGCGCGCGCCAGCGCTGCCATCGACAGCTTCAAGGCCGGCACGGTGGCCAGCGCGCGTCGCACCTGGGCCAGCTGCTCGGTGCCGCACAGGCCGCAGCCAGTGCGGCCGGCCAGCGTGCGGCGCCGTTCCCGCAGCCGCCAGGCGCTGGCCGACGACACCTCCAGATGCACCTCGATGCCCAGCTCGACCGGTTCCACGTCCACGCCGTAGAGCTCGGACTCGTCGTCGAGCAGGCCTTCGGTCAGCGCGAAGCCGAGCGCGAAGTCTTCCAGGTCGGCCGGCGTGGCCAGCATCACCGCATGCGATACGCCGTTGAACACCAGCGAGACCGGCACCTCTTCAGCCAGCCAGTCGGTCTGGGCCTGAACCGCGCCGCCGCGGTGCGCGACGACATCGGCCCGGCTCACGCCTGGCGGCAGCAGCACGGCATCGTCGCGCTTCACTCGCCCACCACCTCGGCCGGCTTCGCTTGGGCCAGCAGCTCCAGCTGCTGGCGGTTGAACTCGGCATAGCCGCGCTGCCATTCCGAGGGCTGCATGACCTTGGCCACCTGCACCGCCGTCACCTTGTACTCGGGGCAGTTGGTGGCCCAGTCGGAGCTGTCGGTGGTGATGACGTTGGCCCCCGATTCGGGGAAGTGGAAGGTGGTGTAGACCACGCCCGGCTGCATGCGGCTGCTGATCTCGGCACGCAGCACGGTCTGGCCGGCGCGGCTGGTGATGCCGACCCAGTCGCCCTGGGCAATGCCACGCTCCTGCGCGTCGTGCGGGTGCAGTTCCAGCCGGTCCTCGTCGTGCCAGTGGTTGTTGGGCGTGCGACGCGTCTGCGCGCCCACGTTGTACTGCGACAGCACCCGCCCCGTGGTCAGCAGCAGCGGGAACATGCGCGTGACCTTTTCCTGCGAGGCCACGTACTGGGTGTTGAAGAAGCGCCCCTTGCCGCGCACGAAGCGGTCGACGTGCATGATGGAAGTGCCGGCTTCCTCGGTGTCTTCGTTGCACGGCCACTGCACGCTGCCCAGGCGTTCGATCTTGGCGTAGCTGACACCGGCGAAGCTGGGCGTCAGCTCGGCGATCTCCTGCATGATCTCTTCGGGGTGGGTGTAGTGCATCGGGTAGCCCAGCGCGTTGCTGAGCTTCATCGTCACTTCCCAGTCGCCCAGGCCGGCCAGCGGCGGCATCACCTGCGTCACGCGCGAGATGCGGCGTTCGGCATTGGTGAAGGTGCCGTCCTTCTCCAGGAAGCTGCTGCCAGGCAGCAGCACGTGCGCGTACTTGGCGGTCTCGTTGAGGAAGATGTCCTGCACGACGATGCATTCCATCGCCTCCAGCGCCGCGGCCACGTGCTGGGTGTCGGGGTCGCTCTGCACGATGTCCTCGCCCTGGCAGTACAGGCCCTTGAAGCTGCCGGCCAGCGCTGCGTCGAACATGTTCGGGATGCGCAGGCCCGGCTCGGGGCTGATCTCCACGCCCCAGGCGGCCTCGAACTGGCTGCGCGCCGTCGTGTCGCTGATGTGGCGGTAGCCGGGCAGCTCGTGCGGGAAGCTGCCCATGTCGCAGCTGCCCTGCACATTGTTCTGGCCGCGCAGCGGGTTCACGCCCACGCCTTCGCGGCCGACCATGCCGCAGGCCATGGCCAGGTTGGCGATGCCGATGACCATCGTCGAGCCCTGCGCGTGCTCGGTGACGCCCAGGCCGTAGTAGATGGCCGAGTTGGGGCCGGCCGCATACAGCCGCGCGGCGGCCCGCACCTCGGCCGCGGGCAAACCCGTCACGCCTTCGAAAGCCTCGGGTGAATGCTCGGGCCGGGCGACGAACTCGCGCCACTCGTTGAAGCTCTTGCTGTCGCAGCGTTCGGCCACGTAGGCTTCGTTCACCAGCCCTTCGGTGACCACCACGTAGGCCATGGCCGTGATCATCGCGACGTTGGTGCCGGGCTTCAGCGCCAGGTGGTGTTCGGCGCGCACGTGCGGCGTCTTCACGAGTTCGATGCGCCGCGGGTCGACGACGACCAGCTTGGCGCCTTCGCGCAGGCGCCGCTTCATCCGCGAGGCAAACACCGGGTGGGCGTCGCTGGGGTTGGCACCGATGACGACGATGACGTCGGCCTGCTCCACGCTCTTGAAGGTCTGCGTGCCAGCCGAGGTGCCGAACGTCTGGCCCATGCCGTAGCCGGTGGGCGAATGGCACACCCGCGCGCAGGTGTCGACGTTGTTGGTGCCGAAGGCCGCGCGGATCAGCTTCTGGACGAGGTAGACCTCTTCGTTGGTGCAGCGGCTGGACGTGATGCCGCCGACCGAGTCCTTGCCGTACTTCGCCTGGATGCGCTTGAACTCGCCAGCGGCGTAGTCGATGGCCTCGTCCCAGCTCACCTCGCGCCAGGGGTCGGTGATCTTCGCGCGGATCATCGGCTTGGTGATGCGGTCCTGGTGCGTGGCATAGCCCCAGGCGAAGCGGCCCTTCACGCAGGAGTGTCCCTCGTTGGCCTTGCCGTCCTTCCAGGGCACCATGCGCACGACGGTGTTGCCCTTCATCTCGGCCTTGAAGCCGCAGCCCACGCCGCAGTAGGCGCAGGTGGTGATGGCGCAGTGCTCGGGCTGGCCGAATTCGATGACGGACTTTTCCTGCAGGGTCGCGGTGGGGCAGGCTTCGACGCAGGCGCCGCAGCTGACGCAGTCGCTGTCCATGAAGGGCTGGTCCTGGCCCGGAGAAACGCGGCTGTCGAAGCCGCGGCCGCTGATGGTCAGCGCAAAGGTGCCCTGCGTCTCTTCACAGGCGCGCACGCAGCGGTTGCAGACGATGCACTTGCTGGGGTCGTAGGTGAAGTACGGGTTGCTCTCGTCCTTCTGCGAGCTGCAGTGGTTGGCGCCGGCAGCGTCGCCCACGCCGTAGCGCACGTTGCGCAGGCCGGTGACGCCGGCCATGTCCTGCAGCTCGCAGTTGCCGTTGGCGCTGCAGGTCAGGCAGTCCAGCGGGTGGTCGCTGATGTAGAGCTCCATCACGCCCTTGCGCAGGTCCTGCAGCTTGGGGGTCTGGGTGCGCACGACCATGCCGTTTTCGGCCGGCGTGGTGCAGCTGGCCGGGAACCCCTTGCGCCCTTCCACTTCCACCAGGCACAGCCGGCACGAGCCGAAGGGCTCCAGGCTGTCGGTGGCACACAGCTTGGGTACCTGGATGCCGGCGTCCACTGCCGCGCGCATCAGCGAGGTGCCCTTGGGCACGCTGACGGCCTGGCCGTCGATGCGCAGCGACACGATCTCCGACGACGCGCGCGCCGGCGTGCCGTGGTCGATCTCGAGCTTGAGGTGTTTGAGCATGGTCAGGCCGCCTTGGTGTCGGGCACCGAAAGACCGAAGTCCTCGGGGTAGTGGTTGAGTGCGGACAGCACCGGGTAGGGCGTCATGCCGCCCATCGCGCACAGGCTGCCGTGCAGCATCGTGTCGCAGAGATCGCGCAAGAGATGCACCTGCTGCGGCCTGTTCTGGCTGGCACTTTGGGGGCCGACGATGCGGTCGATGACCTCCACGCCGCGTGTGCTGCCGATACGGCAGGGCGTGCACTTGCCGCAGCTTTCCAGCGCGCAGAACTCCATCGCGTAGCGCGCCAGCTGCGCCATGTCGGCGCTGTCGTCGTGCACGACGATGCCGCCGTGGCCGACCACCGCACCCACCGCGGCATAGGCTTCGTAGTCCAGCGGCAGGTCCCACTGCGATTCGGGCACGTAGGCGCCCAGCGGGCCACCCACCTGGATGGCCTTCACCCGACGGCCACTGCGCGTGCCACCGCCGAAGTCGAACACCAGCTCACGCAGGCTCAGGCCGAAGGCCTTCTCGACCAGGCCGCCGTGCTGGATGTTGCCGGCCAGCTGGAAGGGCAGCGTGCCGCGCGAGCGGCCCATGCCGAAGTCGCGGTAGAAGTCCGCGCCGCGCGCCAGGATGATGGGCACGCTGGCCAGGCTGATGACGTTGTTGATGACGGTGGGCTGTCCGAAGAGCCCCTGGATGGCCGGCAACGGCGGCTTGGCGCGCACGATGCCTCGCTTGCCTTCGATGCTCTCCAGCATCGCCGTTTCTTCGCCGCACACGTAGGCGCCAGCGGCCTTGCGCACCTCGATCTGGAAGGCGTGACCGCCGCCGCAGACGTCGGCACCCAGGAAACCTGCCACTGTGGCGCGCCGGATAGCCTCGTTCATCACGTCGATGGCGTGCGGGTACTCCGAGCGGATGTAGATGTAGCCCTGCGTCGCGCCCACCGCCAGGCCGGCGATCAGCATGCCTTCGATCAGCATGTAGGGGTCGCCCTCCATCGTCATGCGGTCGGAGAAGGTGCCGGAATCACCTTCGTCGGCGTTGCAGACCACGTATTTCTGCGCAGCCTGCGCCTGCAGCACGGTGCGCCACTTGATGCCGGCCGGGAAGGCCGCGCCGCCGCGGCCGCGCAGGCCCGAGTCCAACACTTGCTGCACGATGGCCATGCCGTCCATCTGCAGGGCGCGCGTCAGGCCGACCCAGCCGTCGTGGGCCTCGTAGTCGGCCAGCGAAAGCGGGTCGGTCACGCCCATGCGGGCGAAGGTCAGGCGCTCCTGTCGGGCCAGGTACGGCATCTCTTCGGTCAGGCCGTGACCCAGGGCGTGCGGGTTGCCCTGCAGCAGCCCGGCGTCGAGCAGCGCGGGCACGTCCTCGGCCTGCACCGGGCCGTAGGCGACACGGCCGGAGGGTGTGGCCACCTCCACCATCGGCTCCAGCCAGAACAGGCCGCGCGAGCCGTTGCGGACCAGGTTCAGCGCCACACCGCGGCGCGTGCATTCGGCCTGCAGCGCGGCGGCCACCTCGTCGGCGCCCACCGCCAGCGCGGCCGAGTCGCGGGGGACGTAGACCGTGACCTGGTTCATGCCGCCACCCCCATCGGCGCCAGCAGCGCCTGCAGCCGCTGCGGCGTCATGCGCGCATGCAGGCGGTCGTCGATGCGCAGGGCCGGGGATGAGGCGCACAGCCCGAGGCAGTACACCGGCTGCACCGACACGGCGCCATCGGCGCGGGTGGCGTGGCTGGCGCAGCCCAGCAGGGTCTCGGCCTGGGCGATCAGTTCGTCGGCACCGCAGGCCTTGCAGGCTTCGGCGCGGCAGATCTCGACGACATGGCGGCCGGCCGGGCTGCTGCGGAAGTGGTGGTAGTAGCTTACGACGCCATGCACTTCGGCGCGCGACAGGTTGAAGGCCTCGGCGAGCACGGGCACGGCCTCGGGCGGCACGTGGCCCAGTGCGTCCTGCACGGCATGTAGGGCCGGCAACAGGCCGCCAGGGGTGTCCTGGTGCTGGGCGGCGATGGCGCGTACGGCGCCGAGGTCGATCGTCATGAAGAGGCTCCTGCAGGGTAGCTGCCCGGTTGGCGGCTCGCTGAATAGGCGCTGGACAACATATTCCAGCCACCGGTCGGCGTCGCGAATGTAGGCGCCTGGACGAGCAGCCGCAATATGATCGAAGGTGACGAACTCATAGGCTCTTGGCAGCCTATTCAAGCCTCCGATGAGCTTCCAAGTCTCGATTTCGCCGGTCTGGACAATCCGCCGTGCCGACGGCCAGGCCCTGGCGCCACGCGTCGTCGAGCTGCTGGTGATGGTCGACGAACACGGCAGCCTGGCGGCTGCCTGCACGGCCATCGGCGCTTCGTATCGCCACGCCTGGCAGCTGCTGCGTGAAGGCGAGGCGCTGTTCGGCCAGCCGCTGCTGGTGATGGCCCGCGGCAAGGGCTCGCAGCTCACGGCGCTGGGGGCGCGGCTGGTGTGGGCGCAGCGGCGCATCCAGGCCCGGCTTTCGCCGGTGCTGGACACGCTGGCTTCCGAGCTGGGCACCGAGATCGAGAAGGCCTTGTCGTCAGCGCCCTCGCGCCTGCGCATCCACGCCAGCCATGGCTTCGCGGTGCAGGCCCTACATGAGTTTCTGGACACGGCCGGCCTGGCCCACGAACTGAAGTACTGCGGCAGCGCCGAAGCCCTGGCCGCCCTCAGCAGCGGCAACTGCGATGTGGCCGGCTTCCATGTGCCGATGGCGGAATTCGAGCCGGTGGCCGTCGAGCACTACCGCCCCTGGCTGCAGCCGGGTGTGCACCGGGTGATCCAGCTCGCCCGGCGGCGCCAGGGCCTGATGGTGGCGCCCGGCAACCCGAAGCGCATCTACGAGATCGGCGACCTGGCCCGGCCCGATGTGCGCTTCATCAACCGGCAGGCGGGCTCGGGCACGCGCTACCTGCTGGACCTGATGCTGCAGGCCCGCGGCATCGACGCAGCCGCCATCCGCGGCTATGAGCAATGCGAATTCACCCACGCCGCCGTGGCTGCCTTCGTAGCCAGCGGCATGGCCGACGCCGGCCTGGGCGTCGAGGTGCCGGCGCGCGAGTTCAAGCTGGAGTTCCTGCCCATGCACCAGGAGCGCTACTTCCTGCTGTGCGACGAAAGGAACCTGGGTTCGCCCGACATGCTGCGGCTGCTGGACGTTATCCGCAGCGAAGGCTACCGGCAGGCGGTGAACCGGCTGCCGGGCTACGAGGCCGACGCGCCGGGCACGGTGGTCACGGTCGAGGCGGCCTTCCCTGCCTTCGACGGCGGCACCCGCAAGTCGCGCTGAACCGGGAGCGCGGCAGCGCTCAGCCCGCTTCGCTGGCCAGGCAGCGCTTGAAGCGCTCGTCGACGCGGCGGGCGAACCATTCGGTGGTGAGACGGCGTGTGATCTTCGGACTCTTCAGCACTATGCCCGGCAGCACCGCGCGCGGCTGTGCCCGGCCGCTGCGCGATTGCGCCAGCGCGAACACCCTGGCCGCCAGCGGGCTGCTGTCGAAGGCTTCGCCGGTGCTGCGTTCGAGTTCACGCCGGATGGCCCGTTCGTCCATGTCCAGGCTGGCGGCCAGGCTGCGCGCGGCCAGTTCGGTCTGCCCTGGCTGTGACGCGTCGCTCACGAACAGGTCGCCATCCAGCTCCAGCTTGCGCCCGCTGGCCACCGCCAGCGCCTGCTGGAAAGCGGCATTGCGGCTGGCGTAGCGGCCGGCGTTGAAGTCGGCGAAACGGTAGATCATGGCCGCGCCGTAGGTTTCGGTGCCGTAGCCGAGCAGGTGGGCGGTGCCGAAGTACAGGCCGCCCCGGCGCGTGAAGACCTCGTGGCGCACCGAAGCCTCGGCCGGAAAGGGGTAACGCTGCGCGCGGGCGTGCTCCTGGGCAAAGGCGATGCTCACCTGCATCGGGCCGCCGGTGCGCACCGGGTTCCAGTTGGCGAACAGGCGCCGGCCCAGCGGCACTTCGTCGATGAAGTGTTCGTACATCAGGCTGAGCTCGCGTTCGGTTCTCACGGTGCTCAGCCGCTCGTCGTAGCTGCGCCCGTCGGGCGACTGCAGTTTCAGCGCCAGGTTCACGGCGAGTTCGGGCACACCCAGCCCGTCGGCGCGGCGCATGATTTCTTCGCGCGCGATGCGCGGCAGGTCGGGCACCGGCGGGTCGGGGTTGAAGGTGGATTCCTGTTCGGTGACGGCCAGCACGGCGCAGACGTTTCGGGTGCTGGGGTCCAGCTTCAGGCCGGCGAACACCAGCTGCAGGTCGACCGCCCAGGCCGCGCGCTGGGCGACCCGCGGCGGGATCAGGGCTTCGATGTCGGCCTGGACCCTTTCCGGGGTGCGCGGGGCCGGCTGCTTCGGCGCGTCGCCGGCGCAGCCGGCCAGCACGAGCGCGACCAGGGTGGCGAGCAGGGTCGCAGCCTGCCGCAGGGGCGGGTAGGTTCCAAGCAGGTGCGCCGCAGGCATCGCCGGACTCTAGCCCAGGCTTCGGCACCGCCCGGGCAGGCGCGGAGATATGCTGCCGCACGAACCCAGGAGACGACCGCGCCATGACCTCGACCCAGACCCTGCTCGTCACCGGCGGCGGCATCGGCATCGGCCGCGCCACGGCCCTTGCTTTCGCCCGAGCGGGCTATCACGTGGTGGTGACCGACGTGCTCGAAACCGAAGGCCGTGCCGTTGCCGATGCCATCTCTGCAGGCGGCGGCAGCGCCTCGTTCATGGCCATGGACGTGCGCTCGAGTGCACGGGTCGACGCCGTGGTGGCTGCCGTCAACGCCGAACGCGGCGCCATCGACGCCCTGGTGCTGAACGCCGGCATTGCCCACAAGGTGCCGCTGACCGAGCTGAGCGACGCGCGCTGGGACCACACGCTCGACATCGACCTGAAGGGCATGTTCCGCGTGGCCCGCGCTGCCCTGCCGGCCATGCGCCAGCGCCGCGCGGGCGCGGTCGTCTGCCTGACTTCGCTGATGGGCCTGGCCTGGGGCTGGAGCGAACATGTGCACTACTCGGCGGCCAAGGCCGGTGTCATCGGCCTGATGCGCGGCCTCGCGGCCGAAGTGGCTGCCGACGGCGTGCGCGTGAATGCGGTGTCGCCGGGCTATGTGCGAACGGCACAGCTGCTGTCGGAAGAACATTCGCTGGGGCCGGCGGGCACCGAGCTGGCGGCCGGCCGTGTGCCGCTGGGCCGCATCGGTGAGCCTGAAGACATTGCCGACGTGATCCTGTTCCTGGCCTCCAGTCAGGCGCGGTACGTGACGGGCCAGGTCATCGTCGCAGATGGCGGGCTGGCCATCAGCCCGCAGTAAGCCCCCCACCTGCAAGCCGCGGGGCCGCGTGGCCGCGACGTCAAGCAAATGGCAGCTGCTTCTGGCCGGCAGGGCTGCGCCGGCGGCCCGGCACAGCCTGCGCTAGGGTTGCCGGCCTTTCTGTCGCGCGAAACCGTCGACGCCAAGCGTGGAAACCGGAACTTCGGTCTGGCCAGGGCTCGCCAGGAACTCGGGTGGACACACCCCACGATCAAGGACCTGGTGTGCGGGACCATCAAATCTGCTCGTCCGAGCCGGGGTTGGGGCCGGCGGCGCTGGGAATGAACTTCGCTTGGAGGGTCAAGAAAAGGACTGCGCGGTTGCGGCGCCGATGACGCGTCGGCATGGCGAACCTGTCCCGCAACGCTGACGGCGATGCCGCCTGGCCTGAGCGCGGCCCAGAAAAGCAAAGCGGCGACCTCGCGGTCGCCGCCCGTTCAGACGCTCGAATGCCGGTCAGCGCACGCTGCCGGCACACATCGCGGAATTCAACGACTGGCCGACTTGCGACGACGCGTGGCCGCCAGGCCAGCGAGGCTCAAGCCCACCAGAGCCAGAGTGGCTGGCTCGGGCACGTTGCCGCCGGGTGCGTTGGCCGAGCGCCCGAAACGCAGGTCGTCGAAACCCAGAATGTCATTCGTGGCGTTGAAGGTCACGCTGGAGATCAGTTGCCCGAAGTCGATGAAACCGACGAAGGCACCACCACCGCCCGTGGAAGCCGGCATGTTGATGGTCTGCGTGACCGTCGAGCCGTCCACGTAGACGATGGTCTGCTGCGGGACAAGATCGGTCTGCAAGCCGTTGACGAAGAATCCGAATGCATCGACCGGATTGGTGAAGGTGAAGGTCACCGACCCGCCCGAGACAAGCCGAAAGAAGGAACCACCGGAAGTGGTGTTGAAGCCGCAAGGGGCGCCACATCCGGAGTTGTTGGTGGTGCTGCCGCCGGTGATCGTCAGGTTGGCGGGCAAGGCCGACTCGAAATCGACCGTGTTGAGAGCGCCGGCCACGGCCAGGAAACTGCTCGCCGCAGCGAGCGAATTTGTCATCTGCGCGAGCGAGGTCACGCTGTTGTCAGCACCCAGGTAAACGACCGGCGCGGCCGCAGCCTGACTGGATACGAACAGCGACGAGGCAGCAAGGGTTAGGGCGAGCAGTGGTTTTGACATTAGATGACTCCGTGGATGTTGTGGACTACAGACCGCCGCCCAACTTGTTCTCTCCGGGCGGCACGCGGCTGATCAACACACCGAAAAGAGCAACTCGCATGCCAATGCCATGTCCGGTCGAGAAAACTCTTCAGAATCAATCATCTGGGCGACTGGCACAGCTGGGCTCGGCTCGTGCCTCAATGAGAATGTCAAGATTGCCGACACCCGCGGCGAACGGTGCATGCCTGTCCGGGTTTGATGCGGCGGCGCTTCCCCGCCGATGTGTTTCGCGCGCAGGCGTTTGCCCGATCCGGACACGCCTTCTGGCGCCAGCAACCGGCGCAGGCAGGCCGCCAGCGGCTGGCAGCAGGCCGGGCACAGGCGACCGGCGCCGTAGCCCGGTCTTCCACGGCTGGCGTCCACCGGGGGCCGAGGTGGATCACCACCTCGGCCGCGGTGAGGTTCAGACCCACGCCACCGGCCTTCACGCTGGTAGGCCGCGCTGGCCGTCTCGTCGAACGCTTCACGCACTTCCACCATGCCCCACTCTGTGCACAGCCGCGGGTCAAACGCATGACGGAGTTTGTTGAGGGTAAGTCGGGGGTGAGACCGGTGTCGCCAGTGAATTCGCTTGTGTTTCCTGTCTTCCTGTAAGACCCCCACTCCCAGGCTCCGCCATATTCCGATGCTGCGCCGCCAGCATCTGGCCGAGCTTTTGCTGCGTCGACATGAACAACCCGGGGCGGTCGCAGGCGCTCTCGCGGGGGCCCGAACCAGCGGGCCTGTGACCGTTCAGACGCGGCAGTTTCGGCCGCGGTCTCAGGGTTGACCATGGGTTCCATCGCGTGGAGCCGACGTTCGTGCCACACCACCTGCGTCAGCCGCCGGGACGCGCAGCCCGGGCGATGGCGATGCCATCGCTTGCAGTCGTTCGGTCTTCTGTGGGACGAGGCGCTGAAGATCGTGAAACCTGAGGCACACTGCCCACGACCAACGGAGGGTTCTTCATGTCGTTCTGTCGTCAAATCGTTCTCGCCACTGCCACCACGGCCGCCGCCCTGCTTGCCGGGCCGGCCCTTGCTGCCTCGCCAAGCAAAGTCAACCCCGATCTCGTCCAGGCGGCGCGCACTCACGGCAAGGTCGAGGCGCTGATCGTCCTGGCCGACCAGGCCACGCCCACGGTCGCGCCGCTGGCGGCCGACGCCGACTACAAGCAGCGCCGTCGCGCGCTGGTGCAATCGCTCCGCGCTCGCGCCGACAGCCAGCAGCTCAGCCTGCGCATCTGGCTGGATTCGCGCGGCATCGCCTACCGTGCCTTCTGGATCGCCAACATGGTGCAGGCCACGCTCTCGGCCGACGACCTGGATGCGCTGGCCGCGAGGTCCGAAGTCGCGCGCCTGGAGACCAACCCCGCCATCGCCGCCAAGCTGCCTCAACCCGACCGTGCACCGATGGCGCAAGCCGGTCCCGATGCCACGTTGGCCGTGGAATGGGGCGTGGCCAAGATCCGGGCACCCGAAGTCTGGGCCGCCGGCATCACCGGCCAGGGGGTCGTCATCGGCGGCGCCGATACCGGCTACCGCTGGGCCCACCCGGCACTGCAGCCGCACTACCGCGGCTGGACCGGCACCACCGCCGACCACAACTACAACTGGCACGACGCCATCGGCGCAGCCAACAGCCTGTGCCCGGCCAACTCGCCCGCCCCTTGCGACGACAACGGCCACGGCACCCATACCGCGGGCACCTTTGCCGGTGGCGACGGGGGCACCAACCAGATCGGCGTGGCGCCGGGCGCCAAGTGGATCGGCTGCCGCAACATGAACGCCGGGAATGGCACGCCGGCCACCTACATCGACTGCATGCAGTGGATGCTGGCGCCCACCGATCTGGCCGGCAACAACCCCGACCCCGACCTGGCGCCCGACATCATCAGCAACTCCTGGGGCTGCCCCGTCTCCGAGGGCTGCACGGTCGGCAACGAGCTGACGCAGGCGGTCGGCCACCTCAATACAGCCGGCATCCTGTTTGTGGCGGCCGCCGGCAACTCCGGCCCGCAATGCAACACGATCAGCGACGCACCGGCCACCGACTTCGCGGCGTTCACCGTCGGCGCCACCGACATCAATGACCGTCTGGCCAGCTACTCCAGCCGCGGCCCGCTCAGCGTGGCGAGGGCGAATTCCCGCGCCTACATCGGCAAGGTCGACATCTCGGCACCCGGTTCCAGCGTGCGCTCGGCCTATTCCGCGACAGGCTATTCCAGCCTCAGCGGCACCAGCATGGCCACTCCGCACGTCGCCGGCGCGGCCGCGCTGGTGATGTCTGCGGCGCCCTGGCTCAAGGGTCAGCCGGCGTTGGTGATGAAGCTTCTGCGACAGACCGCGCAGCGCACTGGCATTGCCAACACGTCCAGCCAGGCAAACCAGGTCTGCGGCAATTGGACCGCGGCAAACTGGCCCAACCCGATGATCGGCTGGGGCCGCCTGGACGCCTACGCGGCGTATCAGGCGGCCGTACAGACGCAGCCGCCGCGGGCAGTCGGCGGGCGCTGACTGCCGGCGAGCGCTTGTTCCGCGGGCCCGCTCGCAGCCGGCCCGGGCCGGTATGCGCGAGCATTGACCAAGCGCAAGCAGCCCGTTGCAGGCTCTGCCCAGAATCGGATCCCCGCCGCTACCCATCTCGCCATCCGTGCCTCAAGCATCCATGCCCACTTCAATGCCAGCCCTGGTCGGCGCGCTCCTCATCGCGGCGGTTGCGAGTTCCGCGGCGCAATCGCCGCCCCCGAGCCTGCCGATGCCGGGTGAGTTCCTCGTCGTCGATGGCCGCGTCGATGCCGGCACCTTTGCGGGATGGCGCTTGTTCCAGGCCAATTGCCAGGCTTGCCACGGCGTGGGTGGCGTGGGCACCGCCAAGGCGCCCAACCTGGTCGAGCGGATCAAGACCTACACCCCGCGCGGCTTTGCCGGCAAGGTGCTGACGAGCTACCGCATCGAGGGCCTGATGCCCGATGACGGGCCGGGTGCGGGCGATGCCGAACGGCAGGCTCGGCTTGAAGACGTGATGCGGCGCGAGCGCACGGCTCGCGGACAGCCGCTGATGCCGGTGTGGGAGAACGATGACGAGGTTCCGCCCCATGTGCTCGACCTGTACGCCTACCTCAGCGCGCGCGCCGAAGCTGCCCTGGGTCCCGGCAAGCCGGTGCTGATTCGCCCCAAAGGCCGCTGACAGTCAGCGAAGGCACCGACACAGCGGCGCCCCGGCCGTGCGCGTCGCGCCTCGGGCCATGCACCCTTGCGCTGATCGAGCCCTGCCGCCCGCTGCACGAGGAAGCTGACGCCAGCGGAGCATCCCCCGATGGCCAGGTTCTTGTCCTCTGTGTTCGGCGGAAAGGTGCGCGAACTCGGTTCCGGCTGGTTCGGCTGGTGCCATCGCCACGGCGATCACCACGAGTGTCCAGCCCAACAAAAAGGGCCCGGACAAGCCGGGCCCTGTTGCCTCAAGCCGATCCAGCAGATCAGTCCGCCTGCTTGCGCAGAAACGCCGGAATCTCGATCTCGTCCATGCCGTTGCTGGCCAGCGCGTCGACCTTGGCCGCCGCATGCGTGCGGTTCGTACGCCACACGCTCGGCGTGTTCATGGTTTCGTAGCTGGGCTGGCCCATGTTGCCTTGACCGGCATGGTGGCCACCACCGCCGCCGCCCATCGCTGCCGGCTGCGCCAGCTGGTTCAGGATCGGCAGGTTGTCGGTGCCGGTGCGCAACGCATGCTGCATCGGCTGCTGCACCACTTGCAGCGGCGCTGAACCCCGCAGATCAGGACGCTGCTCGTTTTTTCGTGCGACCGAACTTAGGCCGGTGGCGATGACGGTGACGCGCAGCTGGTCGCCCAGGCTTTCGTCGTAGGCGGTGCCGTAGATCACGTGCGCATCGTCGGCGGCGTAGCGGCGGATGGTGTTCATCGCGTTGCGGCTTTCGGCCAGCTTGAAGGTGCCCTTGCTCGCGGCAATCAGCACCAGCACGCCGCGCGCGCCGCTCAGGTCGATGCCTTCCAGCAGCGGGCAGGCCACGGCCATGTCGGCGGCCTTGGTGGCGCGGTCCGGGCCACCGGCCACGGCCGTGCCCATCATCGCCTTGCCGGGCTCGCTCATCACCGTCTTCACGTCCTCGAAGTCGACGTTCACGAGGCCCGGGATGTGGATGATGTCGCTGATGCCGCCCACGGCGTTCTTCAGCACGTCGTTGGCATGCGCAAACGCCTGCTCCTGCGTGACGTCGTCGCCCATCACTTCCAGAAGCTTCTCGTTGAGCACGACGATCAGAGCGGAGCGGCGAGTTGAGCGGCAGCCGTAGGCTGTCCGCTCGAACGCACCGGTAGTGCAGAACAAGTCTCCGACACCCGCATTCGACCCCAAGCCGAAGTTCGCTACCTTGAAATGCGGTCAGTTGTTTGGCAGCCCTGCACTCCGCCGACCTGACCTGCCTGAGTTCAAGCCGACTGGTGCGGCCTACCCGACTTGCGGCGCAACGTAGCGGCGCCGCTGCAAGGCTGTCACACACTGACGATGTGCCGCGTGACACCGCGCACAAATGCCTCGACGTTGTCGACCAGTTGGTCTGCCAGGGCCTGAACGGCTTCGTCGCTGGCCCAGGCCACATGGGGTGTAAGGATGAAGTCGGGATGATTCAGCAGCGCCATGAACGGGTGGCCGGGCGCTGGCGGCTCGTCTGCGACGACGTCGAAGGCGGCGCCCGAGATCTGTCCGGATACCAAGGCCGGGCCCACGGCAGATTCGTCCACGAGCCCGCCGCGTGCGGTGTTCACCAGCAGTGGCGCACGGGCCATCGCTGCGAATTCCGCAGCCCCGATCATGTGGCGCGTCTGCGGCAGCAGCGGGCAATGCAGCGTGATCACGTCCGACTCCGCCAGTACGCGATCGAAGGGCGTGTAGAGCATGCCCATGTCGGGTCGACCCTTGAAGGCCGACATGAGGACGCGCATGCCCAGGGCTCTGCCGATGGCGGCCACGGCCTGGCCCAGCACGCCATCGCCGATCACGCCCAGGGTCGAGCCCGTCAGGTCGCGGATCGGGAAGTCGAAGAAACAGAATTGGCCGGACTCCTGCCAGCGCCCCGCGCGCACGGCATCACGGTAGGCGCAGATGCTTCGGCGAAGCGCAAAGATCAGCGCGAACGTGTGCTCCGGCACCGTGTGCACCGCGTAGTTGCGGATGTTGCTCACCACGATGCCGCGCTCCCGGCATGCGGCGAGGTCGACGTTGTCGGTGCCCGTCGCGGCTACAGCGATGAACTTCAGCCTCGATGCTGCGGCGATCGCGTGCGCGTCCAGGCGCACCTTGTTCACCAGCACGATGTCGGCATCAGCGATGCGATTCGCGACCTCTGCGGCCGACGTGCGGCCATGGCAAACCAGTTCGTGATCGAAGCCCGGCGCGCGCAGACGGGTCTGTGGCGAGAGGGTGTCGCGGTCGAGAAAGACGATCCTCACGACTTACTCGGCGATGATCTTCGACGAGTTGATGACCTTGCCCCAGTAGTCCAGTTCCTTGCGGGTGAACTCGGCCAGTTGCGCCGGGCTCATCTGCTCGACCGTGGTGCCCGACTCTTCGGACCGGCGCCGTGTCTCGGGCATCGCCAGGATCTTGCCGACCTCGGTGCTGAGGGTCTGCACCACCTCGGCCGGCAGCCCGGCGGGGCCGTAGAGCGCGAACCACGAATCGAGCGTGAAGCCTTTGAGGCCCGCCTCCACCGCCGTGGGCACCTGGGGCAGCGCCGCCAGGCGCGACGCGCTGGTCACGGCCAGCGCCTTCAGCCTGCCAGCCTTCACCTGCTGCACGACCGACGCCGGTGTCGTGATGAACAGATCGACCTGCCCGCCCATCAGGTCCTGAACGGCCGGGCCGGCGCCGCGGTAGGGGATGTGGGTGATGAAGGTGCCGGTCAGCTGCTTGAACAGTTCGCCCGCAATGTGCTGGATCGACCCGTTGCCCGAGGATGCATAGTTCAACTTGCCCGGGTTGGCCTTGGCAAAGGTCACCAGTTCGGCCAGCGTGTTCGCCTGCAGGTCGGCCTTCGTGACGATGACCTGAGGCGCCCGCGTCAGCATCGCCACGGGGGTGAAGTCCTTGATCGGGTCCCAGCCCGCCTTCGCGAACAGATGCGGGTTGCCGACCTGGTAGCCGCTGTACGCCACCAGCAGCGTGTAGCCGTCGGGCTTGGCCTTGGCAACGAACTGGTTGCCGATGTTGCCGGCGCCGCCCGCCTTGTTGTCCACGATCACCGGCTGGCCGAGTGCGCGCGACAGGCTGTCGGCGATGAGCCGTGCGGTGAAGTCGGTGGTGCCCCCCGGTGCGCTGGGCACGACCAGCGTGATGGGCTTCTGCGGCCAGGCACCCTGGGCGCGCAGCGCGGGGTGGGCGGTCAGCGCGGCGGCGCCTATCGTGGCGAGCAGGGTTCGTCTTTGCATGGGGGTCTCCAGGATTCGGTCTTGGATGGCGGCTCGAGCGGTGCACGGGCCGGCGTGGTCTCGGCCGGCTTCACACCAGCTCGGAAATCTCGATCAAGTTGAAGTCCGGGTCGCGCACGTAGACGGAGCGGATCTTCTGCGTCGCACCCGTGCGCATCACCGGTCCTTCGACGATGGGCCAGGCCGCCGCGCGCAGTTGCTCTATCACCTGCTCGAGCGGGATCGTTGCGATGAAGCACAGGTCCAGCGCACCGGGAACCGGCAGGTGTGCCTTCGGTTCGAATTCACTGCCCTGCACATGCAGGTTGATCTTCTGGTTGCCGAACTTGAAGGCCTGCCTCTCGACCGGCGGCGTTCCGCCAATGAAGGATTCGAGTTGCATGCCGAGCACGCGGGTGTAGAAGTCCACGCAAGCCTCGCGGCGCGCAGTGGTGAGCACGAGATGGTCGAGGTGGTCGATCATGAGAATTGGCTCCGCAGTTCTGCGACGTAGGACGGGGCGGGATGCAGGTCGGTGATGAGCCCGGCCTTGGCCACCTGGCCTGGCACGTCGTGGCCCACGATCTCGGGCAGCCGTCGTGCGACAGCGAGCAGCCGCGGCAGGTCGATGCCGGTCTCGAAGCCCATCGCGTGCAGCATGTGGATGGCATCCTCGCTGCAGATGTTGCCGGTGGCGCCGGGTGCGTACGGGCAGCCGCCGAGGCCGCCGAGCGAGCCGTCGAAGCGGTCGATCCCCGCCTGCACCGAGGCCAGCACATTGGCCAGCCCCATGCCACGCGTGTTGTGGAAGTGCAGCGTGAGCTGCAGGCTACCGAAGCGGTTGCGCAGCAGCCGGGCCAAACGCGACACTTGCGCCGGGTGCGCCATGCCGGTGGTGTCGCAGATCGTCAGGCCGCGCACGCCCAGGTCTGCAAAGCGCCCGGCCCAGCGCAGCACCTCGTCGGCAGGCACATCGCCCTCCATCGGGCAGCCGAAACAGGCCGACAGCGAGACGTTCACCGGCACGCGGCCTGAATGAGCGGCATGAGCCATCGCGATCACCTCGCGCAGGCCAGCGAAGCTCTTCTCGCGCGGCATGCGCAGGTTGGCCAGGTTGTGCGTCTCGGACGTGGACATCACCAGGTTCAGCTCGTCGGCGCGGGACTCCAGCGCGCGTCCGGCGCCCCGCACGTTGGGCACGAGCACCGTGGTCTCGACGCCGGGCACACGGCGGATGCGGCCCATCACCTCCTCGGCGTCGCGCAGCATCGGGATGGCCTTGGCCGACGTGAACGAAGTGACCTCGACCTTCGCGTAGCCGCAGGCACTGAGTTCGTCGATCAACGCCACCTTGGCGTCGGTGGGCACGAAGGCGGGTTCGTTCTGGAAGCCGTCGCGGGTGACGACCTCGTTGAAGTAGATGCGTTGCATTGGAAATCTCTAGTTGACGATGCCGCGCTCGCGCAGCGCGACGATTTGCGCGTCGGTCAGGCCGATCTCCCGCAGCACCTCGCTTGAGTCCTGCCCCAGCGTGGGTGCATTGCGCCGGTGGCTGCCCGGCGTGGCAGACAGCTTGGGCACGATGCCCGGTACCGTCAGCGTGCTCCCGTCGTCCATGTGAACCTGATCGAGCATGCCGCGGGCCTGGTAGTGCGGGTCGGCTGCGATGTCGGCCACGCTGTAGATGCGGCCGGCCGGCACCGAGGCGCCGTCCAGCGCAGCCATCACCTCGTCGACGCTGCGCTGTGCCGTCCACGCGCCGATGACGTCGTCGAGTTCGGCCACGCGCGCCACACGGCCGGCGTTGTCGGCCAGTGCCGGGTCCGCCGCCAGGTCGTCACGCCCGATCAGCGTCATCAGGCGGCGGAAGATGCTGTCGCCATTGCCGGCGATCAGTGCATAGCCTCCATCGTTGCAGCGGTAGGCATTGGACGGTGCGATACCCGGCAAGGCGCTGCCCGCCGGCCCGCGCACGGCGTCGAAGGCGCTGTACTCGGGCAGCAGGCTCTCCATGCAGTTGAAGACGGCCTCGTAGAGCGCGACGTCGATGACCTGCCCGCGGCCGCTGGCGTGGCGGTGCTGCAGCGCGAGCAGGATGCCGATGACACCGTGCAGCGCAGCCAGCGTGTCGCCGATGCTCACGCCGACGCGCACCGGTACGCGGCCGGGCTCGGCGGTGAGGTGGCGCAGCCCCCCCATCGCCTCGGCCACGACGCCGAAACCCGGCCGGTTGCGGTAGGGCCCGGTCTGGCCGTAGCCGCTGATGCGCAGCACGATCAGCTTCGGGTTGGCGGCCAGCAGTTCATCCGGCCCGAGGTTCCAGCCTTCCATCGCGCCGGGGCGGAAGTTCTCGATCAGCACGTCGGCCTCCATGGCCAGCTTGCGCACCACGTCCTGGCCTTCGGGCGTTCTCAGGTCCAGCGCCAGCGAACGCTTGTTGCGCGATTGCACCTGCCACCACACCGAGGTTCCGTTCTTCAGCAGGCGCCACTTGCGCAAAGGATCGCCGGCGCCGGGCGGTTCGATCTTGACGACCTCGGCACCGAAATCGGCCAGCGTCTTGGCGGCGAACGGGCCGGCGATCAGCTGGCCGAGTTCCAGCACTTTCAGACCGGCCAGGGCGGCGGGCGTTGGGGTGGCAGTGGCGTCGGCGGTGGAGTCGGAAGGCATGGCGCCAGTGTCCGACCGCCAGGCTGGCGTGACTATTTGAATCTGGCGCGGCCAGACTTAGCAGTCTGCGAAGTCGGGAGCAGGAAATCCCTGAAGGCGACCACGGTCGCGTCGGCATCCGGCCGGATGGCCACCTGCAGTTGGCGCGTCGCCCACGCGTCGGACAGCGGGCGCCACTGCAGCTTCATCGCGCGCACGATGGGCAGTGCCGCGCCCTTGGGCAGCGCCGCAATGCCCAGGCCCGAGGCCACCATGTGACCGACGGCGTCGAAACTGCGGACCTGCATGCGCAGCTTCAACGGCCGGCCTGCCGCCATCGCCGCCTGCTGCTGGGCCTGCAGCATCGCGGCCCCGGCGTTCAAGCTGATCCAGTGCTCGTCTAGCGTGTCGACGAAGGCCAGGGCGCTGCGGCCGGCAAGGCGGTGGCCCGCGGGAAGGATCAGCACCAGTTCGTCGTTGCGGAAGTCGCGGACGTCCAGGCCCCGGACATCGGGCCCGGCGACGAAAACGCCGAGGTCGGCACGTCCCTCACGCACCGTGGCCACGACCTGCTGCGAGACCTGCTCCTCGAGTTCCACCTGAACCTCGGGGCGCAATTCCGCGTACTCGGCCAGCAACGGCGGCAGGAACTGGGTGATGGCGGCGGTGCCAGCGCAGACATGCACATGGCGCACCACGCCCTGGCGCGCGTCGGCCAGTTCGATCAGCAGGTTGTCGAGTTCCTGCAGGATGGCCATGCCGCGCTTCATGAAGGCTCGCCCCAGCGCCGTGGGGGTGACGCCGCGCGAGTGGCGCTCGAAGAGCGGCCCATCGAGCGCCCTTTCCAGATCGCGAAGGCGCCGGCTGGCAGCCGGCAGCACCAGGTTGCACTCGCGTGCCGCCTCCGTCAGGTTCCCCGTTCGCGCACACGCCACCGCGAGCCGGATGGACACAAAGTCGAAGCGGGCCAGGTTGTAGTGAGGAACCTCGGGGAGCGACATCGCTGCAATTCTCCGGTCCTTCCGATGCCGTGTCATCCTCGCAGCGTCGTCGACTGTCGCATCAGGAGTGACAACCCGAATGTCTCGTTCTGGCCGGTTGCAGTCGATCACCGCGAACGTCTTGCGCAACAAAAAGGGCCCGGACAAGCCGGGCCCTGTTGCCTCAAGCCGATCCAGTAGATCAGTCCGCCTGCTTGCGCAGAAACGCCGGAATCTCGATCTCGTCCATGCCGTTGCTGGCCAGCGCGTCGACCTTGGCCGCCGCATGCGTGCGGTTCGTACGCCACACGCTCGGCGTGTTCATGGTTTCGTAGCTGGGCTGGCCCATGTTGCCTTGACCGGCATGGTGGCCACCCCCACCGCCGCCCATCGCCGACGGCTGCGCCAGCTGGTTCAGGATCGGCAGGTTGTCGGTGCCAGTGCGCAGCGCCTGGCCGTGGCCATGCATCGGCTGCTGCTGCACCACCTGCAGCGGTGCACTGCCGCGCAGGTCAGGACGCTGCTCGTTTTTTCGTGCGACCGAACTCAGGCCGGTGGCGATGACGGTGACGCGCAGCTGGTCGCCCAGGCTTTCGTCATAGGCGGTGCCGTAGATCACGTGCGCATCGTCGGCGGCATAGCGGCGGATGGTGTTCATCGCGTTGCGGCTTTCGGCCAGCTTGAAGGTGCCCTTGCTCGCGGCAATCAGCACCAGCACGCCGCGCGCGCCGCTCAGGTCGATGCCTTCCAGCAGCGGGCAGGCCACGGCCATGTCGGCGGCCTTGGTGGCGCGGTCCGGGCCACCGGCCACGGCCGTGCCCATCATCGCCTTGCCGGGCTCGCTCATCACCGTCTTCACGTCCTCGAAGTCGACGTTCACGAGGCCCGGGATGTGGATGATGTCGCTGATGCCGCCCACGGCGTTCTTCAGCACGTCGTTGGCATGCGCAAACGCCTGCTCCTGCGTGACGTCGTCGCCCATCACTTCCAGAAGCTTCTCGTTCAGCACGACGATCAGGCTGTCGACGTTGGCTTCGAGTTCGCTCACGCCATCGTCGGCCTGCTTGCCGCGGCGGCGGCCTTCGAATTCGAAGGGCTTGGTGACCACACCCACCGTCAGGATGCCCATCTCCTTGGCCACACGCGCGATCACCGGCGCCGCGCCCGTGCCCGTGCCGCCACCCATGCCGGCGGTGATGAACAGCATGTGCGCGCCGCTGATGGCGGCCTTGATGCGGTCCACCGCTTCTTCGGCGGCGTTGCGGCCCACGTCGGGCTTGCTGCCGGCGCCCAGGCCGGTGCCACCCAGCTGCACCAGGGTGCCGGCGCCGCTGCGGTTCAGGGCCTGCGCGTCGGTGTTGGCGCAGATGAATTCCACGCCCTGCACGCCGTCGGCGATCATGTGTTCGACGGCATTGCCGCCACCGCCACCGACACCGATCACCTTGATCTGCGTGCCTTGGTCGAATTCTTCGATCATCTCGATGGGCATGGAAGCCTCCTTGGGAAAGTTGATTGCAGTTGCCAAAAATTCAGTCGATAACGTGGGGCGTTCTTGTGTGTGTTCAGCGATTTCCTGCCCCTTCAGAAATTGCCGAGAAACCAGTCCTTGGCGCGGCCGACGATGGTCTTGACCGACCCCGCCTGCTGCGCTGCCTTGAAACCACGCCCGCGTGCGATGCGGGCCTCTTCCAGCAGGCCCATCACGGTGGCGCTGCGCGGGTTGGCCACCATGTCGTAGAGCGCGCCGTGGTAGGTGGGCAGGCCCTTGCGCACCGGCTTCAAGAAAATGTCCTCGCCCAGCTCCACCATGCCCGGCATCACGGCGCTGCCGCCGGTGATGACGATGCCGCTGCTCAGAAGCTCTTCGTAGCCGCTTTCGCGGATGACCTGGTGCACCAGCGAATAGATCTCTTCCACGCGCGGCTCGATCACGCCGGCCAGCGCCTGGCGGCTCAGCATGCGCGGCGGTCGGTCGCCCAGGCCGGGCACTTCCACCTGTTCGCTCGGGTCGGCCAGCAACTGCTTGGCGACACCGTACTCGACCTTGATTTCTTCGGCGTCTTTCGTCGGCGTGCGCAGCGCCATCGCGATGTCGCTGGTGATCAGGTCGCCGGCAATCGGGATGACCGCCGTGTGGCGCACGCTGCCGTCGGTATAGATCTGCACGTCGGTGGTGCCGGCGCCGATGTCGACCACGGCCACGCCCAGGCTCTTCTCGTCTTCGGTCAGCACCGCGGCGGCGCTGGCGCTCGGGTTCAGCACCAGGCGCTCCACTTCCAGCCCGCAGCGGCGCACGCACTTCAGGATGTTCTCGGCCGCGCTCTGCGCGCCGGTGACGATGTGCACCTTCACTTCCAGGCGGCTGCCGCTCATGCCGATGGGCTCTTTCACCTCGTGCCCGTCGATCACGAATTCCTGCGGCTCCACCAGCAGCAGCCGCTGGTCGTTGGGGATGTTGATGGCCTTGGCCGTCTCGACCACGCGGTTGACGTCGACGGTGGTCACCTCGCGGTTGTCGCGCACGATGACCATGCCGGTGCTGTTCTGGCCGCGGATGTGGCTGCCGGTGATGCCGGTGTAGACGCTGCTGATCTTGCAGGCGGCCATCATCTCGGCTTCCTTCAGCGCCTGCTGGATGCTCTGCACGGTGGCGTCGATGTTCACGACCACGCCCCGCTTCAGGCCATGCGTGGGCGCCACGCCCAGGCCGGCCACGCGCAGGCTGCCGTCTTCCAGCACTTCGGCGGCCACGACCATGACCTTCGCGGTGCCGATGTCCAGGCCGAAGACCATGTCCTTGTATTCCTTGGCCATGATGTGTTCCTTGTGTCCTTCAGTTCAGCCGGGCCAGGGCCGCGCCGGGGTTGGCGTTGCTGGAGCTCGTATTCAGTGATGTGGTGACGCCGCGCAGCCGCAGCGCATAGCCGTCGGTGTGGCGCAGGTCGGCATAGTCCAGCGGCTGTGGCCAGCGGGTCTTGACGTCTTCGAAGGTGCGCGCAAAACGTTCGCTGCGCGCCACCACCTGGTCGTCGCTGCCGCGGCCCAGTTCGATGATGGCGCCGGTGTCGAGTTCGGCGCGCCAGGAACCGCGGTGCGACAGCGCCAGCTGGCGGATGTTCAGCTTCAGTGGGGCCAGTGCGCCATTGACGCGGCCGTACACGGCCAGCATCTGCGCGGCCGTGCCTTCGGGGCCCGCCAGGCGCGGCAGGTCCAGGTCTTCGACGTCGCCCAGGTTGGCCTGGAAGACTTCGCCCTGGTCGTTGACGAGGCGGTCGCCGGCCGTGCTGCTGGTGTCGTCGGCCGGGTCTTGCCACAGCGCGGCAGGGCGGTGCTCTTCCAGCTTCACCACCAGGGTATCGGGCCACACCCGGCGCACCGTCGCGCGGCGCACCCAGGGCACGGCCTCGAACGCGCTGCGGCCCTGCTGCAGGTCGATGCTGAAGAAGTTGCCGGCCAGCAGCGGCGTGGCGTTGGCGCGGATGGTGGGCACGCTGTTGCGCGCCATGTCGCCCTGCAGTTCGATCTGGCGGATGGGGAACCACGACGAGCGCATCAACCAGGCATGTGCTGCCATCAGCGTGCCCACCAGCGCCAGCACGAACACCGTGGCCGAGATGGCGTTCATCACGCGCACGTCGCCAGGCAGCGGCTGCGGCACGGCGATGGGAGTTGGCGTGGGGAGGCGGCGGGCCATGGTGTCTTCAGGCAACCGCGGCGGCAGGGCGCGGGCGGTTGGCGTCCAGCGCGGCAGATTGCAGCAGCTGCAGGCACAGGGCTTCGTAGCTCAGGCCGGCGGCGCGCGCCGACATCGGCACCAGCGAGTGGCTGGTCATGCCCGGGCTGGTGTTCATTTCCAGCAGGAAGGGCTGGCGGTCGCTGTCGCGCAGCATCAGGTCGGCGCGGCCCCAGCCGCGGCAGCCCAGGGTGCGGTAGGCCTCCAGCGTCAGGCGCTGCACGGCGGCTTCCTCGGCCGCGGTCAGGCCGCTGGGGATGCCGTAGCGCACCACGTCGGTGTAGTACTTGTTCTGGAAGTCGTAGTTGCCTTCGGGCGCGTCGATCCGCACCACCGGCAGCGCACGCGCGCTGTCGCCTTCGCCCAGCACCGGGCAGGTGAGTTCGATGCCGGTGATGAATTCCTCGCACAGCACGTCGGTGTCGAACTGCGCGGCCAGGGCCACGGCGTCCTGCATCTGCGAATAACCCTGCACCTTGCTGATGCCGATGGAAGAGCCTTCGCGCGGCGGCTTCACGATCAGCGGCAGGCCCAGCGTGTCGGGCACGTGGATGACCTGCTCGCGGCTCTGCTCGCCCGGCGCCAGCCACACCCAGCGCGGCGTGGGCAGCTCGGCCGCGGCCCAGAGGCGCTTGGTCATCACCTTGTCCATGGCGATGGCACTGGCCATCACGCCGCTGCCGGTGTAGGGAATGCCCAGCAGTTCCAGCAGGCCCTGCACGGTGCCGTCTTCGCCATGGCGGCCGTGCAGTGCGATGAAGGCGCGGGCGAAGCCTTCGCGCTTCAGGTCCAGCAGCTCGCGCTCGGCCGGGTCGAAGGCGTGGGCATCCACACCCTGGCTCTGCAGCGCGGCCAGCACGCCGGTGCCGGACATCAGCGAGACCGGGCGTTCGGCGCTGGCGCCACCCATCAGCACGGCCACCTTGCCCAACTGGGCGGGGGACAACACGGGCGCGCTCTTGTCCGGCTTCATGCGCTCACTCCTTGCATCTGCAACAACAGCGAAGGCACCTGGCCGATCGAGCCGGCACCCAGCGTGAAGACCACGTCACCGTCGCGTGCCAGTGCCTGGATGGCCGCCGGCAGGTCGGCCACGGCCGGCGTGAACAGCGCGCCGGACACGCGTGCGGCCAGGCTGGCGCCGTCGGCGCCCGGCAGCGGCGCTTCGCCGGCGGCATAGACCTCGGTCAGCAGCACCGCGTCGAACTGCGCCAGCACGGCCGCGAAGTCGGCCAGGCAGTCGCGCGTGCGGCTGTACCGGTGCGGCTGGAAGGCCGCCACCAGCCGCCGGCCGGGGAAGGCGCCGCGTGCTGCGGCCAGCACCGCGGCCAGTTCCACCGGATGGTGGCCGTAGTCGTCGATCAGCGTGTAGTGGCCGCCGCCCTGCGCAGGCAGCTCGCCCAGGCGCTGGAAGCGCCGGCCGGCGCCGCCGAAGGTCTGCAGCGCCTGCTGCAGCGGCGCTTCAGGCTGCTTCAGCAGGCGCGCCACGGCGATGGCCGCCAGCGCATTGCGCACGTTGTGCTCGCCGGCCAGGTTCAGCACCACGGGCAGGTCGGCATGGCCGGGCTGGCGCGCGGTGAAGCGCATCTGCGTGCCTGGGCCGGCGTTGACGTCCACCGCGCGCAGTTCGGCGTCCTGGTCCAGGCCGTAGCGAAGCACCCGCCGCTGCAGCAGCGGCAGCACGGCGCGAACGCCGGGGTCGTCGCTGCAGACCACGGCGGTGCCGTAGAACGGCAGGCGGTGGACGAAGTCGATGAAGGCACCATGCAGCCGGTCCAGGCTGTGGCCGTAGGTGGCCATGTGGTCGGCGTCGATGTTCGTCACCACCGCCAGCACCGGCAGCAGGTGCAGGAAGGACGCGTCGCTCTCGTCGGCCTCGACCACGATGACCCCGCCCTCGACCTGCCCCAGGCCGGCGTTGGCACCGGTGGCGAGCAATTCACCACCGATGACGTAGCCCGGCTGGGCACCGGTGGCCATGAGCACGCTGGTGACGAGCGAGGTGGTGGTGGTCTTGCCATGCGTGCCGGCCACGGCCACGCCCAGGCGGCCGCGCATCAGCTCGGCCAGCATCTGCGCGCGTGGCACCACCGGCAGCCCGCGGCTGCGGGCCAGCATCACCTCGGGGTTGCTGGCAGTGATGGCTGACGATGTCACCAGCACGCCGGCGCGGCCCAGGTTCGCCGCGTCGTGGCCCACGTGCACCTGCATGCCCAGGCCGGCCAGGCGGCGCAGCGTGGCGCTGTCGCTGGCGTCGCTGCCCGAGACCTGCAGCCCCTGCAGGTGCAGCAGCTCGGCAATCGCGCTCATGCCCGCGCCGCCGATACCGACGAAATGCACATGCTGGAAGAAGTGCTGCAGCATCATGGCCGGCCCACCTTCGCGGGCTTCCTGCACAGCGCCACGATCTCGTCGGCCACACGTGCCGCGGCATGGGGGCGCGCGAGTGCCCGCGCCTTCTGCGCCATGGCCAGCAGCGCCGGCCGGTCCAGTGCCTGCAGCGCCGTGGCCAGGCTTTGCGGGGTCAGCTCGGCCTGCGGCAGGTGCACTGCAGCGCCCTGCCCGGCCAGCCATTGGGCGTTGTCGCGCTGGTGCGCGGTGGTGCTGACGATCAACGGCACCAGCAGCGCCGGCACACCGGCGGCGCAGAGTTCGCTGACGGTGATGGCACCGGCCCGGCAGACCATCAGGTCGGCGGTGGCCAGGCGTTCGGGCATGTCGGCGATGAAGGGCAGCACTTCGGCCGCGACACCGGCTTCGGCATAGGCCGCGCGCACCATGTCCAGCTGGGCCGGGCCGGTCTGATGCGTGACGAGCGGGCGCTGTACCCGCGGCAGCAGCGCCAGGGCCTGCGGCAGCGTGCCGTTCAGAGCCTGCGCGCCCAGGCTGCCGCCCACCACCAGCAGGCGCAGCGGGCCGCTGCGGCCGGCCCAGCGCAGGGCGGGCTCGGGCAGCGCTTCGATCTCGGCGCGCACCGGGTTACCGGTGACGATGGCGTTCTTCGTGCCGCTGGCGGCCTGGCCGGCGAAACCGAAGGCCACGCGGTCGGCCACCGGCAGCAGGCTCTTGTTCGACAGCAGCAGGGCGGCGTCGGCGTTCACCAGCACCAGCGGGCGGTTCAGCAGCGAGGCCATCATCCCGCCCGGGAAACACACGTAGCCGCCCATGCCCAGCACCGCGTCGGCACCACGGCGGCGCAGGAAACGCAGGCTGTCCCAGAAGGCCTTGAGCAGGCGCACGCCGCCGGTGGCGGTGTGCAGCAGGCCCTTGCCGCGCAGGCCGCTGAAGGTGAGCCGGTCCATGGCGATGCCCGACTCGGCTTCCGGCGGCACGAGCTTGTTTTCCAGCCCATGGGTGGTGCCCAGCCAGCTGACGGTCCAGCCGCGGCGCTGCATCTCTCGCGCCACGGCCAGGCCCGGCATCACGTGCCCGCCGGTGCCCGCCGCCATGACCACCAGGTGCGGCATCACGACACACCCCGGCGCATCAGCGCCCGCGTTTCGACGTCCACGCGAACCACCATCGCGATGGCCACCAGGTTCATCAGGATGGCGCTGCCGCCGAAGCTCATCAAGGGCAGCGTCAGGCCCTTGGTGGGCAGCACGCCCAGGTTCACGCCCATGTTGATGAAGGCCTGCGCGCCCATCCAGATGCCCACGCCCTGCACCATCAGCCCGGCATAGACGCGGTCCAGCGCAATCGCCTGGCGGCCGATGACGAAGATCCGCCGCGTTAGCCAGAAGAAAGCGCAGATGACGCTGGCCACGCCGAAGAAGCCGAGCTCTTCGCCGATCACGGCCAGCAGGAAGTCGGTGTGGGCCTCGGGCAGGTAGTGCAGCTTCTCGACGCTGGCGCCCAGGCCCTGGCCGAACCATTCGCCTCGACCCAGCGCAATCAAGGAATGCGTCAGCTGGTAGGCCTTGCCCTGGGCATAGGCCGGGTTCCACGGGTCGAGGTAGGCCAGGATGCGTTCGCGGCGCAGGTCGTCGAAGGCCAGGAACAATGCCAGCGTGGCGATCATCACCGCGGCGATCAGGAAGAACATGCGCGCGTTCACCCCGCCCAGGAACAGGATGCCCATGGCGATGGTGGCGATCACCAGGAAGGCGCCGACGTCGGGCTGCTGCAGCAGCAGGGCGCCGGCCACCGCCACCGCCACGACCATGGGCGTGACGGCGCGGAAGAAGCTGTCGCGCGTGTCCATGCGCCGCACCATGTAGTTGGCGGCGTACATCGCAATCGCCAGCTTGGCCAGTTCACTGGGCTGGAAGTTCATCACGCCCAGCGGAATCCAGCGGCGCGAGAAGTTCACCACCTTGCCGAAGAACAGCACCGCCACCAGCATCATCAGCGCAGCGACGAAGATCCACGGCGCGTGCTTTTCCCAGAAGGCGGTGGGGATCTGCACCGTCACCAGCGCCGCCACCAGCGCGATGCCGAGTGCCACCACATGGCGCACCAGGAAGTGATGCGCGGTGTAGTTCTGGAACTTGGGGTTGTCGGGCAGTGCGACCGAGGCCGAGTACACCATCACCACGCCCAGCAGCAGCAAGGCGCCGACCACCGCCACCAGGGCCTGGTCGAAGGCCAGCAGGCGCACCGGGCGCGCGCCACCGACATTGATGTGGTCGCGCACCGGCAGCGGGCCGCCGCCGCCACCGTCACGGTTGCCACGGCCGGGCAGCAGGCCCTTGATGGCCTGCGCCGCCGCCTGCCAGGCAGCCTGCAGCGGGTTCTTCAGGCGGGCGGTGTGGGTGTTCATGCCATCCCCCGGTCGGCCGACAAGGCCTGCACGGCCTGCACGAACACTTCGGCGCGGTGCGCGTAGTTGCGGAACATGTCCAGGCTGGCGCAGGCCGGACTCAGCAGCACGGCGTCGCCAGGCCGGGCTTGCTCGAAGCACCAGGCCACGGCTGCTTCCAGCGTGGCGTGGCGCTGCAGCGGCAGGTCGGCAATGAATGGCGCCAACGCCGCTTCGATGGCGGCGGCGTCGCGCCCGAGCGTGGCCACGGCACGGGCATGGCGCTGCAGCGGTGCGGCCAGCGGCGCGAAGTCCTGGCCCTTGCCGTCGCCACCCAGGATCACGACCAGCCGCCCCGGCGCCTTGTCGGCACCCAGGCCCAGCAACGCGGCGACGGTGGCACCGACGTTGGTGCCCTTGCTGTCGTCGAAGGCCTCGACCTCGCCGAGGGTGCCGACCCACTGCACGCGGTGCGGCTCGCCGGTGTAGTCGCGCAACGCATGCAGCATGGGGGCCAGCGCGCAGCCGATGGCCGTGGCCAGCGCCAGCGCTGCCAGCGCATTGGCGGCGTTGTGGCGGCCACGCACGCGCAGCGCGTCGGCAGGCATCAGGCGCTGCAGGTGGATCTCGACCTCTTCGTCCTTCTTCCGCTTCATCGTTTCGTCGGCGGGCGTTGCGCGCACCAGCCAGGCCATGCCGTTCTCGACGACGAGGCCGAAGTCGCCCGGGGCCTGCGGCGCGTCCAGGCCGAAGCGCAGCACGGGGCGCTCGGGCACGCGGTCCTTGACTTTCACCTTGCCGGCTGGGGCCTGCGGCTGCGCCGCGGCGGCCAGGGCCAGCACGGCCGCGTCGTCGCGGTTCACCACCATCAGCGTGCGCGGCAGCGTGCCGCTGGAGGCGACGCCAAAGACGCGGCCCTTGGCCGCGGCGTAGGCGGCCAGGCTGCCGTGCCAGTCGAGGTGGTCCTGCGTGATGTTCAGCACCGCAGCGGCGTCGGGCTCGAAGCCGCTGCTGGCGTTGATGCCGAAGCCGCCGCCTTCCAGCTGGAAGCTGCTGAGCTCGAGCACCCAGACCTCGGGCAGCGGGTGTTCTTCGTTTTCGCCAGCCAGCGCGGCGGCCAGGGTATCCAGCAGCGTCGGGCCGATGTTGCCGGCGGTGGCCACGCGGCGGCCGGCGCGGGCCACCAGCAGCGCGGTCATTGCCGTGGTCGTGGTCTTGCCGTTGGTGCCGGTGATGGCCAGCACGCGCGGCGCGTAGTCGCGCGTGCTGCGCAGGTCCAGCAGCGCGCGCGCGAACAGGTCGAGCTCACCGAGCACGGCAATGGCGGTGGCGCGGGCTTCCTGCAGCAGCGGGGCGATGCGGGCGTCGCCGGGCGCCAGGCCGGGGCTCTTCAGCACCAGCTGCACGCCGGCCAGTTGTGACACGGGCAATTCGCCGGTGACCAGTTGGACGCCCGGCAGCTCGGCCTGCAGCGCCGCCGCCTGCGGAGGCATCTCGCGCGAATCCCACACCGTCACCTGCCCGCCGTGGGCCACGCACCAGCGGGCCATGGCCAGGCCGCTGTCGCCGAGGCCGAGCACGAGGATGTGGAGGTCGCGAAGGAACAGCATGGTCAACGCAACTTCAGGCTGGCCAGGCCGACCAGGCACAACAGCATCGTGATGATCCAGAAGCGCACGACGACCTGGGTCTCGGTCCAGCCCTTCTTCTCGAAGTGGTGGTGCAGCGGCGCCATCAGGAAGATGCGGCGGCCGGTGCCGAAGCGCTTCTTCGTGTACTTGAACCAGCTCACCTGGATCATCACGCTCAGCGCTTCGGCCACGAAGATGCCGCCCATGATGCCGAGCACGATTTCCTGGCGCGTGATCACGGCGATCGTGCCCAGCGCACCGCCCAGCGACAGTGCGCCGACGTCGCCCATGAACACCTGCGCCGGGTTCGCGTTGAACCACAGGAAGGCCAGGCCCGCGCCGGCCATGGCAGCGCAGAACACCAGCAGTTCGCCGGCGCCGGGAATGTACGGAAACAGCAGGTACTTGCTGAACACCGCGTTGCCGGTGATGTAGGCAAAGATGCCCAGCGCGCTGCCCACCATCACCACCGGCATGATGGCCAGGCCGTCCAGCCCGTCGGTGAAGTTCACCGCGTTGCTGGCGCCGACGATGACGAACCAGGTCAGGAAGATGAAGCCGAACACGCCCAGCGGGTAGCTGATGGTCTTGAAGAAGGGCACCATCAGGTCGGCCTGGGGCGGCAGCTCGTTCGAGAAGCCACTCGTCACCCAGCGGATGAAGAGCTCGGCCGTGCGCAGCGCGCTGCTTTCGCTGACGCTGAAGGCCAGGTAGAGCGCGGCGATCAAACCGATCAGCGTCTGCCAGAAGAACTTCTCGCGGCTGCGCATGCCTTCCGGGTCCTTGCGCACGACCTTGCGGTAGTCGTCGGTCCAGCCGATGGCGCCGAAGCCGAAGGTCACGAGCATCACCACCCAGACGAATCGGTTGCTCCAGTCGAACCACAGCAGCGTCGCCACGCCGATGCCGATGAGCACGAGCACGCCCCCCATCGTCGGCGTGCCGCGCTTGCCCAGGTGGGCCTGCACGCCGTATTCGCGGATGGGCTGGCCGATCTTCATCTCGGTGAGCTTGCGGATGACCCAGGGCCCGAAGGCCAGGCCGATGAGCAAGGCCGTCATGGCCGCGAGCACGGCGCGGAAGGTCAGGTACTGGAAGACGCGCAGGAAGCCCAGCTCTTCCGGGTACATCTGCATCAGGAAGTGCGACAGGCTAAGCAGCATGGCGCCCTCCAGTAACGTTCTGCGCCAGGGCTGCCTGCAAGGCCTGCACGACCTGTTCCATCTTCATGAATCGCGAGCCCTTCACGACGATGGACGCGGCCTGCGGCCCCTGCGGCAGGGCAGCCAGCATGTCAGCCACCGTGGCGAAGTGGCGGGTGGCCGCGGCATGGGCGCACAGGGCACCGGCGGCCCAGACGGTGTCGATGCCGCTGTCGCGGGCATGCCGGCCCACTTCGGCATGGAACTGCGGGCCCTGACTGCCGACCTCGCCCATGTCGCCCAGCAGCAGCCAGCGCGGGCCGGGCAGGCTGGCCAGCACGTCAATGGCGGCGCGTACGGAATCGGGGTTGGCGTTGTAGCTGTCGTCGATCAGGGTCACTGGCTGTCCTGCGCGCTGCAGCAGCAGCGTCTGCGAACGGCCGGCCACCGGCCTGAAGGCGGCCAGGCCCAGCGCCACGGCGCGCAAGGGTGCACCCGCGGCCAGCGCGCAGGCCGCAGCAGCGGCGGCATTGGCCACGTTGTGCTTGCCGGCCAGCGCCAGCGTGGTGTCGGCGGCACCGATCGGGGTGTAGAGATGCAGCACCCAGGTGGCGTCGGCGGTGTGCCAGTCCGCGTCGGAATGCACGTGCAGGGCCGCGGCATCGGCATGGGCCTGCAGGCCGAAGGTCCAGACCGGGCGCCCGCCAGCCAGTTCCTGCCACAGCGGCAGGTGCGCATCACCTGCCGGCAGCACGGCCGTGCCCTGCGCCGGCAGCGCACTGATGACGCTGCCGTTCTCGCGCGCCACGGCCTCGACGCTGGCCATGAATTCCTGGTGCTCGCGCTGCGCGTTGTTGACCAGGGCCACGGTGGGCCGGGCCATCGCCGCCAGCAGCGCGATCTCGCCGACATGGTTCATGCCCAGTTCGAGCACGGCCGCCTGATGGGCATTCTTCCCTTCGGGGCGCAGACGCAGCAGCGTCAACGGCACGCCGATATGGTTGTTGTAGTTGCCGGCGGTGGCCAGCGCCGCGTCACCGACCCAGGCGTTCAGGATCGCCGCCACCATCTGCGTCACCGTGGTCTTGCCATTGCTGCCGGTCACCGCCACCAGCGGGCCGGTGTAGCGCAGCCGCCAGGCGGTGGCCAGCTGCTGAAGGGCGGCCAGGGTGTCGGCCACCTGCAGGCAGGGCAGCAGGGTGCCGGCCGGCACATGGTCGACGAGGGCGGCCGCGGCGCCAGCGGCCTGGGCCTGCTGGAGGAAGCCATGGGCGTCGAAGCGTTCGCCGCGCAGCGCCACGAACAGGTCGCCGGGCTGCAGGCTGCGGGTGTCGGTATGCACGCGGGTGAACAGCGGCGCAGCCGGGCCGGCGCCAGCATGCAGCTGGCTGCCGGGCAGCAGCGCCTGGGCCTGGGCCAGGGTCATCATGCGGCGGCTCCATGGCGTGGTGGCGTGGGTGACTGCGCACGCAGCCGCAATGCAGCTTGCGCCACGGCCAGGTCCGAGAACGGGCGCTTGACGCCGGCGATGTCCTGGGTGTCCTCGTGGCCCTTGCCGGCCAGCAGCAGCACGTCGCCGGGGCGGGCGTCCGCCACGGTCTGCGCGATGGCCTGGCCGCGGTCGGCCAGCACCAGCGCAGCGGCAGGGCGCTTCAGGCCGGCGGTCATCTGCGCAAGGATGGCCTGCGGGTCTTCGAGCCGCGGGTTGTCGCTGGTCAGCACCACGGCGTCGGCTTCCTGTTCTGCGATGGCGGCCATCAGCGGGCGCTTGGTGGCGTCGCGGTTGCCGCCGCAGCCGAACAGGCACACCAGCCGCCCGCCACGCGCACGGGCCAGCGGTTGCAGCGCACGAAGCGCCTGTTCCAGCGCGTCGGGGGTGTGGGCATAGTCGACCAGCACCTCGATGTCGTCGCGGCCGGCGGCACTGGCGCGTTGCAGCCGGCCGGGCACGGGCGAGAGCCCTGCCAGAGCAGCCGCAGCCTCGACCAGCGGCACGCCCAGCGCACGCAGGCCGGCCACCACGCCGAGCAGATTGCTGGCGTTGTAGTCGCCCACGAGCGGCGTGCTCACGGCCACGCGTTCGTCGCCTTCGACCAGCTCGAAAGCCAGGCCGGCGGCCTCATGGCGCAGGCCCTGGGCCTGCAGCCGCGCCGTGCTGTTGCCGGCGGCACGCGACACGGTCCACAGGTCGACGCCACGGCCGCGCAGTTCGGTGGCGAGCTTCGCACCTTGTTCGTCGTCGATGTTCACCACCGCCGCCCGCAGGCCCGGCCAGTCGAACAGGGCGCGCTTGGCGGCCCAGTAGGCGGCCATGGTGCCGTGGTAGTCGAGGTGGTCGCGGGTGAAGTTGGTGAACAGTGCCACCGCGATGCGTGCACCGGTCAGCCGATGGTCGACCAGGCCGATGCTCGAGGCTTCCAGCGCGCAGGCCGCCAGGCCCGCATCGGCGAACTGGCGAAAGGCGGCGTGCAGGGTCAGCGCGTCGGGGCTGGTCAGGCCGGTGGGCTGCACGCTGCCGAACGGCTGCAGCTCAGACGCGGCGGCCCGCGGCGGTTCACCCACGCCCAGCGTGCCGACCACGCCGCAGCGCCGGCCCACCTGCGTCAGCGCCTGCGCGAGCCACCAGGCGGTGCTGGTCTTGCCGTTGGTGCCGGTCACGGCCAGCACGTCCAGCTTCGTGCTCGGCTGGCCGTAGAACTGGGCGGCCACCGTGCCGGCCACCGCCTTCAACCCGGGCAGCGCGGCCACACGCGGGTCGCTGGCGATCTCGCCCAGCACCTCGCGCGCGCCATCGGCTTCGACGAGACAGGCCGAAGCCTGAGCCGCCAGCGCCGCCGCCACATGGCGGCGACCGTCATGCGTGTGCCCGGGCCAGGCCAGGAAGGCGTCGCCCGCACGCAGCGAACGGCTGTCGGCGCGCAGCAGCCCGCCCCGCGAGGCGGTGCGCGCGGCCAGCCAGTCGGCGGCCTGGGCAGGGGTGGCCAGCAGCTGCATCGCGCTCAGATGCTTTCCTGTTCGGCAACCACCGGGCCACCGGTGATCTGCGGTTTCACGGCGATGTCCGGCGCCACGTTCATCATGCGCAGCGTCTGCTGCACCACCTGGCTGAATACCGGGGCGGCAACGGCGCCGCCGAAGTACTGGCCCTTGCTCGGCTCGTCGACCATCACCGCGACGACGATGCGCGGCTGGCCGATCGGCGCCAGGCCCACGAACCAGCTGCGGTACTTGGTGGTGTAGTTCTTGCCGACCTGCTTGCGCGCGGTGCCGGTCTTGCCGCCCACCGAGTAGCCGATGGCCTGGGCCTGCGGCCCGGTGCCGCCGGGGCCCGCGGCCAGGCGCAGCATCTCGCGCACGTCCTGTGCGGTCTTGGCCGACATCACGCGCTGGCCGGCCACGGCCGGCGCGTCGGCGGGGCGGGCCTGCAGCGTCACGGGGATGAGCTCGCCGTCGCGCGCGAACACGGTGTAGGCGCGCGCCAGCTGGAACAGGCTGGTCGACAGGCCGTAGCCGTAGCTCATCGTCGCCTGCTCGACCGGGCGCCAGCTCTTGTAGGGCCGCAGCCGGCCGGTGACGACACCCGGGAAGTCGAGCTGCGGCTTCTGGCCGAGGCCGATCTGGGTGTACATCTCCCACATCTCGCGCGCCGGCATCTGCATGGCCATCTTCACCGTGCCGACGTTGCTGGACTTCTGGATGATCTGCGACACGCTCAGCATGCCGTGCGGGTGGGCGTCGCTGATGGTGCTGCCGGTGATGGTGATGCGGCCCGGCGCGGTGTCGATCATCGTCTCGGGCGTCACGCGCTTGGTCTCGATGGCCAGGGCGGCGGTGAAAGGCTTCATCGTCGAGCCGGGCTCGAAGATGTCGGTCAGCGCCAGGTTGCGCAGTGGGCGCCTGGCCTTGTCGGTGCGGGCGCCGGGGTCGTAGCTGGGGTAGTTGGCCAGGGCCAGCACTTCGCCGGTCAGCACGTCGAGCACGACGACGCTGCCGCTCTGCGCACCGTGTTCCTTCACCGCGTCGCGCAGGCGCTGGTAGGCGAAGAACTGCACCTTCGAGTCGATCGACAGCGTGACGTCATGGCCGTTCTGCGGCTCCACGGGCTCGCCGATGTCCTCGACGACACGGCCCAGCCGGTCGCGCACCACGGTACGCTGGCCGCCGCGGCCGTTCAGCTCTTCCTGGAAGCGCTTCTCGATGCCTTCCAGGCCCTGGCGGTTGTCGATGTCGGTGAAGCCCACCACATGCGCGGCGGCCTCGCCTTCGGGGTAGCGGCGCTGGTATTCGCGGATCGACTGCACGCCCTTGATGTCGAGCGCGGCCACGCGCTGCCAGGTGGCTTCCTCGACATGGCGGCGCAGCGTCACCGTGCCGGTGGCGCCGTCCATGCGTTCGGCCAGGGCCCCGGGCGTCAGGCCCAGGGCCTGGGCCAGTGCCTTGCGCTGCTGGCTGTCGGCGCTGAAGGTCTTGGCGTCGACCTGCACCGAAGGCATGGCCACGCTGGTGGCCAGGGCCAGGCCATTGCGGTCGAGGATGCGGCCACGGCTGGCGGCGAGCGCCTGCTTGTGGACGAAGCGCTTTTCACCCTGGGCCTGGTAGAAGTCGGTGGCGATGACCTGCACATAGGTCGCCCGGCCCAGCAGCACGGCAAAGCCCACGCCCACGAGCACGACGACGAAGCGCGAACGCCAGGGTGGCGTCTTGCTCGCCAGCAGCGGGCTGGTGGCGTAGTTGACGCTGCGTACGCTGGTGGGCGTGGCGCCGGACTTCGAACGGCTCATGGGCGAACTCCAGCAACGGCGGTGGTGCCCTCGGGCGGCGCGGCCAGGGGGTCTTCGACACGCTCGGTGACGGCCGGCGACGCCGTGCGCATGCGCAACTTCTCGCGCGCCACCTTCTCCACGCGCAGGTGCGTGGCCTGGGCCTGGGCTTCGGCGTCGAGGCGTTTGTAGTCGGCGTCCAGCTTGCGCTGTTCGGCGCGGGCACGGTCGAGTTCAGCGAAGACACGGCGTGACTCGTAGCTGGTGTTCACCAGCAGCAGGCTGCTGGCCACGAGCGCGGCGACCAGCACGGCCATCAGCTTGCCGTTCATCGCGCGGTCTCCTGCACACCTTCAGCCAGCGGCACGGCGGTGCGCTCGGCCACGCGCAGCACGGCCGAACGCGAACGCGGGTTGGCGCGCACCTCGCCCACATCGGGCTTGATGCGGGCCAGGGCCTGCAGCTTGAGCGGCTGCGCCGGGGCGAAGGGCGCACGGCGGTCGTAGGCTTCCTTGCCGTGGCGGGCGATGAAGGTCTTGACGATGCGGTCTTCCAGCGAATGGAAGGCGATCACCACCAGCCGCCCGCCCGGGGCCAGCAGCGCGAGTGCGGCCGCTAGGCCCTGTTCGAGCGCTTCAAGCTCTGCGTTGACGTGAATCCGAAGAGCCTGAAATGTGCGCGTTGCAGGGTCCTGGCCCGGCTCGCGGGACTTGACGGCGCCAGCCACGAGCGTGGCCAGTTCCCCAGTGGTTCGCACGGGCGCCCCGCCTTCGCGGCGAGCGACAAGCGCCTTTGCAATCGGAAAAGCAAACCGTTCTTCGCCATAGTCACGAATCACCTCTGCGATCTGCCGCTCGGCGGCATGGGCCAGGAAGTCGGCCGCGGTTTCGCCGCGGGTGGTGTCCATGCGCATATCCAGCGGCGCGTCGAAGCGGAAGCTGAACCCGCGCACGGGGTTGTCGATCTGCGGGCTGCTCACGCCCAGGTCGAGCAGCACGCCGTCGACCTGCCTGATGCCGAGCGCCGCGAGCTCGGCGGCCATGTCGGCAAAGCTGGCGTGGCAGATGGCCAGCCGCGGGTCGGCCACGGCCAGGGCTTGGGCCTCGGCGATGGCGTCGGGGTCCTTGTCGAAGGCCACGAGACGGCCGCGCGGCGACAACTGAGCCAGGATGGCGCGGGCGTGGCCGCCACGGCCGAAGGTGCCGTCGACGTAGATGCCTTCGGGCTGCTGGACGAGGGCTTCCACGGCCTGGGCGAGCAGCACCGTGGTGTGCCCGAACACTGGCGCGGCCGGGCTCATCTCACCACCAGGTTGCGAACGGGTTCCGGCCGGCCGGCGGCAATGGCAGCGACTTCGCGTGCGTCGTAGCGGGCACTGTCCCACAATTCGAAGTTCGAGCCCACGCCCATGAACTTCACGTCCTTTTCCAGGCAGGCCCACTGGCGCAGTTCAGGCGGAATGAGCACCCGCGAGCCGCTGTCGATGTCGACGTCGGTGGCCGAGCCGATGTACAGCCGGCGCCAGGCGTCGTACTCCACCGACAGGTTCACCAGTTCGGCCTCGAAGGTCTCCCAGACCGGCAGCGGGAACAGCGACAGGCAGCCGTCGGGGTTCTTGGCAATGATCATCTTCCCCTGGCAGATGGCCAGCAGCACGTCGCGATGGCGCGCCGGGACGACGATGCGCCCCTTCGTATCCAACGTCAGTACCGGACCACCCCGGAAGACCAAATTACCCACTTTTCAGCTCGCCCGACCCATTTTTTCCCACCACCCGGACTGTACCCGGGCAGCCAGGGGGGGTCAACGCGGAGGGCTGGGTAAAAAATCAGTGGAATCAATGACTTAGGCAGCTAGACTTGCGGCTGGCTTCGACACCAGAAAAGCCTTGCAAATGAATGACTTGGAGTCTTCAATGAAAGTGCTTTGTGACGCCTGCATGTGTCCGCTCGCGCACCCCTAGGCTCGAAAAAAGTTCACAAGTTACGAAGTTTCGATTGGCGACGATGCTCGAGAACGATCCGCTGTGGAAGCTGCGCCACGCGCTGGCCGGCCTGGGACTGGCGCTGATCGCGTCGGTGGTGCTTGCGGCCCTGCTCGGGGCCTTCGTCGGCGACCTGTTCGGCGACAGCTATCACCGCCGCGTGGCGATCTATGCCGCGCTGCTGGTCTACGTGCTGGTGGGCGCCGGGGTGCTGTTCGTGAAGGTGGCGCAGCACGAGAAACGCCCGCTCTCGCCGGGCCGGGTGCTGCTGTGGACGGCCAGCCTGTGGGTCTGGCCAATCCTGCTGAAAGGGCGCCGGCCGGGTTAGAGCCCGAAACAGCGATGTGAAGTCGCGCCGACCCTGCGGGTTCGACTGCCGGCTCTCGGCCCGTTGCTGACGTTCGTTTCTTGCCTGCTTGGTCCCCTGCAAAGGCGGGCTGGGGCTGGCTGTGGCGCTTATCCTCGGCGGCCTTCGCTGCGCTCAGGCTGCCCTGCGGTGCTCGGTCCCGCGGCCCCGCCGCCGAACTCGCTGCGTTCGCTGCGCTCACTCCGCTCAAACACCTGCGGCGAGTCAGAGGTTGATCCGCGCTTCGCGCGGGGGCCGCGGG
>JALHPF010000029.1 GCA_022842595.1 Rubrivivax sp.
CGCGGCTGCGAGACCGCGCGCTGGCGCAGGCCCAGGCCGCAACGCCAGCGGCTGGCCCGGCGGCCACGGCGACGCCGGGTCTGGCCGCCGCACCCCGGCAACTGCTGTCCACTTTCAAGCAAGCGCTGCATGCGGCCTTGACCGCCCCGGCACGACTGCGCACCTACCTGCAGGCAGCCCGCCAGCAGCGCGCGCAGGCACGCCTGCGCGCCCAGGCCCTGCTGCCAGCCTTCAGCGAAGACTTCATCAGCCCGCTCAGACCGCGCCAGGTGGCGCGCTGGGCGCTGCGCCACGGCCGGCTGCATGCACGCATCGCCAGCCTGCCCTTGCGCGAGGTCCGTGCCGACGCCCAGTGGGGCCGGCAGGACAGCGGTCTGGTCACCTTGTACCTGGCCACGGCCGCGGTGGAAGTGGGCGCGCGGCGCGCGCGCGTGCTGCTGCCGCCAGGCGGAGCCGGGGGCCTGCTGGGGCCGCGACTCATGAGCCCGCAGCGCAGCGCGGCCGTGCTGGGCCTGCTGGCCGCGGTGGCGCTGGGCATTGCCCGGCCGCCCTTGCCAGCGCCGGCCGACTGGCCCGGCGTCGCCGCCGTACAGAACGTGCTGGCGCGCTGGTCGGCACTGGCTGCCGGGGGTGGCGCCGGCGAACCCGTGGCGCCGGTGGCTTCGGCGGCTTCAGCGGTTTCAGCGGCTGCATCAGGGTCTGCCGCCGACGCCACCTGGGCGGCGGCAGAACCGGCATCGGCCGCGACCGAAGCCGCCCCTGCCTGGGCCGAGGCGGCCTCTATGCCCGACGTCAGCGGCGCCGCGGTTGCGGTGGCTGCCGCGGCGCCCGCGAGCCAGGCGTTGGCGCAGGCCGGCCTTCCGCTCGCCGGCGCCGACCCGGAAGGCGGCGCTGCCACCCTGCCACCCGACGACCCACCACCGCGGCCGCCGGCCGAACCCTTCCGCCCCGGCCAGCGCCTGGTGCCGCCGCTCGACGAAGCCACCAAGACGGCGGCGCGCGAGACAGTGGCCGCGCTGCGCGTGGCGCGCGGCGAACCGCCGCCGTCGGCGAAGCCCGCCGCCGCCGGCGTACTGGCGCTGGCGCCCAACCTGGCGCGCCCGCCCCTTGCCGACCCCGGCCCCGAGCTCGGCCCGGCCTATGCGCTGACCACGCGGCCGCTGCGCACCCGGGCCGAATCCGAGCAGGTGCAGATGGCGGTGCGCGCCCTGCTGGCCCAGCACACGGCCGAGCCGCTGCTGGTGGAACTGATGCCCGCCGGCGACGACTGGCGTGTCGTCTGCTGGCCTTTTTCGCGCCGCCAGGACGCGCAGCTGGCGCGGGCGCTGCTGCTCACACGCGGCCTGCGCATGGAAGCGGTGGAGTTCTGATCCGCCGCGCCGCGGGCGGCTTCAGTCGGCCGTGAACTGCCGGGCCCGGCGGCCCTTGAAGGGCGCGTAGAAGCGCTTGATCTCGGCCATGTCGGCCTCGATGTCGCCGGTGGGCGTGAACACCGGCCCCAGGCCGCTGAGCTTGCGTTCGTAGTCCATGTAGGCCAGCACGATGGGCACCTTGGCCTGCAGCGCGATGTAGTAGAAGCCGGTCTTCCAGTGCCGCGTCTTGCCACGCGTGCCTTCGGGCGGCACCACCAGCTGCAGCGGGCCGTCGGCCGCGACGATGGCCGCGGCCGACGCCGCCACCAGGTTGTTGCTGGTTTCGCGGTTCACCGGGATGCCACCCAGCCAGCGCATCACCGGCCCGAATGGCCAGCGGAAGATGCTGGCCTTGCCCATCCAGTAGATGTTCAGGCGCAGCTCGAACGCCACCATCAGCGTGTAGGGCAGGTCCCAGTTGCTGGTGTGCGGCGCGGCGATCAGCACCGACTTGACGGCCCCTGCTGGCAGGCTGCCTTCGATGCGCCAGCCCAGCGCCCGCAGCAGCCCGTGCGACAGCGTGCGCAGGGCGGTGTTGACCAGTGGTGTGTCGAAAATGGTTCTGTGCATGCGGCCGGGCGAGGCGCCCGCGCCCGCGCTTCGAAAAGGTGGGCGATTGTCGGTGCCGCCGCTGCAGCTACGATGCAGCGCTTTCCCGCAAACGCAAAGGACTCTGCCCGATGACGCCCGTGCCCGCCGAGATGCTGGCCCTTGCGGGCGAAAGGTTCGAATTCACCGGCCGCGCCGGCCGTCTGTCGGGCTATTTTTCGGTTCCCGACGCCCCTGCCGCCACCGCCGCGCCGCCACTGCTGCTGGTGCACAGCATGAATGCTGCGGCTTCAGCGGCCGAGGTGCGGCCGCTGTACGACCATGCCCGCCGCACGCGGCCGGTGCTGGCGCTGGACCTGCCGGGCTTCGGCCTCAGCGAGCGGAGCGACCGCGCCTACACCCCGCGGCTGATGACCGACGCCCTGCACGACGGTCTGGACTGGCTGGCGCGCCGCCATGGGCCCGCGCCGGTAGACGCCCTGGGCGTGTCGCTGGGCTGCGAGTTCGTGGCCCGCGCCGCGGTCGAGGCACCGGCGCGTTTCCGACGCCTGGCGCTGGTCAGCCCCACCGGCTTTCGCGGCAGCAAGCTGCGCTACGCGCCTGCGGGCGGTTCGGTTGGCCCGCCCTGGCTGTTGAAGTGCTTCCAGGGGCCGGGTTTCCACACGGGGGGTGGCTGGGGCGCCGGCCTGTTCCGCGGCCTGACGCGGCCCGGGGTGATCCGCTACTTCCTGGAACGCACCTGGGGCAGCAAGGCCATCGACGAAGCCTTGTGGCGCTATTGCGTGGTCACCACACGCCAGAGCGGCGCGCACTTTGCGCCGCTGCACTTCCTGGGCGCGGTGCTGTTCAGCAGCGACGTCAACACGCTCTACGAAGCCTTGCCCCACCCGGTCTGGATGAGCCACGGCACGCGCGGGGACTTCACCGACTACCGCGGCAAGCACACCGTCGAGAATCGGCCCAACTGGCGCATCCGCGTGTTCAAGGACACTGGTGCTCTGATGTACTTCGAGCAGCCGGCCGCATTCTGCGCCGAACTCGACGCCTTCCTGGACTGAACACCATGCCCGCACACGACGCCGAGACGCCCGACGAGCCGGGCTTGAACCCTGGCGGTCCGCTGCTCTACAACCTGGTCTATTGCAGCCGTGCCGCGCCCGGCGTGGGCGAGGCCGCGGTCGACACCATCATCAGCACCGCGCGCCGCGCCAATCCGCTGCATGGCGTCACCGGCATGCTGGTGTTTGGCAGCGGCATCTTCTTCCAGTGGCTCGAAGGCCCGCGTGCCGCGGTGCAGCGGCTGATGGGGCTGATCAAGGCCGACCCGCGTCACCTGCAGGTGGTGCTGCTCAGCGAAACCGAGGAGTCGCGTGAACGCCTGTTTCCCACCTGGGACATGGAACGCGTCGAGCCCGAGGACATCCGCGACGTGCTCGCCGATGCCATCGACTCCGCCGAAGACGAGAACAACGCTGCGGCGCTGCGCACCCTGCTGATCGAAGTGGAGACTAGAGCGCTTTTGTCGCGATCTTGAAGTCCGGGTCTTCCGGGCAGGGCCCGATGGTGAAGCCCAGGCTCGTCATCAGGCGCAGCATGCCGCTGTTGTTCGCCAGGATCAGGCCCATGATCTCCGCCAGGCCCTTGCTGCGCGCCTGATCGATGATCGCAGCCATCAGCCGCGACCCCAGGCCCTGGCCCTTGAAGTCGTCGGCCACCACCAGGCTGAACTCGCAACTGGTGCCGTCGGGGTTGGTGACGATGCGCGACACGCCGATCATGCGTTCGCTTTCTTCGCCTTCGGCCGGCCCCGCGGTTTTCACCACCGCCACCAGCGCCATCTCGCGGTCGTAGTCGATCAGGGTGAAGCGGGACAGCACCCGCGCCGGCAGTTCGTTGATGGCGCTGGCAAAGCGGAAGTACCGGCTTTCCTGCGACAGGCCGCGCACGAAGCTCTGCAGCATGTCGGCGTCGTCGGGGCGGATCGGCCGCACGGAGGCGAGCACGCCGCCCTTCAGCGGCCATTCCTGTTCGATGCTGGCCGGGTAGGGCAGGATGGCCAGGTGCGGGTAGGCACCGGTGTGGCCGCCCGACCCCGTCTGCGAGGCGTGGGGCAGGCTGTCGATCACGATGCGTGCATCCACCGCCACCGCGCCGCTGTCGTCGACGATGATCGGGTTGATGTCCATCTCGCGCAGCTGCGGCAGCGCGCAGATCATCTCGCTCACGCGCAGCAGCACCTGCTCCAGCACCTCGTGGTGCGCAGCCGGAGCGCCACGCCATTCGCCGAGCATGGCCGCGGCGCGGGACCTTTCGATCAGACGCCTGGCCAGGAACTGGTTCAGCGGGGGCAGTTCCAGTGCGCGGTCGCGGAACAGCTCGACCATCGTGCCGCCGGCGCCGAAGGTGATGACCGGACCGAAGGGTTCTTCGGTCGACAGGCCCACGAACACCTCGCGCGGCGGGCTGCCTGCAGCGCCCCCGGCCGCACCGCTGGCCCGGGTCTTGGGCAACGCTGCCATCGGCTGCACGGTGATGCCATTGATGCGGGCCCCGGGCTGGGCGCGGGCCACCGCAGCCAGCATCTCGTTGTAGCGATCGCGGACTTGCGTGGCCGTGTGCACATTGAGCATCACGCCCTGGACGTCGCTCTTGTGCGTGATGTCGGGTGAATCGATCTTCAATGCCACCGGGTAGCCCAGCTGGCTGGCAATGAGCATGGCCTCGTTGGCGCTGCGCGCGAGCATCGTGCGCGTCACCGGGATGTGGAAGGCCGCCAGCAGCGCCTTGCTTTCCATCTCCGTCAGCACCTTGCGGCGCTCGGCGAGCACCCCTTCGATGAGCAGCCGCGCGCCCTCGGTGTCGGGTTCCAGCAGGTGGCTCAGCGGCGGCGGCGTCTGCTGCAGCAGCTGCTGGTTGCGGTAGAAGCTGGCGATGCTGTGGAAGGCATCGACCGCGGCCTCGGGCGTGCGGAACACCGGCATCTGGCGCGCCGCCAGCAGTTCACGCGAGGGCCGGGCGGTGGCCTCGCCCATCCAGCAGGCCAGCACCGGCTTGCCGGCCGGCGCGAAGGCCTCGGCCACCGCGCGGGCGACGGCCTCGGGGTCGATGTCCAGACCGTCGGCGCCGATGCGCTGCTTCGGCGAATGGATCAGCAGCACGCCGTCGACACCACGGTCCTGCACGGCACGTTCCAGCGCGGCCACGAAGGCCGGGCCGTCGGCTTCTTCGCCCAGGTCCTGCACGCTCGCCACCTTCAGGCCGATTTCGTCGGCCCAGTCGGCGGCCAGAACGGCCGGGCCGCCGCCGTTGGTGATGATGGCCAGGAACTGCCCGGCCGGGCGGAAGCGCGAGGCCAGGCATTGCGCGGCCGAGAACAGCTGCGTGAACTGGCGGACGCGGACGACACCAGCGCGGCGCAGCGCGGCGTCGAACACCTCGTCGCTGCCGACGATGGCGGCGGAATGCGTCAGCGCCACCTTCGAGCCGGTCTTCTGCCGGCCTGCCTTCATCACCACCACCGGCTTGGCCGAAGCCGCCGCGCGCAGCGCGCTCATGAAGCGGCGGGCGTGGCGGATGCCTTCCATGTAGACCAGGATGCTCTGCGTCTTGCCGTCGCTGGCCAGGAAGTCCAGCACCTGCGGCAGCTCGACGGCAGTGTTGGGGCCCAGCGAGACCACGGCTGAAAAGCCGACGTTGTGCTGGCGCGCCCAGTCGAGGATCGACGAGGTCAGCGCCCCTGACTGCGACACCAGCGCCAGCGGCCCGGGTGGCGCCAGCGGCCCCAGCGTGCTGGCGTTCAGGCCCAGCCCGGGGCGCTGCAGGCCCTGGCAGTTGGGGCCGAGCAGTTGCACGCCGTAGCGCCGCGCCGTGGCATGCAGCTCGGTGCACGCCGCCGCCGGCAGGCCGGTGGTCAGGATGAGTGCCGCCCGGCAGCGGATGCGGCCGACGATTTCCAGCGCTGCGCCGACCTGGTCCGGGGCCAGCGCGATCAGCGCCAGGTCGGCGCGTGAGCTGGCCAGGTCGGCCAGGGTGCCCGTCATGGTGATGTCGAGCCAGGTGACGGTGCCGCCATAGCCGCTGCCGCCCGGTGTGGCAGCGCCCGCCGCGAGTGAACGGCGCAGCGCATGGGCCGCAGGCGTTGGCGCCGCGCCGTCGGGGTCGCCGGCAAATACGACGATCGAGCGCGGGTCGAACAACGGGGTCAGGAAATGGCGGTCCACGGCGGGGGTTGAAGCAAGAAGACTGCCAGCATAGGGCAAACCCGGCTCCGGACGATGACGATCGAAGGTCGACGCTGTGACGTGCGTCGCTGCGCACGCGCTCATGGCCATGGCACCATCCAGCCCCATGGCCAGCACGCGCAACCCACCCACCGGCCCAGAGCCGCTCCAGGACAGCCTGCTGCAGGCCATCGCCAACCGCGGAGGCGTGCGCCATTTCCCCGCCAATGCGGTGCTCGTGACCGAAGACGACCAGAGCGACTCGCTCTTCATCATCCTGCGCGGCCGCATCAAGGCCTATGGTGCCGGGGCCGACGGACGCGAGGTGGTCTACAGCACCCAGGGCGCGGGCGAGTATTTCGGCGAGATGACTCTCGACGGCGGGCCCCGTTCAGCCAGCGTCATGACACTGGAGCCCACCACCTGCGCCGTGGTGCCCGGCGCCGAGGTGCGCGATTTCCTGGCCCACCACCCCGACTTCGCCCTGCACCTGGTGAAAAAGCTCATCCGGCTGGCGCGCGCTTCGACCGACCAGGTGAAGAGCCTGGCGCTGGACGACGTCTACGGCCGCATTGCCCGTCTGCTGCGCAAGCTGGCGCGCGACGAGGGTGGCGTGCTCGTGCTGCCCGACAAGCTGACGCAGCAGGACATTGCCGAACGGGTGGGTTCGTCACGCGAGATGGTCAGCCGTATCTTCAAGCCGCTGACCGAGGGCGGCTACGTTGAACTGCGCGGCGGGCGCATCGCCTTGCTGAAGAAGCTGCCGGCGCGCTGGTAGGGCGCGGGTTTTGAGCGTGCTGCAGTCCGTCGCCGACGCCGCGGCGCACCATCTGGCGGCGCTGGCGGTCACGCTGGCCGACCCCTGGCAACGGCTGGCGCTGGGGGCGGCGGTCGTGGCTGCAGCGCTGATCGTCGTCAGCGCCTTCGTCAAGACCATCATCCCGCTGCGCTGGCTGGCCGTGGCCAGCAACATCGGTTTCATGATCTACGGTGCCGTGCATCCCAGCCCGCTCATCCTGGCGCTGCATGCCACGCTGCTGCCGGTGAACCTGTGGCGGGTGCTGGAAATGGAACGGTTGACGCGCCGCGTGCGCCGCGCCAGCGCGGCCGACGCGCGGTCCGGCCTGTGGCTGCAGCCGCACATGCGGCGCCGGCGCATGCCGGCCGGCAGCGTGCTCTTCCGCAAGGGCGACCTGGCCGACCGGCTTTACCTGCTGGCCGAAGGCGAGATGGAACTCGTCGAGAGCGGTCGCCGCCTGGAACCCGGCCGGATGTTCGGCGAGATCGCCTTTTTCGCCCCTGACCGCCGGCGCACGGCCACGGCGCGCTGCACCACGGCCTGCACCGTGCTTTCCATCGACGAGACCAGCTTCAAGCAGCTGTACTTCCAGAACCCGGAATTCGGTTTCGAGATCGTGCGCCTGATAGCCGGCCGGCTGACCGAGGACGTGCAGCGGCTGCAGGGCGAACTGGCCTCGCAGCAGCGACCGGTCTGAACGCGCAGCGGGTTGGTGATTACACTCCGGCCGAGATTTCGAGACCCCAGCTTGCGGGCCTGGCCCGCGCTTCAACCCAACCACCGAACCACCATGAGCATCGTGCTGAAGTCGACCGCCGTTCTTGTCCTGCTGGCCACCATGGCAGGCGGCGCCTGGTCCCAGGGTGCCCGGAACGTGGAGTTGCTGGACTATTCCACCCGCTCGCTGATTTCAGACGAAGCGGCCAAGAAGGTCATGGCCGAGCTCATCCCGGAAAAGCTCTGGAAGGTCTACCCGGCCAGCAAGTACGTGTTCATCAGCCAGGTCGAAGGCGGCATCACGCCGGCGGGCGCCTGCGCCGTGACCGCGCGCGTGATGCTGATGCCGCTGACACCCACGGCCAAGGCGGTGTTGTTCCGCCCGCAGAAGACGGCCACCACTTTCGACGCTCTGCCAGCCGCCACCGCCGACCAGTGCAAGGCGGCCGCGGTCGCGAAGCTGAAGGAAGCCACCACCGCCGTCGTCTCAGGCCTCGTCAAGAACTGAACGGCAGCGGTCGGCCTCGAGCGTCAGTGGCCGCGCCTGCGCGCCAGCCAGCCGACGCCCAGCAGGCCCCCCAGCCACATCAGCCAGGTCGCGGGTTCCGGAATGGCGGGAATCGGCGACTCGATGATCGACGGCGGCGTGGGCGGGGGCGGGGGCGGCACGACGATGCCGCCACCGCCGACGGTGCCGCTGCCGATGGGCGCCACGCCCACGGGAACGTCGAGTGCACTGCCGGGCGGCACGAAAGACGGCCCCGAGCCCCCGCCGATCGGAATGCCGGCGACGGTGTACGGGATCGAACTGCCGGTGCCGCCCCCGGGCACCAGCCCCGGGACCGGCTGGCTGTTTTCGGCGAACGTGTTGCCGGCACCGGGGGGGTCGAATACCAGTTCACCCGGGCCGTCGGCGTCCTTGGCCGCCAGAGGCCCCGCCTTGCCATCGGCCAGGGCGCCGGGGTCGACGGGGCCGGCGGTCAGGGTTCCGGGCAAACCCGGTTCGCCACCGGCTGCTGCCGCAGGCGGGCCTTTCAGCCGGGTGACGCGGCTGACGTTGCGGCACACGGTGGGCACGATGACGCAATGTTCGGATTCGCAATACACCAGACCGCGCTCGACCATGTCGGGCGCCCAGCGTGTGCGCGTCACGGTGCGGCAGACGCGGCCCTGGCCGAAGTGCATGTCGCGGAGCTCGTCGCTGTATTGGTGGCGGCCGGCAATGCTGTCGCGGCGGATGGTCGCGATCTCGTCGTACTGGCGCTTGACCATGCGCGCCTTCAGGCGCTCGCGCACCTCGGCCGGGATGTCGGTGTAGCGGTCGACAGCGGCTGGAACGTTGCCCATGAACGGGTCTACACCCGGACGGTCCCAGGAACACTGGGCCGCCGTGGCGGCGGGCGAAAGGGCAAGTGCGGCAATCAGGGCCAGGGACATGGTGGGTTCGGGGTTCCGCTTCTGCGTGTCCGGGTATTGTCGGGAGGGCCGACGAGCCCGATACGCTTCTCGAGTCTAGGGTGCTCGAAGTTGAGAAGCGGCTTTGCAGCTTGCCGCTGCGCCATAGCTCACGGTTCTAAGTCACGGCGCCAGGCATGTTGTATCTGAATGCATCCGGCCTGTTGTCCTCGGCCTGGCTGGCGCCGGCGCTGACCGGCCTGTCGCTCGGCCTGACGCTGATCATCGCCATCGGTGCGCAGAATGCTTTCGTGCTGCGCCAGGGCCTGCGGCGGGAACATGTGGGGCCGGTCGTGGCGGTGTGTGCGCTGATAGACGCGCTGCTCATCGCTGCAGGAGTGGCCGGCTTGGCGCGACTGCTCGGCACCCGCCCGGCGCTGGCCACCGCGCTGACGCTGGGCGGCGCCCTGTTCCTGGCCTGGTACGGGCTGCGCGCGCTGTGGCGCGCCGCCAGGCCGGGCCAGTTGCACGCTGCAGCCGGCAGCAGCGGGCTCACGCGCCGCCAGGCGGTGGCGCAGGCGCTGGCCTTCACCGTGCTGAACCCGCATGTCTACCTCGACACGGTGCTGCTGGTGGGCTCGGTCGGCGCACAGCAGTCTGCAGGCGTCGCCCGCTGGGCGTTCACCACCGGGGCCTGCGCCGCCAGCCTGCTGTGGTTCGCTTCGCTGGGCTACGGCGCGCGCTGGCTGGCACCGGTGTTTGCCCGTCCGCGGGCCTGGCAGGTGCTTGACGGCCTGATCGGGCTGACGATGCTGCTGCTGTCGGCCTTGCTCTGGCGACGGCTGCTGGCCTGACACGCGGGGCCCGGGCGCGGGATACTTGCGCTGGTCGCCCTCTTTCTTCCCAACGTTCTTCCACCTGCCGCCGCCCGCCATGCACTTCGACTGGACCAACCCCTACCCCACCGTGCGCAGCCCGCTGTTCGCTCGCAATGTCGTCGCCACCTCGCAGCCGCTGGCGGCCCAGGCCGGCCTGCAGATGCTGCGGGCCGGCGGCAATGCCGTCGACGCAGCGATTGCCACTGCCGCGGCCATGACCATCGTCGAGCCGGTGAGCAACGGCCTGGGCAGCGACAACTTCGCCATCCTCTGGGACGGCCAGCAGCTGCACGGGCTGAACTCGTCGGGCGTGGCGCCGGCGGCGTGGACGCCGGCCTACTTCGACAAGGTCCATGGCGGTGTCTTCCCGATCCGCGGCTGGGACAGCGTCACCACCCCCGGCGCCGTTGCCGGCTGGGTGGCCCTGTCGCAGCGCTTCGGCAAGCTGCCCTTCGCCGACCTGCTGCAGCCCGCCATCGAGCTGGCCGAACGTGGCTACGGCGTGGGCGTGGTCACCGCCGACAAGTGGGAACGCCAGGTGCCCGGCCTGTTCGACCAGCCCGGTTTCGCCGACACCTTCATGCCGCGCGGCCGCGCGCCAGCCCCGGGTGAACGCTTCACCTTCGCCGACGCAGCGCGTTCGCTGCGCCTCATCGCGCAAAGCAAGGGTGACGCCTTCTACCGTGGCGAGATCGCTGAAAAGCTGGTGGCCCATGCCAAGGCCCATGGCGGCGTGATGACGCTGGCCGACCTGGACGGCTACCGCGCCGAATGGGTGACCCCCATCCGGAAGGACTTCGCCGGCCACACCGTGCACGAGATCCCGCCGAACGGCCAGGGCATCGCCGCGCTGATGGCCATGGGCATGCTCGAGCACACGAACTTCCGCGACTTCGCGCCCGACAGCCTGGAAAGCCAGCACCTGCAGATCGAGGCCATGAAGCTCGCCTTCGCCGACACCTACCGCTGGGTGGCCGACGAGCGCTACATGCTCGAGGTGAAGGCCGCCGACCTGCTGAGCAGCGCCTACCTGGCCGAGCGCGCGCGCCTGATCAACCCGGCCGCCGCCGCCGACCCCGGCCACGGCCAGCCGCCGCGCGGCGGCACCATCTACCTGACCGCAGCCGACGAGAGCGGCATGATGGTCAGCCTGATCCAGAGCAACTACATGGGCTTCGGCAGTGGCGTGGTGGTGCCGGGCACCGGCGTCAGCCTGCAGAACCGCGGCCACTGCTTCACGCTGCAGCCCGGCCACCCGAACCAGGTGGCGCCGGGCAAGCGGCCTTTCCACACCATCATCCCGGCCTTCCTGACGAAGGATGGCCAGCCGGTGATGAGCTTCGGCGTGATGGGCGGCAACATGCAGCCCCAGGGCCATCTGCAGACGCTGGTGCGCATGCTCGTGCACAAGCAGCAGCCGCAGGCGGCCTGCGACGCGCCGCGCTGGAAGGTGGCCAGCGGCCGCCAGATCGACTGCGAAGTGACCATGGCCCCCGCCTTGCAGCAGGGCCTGCGCGGCCTGGGCCACGAGATCGTGGCCACGCCCGACGCCTACATGGATTACGGCTCGGGCCAGTTCATCGCCCGGCTGACCGACGACTTCGAGGACGGGTACGTGGCGGCCAGCGATTCGCGCCGAGAGGGCCAGGCGGTCGGGTTCTAGAGGCCAACAGCCGGTGGCCGCTCGCGCAGCGGCCGCTGCAGCCAGGTGATGTCGTGCCAGGCACCGAACTTCCACCCGGCGCGCTGGAAGGTGCCCACGGTCGTGAAGCCCACGGCCTGGTGCATCGCGATGCTGGCCGGGTTGGGCTGGGCCACGCCGGCCAGCGCCGTGCACAGGCCACGTTCGGCCAGGCGTTCGAACAGCGCGCCGTAGAGCAACCGCCCCAGCCCGCGGCCACGCTGCTGCGGCGCGATGTAGGCCGAGACCTCGCAGGTGTAGCGGTAGGCCGCGCGCTCGCGGTGTGCGCTGCCGTAGGCGTAGCCCACGCATTCGCCATCGGTCTCGGCCACCAGCCAGTCCCAGCCGGCGATCGACTTGCGGATACGCTCGGAAAAGGCCGCAGCCGTCGGCACCTCGGTCTCGAAGGACACCGCCGTGCCTTCGACGAAGGGTGCGTAGATCGCCAGCAGGGCCGGGGCGTCGTCGGGCCGGGCCTGGCGAATCTCGAACACGGCGCGGCGGCCGTTCAGCGGATGAAGTAGCCGACCACCCGCCAGGTGCCGTCGGGTTCCTGCGCAGCCGTGACGGTTTCGACCGCCTGGGCCTTCTTCTCGAACGCGGTGTCGAACTGCAGCACGGCGTACTGGCCGTCGGGCGCGCCGGGCAGGCTGCGCGTGAAGGTCGTGTTCTTGTCTTTGCGCTCGCGCACCGCGCCCAGCGGTCCCCGCACACCCTGCACGGCCTGCTGCCACTGCGCGGCAGTGACGGCGGCCTTGAAGGCACTGCCGGCGCTGGCCCAGGCGGCCGCGTTTTCGCCTGCGTCGGTCTGCTTCAGCCAGGCCACGGCCGCCACCCTGGCCTCGGGAAACTCGGCTGTGGCCCGGGCCAGCGCTGGCAGGGCCAGCACCAGGCACATCACGTTTCTGCGATTCATGGCGTTCTCCTTGAACTGGGTTGATCTGCCTTCCACCGACATCAGCCGGCCGACCGTGCGTGGGCCACGGCGCGCTCCATGGCTGCGCGCATCTTCTCGGCCATAGGAGCGGCCAGCACCTGCATCACCTGGCCCGAGCGCTGCGTCACCTGCGGCATCTTGCGCACGAAGGCCTGTCCCACCGGGCTCTTGTAGAACACCAGCATGCCGTCGATTTCTTCCTGGGTGAAGCTCTCGCGGTAGATACCCACGTAGATGCCCTGGATCCTGGCCCAGGACAGTTCCTCGCGCAGCACCGCGGCGAACTCGCGCGGCGCGTTGTCCAGGATGCTCTGCTGCTTGTCCGACAAGCGCTGGCCGGCCACGGCCTGCTGCATGCCGGCGCGCATGCCGCTTTCGAACTGGCCGTAGATCGTCTCCAGCATCGACTCGGGCTGCGTCACCCGCAGCAGTTCCTCGACCGACTCGGCCGTGGGTTCGGTGGCCCGCGCCGGCAGGCACAGCAGGGCGGCGGTGGCCAGTGTCAGGGCCACGCTGGAAAGGCGTTGGCTGCGCATGATCGTGCTCCCGGCGTGATGGGCTAATCCCTTTTCGACACGGCAGTGTGCCAGCCTTCCCAGCCCAGCTGGCGCAGTGTTTCCTGGTTGCGCTCGAAGATGGCCTCGGCTTGCGGAAATGCGGCCACGGCGGCGTCGATGCTGGCCTCGCGCAGCAGGTGCAGGGTGGGGTAGGGCGAACGGTTGGTGCAGTTCTCGATGTCGTCGGGCTCGGTGCCGGCGAACTGGTAGTCGGGGTGGAAGCTGGCGATCTGCAGCACGCCTTCCAGGTCCAGTTCGGCCAGGGCGGCGTCGGCGATGTCGAGGAAGTCGTTGTAGTCCATGAAGTCGCCCAGCACGCCCGGGTGCACCAGCAGCGTGGTGTCGACCTGGTCCGGGTCGGCCTCGGACAGGAACTGCAGTTCGCGCAGCAGGTCCTGCAGCAGGGCCTCGGTGTCGGTGGCCGGGCTCAGCACCCAGCGGATGCGTTCCTTGCCGTGCACGGCCTTCGCAAACGGGCACAGGTTCAGGCCGATGACGGCGGTTTCCAGCCAGTGGCGGGTGGTGGCGAGTGGGTCCATGGCCGGGACTTTACGGCCGGACTGCAGGCGTCTCCAGCGGCATGCCGGCAGCGCGCTGCATCAGCCAGGCTTCGAGCGCGGTGAACTCGTCCGAACCCGGGGCGAAGGGCTCCGCGCGCACCCCGGTCATGCAGTTGCGCAGCCGGCGCTGCAGTGAACCCAGGCCCTGCCATTCCAGCCGATACAGCGGGTAGCCGGTGGCGTGGCCCTGCGGGATGGTGCTGCCTGCCAGCTTGCCCCCGGCGTTGTCGTCGTGGCATTGCGCGCAGCTCAGCGCCAGCTGGCCCAGTGGCTGCCGGAAGATCTGTTCACCGCGGTCGCGCCAGGGCTGCAGGCGCGGGTCGGCAGGTGGTGCGATCGGCTGGCCGCGCGAGGCGTGGGCGACGAAGGCCTCGAGCCCGAGCAAAGCGTCGCTTTCCGCGCGCAGGGCGGGTTGTTCCAGATGGCGGATGCGGCATTGCTGGATCCGGCCCTGCAGCGTCAGCGGTTTGCCCAGCATCTCGTCCCAGGCGGGGTAGCGTGGCGCCGCGCCGCGCAGGCTGGCTGTAGTGTGGCAGCGCACGCAGTCGCGCTGGAAGTCCTGTTCGCCGCCCTTCAGCCACAGCCAGCCCGGGTTCTGGCCGTCGTCGCGCTGCAGCGCCTGGGTGGCCGGTTGCATGTCGAGCAGGCCGCTGCGGCGGGTGTCGGGTGCCGTCGGTGGGGCGGATGGCGGGGCACTGCTGGCCATGCCGCAGGCCAGCAGCAGGGCCACACCCAGCGGCGTGCGTCTCACGCCACCTCGAAGCGCACGGTCTCGCTGTGTTCGAAGCCGTTGTCGCCGCGCCAGATCAGCACCAGCGGGCCGCTGGCCGCAGCGCGCAGCGGGAAGGCGACGTACGGGTTGGCCGCCAGGGCCGGGTGCATGTCGGCGGCGAACACCAGTTCGCCGTTCAGCCGCGCCTCGAGCCTGCGCACGATGTTGCGCGGCAGCAGTTCGCCGCCGTTGCCACGGCGGTGGCCGGTTTCCATGGGGTGCGCGACGGTCGCGCGCACTTCCACGATCTGGCCGCGCTGGATGTCGCGCGGCAGGTTGACGAGGGCACGTGTGCTCATCGTTCAGCCCTCGATGCAGGCGGCCAGCGTCACGATCACGTCGGCCTGGGCCTGCCACCAGCTGCCGTCGTTCATCTGCGCCAGCGCCAGCACACGCTGCGATGTGGCCAGCCGCATGCGCGTGGCCACCCGCGCCACGCCGTTGTGCGGGCCCAGGTGGAACACAGCCACCTCGGGCTGGGGGTTGGCCTCGTTGAAGAGGCCGATGCGCTGCACATGGTCGGCCGGGCTCATCGGGCTGGTGACTTCGACTGTGACGGGCACCGTGTTGCCGTTGTCCACCAGCGTGGCGATGTCGAGTTTCACGCGCCCGCTGCGAACGGCGGCGCCTGCGGTGAAGGCCTGGATGGCGGCGCGCATCGTCTCTGGCGTGGCCTGGGCGGCAGGCAGCAGCTGCCAGCTGACCAGGCCGGCGCTGGCCTGCAGAAGGCGGCGGCGGGTGTTCATGGGTTCACTTCAGCGTCTGCAGGTAGGCCACGACGTCTTCGAGCTGCTGTGCGTCCAGGATCGGCTGGCCGCGCCAGGCGGCGCCGACGCGTTGCCGGGCCTCGATGGCGGCATCGGGCACGGCGTGGAAGGGCGGCATCAGGCTGGCCGGGTTCAGGCGCCGCGCATCGGCCACGCGCAGCCGCAGTTGTGCGGCCGTGTAGCGGCTGCCGGCGCCGTCCAGCGGTGGCGCCAGGTTGCCCTGGAACCGCTCTTCCGGAATCGGCCCGCTATGGCACAGCAGGCACAGGCCCTGCTGGCGCTGCGCCACGATCGCGCGGCCGCGCTCGGCGTCGCCCGGGGTGGCGGTGAATGCTGCGGGGATGCCGTCGTCCACGACCGTGGCCGCCGCCGCCGCTGGCGCCAGGCCGGCGATGGCCAGCCCGGCGATGGCCACCTGAGCGATCACGCCCGCTTCAGGCTCTGCGCGGCCAGCGGCAAGTCGCGGATGCGCTTGCCGGTGGCGGCGAAGATGGCATTCAGCACCGCCGGCGCGGCCACCGCGATCGTCGGTTCGCCGACGCCACCCCAGAAGCCGCCGCTGGGCACCAGCACGGTTTCCACCTTGGGCATCTGGTTCATGCGCATCACCGGGTAGGTGTCGAAGTTGCGCTGCTCGATGCGGCCGTCCTTCACCGTGCAGGCGCCGTACAGCGCGGCTGTCAGGCCATAGGCGAAGCTGCCCTCGACCTGGGCTTCGATCTGCTGCGGGTTGACGGCATGGCCCGGGTCGGTGGCGGCGACGATGCGGTGGATCTTCAGTTCACCGGCGTCGCTCACCGAGACCTCGGCCACCGCCGCCACGTAGCTGCCGAAGCCATGGGTCTGCGCCAGGCCGCGGTAGACCTTCTGGCCGCCCACGTCCGGCGCCGGCTTGCCCCAGCCGGCACGCTCGGCCGCGGCGTTCAGCACGGCCAGGTGCTTGGGGTGCTTGCCCATCAGGCTGCGGCGCAGGGCCAGCGGGTCCTGCTTCGTGGCGTGCGCGACTTCGTCGAGGAAGCATTCCAGGTAGACGGCGTTCTGGTTCAGGTTCACGCCGCGCCAGAAACCCGGGGGCACATGCGGGTTGCGCATGGCGTGGTCGACCAGGATGGCGGGGAATCCGTAGCCGATCATGGCTTCGCCGCCGCCTTCGTTCAGGCCCTGGAAGACAACCGGGTCCTTGCCGTCCTTGACGTTCTGCGGAAACACGCCCGCCAGGATGGACTGGCCGCTGATGCGCATGTGCAGCCCGGTGATCTGGCCCTTGGCGTCGAGACCGGCCGTCAGCTTGCACTGGGTGACGGGGTGGTAGCGGCCCTGCGTCATGTCTTCTTCGCGCGACCACATCAGCTTCACCGGGGTGCCCGGGAATTCCTTGGCCGTCTCCTTGGCAATCACCACCGCCTGGCGCACCCAGTCGTGGATCGCGCCACGGCGGCCGAAACCACCGCCCAGCGGCAGCTTGTAGACCTCGCACTGCGCCGGCGGCAGGCCCGAGGCTTCCGAAGCTGCTGCCAGCGCCGCTTCGCCGTTCTGCGTCGGCGTCCAGACCTCGCAGCGCTCGGGCGTGAAGCGCACGGTGGCGTTCATCGTCTCCATCGTCGCGTGGTTCTGGAAGGGGTAGGCATACACCGCCTCGATGGTCCTGGCGCTGCCGGCCAGGGCGGCCTGGATGTCGCCGCCACGATTGCCGTCGACCGCCTGCGCGGCCGTCAGCCCGGCCTTCAGCGTGGCCGCGATGTCGGCCTGCTGAACGCCCGCGTTGGCGCCAAAGTCCCATTCGATGGGCAGCGCGTCGAGCGCCTTCTTCGCCTGCCACCAGGTGTCGGCGACCACGGCCACGGCACTGTCGCCCACCCGAACCACCTTCTTGACACCCGGGCGGCTGGCCACTGCCGCAGAGTCGACGCTCTTGAGCTTGCCGCCGAACACCGGGCAAGCGGCGATGGCGGCGTTGAGCATGCCGGGCAGCTTCAGGTCGCTGCCGTAGACGAGGGCGCCGTTGGTCTTTTCCACCGTGTCCAGGCGTGCCAGGCGCTTGCCGGCCAGCGTCCAGGTCTTCGGGTCCTTCAAGGCGACCTCGGTGGGCACCGGCAGCTTGGCCGCGGCTTCCGCCAGCGCGCCGTAGCCGATGCGCCGGCCGCTGGCGGCATGGCTGACCACGCCCTTGGCCACCGAGCATTCGGCCACGGGCACGTTCCAGGCCGTGGCCGCCGCCTGCACGAGCATCATGCGGGCGGCGGCGCCGCCCTTGCGCACGTAGTCCTGGCTTTCGCGAATGCCGCGGCTGCCGCCGGTGCTGAAGTTGCCCCAGGCCCGCTTGCGTGCCAGGTTCTGGCCCGGCGTGGGGTATTCGGTGGTGACCCGCGCCCAGTCGCATTCCAGTTCTTCGGCCACCAGCTGGGCCAGGCCGGTGAGCGTGCCCTGGCCCATTTCGCTGCGGGCGATGCGGATGACGACGGTGTCGTCGGGCTTGACCACGACCCAGGCGTTGATCTCGGGCGCCATGGCCTGCCCCTGAGCCTGGCCCTGGGCCAATGCCGGCACGTGGAAACCGACGACCAGCGAACCGGCAGCCGCCACGCTGCCCATGAATCCGCGGCGCGAAAGCGTGGCGCTCATCAGACGGCCCTCACGACGTGGATGATGTCCAGACCGGCCGACTTCGGTCCGCCGGCGGCTTCCTTGATGGCGGCGCGCACGCGGTTGTAGGTGCCGCAGCGGCAGATGTTGGTGATGGCCGCGTCGATGTCGGCGTCGGTGGGCCTCGGCTTGTCCTTCAGCAGCGCGGTGGCGGCCATGATCATGCCGCTCTGGCAGTAGCCGCATTGCGGCACGTCGTTGGCCACCCAGGCCTTCTGCAGCGCAGCGCCCACCGGGTCGGGCGCAATGCCTTCAATGGTGGTGATCTTCGCGCCGGCCTGCACGGCAGAAATCGGCATCGCGCAGCTGCGCACCGGGTTGCCGTCGATATGCACGGTGCAGGCGCCGCACTGGGCAATGCCGCAGCCGTACTTCGTGCCGGTCAGTCCCAGCTGTTCACGCAGGACCCACAGCAGCGGGGTGTCGGGGTCGGCGGAGTGCGTCAGCGCGCGGCCGTTCACGGTCAATGTGGCCATGGGTTCTCTCGTGGTGGCGTCGGGGGTCGGTGGATGATGCGCAAAGCAGCAACCCTTGCATCAGGTCGGGTTTATGCGCCTGGGGTGGCCCGGTCAGGTGCCGGGCTGGATCAGGTCCCAGAGGTTGCCATACAGATCGGCGAAGACGACGACACGGCCGTAGGCTTCCCGGCGCGGAGTTTCGATGAAGCGCACGCCCTCGGCCTGCATGTGCCGGATGTCGCCTTCGAAGTCGTCGGTGTGCAGGAAGAAGGCCACGCGGCCCCCGGTCTGCTCGCCAATGGCGCGGAACTGCGCGTCGTCGCGGGCCTGGGCCAGCAGCAGGCCCGCGGCGCCGGGCGCACTGCCGCGTGGCGCCACGACAACCCAGCGCTTGCCGGCGCCCAAGAGCGTGTCTTCACGCAGTTCGAAGCGCAGCGCGCGGGTGAAGAAGTCGATGGCTTCGTCGTAGTCGGTCACCACCAGGGTGGCCAGGGCGATGTGGCTGGACATGCTGCTCGGAAGTGCGCGAAAGTTCGGGTAGGGGCTTTGCACAGATTTACGCAGCGGCCGGTCAACCCGCTGGCCGCCACTGCGTTGCAAGGGGCATGATGCCTGCAATGAAAACAGCACCGCGCCATCGCTTCGCCTGGGCACGCCTGGGCGCCGGCTTCTTGTCACTGGCCCTGCTGGCGGGCTGTGTGGTGGCGCCGATCGGACCGCCGCGCCAGGTGGTGCGGGCCGCGCCGCCGCCCCTGGCCTCCGCGCCTGTCTACTTCTACCCGGCGCGCGCCCAGACCGAAGCGCTGCAGGACCGTGACCGCTACGAGTGCTACCGCTGGGCCGTGCGTGAAACCGGCAGCGACCCCGGCATGACGCCGCTGCGCCAGGCCCCCGTGCGGATGGCCCAGGCGGGCGTGGTCCGCAGCGACGCTGGCGACGTGCTCGGCGGCGCCGCCACTGGCGCGCTGCTGGGCGCGGCGCTGTCTTCGCCGCGGCATGCCGGCGGTGCGGCGGTGCTGGGCGCCATCTTCGGCGCCGCCGTGGGTGCGGCATCGGGCGAGGCCCGCAACCGCGCCATCGATGCCGCCCAGGCGCGCCAGGACGCGGCCTACGCCCGGGCCAGCGCGCCACAGGACAACTTCCGCCGCGCCATGTCTGCCTGCATGCAGGGCCGCGGCTACACCATCCAGTGAGGCTGCCGATGCCACGTCTGCGTTCCGCCCTGTCTGGCGCCTTTGCCGGCCTGCCCGCCGCCGTCGCACTGGCACTGCTGTGCGCCGCCGCCTTGCCCGCGCAGGCCGACCGTGGCGGGCGCGGCCCACATGCCGACCGGGGGGGGTCAGGCCACTGGCACGGAGCCGTTGTCGTGAGGCCGGCGGTGCGTGGCGGCTGGGTGCGCCCGATCGCCCCCTACTACCCGCGGCACGGTCTCGTCATCCACCATCGCCCCGCGCTGTGGACCTTGGTGACGGTGGGCGCTCTGAGCTACATCTACGCCAACGGCGTGTATTACCGCGAACACGACAGCGGAGGCTACGAGGTCGTTTCACCACCGGTCGGCGACCTGACCGCCCTGGCCCCGGCTCCTGCAGACGCCCACTACGTCTACCCGCGCCAGGGCCAGACCGCTGAACGCCAGGCCAGCGACGAATACGAATGCCACCGCTGGGCCACGCAGCAGACCGGCTTCGACCCCAGCAGCGTGGCGGCCGGCACGGCGCGCCAGGCCAATGCCGAGCAGCGCGCCGGCTACCCGCGGGCCCGCAACGCCTGCCTCGAAGGCCGCGGCTACAGCGTGCGCTGAAGCGCGGCCGGCATGGCGCCGGCCAGATGCGCCTGCAGCAGCCCCGCCAGCAGCGTGCTGGCCTGGTCCAGCAGCGGCCCGCGTGGCCGTTGCGCCGAGGTCGCGATCGACAGGCTGGTCGTCAGCGGCTGCCGCCGGGCCGCGGCGCTGGCCAGGTGGATCGGGCGTGCGACGAAAGCCTGCTCGCGCCCGCTGCCGTGAATGGCATTCAGCGACAACACGGCGTGCCAGCGCTGCTCGGGGTGGCGTTGCACCAGGTCCAGGATGGCCGGCACGCTTTCGATCTCCAGCCCGACCCGCGGTTTCAGGCCGGCTTCGGCCAGCACCGTTTCCAGGCGCATGCGGATGGCATGCGGCCGGCTCGGGATCAGCAGCGCCTGCTGCGCCACCTGCGCCAGCGTGGCCGGGCGGCCGACGCCGCCGGCACCTTCGCGGCGGGCTCCTACAAGGTAGAGCTTCTCGTCCAGCACCGGCAGCAGCTGGATGGCGGGCGTCGGCGCGGTGTTATAGACCACGGCGCAATCGATGCGGCCTTGCGCCAGCCACTCCAGCGTGTAGGTCGACAAGCCTTCGACCATGGTCAGCGTGGCCTTGGGAAAACGCAGCGCGAAGGCTTCGACCAGGGGCGCCGTCAACACCCGCCCGATGCTCGGCGGCAGGCCCACCGACAGCAGCCCGGCCGCCACGCCGCGCAGGTCTTCCAGGTCCTGCCGGGCGCGTTCCAGCTGCTGCAGGATGCCGCGGCCGTGGGCCAGCAGGCGCTGGCCGGCGGGTGTCAGGGTCACGCCACGGCCATTGCGGTCGAACAGAGGCTGGCGCAGTTCCACCTCCAGGGCCCGCACCTGGCGGCTCAGCGCCGGCTGCGCCACCCGCAACACGCTGGCCGCGCGGCTGAAACTGCCGTGTTCGGCGACCTGCACGAAGGTGGCGATCTGCTTGATGTCCATGCCGGTATTGTTATGCCAGACCCGGTGGCGTAGCGGCAAGCCATGCCGAACCGGCATAGCAGCTAGTGGCGGCATCGGCTTGATTGCGCCGGTGGGCGGCTGAAGAATCCACGGCATGGCCATCACGCTTCAAGGCATCTCGTCCAAAGCCACCCAGCAGCTGCTGGGCGAGCTGGCGCGCGCGTTCGAAGTCGCCGGAATCGAAGCCGCTGGCGGCGCGCGCGTGCAGATCGAAAGCGTCGGCGGTGTCGACGCTGCCCGGCGCGTGCAGGCCGGGGAACCCTTCGACCTCGTGTTCCTGGCGTCCGACGCCATCGACAAGCTCATCGCCAGCGGCCATGTGCATGCCGGCAGCCGTGTCGACCTGGTTCGTTCGCCCGTGGCCGTGGCGGTACGCGAAGGTGCGCCGAGGCCCGACATCAGCACTGGCGCAGCGCTGCGCGCAGCGGTGTTGGCGGCCCCGAGCATCAGTTTTTCCACCGGCCCCAGTGGCACCTATCTGACCCAGCTGTTCGAACGCTGGGGCCTGACCGACACCCTGAAGCCGCGCCTGGTGCAGGCCCCGCCCGGCGTGCCGGTGGGCAGTCTGGTGGCCGGCGGCCAGGTGGCGCTGGGCTTCCAGCAGCTCAGCGAACTGCTGCACCTGCCCGGCATCTGCGTGCTGGGCACCTTGCCGCCGGACTTGGCCTGCGTCACCACCTTTTCTGCCGCCCTGCCGGCCACCCTGGACCTGGGCAGCGCTCGCGCCGACGCTGCGCGTGCGCTGCTGACCTTCCTGCAGTCCGACGCCACGCTCGCGGCCAAGCGCCGCCAGGGCATGGAACCCGCCTGAGAACTTTCGTGGACCCCAGCGCATGATCATCGACATTCACGGCCACTACACCACCGCACCCAAGGCTCTGGAAGCCTGGCGCAACGCGCAGATCGCCGGTATCCAGGACCCTCCGGTGATGCCGAAAGTGGCCGACCTGAAGATCAGCGACGACGAGCTGCGCGAGAGCATCGAGACCAATCAGCTGGCAAAGATGCGTGAACGTGGCAGCGACCTCACCATCTTCAGCCCGCGCGCCAGCTTCATGGCCCACCACATCGGCGACTTCAATGTCAGCAGCACCTGGGCGGCCATCTGCAACGAGCTGTGCTTCCGCGTGGCGCAGCTGTTCCCCGACAGCTTCATTCCTGCGGCGATGCTGCCGCAGAGCCCGGGCGTCGACCCGGCCACCTGCATCCCAGAACTGGTGAAGTGCGTTGAACAGTACGGCAACGTGGCGATCAACCTGAACCCCGACCCCAGCGGCGGCCACTGGACGAGCCCGCCGCTGAGCGACCGCCACTGGTACCCCGTCTACGAAAAGATGATCGAGTACGACATTCCGGCCATGGTGCATGTCAGCACCAGCTGCAATGCCTGCTTCCACACCACCGGCGCGCACTATCTGAACGCCGACACCACGGCCTTCATGCAGTGCCTCACGAGCGACCTGTTCAAGGATTTCCCGAGGTTGAAGTTCGTCATCCCGCATGGCGGCGGCGCCGTGCCCTACCACTGGGGCCGTTTTCGCGGGCTGGCACAGGAAATGAAGAAGCCCCTGCTCAAGGACCACCTTTTGAACAACATCTTCTTCGACACCTGCGTCTACCACCAGCCCGGCATCGACCTGCTGACGAAGGTGATTCCGGTCGACAACATCCTGTTTGCCAGCGAGATGATCGGCGCGGTGCGCGGCATCGACCCCGAAACCGGCTTCTACTACGACGACACCAAGCGCTACATCGAGGCCAGCACGCAGTTGAGCGCTGAAGACCGCTTCAAGGTCTATGAAGGCAACGCACGCCGTGTCTACCCGCGGCTGGACGCCGCACTGAAGAGCAGGGGGCTCTAGAACATGTTCGAACTGGGCGTCGTCTACCGCAACATCACCCGTGCCGAGCGCATCTCCGCCGACGGCCTGGGCGCCTTCGGCAGCGCCACCGTGCACGAAGCGCAAGGCCGGGTCGGCCTGCTCAAGCCGTTCATGCGGCCCATCTACCCGGGCGCACGTATCTCGGGCACCGCTGTCACCGTGCTGCTGCAGCCGGGTGACAACTGGATGATGCATGTCGCGGCCGAGCAGATCCAGCCGGGCGACATCGTCGTTGCCGCGGTCACCGCCGAGTGCACCGACGGCTATTTCGGCGACCTGCTGGCCACTTCGTTCCAGGCACGCGGCGCGCGCGGCCTCGTCATCGACGGCGGCTGCCGCGACGTGCGCGACCTGCAGGCCATGGGGTTCCCGGTGTGGTGCCGGGCCATCAGCAGCAAGGGCACGATCAAGGCGACGCTGGGCTCGGTGAATGTCCCGGTGGTCTGCGCCGGGGCTTACGTGACGCCCGGCGACGTGATCGTGGCCGACGACGACGGCGTGGTCGTGGTGCCCGCAGCCAACGCCGCCAAGACCCTGGACGCTGCCGCGAAACGCGAAGCACTGGAAGCCGACAAGCGCGCCAAGCTCGCCGCCGGCGTGCTCGGCCTGGACATGTACAAGATGCGCGAGCCCTTGGCCCAGGCCGGGCTGCGCTACATCGACTGAACTCGGGACACCGGACGATGCTGCGCATCACCCTCATCGGCTATGGCGAGGTCGGCCGCATCCTGGCCGAAGACCTGCGCGCCCAGGACCTCGCGGTCGAGGCCTTCGACCTGCGCCTGTCGCCCGCGATGCAGGCGCATGCCGCGCAGCATGGCGTGGTGCTGGCGGCCAGCGCGCTGAAGGCGGTGGCCGCGGCCGACCTCGTCATCAGTGCCGTCACCGCCAGCCAGACCGTGGCCGTGGCCCGGGCCTGCGCGGCTGCGCTGCGGTCGGCGGCCTTCTTCCTCGACCTCAACAGCGCCTCGCCAGGCGCGAAGCAGCGCGCCGCCGCGGTCGTGCATGGCGCGGGCGCACGCTTCGTCGAAGGCGCGGTAATGACCAGCGTGCCGCCTTACCGCAGCCAGGTGCCCTTGTTGCTGGGCGGCCCGCATGCCGAAGCCCTGCTGGAACCGCTGAACGAGCTGGGCTTCCGCGCCCGCGTCGCCAGCACCACCCTGGGCGTGGCCAGTGCCACGAAGATGAGCCGCAGCGTGATGATCAAGGGTCTGGAGGCGATGGTCATCGAAAGCTTCACGACGGCACGGCACTACGGCGTCGAGGACGCGCTCATCGCTTCCTTGCGCGAGACCTTCCCCGGCATCGAATGGGAAAAGCAGGCCGCCTATTTCTTCCAGCGCGTCATCGAACATGGCCGCCGCCGCAGCGAGGAAGTGCGCGAGGTGGCGCAGACCGTGCGCGAGGCGGGCCTCGAGCCCTGGTCCGCCAGCGGTACCGCCGAACGCCAGGCCTGGATGGCTGATCTCGCCGATGCCGGGCTGTTCGGCCCGCGTGGCGAACCCGGCTTTGCGCGAAGCGCGGACTGGCGGGTGGAGGCCGACCGCATTCTTGCGAATGCGGGGGCTGACCGTATCCTGCACCCGACCAAGAAGGCCGACGATGAGCTTTGAGAAGACACCCGGCTGGCTGGACTGGTTCGCCGGCCCCAGCCGCCCGAAGTTCCAGGTGCCCGCCGGCAGCGTCGACGCGCACTGCCATGTCTTCGGCCCGGGTGATGAATTTCCCTTTGCGCCTGAACGCAAGTACACGCCGTGTGACGCGAGCAAGGCGCAGCTGTTTGCGCTGCGCGACCACCTGGGCTTTGCCCGCAACGTCATCGTGCAGGCCACCTGCCATGGCGCCGACAACCGTGCATTGGTCGACGCCTGCGTCGCCAGCGGCGGCAAGGCGCGCGGAGTGGCCACCGTCAGGCGCAGCATCAGCGACGCCGAACTGCAGGCCCTGCATGCCGCAGGCGTGCGCGGCGTGCGCTTCAATTTCGTCAAGCGGCTGGTGGACTTCACACCGCGCGACGAACTGATGGAGATCGCCTCGCGCATTGCGCCGCTGGGCTGGCATGTCGTCATCTACTTCGAGGCCGTGGACCTGCCCGAGTTGTGGGACTTCTTCACCGCCTTGCCCACCACGGTGGTGGTGGACCACATGGGCCGGCCGGACGTGGGCCTGCCGGTGGATGGCCCGCAGTTCGCCCTGTTCGAACGTTTCATGCGCGAGTACCCCAACGTCTGGAGCAAGGTCAGCTGCCCGGAACGCCTGAGCCTGTCGGGCCCGAAGGCGCTGAACGGGGAACATGCCGCGAGCCTGCCCAGCTATCGCGACGTCGTACCCTTCGCCCGCCGCATCGTCGAGCAGTTTCCCGAGCGTGTGCTCTGGGGCACCGACTGGCCGCACCCCAACCTGAAGGACCACATGCCCGACGACGGCCTGCTGGTGGACTTCGTTCCCCACATCGCGGTGACGGCCGAGCTGCAGCGCAAGCTGCTGGTGACGAACCCGATGCGCCTGTACTGGCCAGAGGAAACCTGACGATGGCACTCGACAAACCCTACCTGGACGTGCCCGGCACGACCATCTTCGACGCCGAACAAAGCCGCAAGGGCTACTGGCTGAACCAGTTCTGCATGAGCCTGATGAAGGCCGAGAACCGCGCGCGCTTCAAGGCCGGTGAACGTGCTTACCTGGACGAATGGGCCATGACCGAAGACCAGAAGCAGGCCGTGCTGGCGCGCGACCTGAACCGCTGCATTGCCCTGGGCGGCAACATCTACTTCCTGGCCAAGATCGGCGCCACCGATGGCAAGAGCTTCCAGCAGATGGCCGGCAGCATGACGGGCATGAGCGAAGACGCCTACCGCGCGATGATGGTGGCTGGCGGGCGTGACCCGATGTGGGGGCGCCGCTGATGGCCCGCATCACAGCATCCGTCTACACCAGCCATGTGCCGGCCATCGGCGCCGCCATCGACCAGGGCAAGACGCAGGAACCCTATTGGCAGCCGCTGTTCGCGGGCTACGAGCCTTCGAAACAGTGGCTGCGCGACAACCGCCCCGACGTCATCTTCCTCGTCTACAACGACCACGCCACGGCCTTCAGCCTGGACATGATCCCCACCTTCGCCATCGGCACGGCCGCCAGCTACCAGCCTGCCGACGAAGGCTGGGGCCCGCGGCCGGTGCCCGCCGTCGTCGGCCACCCGGAGCTGGCCAGCCACATCGCGCACAGCGTGATCCAGGACGACTTCGACCTGACCATCGTGAACAAGATGGACGTCGACCATGGGCTGACAGTGCCGCTGTCGCTGATGTGTGGCCAGGCCACCGAGCCCTTTGCCTGGCCCTGCCCGGTGATCCCCTTCGCCGTCAACGTGGTGCAGTACCCGGTGCCCAGCGGCCGGCGCTGCTTCAACGTGGGCCGCGCCATCCGCAAGGCCGTCGAGAGCTTCGACGAAGCGCTGAACGTGCAGATCTGGGGCACCGGCGGCATGAGCCACCAGCTGCAGGGCCCGCGCGCCGGTTTGATCAATCGCGAGTGGGACAACCGCTTCCTGGACCGGCTGATCAGCGAGCCCGAAGCCCTGGCCCAGATGCCGCATATCGACTACGTGCGCGAAGCCGGCAGCGAAGGCATCGAACTGGTGATGTGGCTCATCGCGCGCGGCGCGATGAGCGACACACCGCCCATCGTGAAACGGCGCTTCTATCACGTGCCCGCGTCGAACACGGCGGTGGGCCATCTGATCCTGGAGAACACATGACGATCAAAGTGGCGCTGGCCGGCGCCGGTGCCTTCGGCATCAAGCACCTGGACGCGATGAAGCTGATCCCCGATGTCGAAGTGGTGTCGCTCGTCAGCCGCGACCTGGCGAAGACGCAGGAAGTGGCCGGCAGGTACGGTATCCCGCATGTCACGACGAAGCTCGAAGACAGCCTGGCCATTCGCGAAGTGGACGCGGTGATCCTCGTCACCCCCACGCAGATGCACGCCAGCCAGACCCTGGCCTGCCTGGCCGCGGGCAAACACGTGCAGGTGGAGATTCCGCTGTGCGACGTGCTCGCCGAAGGCCAGGCCGTGGTCGAAGCCGCGAAGGCCAGCGGCAAGGTCGCGATGTGCGGCCACACGCGCCGCTTCAACCCCAGCCACCAGTGGGTGCGCCAACGCATCGTGAAGCGCGAGTTCCACATCCAGCAGATGGACGTGCAGACCTATTTCTTCCGCCGCAGCAACATGAATGCGCTGGGGCAGCCGCGCAGCTGGACCGACCACCTGCTGTGGCACCACGCTGCGCACACCGTGGACCTGTTCGCCTACCAGGCGCAAAGCCCGATCGTGAAGGCCAACGCGCTGCAGGGGCCGATCCATCCGCAACTGGGCATCGCCATGGACATGAGCATCCAGCTGCAGGCCGCGAGCGGCGCCATCTGCACGCTCTCGCTCAGTTTCAACAACGACGGCCCCCTGGGGACGTTCTTCCGCTACATCGGCGACACCGGCACCTACATCGCGCGCTACGACGACCTGTTCACCGGCAAGGACGAGAAGATCGACGTCAGCCGGGTCGATGTCTCGATGAACGGCATCGAGCTGCAGGACCGCGAGTTCTTCGCCGCCATCCGCGAAGGCCGCGAGCCCAACGCCAGCGTCGCCCAGGTGCTGCCCTGCTACCAGGTGCTGCACGGGCTGGAACAGCAACTGGGCTGATCCCGTCCAGCGCAGGAAAACCCCCAATTAGTTTGTTTTCATGGCATCATCTTTCACATGAATGCCATTTTGCAGCCGTATTCCCCCGGGCAGACGCCTGCGCCCGACCCGACGCAGGTGCTGGGCAAAGCCACCGTGCGGGCGGCAGAACTGCTGGGTCTGTCGGGGGCGGCATTGGCCCGTGTGGTGGGTGTCAGCGAACCCACGGTCTCGCGGCTGCTGCATGGGCAGCGCGGGCTGAACCCGCGCAGCAAGGAAGGCGAACTGGCCGCGTTGCTGGTGCGTGTCTACCGTTCGCTCGACGCGCTGGTGGGCAACAGCGCCGCACAGCGTCTGGTCTGGATGAACAGCCACCATCTGGCCCTGGGCGGCGTTCCACGCGATCTGGTGCAGACCGCGCAAGGCTTGGTGGCCACGCTGGCGTACCTGGACGGCATGCGCGCGCCGTCGTGAGCGCAGACGCCGGCCCGGCCTGGCCTGCAGCCTGGCTGGCGGACACCGTGCAGCCCCGCAGCAGCCTGCTGTGGCGCGGCGTCGAAGCTCAGCACATCGTCGCCACCATGCGCCTGGTCGACACGCTGGAGGAACAGGCCGTGCTCGAGCGCCTGCTCGAAGACAGCAAGCCAGCGCTGCCGGGCGCTGTGGCCGGCCCGGCGTCGGCAGCAGCACGCACCGCACCCGAAGCCCAAGCCCCGGCTCACTACCTGCTGGCCACGCCCTTCCGCTACCGCAACCCCTTCCCCAGCCGCTTCCGGCGCCCACACCACGCCGGCATCTGGTACGGCGCGGAGACCTTGCGTGCCGCTGCGGCCGAGGTCGCCTACTGGCGCTGGCGCTTCCTGGTCGACAGCGAGGGCCTGCGCGGGGGCGAACTCCACACCGAGCACAGCTTCTTCCAGGCCCGGGTGGCCGGGCCGGCCATCGACTTGAGTGCACCGCCCTGGGACAGCCTGGCTCCGCTGTGGACGCAGGACCGCGACTACACCGGTACGCACACGCTGGCCGACGCTGCGCGCGCGGCTGGGCTTCACTGGCTGCGCTATGCGTCGGTTCGTGAACCCGGCGCCCACTGTGGCGCCGTGTTCACGGTGCAGGCCCTGGCCCTGCACGCCCCGCACTGGCCGCAGACCTGGCATTGCAAGACCACTGCGCACAACGTCTGGCTGGTGCGTGAAGAACAAGGTTTCGCCTGGAATTTCGCCTGATCGACCACCCGTTCCAACCTGCCATGAATCCAGATTCCACGCCACGCCGCATCGGCCCCTTCAGCGTCGCCCCCATCGGCCTGGGTTGCATGAACCTGAGCCACGCCTACGGCACGCCGCCGCCGGTGGCCGACGCCGAGCGCCTGCTGCTGGCCGCGCTGGACCTGGGAGTGACGCTCTTCGACACCGCCGCGCTGTATGGCTTCGGCGCCAACGAAAGCCTGGTGGGGCGTGTCTTGCAGGCCCATCGCAGCCGCATCGTGCTGTGCAGCAAGGGCGGCATGACGGGCCAGCCCGTGGGCCCGGGCGGTGTCCTGCAACGTGTCATCGACGGCCGCCCCGAGGCCATTCGCCGCGACTGCGAAGCCAGCCTGAAGCGCCTGGGCACCGAGGTCATCGACCTGTACTACCTGCACCGCTGGGACAAGCGCGTGCCGATCGAGGAGTCGGTGGGCGCGATGGCAAGGCTGAAGGAAGAAGGCAAGCTGCGGGCGCTGGGCCTGTCCGAAGTCTCGGCCAGCACGCTGCTGAAGGCGCAGCGCGAACACCCGATCGCCGCCGTGCAGAGCGAGTTTTCGCCCTGGTCACGCAATGTCGAGATCGGCGTCCTTCAGGCCTGCCGCGACATCGGCGCGGCCCTGGTTGCCTTCAGCCCGGTGGCGCGGGGTTTCCTGACCAGCGACCCACCCGACCCAGCCAAGTTCGACGCCAGGGACATCCGGTGCACGATGCCGCGCTTCGAGCCTGCGGCTTACGCTTCGAACCTGAAGCTCTGGCAGGCCGTGCAGTCGCTGGCGCAACGCGCCGGGTGCACACCGGCACAGCTGTCGCTGGCCTGGGGGCTGTCGAAAGGCGAGCACGTGGTGGCGATTCCCGGCACCACGCAGCTGCCGCACTTGCGCGAGAACCTGGCCGCGGCGGCCATCAGCCTGGCGCCCGGCACCGCCGCAGAACTGGAAGAGCTGCTGCAAGAAGGCCAGGTGCTGGGCGGTCGCTACAGCGCGGCCAGCCAGGCCGAGGTGGACACCGAGCAGTTCCAGTAGCGGGTTCGCGCTGTCCCGGGCGGCACAATGCGCCGCAGCCGAACCGGCTGCCCGGAGCCCCGCATGCCCGACCACGTCAACCGCCGCAAGTTCGTCACCCGCAGCCTGCCGATGGGGGCCGCGGTCGGCGCCGCGCTGGGTGGCGCGGCACCGCCGGCGCGTGCTGCCGAGCCCAGCGCCGCGGCACGCGCGTTGGAAGGGCTGGACGCCGCCGGCCTGCAGGCCGAGCTGTCGGCCGGCAGGCTGACTTCGCAGGCCCTGGTGCGTGAATGCCTGAAGCGCATTGCCGCCATCGACCAGCGCGGGCCGAAGCTGCGTTCGGTCATCGAACTGAACCCCGATGCGCTGGCCCAGGCCAAGGCGCTCGACGCCGAACGCCGCGGGCCGAACGCCCGCGTGCGCGGCTCGCTGCACGGCCTGCCGGTGCTGCTGAAGGACAACATCGCCACGGGCGACGCCATGGCCACCACCGCCGGTTCTCTGGCGCTGGCCGGCCTGCGTGCAAAGCGCGACGCTTTCATCAGCCAGCGCCTGCGCGATGCCGGCGCGGTGATCCTGGGCAAGACCAACCTCAGCGAATGGGCCAACATCCGCAGCAGCCGGTCCACCAGCGGCTGGAGCAGCCGTGGCGGCCAGACGCGCAACCCGCATGTGCTGGACCGCAACACCAGCGGCAGCAGCTCGGGTTCGGCCGCGGCGGTGGCCGCCGGCCTGTGCCCGCTGGCGGTGGGCACTGAGACCGACGGCAGCATCATCAGCCCGTCCAACGTCTGCGGCATCGTCGGGCTGAAACCCACGCTGGGGCTGGTCAGCCGCGACGGCATCATCCCCATCGCCGCTTCGCAGGACACGGCCGGCCCGATGGTGCGCCATGTGCGCGACGCCGCCTTGCTGCTGCAGGTGCTGGCCGGCGCTGACGCCCGCGACGCGGCCACCGCCGCCATTCCGGCCGCGCTGGCGCGCCAACTGGCACTGGACGCCACCGCCACGCTGCGGCCTGACGCCTTGCGCGGTGCGCGCATCGGTGTCGTGCGCGCCTCGGTGCCGGCCCAGTCGGGCGTGGCCGCGCTGTTCGAGGCCGCGCTGGCCGTCTTGCAGGCGCAGGGCGCGGTGCTCGTCGACCCGGTGCTCATCCCGAACCAGGACAGATACGGTGAGACCGAATTCACCGCCCTGCTGTGCGAGTTGAAGGACCTGCTGCCGAAGTACCTGCGCGAATTCCAGCCCGACGCGCCGGTCCAGGACCTGGCCAGCCTGATCGCCTGGAACAGCCGCCACGCCACCCGGGTGATGCCGCATTTCGGCCAGGAACTGTTCGAGCAGGCCCAGGCCACCGAGGGCATGTCTGGCAAGGCCTACCGGGAAGCGCTGGCGACCAACCAGCGCTACGCCCGCGCAGAAGGGCTGGACGGCCTGTTTGCCGAACACCGGCTCGACGCCGTGGTGGCCCCCAGCGGCAACCTGGGCTGGCCCATCGACCGGCTGCTGGGCGACCACTACACCCCGGGCGGCTTCACCAGCCCGTTTGCGGTGGCCGGCTACCCGCACCTGACGGTGCCGATGGGCCAGGTGGGCGGGCTGCCGGTGGGCCTGTCGCTCGGTGCCCTGGCCTGGCAGGACCTGCGGCTGCTGGGCCTGGGCTACGCCTATGAACAGGCCAGCCGGATGCGCCCGACCCCACGCTACCTGCGCACCGTGGCCATCGACGACTGAAGACCGCCGGCCTTGAAAAGGCGGCAATGCCCCTCATCATTCAGGGTTGCGCTGTCGGGCAAGCCCTGGCGGGCTGCGCCCCTGTTCCTGAAACCACTTCAAAAACGTCGCCCATGGACAAGCAAACCCTGTCATTCCAGGCCGAGGTCAAGCAGATCCTGCACCTCGTCACGCATTCGCTTTATTCGAACAAGGAAATTTTCCTGCGCGAGTTGGTCAGCAACGCGTCCGACGCCTGCGACAAGCTGCGCTTCGAGGCGCTGGACAAACCCGAGTTGTTCGAAGACGCGCCGAACCTCGACGTGCGCGTGTTCTATGACGCCGAGGCCAAGACGATCACGATCCGCGACAACGGCATCGGCATGAGTGCCGACGAAGCCGTGGCCCACCTGGGCACCATCGCGAAGAGCGGTACGCGCGAATTCATGAACAAGCTGGAAGGCGACCAGAAGAAGGACGCCAACCTCATCGGCCAGTTCGGCGTGGGCTTCTACAGCGGCTTCATCGTCGCCGACCGCATGACGGTGGAAACCCGCCGCGCCGGCGCATCGCCTGAGGAAGGCGTGCGCTGGAGCAGCGAAGGCACCGGCGACTTCGAGGTCGAGACCATCACCCGCGCCGAACGCGGCACCGACGTCATCCTTCACCTGCGCGAAGGCGAGGAAGAGTTCCTCAGCGCCTGGAAGCTGAAGTCGATCATCAGCAAGTACAGCGACCACATCAGCCTGCCGGTGCTGATGCCCAAGACGAAGTGGGACGACGAGAAGAAGGACACCGTTGCCACCGACGAATGGGAAACGGTGAACAAGGCCGCGGCGCTGTGGACACGCAGCAAGAGCGACATCACAGACCAGCAGTACCAGGACTTCTACAAGCAGATCAGCTACGACCAGGAAGCGCCCCTGGCCTACACCCACAACCGGGTCGAGGGCCGCAGCGAATACACCCAGCTGCTCTACGTGCCGGCGAAGGCGCCGATGGACATGTGGAACCGCGACAAGCGCGGCGGCGTGAAGCTGTACGTGAAGCGTGTCTTCATCATGGACGACGCCGAGGCCCTGATGCCGGTGTACCTGCGCTTCGTGAAGGGCGTGATCGACAGCGCCGACCTGCCGCTGAACGTCAGCCGCGAACTGCTGCAGGAAAGCCGGGACGTCAAGGCCATTCGCGAAGGCAGCACCAAGCGTGTGCTGGGCATGCTGGAAAGCCTGGCCGACAGCGACGACGCCGAAGAGCGCGAGAAGTACGCCAGGTTCTGGAGCGAGTTCGGCGCCGTGCTGAAGGAAGGCATCGGCGAGGACCACGCCAACCAGGAACGCCTGGCCAAGCTGCTGCGTTTCGCCAGCACAGCGGCTGCTGATTCGAGCCAGAGCGTGAGCCTGGCCGACTATGTCAAGCGCATGAAGGAAGGGCAGGAAGAGATCTTCTACATCACCGCCGACACGCTGTCGGCGGCGAAGAACAGCCCGCAGCTGGAGATCTTCCGCAAGAAGGGCCTGGAAGTGCTTCTGCTGACCGACCGCGTCGACGAGTGGATGCTGAGCCACCTGTATGAATTCGACGGCAAGCCGCTGCAGAGCGTGGCCAAGGGCGGCGTCGACCTGGGCAAGCTGCAGGACGAGGAGGAAAAGAAGCAGGCCGAAGCGACCGCCGAGGCCTTCAAGCCCGTGCTGGACAAGCTGAAGGAAACGTTGAAGGACCGCGCCAAGGACGTGCGCACGACCACGCGCCTGGTCGATTCACCGGCCTGCATCGTGGTGGACGAAGGCGACATGAGCTCGCATCTGGCGCGCCTGCTCAAGCAGTCCGGCCAGGCCGCGCCGGCGGGCAAGCCCATCCTGGAAGTGAATCCCGAGCACGCCCTGGTCAAGCGCCTCGACGGCATGGAGAACGGCAACAGCAGTTTCGATGAGCTGGCCCACATCCTCTTCGACCAGGCCCTGCTGGCCGAAGGCGGGCAGCTCGAAGACCCGGCCGCTTACGTGGCGCGGGTCAACCGGCTGCTGACTGCGGCCTGATGCCTGGCCTCAGTCCCCGGCCGCCGTGCCGGGGAACTGGGGCAGGCCTTCCAGCGCCGCAGGGTCGAAAGGCTCGTTGCGGAAGAGCATGGGGTAGTAGAAGTTGCGCAGCTCAGCGTGGAAGGCGCGCACCCGGGCCTCGTAGGCCAGGGTGGCCGGCACGTCCGTACCGGCAAGGGCTTGCAGCGAACGTTCGAGCAGCACGGGCGGCGCCACCCAGGCCAGCCAGCCGGCGAGCCGGTCGCGCTGCTGCCGCCCTGCGGCATAGGCCTCGGACAGCGCCTGCGCCTTCTGGTCGCCCACCTGCTGGAAGGCGAAGTACCACTTCCATTCGAAAGGCCGCTGCATGGCCGTGAAGTCGGCCCATTGCGGATGGCGTTCAACGAAGGCCGCCATCGTCGTCGTCTTGGGCAGGTCCCAGGCGTCGTTCACGGCCTCGCGCTGGGCCATGATGATGTCGGCGCCGCTGGGCACCGGCACGGCACGGTCGATGGCCATGCGGCCGGCACCGGGCAGCACCACGCCGAGCAGGATCCACAGCGCCACCAGCACCGCCAGGATCACTTCCCCGGTCTGCCGCCAGGCCGCCAGGCCGGCGCACAGCAGGGTCCAGAACAGCAGATAGACCAGCAGCAGCCCGCCCGCGGCAAGCAGGCTGGGCGCCGCCGTGCCGCTGACGCCACCGGCCACCAGCAGGGGCAGGGCCGCAGCGACGAACACGCCGCCGGCGCGCAGCGCTGCCCGCATGTGCCACAGTCGCGCTGCGCCGCCGGCGGTGGCCACCAGCAGGTCGTGGCGCCCGGCCACGCGTTCGCTGGCGCGCAGGTCGTGCAGCAGCACGATCAGCACCAGCGGCAGCACGAAAGCAGCGAAGAAGGCGAAGTCGAAGCGCCCGATCAGGGCCAGCACCGGATGGCCGGCATCACGTTCGTGGATCTGCCCTTCCAGCGCCAGCATGCGCACCCGGTGTTTCCAGGCGGCGTCGTCGCGGCGGCCCAGCGCAGCGAAGGCGAAGTCCGACGGCGGGTCCACCGTCAGATGGAAGCTGTAGTAGGCCGCGCCGCCCCAGTCCTTCTGCGCCTTCAGCACCGCACTGCGGTCCTGGAGGTCGGCCTCGACCAGCCGCGCGATCGTGGCCTTCTGCTGCCGCACTTCTGCGAGCCCCGCCGTCACTGCCAGCACCGAAAGGCACAGCACCAGGCCCCACCAGGCCCAGACCGCGCGGTCGCGCATCAGGAACGCGGTCTCGCGCCGCAGCGCTGCCCACAGGCCCACGGTCGTCCGTCCGGCGCTCATGGCTTGAGCCTTCCGCCGACCCAGAACGCCATGGCCAGCAGGCCGGCGCACCACACGCCCAGCATCAGCCACTGCGGCCGCGCCTGGGTGATGCGGGTGCCGGCAGCATCGGGCTCGAAGCGGAAGCGGTCCAGCAGCTGCCAGTTCGCCGCACCGACGCGTGTGCGGCGCTCGGCTTCGCTGTCGCTGCTGCGCCGGATGTCGTCGGCATAGGCCAGCTGCTCGGCATGCACGCGGTTCAGGCCCTGCACGAAGGCATAGCGCAGGGCCTCGGATTCCCGCAGAAAGCGGTGGTGGTGGGCCAGGTCGGTGCCTGCCAGGGCACGTGATGCGTCGGCCACCGCCAGCACCGGCGTGATCCAGCCATGGCTGGCCAGCACCTGCGCTTGCCGGGTCTCGGTGGCCATCTGGGCCTGCGCATAACGATTCAGGGTCTCGGTGAGCTTCTGTTCGCCGAATTGCGCCACCACGCCGCGCAGGTTCACCGGCAGGTCTTCGACACGTTGCACCCCATGCCGGGCCAGCAGGTCGGCGCGCAGCTGGGCGAACGCCGGGTCGTTGGCGTTGTGGCCGTCACCCAGCTGTCGTACGTCGGCCAGCATCACCAGGTCGGTCTCGAGCTTGCCGGCCATCGGCGCGGCGTTCGAAGCCGCGCTGACGGCCAGTGCCGGCAGCACCAGGGTCAGGCCTATCCACAACGTGGCCAGTGTCGCCAGCACCGCTGAACGGCGCCGGACCAGCGCCGTGGCCAGCAAGGCCAGCCCGGCCCAGGCCGACAGATACAGCCCGTACGCGCCCACCAGGGCCCAGGCCGCGAGCGGGCTCTCGCCCGCACGCACAGCCAGGCCTGCGCTCACGGCCAGCGGCAGCAGCAGCAAAGCCACGAAGGCCAGCAGCGCCAGCGCCTTGCCCGCCAGCAGCACCCGGCCCGGCAGCCCCTGCGCGAGCAAGGTGGCCAGGGTGCCGGATTCACGTTCGCGGGCGAGCAGGCCATGCCCCAGCAGGATCAGCAGCAACGGCCCGAACAGCTGGTAGACCATCGCCGGGCTCAGCCAGCTCAGCCCGCCGAGATCGGCGCTGGCGCCAGCCGCGGCGAACATGGCCGTGTTCTGGCGGTGGCCCTCGAGGAAGATCGCCTGCCCCGTGACGGCGTCCAGGCCGGGGTCGAACAGGGCCAGCGGCGCCGGCGTGCGGAAGACGTAGTGCCCGTAATGCACCATGCGGTGCGGATGGCGGTCGGGCTGCGTGAGGAAGGCCGTTTCGGCCTCGGCCTGGTGGTGGGCCCGTTCTGCAGCGGCGCCCTGCATGCGCAGCGAGGTCAGCACGGTGGTCGCGACCAGCAGCCCGGCCAGCAGCAGGGCGCCGCTCAAGGCCAGGCGCGAGCGCAGCCAGTAGCGCCACTCGGCTGCGGCAATGCTCAGCAGGCGCTTCATGCGGCCTGCCTCGCCGAGAAAGCGCGGTGCACGCTTTCGGTGTCGATGCGGCCGCCCGCAGGCGCGGCGAACTGGTCCACCAGCTGCCCGCCGCGCAGCAGACCGATGCGGTCGGCCACCTGGCAGGCGCCGTAGACGTCGTGCGTCACCATCAGGATGGCCTTGCCGGCGTCGGCCAGGCCGCGCACCAGGTCATGGAATTCGTCGATCGCCGTCGGGTCCAGGCCCGACGTGGGCTCGTCGAGCAGCAGGATGCCGGTGTCGCGCAGGATGGCCAGGGCGATGGCCACTTTCTGGCGCATGCCCTTCGAGTAGTCACGCAGCCTGCGGCCACGTGCGTCCGCGTGCAGCGAAACGCGGTCCAGGGCCGCTTCGATGCTGGCGGCGCCGGATGCAACACCCGCCAGCTGCAGGAAGTAGTGCAGGTTCTCGCGCGCGTCCAGGTGTTCGTAGAGCGAGGCCGCTTCCGGCAGGTAGGCGATGGCGCTGCGCGCCGCCGCCAGGTCGGCGCCGACATCACGGCCTTGCACCAGCACCCGCCCTGAGGCGGGCTGCAGGAAGCCGAGGAAGGTGGCCAGCGTGGTCGACTTGCCGGCGCCGTTGCCGCCCAGCAGCCCGTAGACCTCGCCGCCGGCGACGGCGAAACTGATGCCCGAGAGCACCTCTTTGCCGGAGCGCAGCACGCGCAGTTGATCGGCCTGCAGCTTCATGACGGGGCTGCCCATCAGAACTTGAACGCGGCCGAGACGCGCGCGCTGCGTGGCGTGCCCGGCTGCACCCACAGCGCCGAGAACGAGTTCGTGTAGTAGGCCTTGTCGAACAGGTTGTCGACGTCCAGGCGCAGCGTGGCGGTCTTCGTCAGTTCATGAGCGACGAAGGCCCGGGCCACGGTGTAGGCCGGCAGCTTGAAATTGGTGATGAACTCGCCCGCACGCTGGCCGACGTGGACGAGGCCACCGCCGAACTGCAGGCCGCGGCCGGCCACGGGCATCGACTTGACGAGCTGCAGGCTCAGGCTGTGCTCGGGCACGTTGAGCAGACGCGTACCGGCCGGCACCGGTGCGCCGAAGTTGGCGTCGTTGAAGGTGTTGGCGGTCTTCGCGTCGACATAGGCATACGAGGCCCAGAGGCTCAGGCCCGGCGCGATCTCGCCGTTCAGGTCGAGCTCCAGGCCCTGGCTCTTGGCCTTGCCGATGGCCGCCAATGTGAAGGCACTGGGGTCGTCGACGACCAGGATGTTCTTCTGCTCGACCCGGAACACGGCCAGCGTGCCGTCGATGGCGCCGCCGGCCAGCGAGAACTTCATGCCGGCCTCGACCGCGGTGGACTGGTTGGGTTCGAAGCCGTTGCCGCGTGCGTCGGCGCCGGACAGCGGGCGGAAGTTCTCGCCATAGGTGGCGTAGAGCGCGAGCGCGTCGCTGGGCTGGAAGACGAAACCCAGCTGCGGGCTGACCTGCCTTTCCTTCTGCTCTGACACGCGGTTGGCGGCGCGGTCGTGCAGCCTTTGCTGGTAGTCGTCGAAACGTGCGCCGATGCGCAGCTGGAAACGCTGGCTCAGGTGGATCTGGTCCTGCGCGAACACACCCACCGACTTCTGCGTCTCGACCCGGTTGGTCAAGGACGTGGGCGTGGGCAAGGGGTAGCTGCCGTAGACCGGGTTGAAGATGTTGATGGCCTGCAGTTGCGTCAGCGTCGGGTTGCTGGCGAGCGTGGGTGCACGGGCGCGCAGGAAGACTTGGTCGTTCTCGAACCGGTCGGCATCGACACCGACGATCAGGCGATGCTGCAGCCCGGCCAGCTGGAAGCGGCCATTGAGCTCGCCGCGCACCACCTGATAGTTCGCGTCGTAGTCACGGAAGCGGCGCTGGCGCGTGAGCGTCTGGCCGTCCACCAACAGGCGCTGGCGGTTGGCGGTGAGCTCGGCTTCGGTGGAGAAGCCTTCGAGCGAGGTCTTGCGCGTGGTGAAACCCACGAGCGCGTTCCAGTCCCGGCTGAAGTCGTGCTGGAACTCGAGCTGGTGGCCGCGCACGTCGGCTTTCAGCGGGCCGTCGCCCGGCTCGCCGAGGAAACGGCTCTCGGGGATGCGGCCGAGCTCGCCGTTGGTGGCCAGCACGCCCCGGTCGAACGGGATTTCCTGGTGGCTGACTTCCAGCTCGTAGACCAGGCGGCTGTTCGCACCGATGCGCCAGGCCAGCGATGGGCTCGCACCGTATTTGCGGGTCTCGACCGTGTCGCGGAAGCTGCCCGCGTCTTCGAAGAAGCCCACGAGGCGCACGGCCACGGCGTCCGAGAGCGGCGTGGTCCAGTCGGCGTCGGCGCGGGTGGTCTCGAAGCTGCCGGCCGACAGGCGCAGTTCGCCGGCGGTCTTGAAGGTCGGGCGCTTGGTCACGAGGTTGACCGTGCCGCCAGGCTCGCCGCGCCCGAACAGCGCCGCGCGTGGCCCCTTCAGGACGTCGACCGACTCGATGCCCGACAGGTCGCGTGGCCCGCCGAAGCCGCGCCCGGCGTTGAAGCCGTTGACGAGGTAGTTGCTGGGCAGGTTTTCGTCGCCGACGAAGCCACGCAGGGCGAAGGCGTTCCACAGCCCGCCGAAGTTGTTCTGGCGGGCAACCGAAGCCGACAGGTCCAGCGCCTGGTTCAGGTCGACGGCGCCGGATGCGCGCAGCGTCTGGGCGTCGAGCGACTGCTCGGCCTGCGGTGTTTCCAGGCGCTTGAAGTCGCCCTGGTAGGCCTGGCGCGTGCCGGTGATGGTGATGGTGTCCTGGGGTGCGGTGGCGCCCGGTGCCACCTGGGCAACGGCCGGGAAGGCCAGTGCGACCAGAGAAGCCAGCAGGGACGACGGGCGCAGCGACAGCGCTGCGCGGGGGGAGTTCTTCACGATGGAAACCTCGAGGGAAGCAGGTGGCGCGGCAAGGGGAGGGGGCCGAAACGGGCAGGCGGGCGCGCGTGCTGCCCAGGGCTCCGTTCTGTCCCGTGCCGGTGTGCCAGCGTGGCCGAGGCGCGGCTGCGTCGACCGCCTGTTGCACAGAACAGGGAGGACGCGGCCGCGGATCAGGCCTTGCTGGAAACGGGGTGGGTCAGTGTCCGGGCGCTGCCCGTGGCGGCGCTCTGGCCTGCCAGCCGGCGCGCACGGCCTGCTGCGCACCAGGCTCGGCGCGGGCGAAGGCCCGCGCCAGCTCGACCAGAAGCGGCAGCGCCACCACCGCACCTGGCGGCAGCGGTGCGGCCCCGTCCTGGCCCGCCGTCTTGAACAGGCAGATGGCGCAGACCTGGGTCGCCTCATCGCCGCCATGCTCGTCGTCATGCAGGTGGACATGGCTGACCAGCAGCAGCTGCAGGCACAGCAGCCAGGCCGCGCCGAACATCACGGCCCACCGGGTCACGGCCGAGGCGGTTCGAATTCGCAAGGTCTGCGCCCGCTTCAGCCTTGGCCGAGCCGGCGCGTCACGGCTGGCGTGTCGCTACCCGGCAGGGGCGCGACAGGAGGCGCGGCGATGTGGCATGTCGGTCGGTGCATGGTCTGGGAAGGCAAGTGGTCCGGCAACCGTCTGCGACGATCTGCTCGACATGATATTGCCTTCTCACTAACAGAGTGCGCTCCGAGACCACGCAAGTGGGTGTTCCGGCGCCCCCGCTTCAGGGGCCCATGGCCTCGAGCTGCTCGTGCAGCTGGGTGGTTTGCTGGCTCCAGTAGGCTGGCGTGCCGAAATAGGGGAAGTGCAGCGGGAAGGTCGGGTCGCCCCAGCGCTCGGCCAGCCAGGCGCTGTGACGCAGCATGCGCAGGGTGCGCAGGGGCTCGATCAGCGCACGTTCGCGGTCGTCGAAGTCGCTGAACTGTTCGTAGCCTTCGAGCAGGGTGTTCAGTTGCGTCGCCATGGTCTGGCGGTCACCCGAGACCAGCATCCACAGGTCCTGCACGGCGGGGCCTTGCATGGCGTCATCCAGGTCGACGACATGCGGGCCTGCGGCCTCCCCGGTCTGGCGCCAGAGCACGTTGCCAGGATGGCAGTCGCCATGCAGGCGCAAGGTAGCCAGCGGCTGCAGGGCGTCGAATGCGGCCACCGTGGCGGCCAGCGCCCGCTGGCAGGTGTCGTTCCAGGCCGGGCGTTCGGCATCGGTGACAAAACCGCCGTCGAGCAGCACACGGCGTGCGCGTGCGCCGTCGGTCTGCGCGTCGAGCACATGGCGGTGGGCAAAGGGCTGGCGGCGGCCGACGGCATGCAGCCGGCCGATGAAGCGGCCGATCTGGCGCAGCACAGCGGGGTCGTCCAGTTCGGGCTGGCGGCCGGCACAACGTGCGGCCACGGCCATGCGGTGGGGTGGGCCGCCGACCGCCGGCAAGGTGGCCAGGGTGGGCGGGCTGCCTTGCACCAGCAGGCCGTCGGCGGCCGCCTGCAGCACCAGCGGCGGCACGACCGGCACTTCGGCCGCGGCGAGTTCCAGCGCGAAGCTGTGTTCTTCCAGGATCTGCGTGTCTGTCCAACGGCCGGGGCGATAGAACTTGGCCACCACCGCGCCGCCGTCCTCCAGCATGACCTGGAAGACGCGGTTCTCGTACGAATTCAGCTGCAGGATGCGCCCGTCGCCGCGCAGGCCCACGGCGTCGAGTGCGTCCAGCACTTGCTGGGGGGTCAGGTCGGCGTAATTCACCGCCTGAGGATAGCCGCGCGCCAGTGGCGCGCCGTCGCTCAGTGCCGCAGCGGCGAGGCGGAGGCGATCGGCCCGATGACTTCGACGGGTTCGCGCGGGGGCTCGGCGCGGGGCGTCTCGATCACGACACCGCCGACATCGTCGAGGTCGGCGGCGATGTCGCGCCACTGGCCCAGGCCGGAGCGGGCAGGGTTGAAGCTGCTGTTCATGCCGCCTTCCTGGCGGCTGTCGACGTTGAAGAACGAATCCTGCAGGTAGGCCGAATCCTGCCAGAGCGTGGTGAATTCGCGGCGCTTGCCCGCCGCCGCGCCGGCAGGCTCGTTCAAGCGATAGGCCGCGGCCGCGGCCTGCGGGCCGCGGGCTGCCATGGCGGCCTGGGGCACCAGCAGCTGCAATTCCGGGATCGACGGCAGATGGTCGGCCGGGCAGCGCAGGTAGCGCACCCGGCAGGCCGCCAGCACCGACTGCTTGATCTGACTGCTGCGGCGCGAGGGGCTGCGGTCGTTGTCCAGGTCGATGGCGGCCAGCACTCGCCCGTTGGCACTGCAGACGGCAAAACTCACATGCGTGCCGCCGAGCAACCCGTACCAGTAGCGCACCTGGTTCGGGTCGACGGGCTGGCAGAAGCGCACCAGCGGAAGCTTGGCCAACACGATGTGGTGGGGCAGGGCTTCACGCAGCTGGCGGTAGGCGCGGCGTTCTTCGGTGCTGAAAACCGGGCGCGCCGACAGGGCCCATTCGGTGGGCAAGGCGCGCTCATGCGGCTTGCGCTGATTCATCCGCCATAGGACCGCCGCCCCCAGGAAAAGTACGGCGGAAAGCGTGGCGAGAATCCAGGGAAGTGTCAGCTGCATCTTGTGGGTCCTGCACGGGGCGGGGCCGCTGGGTTCAGAGTGTGCCGGGCTTGGCGTCCAACCTCGAGGGTGTTGACCGCGCCGACGTGGTGAGAATTTGTTACGAGTCTAGCGGCGAGGCTGCCAGCCGCCATCCCGTGTCCGGGTGCGAGCGACCGGCGATCCGTGCTGTCCTGCACTGCGTTCGGAACCTCCGGCTTGCCGTGGCCCTGAACAGCTATACTCGAAGGCTTTTCCGACGTCGGCCGGGAAAGATGTTTTGAGACTGGCCCGATCCCCGAGAGGCTGCCCTGCCCGCCGATGGACCGCAAACACCATGCGACCATCGACTGCAGAACAAGCGGCGCCGAAGGGCTGGGAACAGTCAAGCCATAGTGCCGACACCCACGCGCGGTTCGCCGCGCACCCTGAAAGACCCCATGAAGACCTTCAGCGCCAAGCCGGCCGAAGTGACGCATGACTGGTTTGTGATTGACGCCACCGATAAGGTGCTCGGACGTGTTGCCAGCGAAGTGGCACTCCGTTTGCGCGGCAAGCACAAAGCCATTTATACGCCTCACGTCGATACCGGCGATTTCATCGTCATCGTCAACGCCGAAAAGATCCGCGTCACCGGGGCCAAGGCCACCGACAAGATCTACTACCGGCACTCCGGCTACCCGGGCGGCATCTATGCCACCGCGTTCAAGGACATGCAGGCCAAGCACCCTGGCCGTGCCATCGAGAAGGCTGTCAAGGGCATGCTGCCCAAGGGCCCGCTCGGTTACGCCATGGTCAAGAAGCTGAAGGTGTATGCGGGCCCCACGCATCCGCACACCGCCCAGCAGCCCAAGCCGCTCGAGATCTGAGGACGCAGCGATGATCGGTCAATACAACTACGGCACCGGCCGCCGCAAATCCAGCGTCGCCCGGGTCTTCATCAAGAAGGGCGAGGGCAAGATCGTCATCAACGGCAAGACCGTCGACGACTATTTTGGCCGCCAGACCTCGATCATGATCGTTAAGCAGCCTCTGCTGCTGACGGGCAACGAACTGGCCTTCGACATCAAGATCAACGTGCACGGTGGCGGCGAAAGCGGCCAGGCCGGCGCGGTGCGTCATGGCATCACGCGCGCACTGATCGACTACGACGCAGCGCTGAAGCCCGACCTCAGCCACGCCGGCTTCGTGACGCGCGATGCGCGTGAAGTCGAACGGAAGAAGGTCGGCTTGCACGGCGCCCGTCGCCGGAAGCAGTTCAGCAAGCGCTGATCGAGGTCCCGAACGGGATGTGTACGAGAAGGCGGCCTGCGGGTCGCCTTTTTTCATCCGGCCTTTTCCCTGTCGTCGAAGCGCCTTTGTCGCGGTCGGCGTACTATCGGCTCCAAGAAACGCCCAAGAAGGAGCCCCCATGAATGCCGTTGCCGAAACCCAGATGCCCACCCTGGACGAAATGCCCCCGCCGCTGGTCTTCACCGACAGCGCCGCCGACAAGGTCAAGCAGCTGGTCGACGAAGAAGGCAATCCCGACCTGAAGCTGCGTGTCTTCGTGCAGGGCGGTGGCTGCTCGGGCTTCCAGTACGGATTCACCTTCGACGAAGTCGTCAACGAAGACGACACGCAGATGGCGAAGAACGGCGTCACCCTGCTGATCGACGCGATGAGCCTGCAGTACCTGGGTGGCGCCGAGATCGACTACAAGGAAGACCTGCAGGGCGCCCAGTTCGTCATCAAGAACCCGAACGCCACGACCACCTGCGGCTGCGGGTCTTCGTTCACGGTCTGACGCGGCAGAAGGGCCCTCGCGGCTAGCCCGCGGGGTACAGCGCACCCAGCACACGCGGACCCCTCGCACCGGTCACCTGGGGCAGGTTGCCCGGTCGGCGCGCCATGAATGCCTGCGCAAGCCAGGCGAACGCCAGGGCTTCGACACGATCGGGCGCCATGCCCACGCTGGCGGTGGACTCGACCGCGACACCCATCAAAGCACCCAAGCGCATCAGCAGATGCGCATTGTGGGCACCGCCACCACAGACCAGCACCCGCCGCGCCTGCGGCATGTGTCGCTGCAGAGCCTGCGCCGCCGTCACTGCCGTGACCTCGGCCAGGGTGGCGGCAATGTCCTCGTCGCGCCATCTCTGCGTGGCCTGAGCGGCCAGCCAGCGTTGCACCCAGGCATCGTCGAAGAGGTCCCGGCCGGTGCTTTTTGGCGGCGGCAAGGCGTAATAGGGCTCGGCCAGCGCGGCCGCCAGCAACCCAGGCTGTACTCGGCCCTTCGCAGCCCACGCGCCACCTGAGTCGAAAGCCTGGCCCCGCCGCTGCTGGCACCACTGGTCCATCAACACATTGCCCGGGCCGCAATCGAAGCCGATGGCAGGCCCGGTGGCAGGCAGCAGGCTGAAGTTGGCGATGCCGCCCAGGTTCAATACGGCCACGTCTTCCCCCGGCCGGGCAAAACGCGCGGCGTGGAAGGCTGGCACCAAAGGTGCACCCTGGCCGCCGGCGGCCACGTCGCGGCTGCGTAGGTCGCATACCACGTCGATGCCGCTCAGCTCGGCGAGCAGGGCCCCATTCAGCAGCTGGCAGGTGTAGCCAGTCTCGTCATGAGTCTGCGGCTGGTGACGCACGGTCTGACCGTGGGCGCCGAGCGCACGAACCTGCGTAGGCGCCACGCCGGCCTGGGCAAGAACGTCGGCCGTGGCTTTTGCGTAGACCCTGGCCAACGCATTGCCAGCCAAGGCCGCGCGATGCAGCTCATCGGGCCCGCTGCGGTTCAAGGCCAGCAATTCGGCGCGCAAGGCCGGTGCGAAAACCTGATGGCTGAACGCCAGGTCGTGGCCCTCGCTGTCGGCAAGCACGGCGTCGACGCCATCCAGCGAAGTGCCCGACATCAGACCCACAAACCACTCTGCCGCCATGCGCTTGCCCTTGGGTGCGAGGCTCGAGGACTTCGTTCGCCCCGGCTGGCCCGCAGCTGAGCGCTGCGAAGCCCCGGGTGCCAGCCTATTCGACCCGAACGGCCGAAGCAGCGCTGACGGTCGCCGCCATGTCCAGCTTGGCGCGAAGCGTCTGCACGGTGTCCTTGAAGCGCAGGCGTGACAGGTCGTCCAGCACGAGCGAGTCGCCGGCCTTCGACACCTGCATCGGGTCGTGGTGCTCGCCGTCGATGCGGAATTCGAAATGCAGATGCGGGCCGGTGCTCCAGCCTGTGGAACCCACCGCGCCGATGTGATGGCCTTGCTCGACCCGCTCGCCCTTGCTGACGTCGATGCGGCTCAGGTGGGCATACAGGGTTTCGCGGTTGCGGGCATGCCGTACCTGCACCACGTTGCCGTAGCCGTTCTGCCAGCCGGCAAACTCGACCACGCCGGCGCCGACGCTGCGCACCGGGGTACCCGTCGGTGCGCTGTAGTCGACGCCCAGATGCTGCCGCCAGGTGTTCAGGATCGGGTGAAGGCGATTGGCAAAGCCGGACGTGATGCGCGAGAACTCGACCGGGCTGGCGAGGAAACTGCGGTTGCGGCTTTGGCCGTCGAGCCCGAAGTAGCCGCCACGGCCGTCGGCCGGAGTGAACCAGACGGCATGATGGGCCCGGCCAGCGGCCACGAACTCGGCGGCCAGCACGCGGCCGGCGCCTTCGTTCCAGGGCACGGGCTCGCCATCGGCGGTGAGCGCTTCGTAGACGATGCTGAAGCTGTCGCCCCTGCGCAATTCGCGGTGGAAGTCGATGTCGCCGGCAAAGATGTCGGCCAGCTGCGCTGCCACGACGTCGGGCACCTGGGCGCTGTCGGTGGCGGCGAAGAGCGAAGTCTTGACCGTGCCGCTGGCCATGACGGAACGGGTGGCGTACGGCACGGTGCGGATCTGGGCCAGCCAGCGGCCCTCGACCTGGGCCAGCTCGAGGCGCTTGAAGTGCGTTCTTGCTTCTTCCGCACGATCCGACGGATACCGGGCGACGAGAGTGACGAGGCGGCCGTCGTCGTTCACTTCGGCTTGCACCATCTTGCCGCCACGCCCCGTTAGCAGCATGCGGGCCACCGGGTCACTGCGCAGGTACTGGGCGGCGGCGCGGTCGGCCGCGCCCAGGCGGGCCAGGAGGCCTTCGGCGGTTTCGGCCTGGCGCGTGAGCTCGCCGCGGCGCAGCACGATGTCCTGCGCCTCCAGTGCTTCGACCTGGCCGGCAAGGTCCAGCGGCTCGACCACCTGGGTGACCAGACGCTGCGGCAGTTCGCTGGCATCGGGCGCGAGCGGGGCGATGGCCACTGCCGTCACCGCAAAACCGGCCATGAGCGCCACTGCGCCGGCGACCAGAGACAGCCTGTGTTGTTGTGCCAGTGTGACCAGCCGCGCCAGGGCAGGCTGGAGAGTCGTTTCAAGGCTCACTGTGATCGGCGGCCAGGAGAACCGCTTGGATGCAACGGCGCCCGGGAGGGCGCCGCCTAGAATCGTGGATCACGGGGCGGCGCGCAGAAAAGCAGGCTCGTCCACGTGAATGAGGGGTTGGAGTATAGCCAAGCCATTCTTCCCGGCCACCGGGAAACCACGCTCGATGACGAATTTCCCATGACCTTGCCTGTTTCCGCGTCCGCCGTCCTGAGCCCAGCCGTGAACGATGTCTCGGCCCAGCCGGGCGCCAGCCCGGCGTTGAGCGAGCGCGTGCGCGAGGCACTGGCCGTGTCGCTGCGCGGCTGCGAGGAGCTTCTGCCCGAAACCGAGTGGGTGCGCAAACTGCAGCGATCGGAAGCCAACGGGCAGCCTCTGCGCATCAAACTCGGCCTGGACCCGACCGCTCCCGACATCCACATCGGCCACACGGTGGTGCTGAACAAGCTGCGCCAGCTGCAGGACCTGGGCCACACCGTCATTTTCCTGATCGGCGACTTCACCTCGATGATCGGTGACCCTTCCGGGCGCAACGCCACGCGTCCGCCGCTCACGCGCGAGCAGATCACCGCCAACGCGCAGACCTACTACGCCCAGGCCAGCCTGGTGCTGGACCCGGCACGCACCGAAATTCGCTACAACAGCGAATGGAGTGACCCGCTGGGCGCACGCGGGCTGATCGAGCTGGCCGCGAAATACACCCTGGCCCGGCTGCTGGAGCGTGACGACTTCACCAAGCGCTTCAAGGCGGGCAGCCCGATCAGCATCCACGAACTGCTGTACCCGCTGATGCAGGGCTACGACTCGGTGGCCTTGAAGTCCGACCTGGAGCTGGGCGGCACCGACCAGAAATTCAACCTGCTGGTGGGCCGAGCGCTGCAGCAGGAATATGGCCAGGAACCGCAGTGCGTGCTCACCATGCCCTTGCTGGAAGGGCTGGACGGCGTCGAGAAGATGTCGAAGAGCAAGAACAATTACATCGGCATCACCGAGCCCGCCAACAGCATGTTCGCCAAGGTGCTGAGCATCAACGACGTGCAGATGTGGAAGTGGTTCACCCTGCTCAGCTTCCGCCCGGAAGCCGAGATCGCGGCGCTGAAACGCGAAGTCGAGGCCGGCCGCAACCCGAAGGACGCGAAGGTGCAGCTGGCCCACGAGATCACGGCGCGCTTTCATGGCCCGGCTGCTGCGGCTGCGGCAGAGGAAGACTTTCAGCGCCGCGCCGCCGGTGGTGTGCCCGACGACATCTCCGAAGTCAGCCTGGCTGGCGGTCCGCTGGCCATCGGCGCGCTGCTGAAGCAGGCCGGCCTGGTGCCGTCGACCAGCGAAGGTCTGCGCCTGGTCGAGCAGGGCGGTGTGCGCATCGACGGCGGTGTGGTCAGCGACAAGGCGTTGAAAGTGGCGCCGGGCACGTTCGTCGTGCAGGTGGGCAAGCGCAAGTTTGCGCGTGTGGTGCTGGCCGGCTGAAGCCTGTGCTGGCGTTGCTGCAGCGCGTGCGTGAAGCACGTGTCGACGTCGACGGGCAGACCGTGGGCGCCATCGGGCCGGGCCTGCTGGTGCTGGTGTGCGCCGAACCGGCCGACACGCCCCAGCATGCCGTGCGCCTGGTCGACAAGGTGTTGAAGCTTCGCATCTTCGGCGACGAGGCAGGCAAGATGAACCGCAGCGTGCAGGACGTGGCCGGCGGTCTGCTCATCGTCAGCCAGTTCACGCTGGCTGCCGACACCAGCAGCGGCAACCGGCCCAGCTTCACCGGCGCGGCGCCGGCCGAACTGGGGCGCCAGCTCTATGAAGCCGTGCTGGCCGAAGCCCGCCAACGACACACGCCGGCTGGACAAGTCCAGGCCGGCGTGTTCGGGGCCGACATGGCGGTCAGCCTGGTGAATGCGGGACCGGTGACGATCCCGCTGCGAATCACCTAGTCCGCATACTGGCCAGCGGCCTTGATGGCCGGGCCCCACTTGTCGATCTCGGCGGCGACGAACTTCTTGTGCTCGGCGCCGTTCAGACGACTGTCGGTCACGACCACCGCGCCCAGGGCTTCCTGGCGCTTGATGAACTCAGGGTCCTTCAGCGCAGCCTTCATCGCGGTATTGACCTGGTCGACGATGGCCTTCGGCGTGCCCTTCGGTGCGTACATGCCATGCCAGATCGACACGTTGAAGCCCTTCAGCCCGGACTCGTCCAGCGTCGGCAGCTTGGCCAGGGCCGGCGTCGCCAGGCGCTTGGTGGTGGTGACGGCGAAGGCCTTCACCTTGCCGGCTTCGATCTGGCCCGTGGTGTTGGTCGTCTGGTCGCACATGATGTCGACTTGGCCGCCGAGCAGGTCGGTCATGGCCGGCGCCGTGCCCTTGTACGGCACGGTGGTCATGTCGATCTTCAGCGCCTGCTGGAACAGCAGGCCGCACAGGTGCGAAGCGGCGCCCAGGCCGGCGTTGGCCAGGTTGATCTTGCCCTTGTTGGCTTCCAGCCACTTCACCAGTTCCGGGTAGGTGTTGGCGGGCAGGGTGCTGCGGCCGATCAAGGTCATCGGCACTTCGTTGACCATGCCGATGTACTCGAAGTCGTTCAGCGTGTCATAGGGCATCTTGCGGTACAGCGCCGGGGAAGTCGCCATGCCGATGTGGTGCAGCAGCAGCGTGTAGCCGTCTGGTGCGGCCTTGGCCACCTTCGCGGCGCCGAGCGTGCCGCCGGCACCGCCGACGTTTTCGATGATCACGGTCTGGTTGTTCAGGCCCTTGGCCAGAACCACGGCCAGGTCGCGAGCCACCTTGTCGGTGGGGCCACCGGCTGCGAAAGGCACGACGATGGTGATGGGCTTTTCCGGGTAGGCCGCAGCCGCCGCGCCGGCGATGGCAGCAAGGGTCAGGGCGAGCAGGGTCTTTTTCATGGGCTTGTCTCCGAAAACGGGCGTGAGGTGATGAAACCGGGCCGAATGGTAGGGTCCGCGGCGGCCCATGCCGACGTGGGAACTACGTAATCAGCAACCCTGATGCGGGTATCGGTCAGCAAGGCCGCGGCGGCTGATGGTCATCGGTAGCTGCGCGCGTCCTCGATCACCTTGCCGTCGTTGGGCAGGCTGCCTGGCCCCGCGATCACCACGTCTGCACGCAGCTTGGTCACATCGCGTACCGACGCCGCCACGGCTTCGGCCAGGTTTTCGGCGGGCGCGGCGCACTCCACGTGCAGGGTCATCGTGTCGTTGGCCATCTCGCCGGCCACCACCAGCCGGCCGCGCGCCAGTTCGGGGTGCCGGCGCAGCACCTCGGCCACCTGGCTGGGGTGCACGAACATGCCGCGTACCTTGGCCGTCTGGTCGGCCCGGCCCAGCCAGCCGCGGATGCGCTGGTTGCTGCGGCCGGTGGGGCAGGGGCCGGGCAGCACCGCACTCAGGTCGCCGGTGCCGAAGCGCAGCATCGGGTAGTCGGGCTGCAGGGCGGTGACGACGACTTCGCCGACCTCGCCGTCAGGTACCGGGTCGCCGGTGCCAGGGCGCACGATCTCGACGATCACGCCTTCGTCGACGATCAGGCCTTCTCGGGCCGCGGTCTCGAACGCGATCATCCCCACGTCGGCCGTGGCGTAGGCTTGGTAGGCGTGCACGCCACGCTCGGCCAGCCAGTCGCGCAGCGACGGCGGGAAGGCCTCGCCGGTGACCAGGGCTTTCTTCAGTGTCGGCAGCGCAACGCCTTCGGCTGCGGCTTTCTCCATCACGATGCGCAGGAAGCTGGGCGTGCCGACATAGGCGTCGGGGCGCAGGTCCTGCATCGCCTGCAGCTGCAGTTCGGTATTGCCCACGCCGCCGGCAAACACCGTGCAGCCCAGCGCATGGGCGCCGGTTTCCATCATCGAGCCGGCCGGGGTCAGGTGGTAGCTGAAGCTGCTGTGCACCAGGTCGCCACTGCGCAGGCCGGCGGCGAAGAGGGCACGGGCGACGCGCCAGTAGTCGGCGGCAGTGCCCTCGGGTTCGTAGATCGGGCCGGGCGACTGGAAAACGCGCCGGGCCGGCCGCAAGCCACCCAGGGCCCGCCAGCCGATGGCCGAGAAGCCACCGAAGGGGTCGCGGCTGGCCGGGTCGGCGCGCAGGGCCTTCTGGCGTTCCAGCAGTTCGGGCTTGCGCAGTACCGGCAGGCGCTGCAGCGCGCCGCGCGTGCAGACGCCGGTGGCGTCGACACCCGCCAGGGCTGCGGCAAAACCGGGCACGCCTTGTGCGGCCCGCACCTGCGCCGGCAATGCCGCCAGCAGTGCGGCTTCACGCACGGCCGGGTCGCGCGTTTCCAGCGCATCGTAGAACTCAGTCATCGCTGTCGCTCCAGGCGGCGAGTTGTTTCTTCAGGTCGCTGCAGAAGCGGCTGACGGCGCCGTCGCTGGCCAGCGCCTGGGCCTGCCAGACGGGGCTGTTGCGACTGGGTTTCTTCACCACCTGGGCCTTCAAGGCCGCGCCGTCGACGGCGACGCGGGCCATCGCGATGCCCCGCCGCTCGAAGGTGCCGGCGCGCTCGACCAGGCCCAGCGCGCGCAGTTCGCGCTGCACACGCTGCAGCGCGGCGTCGGGCTTGAAGGGCGGTGGTGCGAAGCCGAAGCCCTCGCTGTCCTTGTCGCCGGTGTCGCCGCTCATGACAGCCAGCGCTTGCGGCGCTTGTAGCTTTTCACGTCCTTGAAGCTCTTGCGGTCGCCGCCGCCCACGCCCAGGTAGAACTCCTTGACGTCCTCGTTCTCGCGCAGGTCCTTCGCGGCACCTTCCATCACGACACGCCCGCTTTCCAGGATGTAGCCGTGGTCGGCATAACGCAGCGCCATGTTGGTGTTCTGCTCGGCCAGCAGGAAGGTGACGCCTTCGCGCTGGTTCAGGTCTTTCACGATCTCGAACACCTCTTCGACGATCTGCGGCGCCAGGCCCATGCTGGGCTCGTCGAGCAGCACCATCTTCGGGTTGGCCATCAGCGCCCGGCCGATGGCGCACATCTGCTGCTCGCCGCCGCTGGTGTAGGCGGCCTGCGAAGTGCGGCGTGTCTTCAGGCGCGGAAAGTAGTTGTAGACCTTCTCCAGCGTCGCTGCGACAGCGGCTTTCCCGTCCTTGCGGGTGTAGGCGCCGGTCATCAGGTTGTCCTCGATGCTCAGGTGCGCAAAGCAATGCCGACCTTCCATGACCTGGATCACGCCGCGGTTGACCATCTCGCTGGTGCTCAGCTTTTCGATGCGTTCACCGCGCAGTTCGATGCTGCCCTTGGTGACCTCGCCGCGCTCGCCCGCCAGCAGGTTGCTGACAGCTCGCAGCGTGGTGGTCTTGCCGGCGCCGTTGCCGCCGAGCAGGGCCACCACGCCGCCTTCGGGCACCTGCAGGCTGACGCCCTTCAGCACCAGGATCACGTGGTTGTAGATGACCTCGATGCCGTTGACGTTGAGGAGGATGTTGCTCACAAGGTCTCCAGAATGCTCGGAGGACCCGCGGCGAAGCCGAGGCCCGACACCTCAAGCGGACGCCGCGGAACCGGCTCTGCCGGGCCGCTGGCGTCGCCCCCTTGAGGGGGAAGCGGCGAAGCCGCTTCGGGGGTGGGTCATGACTGGCAGTCCTTGGGATCGCGCTTCGTCAGCTTCTTTTCGCCGGCGTACTTCTCGGCCGAGCTCCTGACCATTGGCTTGATGATCTGCTCGTCGGCCTGCAGCCAGTCGGAAGCCCAGGTGAACTTGGCGCCGTCCCAGGTGTGCACACGCGCCCAGGCTGAACCCATGTGGTCGAAGCAGCTGGTCGACACCGGGCGCATCACGCCCTTGAAGCCCAGCGCGTCGAGCTTGGCCTGCGTCAGGTTCAGGTTCTCGTAGCCCCAGCGGGCCTGGTCGCCCGTCATCACCTTGCTCTTGCCGAAGCGCTCCTGTGCCGCGCGCACGCCTTCCACGGCCAGCATCGCACCGACCACGCCGCGCATGTACAACACCTGGCCGACTTCGTCCTTCGGCCCGGTGCCCTGGCCCTTGGCGTGCACCTTGTCGAGGATCTCCTTGACCACCGCCGCCTCGGGCTCGGCACCGTGCTGCATCATCACCGCGCTGTAGCCCTTGGCGGCGGCGCCGATGTCGCGCAGGTCGGGCTCGGCACCGCTCCACCAGGTGCCGAACATCTTCTCGCGCGGGTAGCCGGTGGCCACGGCTTCCTTGATGGCGGTGGCCGTCATCACGCCCCAGGTCTGCATCACCACGAAGTCGGGCCGCTGCTGGCGCACCTGCAGCCAGATGGCCTTCTGCTCGACGCCCGGCGCCGGCACCGGCAGCAGCTGGATTTCGAAGCCGTGCATCTTCTGGCGTTCCTGGATGATCGGCAGCAACTCCTTGCCGAACGGGCTGTCGTGGTACACCACGGCGATCTTCTTGCCCTTGAGCTTGTCCCACCCACCCTGCGTCTTGGCGATGTGCTGCAGCACCGTGTCGCCGGCCACCCAGTAGTGACCGATGAGCGGGAAGTTCCACTTGAAGACGCTGCCGTCCTGGCTGTCGCTGCGACCATAGCCCGAGGTGATCATCGGGATCTTGTCGGCCGGGATCTTCTCGGTCAGCGCGAAGGTGATGCCGGTGGACAGCGGCTGGAACACCGTGGCGCCGCCGTGTTTGCCCTTCAGGCGTTCGTAGCATTCGACGCCGCGGTCGGTGGCGTAGGCGGTCTCGCATTCCTCGACCAGCGTCTTCACGCCGTTGATGCCGCCGCGGATGTTGACCAGCTTCATGTAGTCGGCATAGCCGTTGGCAAACGGCGTGGCGTTCGGTGCCACCGGACCGGTGCGGCCGGTCAGGCTCGGGAAGAACTGGACCTTGTCCTGCGCGAATGCAGCGGGTGCCAGGGTGCCGGCCGTGGCAGCCACGACGGCAGCCAGGGCGAGAGTCTTGAGTCGCATGTTGTTTGTCTCCAGGGGTGTCGGGAATGGGTTCAATGCGGGAAGGGCCACAGCCGCATCTTTTCCTTGGCGGTCGACCAGAGTCGTGCCAGGCCGTGCGGTTCGACGATCAGGAAGAAGACGATCAGCGCGCCGAAGATCATCAGTTCGGCATGGGCCACGCCCGCGGTGCTGATGGTGACGCCGACCAGGTTGCCCAGGGCGGGCAGGAACTGGTTCAGGAAGATCGGCAGAACGACGATGAAGGCCGCGCCGAAGAAGCTGCCCATCACGCTGCCCAGGCCGCCGATGATGATCATGAACAGCAGCTGGAAGCTGCGGTCGATGCTGAAGGCGGCCGGCTCCCAGCTGCCCAGGTGCACGAAGCCCCAGAGCGCGCCTGCCACGCCCACGAAGAAGCTGCTGACGGCAAAGGCCGTGAGCTTGGCGTAGACCGGGCGGATGCCGATGACGGCGGCGGCCACGTCCATGTCGCGGATGGCCATCCATTCGCGGCCGATGTGGCTGCGCACCAGGTTCTTGGCCATCCAGGCGAAGACGACGAGGATGCCCAGGCAGAACAGGTACTTCTCGTGCGGCGTGTCGATGGCGATGCCGAACAGGTTCAGGCTGCTCACCGACACCGAGCCCGAGGACGAGTTGTTGGTGAACCAGGAAATGCGCAGGAAGGCCCAGTCGACGAAGAACTGCGCGGCCAGCGTCGCCACGGCCAGGTACAGGCCCTTGATGCGCAGGCTGGGAATGCCGAAGAGCACGCCCACCACGGTGGCGCACAGGCCGCCCAGCAGGATGGCGGGCAGCAAGGGCATGCCGTCGATGCGCACCATGAAGTTGTAGGTGGCATAGGCACCCACCGCCATGAAGGCGCCCGTGCCCAGCGACACCTGGCCGCAGTAGCCCACCAGGATGTTCAGGCCCAGGGCTGCGAGCGCCAGGATCAGGAACGGAATGAGGATGGCGCGGAAGGCGTATTCGTCGGCCATCAAAGGCACGCCGATGACGGCAAAGGCCAGCAGCAGCCAGATGCCGATGCGGTCTTGCCGGATGGCGAAGACCTGCTGGTCGGCGGCATAGCTGGTCTTGAACTGGCCGTTTTCTCTGTACAGCAACTCAGTTCTCCCGGCGCGCCGCGCATGATCCAAGCTTCCCGCCACGGAACCGGCTCTGCCGGGCCGTAGGCGGACGGCCCCCTTGGGGGGTAGCGAGCGCAAGCGAGCTTGGGGGCTTCATACTCTGTCGATGATCTTTTCGCCGAACAAGCCCTGCGGCCGTACCAGCAGGACGAACAGCACCAGCACGTAGCCGAACCAGATCTCGATGCCTCCACCCAGCATCGGGCCGGCATAGACCTCGGACAGCTTCTCGCCGACGCCGATGATCAGTCCCCCGACGATGGCACCGGGCACACTCGTCAGCCCGCCGAGGATGACGACCGGCAGCGCCTTCAGCGCCACCAGCGACAGCGAGAACTGCACGCCGAGCTTGCTGCCCCAGATCATGCCGGCGACCAGCGCCACGAAGCCGGCGACGGACCACACGATGACCCAGATGCGCGACAGCGGGATGCCGATGCTCTGCGCCGCCTGGTGGTCGTCGGCCACGGCACGCAGCGCGCGCCCGGTGCTCGTGTACTGGAAGAACAGGCTCAGCCCGATGACCAGGGCCGCGGCAATGCCGGCGGCGTAGAGGTCTTCCTTGCTGACGAGGATGCCGCCCTGGAAGGTGCTTTCGAACAGGAACATCGGGTCCTTCGGCAGGCCGATGTCGATCTTGTAGATCTCGCTGCCGAACAGCGTCTGCCCGAAGCCGTCCAGGAAATAGGCGATGCCCAGCGTGGCCATCAGCAGGGTGATGCCTTCCTGGTTCACCAGCTTGCCCAGCACCCAGCGTTCGATGACCCAGGCCACCGCCACCATCAGCACCATCGCCGCGGCAAAGGCCAGGACATTGGCAAGCACCTTGTTGTCGAAGCCCAGCAGCGCCGGGAACCATTCCGAGAAGCGTGCCATGGCCAGGGCCGCGAACAGCACCATCGCGCCTTGCGCGAAGTTGAAGACGCCGCTGGCCTTGAAGATGAGCACGAAGCCGAGCGCGATCAGCGAATACAGCATGCCGGCCATCAGCCCGCCGATCAATGCTTCGATGAAGAATGCCATGCTGGTTCCCTGGTGCCGTCAGTGAGACGTGCCGAGATAGGCACTGATGACTTCAGGATTCGCCCGCACTTCCGCGGGCGTGCCGTCACCGATCTTCTTGCCGTAGTCCAGCACCACGACGCGGTCGCTGATGTCCATGACCACGCCCATGTCGTGTTCGATCAGCACGATGGTGGTGCCGTATTCGTCGTTCACGTCCAGGATGAAGCGGCTCATGTCCTGCTTCTCCTCGACGTTCATGCCGGCCATGGGTTCGTCGAGCAGCAGCAACTGCGGTTCCATCGCCAGCGCGCGGCCCAGGTCCACGCGCTTCTGCAGGCCGTAGGGCAGGCGGCCCACGGGTGTCTTGCGGTAGGCCTGGATCTCGAGGAAATCAATGATCTTCTCGACGAATTCGCGATGTTCGCTTTCCTCGCGCTCGGCCGCACCCCAGCGGATGGCCTGCTGGAAGAGGTTGGTCTTCATGCGCAGGTTGCGCCCGGTCATGATGTTGTCGAGCACGCTCATGCCCTTGAACAGTGCCAGGTTCTGGAAGGTGCGTGCCACGCCCATCTCGGCCACCTGGCGGCTGTTCATGTGGCTGAAGGTCTGGCCGCGAAAGCTGATCTGCCCTTCCTGCGGCGTGTAGACACCGTTGATGCAGTTCAGCATGCTGCTCTTGCCCGCGCCGTTCGGGCCGATGATGGCCCGCACCTCGTGTTCGCGCACGTCGAAGCTGATGTCGGTGAGCGCCTTCACGCCGCCGAAGCGCAGGCTGATGTGCTTCACCTCGAGCAGGATGCCGCCGATCTTGCGGCCGGGGTTTTCTGCGCTCATGCCGCCACCTTCACGCTCGGAAACAGCTTGGCATCGACGATCTTCAGCGTGGCGCTGACGCTGCCGCTGCGGCCGTCCTCGAACTTCACCGCGGTCTCGATGAACTGTTCCTGAAGGCCGCCGTAGAGCGCGTCGACCAGCACCTGGTACTTGTCGGCGATGCTGCCGCGGCGCACCTTGCGCGTGCGCGTCAGTTCGCCGTCGTCGGCGTCCAGTTCCTTGTGCAGGACCAGGAAGCGGCTGATCTGGCTGCCGGCCAGCATGGCGTCTGCTGCCAGGTCGGCATTGACCTTTTCGACGCAGTCACGCACCAGTTCCAGCACCTCGGGCTTGGCCGCCAGGTCGGTGTAACCGGCATAGGGCAGGTTGCGACGTTCGGCCCAGTTGCCCACGGCCTCGAAGTCGATGTTGATGAAGGCGCAGACCTTCTCGCGCTGGTTGCCGAAAGCCACGGCTTCCTTGATGAACGGGAAGAACTTGAGCTTGTTCTCGACGTACTTGGGAGCGAACATCGCCCCGCTGTTGGGGCCGCCCTGCAGCTTGCCCACGTCCTTGGCGCGGTCGATGATCTTCAGGTGCCCGCCCGCGTCCAGGAAGCCGGCGTCGCCGGTGTGGTACCAGCCGTCGGCGGTCAGCACCTCGGCCGTGGCCGTGGGGTTCCTGTAGTAGGCCTTCAGCAGGCCCGGGCTCTTCACCATGATCTCGCCGTTGTCGGCCACGCGGATCTCGACGCCGTCGATGGGCACGCCGACGGTGTCGGCCTTCACTTCATGGTCGGGCTGAAGGCACACGAACACCGCGGTTTCGGTCGAGCCGTACAGCTGCTTCAGGTTGATGCCGATGCTGCGGTAGAAGGTGAACAGGTCGGGCCCGATGGCTTCCCCGGCGGTGTAGGCCACACGCACCCGGCTGAAGCCCAGGGTATTGCGCAAGGGGCCGTAGACGAGCGCGTTGCCCAGCGCGTAGGCGATGCGGTCGCTCAGGGACACGGCCTTGCCGTCCATGATGGCGGGGCCGACGCGGCGCGCCACTTCCATGAAGCGCTGGAACATCCAGCGCTTGATGCGGCCGGCGTCTTCCATGCGGATCATCACGCTGGTCAGCAGCCCCTCGAACACGCGCGGCGGCGCGAAGTAGTAGGTGGGCCCGATCTCCTTCAGGTCGATCATCACCGTGGCGCTGCTCTCGGGGCAGTTCACCACGTAGCCGCAGGCCAGCCACTGCGCATAGCTGAAGATGTTCTGGCCGATCCAGGCCAGCGGCATGTAGGCCAGCACTTCCTCGGCGTTCGTCAGCTTGTCGAAGCGCTGGCCGGCCTGGGCGCGGTCGAGCAGGGTGTGGTGGGTGTGGACCACACCCTTGGGGTTGCCGGTGGTGCCGCTGGTGAAGAACATCGCGGCCACGTCGTCGGGCTTGCCGGCGGCCACGGCCTCGTCGAACAGCTTCGGCTGGGCTGCCAGATGCGCGTCGCCGGCCAGCAGCAGCGCGTCGACGCTGTCCAGCCCGGCTTCGCCGTAATGACGCAGCCCGCGCGGGTCGTCGAACCAGATGCGCTTCAGGCCCGGGCAGGCCTCGCGCAGTTCCAGCAGCTTGTCGACCTGCTCCTGGTCTTCGACGACGGCATAGGCGACGTCGGCGTTGTTGATGGGGAAGGTGTATTCGGTGGCCGCCGCGTCCTGGTACAGCGGTACCGGCACGGCGCCCAGGGCTTGCGCGGCCAGCATCGTGGCATACAGGCGCGGCCGGTTCTCGCCGACGATGACGATGTGGTCGTCACGCTGGATCCCCGCCTGCGCCAGCCCGGCAGCCAGGCGCCGCACCATCGCCGCCAGTTCGGCCCAGGTGGTGGTCTGCCAGATGCCGTACACCTTCTCGCGCAAGGCAGCGGCCTGCGGCCTGGCTTGTGCGTGGTCGAGCATCAGACGGGGAAACGTCGTCGGCACGGTCGGGGTCTCCTGCTGCGCGGTGTTGCGCTGCTGCCCACCATTCTGAGCAGGACTTTGACGTCTGGTTGTCGTTCTGACGACAATCCTCGGGTTCGTACTGTCAGGCCTTTCCCTCAAGGTTCGCCTCAAGATTCGCCTCAAAGTTCGCCGCAAAGTCCGATGCCCTCGACCACTTTCCCCACCGCCGCCCGCGCGCAGGCCGTGCGCACGTCGCGGGCGCGCGACGCTGACCGTGCCGACCTCGACCTGATCCCCTGGCTCACCCGCCTGGCCGAGCCCGAGCGCACGCGCGTGGTGGCCGACCTCCGCGTCGTCGACGTCGCCCCGGGCGAACTGGTCTGCCGTGTCGGCAAGCCCGTGACCTACTGGTTCGGCGTCATCGACGGCCTGCTGAAGATGAGCAACGACAGCGCCGGCGCGAGCGGCGGCATTCCCATCACTTTCACCGGCGTGCCCCCTGGCGGCTGGTTCGGCGAAGGCACGGTGCTCAAGGGCGAGAGCTACCGCTACAACATCCAGGCCCTGCGCAAGAGCGTGGTGGCCGGCATCCCGGCGGCCACCTTCCACTGGCTGCTGGACCGCAGCATCGGCTTCAACCGTTTCGTGATGAACCAGCTGAACGAACGCCTGGGCCAGTTCATTGCCGCGCGCGAAATCGACCGGTTGACCCAGCCCGACGCCCGCGTCGCACGCAGCCTCGCAGCGCTGTTCCACCCCGTGCTGTACCCGGGGGTGGGCGAGGTGCTGCGCATCACCCAGCAGGAACTGGGGTATCTCGTCGGCCTGAGCCGACAGCGCGTGAACGAGGCGCTGACCGCCCTGCAGGCAGCGGGCGCCATCCGCGTGGAATACGGTGGCGTGCGTGTGCTCGACCTGGAGCGGCTGCGTGCGTGGCGGGTCTGAGCCCTGACCCCGGCCGCGCCGGGGCCGCGCCGGGGCCGGCACCGGGGCTGCTAAGGTCGCCCCGGTGAGAGACATGGAGCCCGACTTCTGGCGCAACCTGCGCGACGAACTGTCCGCCAGCCGCGCCTGGATCGACCGTGCCGTGGTGCTGGGCTATGCGGTGCTGACCGGGCTGGTGGTGGTGTGCTTCACGCTGCTGTCGGAACTGGCCACGCATGCCTTCGAACTGCTGCGCGGCACCAACGCCTGGACACCCTACGCCATGCTGTTGTGGACACCGCTGCTGACGGTGGCCGTGCTCTGGATCACCCGCCGCTACGTGCCCGCGGCCCTGGGCTCGGGCATCCCGCAGGTGGTGCGCGCGCTCGACGACGACCTGCCACCTGCGCAGCAGCAATGGCTGGTGTCGCTGCGCGTGGCACTCAGCAAGATCGGCCTGGTCTCGGGCGGCTTGCTGGCCGGCCTGTCGATCGGCCGTGAAGGCCCCACGGTCCAGGTGGGTGCCGGGGTGATGGTGCATGCGCGGCGATGGCTGTCGCCAGCCTCGGGCATCGACGCGCACGACCTCATGGTCGCCGGTGCAGCCGCCGGCATCGCCGCAGCCTTCAACACGCCGCTGGGCGGCATCATCTTCGCGCTGGAGCAGCTGTCGCGGCGGCGCAGCATGTCGCACAGCGCATTGATCATCGTCAGCATCGTCATCGCCGGCCTGGTCGCCGTGTCGGTGTTCGGCAACCTCACCTATTTCGGCCAGCTGCGTGTGCCGGCGCTGGACTGGTCGTTGCTCGGCCCGGGCCTGCTGGTGGCGCTGGTGGCCGGGCTGGCAGGTGGCCTGTTCACGCGCCTGATCGTGGCTTCGGTGCGCGGTACACCCGACGTCTTCAGCCATTGGCGCCGCACCTACCCGCTGCGCTTTGCCGCCGGCTGCGCGCTGGGCGTGGCCGTGATCGGCCTGGTCACCAGCGGCGCCACGGCCGGTGCCGGCTACGCGCCCACGCGCGCCCTGCTCGAAGGCACGGCCACCACCGGCGGCGAAGCCGGCCTGCTGCCCGGCATCTACACACTACTGAAGTTCTGCGCCACCTGGCTGTCGGCGTGGACGGGTGTGCCTGCCGGCGTCTTCGCGCCATCGCTGTCGATCGGTGCGGGCATCGGCAGCGACATCGCCCGCCTCACCGGCCTGAACCAGGAGATGGCCATTCCCCTGATCGCGCTGGGGATGGTGGGTTTCCTGTCGGCCACCACCCAGGGCCCGATCACTGCGTTCATCATCGTCATGGAAATGGTCGCAGGCCAGGCCATGGTGCTGAGCCTGATGGCCTGCGCGCTGCTGGCCAGCGGCGTGGCCCGGCTGATCTCGCGGCCGATGTATGGGGAACTCGCTGCCCTGCTCGTGCTCCCACCTTCCCCGAAGGAGGAGACCGAGCCATGCCCGAAGCTCACCGAAACCGAGCCGGAACCGCCGCCCGGCCCGGCGCCTGCGTCAGCGTCGTCATCCCCGCGCTGAACGAGGCCCGGCGCATTGCCAGTGTCGTGGCCTATGCGCTGGCCGATCCGGCCACCGCCGAGGTCATCGTCATCGACGACAGTTCCATCGACGACACCGCAGCCTTGGCCCGCGGTGCCGGTGCGCGCGTCATCACCAGCACCATGCTGGGCAAGGGCGCCTCGATGCACGACGGCGCGCTGGCCGCCAGCCATGACCTGGTGGCCTACCTGGACGGCGACCTGGCCGGCCTGCGTCCCGGCATCATCAGCGACCTGTGCCGCCCGCTGCGCGAGGGCCAGGCCGACTTCGTCAAGGCCCGCTTCGGCCGTGGCGGCGGACGCGTCACCGAGCTCACGGCCAAGCCGATGCTCAAGGTCTTCTTCCCGGAGCTGGCGCACCTCGGCCAGCCGCTGGGCGGCATCGTCGCGGCGCGTCGAGCGCTGTTGCTGCAGCTGCCGTTCGAGGACGGCTACGGTGTCGACATCGGCCTGCTCGTCGACGCCCATCGCGCCGGCGCGCGCGTCGTCGAAGTCGACATCGGCTCGCTCGAGCACGACAGCCAGCCGCTGCTGGACCTGACGCTGATGGCCAACGAGGTGGCCCGCGTGCTTTATTCGCGCGCCCGTGCCGCCGGCCGGCTGAACGTCGACCAGATCGTGGCGATGTACGAGAGCCAGCGCCAGGCCACGGCCGAACTCGACTTCATCCTCACCCGCCGCCGCGGCCGCCAGCGCCTTCTGCTTCTGGACATGGACGGCACCCTCACGACCCAGCGCTTTGCCGTCGAAATGGCTCGCGCCACCGGCCAGGAACAGGCGCTGGCCGCGCTGCTGGACAGCCCCACCGATGACGCGGCGGCGCGCAGCGAAAGCATCGCCAGCCTCTTCCGCTTCGTCCACAAGCAGCAGTTCGAACGCGTGGCGCGGGCCGCGCCCATCCGGCCCGGGGTCATCGAGTTCATCAACCGCATGCGCCGCGCCGGCTTCATGGTGGGCGTGCTCAGCGACAGCTATTTCGTCGCCGCCGACATCGTGCGTCGCCGTGTCTTCGCCGACTTTGCACTGGCCCATACGCTGCACTTCGACGGCGACGTCTGCACCGGCCAGGTTCGTGTCAACGCCGCCTTCATGCCGCTGGTGCCGGGCCAGGGCCCGGCCATCTGCAAGAGCCATGTGCTGGCGCGCTTCAAGGCCGACACCGCCGGCTCGCCACTCATCAGCTGCTGGGCGGTGGGTGACAATCTGAACGACCTGGGCCTGCTGCGTGCGGCCGACCACGCCTTCGCGATCGACCCGAAGTCGCCGCAGCTGGCCGAGGTACCGGGCCTGCGCGTCATTGGGCACTTCGAGGAATTGCTGCCGCTGGTGCCGCTGGCGCGCATTTCGGCGGCGCTGGCGAATGTGGAAACCCCGACCGAAGCGCTGCAGGATGCACCCAGTGCATGAGCACCGACGCTGACCGATGACGGCCGCCGACTGGGCCGTCATCACCGTCTACCTGGCGGCCACCTTGGGCCTGAGCGCCTGGCTGGCGCGGCGCCAGGGCAGCCCCGAGGACTACTACGTCGGCGGCCGCGACCTCCCGGCCTGGGCGCTGGCCCTGTCGATCCTGGCCACGCAGTCCTCGGCCAATTCCTTTCTCGGCATTCCGGCCTACGTGGCCCTGGTGCCTGGCGGCGGCCTGACCTGGCTGCAGTACGAACTGGTGCTGCCGCTGGCGATGATCGTCGTCATGCTCGTCTTCGTGCCGGTGCTGCGCGGGCTGGAACTGGTCAGCGTCTACGAATACCTGGAACGGCGCTTCGACCGGCCGACCCGGCTGCTGCTGAGCGCGGTGTTCCAGCTGTCGCGCGGCCTGGCAGCGGGGGTGGCGGTGTATGCCGCGGCGGTGGTGGTGCAGGTCTGCACCGGGCTGCCGCTGGCCTGGTGCATCGTCGGCGTGGGCGGCATGACGGTGCTCTACGACACGATGGGCGGCATGCGCGCCGTGGTCTGGACCGACGTGATGCAGATGGCCGTGCTGTTGCTCGGCATCGTCGTCTGCGGCGTCTACGCCTGGCAGATCGCCGGTGGTGGCGCGGCCATCCTCGCCAGCCTGGCGCCGGAACGCCTGGCCGCGGTCGAGCTCGCCCATGGCCTGGGCGACGGCGCACGGGCGCCGGTCTGGGGCTTCGTGGTCGGCGGGCTGGTGCTGTACGTGGCGTACTACGGGGTCGACCAGGGCCAGGCCCAGCGCAGCCTGGCCGCGCGCAACGTGCCGGCGGCACAGCAGGCGCTGTGGATGAACGGCCTGGCGCGGTTCCCGCTGACGCTGCTGTACTGCGGCCTGGGCCTGGCCATCGGTGCGGTGTACGCCGGCAGCGAGGCCTTGCGCGCGGCCGTGCCGGCCGGGCGGCTGGACTACCTGGTGCCGCGCTTCATCGAGCTCTACCTGCCCGCGGGCGTGCGCGGGCTGCTGGTGGCGGCCATCCTCGCCGCGGCGATGTCCAGCCTGGATTCGCTGCTCAACAGCCTGTCGGCGGCGACGCTGCGCGACTTCGTCGAGCCGCGGCTGGGCGCGCAGGCGCCGGCCTCCAGGCGGCTGCTGGCCTCGCGCCTGGTGACGGCCGGCTGGGGTGTGCTCATCGTCGGCTTCGGGCTGCTGGTGGGCGACCTGGCGAGCAGCGTCGTGGAAGGCATCAACCGCATCGGTGCGCTGTTCTATGGCCCGCTGCTCGCGGCCTTTGGCTGCGGCATCCTGGACCGGCGGGCGCGCGGGCCGGGTGTGCTGGCGGGCGTGGTGGCCGGGCTCGGGCTGAATGCCGTGCTTGCCTGGGGGCTGGGGCCGCAACTGTTCTGGATGTGGTGGAACCTGAGCGGGCTGCTGGCGGCCGTGTTCGTCACCTGCATCGTTAGCCGCCTGCTGGCGCCGCCGCGCCACGAACAGCTGCAAGGCACCACGCTGACCCTGGCCGCGCTGCGCGCCGGCTGGGCGGCCCAGCGCCGCACCTTCCACGCCCTGTTGGCCGCCAGCGCGGTGATGACCGCCGCTGCGCTGGCACTGGGTACCCGCTGAATTCAACGCACCACGAGGTCGAGCCCCACCATGTCCCTGCGCCAGTTCATTTCCGCCCGCAGCCTGCTGCGTACATTGAGCACGCTGAAGAACAGCATCGTCTACAGCTGGGACGAGGCCGCGCGCATGCTCGGCCTGCAGCAAGACCTGTACACGCACCCGCTGCACCGCGAACTGGAGCAGCCGGTGCGCGTGGTGCTGATCGGCGCCGGCCACCGCGGCAGCATCTATGCCGACTTCGCGAAGAAGAGCCCGCGCGAGATGCGCCTGGTCGGCGTGGCCGACCCCAACCCGGCAAGGCGCAATCGCACGGCCGCGACCCATGGCATCCCGCCCGAGCGCTGCCTCACCGACTGGAAGGGCGTGTTCGACGGCCCCGACGGCGCCATTCCGAAGTGGGCCGACGCCGTGATCATCGCCACGCCCGACCGCGTGCACACCGCGCCCTGCCTGCGCGCGCTGCAGGCCGGCTACGACGTGCTGCTGGAAAAGCCGATCGCGCCGACCGAGGCCGAATGCCGGCAGATCCTGGCTGCGGCGAAGGCCAGCGGTCGCATCGTCGGCGTCTGCCATGTACTGCGCTACACGCCCTACTTCCGCGAGCTGAAGGCGTTGCTGGACGCCGGCATGGTCGGCCAGATCGTCAGCATCCAGCACATGGAGCCGATCGAGCACACCCACATGAGCCACAGCTATGTGCGCGGCAACTGGCGCAACAGCGAAAAGGCCACGCCCATCATCCTGGCCAAGAGCTGCCACGACACCGACGTCATCCGCTGGCTGGTGGGCGACGAGGCTTCGGAAGTGCACTGCTTCGGCAACCTGAAGTGGTTCAAGAGCGCGAATGCGCCTGAGGGCAGCACCGAACGCTGCACCGACGGCTGCCAGGTCGAGCGCGAGTGCCCCTACTCGGCACTGCAGATCTATTACCGCGACCGCAAGCGCCTGTACGTGTTCGACTTGCCGGAGGACGAGAAGACCTGGGGCCCGCTCATCATGCAGGGCCTGAACACCACCGACTACGGCCGCTGCGTCTACCGCATGGACAACGACCAGCCCGACCACATCACCGCCAACATCCTGTTCAAGAACGGCGTGACGGCCGGCTTCAGCATGGAAGCCTTCGTCAGCTACGAAGGCCGGCGCACACGCATCATGGGCAGCATGGGCGACATCGTCGGCGACATGGAGAGCTTCACGCTGACCAGCTTCAAGGGCGGCAAGCGCAAGAGCTGGAGCATGAAGACCGACGCCCATGGCGGCGGCGATCACCGCATGGTCAAGGACTGGGTGCAGGCCGTGGGCCAGCAGAACCCGGCGCTGCTGAGCTCACCGGTGGAAATGTCGGTGGAGAGCCACCTCATCGCCTACGCCGCGGAAAAGAGCCGGATCAACCGCACGATCGAGCCGGTGCATTTGTAGCCGCGCTACTTCTTCACTGCTTCGCCGCCGCGTTGGGGTGCCACCAGAGACAAGGCCGGCAGCCACAGTTCCACCGACCCGCGTGCCGCGTTCGGGAAGGCAGCGGCATCGCGGAAGGTGGGCTTCAGCTGGCGCGCCATGCCGGTCCGGGCCAGCTGCAGTTCGGTGGCCTGGGCCACCCGCAGCGCGAGTTCGCGGTCTTCGGCGAAGAAGTAGCGCACTTCGCCGTCGCTGCGCAGCGAGACCTTGTCGATGCCAGGCACGCTGACCGGCGCGAGCGCAGCGGCCAGCGCCTTGCGCAGGGCTTCTACGGCAGCCCGGTCAGCGGCTTCGCTGTACTGGACGAACACGCGCTGCTCGCCCGGGTTGACCGCTGCCGGCTTCGACGACTTGCCACCCAGCGCTTGCAGGCGTTCCTGGGCCGTCTGCAACGCGGTGGCAGAAGCGGCGAGGCGCAGCACGCTCTGGTAGTCGGCACGCGCCGCAGCCGGGTTCGATGTCTCGGTCAGTGCCGCGCGGCGCAGATAGGCCTGCACCATGCCCCGGTCGAGGTCGATCGCAGCGCCGTAGTCGGCGATGGCCTGGCGCTGCCGGTTCAGGTTCTCGTTCGCGGCGCCGCGGTTGAAGTGGGCCAGTGCGCTGTTCGCGTCCAGCGCTATGGCAGCGTCAAGGTCGACCAGGGCTTCGGTGAAGCGGCGCTGCGACATCAGGCTGGCGGCGCGTTCGATCAGCGGCTGCACCTCGCCGGGACGCTGGGCGATCGCGCGCTGGTAGAGCGCGGCCGAGCTCGAGAAGTCGCCATTGCGGTCGGCGATGCGGCCCAGCTGCAGCAGGGCGTGCTGGCTCTCGGGCTCCAGCAGCAGCAGCGACCGGTAGGCCGTCTCGGCCTCGGCCAGACGGCCCTGTTCGTAGAGCGCGTCTGCCGCTGCTGCTGTGGGCACCGGCGAGCCGGAGGCTTGCATGGGCTGCCTGGCTGAAGGTGCTGCCGCCGGCACGGCCGCGGGCCTGCCGTCTTCCTTGCGCGAGTTCATGAGCCAGGCCGGCACCAGCAGCACCGCGCCGTCAGCCAGCACAGCGGCCAGTCGCCCAGGCCAAGGGCTTGCTGCGGCGGGCGGGCCAGCCGACGGCATGGCTGGGGGCATGCTCGATGGCGCGGCCGCAGGCGGGGCCGAAACCATGGCTGCTGACGCTGTTTCGGGTGCGGGTGCGAGCACGGGTGGGAAGGGGTGCGCGGGTGCCTGCGCCGCGCTGACCGAGGCCTCGAGAAACTGGCGCTCCAGCGTGTTCAGGTCGGCGCCCCGCCTGCGCTGCCAAAGCCGTGCTTCGGCCAGCGGGCTGCCTGCCAGCAGGGCGCTGGGGTCGCCGCTGCGGTCCCAGTCGCTGCGGTAGGCACGCAACTGCTGGCGCCAGAGCAGGAACTCGCGGTCTTCGGCCAGCCAGGCCTGCAAGGTGGGCGACAGACTGAACATGCGATCGTGCGCGGGCGCCAGGATCTGCTCCGCCCCTAGCGATTTCGTCTGGCCAGGACGCATTTCGGTGGTGACCGTGAGCAGGCCGCTCCTTTCCAGCGTGGCCACCATCGGGCGCTGGTCGGCGTCGATCTCCGACAGCGCCACGCGGATCACGAACACACCGCCGCCTTCGTCGTCGCGGCCGATCCGCACCAGGCGGCCCAGCACCGAGCGCGCACTCGCGCGGTCGGCTTCGCTGAGCGCCAGCAGCTGGGTCTCGATGTGGCGTGTCAGCGCCTCGTCTTCGGTCTCGCGGTTGCTGGCTGCCTGGCTGGCCACGGTGGTGGCCGACTGCGGTGTCTGGGCATAGGCTTGCAGCAGGTGCTGGCGCAGGCCGGGGTCGATCGGCAAACGGTAGTCGGTGACTTCACCGCCGGTGATTTCGCGCGCCAGCCGCACGAAGGCCGACAGCACCGTCTTCGGGTCGTGGGCGTCGTCCTTGAAGGGCGCCAGCACTTCCTCGTAGGCATAGAACACGCGGTTAGGCACCTCGACGGCCGCCCAGTAGGCCGGCAGGTCGCTGATCGTGCCGGTGCCCAGCAGCGGTGCGAAGGCCTCGCGCGCATAGGCCTGGCGCAGCGCCAGGCGGTCGCTCTCGCCAGCGTCCACACGCATCGGCACGGGGTAGATGCGCAGCGGCTGCGGGCTGTCAGTCAGCCCGCCGTCGCTGGCCTGCGCGGCGCGGCGACGGCTCAGGGCCACGTCGGCCTGCAGCCGCTGCGCTGAAGCCGCCACGGCGGCAGCACCCTGGATGCTCTGGTTGTTGTAGGTGAAGCAGACGACAAGGGTGTCGGGCATCTGCGCGGTGCAGATCCCGGCGGTGTCGCTGACGCCGGTGCGGCTGTCGATGAGCACGTAGTCGTACTCGGCCTTGACGCGCTGGCGAACGGCATCGAGGAAGCCGCCGCCACCCAGCCGGTCGAAGAAGTTCTGCCAGTTGAAGGCGCTCACCTTCACGGCATAGGTCTCGCACTGGCGACCCGCGGCCAGCAGGTCGATGGCGCCGCCGGCCGGGAAGCCGGGGAAGTCGATGCCGAGCACGTGGTCGCTGATGTCGGCCAGGGGCAGCCACCAGTCCGCCGGCAGCGGCTGGCCCGGTGGCGGTGGCCGGATCGCCTCGCAGGCATAGCGGTCGATCAGGTCCATCAGGCCTTCGGACGAGGCGAGCTCCTGGTCGATCAGGAAGGGACGGAAATAGCGGTGCAGGCCCGGTGCTTCCAGGTCCCAGTCGATCATGAGCACACGCTTGCCGGCGCTGGCCAGCACCCAGGCGATGTTCGACAGGGCCATCGACCGGCCGGTGCCACCCTTGTACGAATAGAAGGTGATGACGCGGCCCTGGCGCCCGCTGCTGGACTGCATGGTGTCCCCCTCGAGATGCCTCAGCCGGCCGGCCCGCTGACGACGGCGCGCGCCGGACCGGCGGGGATGGTTCGCAGCACTTCCGCGGTGCGGCGGATCTCTTCCTTCAGCCGCGTCAGCACTTCGGCGACGGCGCCGCGGAATTCTTCGACCGAACGAATGTCGTCCCGGTAGAACATCGGGTTGGGCATCAGCCGCGCGTGGCGGTCGAAGGTTTCGCGCACGGTGCTGCGGATGTGCTGGCCCTGGTCCCTGATCGACGGGTCCTGCTCGTTCCAGGGCACCAGCACGCACCAGTGGTAGTCGATGCGCCCGTCCAGCGCCTGCAGCAGCTGGCGGTACTTCGGATTGGGGCGCAGGGAATCCCAGTGCAGTGACCAGGCATCGACGACGATGACGACGATCTGGCGCAGTTCCCAGGCCTTGTGCACCTGTTCGATCAGGTCGGGGCCGAAGGGCACCTGGACACTCGAGAAGTCGAGCGCCGGGTCGGCCGCGATGTATTGCATCAAGGGGTGCACCTGGCGCTTGTTGGCCGGGTAGTACGGTCGCCAGTCGCCGCCGCCAGCGTCGGCGTAGTCCTCCACCGGCCGGGCACCGGCAATGTCGGCCGGGTGGGCGGCCACGTAGATGAAGTTGACCTGGCGCGGGCCCGGCTGCGCGGGTGTGGCCAGGGCCCGTCCGGGGGCGGGCACCGCGTTCTGGAAAGCCGAGGCGACACTGGCCAGTTGCGGCACTTCGTCCAGCGGCCCGATCGGGTGTTCGTCTGCCGCCGCCAGGATCTGCGCGGCCAGGCTGTCGACGAAGTCGACATAGGCGGCGTCGGTGCGGCCCTGGCGCCGCAGCAGGTGGCGCACGCCCTTGGTGTTGTGCACGCCGTGCGGGTCGCCCAGCGTCAGCTGGCAGGCCCGGACATCGGCAGGCAGGGTCGGGATCTCGAACTCGATCCAGACTACGGACTTCAGCAGCGGTGGTGTCTTGCCACCGGCGGCCACCGCAGCCTGGCAGCGGCGCCGGAACAAGGCCCATTCCTTGCCGCAGTAGTCGCTCTTGAAGTAGGCCGGCGACGACATCGACAGCATCACGCGGCAGTTCTGCAGCGCCTGCACGATCTCGTTGTCCCAGTCTTCGCCGAGTTCGATGGCGCGCTGGTCGAAGAACGCGACTTCGGTGCCGGCGGGCAGGCCGCGCTTGAGGCGGACTTCTTCGCACAGGTCTTCGAAGAAGGCCTTCAGGTAGCCGTCGTTGTTGGCGCGGGTGTAGCTGAAGAAGAACTCATAGGCCATCGCAGGCTCCGGCGGCGCTCAAGCCCCCGATCGTCGCTGCTGCCTGGCCCGCAGGCCATCCCCAGTCATGTGGATCCGGCGGGCTGGCCCGCCGGATCGTGCTGGCTCAGGCGCTGCGCCGGCGCCGTGCTGCAGCAGCCACGCCGGCCAGGCCGGCCAGCCACAGGGCCAGACTGGCGGGCTCGGGCACGACGGCCACGCTGTAGCTGCCGAAGCCGGCGCTGACGCCCGCCACCGGCACGCTGACATAGGCCAGGTAGGCCTCTGCAAAGCTGTCGAAGCCTGGCACCAGGGCGATCTGCGGGCGCAGGGCCAGGTCGGTGCTGTCGGCGTCGACGTACGACAGGCCGGCAAATTCGCCGAGCGCGAAGTACGCGACGGGGGTGAAGTCGGCGCTGGCCAGCGAGTAGGTCTGCGAGCCCAGCTGCAGCGTGAAGGCCGAGAGTGGGACGTTGGCGTCGACGCCCGGCAGCACACCGGCCGTGTCAACGCTGAAGCTGCCGCTGAAGGCCAGCCCGGCCAGCGGGCCGTCGGCCAGCAGGCCTTCGAAGCTGAAGTCGGCGGCCCGGGCAGCGGGGGCTGCCAGCAGGAAGGCCGCGCAGGCCGCGCAGGCGGCAAGAGTGGGGGTGAATGGGCGCATGGGGATCGGTCCGGTGGGTGCTTGTCGAGCTTGGGCGCTGGCGCGGGCGTGGGCGTTCAGCGCACGACGAAGTTCTGGGCGTTCAGCACGCTGGCGCAGTTCAGGCCATTCAGCTGTACCAGCGCGCGTGTGGGCAGCGCGCCGGCGGCGCCGTCGCTGTCGATGCCGATGGCCGCACCCGAACGCGTGGCCACGCAGGTGATGTAGCCCTGGCCGATGGGGTCGACCACGGCAGCGCGGCCCAGGCTGGCCAGGATGTCCTTGACGACGATCTGGTCGACGCCGGGCTGGAAGCCGCTGACCGAGTCACCACCCTGCAGCACGCTGCTGAAGACGAAGCGGTCGGCGCCGGCAGTGCCGCTGAGCAGCTCGCGCAGTGTCGTCGCGGCCACGGTCTTGTACAGGTCCAGGCCCACCAGCAGCGGGTCGTGGTCCGACGAGCGGAAGGGGTCGCCCGGGTTCGTCGGGTCGGCCGGGCAGACACCGCCGCAGGTGGTGGCCGGGAATTTGAATTCCAGGTTGTAGTCGTACGAGATCTGCTCGTCGGCATTGATCTGCCAGGCGCGTGCGCCCTTGATCTTCGGCGACATCGCCGCCGTGCTCACGGCATGGTCCAGCCGGCCGGCGAGGCCGTCGAAGACATAGCTGTAGGCAAAGGCGCTGGTGCGCAGCAGCTCGTCGACATAGCCGCTGCCGGTGAGGTCGGTGATCGGCTGTTCCTGGCCGTAGCTGTTCATGTCGCCGACCAGCAGCACGTCGTCGCTGCCGGCAGCCGCACGCACCTGGGGCACGAACACGTCGCGCAGGCGCTGGGCCTGGGCGCGGCGGGTCGCGTTCCAGCAGCCCTGGCCGTCGCCGGCGTCGACGTTGCCCGGGGCATCGGGGTCGTTGGCGGCAGGGCAGCTGCCCTTGCTCTTGAGGTGGTTCACGACCAGGCTGAACCTCTCGCCGTTGGCGGCGGTGAAGGTCTGGGCCAGGGTCGGGCGGTTGTTCACCGGGTCGGCATCACTGAGCGAGCTGCCCACCAGTGACAGCCGCGTGGGCTTGTAGATCATCGCCACGCGGATGGCGTCGGTACCGGTGTTCGCCGGCGCCGGCACCACGGCGTAGGCGGTGCTGCCGATGAAGCCGTTGAGCGCGTCGACGAGGGCCTGCGCAGCGGTGTTGCCGTTGTTCTGGATTTCGATCAGGCCCACCGCATCGGCATCCAGCCCGGCCAGCGCGCGCACGATCTTGTCGCGCTGGCGCTCGTACTCGGTGATGTTGTTGGCACCGCGGCAGTTGCCCGCCGTGACCGAAGCCCCGAGTGCGCAGCCCTGGCCGGTCTGGCCGAAGGCGGTGTTGCCGTTGGTGAAGGTGGTGAAGTAGTTCAGCACGTTCATCGCGCCGAGCTTCACGTTGCCGCCGACCACGCCGGGCGCTGCCGGGCGCGGGTTGCTGGCCACGAACACCGGCGCTGCGGTGGGCTGCACGCGGTACAGGCCGGCGGCCGATGCGTCGGTGCCGGGCAGACCGAAGTCGAGCACGCCGATCAGGCCGCTGACCGTGTCACCGGCGCGGGGCACGCCGTTGTTGCCCAGGTAGGGCGTGGGGTTGGGGTTCTGCAGCGAGCTGCCGTCGTCCAGCAGGATGCGGCTGCGGGCCTGCTCGGCGGCGAGCGCCTGCGCCAGGGCACCCGGGGGGAAGCGGTTGGTCGGCGTCTCGTGCCGGCCCAGGCCCAGCGTGAACAGGCCGAAGCGCGCCTGCAGGAAGTTCTGCTGCACCGTCAGCGTGTTGTTGATGCTGACGAGCATGCCTTCATAACGTTCCAGGCTGTCGCCCACGGCCAGCGGCAAGCTCACCGAAACGGGGGTGATGGCGCCGCCGCTGCCGATGTTCTCGACCAGCGTGACGGTGCCGATCTCGGTCAGCGGCGTGGCGGCGGTGCCGGCGCCGTTGGCGAATTCGATCACCGTGCCGGTGACGCGCACCAGATTGCCCAGCGCTGCGGCGGCCGGCGGTGCCGTCGACGTGAAGACGAAGATGCCGTCGCTGGTGGCGACATTGCCGTCGCCAGCGGCGTCCTGGATGAAGAAGCCGTTGTTGTTGACCTTGGTGACGGTGCCGGTGGTGACGACACGTTGGCCGACGACCGGGCTGGTGGCCCCGCTGCCCTGGATCGCGGGAATGCCCAGCGCCACGGGCTCGGGCGGCGGTGGTGGCGGCGGGCCGGCTTCGCAGTTGGTGTTGGCCGGCGCAGTGCCGTTGCGTGGCGCCGGGGCAGTGACGGTGAAGTCGGCGCTGTTGTTGCCGGTGTCGGTGCAGCCGCCGGCGTTGCGCAGCGCGGCCAGGGTGGCCGACAGCACCGCTGTCGGCGTGCCTTCGGTCGGCGTCGATGAACCGTAGCTGACGATGTCCAGCAGCGTGCCGCCGGCCGGGGCGGCGCCGGTCAGCGCCGTGATCGCGCTCGACAGGGCCACCTTGCCGCTGGCCGCGGCCATGGGAATGCTGCCTGAAATATCACCGACGACAGGCACGGTACCGCCGGCGCCGGCTTGCTGGCGCACCAGGAAGTAGCGGCCGGGTTCCAGCAGGGTGCCAGCCGGAATGGCCGTCACCTGCCAGCTGGTGCCGTTGGCGGCGGCGTATTGCACCGACCAGCCGCCGATGTTCACCGCTGCATCGCCGTTGTTGAAGATCTCGATGAAGTCGTGCTGCAGCGTGGCGCCGGTGTTGCCACCGCCGCCATAGACCTGGCTGATGACCACCGCCGCCTGCGCGGTGGTGGCCAGCGAAGTGGCCAAACAGGCGGCCAGGGCCAGGGGCAGGGCGCGACACAAGAGGTGCAGGCGGGCGGCGCTGAAGCGCGGCGGCATCGAAGTCATCGTTTCAGTCTCCGGGGAACGTGGGTGCGGGTTCAGGCGCGGCGGCGGGCCAGCAGGCCGACGACGGCCAGGCCAGCCAGCAGCAGGCCGGTGGTGCCGGGTTCAGGCACGGCGGTGACGCTGAAGCTCAGGTTGTCGATGGCCAGGCCGTGGTCGTTGCCGAAGTTGTTGTCTTCGATCCAACGGACCCACAGGGTCTCGCCGGGCGCCCAGAGAGTGCTGATGCTGCCGCCCAGGCCCGCCACGAGGCCGGCGGTGTTGCCGTCGACGGCCGCGCCGGAGCCGGTGTTGGTGAAGACCGGCGACGAGAAGTTGAAGCTGCCGCCGGGGGTCTGCCAGGTCACTGTGGCGAAGTCGCTGCCGAAGCCGTATTGCAGCGACATGGTTTGTGCCGCCGGCGTGGCAGAGCCGCCATCGCGCCACTGTTCACCGTCGAAGCCCAGCGTGAAGCCGGCCAGCGCGCTGCCCGTGTCGTTGCTGAACGCGACGGCCATGGTCCCGGCCAGGGCGCCGGCGGCCGGCGAGCCGAAATAGGCGCCGCCGGAGGCCACGCCACCCAGCGCACGTTCGCTGTTGCCGGCGGCACCAAAGCTGTAGAACGAGCCCGCATTGCTGCTGCCCGTGCCCGCGGCCAGCGCCGTGATCGCGGCACCGTTGCGGTTGAACAGGCTCCATCCCGCCAGCGTGCTGTCGTTGGCCCAGGCGCCGGCCGTCGAGGCGAGCGTGTCGAAGTTCTGCGAATAGGTGGCTGCGGGCGAACCGAGGCCGATCGCCGCCTGGGCCGAAACGGACAGCAGCATCGCGGCTGCAGCGAAGAGAGATTTGTTCATTGAAACTCCATGAAGAAAGGCAGTGAAGAGCGTCGCCGAAGTGTGACGACCGGCGTGTGAAATGCCGATGAAGCGTCGGGGCTGCATGTCCCCCTGTGCAGGGGGTCGCGCCTACACTTGAACGTGCCGAGTCGGCCGGACCATCGCCCCGTCGATAGAAACGTTGAAAGCTACCATGTCACGCGCCAGACTTCTGCCCCTCATCCTCGCCACGTTCGTCACCTGTTTGTCACCGGCGCTTGCCCAATTGCAGGGACCGGCCGTGTTGCCCGGGCAGATCAACGAGATCACCCAGGTCGAGGGCATCACCGAATACCGCCTGCCCAATGGGCTGCAGGTGTTGCTGGTGCCCGACGCTTCGAAGGCCAGCACCACCGTCAACCTCACCTACCACGTGGGCTCGCGCCACGAGAGTTATGGCGAAACGGGGATGGCGCACCTGCTGGAGCATCTCATCTTCAAGGGCACGCCCACCCATCCTGGTGTCCAGGCCGACCTGGGCAAGCGCGGGCTTCGCTACAACGGCAGCACCAGCTGGGACCGCACCAACTACTTCGCCAGCTTCAACGCCAACGACGAGAACCTGCGCTGGTACCTGGCCTGGAGCGCCGACGCGATGCTGAACAGCTTCATCGCGCGCGTCGACCTGGACAGCGAGATGACGGTGGTGCGCAACGAGCTCGAGATGGGCGAGAACAACGCCGGCCGGGTGCTCTTCCAGCGTGTGCTGTCGACCATGTACGACTGGCACAACTACGGCAAGAGCCCGATCGGCGCGCGCAGCGATGTCGAGAACGTCGACATCGCGCGGCTGCAGGCTTTCTACCGCCGCTTCTACCAGCCCGACAACGCCACCCTCATCGTCGCCGGCCGTTTCGACAACGCCCAGGTGCTGGCCTGGGTGGCGCAGTACTTCGGTCCGCTGCCTCGGCCCGCGCGCACGCTGCAGCCCACCTACACGCTGGAGGGCGCGCAGGACGGCGAACGGCAGGTGACGGTGCAGCGTGTGGGCGGCACGCCGGTGGTTTACATGGCGTATCACATCCCGCCAGGTGCCCACCCTGATTTCGCCGCGACTTCGCTGCTCGGCCAGGTGCTGGGCGACGCGCCCGCCGGCCGGCTGCACAAGGCGCTGGTCGACAGGAAGCTGGCCGCGGGGGTGTTCGCCTACCCGCTGGCCATGGCCGAGCCGGGAGCCATGGTGCTGGGCGCGCAACTGGCGCCCGGCCAGAACCTGGACAGCGCACGCACGGCCATGGCCGCGGTTCTGGACGGCCTGGCCAAGGCACCTGTCACGGCCGAAGAACTCGAGCGTTCCCGCACCCAGTGGCTGAACAGCTGGGAGCAGGCCTACACCGACCCCGAACAGGTGGGCGTGCAGCTCAGCGAGTCGATCGCGCTCGGCGACTGGCGCCTGTTCTTCCTGCAGCGCGACCAGGTGCGCCGCACCACGCTGGCCGACGTGCAGCGCGTGGCCACGCAGTTCCTCAAGCCGGACAACCGCACCGTGGCCCTGTACCGCCCGGTGGCCAGCCCGCAGCGTGCGCCGGCCCCGGCCACGGTGGACGTGGCGACCCTGGTGAAGGACTATCGCGGCGACGCCGGTGCCACCCAGGTTGAGGCCTTCGACGCCACGCCGGCCAACCTGGACGCGCGCACCCAGACCAGCACCCTGCCCAGCGGCCTGCGCGTGGCCCTGCTGGCCAAGCCCACGCGCGGCCGCGCCGTGCAGGCCCGGCTGGCCCTGCACTACGGCGACGAGAAGTCGCTGTTCAACCAGGACACCGTGGCCGCCCTGGCCGCCGCCTTGCTCGACAAGGGCGCCGGCAGTGGCAAGGACAGCCTCACGCGCCAGCAGATCAGCGACGGCTTCGACCGTCTGCGCGCCCAGGTGAGCTTCAGCGCCAGCGGGCAGACGCTGAATGTCGGCATCACCACGGTGCGTGAACACCTGCCGGCGGTCATCAATCAGGTGGGCCGGCTGCTGCGCACGCCTAGTTTTCCGCCCGAGGCGCTGGAAGAAGTGCGGCGCCAATACCTGACGTCGGTCGAACGGCAGAAGAAGGAGCCCGACGCGGTGGTCGCCAACGCCATGGACCGGCTCGGCAACCCCTACCCGCGTGGTGACCTGCGTTACGAGGCCACGTTCGACGAGACCGAGGCCGACCTGAAGGCCGTCACCGTCGCGCAGCTGCGCGCCTTCCATCGCAGCTTCTACAGCGCAGCGAACAGCGAGTTCGCTGCCGTGGGCGATTTCGACGCCGCCGCCGTCCAGCAGTCACTGCGCAGCGCGTTCGGCGACTGGAAGCAGCCCGCCGCCGGCCCGCGCGCCTACACCCGCGTGTCGCGGCCGCTGGTGGCCCTGCCCAGCCCGGCGCCGCGCCTGCAGCTCGCCACCCCCGACAAGCCCAATGCCAGCTTCCAGGCCGTGTTGCCGCTGCCGGTGAACGACACCCACCCCGACTACGCGGCGTTGCTGGCGGCCAACCACATGTTCGGTGCCGGCAGCACCGGCCGGCTGTGGCTGCGCATCCGCGAGAAGGACGGGCTGAGCTACGGCGTGGGCAGCGGTGTGCGCTGGAGCCAGACCGACCTCCATTCCCGCTGGGTCGCCGGTGGCAGCTTCGCGCCGCAGAACCTGGGCCGGATGGAAGCGGCCTGGCGCGAAGAACTCACACGTTCGGTGAACGACGGCTTCACCCAGGCCGAACTCGACGAAGCCCGCAATGCGCTGCTGAACTTCCGCCGCCTGGGCCGTGCGCAGGACGATTCCGTGGCCGCGTTGGCGCTGTCCAACCTGCGGCTGGGGCGCAAGTTCGCGGTGTCGCAGGCCGTGGACGAGCGACTGGCGGCCCTGACGCTGGCCGAGGTCAATGCCGTCTGGCGGAAGTACGTCGACCCGGCACGCATCGCCACGGCCTGGGGCGGCGACTTCAAGCCCGCGCCCTGACGCGGCTCAGCGCCCCGTCTCGGGGTTGCTGATGCCCGCCGCCACGTGCCCCGCCGGCACGTGCGGCGCTGCGTTCTCGATGTGGCCGGTCTGGTCGTCGAAGAAGAAGTCGGGCTCGAACTCGCGCAGGAAGCTGCCTTTCGGCAGACCGCCCAGGAACATCGCTTCGTCGACCTCGATCTGCCAGTCCATCAGGGTTCGGATGGCGCGCTCGTGGGCGGGCGCGCTGCGCGCGGTGACCAGCGCAGTGCGGATGCGCATGCCGCCCGCGGGCTGCTGCTGCAGGCGGTGCAGGGCTTCCAGCAGCGGCTTGAACGGCCCCGGCGCCAGCGGCGTGGCCGCGCGGCTGCGTTCGTGGTCCTGGAAGGCGGCCAGGCCCTCGGCCTGGAACACACGTTCGGCCTCGTCGGAGAACAGCACGGCGTCGCCGTCGAAGGCGATGCGCACTTCGCTCGGATGCGCCGCCGAGGCGCGCGCACTCTGCGGGTACACACGCGCCGCGGGCACGCCGGCGGCCAGCGCCGAACGCACGTCGGGCTCGTTCGTCGACAGGAACAGGTTGGCTGCCAACGGCCGCAGGTAGCGCCAGGGCGATTCGCCGCGCGTGAACACGCCGCGCTGCACCGGCAGCCCGAAGTGCTGGGCCGAGCGAAACACGCGCAGGCCCGAGACCGGGTCGTTGCGCGACAGGATCACCACTTCCACCCGTGGCGGCCCCGCGTCCGCGGGGGGGTTGAAGGCGAGAAGCTTGTTGACGAGCGAAAACGCCACACCCGGAAGGGCGGGTTGTTCGACGCGTTGCAGTTGCAACTGCATGTAGGCGCGGTCGTCGCCTTCCTCGAAAACACGGTTCTCCTCCTCGAAGTCGAAGAGCGCCCGGGAGGAAATGGCCACGACGAGCTGGCCGTTCAGTGATGCCGCCATAGTCAGGGGATGGTACGACCTGACATGACACGGCAACATCCAGCGCGCACACTGATGCTTGACGCGGATTCAGAGTCCCGAGCCCCAAGGACCGGGCCGCGTGACAGGGAGCCCAGCGATGAAGACAGCCACCCTCGACACCTCGTTCAACCCCGACCTGCTGGTCAGTCTCGGCCTGCAGGGCCGTGGTGCAGCAGCTCCTTCGCGCACGGTCGTGGCCGCGGCTGAAGCGCAGCCGGTCTGCTGGCGCAGCGAGGCCTTTGCCGAAGACCTGAGCGACCTGTTCCCGGCCACTGCGGCCCTGTCGGCCGCATCGACGACCGCGCCGCGCCGCCCGCTGCTGCGCCGCGCCCTGGCCGCCGTGCTGCGGCGCTGACGCCCGCAGCACCACCCCACACCGGTGCCGGCCTTCGGGCCGAGCGGCACAATCCCCGGCTTCCCAGCCCCGTGGCGCCGTCTGCGCCCACCCGCACCCCGTGCTCGAGATCCAGGACTTGCGCTACCGCTGGCGCGGCGCCAGCGCCGACGCGCTGGACATTCCCCAGCTGAGCCTGGGCGCCGGCCGCACGCTCTTCCTGCACGGCCCCAGCGGCTGTGGCAAGAGCACCCTGCTGGGCCTGCTGGCAGGGGTGCTGGTGGCCACGCAAGGCCGGGTCAGCCTGCTTGGGCAGGACTGGGGGGCACTGTCGGGCGCCCGCCGCGATGCGCGCCGCGCCGACCATGTCGGCGTCGTCTTCCAGCAGTTCAACCTGCTGCCCTATCTGAGCGTGCTCGACAACGTGCTGCTGCCTTGTCGCTTCTCGGCCTCCCGCGCTGGGCGCTGTGCCGGTTCGCCGGCGGCCGCGGCCGAACGGCTGCTGCAGCGCGTGGCGTTGCCAAGGGAAGCCTGGGGTCGGCCGGCGGCGATGCTGTCGGTGGGACAGCAGCAGCGTGTGGCTGCGGCGCGGGCCTTGATCGGCCGGCCGGAACTGGTGATTGCCGACGAGCCCACCTCGGCGCTGGACGCCGCGCTGCGCGACGACTTCATGGCGCTGCTGCTGGGCGAATGCCGCGACAGCGGCGCTACCCTGGTCTTCGTCAGCCACGATGAACGGCTGGCGGCGCAGTTCGACGAGCGGCTGTCCCTGCCCGAGCTGAATCTGGCCGGGCGCGATCTGGAAGGGAGGGCAGCGGCATGAACGCCTTGCTGTTCGTGGCCGCCCGCAGCGCCTGGAACCGACGCGGCACGCTGGCGCTGGTGGTGCTGTCGATCGCGCTGGCGACGGCGCTGCTGCTCAGCCTGGAGCGGCTGCGCACCGACATCCGCAGCAGCTTTGCGCTGGCCGTCAGCGGCACCGACCTGGTGGTGGGCGCGCGCACCGGGCCCGTGCAGTTGATGCTGTACGCCGTGTTTCGCGTGGGCGGCGCCACCAACAACATCGGCATGGACAGCGTCCGCGCCATCGCCGCGCATCGGGCCGTGGCCTGGACGGTGCCGATCAGCCTGGGCGATTCGCACCGGGGCTTCCCGGTGCTGGGCACCACACCCGACTACTTCAAGCACTTCGCCTACGGCGAGAAGCAGCCTCTGGTGCTGGCGCGGGGCCAGGCCTTCGATGGCACGCTCGACGGCCTGTACCAGGCCGTGATCGGCGCCGAGGTGGCGCAGGCCCTGGGCTACACGCTCGGCCAGAAGATCGTGCTTGCCCATGGCCTGGCCGGGCTGGACGGTGCACTCGCGGCCGAACATGCCGACAAGCCCTTCACCGTGGTGGGCGTGCTGGCGCGAACGGGCACGCCGGTCGACCGCACGGTGCATGTCAGCCTGCAGGCCATCGAGGCCATCCACCTCGACTGGGTGGGCGGCGCTCCGCTGCCGAAGTCGGCCGGGCTCGTGATCGCGCCCGAGCAGGCGCGCAAGTTCGACCTGGAACCCAAGCAGGTGACGGCGGTGCTGGTCGGCCTGAAGAGCCGGGCCGCGGTCTTCAACGTGCAACGCTTCGTGGCCGGCTACGAAGGCGAGGCGCTGCTCGCGGTGCTGCCTGGGGTCGCCCTGGACGAGCTCTGGGCCGTGGTCGGCCTGGGCGAGAAGGCACTGCAGGCGATGAGCGCGCTGGTGGCTGCAGTCAGCCTGGCCTCGCTGGTGGCCGTGGTGCTGGCCGGGTTGAACGAACGCCGGCGTGAACTGGCGGTGCTGCGCGCGGTCGGTGCCGGCCCGCGCCATGTGCTGGCCCTGCTGGCGGCCGAGGGTGCGCTCGTCACCGGGCTGGGCGCGCTGCTGGGCGCGGCCGCGGCGGTGCT
>JALHPF010000030.1 GCA_022842595.1 Rubrivivax sp.
TTGAGGCCGGCCTTTCGGCCGGCTTGTCGGTCAAGCTGGAGCCCCCTCTCGGAGGGGGCTGGGGGGAGCAGGGTATCCGGGCCCCTGGGCCCAGAGCGGCCAACGGCCGCTCTGGGCCGAAAGCAGCCCCCCAGTCCTTGCTCAAGGCAATCGCTCCAGCGCCCTCTGGTAAACCGGGTCATGCATCAGGTCGTCCCAGCCCAGGGGCAGGGTCTGCGGCAGCAGGGCCAGGCGGCGGCGTTCGCTGTCGGGGTCAGGGTGCCAGTGGTCGTCGTGCATGGCGCGTTCCAGGCCTTGCAGCAGTTCGTCGACGGCCTCGCCGCCGCCCTGCAGCGTCTGGTTGCACAGCAGCACCAGGTCGCAGCCGGCGTTCAGCGCCAGCGAGGCGGCTTCGGCATAGGTGAGCGTGCCGCCTTCGAGATGACGCGCCCCTTCCATGCTGAGGTCGTCGCTGAAGATCGCGCCGGTGAAGCCGAACTGGCCGCGCAGGATCTCCTTCAGCCAGCGTTCCGAAAAGCCGGCGGGGTGACTGTCGACCTTCGGGTAGACCACGTGCGCCGGCATCACGGCGGTCAGCGCGGTGCTGAGCCATTCGTAGGGCTTCGCGTCGTCGCCGAGGATGGCCTTCAAGCTGCGCTTGTCCAGCGGCACGTCGACATGGCTGTCGGCCTTGACGAAGCCGTGCCCCGGGAAATGCTTGCCGCAGTTGCCCATGCCGGCCGCCAGCAGGCCGTGCATCAGGCTCTTGGCCAGCAGGGCCGCGACGCGCGGGTCGCGGTGGAAGGCGCGGTCGCCGATGACGCTGCTGCCGCCATGGTCCAGGTCGAGCACGGGCGTGAAGCTGAAGTCCACGCCGCAGGCCCGCAATTCCAGCGCAAGCACCTGGCCGGTGGCGGTGGCGGCGTCGGTGGCCGTCATCGCGTCCTTCATCCACAGTTCGCCCAAGGCGCGCATCGGCGGCAGGTGGGTGAAGCCATCGGTGCGGAAACGCTGCACGCGGCCACCTTCGTGGTCGACGCAGATCAGGATGTCCCGTCGGATCGACTTGATCTCGGCATTCAGCTCGGTCAGCTGGCGGCGGTCGACCCAATGGCGGGCGAAGTGGATCAGGCCGCCGGTGAGCGGGTGCTTCAGGCGGCGGCGGTCGTCGGCATTGAGCGCCGGGCCGGCGATGTCGAGCACGACGGGCGCATGGGCGTCAGATGGGTTCACAGGGGTTCTTTCGTTTCGACGATGACGAAGGAAGCGGCGTAGTCGCCTTCGTCGGTGACGGTGACATGGGCCTGCAGCCGGCGTGCGTCGAACCACTCGGCGAGTGCGCCCGAGAGGTGCACGACCGGCTTGCCGCTGGCTTCGTTGAGCACCTCGCAGGCCGACCAGGTCATCGGGCTGCGGATGCCCAGGCCGATGGCCTTGGAGAAGGCTTCCTTGGCCGAAAAGCGCGTGGCCAGGAAGCGCAGGCCACGCAGCGGCGCGCGCGCGCGGCGGGCGTGGAACACGCGCAGCTCGGCCGGGCCCAGCACCTTCTGCGCGAAGCGGTCGCCACGGCGTTCGAGCGTGGCCGCGATGCGGCGCACGTCGCACAGGTCGGTGCCGATGCCGTAGATCACTGCGCGGCGCGGATGCAGCGCAGGTAGGCGCGCACGGTCTCGGGCAGGCCCACCTCCAGCGCGTCGGCCACCAGGGCATGGCCGATGGACACCTCCTGCACGCCTGGCACGGCGCGCAGGAAGTCGGCCAGGTTGGCCTGGTTCAGGTCGTGGCCGGCGTTGACGCCCAGGCCCGCAGCCTGCGCCGCCGCGGCTGCCGCCGTGAAGCGCGCCAGCTGGGTGGCCTGGGCCGGTGTGCCATGGGCCGCGGCATAGGGTTCGGTGTAGAGCTCGACGCGGTCGGCACCGATGCCCCTGGCCAGGGTCATGGCCTCGGGCAGCGGGTCCATGAACAGGCTGACGCGAACGCCCAGCGCATGGCACTCGTCGATCAGCGGGCGCAGCCGCGCGCCGTCGGCGGCGATGTCCCAGCCGTGGTCGCTGGTGAACTGGCCTTCGCTGTCGGGCACGAAGGTGGCCTGCTGCGGCCGCACCGCGCGGATGAAGGCCATCAGGTTGTGGAATGGGTTGCCTTCGATGTTGTATTCGGCCTGCGGCCAGTCCTTCAGCAGCGCCGCGACCTCGTGCACGTCACTCGCGCGCACATGGCGCTCGTCGGGCCGCGGGTGCACGGTGATGCCGTTGGCGCCGGCCTGCAGGCACAGCGTGGATGCGCGCACGACGCTCGGGATTCCGAGGTGGCGCGTGTTGCGCAGCAGGGCCACCTTGTTGACGTTGACCGACAGGGCCGTGCCGTGGGCACGGCCGGTGGTGCCGGCTTCGGGGGCGACCAGGGGGTTCATGGGACAGCTCGGTCTGGAAAGGAAGAGGTCGCAGCGACCGGGGCCGCTGCCATCCGCTGCAGCCCTTGCCAGACCTGGCGCGTGCGCAGCGGCGCGTGACCCAGATGATATTGAAGCAGCCCGCGCAGAGGCGCGCGCAAACCCGAAGCCACCGGGGCGCAAGCGGCGCGCAGCGCGGCCGGTGCCCCATGCAGCAGGGCGGCGGCCAATACCGTCCAGGCGGTGCCGGGCAGGCCGTCTAGACCGGTGGGTGCCAGGCCGGCGTCGGCCTGCAGTGCGTAGCGGCGTGCGGGCTGCAGGGGCTGCGCGGTCTGGGTGTCCTGGCTCAGGTCGGGCAGCAGACCCAGGCTCTGCAGCAACCCCAGTTCGAAGGCACGCAGGCTGGCCCCTTCGGATTCACCACCTGCAAGCGCCGCCAAGGTGTCGGCATACAGGTCGTAGAGCTCGGGGTGCGGGTCCTGCCGGGCCAACAGCTTGAGCAGGAGTTCGTTCATGTGGAAGCCCGGTAGCAGCGCCGCGGCGCCCAGCAGCGGCATGCCACCCGCCCATTCGGCACTGCGCAGGTTCAGCACTTCGGCCTGGGCGTCGGTGGGGGTCTTGCCGAGCAGCACCTGGATCGGCTGGAAGGGCAGCAGCACCGAGCGCAGCTGCGAGTTCGGCCGCTTCGCCCCCTTCGCAGCCACGACGAGTCGGCCCTGGCTGCGGGTGAAGAGCTCGACGATCAGGCTGGTCTCGCTCCAGTCATAGCTGTGCAGCACATAGGCTGGCTGCGGTGCGCTGGCGCGGGCAGTCGACCTAGTCGTAGCCATAGGAGCGCAGGTGGGCTTCGTCGTCGGCCCAGCCTGAACGCACCTTCACCCACACTTCGAGGAAGACCTTCGCATCCAGCAGGTGTTCCAGTTCCTGGCGGGCTTCGCTGCCGATGCGCTTCAGGCGCTCGCCACCATCGCCGATGATCATGCCCTTGTGGGCTTCGCGCTCGACGACGATGGCTGCGCTGATGCGGCGCATGCCACTCGGTTCTTCTTCGTACTTCTCGATGACGACCGTGCTGGTGTAGGGCAGCTCGTCGCCGGTCAGGCGGAAGAGTTTCTCGCGCACGATCTCGCTGGCCAGGAAACGGTCGCTGCGGTCGGTGAGCGCATCTTCCTCGTGCAGCCAGGGCTGCTGCGGCAGGTAGGGCTCGAGGATCTTGAAGAGGCGCTCGACGTCGGCCGCACGCTTGGCCGACATCGGCACGAACTCGGCGAACGGGTGACGTTCCTGCATCGTGCGCAGCCAGGGCAGCACGTCCTGGCGGCGGGTCAGCGCGTCGAGCTTGTTGGCCACCAGCACGGCGGGCTTGCCCGCCGGCAGCAGGCTCAGCACCTTCGCGTCGGGCAGGCCGAACTTGCCGGCCTCGACCACGAAGAGCACGACGTCCACGTCCGACAGCGAGGACAGCACCGTGCGGTTCAGGTTGCGGTTCAGCGCCGCGGCATGCTTCACCTGGAAACCGGGTGTGTCGACGAAGACGAACTGCGCGTCGCCCACGGTGCGGATGCCGGTGATGCGGTGGCGTGTGGTTTGCGCCTTGCTGCTGGTGATGCTGATCTTCTGGCCGACCAGGGCGTTCAGCAGCGTGCTCTTGCCGACGTTGGGCCGCCCGACGATGGCGATCAACCCGCAGCGCTGCTGCGCGGGGTCGCGGGCGGGGGTCGCCTCGGAATCGGGTGATTCGGGGGTATCGGGGGTTTCGGGGGAAATGGGGGTGGTATTCATCAAGACCTGAGCGGGCCGCCGGGTTGGTCGCTGGCTTTCAGCGATTCGAGCAGCCGGCGCGCGGCCTCCTGTTCGGCGGTGCGGCGCGACTTGCCTTCGCCCTTTTCGGCCAGGCCGAGCGCGGCCACGGCACATTCGACTTCGAAGGTCTGCGCGTGGGCCTGGCCGCGGGTGGCGACGATGCGGTAGGCCGGCACTGCAAACCGGCGGGCCTGCAGCCATTCCTGCAGTTCGGTCTTGGCGTCCTTGCTCCAGCTCTCGGCTTCGGTGGCCTGGATGATTTCGCCGAACAGCGCACGCACGGCCTCGGCTGCAGGGGCAAAGCCGCCGTCGAGGTAAATGCCGCCCAGCAGCGCTTCCACCGCGTCGGCCAGGATCGACGGCCGCTGCGCCCCGCCGCCGCGGGCCTCGCCCTCGGACATGCGCAGCACCTCGGGCAGGCCCAGCGCCAGGGCCACGCGGTGCAGGCTGTCTTCGCGAACCAGATGGGCCCGCACACGGGTCAGGTCGCCTTCATCGCTGCCCGAGAAGCGCTCGTACAGCAGGCTGGACACGGCCAGGTTCAGCACCGCGTCGCCCAGGAATTCCAGCCGCTCGTTGTGGTCGGCGCCAAAGCTGCGGTGGGTAAGCGCACGCACCAGCAGCGGCTGCTGCGCGAAGCGGTAGCCCAGTCGTTTTTGCAGTGCGGCCAGGGCCGCGTTGGCGTTGTCGTTGCGGGGAACCATGCCTGCGCTACTTCGAGCGCCCCTCGTATTTGATGAGCAGGTACACCGGCCCGTAGATGGGGATTTCCTTGTCGTAGGCAAAGGCGATGACGACGCGGTCGTTTTCCTTCGTCACGTTCAGGTCCTTGCCGCTGATCGCCGTGATCGAATACTCGACTTCCTTCTGCCGGTCGAAGGCCTGCCGAGTTTCGGCCACGGTCTGTGGCGCCGCTTCGGCGATCTTGGTGATGCTGCGCTGGATCGTCAAGTACTCGCTCACCGTGGGCAGGGTGCGGATGAGCACATAGCCCAGGAAGCCGATGACGATGGCCCAGAAGATCAGGCCGAACAGCGTGATGCCACGCTGGCCGGCAGGCCGGCGGCAGGGGTTGGAGTGGGCGCCTGTGATCATGTGGTGCAGTCTCCTGTCGGGCACGCCGGGGCCGAGGCTCAGTGGAACGCGCCGATGCGCCCGAGGTTGCCGAAGTTCATCCACACGAAGAATGCCCTGCCGACGATGTTTTCGTCGGGAACAAATCCCCAGAAGCGTGAATCCTGCGAATTGTCGCGGTTGTCGCCCATCATGAAATAGTGACCGGCGGGCACCTTGCACGTGACGCCCTCGGCCGTGTAGCGGCAGTTCTCGGCCATCGGGAATCTCTTGGGGTCGGGCCCGTAGTAGGCCTGGCGCTGCGGCTCGACCAGGATTCGGTGCTCCACCGCGCCCAGCTTCTCGCTGAACTGAGGGGCATAGCGCAGGCTGTCTTCGTCGTAGAACTCGGCCAGCGACTGCGTCTCGACGGCCTGGCCGTTGATCGACAGCTTCTGGTTGACGTAACTCACCTCGTCGCCGGGCAGACCAACCACTCGCTTGATGTAGTCCTGGCGCGGGTCGACGGGGTAGCGGAAGACCATCACGTCACCGCGCTGAACCGGGTTGTTGTCGATGATCTTCTTGTTGATCACGGGCAAGCGCACGCCATAGTGGAATTTGCTGACCAGGATGAGATCGCCCACCAGCAGGGTGGGAATCATCGAGCCCGACGGGATCTTGAACGGCTCGAACAGGAACGAACGCAGCAGGAAGACGACCAGGATCACCGGGAACAGGCCGGCCGTCCAGTCCAGCCACCAGGGCTGCTGCAGGCGGCCCTGAACCACCTGCGAGCGCGCCTCGAGGTTCAGTTCGCCGCCACGCGCGAGCTGGTCCTTTTCCCACGATGCGGCGGCAGCTTCGGCTTCCTGTTTGCGTCGAGGCAGGAAGACCAGCCGTTCGGCCAGCCAATAGGCGAGCGTCACCAAGGTCAGGACGAACAGCAGCAGCGAAAAATTGCCGGTCCAGAAACCGAAGAACCAGCCGCCGAGATAGACGAGGAGCAGGCCGAACAGGCCCGCGGTCAGGGAGGAGATCAAGATGTTCAGTTGTCCACTTGGAGAATGGCGAGGAAGGCCTCCTGTGGCACTTCGACGGAGCCGATCTGCTTCATGCGCTTCTTGCCGGCTTTCTGCTTTTCAAGCAGCTTCTTCTTGCGGGTGATGTCGCCCCCGTAGCATTTTGCCAGCACGTTCTTGCGCAATGCCTTGATGTTCTCGCGCGAGATGATGTTGGCGCCGATGGCCGCCTGGATGGCCACGTCGTACATCTGGCGCGGGATGATCTCGCGCATCTTCGAGGCCACGGCGCGAGCACGGTACTGGCTCTGGCTGCGGTGCACGATCAGGCTCAGCGCATCGATGCGGTCGCCGTTGATCAGCATGTCGACCTTCACGACGTCGGCGGCGCGGTATTCCTTGAACTCGTAGTCCATGCTGGCGTAGCCGCGGCTCACGCTCTTGAGCTTGTCGAAGAAGTCCAGCACGATCTCGGCCAGCGGCATCTCGTAGGTCAGCATCACCTGGCGGCCGTGGTAGGCCATGTTCAGCTGCACGCCGCGCTTTTCGTTGGCCAGCGTCATGACCGGGCCGACGTAGTCCTGCGGCATGAACAGGTGGACCGTGACGATGGGCTCGCGGATTTCCTGGATGCGGCCCTGTTCGGGCATCTTGCTCGGGTTCTCGACCTCGATCACCTCGCCGTCGACGCCGCCCATCTGCACCTGGTAGACGACGCTGGGGGCGGTGGTGATCAGGTCCTGGTCGAATTCGCGCTCCAGCCGTTCCTGCACGATTTCCATGTGCAGCAGGCCCAGGAAGCCGCAACGGAAGCCGAAGCCCAGCGCCTGGCTGACCTCGGGTTCGAAGCGCAGGCTGCTGTCGTTGAGCTTGAGCTTTTCGAGTGCGTCGCGCAGCTGGTCGTACTCGCTGGCCTCGGTGGGGTAGAGGCCCGCGAACACCTGGGGCTGGATCTCCTTGAAGCCGGGCAGCGCCTCGGCGGCCGGGCCCAGGTTGTTGGGCAGCTTCTTTTCCAGCGTCAGCGTGTCGCCCACCTTCGCGGCATGCAGTTCCTTGATGCCGCAGATGACGAAGCCCACTTCGCCGGCCTTGAGCGTGTCGCGCGGCTCGCTCTTCGGCGCGAACACGCCCATGTGCTCGATGCCGTAGGTGGTGTTGGTGGCCATCATGCGGATGCGCTCGCCACGGCTGAGCGAACCGTCGACCATACGCACCAGCATCACCACGCCCACGTAGGTGTCGAACCAGCTGTCGACGATCATCGCCCGCGGCGGCGCATCGGGGTTGCCGCGCGGCGCCGGCATGCGGTGGATGACGGCCTCGATGATCTCGTCGATGCCCATGCCCGTCTTGGCGCTGCAGGGGATGGCGTCGCTGGCGTCGATGCCGATGACGTCCTCGATTTCCTGCTTGGCGTTTTCGGGGTCGGCCGACGGCAGGTCCATCTTGTTGAGCACCGGCACCACTTCAACGCCGAGGTCGAGCGCGGTGTAGCAGTTGGCCACCGTCTGCGCCTCGACGCCTTGCGAAGCGTCGACCACCAGCAGCGCGCCTTCGCAGGCGCTCAGAGAGCGGCTCACTTCATAAGAGAAGTCGACATGGCCGGGCGTGTCGATGAGGTTCAGGTTGTAGACCTGACCATCGCGCGCCTTGTACTGCAGCGATGCGGTCTGGGCCTTGATGGTGATGCCGCGCTCGCGCTCGATGTCCATCGAATCGAGCACCTGCGCTTCCATCTCACGGTCCGAAAGACCCCCACAGCGCTGGATGATGCGATCGGCCAGCGTGCTCTTGCCATGGTCGATGTGGGCAATGATGGAGAAGTTGCGGATGTGGTTCATCGAAGGTGATTGCACCGCAGATTCGCGGATCGCGGGGCGCGGCAGGGATCAAGGGGCCGCACGGTGGTTCGGCCTGCGTCGGGCGCGCATGAATGGCACTTCATGCGGCACCGCGCACGGCAGCACGCGGGCTAAAAAAAAGGCGCGTCCAATGGATGACGCGCCTTCCAACAGAACGTTTGGCAACTGCTTGTTGGGCGTTCATTCTAACCAAAAGGAACGGCCGGGAACCCGCGCCAATGCTGCATTTCCGGCCGTTGCAGGGTGCCAACAGGAAAATCTGTCCACAGGTTTTCAACAGCTCGTCCAGTGGCTTGTTCGGCAGTGACTCCCGCCTCAAAGCAGCACGAAAAGTACACCAAGCAGGGTGGATTCTAGACGCCAGCGTCCCGAATCCGTAAAACCAAAAAAGCCGAAGTGGGTAGCCACTGACTTATAGCGACCACCCACCCCTCGAACCTTCCCACGATGCGGAAAGACCCGACAGCCCGATCAACTAGCGGGTGGGCCGGATCACGAAATAGTTGGTCCACTCGCCGCGGCGAACCAGCACGCTGGCGGCCCGCGCCTTCTCGACCTTGGCCGCCAGCGTCATGAATTGCTTGCTGTCGGTCACTTCGGTGTTGTCGAGGGAAAGGATCACGTCGCCTTCGCGCAGACCCGCACGGGCAGCCGCGCCTTCCACCGCGTCGACCCGCACACCCCCGCGCAGCCTAAGATCGCGCTTCTGGGCATCGGTCAGGTCGCTCACGGTCAGGCCGATGGCGCTCTTGGCCCCTGGCGTCGGGCTGCCGGGTTCGGCCTGGGCACGGCGGGCCGGGCGGTCGGGCTCGAACTCGGCCACCGCGACGGCGATGTCGCGGGTGTTGCCGCGGCGGAAGACCTGCAGCGTGGCTTTGGAGCCGGGCTTGGTCGCACCCACCAGGCGCGGAAGGTCGCCGGAGCGTTCGACGGTCTTGCCGTCGACCTTCACGATGATGTCGCCGGCTTCGACGCCCGCCTTGTCGGCCGGACCGTCCTTCTCGACGCTTTGAACCAGCGCGCCGGCTGCCTTGCCCAGGCCGATGGATTCAGCCACTTCCTTCGTCACCGGCGCGATGGTCACGCCGATGCGCCCGCGGATGACGCGCCCGACCGTGCGCAGCTGGTCGGCCACGCGCATGGCGTCGTCGATCGGAATGGCGAAGCTGATGCCCTGGAAGCCACCGCTGCGGCTGTAGATCTGGGAATTGATGCCGATGACTTCGCCGCGCAGGTTCAGCAGCGGCCCGCCCGAGTTGCCGGGGTTGATGGCGACGTCGGTCTGGATGAAGTTCAGGTAGTCGCCGGTGTCGCGCTGCTTGGCGCTGACGATACCGGCGGTGACGGTGTTCTCCAGGCCGAAAGGCGAGCCGATGGCCATGACCCATTCGCCCACCTTCAGGCGATTGACGTCGCCGATCTTGACGAAGGGCAGCCCGCTGGCGTCGATCTTGACCACGGCCACATCGGTACGGCGGTCGGCGCCGATGATGCGGGCCTTCAGTTCACGCTTGTCGGTCAGGGTGACGATGACTTCATCGGCACCGTCGACGACATGGGCGTTGGTCATGATGAAGCCGTCGGCCGTGAGGATGAAGCCGGAGCCCACGCCGCGCTGGCGTTGCTGCTCGTCCTCGTTGTCGGGGCCGCTGCGTGGCGCCGGGCTGCGGTCGGGGCGGTTGGGCATGGGAATGCCGAAGCGGCGGAAGAACTCCTCGATGCTGGGGTCGACATCGCCGCCGCTGCCAGCCGCGGTGCCGCCTCGCCGTTCGACGGTGCGGATGTTCACCACGGTCGGGCTCATGCGTTCGGCGATTTCGCTGAAGTCGGGCAGCGTGACGGTCTGCGCCTGCGCCACCTGCGGCCACCAGACGGCAGCCGCGATCAACAGCACGGAACTCGCCAGCACGCGCTGCAGCACGCGCGGCAGGGCGCTCGGCCGGGTCTTGAAGGCATGGGCCAACGGAAGGTCGTTCATGGGGTCTCGAGGATGCGGATGGGGTTGGGGTTGAGGGGCAAGGGAGCGGGAGGTTCAGCGCCGCCGGTCCAGGGATTCGGCGATCTGCTTCAAGGTGGCTGCCGGGGCGTCGCCGACAGCCGTGAACCAATGGTCCTGGCGACGCAGCGTGACGGTGCTGGTGGCGCCCAGGTGCGCCTGCATCTCGCGCTTGTGGCGGCGCGGGTCGTAGGCTTCGATGAACAGCGACACATGGGCCAGGCCATCGGAAAAGACCGCTTGCAGCACCGGGTCGGCAACGGCTTCATGGCCAGCGTTCGAAACCGCTTCGCTGGCGACGCGGCTGCTGTCGAGTTCGCGCTTCACGCAGCCCGTGAGCTTGAAGCCAGGCACGGCACGGGCGATCACCCAGCCTTCGTCCTGCAGCGCCACACGTTGTTGCCGCGGCCTGAGCACGCGGTAACCTTCGGTGCGCGTTGCAGCCTGCATCAGCACCTTCGGTTGCGGCTTGACGCCGATCTCGACTTCCGAGAACGCAGCCGACTCCAGCACCGTGCGGTTGGGCTCGGCGGTCAGCACTTCGGCCCGCAGCATCAGGCCCGTGCTGCGGTCAGCCCACAGGCGCTGGGCGTAGCGCAACCCGTCCAGGGGTTCCAGCAGCAGCACGTCGGCCTCTCGGCCAGCCACCCGAGAAGCACCTTCGCGCTGCACCCGGTACTGTTCCAGCACACGCGGGTCCACGCTCTGCGGGGTGACCTGCCAGCCGGGAAGGGCGTCGCGCTTTTCAACCACCGCCAGCCGCGACTGCGGCCAGAGGGTGTGCACGTCGTCGTTGTGGCGAATCACCTGGCGCTGGCGGCCGTCCAGCGATTCGAGCTTTTCCCAGGTCTGGTCGCCCACGCAGTAATGCCACACGCGCGAGCTCGACATCGACCCGCCCGCGCTGAAAACCAGCGTACCGCGGTAGTTGCCACTGTTGGCTGCAGCATGGATGCGCTGCAGCCAGGCCCGGGCGTCGTCGGTCGACGCGGCCGTGCCGCTCTGCGCCTGGCCCAGGGCAGGCAGGAACAAGCAGACGAGTGTCAACGACGGCAGCCAGCGCTGCATGAGGGCACGGCCCATGGACGTCACCGCCCGCTGCCAGGCGGCACCGCGACATCGGCATTTCGCAGGCCGGTGCCGGGAACGGCCATCGCTCCGCCGCCACGTGCCGACTGGTGGGCTTCGAGGTAGGCGTCGAGCCGGGCGTCGCGGATCATCGCCGCGCCAGCCGTGAAGTTGGCAGCGGGTGCTGCGGCAGGGGCACCAGGCGCTCCAAAGGACCCGGCATGCAACACACCCGTCGCGGCGGGGTCAGGCGCACTGAGCCGTGTCACCACCAGCACCCCGGCCACCACCACGAAGCCGGCTGCGGCGGCAGCCGGGAACAGCCAAGCCTGGCGGCGCGAACGGGGCGCGGCTGCGATGGCGACAGCTTCAGGCATCGGCGCCATCACCACCGGCTCGTCGGCCAGGCGGGTGCGCAGGCGCGCCAGGAACTCGGCGTCATGGGCAGCGGGCCGCGCCAGTTCCTCGGAGCGCAACACATCGCCGATCAGCTGGTAGGCGTGCCAGGTCTGCCGCATGTCGGCGCGATCACGCCAGGCGGCACAGGCGGCCTGGCTGCTGTGGCCGTCGGCTTCCCCGTCGGCAAGGCCTGACAGGCACGCTCGCAAGCTGTCGTCGCTGTGCGCTGCGGGCTGGCCTGGGTCGGAGTGGTGCGCTGTCATCTTGGACTGCCTGGTAGGGGACGGGGGGAGCGGGGTTGAATCAGCTTTGAATCTGGTGGCAAGGTCGGGCAGCGGCGCGGCCACGCTACCAGCGATCACCGTCGCGGGTGTCGAGCAAGGGGCGAAGCTTCAACGCGATGGCTTCGCGCGCGCGGAAGATTCGTGAACGCACAGTGCCGATGGGGCAATTCATGGCTTCGGAAATTTCCTCGTAGCTCAAACCTTCGATCTCACGCAGCGTGATGGCCTGGCGCAGGTCTTCTGACAAGGCCTCGATCGCCGAGTTCACCGCGGCTGCGATCTCCTTGCTTGCCAGCAGGGCTTCGGGCGTTTCGCCATCCGTTAGTTCATTCTCGACGCGGGAAGTTTCCTCACCTTCTTCCTGCCCGCCGCGGTTGCCTTCCAGCACCAGCGGGTCGCGCTTGAAGTCGGACAAGGCTTTCTTCGCAGAGTTCACTGCAATCCGGTACAGCCACGTGTAGAACGCACTTTCGCCACGAAATTGGGGCAGGGCGCGGTAGGCGCGGATGAAGGTCTCCTGCGCAATGTCCTGCACCAGGTCGGTATCGCGCACCATGCGTCCGATGAGCCGTTCGATCCGGCGCTGGTATTTCACGACCAGCATCTCGAAGGCGCGCACTTCGCCGCGCTTGGCGCGGTCGACCAGTTCGGCGTCGGCGTCGGGTTGGGTCATCGGCATCAGCCGCCCTGCCCTTCTGCAAGATGCGGCTCGGCAACCGGAGTGGCATGCAGTGCCACGAGCAGGCCATGCCAGGCGGGACCGGCCTCGCCGCGTTCCACGGCGAGCCAGGTCGTTCTGCGGGGTGCAGCCTGCAGCCGCAGCAGCAGGAACGGGCTGGTCTGCAGCATCAGGCCGACCTGCCGCGGTTCGCCACCCGCCAGCCATTGCCGGCCGTCCCAGGTCAGCGCCACAGCTCCGCCACGCAGCAGCCGCCAGGCCAGGCCGGCTACCGAAAGGAATGTCAGCCCGCCAAGGCCGAAGACCGCGGCAACGGGCAACTCGGCTTCAGAGAGATGCAAGGCGGCCCAGACGGCCAGGGCAGCCCCGGAAAGGCCAAAAACCACGGCTTGTGCACGACGCCAGAACCGGCCGTGGCACGACACGCTGACAGGCGGCGCTTGGCGCACAGCCCTTCAGACGCGCCGAAACACCAGCGTGCCGTTGGTGCCGCCGAAGCCGAAGTTGTTCTTCACCGCCACGTCGATCTTCATGGCCCGCGCTTCGTTGGCGCAGTAGTCCAGGTCGCACGCGGGGTCCTGGTTGAAGATGTTGATCGTGGGCGGAGACACCTGATGGTGGACGGCCAGCACACTGAACACCGACTCGATGCCGCCAGCGCCACCCAGCAGGTGGCCGGTCATCGACTTGGTCGAATTCACGACGATCCGGTGCGCATGCTCGCCGAAGGCGAGCTTGATGGCATTGGTCTCGTTCAGGTCGCCCAGAGGTGTGCTGGTGCCGTGGGCATTGAGGTACTGCACCTCACCGGCGTTGATACCCGCGTTGCGCAGCGCCGCGAGCATGCTGCGCTTGGGGCCGTCGACGTTCGGCGCCGTCATGTGGAAAGCGTCGGCACCCATGCCGAAACCGGCGAGTTCGGCGTAGATCTTCGCCCCGCGCTTCCTGGCGTGTTCGTACTCCTCGAGCACGAGCACACCCGAACCTTCGCCCAGCACGAAACCGTCACGGTCCTTGTCCCAGGGGCGGGACGCGGTCTGCGGGTCGTCGTTGCGCGTCGACAGCGCCCGCGCGGCAGCGAAGCCACCCAGGCCCAGCGGCGAGACCGTGGCTTCGGCGCCGCCGGCGATCATGACGTCGGCGTCGCCGTATTCGATGATGCGCCCGGCTTCGCCAATGCAGTGCAAACCGGTGGTGCACGCGGTGACGATGGCCATGTTCGGCCCGGTGAAGCCGTAGCGGATGGAAATGTGACCCGAGATCATGTTGATGATCGACGCGGGCACGAAGAACGGCGAAATGCGGCGCGGGCCACGTTCCGCGTATTCCTGCTGGGTCTGCTCGATCATCGGCAGGCCGCCGATGCCCGAGCCCACCATGCAGCCGATGCGTTCGGCCTGCGCCTCGTTCAGCGCATCACCATGCGGCAGCCCGGCGTCCTGCACGGCCTGAACCGCAGCCGCCAGGCCATAGTGGATGAAGGTGTCCATATGCCTGGCCTCTTTGGCCGGCATGTAGTCTTCGACCTGGAAGCCCTTGACCTCGCCCGCGAAGTGGCAGGAAAAGGCCGAGGCGTCGAACTTCGTGATGTTGGCGATGCCTGAGCGGCCTGCCACCAGGCTGGCCCAGCCTTCAGCCACCGTGTTGCCCACGGGGCTGACGAGACCCAGCCCGGTGACGACGACCCTGCGTCTGGTCATCGCGAAGCCTTAGGCCTTCTGATGGCTGACCGCGTAGTCGATCGCCAGCTGCACGGTGGTGATCTTCTCGGCCTCTTCGTCGGGGATCTCGATGCTGAATTCATCCTCCAGCGCCATGACCAGTTCGACGGTGTCCAACGAATCGGCACCGAGGTCGGCCACAAACGCCTTCTCGTTGGTGACGTCGGACTCGGGCACGCCAAGTTGCTCGGCAATGATCTTCTTCACACGCGCTTCAATATCGCTCATGACTCCTCCTGGAGTGGGGTCAACAAAACAGCCCACGATTCTACCGGGGGGCTAGGAACCGGCCTTCTAGGTGTCTGTGGCGGCTTGCAATCAAGCCATGAACATGCCGCCATTGACGTGTAATTCGGTACCGGTGATGTATCCGGCCTGCGGGCTGGCAAGGAAAGCCACGGCGTGGGCCACCTCATCGGCCGTGCCGAGCCGGCCCAGCGGGATGCTGCCCAGCAGCGCAGTGCGCGCGGCTTCGGGCAGACCGTCGGTCATGTCGGTGGCGATGAAGCCCGGTGCCACGCAGTTCACGGTGATGCCGCGGCTGCCGAGTTCGCGCGCCAGGGCGCGTGTCATGCCAGCCACGCCGGCCTTGGCTGCGGCGTAGTTGGCTTGGCCGGCATTGCCGCTGGCGCCCACCACCGAGGTGATGTTGACGATGCGGCCGTAGCGCTGCTTCATCATCGGCCGCATCACGGCGCGACTGGCGCGGAACACGGCCTTGAGATTGGTGTCGATGACGGCGTCCCAGTCCTCATCCTTCATGCGCATCGACAAGGTGTCGCGCGTGATGCCGGCGTTGTTGACCAGCACATGCAAGCCGCCCTGCTCGGCGACGATGGCGTCGATCGCCGCCTGCAGCGCCGCACCGTCGGTGACGTTGAGCACGATGCCGCGCCCGCCCAGAGGGCCCAGCGCTTCGCTGATGCCGGCAGCACCGGCCGCACTGGTGGCCGTGCCGACGACGATCTGCCCGGCCTGGGCCAGCGCCATGGCGATGGCACGGCCGATGCCGCGAGAGGCACCGGTGACCAGGGCCACATGACGGGGGCTGACGGCTTCGTTCATGCCAGCATCTCCTGCGCCTGCTTCAGGCTCGCCGGATCGAAGACGGTGGTGCTGATGGCGTCGGCATCGACCCGCTTGACGAGCCCGGCCAGCACCTTGCCCGGTCCACATTCGACGATGTGAAGCAGGCCGCGGGCACGCAGCGCCTGAACCACCTCGACCCAGCGCACCGGGCCGAAGGCCTGGCGGTAGAGGGCGTCGCGAATGGCGTCGGGGTCGGTCTCCACCGCGACGTCGATGTTGTTGACAACGGGGATGGCCGGCGCCTGGATGGCGACTTCCCGCAGCCGCGCACGCAAGGTGTCGGCGGCCGGCTTCATCAGTCGCGAATGGAAGGGCGCTGACACCGGCAGCAGCAACGCGCGCTTTGCGCCTGCGGCCTTCAGCGCTTCACAGGCGGCGTCGACCCCGGCCTTGCTGCCGGCGATGACGGTCTGCTTCGGATCGTTGTAGTTCGCGGCCTCGACGATTTCGCCGCTGGCTGCGGCCACCTCGGCGCAGGTCTGGCGCACCACGGCAGCATCCAGGCCCAGGATCGCGGCCATCGCGCCCACGCCGACTGGCACCGCCTGCTGCATGGCCTGCGCGCGCAGGCGCACCAGCGGCAGTGCGTCGGCCAGGGTGATGGCCTGGGCCGCCACGAGCGCGCTGTACTCGCCCAGCGAGTGCCCGGCCACTGCCGCGGGCAGTGCGCCACCTTCGGCCCGCCAGGCGCGATAGCAGGCGATGGCCGCCGTCAGCATCACCGGCTGGGTGTTGGTGGTGAGCTCGAGCGCCTCTTTCGGGCCCTCGTGGATCAGGCGGCCGATGTCTTCGCCCAGGGCTTCCGAAGCCTCGATCAAGGTCTGCCGCACGGCGGGGTGGTCGCCCCAGGCGTCGAGCATGCCCACGGACTGCGAGCCCTGGCCGGGGAAGACGAAAGCAAATGGAGGCATGTCTGGAAGTGGTGTCGGTTGGCGTGCTCGGGCGCTTCCGCCCAGCGCATTCAGAAGTCGAGCAGCACGGCGCCCCACGTGAAGCCACCGCCAACGCCTTCCAGCATGACGGTGTCACCAGCCCGGATCCGGCCTTGCCGCACGGCCACGTCCAGCGCCAGCGGCACTGAAGCCGCCGAGGTGTTGCCATGTTCGTCGACCGTCGACACCAGCTTGTCCAGCGGCAGCTTCAGCTTGCGAGCGGTGCTTTGCATGATGCGGATGTTCGCCTGGTGCGGCACCAGCCAGTCGATGTCGGCCTCGGTGCGGCCGGCTTTGGCCAGCACGGCGCGGGCCGCGCTTTCCAGCACACCCACGGCGAGCTTGAACACCGCCGGGCCGTCCATCGTCAGCAACGGGCTGCCGCTGACCCGGCCGCCGGCCACGCTGCCAGGCACACACAGGATGCCGGCGTGGCGGCCGTCGGCGTGCAGGTCGGTGGCCAGGATGCCGGGCGTGTCGCTCGCCTGCAGCACCACGGCACCGGCGCCGTCACCGAAGAGCACGCAGGTGGTGCGGTCGTCGAAGTCGAGGATGCGCGAGAAGACCTCGGCACCCACCACCAGGGCGCAGCGGGCGCTGCCGGCGCGGATCATCGCGTCGGCCACCGTCAGCGCATAAACGAAGCCGGCACACACCGCCTGCACGTCGAAGGCCGCACAACCGGCAATGCCCAGCTTGTGCTGCAGGATGCAGGCCGTCGACGGGAACACCATGTCAGGCGTCGACGTGGCCACGATGATGAGGTCGACGGCATCGGCGGCGAGGCCGGCCGCAACGAGCGCCTGGCGGCAGGCCGTGGCGGCGAGATCGCTGCTGTGAATGCCGTCGTCGGCGAAGTGGCGGTGGCGGATGCCGGTGCGTTCGACGATCCAGTCGTCGCTGGTCTCGATGCCGCGTGCAGCCAGCATCTGCACCATGTCCGCATTCGACAGGCGTCGCTGCGGCAGACAGCCGCCGGTGCCGGTGATGCGGGTGTACATGCGCGTGTCGGTGCTGGCTGACGTGGGATTCATGCCGCTTTCTCCTGGGCCTGGCCGGCCAGCGGAACGGCCAGCAACTGCGCTTGCAGCGTATGGCCGATGCGGTCATGCACGCGGTCGAGCAGCCGGTTGCGCGCCGCATCATAAGCGCGGGCCAGGGCCTGCTCGAAGGCAAAGGCGTCAGCGCTGCCGTGGCTCTTGAAAACGAGCCCGCGCAAGCCGAGCAGGGCTGCGCCGTTGTAGCGCCGCGGATCGACACGCGCCTTGAAACGCTGCAGCACCGGCCGTGCCACCAGGGCCGCCAGCAAGCTCAACGGGCCGCGCGTGAATTCCTGCTTGATGAAGTCGGCCAGCATCGAAGCCAGCCCTTCGCTGGTCTTGAGCAGCACGTTGCCGACGAAACCGTCGCACACCACGATGTCGACCGTGCCCTTGAAGATGTCGTTGCCTTCGACGTTGCCCTGGAAGTTGATGTGCCCGGCATCGCCTGCGGCGCGCAGCAGCTCGCCGGCGCGCTTGATGGTCTCGCTGCCCTTGATGGCTTCTTCGCCGATGTTGAGCAGACCGACGCTGGGCTGCGGCGTGCCGTCCACTGCCGACACCAGGGCGCTGCCCATCACCGCGAACTGCAGCAGGTGCTCGGGCGTGCAGTCGACGTTGGCGCCCAGGTCCAGCACGGTGGTGAAGCCGCCCAGGCGGTGCGGCAGCACGGTGGCGATGGCCGGCCGGTCGATGCCGTCGAGCGTCTTCAGCACGTAGCGGGCAACGGCCATCAACGCACCGGTGTTGCCCGCCGAAACGCAGGCGTGGACGGCGTTCGAAGCCTGCTCGGGCGCAGGCTTCAGCGACGCCAGTGCGACGCGCATCGAAGAATCGCGCTTCTTCCGCAAGGCCACCTCGACGGTGTCGTCCATGGTGACGACCTCGGTCGCGAATCTCAGTTCGCAGCGGCTCCAGCCAGTGGCTGCGGCAAGAGCCGACGGCGTGCCCACCAGTACCAGCTCGGCCTGCGGGTGTTTGGCCAGAAAGGCCTGGCAGGCGGGCAAGGTCACCGCCGGGCCATGATCACCGCCCATGCAGTCCACGGCGATGCGCACCAGCTGCAGGGGCGCCAGATCGGCGGATGGATTCACGGCGGCGGGCGAGCTCACAAATCGCGTGGGGCGCGAAGGTCGCGGAAGGCGCGAAGGTCGCAGTTCGACACCAGCATGCGGGCCCCAACGGCCTGCCGCCGGCGCCTGGCGATGGTCAGGCGTCGGCCTTGGTCTTCAGGACCTTGCGGCCGCGGTAGAAGCCGGTCGGGCTGATGTGGTGGCGCAGATGCACCTCGCCGGTGGTCGGCTCGATGCCGGTACCGGGCGCCGCCACGGCGTTGTGCGAGCGGTGCATGCCACGCTTCGAAGGCGACTTCTTGTTCTGCTGAACGGCCATGGGAATCTCCTGGGGACGGGGCGCTGGGGCCACGCGCGGTGCAAATGCACACGCCGCGTGGCAGGCTGGACAACGCGAATCGGCAGAACATCAGCTCGTCAGGACTCGCCGGGGCATTTCATCCCGAAGCAGTCCGCGGCGCTGGCAGCCAAATCCGCAAAGCCCGCGACTATAGCATCACGGATGGCACCGAGGGGCATCAGTTCGGTCGGGGCGGCTTCTTCAGCGCGGCCAGCGCAGCAAAGGGGTGCGGCGCCTCGATGGTTTCAGCGACGTCGGTCGGGTCGTCGCGCAGGGGCAGGGGCTGCGGGCAGACGTCATGCCTGGGCACGAGGGGCAGGGCCAGGATCAGCTCGTCCTCGACCAGCGCCAGCAGGTCGAAGAAACGCGGCAGCACGAGCACGTCGTCGTCGAGCTCTTCGTCCAGACGCGCAACCTCGTCCTCGTCGGGCAGAAAGAGGAAGCTGCGGTCCACGTGCAAGGCCTCGTCCAGGCTCTGCAGGCAACGCTGGCACACCAGCTGCACCTGCGCACTGGCCTGCAGGTGCAACCAGACCTGCGGCTCGCCGCCCTTCACGCTGCGAAGTTCGCCACGCCCGGACCAGGCGGCCACGCCGGCCGACTCGACGCTCTCGGCCAGCCTGGGCAAGGCCTGCGGCTGCAGCGTGCCGGCCAATGTGGCGCCCTGACGGGCCAAGGTGCGCAGGTCGGCACGGCGCGGATCGGGGCTCTTGTCCGAGGCCTTGTCGGATGTCTTGTCGGTGGGCTTGCCAGTCATAGCGCCGGCAGTGTAAGCCGCCAGCCACATGGCCACCGGCAGCCGCCAGAGCCATTGCAGGGACAATCCGGGGCATGCCTGCACAACGCCTGATCCTGGGTTCCACCTCGCGCTACAGGCGCGAGCTGATGGAGCGCCTGCGCCTGCCATTCGAGATCGTGGCGCCGGAAGTCGACGAGTCGCCCCTGCCCGGCGAAGCCCCCGCGCCTTTGGCCCGCCGGCTGGCACTGGCGAAGGCTCTGGCCGTGTCGCGCCTGCACCCCGACGCGGTGGTGATCGGCTCCGACCAGGTCTGCGAACTGGACGGCGACGCGATCGGCAAGCCCGGCAACCACGAACGCGCCACGGCCCAGCTGCAGCGCCTGCGCGGGCGCAGCGCGCTCTTCCACACCGCCGTGGCCGTGGTTTGCGCGGCCAGCGGATTCCAGGCCGAGGAACTGGCCACTGTCAACGTCCACTTCCGTCCGCTGACCGACGACGAGATCGAACGCTATCTGCGCCTGGACGAGCCCTACGACTGCGCCGGCAGCGGCCGCTGCGAAGCCCTGGGCATCACCCTGCTCGACGCCATCGACAGCGACGACCCCACGGCGCTGGTCGGGCTGCCGCTGATCCGCACCGCGCGCATGCTGCGTGCTGCCGGCGTCGACCCGCTGCAGCCATGACGGCGCCGCCCCCTGGCCGGCTGCTGCTGGTGCCCAACACACTGGACCTGGGCGCCGAAACCGTCGACGTGCAAGACCTGCTGCCGCTCGGTGTGCTGCGCCAGGCCGCGGCGCTGCAACATTGGGCCGTGGAAGACGCCCGCAGCACCCGCGCCTTCCTCAAGCGGGTGCATGCGGTGGTGCCGCTGGCGCAGGCGCTGCAGGCCATCGACATCCGCGAGTTGCCGCGCCCGCGCAAGGGTGGCGGCGCGGATGTGCCTGTCAGCGAATGGGCGGCCCTGCTGGCGCCGGTGCTGGCCGGCCACGACCTCGGCCTGCTGTCCGAAGCCGGTCTGCCCGCTGTGGCCGACCCCGGCGCGAGCCTCGTGCAGGCGGCCCACGCCGCGGGCCTGAGGGTGGTGCCACTGGCCGGCGCCAGTTCGCTGCTGCTGGCGCTGGCCGCCAGCGGGCTGAACGGCCAGAGTTTCGCGTTTGTGGGCTACCTGCCCCAGGAAGCCGCCACACGCACCGCGCGGCTGCGTGAACTGGAAACGCTGTCACGCCGCCTGCGGCAGACCCAGATCGTCATCGAAACCCCGTATCGCAATGCTGCCTTGCTGGCGGCGCTGCTGGCTGGGCTTCAACCCGGCACGCGGCTGTCGGTCAGCAGTGGGCTCACCGGCCCGGCCGCCTGGACGCACAGCGCCACCGTGGCGCAATGGCGGCTTGGGGCTGCACCGATGAACGACCGCGAACCCGCAGTCTTCTGCCTGCTGGCCTGACCCTTCAGCGGCTGCCGCCGCCAAGCAACGAAGCCACTTTCTTCTTCGGGCGAATGTTGGGCGCAGGCAGCTTGCCGGCGGCCGGCAGGGCGGCCTTGTCCCAGGCGGGCACGCCATCGGCCGGGTTGGCGGGCTTGGCCTCGTAGGGCTGGTCGAAAAACGGGTCGGCCGAACGGCTGGGCGCGGGCGCACGGCGCGGCACGGCAGCGCGTTCGGGGCGCTCCGGGCGTTCGGCCCGCTCCAGCCGTTCCGCAGGCACATCGTCCTCGCGCGGCGGGCGCGCGCGGCGCACCGGGCGGTCGTCCTCGAGTTCCAGCGCTTCCAGGTCGATCTTGCGCTTCAGCAGTTTTTCGATGTCGCCGAGCATCCGCATGTCGTCGCGGGCCACCAGCGTCACCGCCAGGCCCGAAGCACCGGCGCGGCCGGTGCGGCCGATACGGTGCACGTAGTCTTCGGCATGGAATGGCACGTCGAAGTTGAAGACCGCCGGCAGGTCTGCGATGTCCAGGCCGCGCGCGGCCACGTCGGTGGCCACCAGCAGGTCGACCTCACCGGCCTTGAAGGCGGCGAGGGCTTTCAGGCGTTCGTCCTGGCTCTTGTCGCCGTGCAGCGCCTGGGTCTTCAGGCCGTCGCGCTCGAAAGTGCGCGCCAGGCGCGCCGCGCCCAGCTTGCTGTTGACGAAGATGATGGCCTGGCTGAGCTGGCGGGTGCGCAGCAGCTGGCGGATGACAGCGCGCTTGTCGTCGTCGTCGCAACTGTAGAAGCGCTGCTCCACATTCGTGGCCGTGGCGTTCGGGCGCGCCACCTCCACCAGCACCGGGTCTTGCAGGTAGCTGTTGGCCAGGCGCTTGATCTCGGGTGAAAACGTGGCCGAGAACAGCAAGGTCTGGCGCGCCTTCGGCAGATAGGACAGGATGCGCTGCAGGTCGGGCAGGAAGCCGATGTCGAGCATGCGGTCGGCTTCGTCGAGAACGACGTATTCGACCTGATTCAGCACCGCATTCTTGGCTTCGATATGGTCGAGCAGGCGGCCCGGGGTGGCGATCAGTACCTCGACGCCGGCTTTCAGCATCAGCGTCTGCGGCTTCATGTCAATCCCGCCAAAAACCACGGCGCTTCGTAACTGCGTGTGTTTAGCGTAATTCTTGACGTTGTTCGCAACCTGGTCGGCGAGCTCGCGCGTGGGCGCCAGCACCAGGGCGCGCACCGGATGGCGGGCCGGCGATGTATTGCCGGTTTCATGCCTCAGCATCTTCTGCAAGAGCGGAATGGTGAAGGCCGCGGTCTTGCCCGTGCCTGTCTGGGCAGCACCCATCACGTCGCGCCCTGCAAGGACGATGGGGATGGCCTTGGCCTGGATCGGCGTCATCGCCAGGTAGCCGGATTCGGCCACGGCGCGCAGCAGTTTCGGGTCCAGGGGCAGGGTGTTGAAGAGCGGCGGAGGCGCCTCGGGGGGGGTAATTTGGCTTTCGTTCACGGTGGCGAGTATCCAACATCCCAGTGACACACGTCACAGATCGCCAGAAGCGCTCGTCTAGAATTTGCGGTTCTGTGCCCACGACAAGAGTAACCAAGGCGATGGCCCAAACCACTGCGGAGCCCCCACGTTCGCGCTTGCAACGCTCACCGATCCAGGATCTTCTTTCCCCTTGGGAGGAATTCCGCCGCATCATTCCGCTGGTGTCGCTGAAGTCCTTGCTGCACCGGTCGCACCCGGCCGTTCCCAAAGTGGCGGTGCTTCTGTGCACCATGCAGGCCCAGCATTTCCTGGCGCACCAGCTCAATTCGATCGCCACGCAAACCCACCCCGCCTGGGCCATCTGGGCCAGTGACGACGGCTCCGACGACCACACCCACGCCATCCTCGAGTACTACCAGGGCCACTGGGGCGAGGAACGGCTGTCGATCCACGCCGGCCCGGCGGTTGGCTCCACCGCCAACTTCCTGTCATTGACCTGTCGCGCCGACATCGACGCCGACTACTTCGCCTACGCCGACCAGGACGACATCTGGGAAGCCGACAAGCTGGAACGCGCCGTCGCCTGGCTCAAGACCGTGCCGGAAGACGTGCCCGCGCTTTATGGTTCGCGCACCCTGCTGGTCGACGCACGCAACCAGCACCTGGGCTATTCGCCCTTGTTCACCAAGGCGCCCAGCTTCCGCAACGCGCTGGTGCAAAGCATCGCTGGTGGCAACACCATGGTCTTCAACCGCGCCGCGCGCGACCTGCTGCGCCAGGCCGGCGAAAACGTCGCGGCCATCACCCACGACTGGTGGGCCTACATGCTGGTCACCGGCTGCGGCGGCCAGGTCCACTACGACCCCTACCCCACCGTGCGCTACCGCCAGCATTCGAACAACCAGTTCGGCGCCAACCAGTCGGTGGCTGCGCACATGCTGCGAGCGCGCCTGCTGCTTCAGGGCCGATTCCGCGGCTGGGTCGACGCCAACGTCAGCGCGCTGCAGCGCGTGCAGCACCTGATGACGGAAGAAAACCGCGAAGTGCTCGACAACTTCGTGCGCGCGCGCCAGCGCCACCTGCTGCGCCGCCTGGTCGAATTGCGCCGCACCGGCGTGTTCCGCCAGACCGTACTGGGCAATCTGGGCCTGCTCGCAGCCACCACCATCAACCGCCTGTAGGCGGCAGCACGCGCCACCCAGGCGCCAGACCCCATGCATCCGCCCCCACCCGCCGCTGCCATGCCAGCGGCCGTCATGGTGGTCTTCAGGCGGCAAGGCGAAATTGAACTGCCCTTGCGGCAACTGCTGCTCTGGCTGCCTCACGTGGTCGTCGTCGACAACGGCGCGGCGTTGAATACCCGCTTGCAGACGCTGTGCAACAGCCTGGGTGCGCACTACCTGCACGGCGCCAACGCCGGCGGCCTGGCAGGCGCCTACAACCGCGCGCTGCGCCATCTGCACAGTCTGCCGCCGCCAGCCCGCACGGTGCTGTTCCTGGACGAGGACTCCGACATCGGCACCCTGCCCGCCTTCCTGGCCGACCCCGCCACCCGCACAAGCCTGGAGCAGCCGGGCACCGCCGCCATCAGCCCGGCCTACCGCGACCGTGCCACCGGCCTGCGCGGGCGCTACATGTGGCTGCGCCGGTTCCGCCTGGGCTTCAACCCGCGCGAATTCGACGGCGTGCGCGAGGTGGCCTTCGTCATCAACTCGATGTCGGTGTGGCGCGCCGAAGCCCTGCAGCGCATCGGCCCGTTCAACGAAGGCCTGGCCATCGACCACGTCGACACCGAATACTGCCTGCGCGCCCGGGCCGCCGGGCTGCATGTCTATGTGCACGGCAGCCACGAGTTCCCGCACGCCATCGGCGAACGCCGGCGCTACCGCTTCCTGGGCATGGACGTGCAAAGCGGCGGCCACGGCCCTTCGCGCCGTTACCTGATCGGCCGCAACACGATGTGGCTCGCGCGCCAGTGGTTGTGGCGCGAGCCGGCCTTCGCAGTGCTGTGCCTACTGCGGCTGAGCTATGAAGCCATCGGCATCGCCATGGTCGAGGACCAGGCTGGCGCGAAGCTGTGGGCGCTGCTGCGTGGCGCCGGTCGCGGGCTGGTGGCCCGCCTGGACACGGCCTGATGGCGGCTGCTGGCGACCCCCCGGCCGCAGGCCGCGCGCAACCGGCGTTGCTGGCGCTGATGCCCCTGGCCGCCTGGTGCACCTACGCGCCGCTGGGCGCAAAGTACTTCACCCTGCTGCTGGCCAGCGGGCTGGCCGTGGCGGTGGTGCACCGGCAAGGCGCCTGGCGCGCCGCCTTCGCCGCGCCCGGGCCGCGCCTGCTGCTGGCGCTGTGCGTGTGGATGTGGCTGTCTGCGCTGTGGTCGCCCGCGCCAGCCGACCGCCTGCTGGCCCACGCCTGGACCCACTTCCTGCCATTGAGCACCTTGCTGCTGGCCCAGGCCTGCACGCCTGCCGCGGCCCGGCGCTTCATCTGGCACTTCGTGCTGGCCTCGGGCACCGTGGGTGCCCTGTGGTGGCTGCACCGCCATGTCGGCCTGCCGGGTTCGCTGCTCTGGACCAGCACCCTCGACGCCAGCGGCAACGAACGCATCGCCTCGTCGACCCTGCTCGCGGTGGGCGCTGCGCTGGCCTGCTGGCAGGCCAGCCAGGCCGCCAGCCCGCGCCAGCGCTGGCTGGCCGTGGCGCTGGCATTGCTGGCCACGGCCGGACTGACGGCGCAGGACCGGCGTACCGGCATGCTGCTGCTGCCGCTGCTGCTGATGGCCTGGGCGCTGGCGGCGCCGCGGCGCGCCGACATCAAGGCGCTGCTGGCCGTCGGCGTGCTCGCCGCCGCGGGCGCCACCTGGCTGCTGTCGGACGGCGTGCGCGCCCGATTCGACGAAGGCCGGCGTGAGCTGCTGGCCTACAGCAGCGGCCAGGCCGGGGTCGACACCAGCTGGGGCCTGCGCCTGCGCATGGCCGAAGTCACGGCGCAGTTGGTCCAGGAACGCCCCTTGGCCGGGCATGGCCTGGGCAGCTGGCAGCTGCTGTGGGCACAGCGTGTGCCTGCCGGTACGCGCGAAGCCGACAACAGCACTCCGCACAACGAATACCTGATGGTCGCCACCCAGGCTGGCGTACCCGCAGCGCTGCTGCTGCTGGCTTGGTGGCTGGCGATGGCCGTGGCGGCGCTGCGGGCCGGCGCCATGGGCGTGCCGGCGCTGATGCTGTGGCTGACGCTGGCGCTGGGGGCGCTGGCCAATGCGGTCATGCGCGACGCGAAATGGGCACTGCCGCTGTGGCTGCTGGCGGGTCTGTGCACGGCGCTGCTGCGACCCGCCGGCGCCGCGGCCCCGCGCCACGACAATCAGGGCTGACTTGCCACAGGGCAGGCGAACCCTCAGGAACCAAGAACCATGTCAGCACCGAGCGCTGAAGCCGAACCGGGCGCCGGGCGCACCGCCGTTTTCACCATCGTTTCCCGGAACTACTTCCACTTCGCCGTCAACCTGATGGCCAGCGTGAAGCAGCACCTCCCCGGTGCGCGCCGCGTCGTGGCGATCTGCGACGCCGTCGACGGGCTGGTCTCGCCGGACCCCGGCGTCGAACTGGTGGGCGTCGAAGCGCTGGGCATCCCAGGGCTGGACCGCATGGCCACCTATTACACGATCCTGGAACTGAACACGGCGATCAAGCCGTCGGTGTTCCGGTGGCTGCTGCGCGATGAAGGCCTGGACAAGGTCGTCTACTTCGACCCCGACATCGAACTCTTCAGCAGCGGCCGCGAGCTCGTGGAACGGCTGGACAGCGCCGAGGTCGTGCTCACGCCGCACCTGCTGGCACCGCTGGAAGACGACCTCCACCCCAGCGATCTGCAGATCCTGCAGAGCGGCACCTACAACCTGGGCTTCCTGGCGCTGCGCCGCTCGGCGCAGACGCAGCGGCTGCTGCAGTGGTGGGCGGCCAAGCTGGTTCGCGACTGCGTGGTGGACATCCCGCGCGGGCTGTTCACCGACCAGAAGTGGATGGACCTGGTCCCCGGCTTCTTCGACCACGTGCACATCGAACGCCACGCCGGCTGGAACGTGGCGTACTGGAACCTGGCCCATCGCGATGTCGAAGCCGACGGCGCCTGCTGGCGCGTGAACAGCCAGCCGCTGTTCTTCTTCCATTTCTCGGGCTTCGACCCGAAAAGCGGATCGATCAGCAAGCACCAGGACCGCTACACGATGGCCGACTGCAACCCTGCCGTGCAGCGCCTGTTCGCCCACTACGACCGCCAGCTCACGCTGGCCGGCCGCGAGCAGTACGCCCGGCTGCCCTACGCCTATGCACGGCTGGGCGACGGCACCGCGCTGCCGGACTGCGCGCGCCGCGTGCTGCGGCTGGAACTGGACTGGAACCAGGACCTGCCCGACCTGCGCAGCGTCGAGGGCGCACGCTGGCTGGTCGACTTCCTGACCGCGCCAGTCGACGCCCAGCAGCCCGCCATCTCGCGCCTGGCCCTGCAGCTGTACCGCGACCGCGACGATCTGCAGATGGCCTTCCCCGACATGCTGCTGACGCGCCGGGAGGCTTACCTGTCGTGGTTTGCCGACCGTGCCGGCCCCGAAGCCGGCGTGGTCGGCCCACTGGCGGCGGCGCGGGCGCAGCCCGTCACGCCGCCCACCGAGGGAGCGGCCGCCGATGACTCACCCGCCCCGGCGCTGCCCGTGCCCGCCGCGGCTGCCACCACTGCAGCGCCGCCGCCGCAGGTGGTGCAACCGTACAGGCTGGCCTACCGGCTGGCCTACAAGGCGCGCCATCTGATCCGGCCGGTGACGTCGCTGGAGTTCCGGGCGAAGGCGCGCACCGCCCTGCTCAATCGCGCCTTCCCGGCCCAGGCCAGCCCCCTGGCCGCGGCGCCCGCCACAACGCCGTCTGCCGAGGCGGAACGCCGGCAGCATCCCGACGGTGTCACCGTCATCGGCTACGTCAAGGCCGAAAGCGGGGTCGGCGAATCCGCACGCGCCACGCTGCGGGCGCTGGCCACCACGGGCATTGCGCATTCGCTGGTGGACTTCCGCACCGGCAACGTGTCGCGCATGGCCGAAACCGTGGACGAGTCGCTGGCCAACGGTACGCAGCATGCGGTGAGCCTGTTCCACATCAACGCCGACCAGTTGCCGATAGCGCGCACCTTCCTCGGCGAAGCCGCTTTCACCGACACCTACCGCATCGGCTTCTGGGCCTGGGAACTGGAAAACTTCCCGGCGCCGTGGCATGGCGCGTTCGCCCATGTCGACGAAGTCTGGGTGCCTTCGACGTTCTGCCAGCGTGCCATTGGCGCGGTGGCGCCGGTGCCGGTGCTGGTGATGCCGCATGCCGTCGAGATTCCGGCCCGGCTGGCGCCGGACCGGGCCCGGTTCGGGCTGCCTGCCGATGCCGTCGTCTTCCTGACGATGGCCGACATGATGAGCCTGGCGGGCCGCAAGAACCCGTACGCCGCCGTGCAGGCGTTCGTCGATGCATTCGGCCAGAGCGGCACCGGGACCGGCCCGCAGCCGGTGCTGGTCGTCAAGATCGCCAATGCCCACCGTGACCCGGCGGCCTATGCCCGGCTGCAGGCCATGGCAGCCGGATGCCCGGGCATCCAGCTGCTGTCGGAAAGCCTGGATCGCGCCACGCTCAACTGCCTGCTCGATTCGGTCGACAGCTTCGTCTCGCTGCACCGGTCCGAGGGCTTCGGCCTGGTGATGGCCGAGGCCATGGCGCGCGGCAAGGTCGTGGTCGCCACCGGCTGGTCGGGCAACATGGACTTCATGAGCACGGCGAACTCGCTTCCCGTCGACTACACGCTGGTGCGGCTGGACGAAGACCATGGTCCCTATGCCCGCGGCGAACGCTGGGCCGAGCCGAGTCTTGCGGACGCATCCGCCAAGCTCAGGCAGGTGGCTCGGGACCACGCCCTGCGCGAACGACTCGGCAGGCGCGCGCGGGAGGACTGCGCGGCCATGCTTGCGCCAGCCGTCGTCGGCAGCCTTCAGAAACAGCGGATCGCACAGGTGTTGAAGCTTCTGGCCACGCGCAGCCGTTGACACGGCCGGCGACCCACGAGCTCAGGGAATGGACTTCCCGGAGCCTGAGCCGCGCAGCATGACTGGCCGCGCCTGCAGGGCGCCAGGCTCGGGCTGGAGCCAACGCCGGGCGAAATCGATCGACGGTCGTTCGACCCACCGCCACATCGCAGCGGACGCCGCCACGACGAGCAATGTCGACAGCCAGGGCAGCCAAGGGGCAGGGCCGGTGTGGGGTGTGAGCCACTGCACGACGGCGAATCCGATGGTGCCGTGCAAGAGATACAGCGAATACGAAATGAGCCCGCCGAGGTGCAGGAACCGGGGCATCGTCCGGTCGATGCACAAGCCGAAGATTCCCAGCGCATAGACCAGCGAGAGCAGATACGAGTTGGTCAGCGGCTGGAATGCCGTGTGGATGCTGGCGATGGCCCAGGCGAATAGGAACCAGTTGGCCGCGAACAGCAGGACCGCCACCCACACCCGGCACAGCCCCTGGCGCGCGAGGTAGATGACGCTGCCCATCAACAGCACGGGCAGGTACGTCGCCGACGCCGCAAACAGGAAGAACGACGCGCCGAAGTCCCTGGCCACCAGACAGATGAGCGCCGCAACCAAGGTGATGGCGGCGACGCCGACCGCCACGCCACGACCCCGCAGCAGCGGAATGGCCAGCGCCACCAGCGCATAGAAGATCACCTCGATCACGAGCGTCCAGCCGACCCCCAGCACGATGACCTGGGGCACGGTCAGGTAACCCAGCAGACTGGCGCCGAGCAGATAGTCGGTCAGCGGCCGGCTCGTGCCCTGGGCAGCATCGATCACAGCCACCACGCCCACGGCCAACACCAGCGGCGGCCCGATGCGGCAGACGCGGCGGACCACGAAGGTGCCCATCGATTCCCGGCGCGCCGCATGCAGGATGACGAAGCCGCTGATCAGGAAGAACAGGCAAACGCCCAGCCAGCCGAAGTCCTGGATGATGCCCAGCGGGCCGGTGACATGCTGCCGCACCAGCGGCACGGGTTCGAACGCCGCGCCGGCAAAGCGCTCGCCGGCGACGGCGAAGAGGTGGTCGTACACCACCATCAACACGGCCAGGCCGCGCAGGGCGTCGAGCGCGGCGAATCGATGGACGGTTTCCGTGCCTGTGAGCTTGATCGACATGGCGACGTGGCGTACGTGGCGAGGTGGCGACATGGCAGACACGTCCACCCGATCACGGCCTAAACGCCCATGTTACGGTGACATCGCCGCAACGTCCCCTTTTCGGTTCAGTCCAGGCCCAGCCGCCGACGGATTCGTTCGGCGTCGCCGGACACCACGCTCCTCACGCCGCCGGCCATGTCGCCCGCCGCGACGACCTGGTAGGCCTCCGCATGCGACACGTTCGGCCCCAGCGTGTAGGACCGGAATCGGTTCAGCGCCAGCAGTTGCTCGCCATAGGCCTGCTGGGCCAGCTGCGATTCGAAGCAGTCGATCGCGGCACGCTTGCGCGGCAGACAGGCGGTGATGTCGACCAGCAGGTTGGCGAACAAGGGATGGCCCACCTCGTAGTACGCCAGCCGGGCCGCAGCCTCGGCGCCCAGGGCCCGCACGAAGGCCTGGCTCGCAGCCAGGCTGGCGCTGCGATGGTCCGGGTGCACTTCGTAGGGCGACGGGGCCAGCACCCAGTCGGCGCCGCTGTCGGCGATGGCCGCCGCCATGCGGGCCACCAGGGCCTCGTCGGCGCTGACACCGCGGTCGGGCAGGCGCCAGAACTCGGGCAGCGCCGCGGCCCGGCCCGAACCCGCGGCCAGGGCCCGGGCGGCGGCCACGGACTCGGCTTCGCGCACGGACGCATCGCCACCCTGGTCGCCGCTGGTCAGCACGACCACATTGACCGGCAAACCTGCCTGCAGGCAGTTGGCCAGCAGCCCGCCGCAGCCCAGGATCTCGTCGTCGGGATGCGGCGCAAACACGATCAGGCCCCGCGCCGGCACGGTCAGCCGTGCGCTGTAGGGGTAGATCGAGGGTTCATCGGGCAGGTTCGGCATCGTCGGTTCAGCGGAAGTCGGTGTCACCGCCCATCAGGAACCAGCGGTCCTGCAGTTCCAGCGGTGACAGCCCGGGGCTGTGGGCATTGGCAGGCACGGTCACGTCCAGCGGCAGTTCGGTGGCCGGGTCGGCGGGGTCGTCCAGGCAGGCACGGTGCGAGCGCGTGACCCAGGTTTCGAGCCGCTCGCGCCCCAGCCCATGGGCCTGGTGGCGGGCCAGCCTCACCAGCGCAGGCAACTGGTCGCGCGCACCCACGACATCGAGCAACTCCACGGCGTGTTCGTGCACCCGCAGCACCACGGCGCCGCGGCAGTGCTGGTCTGCCGCCGAGCGCAGCAGCACGGCCTGGTGCGGCACGTGCGGACGCCGGCCATAGCGCTGGCGCAGCCAGGCCGGGTCGCGCACGCCCAGCGCGCTGTCGGCAAAGCTGATCGCCATGGCGGCCCAGGCCTGCTCGAGTTCCTGCCACGGCAAGGAAGCCTCCTGGAGCGTGGCCAAGTCCAGGGGTTCAGCCTGCATCGCGTCGGGCCAGGCCGGCAGGGCCGGCCAGGACAGGGCCACCACGGCATCCACCGGGGCATACAAACCCAGCCGCTGCGCCACGCGCATGGCGCGGGAATTGGGGAAGCCGAAGCCCACGGCATGGGGTCGGCCCCAGCCGATCTGGCTTTCCAGCAGGCTGGCGCTGACCTTGTGGAACGGCCCCTGCCGGTCCAGGCCGGCCTTGACCTCGGCCGAGACCATCACGTCCCCGACCTGGCAGGCCAGGGCCGGCTGCCCCATCAGGTGCACGCGACGGCTGAATGCGGCGTAGTGGGCCACCAGAGCGTCACCCTGCCACAGGCCCAGCGCCCGGCCGCGGCCTTCGCCGTACTTCCAGTGCCAGGTGGCCGCGTCCATCTCGTGGCCGAAGCTGCGGCTGAACAGGTCGCGCATCGCCGGCGCCTGTGCCGCGGTCACGGCACCCAGACGCAGCCGCGGCCGGGCCTGGCGTCGCAGGCGCAGCAGCCGGTAGCCGTAGACCCCGGCGTCGTAGAGCGCACGGTAGCGCCCGGCCGACGCGATCAGCATGTCGAGCTGCTCCGGGCCGACACCGAGTTCGGCCACCAGGCATTGGCGGTGCTGCCGGACCATCGCCGCGATGGCGTCCAGTGTCGGCGCGGCCTGCGTGCCCAGGTCCAGCATCTGGTCGACCTGCCAGCCGAAGCGCCCGGCCAGGGCGACGAAGTGGTCGAAGTGGTGCAGGCCGCCGTGCGCCTCGCCTTCGCGCCGCAATGCGAATTCATCCATCAGCAGCAGGGTTGCGCCTTCTTCCGCGAGCAGGCGGTCGGCCGCTTCGAACAGGTCCAGCGGCTCGATGTACTGGGCGCTTTCCTGCAGCAGCATCAGGTCGAAGGCCTGCGCCGGAGCCGGCAGGTCTTCGAGCCGGCAGACCTGCACCTGCACGGCGGCGCCATGGCGCTCGCGGGCGATGGCGGCCTGGGCGGCGTCGGGGGTGATGCCCAGCGCGGTGTAGCCCGACTGCTGCAGGCGTTGCAGCGTCGTGCCCAGCCCGATGCCGACCTCAAGCACCCGGCAGGGCGCTGCCGGCATGTGGGCCCACAGCAGGTCGCTGGCGCGGCGCTGGGCCGGGCCGGTGGGCTCGTCGGGCGTGGCGTACAGGCCGTAGTGCAGGTAGTCCAGCGGAATGCCGGACCAGGCCAGCATCGCCGCGTAGACATTCAAGGGAAAGCTGATGTCGCGCAGGTTCATGGGGGGTGTTGCGGCCCGGTGTGGGGGTGGCCGGGCCGGCTGCCCGGCACTGGCGTCAGGTCGTCCAGGCGCCAGACGCCCAGCATCTTGTCGCCGTACTGGGCTTCGGCGCTGCCTTCGTGCACGACGAGCAGGGGCTCGGGCAGACCGAAGGGGGGTGCCTGCAGGTTGATGGGGCGCCAGTGTCCGGCTTCGATGTCCGGGTTGTCGGCGTGGGCCGGGAAGCTGGTGGCCAGCAGGTAGCGCGCACCGCTGCGCCGCAGGTTGGCCAGGGCCTGCACGACCAGCGCGTTGGGCAGGTGCACCAGGCAGTCGCGACAGAGCACGGCATCGGCCGCAGGCAAGGGGTCGCTGATGAGGTCGAGGCAGACGAAGTCGACACCCGGCCGGCCATGCCGGCGCATCGTCTCGGCAACCAGCTCGGGCACGATGTCGGCGCCCAGGTAGTCGATGCCGCTCAGGTCGACCCGGCTCATCCAATGGAAGTCGCCGCACGGCAGGTCGAGCAGGCGCTGCACCTGCAGGTGGCGCAGCAGCGCCGGCAGCTCCTGTCGCAGCGACTGGGTCTCCTGCAGTGTCGACCCGCCGCCCGACACCGACTCGGCCGAGCTCCAGATGTTCTTGGCATGGATGAGACGGAACACGTCGCCCACGGGCAGCCGCCGCACCAGCCAGCGCCAGGCCAGCGACCGCCACCAGTCGGGCCGCGGGAAAGGGTGCGCGCCGGTGAGCAGCCGAACCAGTTCGTCACGGCTCAGGCCGGACGCAGCCGCCTGGGCCACCCGGCCCCAGAAGGATGGCGGCCGTGCTGCGGCCGCGCCGGTGGCCGGCGGGCTAGAAGGGTTCATCGAGAACCTCGACGGCGCGCGTCTCACGCCCGGCCGCCGCATAGACGCCGCGATGACGCTGCGCCACGGCCAGGCAGTCGGGCCAGTCGGCCGCACGGGCTGCGGCCCGGGCCGCCAGCCGCTGGCCCAGGGCCGGCTGCTGCAGCAGCTGGCACAGGCCGGCGGCATAGGCCGCCTCGTCGTCGGCCAGCAGCAGCGCGGCATCGCCGGTGACGTCGGGCACGCCGCCGACCGCCGTGCAGGCGATGGGCAGCCCGGCGCACAGGGCCTCGAGATGGGCCATGCCGAAGGACTCGGTGGCCGAGGCGCTGGTGAAGGCATCGGCGGCTGCGAAGTACAGCCAGGGCTGGTCGCTGGCCACCACCAGCGGCGGCGGCGCGCCGAGGTCCTGCGCCAGCTGGCGCAGCGGCTGCGCATCGCCTTCACCCAGGATCACCAGCCGCCAGCCCGGCCCGGCCTGCGCCAACGCCCGCACGACCCAGTCCAGGCGCTTGAGCGGTATCAGCTGGCCCACCGCCAGCAGCACCGCGTCGCCCTCAGGCCAGCCGAGCGTCGCGCGGGCTTGCGCACGGCGGGTCGCCGGCCAGGCGGGGCGGGCGTGCGGAATCACTTGCGCCTGCCTGGGCAGGCCGGGCAGGCCCAGTTCGGCAGCCCATTCCCGGGCACCGCTCGGGGTCGGGAACACGACCCAGTCCAGGCCGCGCAGGGCCTGCCGTTCGAGCCGATCGAGCAGGCCCGCAACGGCATCGGGCAGCGGCAGCACATGGCGGTGCACGGCCTGCGCCAGGCCGTGGAAGCCATGCTGCGTGGTTCCCAGCGGTTGGCGCGCCACACCAGGCACCGACAGCACGCCGTGGGCCACGACGGCATCGTGGCAGTGCACGTGGGTGTAGCCCTGGGCCTGCGCCAGCTGCGCCGCCAGACGCCCGGTCTCCCAGGCGCGGCTGACGACCTCGAACAGGCCTTGCAGGGCGCTGCCGTGCGCCTGCGCCCAGCGCCCTGCCCGCTCGCTGGCCCGGGCTGCGGTCTGCGCCGGCAAGTCGGCCGAACGCAGCATGCCGACGGCAACACCGTCCGCAGCCAGGCCGGCGTTCAACTGGGCCACGGCGCGGCCGAGGCCATAGCGCTCGTCGCCGGGCATTTCACGCGTGACCTGCAGCACCTTCATCGGCAGCGGCCTCAGGCCGGCACGTGGTCGTGCCAGCGATGCGGCAGCGAGACGATGCCCTGGGCCAGGTGGTCCTGCACCACGTTCAGGCTGGCGACGTTCTCGGCCGATGCATAGACGTTGATGGCGCGGTCGCACAGCACGTAGACCGACACGGTGTAGCGCCCCTTCAGCAGCGGCAGATGCGGGAACTCGACGACGGCGCTGACCCGTCCCTCGGCGTCGCGCTTCAGCGGCCAGCCGTCCATCCAGTTGCCGACGCTGGTGATCGGTCGGGCGTCGGCGCCGAGGACCACGACCCCCAGCGTCGGGCAGGGCATGGCAGGGTCGCTGCGGAAGTCGACCTCGACCAGCAGCGCGTCGGTTCCGTGGCGCCAGGCCTGGCCATCGGGTGGGGGCCGGACATGCACGCGCATGATGGCCGCGGCCGCGGTCTCGAAACGCAGTGCCGTGGCCTGGATCTCGGGGCTTCCCTGCTCCAGTCGGGCCATCCATTCCGAGTACTCCACCGTGGTCTGGTGGGCGGGCCCGTCCATGCGGATCACGCCCCCCTCGATCCAGACCGCCCGCGTGCACAGGGCCTCGACCTGGAACATCGAGTGCGAGCAGAACAGGATGGTCGTGCCCTTTTCCTTCAGGGCCATGATGCGTTCGTAGGACTTGCGCGCGAACGCGCCGTCGCCCACCGACAGCGCCTCGTCGACGACCAGGATCTCCGGGTCCATGCTGGTCGCCATCGAGAAGGCCAGGCGCATGAACATGCCGCTCGAATAGCTGCGCACCGGCTGGTCGATGAACTCGCCGATGCCGGCGAATTCGATGATCCCGTCCAGGCGCCGATTCACCTCGGCCGCGGACAGGCCCATCAGCGGCCCGTTCAGGCGCACGTTCTCGCGGCCGGTGAGCTCGGGGTTGAAGCCGGCACCCAGTTCGAGCAGCGCCGCCACGCGGCCGTTGACGCGGCGCTCGCCGCGGCTGGGCTGCAGCACGCCGCAGACGATCTGCAGCAGCGTGGACTTGCCCGCGCCATTGCGGCCGACGATGCCCACCACCTCACCCCGGCGCACGCGCAGGTCGATGCCGTTCAGCGCGTGGTACTCGCGGCCGCTGGCCTGGCGCCCGGACAACTGCTGCCACAGGCGCCGCCAGGGCTGGGTCTCCAGCGAATAGCTCTTCGCCACGCCGCGCAGCTCGATGGCGACGTCGTCGTTCGGTGGCGGCTTAGACAAGATCGGCAAACCCGGGCCGCAGCCGCTTGAAGACCCAGCGTGCCGCCAGCAGCCCCAGCACCAGGACGACGCCATGCACCGCAGCCAGCGTGGTGTCGAACGGGTCGCCGAACCAGGCCATGCGGAAGAGTTCGATGGGCACCGACAAGGGGTTCAGGGCCAGGATCAGCGCCAGCACCGGTGGCGCCGCATGCACCGGGTAGAACACCGGCGACAGGAACATCAGGCCCGACACCGCCAGCGGCACCAGGTGCTGCAGGTCGCGCAGATAACAGCCGAGCGCCGCCAGCAGCAGGGCCAGCCCGTACTGCAGGGCCAGGGTCCATGCAAACGCCAGCGGCAGCCAGAGCCAGGACACGCGCAGGCCGTTGCCCAGCGCCAGCACCATCAGCGCCTGCACGGCCACCTGCAGCAGCATGTGCAGCGCCACCTGCATCAGCAGGGCCACGCAGAGCAGGTCGAGCGGGAAGACGACGCGCTTGACGAGGTTAGCGTTGTCCTGGATCAGGCGGGTGGCGCGCGTGGCCACCTCGGCGACGGCGCTGAACACCGTGAGGCCAGCGAAGAGGCGCATGACGTAGCCGAAACCGTCGGTGTCGCCAGCGGCGGCGGCCCCGCCCCAGCGCGCCTGGAACACGCCCCGGAAAACCAAGGTGTAGACGGCCACCATCGCCAGCGGCACCAGCAGCGCCCAGGCCAGACCCGCGACACTGCCGCGGTAGCGCGCCAGGATGTCGCGCTTGGCCAGCGGCCAGGCCACCTGCAGGCGCGCCAGCCCGAGCGTGCTCACGAGCGTGTTCATGTGGCCGTCAGCGCACCTGCAGGGCCGAGGTCAGCACCACTTCCTCGACCGGCAACGAAGGCAGGGCCGGGCTGAAGAAGCTGGTCTCGGTCCGGCCCAGTTCGTCCAGGACATCCAGACCCGTCACGACGCGGCCGAACACGGCGTAGCCGGGCTGGGCGTCATCGACACGATCGAAGTCCGGGTTGTCGACGACGTTGAAGTAGAACTGCGACTGCGCCGAGTCCGGCGCGGTGGCGCGGGCCATGGCGATGGTGCCGCGAAGGTTCTTCGGCGTGGTCTGCGTTTCCAGCGGGATCGCCGCGAAGGTGGGCTGCTTCAACGCCGGCCCGGTGAGGTAGCCACCCCCCTGCACGAGTTTGCCGGCGACGATGCGGTGGAACAGCGTGTCGCGATAGAACCCCGTGTTCACGTAGCGCATGAAGTTGGCCGCCGTCAGCGGGGCGCTGGCGGGGTCGATTTCAAGCAGCAGGGTGCTGGTGCGCGTGCCCTGGCGCACCCCGAACGAGACCTGCGGAAGGGGCACGCTGGTCTTCAGCCGCGCCAGTTCGCGGCCGTCGGCCATGCGGATGCGCGGCGAGATCTCTCCGACACCGGTGACGGTGCAGGTGAACTGCACCTGGAAATCGGTCGCGGCACCCGAGCGTGCGACGTCCACGCAGCTGGCGCCTTCCACCGTCATCTGCAGGCCCGGGTCGGTGAGGCCGGCGCCGTTGACGGTGACCGTCATCGTGCGCGAATAGGCGATGCCGCTGGCAGAGAGGGTGGTGACTGTGGGCTCGCCGTCGTCGCCACCGCCGCCGCAGCCCGCCAGGAAGCCGGCGAGGCCGAGCACCAGCACGGCACAGCGGAAACGGCCTGGGCTGAAAGAAGTCATGAAGTTCATCGCGGGGCTTGCGTTTGGGCCGGGGCGGCGACCAGGAAGCGGTCGACCTCGGTGGCCACTTCGGGCAGGGGCATGCCAGCGCGCAGCATCAGGCGCACGCGCGACAGCAGGGTCTCGACGCGGGCCTGGGCCAGGTCGCGGGCGGAAGCGTAGTAGACGGACTGGGCCTCGGCCAGCTCGCTCAGCGTGCCCAGGCCGGTTTCCAGCGAGCGCGTGGCCCCCTGCACCGCCAGGGCCGTGGAATCCAGCGCCTTGATGTAGGAAGCCAGCTTCTTCTCGCCGTTGACCACCGCCTGGTAATGGCGTTGCACGTCGAGCTCGATGGCCTCGCGTTCCTTGCGCAGTTCTTCTTCCACCTGCGCCTGGCGCAGCTTGGCCTGCTGGACACTGGCGTCGACGCCGCCGCCGTTGTAAAGAGGCACGCTCAGCTGCACACCCACCGACCGGATGAAGGTGGACTGGCCGATGGCGTTCGTCGAGTCGTTCTCGTTGCGGCCCAGGCTGGCGACCAGCTCGACCCGCGGCAGATGCCCCGACATCTGGCGGCGCGCGAACTGGCGGGCGACCTCGCGCGAGCGTTCCTGCACCTGCAGGGTCGGGCTTTGGCGCAAGGCCATCTCGAGCCAGTCGCCCAGGCGTTCCGGGAACAGCGGGGTGGGCAGGTGCTGCCGTGGCATCGGCACCGTGGTCGCCGCCGCCACGCCCGTCAGCCGCTCGAGGCGGCTGCGCGACTGCTCGAGCAGGTCGATGGCCTCGACCACGCGCGTGCGGGCGACGTCGAGCGTGGCCTGGGCCTGGGCGACCTGCACCCGCGTGCCTTCGCCGCGCTGCAGGCGCTGTTCGGCCTGCGCGGCCTGCATCTCGAAACTCTTCACCTGGGCTTCGTAGAGCTGCTGGGCCTGTTCGGCCAGCAGGGTCTGCATGTAGGCGCTGGCGAGACGCTCCACCAGGTCCAGGCCCTGGGTGCGATAGAGCGCCTCAGCCACTTCCGACTGCGCCTCGGCCTGGCGGTAGCCGCTCAGCGCCTCGAAGTTGAACAGCGCCATGCGCAGGTTCAGGCTCGTCTGGGGCGCGGTGTAGTCCAGCGGCGTGCGCACCTCCTGGTTCTGCGCGTTGGGGAAGCGGCGTGAACCCGTCACGGCGCTGCTGCTGGCAGTCAGTGACACCGCCGGCAGCAACTGCGCCCGGGCGATGGGTACGCCATAGCGCGTGGCGTCGTACTCGTAGCCGGCCGACCGGTAGGGTGCGTCGTTCGCGCGCGCGGCGTCCAGCGCTTCGGCAAAGCTCAGCGCGCGCGCCTGGGCCAGGCCGGCTGCCAGCAGCAGCCCGGCCGTCACGACCAGGCGCAAGCCCGGGTGCAAGCGGCGCGAGCGCAGGGCTTGTTGTCTGCAGGGCATGCTCATTCCTCGGTCATCGACGCAGCGATGCGCTTGGTCAGCGGGTGCATCAGGTAGGTCAACAGCGAGCGCTCGCCGGACTTGACCAGCACCTCGGCCGTCATGCCGGGTTGCACGACCTTGTTGCCCAGAGCCTTCAGGCCCGATGGCGTGAGCTCGACGCGGCCGTTGTAGTGGCTGCTGGTGATGCCGTTGGCGGACTCGGTGACGGCGTCGCCGGACAGCGAGATCAGCTTGCCCAGCACCACCAGGTGGGGCGTGCTCGAGAACGCCGAGAAGCGCACCTCGACCTCGTCGCCCACGGCCACCCGGTCGATGACGTGCGGCGGGATCTTCACGTCGAGCAGCATGGTCTCGCCGCGCGGCAGGATGTCCATCAGGCGATGGCCGGCAGACACCACGCTGCCCGGGCCGCTGACGTCGAGCGCGATCACCTGGCCGGCGATCGGTGCCTTGATGTGCATGCGATTGAGCTCCAGCTCGACGGCCGCCAGTTTTTCCTGGTTGGCCTGCACCTGCCCGCGCACCTCGGACAGCGCGCCCGACACTTCCTTGGCGTATTCCTGCCGCCGCTGCGCCACACGCAGGCGGCCTTCGGCCACCGAGCTCTGCAGGCGCTGGACGTTGGCTTCCATTTCTGCCAGGGCGCTGCGCATCTGGGCCTGCGACTGCTCGAGCTGCAGGGCCTGGTTGCGCGGCGCGAAGCCTTCCGAGGCCAGCGCACTCACGGCTTCGAACTGCCTGCTCTGCAGCGCCTGCTCGGCACGGCGGCTGGCCAGTACCTGGCGCATGCCGACGATCTGCTGTTCGAGGCTGACGACGGCTTCCTGCAGCGCCGCGATATCGGCGTTCTGGCTGGCGCGGCGGGCCGTGAACAGCTGCTGCTGCAGCGCCATGTGCTGTGCGGCAAGCGGGTCTTTCGAGTTGGCCAGGTCCGGATGGAAGCTGATCGTCGAGGCGCCGGTGCTTTCGGCCAGCAGACGGCCTTCGAGCGCGCGCTGGGTCAGGTAGGCCTGGAGCGTGTTCTCGTAGTTGGCGCGCGCCACCGAGTCGTCGAGTTCGAGCAGGAGCTCGCCCGCGGCGACCTCGGCTCCGTCCTTGACGGCCAGCCGCTTCACCACGCCGCCCTGCATGTGCTGGATCGGCTGGCGGCGGGTCTCGACGGCCACCACGGCCGACGCCGAGACGCCTTCGTCGAGCGGTGCGTACGCGGCCCACAGCATGAACAGGCCGAAGCCGACGATGAGCACCCAGAAGCCCAGCCGGATGGGGCCGCGGGTGTCTGACAGGCGTGCCTGTTCGACGTCGACGGCAGCGTCGCTGCCCGGGCTTGGCACCGGGGCCTGGAGGGGAGAGTTGTCTTGGTTCATGGCTTCGGTTGGGCAAGCGTGGCGGGCGCGGCAGGTGCCAGGGCCACGGTGGCGAGTTGGGTGATGCGTCCGGCGTCGAGCATCAGCACGCGGTCGGCCGCGGCCAGCAGGTGCTGCTGGTGGACGATCATGAACACCGTGCTGCCGCCGGCCTTGAGCTCGCGCACGGCGCGCAGCAAGGCGGCCTCGCCGATGTCGTCGAGGTTGGCGCTGGGCTCGTCGAGAACGACGATGCGGGGGTTGTTGAGGATCGCGCGGGCCAGGCCCACACGCTGGCGCTGGCCGCCGGAGAGGATGCCGCCGGCTTCACCGATCGGCGTGTCGTAGCCCTTGGGCATGCGCAGCACCATGTCGTGGATGCCGGCGCGGCTCGCCGCGTCGATGACCTGCGCGGATGGCACCTCGGCGAAGCGCGCGATGTTCTCGGCAATCGAGCCTTCGAACAGCTCGACGTCCTGCGGCAGGTAGCCCAGGCTGGTGCCCAGCACGTCGCGCGGCCAGCTACGCAGGTCGTGGCCGTCGATCAGCACCCGGCCTTCGGTCTGCGGCCAGATGCCCAGCAGGCAGCGCGCCAGCGTCGACTTGCCGGCACCGGAAGGCCCGAGGATGGCGATCACCTCGCCGGCCTGAAAGATGGCGTCCAGGCCCTTCAGGATGGGCTCGGCGCGGCCCGGGGCACTGGCCTTCAGGCCCTGCAGGGTGACCTGGCCCAGAACTTTGTCGGCCGGGGGGTCCAGGGGCTCGTCGGGGTGGGCTGCAATGAGCTGCTCGAGCCGCACGAAGGCCGCACGCGCGTCGGCGAACTGGCCCCAGATCTGCACGATCAGGCCCACCGGACGCAGTGCGTTGCCCATCAGCGCATTGCTGGCCACCATCGCGCCGGCGCCGATCTGGCCCTCGATGACGAGCAGCGCACCCAGCGACAGCATCAGCCCCTGCTGGGTGTGCTGCACCCACTTCATGACCGCCTGGATGCGGGCGGCAGTCTCCTTGGCTTGCGCCTGCTGGACGGCCTGACGCTCGTCCAGGGCCTGCCACTGCCGGCGCAGGTTGCCCTGCATGCCCATGGCTTCGACCGTCTCGGCATTGCGGAACTTGGCCGCCAGGTACTGGGCCGAATCCAGCGCCAGTTCCTGCTGGGCCTTTTGCGTGCGCAACGACCAGCGGTGGGCGGCAAAGCCCAGCAGCAGCTGCAGCACCACGAAGGCCACCGACAGCCAGCCCAGCCACGGGTGCATCAGGAACAGCGCAGCGACGAAGAGCACGGTCCAGGGCGTGTCGACGACGGCAAAGACGCCATTGCCGGTGAGGAAGGCGCGCAGCGTCGTCAGGTCGCTCAGCGGTTGGGTGGGGTTGCGTCGGGTGTTCGACAGCTGGCTGGCAAAGGCAGCCGCGAAGACGCTGCGGTTCAGCGCTTCGTCGAAGCGGCTGCCGGCGCGCACCAGCAGGCGCGAACGCACCCACTCGGCAAATGCCATGAGCAGCGAGAACGCGATCAGCAGCACCGTCAGTGCGGCCAGCGTCGTCAGGTTGCTGCTGAACATGACGCGGTCGAAGACCTGCAGCATGTAGATCGTCGGCGTCAGCATCAGCAGGTTGGCGAACGCGCTGAAGATGCAGACCCAGAGGAATTCCTTGCGGAAGGTCCAGAGGATCCGGCCGATCGGACTGCGGGTGAAGAAACCGCCTGCCGCAGGGGCGGCCATGGGCGTGGCGGTGCTGCCAGGGGCCGTCAGGGTGGTACTGGGGGCGTTCATGCCGGGGCTCCCTGGCCGGCCGCTGGCGGCAAGGCCACGGCGCGTGCCGCCTTGCTGCGGGCCAGGGCCTCGTCGTTGGCGGATTTCACGGCAGCCAGGACGTCGTCGCGACGGCCGAACTTCGAGACCATGCCGTCCTGCATCAGCAGCAGCTTGTCGGCCACCTTGAGCAGGCTGGTGCGGTGGGTGATGGCGATGACCGTGGCCTTGCTGGCCTTCAGCAGCAGCAGGGTCTGAAGCAGGCCGCGCTCGCCGGCTTCGTCCAGGCTCGCATTCGGCTCGTCCAGCACGACGAGGCGCGGCGAGCCGTAGACGGCGCGCGCGAGACCGAGGCGCTGGCGCTGGCCGCCCGAGAGCACGGCTCCTTCGTCGCCGATTTGCGTCTCGAAGCCCTGGGGCAGCGATTCGATGAGCGCCGTGACGCCGACCATGTCGGTGGCGGCGCGCACCTTGTCCATGTCGACCTTGCCAAAGCGGGCGATGTTCTCGGCCACGGTGCCGTCGAACAGCTCCACGCCTTGCGGCAGGTAGCCGATGTGCTGTCCGAGCTGGGACTTGTGCCAGGCGTGGACGTCGGCGCCGTCGAGCCGCACCTTGCCGCCCTGGGACGACCAGACACCGATGAGAGCACGAGCCAGCGAGGTCTTGCCCGCGGCCGACGGGCCGATGACGGTGAGCAGCTCGCCCGGCACCGCGCTGAAGCTGACACCCTTGAGCACCGGTGCGCTGCCACCGGGTGGGGTGACGATCAGGTTCTCGGCCAGCAGATGGCCCTGCGGCGCCGGCAGCGGCAACCCGATCTCGGGCGCGGGCACGGCACGCAAGAGGCCGTCCAGGCGGCTCATCGACGCGCGAAAGGCACCGATCTGCCGCCATTGGTTGGCGATCTGGGCCATCGGCGCGAGCACGCGCCCGCCCAGGATGGACGCGACGATGACCATCGGGATGCCGCCCCACAGGCGGTTGTCCAACGCCATCCAGCAGGCCAGACCGAGCAGCAGCGAGCCCTGGAGCTGGGTCAGCAGCTTCGACAGCGTGCTCAGGGTGCCGGCGTTGTCCGAGGCCAGCGACAGCCGGTTCATGAACTGCCGCTGAGTCTGCGTCCAGCGCTTGTACATCGAGCCCTGCATGCCCATCGCTTCGACGACCTGGGCGTTGCGCAAGGTGCTGGCGGCGCGCTGCTGGGCCTGGCCGGCGGCGCTGTTCGCCTCGCCATAGGGGCGGGCGCCTCGCTTGTCCTGCAACCAGCCCAGAAAAGCCACGAGGACGGCGATGACGGTGCCAAGCACGCCGACCCAGAGGTTCATCAGGTAGAGCAGCACCAGGCACAGCAGGGACGAGGGCAGGTCCATCACGCCCGTCACCACCGGCGAGGCGACGAAGTCGCTCACGGTCTTCACATCCGCCAGTGGTTGCGTCGTGCCGCCTGGCAGCTTGCGCAGGTAGGCGGTGAAGCAGGCGTCGAAGACCCGCCGGTTGAGCTTCTCAGCGATGTCTTCGGAGGCCTTGTGCAGCACACGGTGCCGGGCCAGCTCGAGCAGTTCGCACATCGCATAGATGCCCAGCGCCGCCAGCAGCAGCCAGCCGAGCGTCATTTCGCTGCGGCTGTTGAGCACGCGGCCATAGACCTCGAACATGTACCAGGACGGGGCCAGCACCAGCACGCCGATGACCAGGCTGAGCCGCCCGGCCTGCATGTACCGGGGCATGGGATGCCACAGGATCTGCTGGAGCTCGCCCACGGTGTCCGGGCGGCTGGTGGCGGGTGCTTGACTCATGGGTGGGCGGCGGGGGCGTGGGGTGTCGGAAGGGTGGCGCGCTGCATCGGCGCGGTGGCGTCGAGCACCACGAGGTACTCGGGCACCTCGGTGGCTGCGCGTTCGTCCACGGTCGCCACCTCGTCGGCGGCGGCGCCGCCGTCGCTGAAACTGAACTGCAGTTCGAAGCGCTCGCCCTGGGCCAGCAGCACGATTTCACGCAGCCGGGCGGTGCGGAATCGCTGCTCGTCCTCCGCGACCAAGGGCAGGTTGAAGCGCATGCGGCCATCGAGCGTGTACATCGACGCCTGCCCGTGCTTGAGGCTCAAGGTGTGGCGGTCGAAGTACACCGGGGATTCGGGCAGGAAACGCAGGCAGGGCAAGGGCCGGCCCGCCAGGCGCTGCAGGTTGAACGGGCTGCTCGGGTGCTGGTAGACGAACCGGGATGCGCGGGAAACCGAATACAGCGCGTTGCAGACCATCTGGGATCCGACCTGTGGAAACTGTTCGCGCATCGTCCGATAGGCCAGGTGGTGCAGGGCCACGCGGTTCCAGCAACCGGTTCTCTGGACGATGGGCGCGAGCGCATTGCAGACCGCGGCGAAAGCCAGTTGCAAAGCCTTCAACCTGTCGTTCTGCTCCGGGGTGGTGTCCAGCCGGATGCGCAGGGTGCTATTCATATAGGAAGGCAAGTATAGGCCTTCCTATATGAATAGTTGCCTTCCGTCCTCTCGCAAAACGAGTTCTGCGTGTCGGAAGCACAACGGAAAAGGCCCGCACCGGATGGTGCGGGCCTTTGGGCAAAAACCACCCGCGGATGCGGGCGGTTCAGGCTCAGATCACGAGTTCGTGAAGTTGCCGGCGACGAGCGTGTCCCAGCCGGTGTTGGCCAGGTCGATCGTGCCCGACAGCACTGCCGTGATGTTCGGCGCAGCGACCGTGCCACCAACCGCGTCGGTCACCGAGTAGACCGTGCCGATGTTCGTGGTCGGGTTGACCACGATCACGACGTGCGTGAAGGCAGTCGTGGCGTTGCCGACTTGGCCGTCGTTGAAGTACAGCGCGATTTCGGCCAGGGTGTCGTTCCAGGTACCAGCTTCGTCGATCGTGATCGAACGGTTGGCTTGGTTGGCAACAGCGGCGCCAGCGACGGTCACGTCGTTGACGAAACCGGCGTTACCGCGGCCACCCAGGGCAGCCACGTTCAGCTGGTCGATGCCAACACCTGCCACGTCGAAGTTGACGATGGTGTCGTTGCCGAACGTGCCGCTGTAGACGACGACGTCGTTGCTGGCTTCCAGGTTGGTCGCACCAGCGCTGTCCGTGCCCAGGACGATCACGTCATTGCCCGCACCCGGGGTGACCGTGTTGTCGCTGGTGTAGACGCTGTCGGCACCGATGATGTCGGTGGCCAGGTTGCGACCCGGCAGAGCCGTGGCAGTCGACGACGTACCAGCCACCAGCACCGAGGTACCGAAGTCGGCAGCGGTGTTGAAGTCGGCCAGAGCCGTCGTGAACACAGCCTGAACGTCGCCAGCGGTCGCGGGGGCGGTCAGACCGTAGGCAGCCGCCACCGATGCCAGTTCCGAAGCCGTGAAGTCGGCAGCGGTGGCAGGGGTGATGGCAACCGTCAGTGCCGTAGCCGGCATTTCACCGTCGATCAGGCTCTTGACGACCAGCGAGAAGGCCGGGCCGTCCTGGGCGATCAGCAGCTTGCTCAGCACCGGGTCCAGGTTGATGGCTTCCTTGATGCGCTGGTTGATGAACGCATCGCTCGGCGTGAACGTGGTCGAGGTCAGCTGCAGGGTCTTGGTCAGGCCCAGGAAGTTGACGGTGACGCTGGCCTTGTACAGGTTGTAGCTGTTGTTGGCATCCGAACGCAGGTCCGAGATTTCCCGTGCGTCGACAGCGGCGATGACCGTTGCCGAGTTGTCGGTGTTGAACGTCCAGATGGCGCGTTGGCCGTTGTCAACGATCGTGTTGAACCCGTTGAAGTTCGTGTACGTGTTCGTCGCGTTCGTGCCGCCGTTGATCGTGGCGACCGCGCCGGCGTCTTGGGCGCCGGTGTTGTCGGTGTAGATCGTGTCGTTGCCGTCGCCGGTCAGGATGATGACGTCGCCAGCACCCGGGGTGCGGACGGTGTCGTTGCCCGTGCCCGTGTCGATGGTGACGTTGCGCAGCAGCTTCTGGTTGCCGTACCAGTTCTGGAACCCACCCGTCTCGTCGCTCTCGACGATGCGCAGGTTGACCGTGTCGTCACCAGCGCCGCCATTGATGCGGAAGGTGAAGTCTTCACGGCCCACTTGCACCGTGCTGTTGCTGCCAGCCATCGCGCCGTCGATCTGCACGGTGATGCTGTCGTTGCCAGCGCCGCCCGAGTAGATGAAGTCGGCGAACTGCGTCGTCGTTGCCGGCACCGAGGTGTTGTCGCCGTTCGGCGCAGCCTGGGTGTCGGTTGTTACGATGTACTTGTTGAACGCAGCCGACGAGACGACGGCGTCGAACGTGACGTTGCCGACCATCGCCGAAGCGTCGATCAGGCGCACGTCGTTGAAGCCGAACGAGTCGTGCTGGGCAACAGCGCCCGGCAGTGCGGCGTCTTGCGCGGTACCGCCACCGATGGCGCCCAGGGACGCGCCGTTCGCGCCGACGTTACCGATCACCGACACGTTGCCGTTGACCGTGCCGTTCTTGAACGTCACTTCCTTCAGCCAGTTGTTGGTCGAATCGATGTTCTGCAGGCGGCTGGTGCGCTCGACAGTGATCTCGAAACGGTCCACGCCGCGCGAGGCCGAGGTCTCGCCGACCGACAGGCCGCCGATGACCAGGTCGCCGCCGTTGCTGCCGCGGCCCACGTCGTCCAGGATCACCGTGCTGGTGACCAGGTCTTGCGTGGTCGCTGCGATGGTGGTCTGGTTCGTGTACAGGTTCGACAGGGCCGGCACGCCTGCCGAAGCGATCCAGTTGCCGATGCCGAACGTGCCGCCGGTGGCCGTCAGGACGATCGAGGTGCCGGTAACGGTCTGGCCGGTGTTCGAATCAACGACCGAGAAGGTGCCACCCAGGGCCGCGGTGACGACACCGTTGGTCAGGGGGTTGGCAGCCAGACGGCCTTGGACGGCAGTCAGCAACTGGGCGTAGGTCTGCGCCGCGTCGATCGTGGCGTCCTGCAACAGAACCAGTGCGCCGTTCAGCGAGAAGCTGACACCGTCGTACGGGCTGTCCAGCAGGGGAGCCGCGCCGTTGCTGCTGATCGCGCCCTTGATGTCGATGACGTCCAGGGTCAGGGTGGAGCTGCTCTGACGGTTGGCGGTCAGCGAAGCCTGGTCGAAGTACACACCGAAATCGACGTTGCCCGGATCGGACTGCACGAAGGCGATCGTGATGTCCTTGGTGATCTGCGACGGCAGGATGCGCACGTCTTCGATGATCAGGTCGGCACGGCTGTTGTTCGACTCGAAGCGGGTGGCACCGCTGATGCGCTCGGCGTCCAGGTTGACGCGGGCTTCGGCGGCGACGTTGTTGTCACCGGTGTCGGTGGCGCGGGCCTGGGCGCGGATCTTGATGGCTTCGACGCTGGTCGTGATCGGGGTCACGGCGAACGAAGCGCCGGCCATGTCGGCGAACAGGGTGTCGCTGCCAGCGCCACCGTCGATGAAGTCGGCGTCTTCCAGCGTGGCCCTGCCGCCAACAATGTAGGCGTTGAAGGTGTCGTTGCCAGCCGAGCCGGTGAGGCGGTCCAGGCCGCCTTCCAGGTTGAAGCTGGTGGCCGAAGGCACGGGGCCCAGGGCGGCGTCTTGCGTGCCCACGGTCGACGAGTAGACGACGGCGGCAGCAACGCGAGCGTTGAAGTTGTTGGCAAACACGCCGTAGGCGGGGTCACCACCCAGGCCGGCGAACTGCCCGGCGATCGCCGACAGCGTGGCGCCGCGGGCACCAGGAGCGACCAGGGCCAGCTGCTGCAGGACGTAGGCGGTGCCATCGGTGGCAGCGGCGCCGGTCAGGCCGAGGTTGTTGACGAACAGCGCGGCAACTTGGGCGTTCGTAGCATTGCCGTAGCTGTCGTTGAAGGCAGCATTGATGATGCTGTCGAGGCTGCCGCCCGAGGCGTTGGCTTGAGCCAGCACAGCCTGGGTGGTGACGTAGCCAAGTTGCAGACCCCAGATCGAGGCGGCGGCGCGGGCAACAACAGTGTTGTTAAAAGCCATGGATGAAACTCCTATGTGGATTCTTGGAAACGAAGATTTCTTTGCAAAGAAATCGAGTGGGAGAGATGGGCCCTGCTCACACTCGACTCAGCACCCGCCGTCGGGCAGGCGCTGACTCGAATGAGAAACACGACTTCATCATGGAGACGCAGTGTGACTGTCGCTGCTTTCAGGGCATGTGATGCCGGTCACATCGGCCCACGGTTTCAAACGCCGTGGTGGAATTGATACAACCAACAAACATCACAGCCTCGGATTATGGCACTCGACCTGGGCGTGAACCCCCTGGTTAGGGCCCTCGGGGCTCTACCTGCAGCGGCCAAGCGTTGCAAATGAACAACGAAGCCCATCACCATGCCCAGCGCAAACCGCCGTACACCGTATCGGCGCGGTAGCCGAAGAGTTGAATATTGCTTTGCTGGGTGGCACCCTGCCACTGCAGTGTCGCGGACCAACCCTGCCAGCCGAAGCGCTGCAGGGAGTGGGTGAGCTCGATGGAAACTTGGCGCAGCTTCACCCGGCGGATGGCGTTGTTGTCGAGCAGCGGGCTGTAGCCTGAAGCATCGGTGACACGGCTGTCGCGCAAATAGAAGTCGAGTCGGCTGTCAGCGCCAATCTGGCCGGTGACGCGCAAGCCTTCGGCGCGCAACTGCTGACCGCCACCCGGCCGGTCGGCGGATTCGGGCGTGTCCTTGCCGCGACTGAAGTTGACCGATGCCAGCCAGCGCGGCAGCCCTGGCAGCGGGCATTGCAGGCTGGCGGTCCACAGGCTCGTCGACGAGTTCAAGGCGTCTGTGACGCTCTGCTCGCGCCGGTCGTGGCTGCCGCTGGCCCGCACCCCGCAGCCGTTCAGCTGGACCTCGGCGGCCAGGCCGAGTCGATGCAGCCTGTAGGGCTCGTTCAGCGGCCCGCCGATCCAGACGATTCCGGCGTCGGCTTGAAGGCGCCAGCCCGCGCCGCGATGCTCGATTTCGTTGCTCCATTGCGACTGAACCCAATTGGTTCCGGGTTCCGCCACTGCACGGCGCGCGTTCAGGTTCAAGCCCGCGCGCAGGATGGTGCGGTCACCGAGTGCGTAGCCGCCCTGGACGATGGCTGAAGCCAGCGTGGCGCTGCCGGTGCGTGGCTGGCTGACCACTGGCAGCACCAGCGGGCCTTCGGGAACGGTCAGCGTCAACTCGCTCAGGCGGGGTGACCGGTCGAGGTTGCTTTCGTGGCCGGCGACGAGGCTGATCTCGCCTTGCCAACCCCAGCGCGCCCGCTGGACGTCGCCGAGGCGAACTCTGGGCAGTGCGTACTGGCGCGCGCGATCGACCGGGAACAGGCGCTGGCGCAGAGCCGGGGGTATGTCGCTTCGCTGGCGCCAGGCCTCGGACAAGGCGCGCAGGGCCTCCGGTTCGCCCAGTTCGGCCAGCGCGATCGCATGGTCGGCCTGGGCGCCCAGGTTGCCTGGATCGAGCAGCAGTGAACGTTCCAGCCAGACCAGCGCCTGGGCGGGATCCTCGTTCTCGAGCAGCAGCCCCCCCAGTTGGGCCAGGAACTGGGCGTTCTCCATGCATTGCCGCAAGACCAGCTGCAGCCGCGCAATCTGCAGGCGCCGTGCGATCGGCGAAGCCGGCCAGGTGGCCGGCTGCGCATCGGCGCATACCGATGGCGCAGGCGCAGGTGCCGCAGTCCCGTCTGGCGCCAGGGCCGCACAGCCCAGGCTCGCCATCGCCAGGCCGAGGCCGACCGCTGGGCGCCGCCATCGGCCACCCAGGCGCGGGCTGGACAGGCTCACGCGCTGGGACGTCCGAGTGCCGTGGGCGCCCGCAGGAGGTTGGATGACGGGCGTCCGGGCCTCGTGGCTTCGCCCCAGCGCGACCATTCGGCCGTCTCGGTCTGGCGCTCGCCCGTGCCGACGGCACTGCTGGCCCATTCACTGTCGACGCTGACCAGGTCGGCCCAGCCGACCGGCGCGTACAGGGTGTAGTGCTTGCCCAGGCCTTCGAGCAGGTACTCGCCCAGCGGTTCGACGCCCTCGGGCGTGAGTCGGGCCGCGAGCTGCGGGCCCAGGACGATCGGCATCGAGAGGTCGGATGTCATTTGCTGGATACGGTTGGCCACGGTCACGGGCTCGCCCAGAGCGGCGTGTGCACGCCGCCGGGTAGGCCCGAAGGATCCGACGATAGCGATGCCGGTCTCCAGCCCGATGCCCAGAGCCAGAGGTTGTATCAGACTGTGTTCGGTCACCGGAACGCGCGCGGCCAGCAGGCTGCGCGTGGTGCGCGTCAGTTCCTTGGCTGCCGCGAGTGCGGCAGCCGAATGGTCGCGGCGGTCCCCCTGGGCCGTCCAGACCGCGAGGATCGAATCGCCGCTGACGTTCTCGACCATGCCGCCATGCCGTTCGACCACGTCCACGGCCTCGCAGCAGAACGCATGCAACAACGCAGCGACCTCGGCCGGATCGGCATGCGTGGCAAATGCCGAGAAGTTGCGGATGTCCGCGACCATGACACTGGCCTCGCGTGATTCGAGTTGCACGTTGCCACTGGGTTCGCTGGCCATCAGCCGCTTGGCCACCGTGGCCGGCAGGTAGGCGCCCAGGTGGGCCGACAGGCGTTCACGCTGGGCGCGCGCAAACGCGTGCTCGACCGTCGCCAGGGCGGCCGAGGCCGTGAAGATGAAGATCAGCAGCGGCAGCCAGGGCAACCACAGACCGAACTTGAGCAGGGCCACGCCGACACCCACCATGGCAGCCGTCGCCAGGACCAGCCCGGTCAGCGGCAGGCGTTTGGCCGGCACGCCGCTGCGCCGCACCGCCAAGGCCCACAGCAGTACGCCCACGAGCGCCATCAGCGCGCTTTGCGCCCAGGGCCAGCGGACGGGCGTGTAGGGCAGTTGCTGGTCCAGCAGCCCGACCAGCAACTGGGTGTGAACCTCGAGCCCAGACGCCACCGCCGCATGCGGGGTCGCGATCGTGTCGCCCATGCCGAAGGCCGTGCCGCCCACCAGCACGATCGCACCCTTCAGCACGCGGGTGTCGGTCTTGCCGGCCAGCAGGTCGGCTGCCGAGACCGACGTGAAGGACTCACGCTGGACCGCGTAGGGCACCCGCAGGTTGCCTTGCGCGTCCAGCGGCACGGCCAGCCCCGGCAGGCTGGGGGTGGTCAACCAGGCAGGGGGTGCCAGCCCGCGAGGAAACGGTGACGGTGACGTGGCGGCCGTGTGCCATTCCCAATCTGACGGCGGGGCAGTGCCGGGTGACCCGGCCTGGGCCGCGTGCCACAGCATCGCCATGGACAGCGTCGGGTAGGCCCGCCCTTCATGGCACACGAGTGCCGGAACGTGCCTCACGACGCCGTCACTGCCGACACGGGGCGTGATGTGGCCCGTGCCGACCTTCGAACCCAGCAGGGTGTCGGCGATGCCGTAATAGCCGAACGATCGGGGCGCGAAGCCAGGGCAGCCCGAGGCCTTCAGCGCACCGACGACCTGCCCGGAACGGGGCGACACCCCCGGGTCGATGGAAAACAGCTGGGCAACGACGGTTTGTGCAGCAGACCAGGCGGCCGTGAGCTCTTCGTCGCCGCTGCGGGCGTCAGAGAAGGCAATGTCGTAGCCCTGCAACTGCACACCGGCTTCGGAAAGCCGGTTGGACAATGCGGCCATCGTCGACCGGGACCAGGGCCAGGGCCCTACGGTCTGCAGGCTTTTGTCGTCGATGTCGACAAGCACGACTCGGCGCTCGCGATGCTGCTCCTTGCCAAGACGCCACAGCGCGTCGCTCGCCAGTTCCTCGACTTCAGTGACACCCTGGGGCGCGAAGGCGCCCGGCAGGAAGGCGACAACCGTCGCCACCAGCAAAGCGCCAGCGCGCAGGAGACCAGGGTGCTTGCGCCAGAGCTGCATCGCCTGCCTGGGCCGCTAGGATTGCCGGGGGAACAACATCAAGATGGGCTCGGCTTCGGGCTCAGGGGCCCCAGAGCGTGCGGCCGCGGAACAAGCCGCCGCCCGCCGAACGCTCGAACAGATAGCCGGCTTCCTTGCCGTCGAGCGAAAGGGCACCCGAAACATACTGTTCGGGGTCGCGCACCGTGAACAAGCCGTCGGAGCGGATGGCGCCGCCAGCCAGCAGCTTGCCCTGCACGCCGCTGGCGGAGAACAGATTCAGTGCCGTGGCGAAGGTGCGGCGTGTGAAGTCGATGGTGAGATTGCTGGCGCTGATGCCGGCGGTCTGGACATCGCCACCGACTTCGTAAGAGGCACTGGCGCGGTTGAGGGTCATCTCGACCGTGCCTTGCAGGCTGTCGGAGAACAACTGGCCCGGAACAGTCTGGTCCTCGCGGAACAGCCCCATCTGACTGTCGCCCACCGTGACATGGCGCCCCAGCCGTGCCAGCGCAAAAGGAACACTCAGCTTCTCGTTGGGCTCGGCAATGATGGCCCAGCGGCCCCAGATCAGCTGTCCGGCGAGATCAGGCGGCAGATTGAGGTTGGCGGGAACCTGCACGGTCGCCAGCGTCAGCAGTTCAGCGGCGGCCTGGTCGTTGCCGCGCTGTGCTTCCAGGCCCGTGGGTTCGGCAGCGGCCAGGCTCAGCGCACGCGCCTCGTTCAGCGTCTGGGCAGGATCATCGCTGCCGCGCGCCCGGCGGCTGCCGGCATCGGCCACCGAAAGGTCGACCGCCGGCACCAGCCGGGTGCTCTGGTCGCTGGCACGGACCTCGGCCATGAGCCGGCCCATGTCGGCGGACAGTTCCTGGGCACCAGCACAGGGGCCCAGGCCGCTGGCGGAGCAGTCGCCGCCCAGTGCACCCACGGCGATCGCCCCGTCGGACACCGTGGCCCGGACGCCCAGCGCGTCGGTCTGGACGATGAAGTCGGTGCCGCGCACACCGATCGCGGCAATCGGGGTGTTCAGGCGGAAACGCGACTTGTCGGCATCCGTGGCCGCGCCGGAAATAGACCGGCTGGTGCCCTTCTCGACACGCAGGCGCACTTCGTTGAGCTCAGGGCGGCGCGGATCGAAGTGGTAGGCCTGCACTTCCAGACTGCTCTGCGGCCGCACGCTGACGGCAGCGTTGTCGACGAAACGCATGTGCACATGGCCATTGGCCGAGGTCTCGATGCGGTCGCCCACACGCACCTGGGCGCCGCGCTGCAAAGTCTGCTGGCTGCCGTCGGACCGCACCACCCAGGCCTCGCCGATGAGCAGGCTGACGCTGCCGACACTTTCGGCATCGCTGGCGCTCGCCAGGGGTGCCACGCCACACGACAAGGCGAAGCTCAGGGCGGAGAGCACCTGCCAGCTCGCGCCGCGGCGCTGCTGGGGAAACAAAGCGGACGTCGACTTCATGGAAGCCTCCTACAGATCAAGAACAAGCAGGCAGCAAGGCCTGCCCGGGAGCGGACAGCCTCACCCTCACAATACATCTTGCCCTGGAAGTGCGCAGCGCCGTGTGTCTTGCATCACAGGCACGCGGCTTTGTCCAAGGCACAGTCGGCACCGTCCATGACCATTCTGATCCCGATCCTGCAGGGTCTTCGCCTATTTGACCAGCTGCCCATCGAAAAGCTCGCGCAATTGGCAACCGCCATGAACGAGCGCCGCGTCGACCGGCGCGAAGTCATCATCAAGCGCGGCGAGTCCGACGCCGGATTGGGCTTTCTGATCGAAGGCCGCCTGCAATCGGTCAATTTCACGCTGGATGGCAAAGAAGTAGGCGCTGACTTCATCGAAAACGGCGACTTTTTCGGCGAACTGTCGGTCATCGACGGCCGGCCGGCACCTGAATACATCATCGCGGTGGCGCCCTCACGGGTGGCGTTCCTGGACAAGGAACGCGCCCGCGACATCATGTTCTCGACCCCGCGCGGCGCCGAGGCCGTCGCCACCCGCTTGGCCGAGCGCATGCGCCGTGCCGCCAGCCATCGGGCGATGCTCGCCCTGCCCAGTTCGTTCCAGCGGGTCTGTGCGCAGCTGGCCCTGCTGGCGCAGCCCACGGCCGAAGGTGAGGTGAGCATCATCACGCCGCCGACGCACCAGGAAATCGCGATCATGGTCAACACCAGCCGCGAGACGGTGACGCGGACGCTGCAGTTCCTGCAGGGCATGAAGGTCATCACCCGATCGGGCAACCTGCTCGTCGTGCTCCTGCCCGAGACCCTGCAGCAGGCCGCGGACGGCAAGGTCGCGCCGACGAAGTAAGCCGGCGCCGCCCGCGCGCCTGCGGTTTCAGCGCGGCTGGCTGGGGAAAACGAGCCAGCGAGGTCCGCGAAACCTCACGATGCGCCAATACAAAGCCAGATAGCTGCAGGCGAACAGAACGACCCCGGCCAGCAGCCAGCCCGAGCTGTCCCAGAACGCGACGGCCGGCAGCACCGACATGACCGATAGCAGCCAGAGAAACGGCGAGGTCATGGAATTGCGCAAGGTGCGCTCGTCGGCGTCGAGGTTGGCGAAGTCGCTGCGCATGAACCGGCGGAAGATCAGGCTGTGCAGATGGGCAGCGTCGGGCTGTCCGATCGGCCGCCCCTTCAGGACCTTGCGGCGGTACATGCTGAACACCGTCTCGAAGATCGGGTAGATCACCAGCATCAGCGGGAACAGCGGCGACACGCTTGGGTTGCGCGCCAGCAGCAGCAAGGCCAGTTCGGCCAGGTAGAAGCCCAGGAAGTAGGCGCCGCCGTCGCCCAGGAAGACCAGGCCGCGCGGGAAGTTCCAGAACAGGAAGCCGAGCACCGCCCCGACACCGGCCACCGCCAGGGACAGCACGAGCGGGTCGCCGACCCGCCACGCCACCGCAGCCAGGCCCAGCAGCATGATGGCTACGCAGGTCGAGGCCAGGCCGTTGAACCCGTCGATGAGATTGATCGAGTTGGCCACACCCGCGACCGCAAACACGGTGAGAACGGCAGCGAAGGGCGCGTAAACGATCAGTGCGTCCAACCCGGGCAGGTCGGTGCGGGTGATGCCGTTGCCCAGGACGAAGATCGCCAGGCCGGCCGAAAGCGCGGTGAAGAACAGGCGCTGCGCCGGGCTGACCTGCTTGGTCACGTCTTCGGCCAGTCCAGCCAGGAACGCCGGCAGGCCACAGGCCAGCAGCAGCAGCGCCGGCGTGCCCAGCCCCTTGGGGCTTTGCAGCCAGAGCGCGCCAGCAGCCAGCCACAGCCCCGCCGCGATGCCCAGCCCGCCAATGCGCGGCACGGCTCGCTCGTGAAACTTCTGCGGCCCCGAGAAGTCGGTGTCCGAGACGCGCCCGGGCTCGCTGCCGCCCATCCGCACGACCCAGGCCGTGACGACCAGGGACGCCAGCAGCGCCAGCAGCCATGTGACAAGCAGTTCCATTTCCGACGGATTGTAGGCACGACACCGCTGTCGCCCGGGCCGACGCGGACCCTCGCCGGCCGCCAGTACACTGAGCTGCTGCCCATTCGCCAGCCCGCTTCCCCGAACGCATGCCGACTTTCCTTTCCATCCTGCGCCGCGGCACCGCGCTGCTGACGGCGCTGGTTCTGGGCCTGCCGGTCGCGCACGCCCAGACGTCGACACCCAACGCCCCCGAAGCCAGCGTCAATCCCAGCGGTCCGGTGCGGCTGAGGCCACCGGTCGCCGCTGCCCCGGCGCCGGCCAACACCCGCAGCACCACCCAGCCCGCGGCACCGGGCTTCTACGCGCCCGGCTACGTTCCGCTGCAGCCGGTGATGCCGCTGCCTGCCACGGAGGCACCCCCCGGCGAGTTCGAGCGCTACGTCCAGCGGTTGCAGGACGCCGGTTCCGGAAACCAGCGCGTGCGCCGCACTGACGATGAAGCGCAAGCCAGCCAGGACGGCAGCCGCGCCCCGCGCATCCGCCGTTTTGGCGCCGATTTCATGAACCGCGTCGACGACGCCACAGCCGCCGAAGACAACCCGCTGGTTCCCCCCGACTACCTGATCAAGCCTGGCGACGAGGTCGTCGTCACGCTTTGGGGTTCAGTCGACGCCGAGGTCCGCGCCGTGGTCGACCGCAGCGGCCGCATCTCGATTCCGCGGGTCGGCCCGATCTTCGTTTCCGGCGTGCGCTACAGCGACCTGGCCGACGCGATCTCCAAGCGCGTGGCCCAGGTGTTCCGCAACTTCGAACTCAGCGCCTCGCTGGGCCGGCTGCGTGGCCTGCGCGTCTTCGTTACCGGCTATGTGTCGCGCCCCGGGGCCTACAGCGTCACCAGCCTGTCGACGTTGACCGCGGCACTCACCCAGTCCGGCGGCCCCACGGCCGCGGGCAGCTTCCGCAACGTGACGTTGCGGCGCGAGGGCAAGGTGCTGGCGGTTTTCGACCTCTACGACTTCCTGCTCAAGGGCGACCGCAGCGCCGACCGCGTTCTGCAGCCCGACGACGTCATCCAGGTCGGCCCGGTGGGACCTCAGGTGGCGCTGATCGGCAGCGTCAACCAGCCGGCGATCTTCGAGATCAAGGCCGGCGAGACGGTGAAGGACGTGGTCGCCATGGCCGGCGGTTTCTCGGCACTGGCCGACCGCAGCCGTCTGACGCTTGAACGCTTGGGCGACCGCAGCGACGTGCGGATCCGCGAGATCGCCTTGCCCGCCAACGACGCCAGTACATTGACCCACGGCGACGTCATGCGCGCCTTCAGCGCGGTGGATGCCAGCCTGCCCATCCAGCGCCAGAACAAGCGCGTGCGCATCGACGGCGAGGTCCAGCGCCCGGGTGAATACGTGCTGCCGCCCAACAGCTCGGTCGCGGATGCCATGCGCGCGGCTGGCGGGCTGACGCCAGCGGCATTCCTGTTCGGCGCCGAGTTCAGCCGCGAGAGCGTGCGCCTGACCCAGCAGGAGAACTACGAACGCGCGCTGCGCGACCTGGAAACCGAGTTCACGCGCGCAGCGACGACGCAACGCACCTCGAACGCCGACGAAGCCGCGGCGGCCACGGCCCGCGGCAGCGCATCGGCTCGGCTCATCGAACGGCTGCGGGCCATCAAGCCGACCGGGCGCGTCGTGCTGCAGATGCAGCCCGGCCAGCCGGAACTGCCCGACCTGGCGCTGGAAGACGGCGACCGCATCTACATCCCGCCGCGCGCCACCACGATCGGCGTCTTCGGCAGCGTCTTCAACGGCGGCAGCTACCTGTACAACGAGGGCCGCATGGTCGAAGACTACCTGCGCCTGGCCGGCGGCCCCACCCGCGGCGCCGACACCGAGAGCGCGTTCCTGATCCGCGCCAACGGTAGCGTCATCAGCGGCCTGCAGAGCAGCAGCTTCTGGCGCAGCGGCGAGCTCAAGGGGATCCCGGCGATGCCGGGCGACACGATCTTCGTGCCTGAGGAGATCAACAAGACCACCTTCGTGCAGAACGCCAAGGACTGGACGCAGATCCTCTACCAGCTGGGCATCGGCCTGGCGGCGGTCTCCACCTTCAGGAATTGATGTGAGCGAGGTTCAGGAATCAGCGGCCGCCGAGGGCGGCCCGAACTGGGTGGACCTGGTGCTGCTGCTGGCCAGGCACCGCTGGCTGCTGCTGCTGGGGCCGGTGCTGGCCGGACTGGCGGCGATCGCAGTCACCTTCGCGATCACCCCCGTGTTCACGGCCCGCACCACCTTCGTGCCGCCCCAGCCGGCGCAGAGCGCCGCGACCGCCGCGCTGGCTTCGCTCGGCGCCTTGTCGGGCCTGGTGGGCGCCGGCGGCACGCTGCGCACGCCGGCCGACCAGTACGTGGCGCTGATGCAGAGCGCCACCATCACCGACCGCCTCATCGACGACTTCAAGCTGATGCAGGTGTACGGCGAGAAGTACCGCAGCGACGCCCGCGAGGAACTGGCGAAGAACGTCCGCATCGCCATCGGCAAGAAGGACGGCCTGATCAGCGTCGAGGTCGACGACACGGACCCGGCTCGCGCTGCGGCCATCGCCAACCGCCATGTCGAGGAACTGCGCAGCCTGTCGTCGCAACTGGCACTGACCGAAGCCCAGCAGCGCCGCGCCTTCTTCGAAGGCCAGATGCAGCAGACGCGCAAGCTGCTCGAGCAGGCGCAGCAGTCGCTGCAGGCCAGCGGCTTCAACGCCAATGCGCTGCGCGCCGAGCCGAAGGCCGTGGCCGAGGGCTATGCGCGGCTCAAGGCCGAGGTCAGCGCCGGTGAAGTCAGGCTGCAGATCCTGCGCCGCAGTCTCACCGACGCGGCACCCGAGATCTCGCAGCAGCAAGCCGTGCTGGGCTCGCTGCGCGGCGAACTGGCGCGGCTGGAGGCCACCGACAACGCCGCCGGCCAGGGCGACTACGTCGGCCGCTACCGCGAATTCAAGTACCAGGAGACACTGTTCGAACTGCTCGCACGGCAGTTCGAGCTGGCGCGGCTGGACGAAAGCCGCGAAGGCGCGCTCATCCAGGTCGTCGACAACGCCACCCCGCCCGAGAAGAAGAGCAAGCCGCGACGGCTGCGCGTGGCGCTGGCCGCTGCCGGTGCCACTCTGCTGCTGCTGCTGGTGGGCGTGGTCATGCGCCATGCCTGGCACCTGGCGCAGACCGCGCCCGAAACCGCGGCCAGCGCAGCCCGGCTGCGCGCCCTCTGGCGCGGCGCCTGAGACCTGCCATGCCAGCGTTGGCCCTGCGCAGGGCGGCCGGTCCGGGCGCCGCCATGCTGGGCGTCCTGCTGGTGCTGGCACTGATGGCCGGCCTGCAGGACGAACTGAATCCCGACTGGCTGGGTTACGCAGCGGTCTACCAGGACGCCGGCGCCTGGCTCGCCGACCAGGGCCGCGACCCGCTTTTCGTGCTGCTGATGGGCACGATGTCGACGCTGTTCGGGCCAGACGGCTACGAAAGCTTTCGCATCCTCATTGCGGTGTACTTCGCTGTCTTCACCTACCTGCTGCTGCGCAGCCGGCAGGTGCCAGCCGACGGCCACGCCCACCGCTGGCCACTGCTGCTGCTGGGCTTGCTGCCGTTCGTCGCGCCACGTTTCACGATCCAGATCCGCGAGGGCCTGGCCTTGACGCTGGTACTGGTCGGGCTGGCCCTGCTGAACCCATCCAGGCCGGCTTCCACGGCGGCCGCCATGCCGCGCACGACGGTCTGGCCGGCGGTGCTGCTGTTCGGCGCAGGCGCGGCCGTGCATTCCGGCACCGGGGTGCTGCTTCTGGCGCTGCTGGCCGGGCTGGCCGTGCGCCATGTCTGTGCCGGCGCGGTGCGGCTGGAGCTGTGGCTGCTGCTCAGCCTGGGCCTGCTTGCGGTGGCGGGCAGCGCGGTGCTGTCGACCCTGGGCCTGGGCTCGCCGGCCGGGCGCGCCCTGGTCGACGAGCTGTACGGCGTGCTCGCCGACGAAGACGCCACGAACTCGGCCGCGAAGTGGGCGTACTGGGGCGCCTACGGGCTGGGTGTGCTGACCCTGGCGGCCCGCGTGCGCCAGCTCTACCAGCAAGGCCTGCTGCCCGACGGCCTGCGGCCCGTGCTCGGCATGGTGACACTGGTGATGCTGCCCGCCATCTATGTCACGGCGCTGCTGTTGCTGGGCGCGGGCCTGCCGGCCATCGTCGTTTCCGGCGCGGCGCGGGTCATGAACATGCTGCTGTCGGTGAGCCTGCTGGTGCTGGCCCTGCGCGGAGCGCTGAACCTGCGCCTGGGCCTGTTCTGCGTGCTGGTGCTGGTGGACCAGGCGCGCGTGATCGTGGAAGCGGTGCTGGGCGCTGGCGCGATCGAGGCACTGTGACTCCGAGCCCGGCCACCCCGCAGCCACGGGCCGTGGCCACGCTGATGTGCGTCTACGGGCGCGACGACGCCGCGGCCTTCACCGCGGCCATGCACTCGGTGCTGGATCAGGACCTGCCGACGGGCCTGCTGTCTCACGTCTACCTCGGTGTCGACGGGCCGCTGCCACCGGCGCTGCAGGCGGCGGTGGCCGCCGTCGAGCCACGGCTTTTCCTGGTGCACCGCGCGCCGCAGAACCAGGGCCTGGCGCGCATGCTCAATGCGCTCATCGGCCGCCTGCAGGGCGAGGATTTCGTCTTTCGCATGGATGCCGACGATGTTTCGATGCCCCGGCGCTACCGGCAGCAACTGGCGTATCTGCAGGCGAACCCCGGAATCGACATCCTGGGCACGGCCATCACCGAACACGACGAAACCAGCGGCCGCACACGCGTCGTGCGATATGCCGCCGGGCCGGCCGAGGCTCTGGCGCGACTGCACTGGCGCGTGCCCGTGGCCCATCCCACCGTCTGCATGCGCGCCCGGGTGCTGGAACTTGCCGGTGGCTACCCGGAAAAGGGCACCAACGAAGACGTCGCGATGTGGTTCCGCTGCGCGAGCCTGGGGCTGCATTTCGACAACCTGACCGAGCCGCTGCTGATGTACCGCGTGACGCCCGGCTTCTGGCGCCGCCGCGGGTTGCGCAAGGCGGGCTCGGAACTGGCCTGCTACGTGCGCGGCATCTACCGGCTGAGGGGGCCGTTCACCCTGGCTTACGCGGTGCCGGTGCTGCGCTTTGGCCTGAGGCTCATGCCCACGAGCGTGTCGCGCTGGGCGTACAACCTGGCCTGGCGCCGAGGTGGCCCCGACCAGCCCGAGGCCGATGGGTAGGCCCGTAGCGACCTGCATCCCTGAACTGAGCCGCTCCGGTCACGGCGCAACAGGTGCTGCAAGCCGTACTTCGCCGCCCGCCGATCGCGCTGCTCAGTGCACCGTGCCGCTGTCTGCAGTCAGGGCGTCGCCCAGCCTCACGCCGCGGCGGTCGAGCCAGACAAAACGCTCTTCGGGGCTCAGGCCTTCCTGCACCTTCTCATACAGGACGATGCGGCCCGTCTGGGCTGCAAACACCTCGCGCGACAGCTGCGCGGCCAGGCCTTCGACGCTGGTGCCCAGCACCATCAGCAGCACGGCATCGCCGCTGTGCGTGACTTCCACGCGCTTGGGCATGGCACGCTGTGCGATGGACTTCAAGGCCAGCTCGTCGGACAGGTGCGTCCAGGCTGCGACGCCGGCCAGCAGCCCGTTGCGGCGCGCGCACATCACGCGGCCCTGCTGCAGCGAGCGGTCCAGGTCGGGCAGGCGAAACAGGGGCAGGTCGGCGTACTGCGGCAGCACGGCCAGGAAATGCACGATGGACCGGAAGTTGTCGCTGGTGTTCTCGGCAATCCCGAACTGGTCGCCAGCAGGCGCGGTGGTGGTTGTGTCAGAGGTCATGAGAGTTGGCTCCAGGTCAAGGGGCTGAAGTGTAAGCAGCCACGGGCGCCTACAGCCCGACCCAGCGTGCGGGCAAGATGTCGGCACCACGTGGCGGGTCGACGGAATGATGTCGGTCGCGTGGGGGGGCAAGGCGGCTCGCGGAACTGCAGCATCCGCCACAGGCGCGCTGCGGCTCGGCAAGCCCGCGATACAGGCGACATGCCCCGCCGCGGCCGCTGCAGCAGCAGGGCCCCGGGCGCGCCTAGACTTGCAGGCTTTGCCGCCATGCCGCTTTGCGGCTTCCCCATGTGCCTCGGACCGACCTCGGCAACGCAGTCGTCGCACCGCCGATACCCACCTGCGGGGCATCCCGGCCTGAACCCGGTGGCGCGAGCCACCTGCGCCGAACAGCCTGGGCGCCACGACCGCGCCATCGCGGCGACCCACTTCCAACGGATCCCTTGAACGTGTCTCCCGTCTATCGCCGCATCGGCACCGTGATCATCGCCCTGGGGTTCGATCCCCGCCGCACATGGCTGTCGCTGCGCTTCCTGCTGGGCTATCTGCGCGACATCCGAAAGTGGCGGCAAGAGTCGAAGCAGTCCCGCGGACCGCACTTCGCCTTTCACCTGATGCCCACGCTGGCCGAGCGCTATGCCAACAGCGGCGTGGCCTCGGGCCACTACTTCCACCAGGACCTGTGGGCGGCGCGGCAGATCCACCAGCGCGCCCCCCTTCGACACCTCGACGTGGGTTCGCGCATCGACGGCTTCGTGGCGCACCTGCTGGCCTTCCGCAGCGTCGAGGTGGTCGACATCCGCGCCCTCGACAGCCGGATTCCCGGGCTCAGCTTCCAGCAGGCCGACCTGATGGCGGCCACACCGCCGTCGATACGCCCGGCCGAGTCGGTGTCCTGCCTGCACGCCCTGGAGCATTTCGGCCTGGGCCGCTATGGCGACCCGGTGGCGCCGGACGGATGGCAGACCGGCCTGCGCAACCTGTGCAGCCTGGTGGCGGACGACGGGCTGCTGTACCTGGGCGTGCCCATCGGCCGACCCGCCGTGGAATTCAATGCGCAGCGCATCTTCGACCCCCGCTACATCGTGGACGAAGCGCGTCGGCACGGCCTGCAGCTGCTGGCATTCGCCCACGTGGACGATGCCGGCGACCTGCATGAACAAGCGCCCGGACCCCTCGACGCGCACCTGGCGCAGCTGGCCCAGCTGGACTACGGCTGCGGGCTCTACCTGTTCCGCAAACAAGTCGGCGTGAGCGCCCCTTGACGCTGCACGTCTTCGCCGACCAGGGCCTGATGGTGCCGGAAACCGCCTGGCCCGACGGGCAGGCGCCAGAAGGTGTGCACTACACCGGCTACCGCCAGCAACGCCTGCCGGGCGTGTCAGCGCGCGTCTACCAGGTGCTGCATGTGCTGAGCCGCCCGTTCAGCCTGCGCCTGAGCGCCGCCCTGGCCCGCGCCTTCAACCGCCGGCTGCAGGTGGACCCGGCGCAGCTGCAGCAGGGGCTGGCGCGGCTGGCCGACGGCGACCAGGTCGTGTGGCTGAACCCGTCGCTGGCGCTGGCCGATGTGCTGCACCGCCTGCAGGCGCGGCCGCTGCAGCTGGCCTTCTACTTCCTGGACCCGGTGCACCGGCTGGGCTGGCACGAAGCCACCGTGCGCGACTGGGCCCGGCGGCTGCCGGTGGCCACCTATTGGCCGGCCCAGGCCACGCGGCTGGGCATCCGCTACCGCGCGCCCTATGCGCCGAAGCATCCCCATGCGCCCGCGGCCCTGGCAAGCGCCGGCTCGTCCGTGGCCCCGCCGCGCGACCTGGACCTGGTGTACGTCGGCAGCCCATCCCCCAAGCGGCTGCTGTGGGTGCTGCGCCTGCGGCTGCAGCTGCGGCGCGGAGGCCACCACGGGTTCCTGCGCCTGGCCTCGCGCCACCCTTTGCTGCACCGGCTGTGGCCCGCGATCTTCGGGCCTCGCTTGTCCTTCACCGAGTACGCGGCGCTGTGCGCCCGCTCGCGCGGCGTGCTGGAACTGCATGAACGCGATGCCGGAGGCGTCACGCTGCGGGCCACCCTGTGCGAGGCCCTGCAGTCGATCCACCTGTCCAACGCCCCCAGCACGCCGCAGACCGTGCAGGTCGGCCTGTGGCGACAGCAGGGGCTGGCGCGCTTCCTGCGCAGCGGCATCGACAGGTCGGGCCAGCCAGCGCAGCCGCCCCGCCTGGACGCATTGGCCATCGGCTCCTGGCTGGCCAGCCACTTCGACTGTTGATGCGGGCGGCAAGCGGCAGCCCCCACGCGACAACACCCGCCGTCACGCAGCCCCACCATGTCCCTGCGCCTGCTTCAGTCCGCCGCCTGGACCCTGTGTGCCCGCCTGCTGAGCGCCCTGCTCTCCTTCGGGGTGTTTGCGCAGGTGGCCGCGGCCTTGCCGGCCGGCGCTGCGGCACGCGTGCTGTTCTTCTCCTTCGCCTTCGGCTTCGTGCTGGCCAGCCTGCGCACCTTCCACCTCGTCAGCGCCGGCATCACGGGCCGTGAGACCCGCAGCCAGCGCCTGCGTGCGCTGCGTGCGCCCGCTCGCCGGCTGGGCTGGCTGGCGCTGGGCCTGGTGCCGCTGACCATCGCCTTGCTGTACGCCCAGGGCGTGGTGGTCGCGGCCGCGGTGGCCGGTGCGCTGCTGACGGTTGCCTGTGCCCACGACCTCGACCTGCTGCGGGCCGTGGCAGGCCGCGCCCCCGTGCTGCCCTGGCTGACATTCGCCGGCGGCGTGCTCGGCGCCGGTGTGCTGCTGGCCGCGCCCACCAGCGAACTCGGCTGCGCGCTGGCCTTCCTGGCGCAATGGCTGCCAGTGGCCGTGTACCACGCGCTGTACCTGCGGCGCCTGGTGAAGGGCCGCGCAAAAGGGCCGCGTACCGCCGCCCGCGCCATCGGTGCCGGCTTGCACCCAAGCGCCCCGCAAACAGCCGCGACGCTGCTGCTGTCGGTGTTCGATGGCGCCGTGTTGAATGCGCCCTTCCTGCTGGCGCTGCCGCTGGCGGCGGCTGCGGCGGTGGACCTCGCGCTGGGCAACCGTCTCTTCATCGCGTCGCTGGCGCTGTTCTCGCTGCTGGCCAGCTGGGTGCTGTCGGGCGACCTGCAGCGCATCGCGCGAGGCCGCGGGTGGTCGATGCCCATGCTCTTCGGTGCGCTGCAGGGCGCGCTGGGTCTGGTCCTGGGCGGCGCCTATGCCGTCCTGTACGCAGCCGTGGCCGGCCGGCCCTTGACGCTGCAGGCCGGCCTCATCTTCGTGAGCCTGCTGTCGGCCTATGTCCTGCACGCCACGGCCATGCGCTTTGCGCTGTTCGAGCGGCCCGGCCGTGCGCGCGTGGCCGTCTACGCCCTGGCGGGCGGCGGGTGCTACACGCTGCTGTGGCTGCAGCACGCCGGGCCAGCCGTGGTGCCGGTGGTGGCTGTGGTTGTGCTGGCACTGGCGCTGCCGGCGGCGTGGCTGCTGTGGCCGCTGAGCCGCAACCGGCGGCTCTGAAGCCCACGGGCCTGGCCGCGGCACCAGCGCAGACCAGCCCTACACGCGCTGCCAGCGCTGCGGCACGATGTGCGCGCCACGTGTCGCCTCGTTGAACCACAGACGCGGCGTGATCACCACCTGGCCTGGCCGTTCGGCCAGCCACGCGCCCCACCAGCTGAAGGTGCTGTTGGCGATGACGTGGTGCCGGCACCGGCTCATCAGCAGCAGGTCGTTCCAGCTGTCCGTGCCGCGGTTGTGGTCGACGAACACCACCTGTGCACTGCGGTCGGCCAGCACCTCGCGCGCCCAGGGCATGTCGTCGGAAAAAACCCAGAAGGTGGCCCGCGGCTCCAGTGCCTGCAGCCGGTCCATCGCCGCGGCGTAGTAGGCCGGCGTGCAGGCTGCGTAGATCTGCTGGTTCTTGGGGTTGCTGACGTAGTCGCCACGCCGCAGGTGCACGCTGACGGGCGTGCCGGCCGCAGGGTCCAGCAGGCGGCGCAGGCAGTCGGCGGTCTGTGCCGACGGTTCGCGGAAGCGCAGTTCCTGCCGCAGGGCCGCAGCCTGATCGGCGAAGTAGCGTTCGTCCTGCCAGTAGCCATGCAGATAGCAAGGACCCGGCGTCTGCAGCAGCGCCGGCAGGAAGCGCCCGTCCGCGGGTTCGAACCAAGCCCGCCCGCCCAGCCGGCGGCCGGGCAGCAGGCGCGCCACCCATCGGCGCGTGGTCGCGGCCTGCAGCGGGCCCAGCAGCCGCGCCAACTGGTCGTGTGATGCCAGAGGTGCCTCGGCCGAAAACACGCGCGTCAGCTCGAACCCCTGGTGCAGCCCATAGCCCGCGAACTGATCGACCGCCAGCGCCAGCGATTGGCCCGTGCGGCGGGCCAAGGCCAGGGCGCAGGCGTACTGGAACAGCTGGTTGCCCAGCCCCCCGATGAGGTTGCCGATGATCACCTGCGCTTGCCCTCGGGGGCTCGACGAGCCCGGGGTGCTGCACCCGGTGACCGCAGACGGCGTGCCTCGCGCCTCACCGGGCGGGCCCTGCGCCTTCGGTGGCCAGCGACACGTACTCGGGCACCACGCGTTGCAGGGCCAGGCGCACGGCCGCATCGTCCAGCACCGCCGTGCTGGCTGCCAGCGCCAACAGCGGCGCCACCGGCTCGGCTTCATCGCCCAGCAGGGCCACCAGCAGGCGCGGCGTGCTGGTGGGCTGGGTGTTGTCGTCGTGGGCCAGCAGTTCCTCGAACAGCTTTTCGCCCGGCCGCAGACCGACGAAGCGGATCTCGATCTCGTCGGGCGTGTGCCCGGCCAGGCGGATGAGCGAACGCGCCAGATCGACGATGCGCACCGGCTCGCCCATGTCCAGCACCAGCACCTGCCCGCTCTCCCCCACGGCACCGGCCTGCAGCACCAGTCGCGCGGCCTCGGGGATGGTCATGAAGTAGCGGATGATGTCCGGGTGCGTCACCGTCACCGGGCCGCCGCGGGCGATCTGGTCCTTGAACTTCGGGATGACGCTGCCGCTGCTGCCCAGGACGTTGCCGAAGCGCACGGCCATGAAGCGGGTGCCCGGGTAGGTGACCGCGAGCGACGAGACCACACGTTCGGCGGCGCGCTTGGTGGCGCCCATCACGTTGGTGGGGTTCACGGCCTTGTCGGTGCTGATGAGCACGAAGCGTTCGGCCCCGGCCTCGGCCGCGGCCAGCGCGGCGTGGTAGGTGCCCAGCGTGTTGTTGCGCAGCGCGGCGGCGGCGTTGTGGTCTTCCATCAGCGGCACATGCTTGTAGGCCGCGGCATGAAACACCACCTGCGGGCGCCATTGCTGGAACACCTGGCGCATCTGCGCCAGGTCCTTCACGTCGCCCAGCAGGCGCACGAGGGGCAAGGCCGGGAAGTCCTGGCCGAGCTCCTGTTCGATGGTGTACAGGTTGAATTCCGATTGCTCCAGCAGCACCAGCCGCGCCGGCTGCTGCAGTGCCAGCTGGCGCGCCAGCTCGCTGCCGATGCTGCCGCCGGCACCGGTGATGAGCACGGTGCGGCCGGCCAGTGTCTGGCGCAGGCAGGCTTCGTCCAGCTGCACCGGTTCGCGACCGAGCAGGTCTTCGGGCTCGATGTCGCGCAGCCGTTCGACGCGGCTGCGGCCGGTGCGCAGTTCATCGACCGAAGGCACGGTGAGCACCGGAAGACCGGTGCCGCTGGCCAGTTGCAGCGCACGCCGCCGTTGCGCCGCCGTGGCGCCCGGCAGGGCCACGACGATGTGGGTGGCAACCCCATGCCGCGCCTGCTCGGTGACGGCGTCCAGCGGCCCCAGCACCGGCACGCCGCCGATGCGCGCCTGCTGCTTGGCCGGGTCGTCGTCGAGCAGCCCCAGCACCACCCAGCCCTGGGCGCGGATGCTGGCCAGCAGCAGCCGCGCCGCAGCGCCCGCGCCCATCACCAGCGCGCGCCGCACTTCACCGGCGCCACCGGCCACCCGGCTGCGCATGTGCTCGTACAACATCCGGTAGACGATGCGCACGATGCACAGCCCCATCAGGCTGACGAAAGGGTGCAGCGCCAACACGGCGCGCGGCACCTTGCTCAGGCCGAGTGCGGCGACCACCCCGGCCGCCAATGTGCCGGCCAGCAGGCAGGCCAGCGTCAAGCGCTTGACCTCGCCAAAACCCGAGAAGCGCCACAGGCTCTGCGGCACACGCAGCAACACCAGGACCACGAGGTAGGCCGCGACGACACCCGCCAGCACCCAGCCGTCGTAGCCGGGGCGCGCCGAGATCCAGCGTTCGAAGCCCAGCCGGAACAGGTAGGTGACGTTCCAGCACAGCGCAATCACCGCGGCGTCGACCAGCAGCGACAGCGGCTGCCGGTGCACACGCAGCCGCGCCAGCAGCAGGTCCAGGCGCTGCCAGAAGCCGTTGTCGATGGTGTCTTCGGGGTGGCTCATGGACGGCCAGCCTCAGGTGGTGCCACGGCTGAAGACCTGGCGCAACAGCGCCAACAGGGTCCGGGCCAGGACGCCGAGATCGGTGACGAGGGTCGCGCTTTCGGCATAGTCCACCGCATGCCGAAGCTTGGCCGGCAATATGCGCTGGATGTATTCCTGCTCCGGGTCGGCAGCACGCGCCAGCAGCGCGGCTTCGTCGATGTGCGCCAGCGACGCCGGGTCGGTGATGCCCGGGCGGACCGACAGCGCACGCTCGCGCAGTTCCGCCGGATAGTGCGCCACGTAACGCGGCACCTCGGGCCGCGGCCCGACCAGGCTCATCGACCCCGCCAGCACGTCGATGAGCTGTGGCAACTCATCGATGCGCGTGCGCCGCAGGAAACCGCCGACGCGCGTGATGCGCGGGTCGGCGCCCACGGTGAGCGGCAGGCCCTGCAGCGGTGCTTCGACCCGCATCGTGCGGAACTTGTGGATCGAGAAAGGCACGCCATGCCGGCCCACACGCTGCTGGCGGAAGAACACCGGTCCGGGCGAATCCAGCCGGATCAGCAGCGCCACCGCCAGCAGCAGCGGTGCCAGCAGCAGCAGCGCCAGGCTGGCCACGAGCAGGTCGAACAGCCGCTTGGCCATCGGCCGCTTCAGGCCAGGGCTGCGCGCACGGCTTTCGCCACACGCGCCACGTCGGCCAGACCCATGCGCGTGTACAGCGGCAGGCTCACCATGCGTTCGTAGGCATGCTGGCTGTGCGGGAAGGCCCCGGGCTTGAGCCCATAGCGGTCGCGCCAGTACGGGTGCAGGTGCAGCGGGATGTAGTGCACGCTGCAACCGATGCCGGCGTCAAACAGGCGTTCGATGAAACGGTCGCGGTGGATGCCCGCGCCATCGGCCAGTCGCACCACGTACAGGTGCCAGGCGTGCAGTTCTCCAGCGGGTGCGCGCGGCGGCAGCACCAGTGGCAACCCGGCCAGCGCTTCGTCGTAGGCCGCGGCCAGCAGCACGCGCTGTTTCTGGAAGTCATGCGCGCGCCGCAGCTGGTGAATGCCGAGCGCCGCAGCGATGTCGGTCAGGTTGTACTTGAAGCCCGGCGCCACCACTTCGTAGTACCAGCTGGGCACCTTGGCGGTGAAGCGGTCGAAGGCGTCGCGGTTCATGCCGTGCAGGCGCATGATGCGCGCACGCTGCGCCAGCGCGGCGTCGCGCGTCACGAGCATGCCACCTTCGCCGGTGGTGATGGTCTTGTTGGCATAGAAGCTGAAGACCGTGGCGTCGCTGTCCAGCGTGCCCACGAGCCGGCCGCCCACGGTGGTGGGCAGGGCGTGTGCCGCGTCTTCCACCACCTTCAGGCCGTACCGGCGCGCCAGGGCCAGCAAGGCCGGCATGTCGGCGGCCAGCCCGGCATAGTGCACCGGCATGATGGCCTTCGTCCGCGGCGTGATCGCGGCTTCGACCAGGCCCACGTCGATGTTCAGCGTGGCCGGGTCGATGTCGACGAGCTTCACGTCGGCGCCCAGGTAGCGCACGACCTCGGCCGTGGCGGTGAAGGTGTGGGTGGTGGTGATGACCTCGTCGCCCGGTCCGATGCCCAGCGCTTCCAGCGCCAGGTGCAGGCCGGCGGTGGCCGAGTTCACGGCAATGGCGTGCAGCCCGGTTTCGTTCGTGGGCGCATCGAGGAAGGCTCTGAAGTCCTCTTCGAAGCGGCGCGTCTTCGGCCCGGTGGTGACCCAGCCGGAACGCAGCGCGTCGACGACCTCGGCGATCTCTTCCTCGCCGATCTCGGGCAAGGCAAAAGGCAGGAAAGGCAACTCGGGTGGGGTGGGCGGTGCAGTCATTCGGGTTTCTCGATCCAGGCCAGCCGGTGGGTACGCAGCAGCGGCAGGGCATTGCACAGGCTGTACAGCGCCGGGTGCAGGCGGCACACGGCCCGCGCCAGCGGCGGGGCCAGCGTGACCCGCCGCGCGTCCAGACGGCGCGCCTGCGGGAAGAGCTGCCGCACCCGCGCCAGCGGCACGCCGCGCACGTCGCGATTGCGCGGATTGTCCACCGCGAAGTCGTACCAGACGACCGCGCCGCCCGGACGCAGCCACTGCCACATGGCCTGGGCCAGCCGCTGCTGGAAGGCATCGTCGAGCAAGGACGAGAACACGGTCGACTGCAGCACCAGGTCCTGGCTGGCCGCGGGCACCGGCGCCTGCGCTGGGTCGGCCGCGTCGCCCAGCCAGAGCCGCGTGGCGACGGGCAGGGCCGCGCGTGCCTGGGCATGGCGCTCGGGCAGCAGTTCGATCCCCTGCAGATGTTCGGGCGCCAGGCCCAGGCGCAGCAGTTCCAGCAGATTGCCGCCACTGCCGCAGCCCACCTCCGTCAGGCGCAGGGCACCCAGGTCGGTGAAGCCCGCGCGCCGCAGCATCGCGATGAGGCCGCGCTGGCGCTCGTGCAGGGTCTGCCAGACGTCGGGCTGCAGCACGCTGTAGCGGTCGGCCAGGCCGGCTTGCTGCCGGCGCGCATAACGCGCGGCCACGGCCTGGGGCTCGTCGGCGGGATTCACTGCACGGCCCGGATGAAGCGCTGCGCCAGCACCGGATAGGTGTGCTCGGCCAGCACGAAGGCGCGGCCGCGTTCGCCCATCGCGCGGCGTTCTTCGGCCGGCAACGCCGCCAGCCGGCGCAGGCCGTCGGCGCTGGCGGCCGCGTCTTCGGGCGCCACCGTCAGGCCGCAGGCGCTCTCGGCCACCGGGTCGTTGCCGGCTTCCACCGCATGCAGCACCGGCACCCGCGCCATCATGTAGTCCATCAGCTTGTTCGGTGCGATGCCGAAGCGGTAGATGGGCACGCGCTGCCAGCCGATGTAGGCGATGTCGATCGCCGCCAGCAGCGACGGCACCTGGGCCTTGGGAATGGGCGGCAGCAGGGTGACGTTGGCCAGCCCCAGCGTGGCGATGCGCGCGGCCAGGCGGCTGCGTTCATGGCCATCGCCCACCAGCACGATCTGCAGCGCACTGCCGTCCTGCTGCAGCAGCGAGGCCGCGTCCAGCAGGGTGTCCAGCGCATTGGGCAGCCCCATCGACCCGGCATAACCCACCAGCGTGCGCCCGCTGGCGCGGGCCGCCCGCAAGGCTGCGGCAACGTCCTCGCGCAAGGCCGGGGGTTCGCCCTGCCACTCGTCCAGCGCGATGCCGTTGGGAATGATGTGCAGCTTGCGCAGGTCGAGCCCGCGGCCGGCCATGTGCGCGTGCACCTGCGGCAGCATCGACACGACGACATCGGCGTCGCGGTAGGCCGCGTCTTCGGCCCACTGGCACAACACCGCGAACGGGTGGTATGGCGACATGCCCGCCAGTTCGATGGGGCTCAGCGGCCACAGGTCGTGGACCTCGAACACCAGCTTCGCGCCCACGCGACGTGCCAGCCGCCGCGCCACCCAGATGTCCAGCGGGTAGCTGCTGGAAGCGATCACGACGTCGGGCTTGAATTCCCGCGCCAGCCGCGGCGTGTCGGCCCAGACCGCGCGCAGGAAGCTCGCGATGTTCCAGAAGCGGCGCCAGCCGTTGCCCTTGTAGCGTGGTGTGGGGTACCAGCGGTAGGCGATGCCGTCGATGACTTCGTCGCCGGGCTGAGGCTGGCGCGTTCGCACGTGCGAGAAGTCGGCGGCCAGCATCATCACTGCATGGCCGCTGCCCACCCATTCACGCGCCAGGTAATACGGCCGGTACTCCATGCCCAGCGCTGGATTGCCGGCGTAATGGTTCAGGTAGAGGATGTTCATGCGTGGCCCGGCAGCAGGCGGCGGTACAGCGCCAGCATGGTCTGCACGCTGCCCGGCCAAGCGTAATGTGCGGCGACCCAGTCGCGCCCCGCCCGGCCCATGCGCTGGCGCAGGGCACCATCGTCCAGCAGCTGGGCGATGGCGCCCGCCAGCGCGGGCACGTCGTCGGGGGCCACCAGAAGGCCGGTGACGCCGGGGTCGACGACTTCGGGCAGGCCGCCCACACGCGTGGCCACCACCGGCACGCCGGCGGCAGAGGCCTCGAGCACGGCGACGCCGAAGCTCTCCTGCCGGCTGGCGGCGACGAACACATCCAGCCGACGCAGTTCAGCCGGCACCTGGGCATGCGGCACGGCGCCGACGAAGTCGACGCGATCGGCAATGCCCAGCGTGACGACCAGGGCCTGCAATTCGGCGCGCTGCGGGCCGTCGCCGACGAGGCGCAGGCGCAGGGCCTGCGCCGTGTAGGAAGGCGCCAGCCTTGCGAAGGCGCGGATCAGCAGGTCGACGCCGTAGACCGGTGCCAGGCCCTTGACCGTGCCCACGCAGAGGCCGCCTCGCGGGCCTGCGAACACCGGGCCGGCATCATCGACGCTGACACCGACGTCGACGTCGACGCCGAACGGCGTGACAGCCACCTCCTGCGGCCGCCCGCCCAGCAGCCACAGGATGCGTTGGCGCATGGCCCGGCTGGTGCAGGCCAGCGCGTCGGCGCGGCGCAGCACCTGGCGCAGCAGCGCCCGGTGCAAGGGCGAACGGTCGGGGAACTCGAAGACATCGCTGCCCCAGGCCGACACCAGCCGCGGCCGGCAGCCGGCCAGCGTGGCGAGCAGGCCGTAGCCACTGGCATAGTGGGCATGCAGCAAGTCGGCCCGCAATTGCCGCATCAGCCGACGCAGCGCCCAGGCATTGGCGGCGTAGCCCCGCCCACCGCTCACCGGCAGCGCATGCTGGCGCACGGCAGCCTGCCAGCCGGTGGGCAGTGGCGGGTGCTGCGAAGCGACATGCACCTCGATGCCGGCTTCGGCCAGTGCATTGGCCCAGCGCTGCAGGTGGATGGAGTTGGCGGCACCCAGCAGCAGCAGCTTCATGGCAGGGCCACCAGCATCGGATAGGGCCGGTCCTGCAGGTCGCCGAGCGGCGCGATGCGAATGCGTTCGCCGTGGAGCAGCCGCAGCGCCAGGCGGCGCAGGGGCGTGGCACCGGCGCTTTCGTCTTCGACGACGTGGAAGTCGCTGTAGGCCTGCGCACGCAGCCAGGCCAGCACCTGCGCGCCACCCTGCGCACCGCCTGCACGGTTGGACTCGAACACCACCACCGGCCGCTCGCGCGCCACGGTGTCGGCCAGGCCCTGAAGCACCGCCAGCTCAGCACCTTCGACGTCGATCTTCAACAGCGCCAGCGGCAGGCCTTGCAGCGCCTGGGGCAGCACGCCGTCACCGCGCCTCAGTTCGCACAGCCGCACCTGGCCGCCCTGCACGCCGGCGAAGCCGAAGCCCGAGCCGCCGAGGTTGCCGTCGGTGTTGTGCGAAAACGGCAGTTGCGCGTCGCGGTCGCCCAGGCCGAAGGCGTGCACGTGCAATCGCGAAGCACCTGCCAGTGCCGCATTGCAGCGCAGCAGCGCCAGCGCCGGTGGATTGGGCTCGAAGGCATGCACGGCCGCAAACCGGGGCGCGAAGAACAGGCTGTGGTTGCCGATGTTGGCGCCGACATCGACGGCTGCGCCTTGCAGGAAAGCGCTGCGGCGGCTGGCCAGCAGGCCGTCGAACAGCGCGCTGAGCAAGGCTGCTTCGTAGATGCCGGCAACCAGCACTTCTTCCGACACCGTGTCGCCCGGCAGCACCGCAAACGGCGCCGCATGCACGGCCGGCCGAGCTGCCAGCAGCCAGCGCAGCAAGCGCCGCCGCAGCATCAGGCCCAACGCCAGCCGCCTGCTCCTCGCCACCTGCACCTGGTTCACCGGCTGCGCCCTGGCTGGCGCAGCCGGGCGGCGGTGGCCAGAAACACCAGCAGCTCGGCGGCCAGCACGGCCAAGGCCAGGGCCACCGGCGAGGCCGTTTGCTCCGCCATCTGCCAGCAGGCCAGCAGCGCCAAGCCGCTGGCCGCGAGCCGCAACACGGCCAGGCCGCTGAGCAGCGCGAAGGCGCCGCGCGCCTGCAGACGCGTGGCCCACGAGCGGTTGACGAGCAGAACGACACCGGCTGCGGCCATCACCTGGCAGGCCAGGCGGAGGCTGGCGCCCGCTTGCGGCAGTGCCAGCGACAGCAGCCAGGGCATGGCCCAAGCCGCCAGCGCACACCCGGCCAGCGCCGCGGCCAGGCCGACCGGCGACAGCCGCGCCCCGGCCGCAGGCGCAGGCGGCGCGGTCGCCGCTGTGGCCTGGCGCGCCGCCTGGTCGTACACCAGCGGCGCGACATAGGCCGCGGCCACGCCGAAGAGCTGCAGCACCAGCAGGCTGACCGAAGCCTCGCCCAGTGCCGCGCCCGAAGCACCCAGCAGGCTGAACAAACCCAGCAGCAGCGCCATCTGGGCAGCGGCGCACAGGTTCTGCACGAAGGCGTGCCAGGAAATGCCGGCGGGCATGCGCAAGCCGGCCAGTGGTTCCCGCCGCAGGCCGGCGCGCACCAGCATCCACCAAGCCACCGCCGCCGCCAGCACCGAAGCCAGCACCAGCGCCGCGCCCAGGGCTGGCTGCCCCAGCGCGACGAGCACCAGCACCACTGCCAGCAGCAGCAGCGCCGGCGCCGCCGTCACCAGCGCATAACCGGCGGGCCCGGCGGGCTTGAGCAAGAGCGAACGCCACAGCCCGTGCAGCACCAGGCCCGGCACTGCCAGCAGCGACCAGGCCAGCCAGGGTGCGGGCCCGAGTGCGGCCAGGGCGGCCGCCGCCAGCGCGGCCAGCAGCACGAAGCCGGCGTAACGTTCGGCATAGGCGCGCAGGCGCCCGGGCGCGACTTCGCCGTGGTAGGCCAGGTGCAGCAAGGCCTGCGGCAGCCCGAGCATGCCCAGCGCGACGGCAGCGTCCATCCAGCTCTTGAGCAGACCGAAACGGCCCTGCGCTTCCAGACCGAAGTGGCGCGCGACGAGCATCACCACCGCCACCGCCGCGGCCGAACCCAGGGCCTGCAGGCCAATGGCCAGCGCATGACGGCGGATCAAGCCAGGGCGCCGCGCAGCGCAGCGACCACCCGGTCCTGATCGGCTTCAGCCAGATCGGCGCTCATCGGCAGGCTGAGCACCTGTGCGGCAAGCTGCGTGCTCACGGGGCAGCACTCGGGGCAGCAATGGCTGGCGTAGGCGGGCTGGTGGTGCAGCGGCTTGGGGTAGTGCACGGCGGTGGGCACGCCGGCGGCCTTCAGCGCGGCCTGGACATCGGCGCGGTGGTCCACACACACGGTGAACTGGGCGTAGACGCTGTCGCGGTCGGGCCGCACGGCCACGAGGCCGACGCCGGGCAGGCCCGCCAGCAGCTCGCGATAGCGTGCGCCGAGTTCGGCGCGGCGCTGCAGTTCCCAGTCGAAGCGTTCCAGCTTGGCCAGCACCACCGCACATTGCAGCGTGTCCATGCGCCCGCCCACCCCCAGCCGGGTGTGGTGGTAGCGGCTGCTCTGGCCATGCACCCGGATCTCGCGCGCGGCCTGGGCGAGCGTGTCGCTGTCGGTGAACAGCGCGCCACCGTCGCCATAGCAGCCCAGCGGCTTGCTCGGGAAGAAGCTGGTCGCGCCGAAGGTGCTGAGCGCACAGGACCGCCGGCCCTGGTACACGGCGCCGAAACTCTGCGCCGCGTCCTCGATCACGGCCAGGCCATGGCGCGCGGCGATGGCGTTGATCTCGGCCATGTCGGCCACCTGGCCGTACAGGCTGACGGGCATGATCGCCCGCGTGCGCGGCGTGATGCGCGCTTCGATCAGCGCGACGTCGATGTTGCAGGTGTCGGCCTCGACGTCGACGAAAACCGGTTTCGCACCCGCCAGGACGATGGTCTCAGCCGTGGCCGCGAAGGTGAAGGGCGAGGTGATGACCTCGTCGCCGGGCTGCAGGTCGAGCGCCATCAGCGCAATCAGCAGCGCCTCGGTGCCACTGGCCACGGTGATGCAGTGGCGGGCGCCGGTGAAGGCCGCCAGCGCGGCTTCGAGCTCGGCCACTTCCGGGCCCATGATGTACTGGCCATGGTCCAGCACCTGCTGGATGCGGGCGTCGATGCGCGGCTTCAGCGCGGTGTACTGGGCTTTCAGGTCGGTGAATTGCATGGGCTCTCAGCTTTCCAGCACCAGGGTGTCGCCATGCAAGCGGTAGCGCTCGCCTGTGGCGGGGCAGGCCGCGCTGCCTTCGCCGGTGGCGGGCAAGGCCAGGCGTTCGCCATGGCGGCTCATCCAGCCGATGCGGCGGGCCGGCACACCCACCACCAGCGCGAAGTCGGCCACGTCGCGGCTGACCACGGCGCCGGCACCGACGAAGGCGTATTCGCCGATGGTGGTGCCGCAGACGATGGTGCTGTTGGCACCCAGCGTAGCCCCGCGCCGCACGCGCGTGCGCCGGTACTCGGCCTTGCGCGGCACCGCCGCGCGCGGGTTGTGCACGTTGGTGAAGACCATGCTCGGGCCGCAGAACACGTCGTCGTCCAGCGTCACCGCGTCATAGACCGAGACGTTGTTCTGGATCTTCACGTTGCGGCCGATGAGCACGTCGTTGGCCACGAACACACCCTGCCCCAGCGAACAGCCCGGCCCGATGCGGGCACCCGCGCACACATGCGCGAAATGCCACACGTGCGTGCCCTCGCCGAGCTGGGCGCCGGCGTCGACGATGGCGCTGGGGTGGATGCTGACGCCCATGGCTAGAAGACCAGCGGCAAGCCCACGCGCACGCCGTCGCGGGCGCTGCGGTAGGCGGCGATCACCACCTCGAGGCTGCGCAGGCCTTCGTAGCCGTCGACTTCGGCATGGGCCTGGCCACGCAGCGTGTCGATAACGTTGGCGTAGTACAACGGGTGGCCGTAGCCGTAGACCGACGTAGGCGCGGTGTTGGCGGCCTGGATCCCGGCGTCTTCGGGCCGGCTGTCGGCAAAGGCCCAATGTTCGATGCGGTTCACGGCCACGCCGCCCACACGCACGGTGCCACGCTCGCCCAGGATGGTGAGGCTGCCTTCGAAGTTCTGGCCGTGGGTGAGCATGGTCACGTTGATGCTGGCCATGCCACCGGCGCGCAGGCGCAGGCTCATCACGCCGGAGTCCTCGGCCTCGATGGCGCGCGCCTGGGTGGCGGTGTAGGCATGAACGCTGTCGACCGGGCCCACCAGCCAGTCGACCATGTCGACATAGTGGCTGGCCTGGTTCATGAAGGCGCCGCCGTCCATGTCCCAGCGGCCACGCCAGGGTGATTCGTCGTAGTAGCTCTGCGGCCGCGTCCAGAAGACATTGACGACGACCATGTGGATGCGCCCGAAGCGGTCCTGGGCGATGGCCTCGCGCACGCGCTGCAGCGTGGCGTTCAGCCGGTTCTGCTTGACGACGAAGAGCTTCACGCCGGCGTCGCGGCATCCGCGCACCATGGCCATGCCCTCTTCCCACTTGGTGGCCATCGGCTTTTCCGTCAGCACATGGCGGCCGGCGCGCGCGACCTGCAACGCCTGCTGCGGGTGCAGGCCGCTGGGCGTGCACAGCGCGGCGATGTCGAAGGTGCTGCCGGCCAGCAGGCTGTCGAGCGACGCGAACCCGGCAACGCCCGTGGCGGCCACGGCACGCTGCAGGGCCTCGCCATCGGTGTCGCACACGGCCACCAGTTCGGCCCGGCCAGCATGACGCCGCAGGGCTTCGATATGGTTCGCCGAAATGCGCCCGCAGCCCACCAGCGCGAAGCGGACAGGGCGGTCGGTGATGGGAAAAGTGGGCAGCATCGGCGGCAGCGCGCAAAACCTTGGATTCTATGGTGGCACCCCCCTCGAGCGCGGGGCGCGGCGCCGGGCCGAAGCATGCGCGACAGCCAGACTTCACGCCGGCTGGCGGGGCGCGGGTGGGGTACGCCTAAAATTGCAGCAATTCCAACGAGTTGACGCATGAGCACCCTTCCCCCGACCGACGCCCCCGCCGACGAAAACCAGCTCATCGCCGAACGCCGCGAAAAGCTCCGCGCCATCCGCGCACAAGGCGTGGCCTTCCCGAACGACTTCAAGCCCACGCACCACGCCGCCGACCTGCAGGCGCGCTACAGCGAAGTCCCGAACGAGGAACTCGAACCCCAGGCCGTGGCCGTGAAGGTGGCCGGGCGGATGATGCTCAAGCGCGTGATGGGCAAGGCCTGTTTCGCGACGCTGCAGGACGGGTCCACCGGCAAGACCCACGGCCGCATCCAGCTTTACGTGACGCAGGACGCCATCGGCGCCGAAGCCCTGGCTGCGTTCAAGCACTGGGACCTGGGCGACATCGTGGCCTGCGAGGGCACGCTCTTCCGCACCAAGACCGGTGAACTGTCGGTGAAGGCTAGCCAGGTGCGCCTGCTGACGAAGAGCCTGCGCCCACTGCCCGACAAGTTCCACGGCATGACCGACCAGGAACAGAAGTACCGCCAGCGCTATGTCGACCTGGCCACCGACGAGACCGCCCGCGCGCGCTTCGTGGCGCGCAGCAAGGCCATCAGCAGCATCCGCGGCTTCATGGTCGAGCACGGCTTCCTGGAAGTGGAAACGCCGATGCTGCACCCCATTCCCGGCGGCGCCAACGCCAGGCCGTTCAAGACCCACCACAACGCGCTGGACCAGGAGATGTTCCTGCGCATCGCGCCCGAGCTCTATCTGAAGCGGCTGCTGGTGGGCGGCTTCGAGCGCGTCTTCGAGATCAACCGCAGCTACCGCAACGAAGGCATCAGCGTCCGGCACAACCCGGAATTCACGATGATGGAGTTCTATGCGGCCTACTGGACGCACCACGACCTGATGGACTTCACCGAACAGGTGCTGCGTCATGCCGCCCGTGCGGCCACCGGCAGCGCCGCCCTCATCTACGCTGGCAAGCCGGTGCACCTGGACCAGCCCTTCACGCGGCTGAGCGTGCGCGACAGCCTGGTCGAACACGCCGGCCTGACCGCAGCCGAGGCCGGCGACGCCGCCGTGCTGCATGCCCGGCTGCGTAGCCTGGGCGAAGAGCCGCCGGCGCACTGGACACTGGCCGAACTGCAGTTCGGGCTGTTCGAGGCGGTGGTCGAGGAAAAGCTCTGGCAGCCCACGTTCATCATCGACTACCCGGTCGAGGTCAGCCCGCTGGCCCGCGCCAGCGACAGCAACCCCGCCGTCACCGAACGTTTCGAACTCTTCATCACCGGCCGCGAATACGCCAACGGCTTCAGCGAACTGAACGACGCCGAAGACCAGGCCGCGCGCTTCCACGCCCAGATGGCGAACAAGGACGCTGGCGACGAGGAAGCGATGTACTACGACGCCGACTTCATCCGCGCCCTGGAATACGGCATGCCCCCGGCCGGCGGCTGCGGCATCGGCATCGACCGGCTGATCATGCTGTTGACCGACAGCCCGAGCATCCGCGACGTGATCCTCTTTCCGGCGTTGCGGCGGGAATAGAGTGGCTGGTAGCGGTCCGTTGCTGTCGTTCGCTCGGACCCCTTCGGCTGTCGATGCGGGTCCCTTGGGCTGGGCGAGCCGGGTGGCCCCTTCCGCTCATGTCCCCCGCCTTCGGCCTCCCATGAGCCTTCGGCTCATGGGAGGCCGAAGTCTCCTCCTTTACTTCGCTCCAGGGGCCACCCGACTCACCCAGCCC
>JALHPF010000031.1 GCA_022842595.1 Rubrivivax sp.
GGCCACCGCCGCCTGTGCCCGGCCCTGCCTGGCCTGCGCCGCCACCGCCGGCCTTCGGGCCGCTGCCCGAACGCGGTCCGCCACGTCCGCCGCGCCCACCGCTGCCCTTGCGCAGGAAGGCGTCACCACCGATGAAGCCGACCGAGGTCTGCATCGGATCGGGCTCGCGACCGGCGCCGCCACCACCACCACCGCCCGTCTTCCTTGCGGCGCCACCGCGCGGCTTGGCGCGGCCCTGGCCGCCAGCAGGCCCCTGGCCGCCGGCATTGCCGAACGCGCCGCGGGTGCCCCCGCCCTTGCCGCCACCCCGCTTGGCGCCGCCCTTGCCCTGGCCAGCGCCTGCATTGCCGGAGGCAAAACGCTTGTCATAGGTCTGCTGCAGCGGGTTCGGAATCGGGCCGTCTTCGGGAATGTCGCGCTGCGGCGCGCGGTCGCGCATCAAGGCACGCTGGTCGTAGGTTTGCTGCAGCGGGTTGGGAATCGGCGCGTCTTCGGGCAATTCGCGGCGCAGCGCACGTTCCTGCTGGATCGCGCGCTTGTCGTAGGTCTGCTGGAGCGGGTTGGGAATCGGGCCGTTGTCGCCGGCGTCCGGTCGGGGGCCCCGCTCCGGGCGATCGCCACGGGCATTGCGCGCCGGGCGCGGGCGCTTGGCGCCCAGCGCGCCCAGCGAAGTCTGCAGCGGGTCTGGAATGAAGCCAGGCGGCATGTCGTCCAGCGCGGCCGACGACGCCGGCGATTCGGCACGCTGCTCCGGGCCAGGCCCTTCGCCCTTGCGGCGGCCACCTCGGCGGTTGCGCGGACCGCGGCCGGAGCGGCCGTCCGGCACTGTTTCTTCGTTTTCGCGCGGCGGGCGCTCGGTGCGTGCGCCAGCCCCGGCCAGGCCGCGCAAGGTGCGCAGGTCGCTTTCGTCGAGGTCGACCCAGACACCGCGCTTCAGCCCACGTGGCAGGACCACCGAACCGTAGCGGATACGGATGAGGCGGCTGACCGCATGGCCGACCTTTTCGAAGAGCTTGCGCACCTCGCGGTTGCGGCCTTCGGTGATGACGCAGCGGTACCAGTGGTTGACGCCTTCGCCGCCACCGTCTTCGATGCTCTTGAAGGCGCAGGTCTGGCCGTCGATGTCGACGCCTTCCAGGAGCCTGGCCTTGGCCTCGGCGCCCAGGGTGCCCAGTGAACGCACGGCGTATTCACGCTCGATGCCGAAACGCGGGTGCATCAGCTGGTTGGCCAGTTCGCCGGAATTGGTGAACAGCAGCAGGCCTTCGGTGTTGATGTCGAGGCGGCCCACCGACTGCCACTTGCCCTGCTGCAGCCGCGGCAGGCGCCGGAAGACCGTCGGGCGCTGCTGCGGGTCGTCGTGGGTGACGACTTCCCCCGAGGGCTTGTGATAGGCCAGCACGCGCGCCGGCGGCGGTGCAATGCGCACCCGCACCGGCTTGCCGTCGATGGCGATGCGGTCGCCGTAGGAAATGCGCTGGCCGATATGCGCGACCTCGCCATTCACGCTGACGCGGCCTTCGTTGATCTTCTGCTCCAGGTCGCGGCGCGAGCCGGCACCAGACTGCGCCAGCACCTTGTGCAGTTTCGGCGCATCGGGTTCGGCTGCGAGCACACGCTTGGGAGCGGCTTGCGGGCCGTCGTTCGCAACGTCCTGCGCGCCGTCGTCTGGCGCTGGCTCGTCCTCCGGGCCCGCTTCGGATCCCCCCGGGGCAACGGCTGCGCTTGCCGGACCGGCAACGGCCGGAGCGTCGGCATCGGGATCAGCCTCGGCATCGAATCGGCCTGCCAGCACCTCGGCAAAGAGCTCGCCGGCCTCGGCCGGCACCACGGCGAAGCCCATCGCACCTGCACCCTGCGCCTGCGGCAGCAGCCCGCCTGAACCTTCGGCCTCACCGTCGGCCGGTGTGCCATCACCGCCCCGCTTGTCGGCCCCGCGCCGGCCACGCCGGCGATTGCGGTTGCGGCGGGCACTGCGGCCGGGCTCACCTTCCCCAGGCGCTTCGCCGTCGGCCGCTTCGGCGCCCTCGCCTGCTACAGCAACCGGCTTTGCAGCAAGCAAGTCAGGCTCGGCCTCAGCGGCAACCGGCGAATGACTCGGAACCGCCGCGGGCAGCGCTTCGGCAACGTCCGCCGGCGCTGCGACGTCGGGAGCCGCGACCTCGGGCGAAGCCGCAGCTGCCGCTGCGGCAACCGTCTTGCGCGGCGCCCGCTTGCGCTTGGGTGCCGCTGGGGCCGAGTCTGGCGTGGCCTGGGTGTCGGCAGCGGGCTCGGGCGGCAGGGGGTCGGCGTCGTGAACGTTCATGCTGGGCGGTCGGTGGAGAGGTCGGTGGGGGGGGCGGAGGGCAAGGTGGCGGGCGAGTCGGAGCCCGGGTCGGGCGCTGGCATCCCTTCAAGCAGCTCCGAGGGGTCGTCGCCGGCCAGCGCCAGGCTGGCCTGCGGGCCTTCCAGCAGCGTCGGATGTGCCTGCAGGGCTTCGAACGCAGCCTGCGCGCCGCCGGCGCTGTCGATCGCCGGCAGCTGGTCCAGGCTGGCCAGACCCAGGTCGTCGAGGAATTGACGCGTGGTGGCGTACAGCGCCGGGCGGCCCGGTGCTTCGCGGTAGCCGATGGCGTCGATCCAGCCGCGGTCTTCGAGCTGCTTGACGATCTGGCTGCTCACGGTGACGCCACGGATGTCTTCGATGTCGCCGCGCGTGACGGGCTGGCGGTAGGCGACGATGGCCAGGGTTTCCATCGCGGCGCGTGAATAGCGCGGTGGCTTCTCGGGGTGCAACCGGTCGAGGAATTCGCGCATTTCAGGGCGGCTCTGGAAGCGCCAGCCCGATGCCAGCGCGACCAGTTCGACACCCCGGTCCTGCCAGTCTGCAACGAGTTCGTCGAGCAGATGGCGCAGCGTGTCGGAGCCGATCTCGCCCTCGAAAAGCGCGCGCATCTCGTTCAAAGGCAGGGGTTCGGCCGCGCAAATGAGCGCGGTCTCTAGGACACGCTTGGCCTGCGTTGTGTTCATGGCCTATGGTCGGGGGCCGCCTGCAAGAAGCACGGCGGCCGGGGTCAGTGGGGGTCGTTCGGCGTGCGCTGGCAGCACCAGGGCACGGGGAGCTTGTCAAGGCTCGGCGGCGCCCATGTGGCAGCCGCTCGGGAACCAGGCGCGGCATGGCATGCCGTCTGCACTGTGTAGCCCCGAGTGTAGCGCCTGGCGATGCCGCGTCGCATGGCGTCGCGTGGCCACCACGGCAGACGTGACCCCGGCGCCTTCTTCAAGCCCGCGCGACCTGGGCCCAGGCGGCGGCGAAATCGGGCGGTGGCGCGCACTCGAAACGCAGCGGCAGTCGCGTCAGCGGGTGGGCCAGGCCCAGCTCGGTGGCATGCAAGGCCTGGCGAACCATGCCGAGCGCCGGGCGCCCGCCGTACAGCGTGTCGCCGATCAGCGGCAGGCCGCGCCAGGCCAGGTGCACGCGGATCTGATGCGTGCGCCCGGTGTGCAGCTTGCACGAGAGGGCGCAGATGCCATCGCCCTGTGCCAGCAACTGCACGTCGGTGCGCGAGGGCCGGCCACCGGCGACCACGGCCATGCGCACACGCACCTGCGGGTCGCGGCCGATCGGGGCTTCGACGCTGAAGGCGGGCTGCGGCGGCTGCCCGTGGGCGAGAGCCAGGTAGCGGCGCTGGACGTCGCGGGCACCGATGTCGCGCACCAGGGCAGTGACTGCAGCCAGCGTCTTGCCCACCATCATCACGCCTGACGTGTCCTTGTCGAGCCGGTGCACGATGCCTGCACGGGGCAGTGCCGCGGCGCCGGGATGGCGGGCCAGCAGGCCGTTGAGCAGGGTGCCCGACCAGTTGCCGGGCGCCGGGTGCACCACCAGCCCGGCCGGCTTGTCCAGCACCAGCAGGTGTTCGTCTTCGTACAGCACGACCAAGGCCATGGGTTCCGGGCGGAAGGCCTGGCTTTCTTCCGTGGGCACCAGTTCCAGGCGCAGCTGCTGGCCGAGGCGGACACGCCGCGAAGCGCTGTCGGCCACCTGACCGTCCAGCCAGGCGTGACCGCCTTCGAGCAGGTGCTGCAGATGGCTGCGCGAGAACTCGGGCGCCATCGCCACCAGCGCCTTGTCCAGGCGCTGGCCGTGCATGGCGGCGTCGACGACGGCCTGCCGAGTCTCGACCTCCGCGGTCACCGGTTCGCTGCCTTCCAGGGCGTCGCCCAGGGCTTCGGGCAGGGCGCCTGGCCCTTCCCTATAAACTCCGGCCTTGGACTTCGAGGCCTTGGCGCCTGGTGATGAGATGACCGGTTTCCTTCTGAAGCGCGCCGCGCTGCTGGGTTTGGCAAGTGCCGCACTGTGGCTGGGCGGCTGCAGTTCGACGAACAAGGCGGAAACCCCGAATGCTACCGCCGAGCGGCTCTACAAGGAGGCCAAGGAAGATGCCGACGCCGGCAGCTATGACCGCGCGGTCAAGCTGCTCGAACGCGTCGAAGGGCTGGCCGCAGGAACCCTGCTGGCCCAGCAGGCGCAGCTGGAGATGGCCTATCTCCAATGGCGCTCGGGCGAACGCGAAGAAGCACTGACCGCGATCGACCGCTTCATCAAGCTGAACCCGTCCAGCCCGGCCTTCGACTACGCGCTGTACCTGCGCGGCGTGATCAACTTCAACGACAACCTCGGGCTGCTGGGCACACTGGTCGGGCAGGACCTGTCCGAACGCGACCAGCGCGCCTCGCGCGATGCCTTCCAGGCATTCAAGCGGCTGGTCGACCAGTTCCCGAACTCGCTGTACACGCCCGATGCGCGCCAGCGCATGGACTACATCGCCAACACCCTGGCGCAATACGAAGTCCATGTGGCGCGCTACTACCTGCGCCGTGGCGCCTACGTGGCTGCAGCCAACCGCGCGCAGCAGATGGTGAGCGAGTTCGCCCAGTCGCCGTCGACCGAAGAAGCGCTGGCGATCATGATCGAGAGCTACGAGCGCCTGCAGCTCACCGACCTGCGCGACGGTGCCGAACGAGTGCTCAAGCTCAACTTCCCGAACAGCCGCTACCTGGCCGGCAACACCGCCACGGCCCGTGCTGACGGTCAGGCGTGGTGGCGGCGCCTGAAGTTCTGGTGACCTGAACAAGCCGCCGCGCGCACCCAGCGCCGATTCGCCGCTCTCAGTGCGCGGCGGCCAGTTCGGCCAGCCAGGCCATCGCGTCTTCCTGTTCCGTCAGCCAGCCCATCGGCGGCAAGGCGGCACGCAAGCGACGGCCATAACCCATCTGGCGCATGCGCGGGTCGCACACCACCAGCAGGCCCCTGTCTGTCTCGGTGCGGATCAAACGGCCGGCACCCTGCTTCAGCGCCACGGCAGCCTCAGCCAGGAAGTACTCGTCGAAGGGCTCCCTGCCCTGTTCCTTGATCTGGCGCACGCGGGCCTGAACCAGCGGGTCGTTCGGCGGCGGAAAGGGCAGCTTGTCGATGACCACGCACTGCAGTGCGTCGCCCGGCACGTCGATGCCTTCCCAGAAGCTGGCCGAACCGATGAGCACCGCGCCGCGCCCGTCGCCGAAGCGCTGTAGCAGGCTGCGCCGCGGCTCCGTGCCCTGCACCAGCAGCGTCAACGGGCGGCCGTCGCGAGCCGCCTGTTCACGCAAGGCTTCGGCCACCAGCGGCAGCACGCGCAAGGTCGTCGTCAGCACGAAGGTGCGTCCGCCCAGCGCCCGGGCGCACTGCGCAGCCAGCTGTCCCACCGCCCGCGGGTGCCCGGCCTCGTTGGGCTTGGGGCTGTTTTTCGGCACCCACAACCGGGCGTTGTTGGCGTAGTCGAACGGGCTGCCCACGCGCAGCTTGGCCGCGTCTTCCAGGCCGGTGCTGGCGGTGAACCACGACAGAGCCTCGTCGTCACCCAGCGTGGCCGAGGTGAAGATCCAGGCCTTCGGCGACAACTGGCGCTGTTCGCTGAGCATCTCGCGAATGTCCAGCGGCGACTGCACCAGCCGCGCCTGCTGCGGCGACAGGTCGATCCAGCGTACGTGGCCAGCCGGGGTTTCTTCGGCGAAGCGGGGTGCCAGCGCCGCCAGCGCCAGCGCGCGTTGCTGCAGTTTCGGAAAGTCGGGCGCGGTTTCGGCCACGCCAGCGATGGCCTCGGAAGCCGCGCGTGCGGCATCGGCCAGGGCCTGCAGCGGTTCCAGCAACACCTCGCCGCCAGCCCGCTCTTCCCAGCCTAGCTTGACGATGCCGCGCACCTCGCGCATCGCGCCCGCGCACACCAGCCGCAGTTCGCGCGCGGCATGCTCGATGGCCGCGGCCAGGTCGTGCCAGGCCTTCAGCCCGCGTGCATGCTGCAAGCCCAGGGCCAGCATGTCGCGCGCCAGGTCGATGGCCTGGCCGGTCGACAACGTGGTGCCGAGAAACTGGACGCCGGCTTCCACCAGCTGGTGCGCTTCGTCGAAGACGGCGGCGTCGACCGTGGGCAGAAGCTCGGCCACGCCGCTGTCGCGCAGCGCCATGTCGGCAAAGAAGAGGTGGTGGTTGACGACCACCAGGTCGGCCGCCATGGCATCGCGCCGGGCGTGCATCACGTGGCAGTTGCGGTGTTCGGGGCATTCAGTGCCCAGGCAGTTGTCGCGCGTGCTCGTCACCAGCGGGATGACCGGCGAGCGGTCGTCGAGGCCGTCGATCTCGGCCAGGTCGCCGGTGCGTGTGGCCGGCGCCCAGGCCGCCACGCGCGCCAGGGCGCGCAGCGCGAAGCGGTCGCCCGTCGGCAGGTCGGCTTCGGCCTGGGCCAGCCGCCAGCGGCACAGGTAGCTGGCCCGGCCCTTCAGCAACGCCAGGCGCACCGGCACACCGAGCGCGTCGCGCAGGCGCGGCAGGTCGCGCAGGAACAGTTGGTCTTGCAGGCTCTTGGTGGCAGTGCTGACCAGGGCGCGCTGGCCGGAAAGCAACAGTGGCACCAGATAGGCAAAGGTCTTGCCGACGCCGGTGCCGGCTTCGACCACGAGCGCCTCGCGCCTTTCCAGCGCCAGCGCAATGCGCGCGGCCATGGCGTCCTGCGCGGCGCGGGGCATGAAGCCGGGGTCGCTGGCAGCGATCGGCCCGACCGCTGAAAACGCCTGGGCGACGGCGTCCACCAGGGGCAGGCTCACGCCGGCTCGGGCGGCTGCAAGGCCATTTCCAGACGTGCGATTTCGTCCTTCAGCAGCAAGCGGCGCTTCTTCAGGCGGCGCAGGCTCAGGTCGTCGGGCTTCAGCAGCGTTTCGGCGGGGTTGACGCGGTCGATCACGTCGTCCAGGTCGGCGTGTGCCATGCGCAGTTCGATCAGCCGGCGTTGCGGTGAATGCAGGTTGTCGTCCATTGCTGCACGGTTGCGAGCGAAGAGCTGAGTTTATATTCAGCCGGATGGCCACCGTTGCGCAAACCTACCGTCTGAGTGCTTCCACCGGCCTGCATCGCGGCGACCGCGCCTACCAGCAGGACCAGGTGGAGATCATCGTCCACCCGAAGGCCAGCGGCTCGGTGCTCGGCGTCGTGGCCGACGGCATGGGCGGCAAGAGCGGTGGACGCAAGGCCGCCGACCAGGTGCTGCTGACGGCACGCCAGATCTTCGAGCGCTTCGTTCCGCGCGAGGACGACGCTGCCGAGATGTTGCGCCAGCTGGTGCAGGAAGCGCACTTGATGATCAAGCTCACGGCCATCACCGCCGAGGAGGAGCCGCACAGCACCGTGGCCGCGTTTGCCATCGGCCCAGGCCTGGAATGCGATGTGGTGCATGCCGGCGATTCGCGCGTCTACCACTTCCGCGGCGCCGAGATGATGCAACGCACGATCGATCATTCCTTTGTGCAGCGCCTCATCGACGAAGGCAAGATCACGGAAGAGGCAGCGAATTCACACCCGCAGAGCAATCTGCTGACAGGCTGCCTGGGCACCCAGGCCGACCCGCCGGTGACGCTGATGCACATCGACAAGCTGGCCTTCGGCGACACGCTGGTGGCCTGCAGCGACGGGCTGTGGCACTACTTCACACCGAAGGAGATCGGCGCCATCCTGCACGCCCTGCCGCCGCGGGAAGCCACCGAGATGCTCATCAGCAAGGCGCGCCAGCGCGCGCGCGGCGGTGGCGACAACCTGTCGCTGGCGCTCGCGCGCGTCGACCCGCTGCGCTGAACTCAGCGGCCGGTCTGCCCGGCTGAAGGCGCCGACGCCGCGGAAGGCGGCGGCAGCGGCTGTGTCGGGCCCTTCTTCGCTTCGCGCTCGACCAGCCGCCGTGCCACACGCGCCTGCCGCTCTGCTGCCTGGGCCTGGCGGCGCTGGCCTTCCTTGACGCGTTCGTCTGCTGCCTGCTGGCGTGCGGCTTCGGCTCTGTCGCGGTCGGCAGCAGGCGGCAAGGGGGTCGCCAGCGGCAGCATGCGTTGGCGCACGCGCGGCGCACTGGCGCTGCTGGCCGCCTGCTCGGCAGCCAGCGCAGCAGCCATGCGCTCGTCACGGATTTTCTGCTTGGCGGCCAGCGCCTCACGACGGTCTGCGGCGCGGCGCTGGCGTTCAGCTTCGTCGATCTGCATCAGCCGCTCGCGCACCGGCGCCAGGGCAACGCGGCGCTGGCGGTTGACGAGCTCGATGCAGTCGGTGACGAGGAAGCGTTCGCGGCAGGCGGCAGCCTCGCGGTCGAACCGGTCCGACAAGAGTTGCTGCTGCTGCATCAGCTGCTCGCGTTCGCCTGCCGGTCCCGGTGTGGCGGCCGGCGCAGCAGCGTGCAGGCAGGCCAGGCCGGCGGCCAGCAGCCAATGCCGGGCCCGCCGCGCGAACTCAGGTGAGCGAGGTGTCGACATCGCGTCGCGCCAGGGCCAGGAACTCGGCCGACTGCATCTCGTGCAGGCGCGAGATGGTGCGCGGGAACTCATGCGCCAGCGGCCCGTCGGTGTACAGCTGCTCGGGTGGCACCGCCGCCGAGATGATGAGCTTCACGCGCCGGTCGTACAGCACGTCGACCAGCCAGGTGAAGCGTCGCGCCTCGCTGGCCAGCCGCGGCGGCATCTGCGGCACATGGCTGAGCAGCACGGTATGGAAACGTGAAGCGATCTCGAGGTAGTCGTTCTGCGACCGCGGCCCGCCGCACAAGGTGCGGAAATCGAACCACACCACACCCCCGGCGCGGCGCACCGCGCGCAGGCTGCGGTGTTCGATCTGCATCACCGGTTCTTCGTCGCGCGCCTCGGCCAGGCCGTTGAAGGCGGCTTCCAGCTTCGCTTCGGCCTCAGGGCCCAGCGGGCAGTGGTACATCGACACCTGCTGCAGCGTGCGCTGTCGGTAGTCGGTGCCGGCGTCGACGTTGATCACCTCCAGCTGCGACTTCAGCAGTTCGATGGCCGGCAGGATGCGGTCGCGATGCAGGCCGTTCGGGTACAGCCCGTCAGGGTGGAAGTTGCTGGTCGTGACGATGCTCACGCGATTGGCGAACAGCGCCTGCAGCAGGCGGTGCAGGATCATCGCGTCGGTGACGTCAGCGACGTGGAATTCGTCGAAGCAGATCAACCTGAAACGCCGCGCGATACGGCGGCCCAGTTCGTCCAGTGGGTCGGCCGTGCCCTTCAGGTCCTGCAGTTCCCGGTGAACCTCGCGCATGAACTCGTGGAAGTGCAGCCGCGTCTTGCGCTGCAGCGGCACGGCCTGGAAGAAGCAGTCCATCAGGAAGCTCTTGCCCCGCCCGACCCCGCCGTACATGTAGACGCCGCGCGGGATGGGCGGGCGGCGCAGCAGCTTGGTGATGGCGTTGCTGCGCCGGGCCTTGTAGTCGGCCCACTCGGTCTCGCAGCGCTCGAGCGCGTCGATCGCGCGCAGCTGCGCTTCGTCGGCCTGGTATCCGCGCTCAGCCAGCGTGGCTGCGTAGAGCTGCCGGACCGAGGCCACGGACGTCAGAAGTTCAGCGTGCGCTTGTCGACGGCCAGGGCTGCTTCCTTGGTCGCTTCGCTCAGGCTAGGGTGGGCATGGCAGATGCGCGCGATATCTTCGGCGCTGGCCTTGAACTCCATCGCCACCACGGCCTCGGCGATCAGCTCGCTGGCCATCGGGCCGACGATGTGCACGCCCAGGATCTCGTCGCTCACCGCGTCGGCCAGGAACTTGACCATGCCCGTGGTGTCGCCTAAAGCGCGCGCCCGGCCGTTGGCCATGAACGGGAAGGTGCCGGCCTTGTAGGCGCGGCCGGCTGCCTTCAGCTGCTGCTCGTTCTGGCCGACCCAGGCAATTTCGGGGCTGGTGTAGATCACCCACGGCACGGTGTTGAAGTTCACATGCCCGTGCTGGCCGGCGATGCGCTCGGCCACGGCCACGCCTTCTTCTTCGGCCTTGTGCGCGAGCATCGGGCCGCGCACCACGTCGCCCACCGCCCACACGCCCTTCAGGTTGGTGCGGCAGTCTTCGTCGACGACGATGGCGCCGCGCTCGTCGAGCTTCAGGCCCACGGCCTCACCGTTGAGGCCGGTGGTGTTCGGCACGCGGCCGATGCTGACGATGAGCTTGTCGACTTCCAGCAACTGCTCGGCGCCCTTGGCGTCGGTGTAGGCCACCGTCACGCCCTTTTTCAGGTTCTTGATCTCGCCGACCTTCACGCCGAGCTCGATCTTCAGGCCCTGCTTGACGAAGGCCTTGTGTGCTTCCTTGGCGATCTGCTCGTCGACCGCGCCCAGGAAGGTGGGCAGGCCTTCGAGCACGGTCACCTCGGCCCCCAGGCGGCGCCAGACCGAGCCCATCTCCAGGCCGATGACACCGGCGCCGATCAGACCCAGCTTCTTCGGCACGGCGGGGATGCGCAGCGCGCCATCGTTGCTGAGGATCTTCTCCTCGTCGAAGGGCGTGTCGGCCAGGGCGCGCGGGCTCGAGCCAGTGGCCACGATGACCTGCTTGCCGAGCAGGCGCTCTTCACCCACTGCGATCTCGTAGCCACCGTCCACGGCGGCCACGAAGGAACCGCGGCCATGGAAGAACGTGACCTTGTTCTTCTTGAACAGGTACAGGATGCCGTCGTTGTTCTGCTTGACGACGGTGTCCTTGCGTCCGAGCATCTTCTTGACATCGATGCTCAGGTTGGTGAGGCCGATGCCGTGGTCGGCAAAGCTGTGGCCCGCATGTTCGAAGTGCTCGCTGCTCTGCAGCAGCGCCTTGCTCGGGATGCAGCCGATGTTCGTGCAGGTGCCACCCAGGGCCGGGCCGCCCTTGTCGTTCTTCCACTCGTCGATGCAGGCGGTGTTGAAGCCCAGCTGCGCCGCGCGGATGGCCGCGATGTAGCCCCCAGGGCCGCCACCGATGACGACGACGTCGAAAGTCTTTGCCATGGTCTATGCCGCCTCAGATGTCGAAAAGGAGGCGGGCGGGATCTTCCAGCGCATCCTTCATGGTGACCAGCCCCAGCACGGCTTCGCGGCCGTCGATGATGCGGTGGTCGTAGCTCATCGCCAGGTAGTTCATCGGCCGCACCACGACCTGGCCGTTTTCGACCACGGCGCGGTCCTTGGTGGCGTGGACGCCCAGGATGGCGCTCTGCGGCGGGTTGATGATGGGCGTGCTGAGCATGCTGCCGAAGGTGCCGCCGTTGCTGATGCTGAACGTGCCACCGGTCAGGTCGTCCATGCTCAGCTTGCCGTCACGGGCCTTGGTGCCGAACTCGGCGATCTTCTTCTCGATGTCGGCGAAGCTCATCTGGTCGGCGTTGCGAAGGATCGGCACCACCAGGCCACGCGGGCTGCCGACAGCGATGCCGATGTCGAAGTAGCCGTGGTAGACGATGTCGTTGCCGTCGACGCTGGCATTGATGACCGGGAACTTCTTCAGCGCCGCCACCGCGGCCTTCACGAAGAAGCTCATGAAGCCGAGCTTGACGCCATGCTCCTTCTCGAACTTCTCCTGGAAACGCTTGCGCATTTCCATCAGCGGGGCCATGTTGACCTCGTTGAAGGTGGTCAGGATGGCGTTCTGGCTCTGGCTTTGCAGCAGCCGTTCGGCCACCCGCGCACGCAGGCGCGACATCGGCACACGTTGCTCCGGGCGGTCGCCCAGGGCGGCCAGACCGGGCATCGGCGGGGCGCTGACGACCGGCAGGCTCTTGGTGGTTGCGGCGGGTGCGGCCGCAGCCACCGGTGCAGCTGACGGGGCCGGTGCAGGTGCCGCCTTGGGCGCAGCCAGGTTGGCCAGAACGTCGCCCTTGGTGACGCGGCCATCCTTGCCGGTGCCGGTGACGCTGCCCGCAGCCAGGCTGTTGTCGGCCATCAGCTTGGCGGCCGCGGGCATCGCGACATTGCTCTTGCTGCCTGCTGCAGGTGCGTCAGGCAAGGCCGCCGGCACTGGCGGCGTGACGGGTACCGGCACCGGGGTCTCGGCCACGGCGCGCACTTCCATCGGGCTGACGGCGGCATTGCCTTCGGTATCGATGCGGGCGATGACTTCCTCGGCCACGCAGCTTTCGCCGTCCTGCTTCACCAGCTGGGCCATCACACCCGCGGCCGGCGAAGGCACTTCGAGCACGACCTTGTCGGTCTCGATCTCGATCAGGATCTCGTCCATCGCCACGGCTTCACCGGGCTTCTTCTTCCACTGCAGCATGGTGGCCTCGGCCACCGATTCCGACAACTGCGGAACCTTCACGTCAACGATTGCCATGTCTATCTCGGTTTGTTGTGTAGATATCCCAAGCAGACGCCGCGGAACCGGCTCTGCCGGGCCGCTGGCGGCGCCCCTGGAGGGGAGCGCCGCCAGGCGCTACGGGGTGGTCGTCATTTCGTCAGGACGAAGCCCTTGAGCTTGCCGTAGGCCTGGTCGAGCAGCGCTTTCTGCTGCTCCTGGTGCAGGTGCGAATAGCCCACGGCCGGCGAGGCCGAAGCCGGGCGGCCGGCGTAACCCAGCTTCTGCCCTTCGAGCATGTTTTCGTGGATGTAGTGCTGGATGAAGAACCACGCGCCCTGGTTCTGCGGCTCGTCCTGGCACCACACCACTTCGGTGGCGTTCGGGTACTTCTTGATCTCGGTGGCGAAGGCCTTGTGCGGGAACGGGTAGAGCTGGGCCACACGCAGCACGACGACGTCGTCGGCGCCCTTCTCGGCGCGCTTGCGAGCCAGGTCGTAGTAGACGCGGCCCGAGCAGCAGATCACGCGCTTGACCTTCGCAGCAACGATGCTGGCGTCGGTTTCAGGCACCACCGTGCGGAATTCGCCCTTGGTGAATTCGCTCAGGGGCGAAGCCGCGTCCTTGGCGCGCAGCAGGCTCTTCGGCGTGAAGATGATCAGCGGTTTGCGGAACTGCCGCACCATCTGCCGGCGCAGCAGGTGGAAGATCTGGCTGGCGCTGGCCGGCTGGCAGATCTGCATGTTGTTGTCGGCGGCCAGCTGCATGAAGCGCTCGAGCCGGGCGCTGCTGTGCTCGGGGCCCTGCCCTTCGTAGCCGTGCGGCAGCATCAGCGTCAGGCCGTTGGCACGGCCCCACTTCACTTCACCGCTGGCGATGAACTGGTCGATGACGACCTGCGCGCCGTTGGCGAAGTCGCCGAACTGGGCTTCCCAGATCGTCAGCGTGTTGGGTTCGGCGGCGGCATAGCCGTACTCGAAGCCCAGCACCGCTTCTTCCGACAGGATCGAGTCGATGACGGTGAACGGTGCCTGGCCTTCGGCGATGTTCTGCAGCGGCACATAGGTGCCGACGTCCCACTTCTCGCGGTCCTGGTCGTGCAAGACGGCATGGCGGTGCACGAAGGTGCCGCGCCCGCAGTCTTCACCGCTCAGGCGCACGGCATAACCGCTGGCCACCAGTGAGGCATAGGCCAGCGATTCGCCCATGCCCCAGTCGACATTGATCTCGCCACGGCCCATAGCGGCACGGTCGGCCAGCACCTTTTCCACCAGCGGGTGCACCTTGAACTTCGGCGGCACCGTCGTCAGGCGTTCGGCCAGGCGGCGCACCTCGGCCAGGGGCAGCGCGGTGTCGGCGGCGTCGGTCCACTTCTTGCCCAGGAAGGGCGCCCAGTCGACGGCGTACTTGCTCTTGAAGTTGGTCAGCACCGGGTCGACGGTGTGGCGGCCGGCATCCATGGCGGCGCGGAAGGCCTTGGCCATGTCGTCCGGACCTTCGGCCGGAATCACACCCTGCGCCACCAGCTTGTCGCCGTACAGGCGGCGCGTGCCCGGATGCTGGGCGATGCGCTTGTACATCAGCGGCTGGGTCAACGAAGGCGTGTCCTGCTCGTTGTGGCCCAGCTTGCGGAAGCAGACGATGTCGACGACCACGTCCTTCTTGAACTGCTGGCGGTAGTCCATGGCCAGCTGGGTGCACAGCACCACGGCTTCGGGGTCGTCGGCGTTGACGTGCAACACCGGCGCCTCGATCATCTTCACGACGTCGCTGCAATACAGCGTGGACCGTGAATCGCGCGGGTCGCTGGTGGTGAAGCCGATCTGGTTGTTGATGACCAGGTGCACCGTGCCGCCGGTGAAGTAGCCGCGCGTCTGGGCCAGCGCCAGCGTCTCCATCACCACGCCCTGGCCGGCGAAGGCGGCGTCGCCGTGCACCAGCACGGGCAGCACCTGGCTGCCGGTCAGGTCGCCGCGGCGGTCCATGCGCGCCTTCACGCTGCCCTCGACCACCGGGTTGACGATTTCGAGGTGGCTGGGGTTGAAGGCCAGGCTCAGGTGCACCGGGCCGCCGCGCGTGCTGATGTCGCTGGAGAAGCCCTGGTGGTACTTCACGTCACCCGACGGCAGGGCCTCGGGGGCGGTGTGGTCGAATTCGGCGAAGAGGTCGGCAGGCATCTTGCCCAGCGTGTTCACCAGCACGTTCAGACGGCCGCGGTGGGCCATGCCGATGACGATCTCCTGCACGCCGCGCTCGCCGGCGCGCTGCACCACTTCGTCCATGCTGACGATGAAGCTCTCGCCACCTTCCAGGCTGAAGCGCTTCTGGCCGACGTATTTGGTATGCAGGTAGCGTTCCAGGCCTTCGGCGGCGGTCAGGCGGTCGAGGATGTGCTTTTTCTCGGCCGCACTGAAGTTGGGCTTGCTGCGGATCGACTCCAGGCGTTCCTGCCACCAGCGCTTTTCCACCGGGTCGGTGCAGTGCATGAACTCGGCGCCGATGGTGCCGCTGTAGGTTTCACGCAGGGCCTGCACGATCTCGCGCAGGCTCATGTGTTCGGCCTTGGTGAAATAGGTGTTCACGGCCGAGAACGTGATGTCCATGTCGGACTCGCTCAGGTCGTAGAACGCCGGTTCCAGCTCGGGGATCTTCGGGCGCTCGGTGCGCTTGAGCGGGTCGAGGTCGGCCCAGCGTGAGCCGAGGAATCGGTAGGCCGCGATCAGGCTTTGCACGTGGACCTGCTTGCGCGCCACCGCGAGGTCGGCTTCGCTGGCCTTCAACGCAAAGGCATTGGCCTTGGCGCGCTGCGCGAAGCTTTCGACGACGGGGGCATGGGCCACGTCGCGGTTGTCGCTGCCGTCCACAGCCGGGACATGCTGCAGATTGTCGAAGTAGACGCGCCAGTTCTCTGGCACGCTGCCCGGGTTGAGCAGATAGGCTTCGTACAACTCTTCGACGTAGGGCGCATTGCCCCCGAACAGGTACGAGTTCGACCTGGATTGCTGCATCATCTGGCGCTCACCTTCTGCCCTGGTTTCCAGAGCATGGATGGGTTGATCAACCTTCCGCGGCCCCGGCTGCACCGGTTGGCGGACTAGCGACCCGCCTTGCTGTTGAGAGACTGCACCAGCAAGGGGACGGGAAGGAACTGTGGACTTGCGGGCGGAACTGTAGCACTCGGCTTCAACACTCACCGCGCCAATTGGACAGCGGCTTCCCTGCTGTTTCGCTGACAGCGGCCTGGCTGGCCGGGCAGACTGTGGCCGTGACGCCACGCCGCACCATCCTGATCCATGCTGCCGCACCCCCCAAGCCGCCAGCGGGCCAAGCCTGCAACGGCTGTGGTCTGTGCTGCGCCCACGAGCCCTGCCCGCTGGGCATGCTGCTGTCCGGAAGGCGCAGCGGCGCCTGCCAGGCACTGACCTGGGACGAGCAGCAGTCCCGCTACCTGTGCGGCGCGCTGGCCGAACCGCAGCGCTGGCTGCCCTGGCTGCCGCGCACCTGGGGCCAGCGGCTGGCCCGCCGCTGGATCGCCGCAGCCCAAGGCTGCGACGCCGAGCTTCAGGCCGAATCGGCCTGACCCGACGCCGGCTGGCTCGCCGCGTGCTTTCCCGGCTGGCACCCGGGGCGGCAGGCCCTAGCATCGCGGGCTGTTGCCGACCCCAACTTTCTGTCCAAGAGGAGAACCCCATGACTTTCAAAGTCCGCCTGGCACTGGGCCTGGTTGCCGCCGCCGCCATGGCCACCGCGCAGGCGCAGACGCTGCGCTGGGCCGCGCAGAACGACATCCTGACGATGGACCCGCATTCGCAGAACCATGCGACGACCAACACCATCCTCAATCACACCTACGAAGGCCTCACGCGCTACGGCGTGAACTACGAGATCGAACCCTCGCTGGCCACCAAGTGGACGTTTATCTCGCCCACACAGGTGCGCTTCGAATTGCGCAAGGGCGTGAAATTCCAGGACGGTTCGCCTTTCACCGCCGACGACGTGCTGTTCTCGTTCGAACGCATCCGCCAGCCCCAGGGCACGATGGGCATCTACGTGGCCGGTGTCAGCGACATCAAGAAGGTCGACAGCCATACCGTCGACCTCATCCTCGCCGGGCCGAACCCGATCCTGCTGCGCAACCTGGCGTACTTCTTCATCATGAGCAAGTCATGGGCGGAGAAGAACAACACCGTCAAGACCCAGGACTACAAGGCCAAGGAAGAGAACTTCGCTTCGCGCAACAGCATGGGCACCGGCAGCTACCGCGTGGTCGGCTGGCAACCTGAACAGAAGATCACCATGACGCTGAACACCGACTGGTGGGACAAGCCCATGGGCAACGTCAAGGAACTGGTCTACACGCCGATCAAGAGCGACCCCACCCGCGTAGCCGCGCTGCTGTCGGGCGACATCGACCTGCTGACCGACATTCCCACGCAAGACGTTTCCCGGCTGCGCACCGACCCCAAGCTGAAGATCCTGGACGGCCCTGAGGTACGCACGATGTTCCTGGTGCTGGACAGCGGCAGCCCGGAGCTGAAGTACAGCAACGTCAAGGGCAAGAACCCGTTTGCCGACAAGCGCGTGCGCCAGGCGCTGAGCATGGTCATCGACCGCGAGGCGATCAAGCGCAACACCATGCGCGGCCTGTCCATCCCGGCTGGCATCCTGGTGGCGCCGGGCGTGAACGGCCATGAGGCCGCCCTGGACGTGCCGCCGAAAGTGGACATCGATGGCGCCAAGAAGCTGCTGGCCGACGCCGGCTACCCCGACGGCTTCGAGTTCCGCCTGAACTGCCCGAACAACCGCTACGTCAACGATGAAGAGGTCTGCCAGGCCATCGTCGCGATGTGGGCGCGCATCGGCGTGAAGGCGCCGCTGATCGCAGAGAACTTCGCCACCTTCAGCCAGAAGTTCCAGAACTTCGATACCAGCGCCTACCTGCTGGGCTGGGGCGTGGCCACCTACGACGCGCAGTACACCATCCAGAGCATCGTGCGCACCCGCACCAGCGGGGCCGACGGCAACTTCAACTTCGGCCGCATCAGCGACCCCGTCGTCGACAAGCTGAGCGACGCCATGAAGGTAGAGGTCGACGTCGCCAAGCGCAACGCCATGCTGCGTGAGGCCCTGGTGCGCATCAAGGACGAGGTACTGGTGATTCCGCTGCACCACCAGATGCGCCCCTGGGCGATGAAGGCCAGCGTGACGACGCTGCACCGGTCCAACGACAACCCGCAGACCCGCTTTGCGACGGTGAAGTAGCCGGCTGACAACGGCACTGCATCCGGGCGGCCTCGTCCGGCGTAGATGACAGGGCGCGGCGAGGGCCGCGGGAAGAACCCCCACATCACGTCAAGAGGTCGCCCCCATGAAGATGCTTCAAGTCACTGCCCTGGCCGCCATGGCCGCCGTCCTGTCCGCCTGCGCCGGCTCGCCGCCGATGATGATGACGGCACCCGTGTTCTCGCAGGCCGCCCTGCCTGACGCGGTGAAGGTGCCCGCCGGCCACAAGGTGGCCATGGAAACCGTGGGCGTGGGCGAGATCACCTACGAATGCCGTGAAAAAGCCGCCATGGCGAGCAACTTCGAATGGGTGTTCGTCGGCCCGAAGGCCGCGCTGAACGACCGCAGCGGCAAGACCGTCGGCAGCTATTTCGGCCCACCGGCCACCTGGGCTGCGATGGACGGCAGCAGGCTCACCGGCACCCAGCTGGCCGTGGCGCCGGCAGCAGCTGGCAGCATCCCGCTGCAACTGGTGAAGGCCAACCCGGCCATGGGCTCGGGCGCGATGACCGCCATCACCTACATCCAGCGTGTCGCCACGCAAGGCGGCGTGGCCCCGGCCATGGCCTGCGATGCCGGAAGCAAGGGTCGACAGCAGATCGTCAAGTACCAGGCCGACTACATCTTCTGGAAGGCGGCCTGATTCACGGCCCGGCCTCTGCGCTGATCTTCGGGCGCGGAGGCCTTTGCGGTGACATGGCTCGCAGCAGGCAGCCCAGCAGACAAGCAGCCGGCGGGATATTGCTCTCATGGTCCGCCACCAGGTCGCACGCCGTTAGTCTCCTTACGGCCCGTTGCGGTCATTCGTTTCTTGCCTGCTTGGTCCCTCTGCAAAGGCGGGCTGGGGCTGGCTGTGGCGCTTATCCTCGGCGGCCTTCGCTGCGCTCAGGCTGCCCTGCGGTGCTCGGTCCCGCGGCCCCATCGCGGAACTCGCTTCATTCGCTTCGCTCATTGCGCTCAATCACCCGCGATGAGTCAGAGGTTGATCCGCGCTTCGCGCGGGGGCCGCGGGCCCTGTGCTCCTCGGCGCCTCCCATGCGCGCCACAGCCAGCCCCAGCCCGCCTTTGCAACCACCGTGTCTTGGACTCCCGCGTGGCGCGCCGATAGGTTGCCGGGCTGGGTGAGTCGGGTGGCCCCTGGAGCGAAGTAAAGGAGGAGACTTCGGCCGCCCATGAGCCGAAGGCTCATGGGCGGCCGAAGGCGGGGGACATGAGCGGAAGGGGCCACCCGGCTCGCCCAGCCCAGGGACCCACATCGACAGCCGAAGGGGTCCGAGCGAACGACCGCAACGGGCCGAAAGCGGAAGTCAGACCTGAAAGAGAGCTGACCGTCCCCCGCTTCGTCTGCAAGTGCGACGTCGGGTCGCTCTTACGAAACCGCCACCAACGACAGTCTCTCGCGCGCCGCCGCGTATTCGCGCTTCAGCCGGGCAACCAGGGCGGCCGTGCTCAACACGGCCTTGACGGCGCCCACGCCCTGGCCGGCGCCCCAGATGTCTTTCCAGGCCTTCTTCGCCGTGTCTGCACCGCCAAAGTTCATCTTCGTCGGGTCGCTCTCGGGCAGGTTGTCCGGGTCCATGCCGGCCTTGACGATCGAGCCCTTCAGGTAGTTGCCATGCACGCCGGTGAACAGGTTCGAATAGACGATGTCGTCGCTGCTGCTGTCGACGATGCATTGCTTGTAGTCGTCGGACGCGCGCGCCTCGGTCGTGGCGATGAAGGCCGAGCCGATGTAGGCGAAGTCGGCGCCCATGGCCTGCGCCGCCAGCACGGCATCGCCGGTCGAGATCGAACCGCTCAGGGCCACCGGGCCGTCGAACCACTCGCGGATTTCCTGGATCAGCGCGAACGGGCTCTTCACGCCGGCATGGCCACCGGCACCTGCCGCCACCGCGATCAGGCCGTCGGCGCCCTTCTCGATCGCCTTCTTCGCGAAGGTGTTGTTGATGATGTCGTGCAGCACCACGCCGCCCCAGCTGTGCACGGCGTCGTTGATGTCGGTGCGCGCGCCCAGGCTGGTGATGACGATCGGCACTTTGTACTTGGCGCAGACCATCATGTCGTGCTCGAGCCGGTCGTTGGTCTTGTGGACGATCTGATTGATGGCGAACGGCGCCGCCGGGCGGTCGGGATTCGCGCGGTTCCACGCAGCCAGGGTCTCGGTGATCTCGGCCAGCCACTCGTCCAGCTGCGAGGCCGGGCGCGCGTTCAGCGAAGGCATGCTGCCGACGATGCCGGCCTTGCACTGCTCGATCACGAGCTTGGGGTTGCTGATGATGAACAGCGGCGAGCCGATGATCGGCAGCGGCAGGTTCTGCAGGACGGGGGGCAGGCGACTCATCAGAACGACTCCAGCGAAAGGGCAGTGACCGCGTCCGCGCCTTCGACGATGCTGTCGCGCAGGCCCGTGGCCTTGTTGAGGATGTGGTCGCCGTAGAAACGCGCGGTGGCGATCTTGGCAGCCATGAATTCGATGTCCTGGCCGGCGGCCAGCGCGTCTTCGGCGGCCACCAGCGAACGCGCCATCTGCCAGCCTGCCAGCACGGTGCCGGCCAGCATCAGGTAGGGCACGCTGCCGGCGTAGATGGCGTTCGGGTTCGCACGGCCCTGGCCAGCGATGAAGTCGACCACGTCCAGGAAGGCACGGCGGCCGGCAGCCAGCCGCTTGGCCATGGTCTGGCAGGCGGCGCTGGGGCGGCCGCGGAGCACGCCTTCGGTGGCTTCGACCTGCCCGGCGATGGCCCGCGCCACGGCACCACCGTCGCGGGCGGTCTTGCGGCCGACCAAGTCGTTGGCCTGGATCGCCGTCGTGCCTTCGTAGATGGTCAGGATCTTCGCGTCGCGCAGGTACTGCGCTGCGCCGGTTTCCTCGACGAAGCCCATGCCGCCGTGCACCTGCACGCCAAGACTGGCCACTTCCAGGCTCATCTCGGTCGACAGGCCCTTCACCAGCGGCACCATGAACTCGTAGAAAGCCTGGTTCTGCTTGCGCGCCTCGGCATCGGGGTGGGCATGGGCCGCGTCATAGGCCGCCGCCGCCACCAAGGCCAGCGCGCGGCAGGCCTCGGTATGGGCGCGCATCGTCATCAGCATGCGGCGCACGTCGGGGTGGTGGATGATGGCGCCGGCCGCGGGCAGTGAACCGTCGACGGGCCGGCTCTGCACGCGGTCGCGCGCGTACTGCACGGCCTTCTGGTACGCCCGCTCGGCCAGCGCGATGCCCTGCACACCTACCGCGAAGCGGGCCGCGTTCATCATGATGAACATGTATTCCAGGCCGCGGTTTTCCTGGCCGATGAGGCTGGCGACTGCGCCACCATGGTCGCCATACTGCAGCACGGCGGTGGGGCTGGCCTTGATGCCCAGCTTGTGTTCGATGCTGACGCAGTGCACGTCGTTGCGGGTGCCCTGGGTTCCGTCAGGGTTCTGCATGAACTTCGGACAGATGAACAGGCTGATGCCCTTCACGCCTTCCGGCGCGCCCACCACACGCGCCAGCACCAGGTGGACGATGTTGTCCGCCATGTCGTGTTCGCCGTAGGTGATGTAGATCTTCGTGCCGAAGAGCTTGTAGCTGCCGTCGGGCTGCGGCTCGGCGCGGGTGCGCACCAGGCTCAGGTCGCTGCCGGCCTGGGGCTCGGTCAGGTTCATCGTGCCGGTCCAGGCGCCTTCGATCATCTTCGGGATGAATATGGCCTTCTGCTCGTCGGTACCTGCCGTCAGCAGGGCCTCGATCGCACCGTCGGTCAGCAGCGGGCAGAGCGCGAAGCTGAGGTTGGCGCTGTTCACCATCTCGATGCAGGCCGCGCCGATCAGCTTGGGCAGGCCCTGGCCACCGAAGTCGGCCGGGTGCTGCAGGCCCTGCCAGCCACCGGCGGTGAATTGCTTGAACGCATCCTTGAAGCCCGGCGTGGTCGTGACCTGCCCGTCCTTGAAGAACGAGGGGTTGCGGTCGCCTTCCCAGTTCAGCGGCGCGAGCACACCTTCATTGAAACGCGCACATTCCTCGAGCACGGCGGCAGCGGTGTCGATGCCGGCTTCCTCGAAGCCGGGCAGCTGCGCGATGGCGTCGATGCCGGCCAGTTCCTTCATCGCGAACAGCATGTCGCGGACGGGGGCTCGGTAGCTCATGGGTGTCTCCTTCGGATTCAACAAAAAAAGGGCGCCCGGTTCGGGGCGCCCTTCAGGGCTTCGGGCCCAGGTTCAGAGGCTCTTGACCAGCTCCGGCACCGCGGTGAACAGGTCGGCCTCCAGCCCGTAGTCGGCGACGCTGAAGATCGGCGCCTCGGCATCTTTGTTGATGGCGACGATGACCTTGCTGTCCTTCATGCCGGCCAGGTGCTGGATGGCCCCGCTGATGCCGGCGGCGATGTACAGGCTGGGGGCGACGATCTTGCCGGTCTGCCCCACCTGCCAGTCGTTTGGCGCATAACCCGCGTCGACGGCAGCGCGGCTGGCGCCGAGTGCGGCGCCCAGCTTGTCGGCCAGCGGCGTGAGCACTTCGTTGAACTTGTCGCTGCTGCCCAGGGCACGGCCGCCGCTGACGATGATCTTGGCCGCCGTCAGCTCGGGGCGGTCGTTCTTGGCGATCTCGCTGCCTTCGAAGTGGCTGATGCCCGCGTCAGCCACGGCTGCAACCGTCTCGACAGCGCCGCTGCCACCGGTGGCCGCAGCGGCGTCGAAGCCGGTGCCGCGAACGGTGATGACCTTGATGCCGTCCAGGCTCTGCACCGTGGCGATGGCGTTGCCGGCGTAGATGGGGCGCTCGAAAGTGTCGGCGGCAATGACCTTGCTGCAGTCGCTGATCTGCGCGACGTCCAGCAGCGCGGCGACGCGCGGCGCCACGTTCTTGCCCGCGGCGGTGGCCGGGAACAGGACGTGGTTGTAGTCCTTCACGACGGCCAGCACCTGGGCAGCCAGGTTCTCGGCCAGGCCATGGTCCAGGCCCGGGGCGTCGGCGTGCAGCACCTTCTTCACGCCGGCTATCTGCGCCGCTGCGGCCGCTGCCGGGCCGGCGTTGTGGCCGGCCACCAGCACGTGCACATCGCCCCCTGCACCGACACAGGCCAGGGCCGCGGTCACGGTGTTCAGGGTCGCGCCCTTGATCGAGGCGTTGTCGTGTTCAGCAATCACCAGGGCTGCCATGTCAGATCACCTTTGCTTCGTTCTTGAGCTTGTCGACCAGGGTGGCGACGTCGGGCACCTTGATGCCGGCACCGCGCTTGGGCGGCTCGGTCACTTTCAGGGTCTTGATGCGCGGTGTGGTGTCCACGCCCAGGTCGGACGGCTTCATCACGTCGAGCGTCTTCTTCTTCGCCTTCATGATGTTGGGCAACGTGACGTAACGCGGCTCGTTCAGGCGCAGGTCGGCCGTCACCACCGCGGGCAGCTTGATCTTCAGGGTTTCCAGGCCGCCGTCGACTTCACGCGTCACCACGGCATGGCCGTCGACCACTTCCACCTTGCTGGCGAAGGTGGCCTGGGGCATGCCGGTCAGCGCGGCCAGCATCTGGCCGGTCTGGTTGCAGTCGTCGTCGATGGCCTGCTTGCCCAGGATCACGAGCCCCGGCTGTTCCTTGTCGACCAGGGCCTTCAGCAGCTTGGCCACGGCCAGCGGCTGCAACTCGTCCATCGTCTCGACCAGGATGGCGCGGTCGGCGCCGATGGCCATGGCTGTGCGCAGCGTTTCCTGGCACTGCGTGACACCGCAAGACACGGCCACGATTTCGGTGACCACGCCCTTTTCCTTCAGGCGCACCGCCTCTTCGACGGCAATCTCGTCGAAGGGGTTCATGCTCATCTTGACGTTGGCGATGTCGACGCCCGTGCCATCACTCTTGACGCGCACCTTGACGTTGTAATCCACCACCCGCTTGACGGGGACCAGCACTTTCATCAGCTTTGCTCCTGCGCTTGCCAAGGCCCCGGTGCGGCCCCTGTGCCTGGGCATTCTAGGGGGCCACCTGCCTCGGCGAGGGGTATGGGTTCAAAAAATAGAACGATCGTTCTATTTTGCACCAGCCCAGGATGCTGCGCCCGGCATGCAGCTTCGGCAGCGGCCGGCCGCCCTGTACGATCGCGGGTTTTCCTTGAAATCCTCCGCCGGCGCCATGTCCCTTTCACCGCGCCCTCACCACACGGGCTTCGACAGCTCGCCGCTCGTGCGAACCCTGGCCAGCCTGGGCGGCGTCGACTCCGCGCCTTCGCCGCACACCGCCGCCGAACGCCTGAGCCAGTGGCTCGACTGGACCGATGCCATCGCGCTTTCGGCCGCGCTCACCGACGACAAGTCGCCCATGCCCGGGCCGGCCCCGCTACCTGCCGCGGCACGGCTGGCCGCTGCGGCCATCGACCAGGCCAGGCGCGTGCGCAGTGAACTCGAAAGGCTGATCGACGAGGACACCACCTTCACGGTGCCGCCCGTCGACGAGAACTCATGCCGCGCCAGCTACCGCGCACACCAGCACACGATGGCTGCACGCATCGACGGCGTTCGCGCCGCCCTGCGCGCCGCGCTGGCAGCGCGCGGAACCGAGGGCACGCAGATCGCAGCGCTCGACGCCGTTCTGGCCCGGGCCCTGGCAGCCCGCGAACGCGAGTGGCTGGGCACGGTGCCGGCGCTGCTCAAGCGGCATGTCGCGCACCAGCATCAGCATCTGGCCGAAGCGATCACGCCTTTCGCGCCGGCCGCGCCGGGCGGCCCCTGGCTGGCAGCACTGCGGGCCGAGCTGGCCACGCGCTGGCAAGCCGTCGAAGGCCTGATCGATTCGATCGGCCCCCTGCCCGTACCTGCGCCTGCGCCTGCGCCTGCGCAATGAGCTCATGAACAAGCCGCTTGCCATTGCCGCTTTCTTCCTGGGCCTCGCCGCCGTGGGCTGGGTCGGCTTCGGTTACCTGGGCACCAGCCCGCTGGCCCTGCTGATGACCTTGTTCATCGGCTCGGTCTATGGGCTGGGTGCGCTGGAACTGCGGCGTTTCGACGAAGCCACGCAGAACCTGCAGGTCGCGCTGGCCGATCTGCCCAAGATGCCCGACACCCCACAGCGGCTGTCGGACTGGCTGGACCGCCTGCACCCCGCGCTGCGCCAGGCCGTGCGCCTGCGTATCGAGGGCGAACGTGCGCCGCTGCCCGGGCCGGCGATGACGCCCTACCTCGTCGGCCTGCTGGTGCTGCTGGGCATGCTGGGCACCTTCCTGGGCATGGTGGTCACCTTGAACGGCGCCGTCATGGCGCTGGAAACCACGACCGACCTGCCGACCATCCGCGCCGCGTTGGCGGCTCCGGTGAAGGGCCTGGGCCTGGCCTTCGGCACCTCGGTGGCCGGGGTGGCGGCTTCGGCAATGCTGGGGCTGATGTCTGCGCTTTGCCGGCGCGGCCGCCTGCAGGCGGCCCAGGCGCTCGACGCGCAGATCGCCACCCGGCTGCGCCCGTTCACGCTGGCCCACCAGCGCGAGCAAAGCCTGCAGGCCCTGCAGGCGCAGGCTCAGCAGGTGCCTGAGCTCATCACCCAGGTGCAGGCCCTGATGGCGCAGATGCTGCAGCAGGGGCAAGCGCTGAACGAACGCCTGCTGGCCAGCCAGGACCGCTTCCACGAACAGGCCCGAAGCTCTTATGCCGAGCTCGCAAGCTCGGTCGACCGGTCGCTGCAGCTCAGCCTGACGGAAAGTGCGCGCCTGGCCGGCGCCACGATCCAGCCGCTGGTGGCGACGACGATGACCGGCATCGCACGCGAAACCGCGGGCTTCCAGCAGCAGATGGCCGACACGATGCGGCAGACCCTTTCGAGCTGGTCCGCCGATTTCGAACAAGGCTCGGCCCGACTGCTCGCCGAGGTGGCTGCTGCCCAAACCAGGCAGCATGCCGAAGCTGCCGCGCAAGACCAGCAGCGCTTGGCGGCCTGGACGCAGACGCTGGCCGAGACCGGCCGCAAACTGCAGGAGCAGGCAGCCGCACAGGCCCGCAGCAGCCTGGCCGTCGTCTCGCGGCTGATCGAAGCCGCCGCCGAGGCACCACGCGCGGCCGCCGCCCTGGTGGCCGAACTGCGCCAGCAACTCAGCGCCAGCCTGGTGCGCGACACCGAGATGCTTGGCGAACGCAACCAGATCATGGCGACGCTGGCCAGCCTGCTCGACACCCTGAACCAGGCCAGCAGCGAGCAGCGCGCCGCCGTCGACACCCTGGCGGCCCAGGCCGCGGCCACCTTGCAGCAGGCCGGCCAGCAGTTCGGTGATCGCATCGACAGCGAAGCCGAGAAAACCGCTGCGGCTGCGGCGCAAGTGACGGCCAGCGCCGTCGAGGTGGCAAGCCTGGGCGAGGCTTTCGGCATGGCCGTGCAGATGTTCAGCACGTCCAGCGAGGCGCTCACCGGCCAGCTGCAGCGTATCGAATCAGCCCTGGTCAAGTCCAGCGTGCGCAGCGACGAGCAGCTGGCCTACTACGTGGCCCAGGCGCGTGAGATCGTCGACCTCAGCATCTCTTCCCAGCAGCAGATCGTCGACGACCTGAGGCAGCTGGCACAACGCCCGGCGCCGCTGACCACCGAGCCGGCCTGATGGAAGACAACGAAGCCGCGCTCGACGCTGGCACGCCCGTCTGGGCCGTGTTCGGCGACCTGATGGCCGGTCTGCTGGGCGCCTTCGTGCTGATGCTGGTGCTGGTGCTGGGCGTGCAACTGGAACTCGTCAGCACCCTGGCCAGCGAAGTGCAGAAACGCCAGGCCGAAGAGCATCGCCGGCTGGCGCTGGAACGAGCGCTGGCCGTGCCGCTGGCCACCGGCCGCGTGAGCTTGAACAACGGGCGCATCGGCATCAGCGGCAGCGTGCTCTTCGCGTTGAACTCCGACCAGCTGCAGCCCGATGGCCGGCAGTTGCTGAAGAGCCTGGCCGCGCCGCTGGCCGCCTACCTGGGTACCCGTGGCGAACTGCTGATGGTCAGCGGCTTCACCGACGACCGGCCCCTGCGCGACAGCAACACCCGGTTCGCCGACAACCTGGAGCTGTCGGCCCAGCGCGCGCTGACGGTGACACGCGCGCTCATCGAAGAGGGGGTACCGGCCTCGTCGCTGTTTGCCGCCGCCTTCGGGCCCGAGCAGCCCGTGGCCTCCAATGCCGACGCCGAAGGCCGATCGCGCAATCGGCGCGTGGAGATGGCTCCTGTTCCCCGGCCTGTCGATGGCAGCCCCTCGATGGGCCGCTGAGATGGCCGCCCGGCAGGCAGTCGAACCGGCCGCTGGCCAGGCGCTGCCGTCATCGCAGTTCGACCCGCTGCGCCTGCACTATCTGCAGGCCCTGGCCCGCCGCGCCGCGCTGCTGGCCGAAGGCCCGGCGCGCACGCTGCTGCAGCAGCGGCTGGCCGCGGCCGAAGCTGCCTACGCGCAGGATTTCGAGGCCGCACGCGCCGAAGCGGCTGCCGCATTGGCCCGGTTGCAGGCCCGCTTCCCGCAGGCTGCCGAGGCCTTGCACCGGCATTGGGAGTGCGGCGATTTCGGCGCCATGCGGCGTTTGGGCGAAGCGCTGGCCGCGCCGGCCGCGCAAACCTTGTTGGCCGAGCTGGTGCGCCACATCAACCGCCAGCCAGCAGGCGCGACCCCGGCTACCGCGCCGCCAGAACTGAAGGCGGTGCGCCAGGCACGCAGCACGTGGACGCGGCTGCGTGTGGACCGGCAGCTGGCCAGCTCGCTGGCGAAACTGCCCGACAACCCGGGCCCGCTGAATTCGCACCGGCTGGTGCTGCGCTGCCTGCAGCGGCTGCAGGCCATTGCGCCGCACTACCTGCCGCAGCTGCTGTCGCAGCTGGACACCCTGGTCTGGCTCGAACAGGCCAGCGCCCCGCCAGCCCGCGAAGGCCGGCCCAGGCGCTGACCTTGGGCCGAGCCTGCGCCGGCGTCCCGACGACGCCCGCGCGGCCGGCACTTCAGCAGCGCCCGGAACGCCGGCTGCGCGGCTGCAGCTTGTCGAGTTCGGCGATCTGCTGCTTCAGCAGCACCAGCAAGGAGCGCGCGTGTTCGACCGGAAACCGCAGGCTGGTCGTCGTGGCGGCCTCGTCGTCGCGCGCCGAACGAGGCAGCACCAGGGCATCGATGCCGATCTCGATCAGGCCGCGGTCGTGCCGCAGCGACTTCAGGCGCTGCACTTCGATGTCGTAGGTCTTCAAGCGTTTTCTCCTCAGGCCGGTGGCATTGTTGTCCAGCGCCCGCCCAAGGCCCGCAGCAGGTTCACGCGGTTGGCCTGCTCGGTCTGGCGCAGCGACACCAGGCCCTGCTGCGCTGCGGTCAGTTGGCGCTGCGCGTCCAGCACCTCGAGCTGGCTGGCGCCTCCCAGCCGGTAGCTCTGTTCGGCCAGCGACAGGCTGCGCTCGGCCGCCCGCACCTGGGACTGCTGCGCGTCCAGTCGTTCGGCCAGGCTGTCGCGCACGGCCAGCGCGTCGGCGACCTCACGAAACGCCGCCTGCAGCGCCGATTCATAGACCGCCAGGGCCTCGCGCTGCGTGGCCTGGTTGGCGTCGACCTGGGCCCGGCGGGCGCCGGCGTCGAAGATCGGCAGGTCCAAAGTCGGTACCACGCTGAACACGCCGCTGCCAGCACGGAACAGGCCATCCAGATCCGGGCTGCGCGTGCCGGCACTCGCGGTCAGCGTCAGCCGCGGAAACCGCGCCGCGCGGGCAGCGCCCACGTCGTAGGCCGACGCCTGCAGCCGCTGTTCGGCGGCGCGCAGGTCGGGCCGCTGCAGCAGCACGGTGGCAGGCAGATCGCCCGGAATCTGCGGCAGCGCCGTGGCATCGCCACCCTGGCTGGTCGGCAGCAGCCTGTCCGCCAGTGGCTGCCCGGCCAGTTCTTCCAGCACCAGCCGCGCCTGCACCACCGCCGCTGCAGCGCGCACCGCCTCACCGCGCGCGGCCTCGAACGCCGTCTGCGCGCGAGCGCGTTGCAGGCCCGATGCCGCGCCCAGTTCGTATTGACGCTCGGTCAGCCCGAGCGTGCGCTGCTGGCTGTCGCGCAGGCTTGCGGCCAGGCGCAGGCGTTCACGCTCTGCCGCCAGGCTGAGCCAGGCGTCGGCGACGCCGGCCACCAGCGCCAGGCGGGCCCCCTGCTGGGTTTCCTGCTGGGCCAGGAATCGCGCCAGCGCGGCGCCTTCGAGGCTGCCGACCCGATCGAACAGGTCGATCTCCCAGGACGCGAGCCCCAGCGACACGCTGTAACTATTGGCCGTGACCCCGCCCGTGCGCTGGCGGCTGGCCGAGGTGCTGGCCCGGACCTCGGGCAGGCGGTCCGCCTGGCTGATGCCGTACAGGGCGCGGGTGCGCTCCACCACCGCCATGCCCGCGCGCAGGCTGCGGTTTTCGGCCAGGGCCAGGCCGACGACGCTGCGCAACCGCTCGTCGGCGAAGAAGCCGTCCCATTCGCTGGCCGCGCCCGCCGTGGCGAGGGCCGGCTCGACGGCGCCCACGCGGAAGCCGTCGCGCAGGCTCACGTTCGGCGTGCCCGCGGGCGGTACCAGACTGCCGCAGCCCGCCAGCAGCGAGACCGCCAGCAGCACTGTCAGAACCGGGATCGGACGGCGCCTCATGCCTGCACCTCGGGCTTGGCTGCCACCATCGCGGTGCTGCCATCGCCGCGCGCTTTGCGTCGCCCCAGCAGCGACTTCACCCACAGGTAGAACAAGGGCACGAAGAGGATGCCCAGCACGGTGGCGCTGATCATGCCGCCCAGCACGCCGAAGCCGATCGCCCGCTGCGAACCCGAGCCGGCGCCAGTGGCCAGGGCCAGCGGCAGCACACCCATGCCGAAGGCCAGCGAGGTCATCAGGATCGGCCGCAGCCGCTGGCGGCAGGCCTTCAGCGTGGCCTCGAACAGGCCCATGCCTTCGTTGCGCAGGGTCTCGGCAAATTCGACGATGAGGATCGCGTTCTTCGCGCTCAGCCCCACGGTGGTGAGCAGGCCCACCTGGAAGAAGACGTCGTTGTTCTGCCCGCCCAGGTGGCTGGCCACCAGCGCGCCCAGAATGCCCAGCGGAACCACCAGCATCACGCTGAACGGCACCGACCAGCTTTCGTACAAGGCCGCCAGGCACAGGAAGATGAACAGCACCGACACCGCATACAGCAGCGGCGCCTGGTCGCCCGACAGCCTTTCCTGGTAGCTGCGGCCGGCCCATTCGTAGCCGATGCCGGCCGGCATCTCGCGCAGTACCTCCTCCATCGCCTTCATCGCCGCGCCCGAGCTCACGCCCGGCGGCACGTCGGCCTGGATCTCGTAGGCCGGGCTGCCGTTGTAGCGCACCAGCTGGCGTGGCGCAGTCGACCAGCTGCTGGTGGCAAAGGCGGCCATCGACACCATCTGCCCGCTGCTGTTGCGCACGTACCAGTCACCCAGGTTGTCGGGGCTGGCGCGATAGGCGCCTTCGCCCTGCACCAGCACGCGCTTCACACGGCCGCGGTCGATGAAGTCGTTGACGTAGCTGCTGCCCAGCGCGATGGACAGCGTGTCGTTGATGACGCTCGGCTGCACCCCCAGCACGCCGGCCTTCTGGTCGTCGATGGTGATCTTCAGCTGCGGCGTCTCGGCCAAACTCTGGGTGCGGGTTCGTGCCAGCTCCGGGTGCTGGTTGCCCAGGGTGATGAGCTGCTCACGGGCCGCGATCAACGCCGGCTGGCCGAGGCCGCCCAGGTCCTGCAGGAAAAGCTGGATGCCGGCACTGCCGCCCAGGCCGCGCACCGTGGGCGGCTGCACGACGAAGACCTGCGCGTCGCGCACGCGCCGCCCGAGTTCGCGGCTGAAGCGTTCGGCCAGGGCGCCGGCGCCCTGCTTATTGCCCAGGCGTTCGGACCAGTCGGTGAGCCTGATGAAACCCTGGCCCGAGCCCTGGTCGCCACCGGCGCCGCGCACGACGTTGTAGTACAGCACCTCGGGCTGGTCGGCCAGGTAGGCCTCGACCTGTTCGGCCACCGCTTCCATGCGTTCGGCCGTGGCGCCCGGCGACATGCGCACCTGCAGCTGCAGGCCGCCCTGGTCTTCGTCGGGCAGGAACGAGGTGGGCAGGCTGGTGTAAAGCCAGGCCGTAGCACCCACGAGCAGCAGGAACACGAAGACGCTGCGCAACATGCGCTTGCCCAGCCAGGTGACACCGCCGACATAACGTTCGGTGAAGCGGTCGAAGCCGCGGTTGAAGCCGCCGAAGAACCAGTCCAGCTGCCTGCCAAAAGGCCCGCCATGGCTGCTGTGTTCACCCAGCTTCACGGGCTTGAGCAAGGTGGCGCACAGCGCCGGCGAAAGCGTCATGGCGACGAATACCGACAGCACCATCGCACTCACCACGGTGATGCTGAACTGGCGGTAGATCACGCCCGTGGACCCGCCGAAGAAGGCCATCGGAATGAACACCGCGCTCAGCACCACGGCGATGCCGACCAGCGCGCCGCTGATTTCCTTCATGCTCTTCTGCGTGGCCTCGCGCGGCGGCAGGCCCTCTTCACGCATCAGCCGTTCGACGTTTTCCACCACCACGATGGCGTCGTCGACCAGCAGGCCGATGGCCAGCACCAGGCCGAACATCGTCAGCGTGTTGATCGAGAAGCCTGCCACCGCCAGCACCCCCATCGTGCCCAGCATCACCACCGGCACCGCAATCGCCGGGATGAGCGTGGCCCGCAGGTTCTGCATGAACAGGTACATGATGACCACGACCAGCACCATCGCCTCGATCAGCGTCTTCACCACGCCTTCGATCGACACGCGCACGAAGGGCGTGGTGTCGTAGGTGATCGTGGCCCTGTAGCCAGGCGGGAAGAAGGGCTCCAGTTCCTTCAGCTTGGCCTTGATGGCATCGCCCGTGGTCAGCGCGTTGGCGCCGCTGGCCGGGAAGATGGCCAGGCCCGCGGCATTGCGGCCGCTGCTGCGCACGTTGGTGGTGTAGCTGTCGCGGCCGAGTTCGACGCGGGCCACGTCGCCCAGGCGCAGCGCCGAGCCGTCGGGCTGCACCCTCAGCACGACCTTGCGGAACTGCTCGGCCGTGGTCAGCTTGGAACGCGCGGTGATGATGGCCGACAGCCGCTGGCCCTCGGGCGCCGGCTGTGCGCCGATCTGCCCGGCCGAGACCTCGGCGTTCTGCTGCTGCAGCGCGGTGCGGATGTCGCCGGGCACCAGGTTGTAGCGCTGCAGCCGGGCCGGGTCGAGCCAGATGCGCATGGCATAGCCCGAGCCGAAGACGTTGACGTCGCCCACGCCTTCGACGCGGCTGATGATGTCCACCAGCGTGCTGTTCAGGTAGTCGCCCAGGTCGCTGGAACTGACGTTGGGGTCGTCGCTGGTGAGCATGGCCACCATCAGGAATTCGGTGCCGGCCTTGGTCACACGCACGCCCTGGGCCTGCACCGCCTGCGGCAGCCGGCTGATGATGGACTGCACCTTGTTCTGCACCTGCACCTGCGCGGTGTCGGGGTTGGTGCCGGCCTCGAAGGTGAGCTGGGTGCTGGCGCTGCCGGAAGCACTGCTGCTGCTCTCGATCGACAGCAGGCCGTCGATGCCCTTCAGGCTTTGTTCGACGATCTGCGTTACCGAATCCTCGATGGTCTGCGCCGAGGCGCCCGGGTAGCTGGTGTTGATGCCCACGCGTGTGGGCGCGATGTCGGGGTAGCGCTCCAGCGGCAGCAGCAGCGTGGCGGCGCCACCGGCGAGCATGATGACGATGGCAAGCACCCACGCGAAAATCGGGCGGTTGATGAAGAACGAGGCCATGGTGTGGGCTTCTCCGCAGCTGTCAGCGTGCAGCTGCGGCAGCAGCCGCGGAGCCGCCAGCTGTGGGAACCGGCGAAGACGCGGCGGAACCGCCGGCGGCTGGCTTCGAACCCGCGGCGACGGGTGTCACCACCGCGTCGGGGCGCACACGCTGCAGGCCTTCGACGATGAGCCTGTCGCCCGCCTTCAGGCCGCCCGTCACGAGCCACTGGTTGCCCACCGCCCGCGACAGCGTCAGCCGCCGGCGTTCGACCTTGTTGCCCTCACCCACCACCAACGCGGTGGCGTCGCCCGTGGCCGTGCGGCTGACGCCCTGCTGCGGCACCAGCAGCACGCCGCGGTCGACACCCGCTTCCAGGCGCGCCTGCACCACCATGCCCGGCAGCAGGCTGCCCTGCGGGTTGGGCACGACGGCGCGCAGCGTGACCGTGCCCGTGCCGCTGTCGACGGTGACACCGCTGAACTGCAGCGTCGCCAGCTGCGGGTGCACCGAGCCGTCTTCCAGCACCAGCTGCACCTGGCGGCTGGCCGTCTGGCCGGCCAGCTGGCGGCGCAGCGCCAGCAGTTCGGCACTGCTCTGCACGATGTCCACATGCATCGGGTCGAGCTGCTGGATGGTTGTCAGCGCGGCCGTCTGGTTGGCGGTGACGAGCGCGCCGGGGGTGACGGTGGAAACCTCGATGCGGCCACTGATCGGCGCTGCGATGCGCGCCCGCTGCAGCTGCACCTGCGCGGCGTCGAGTGCGGCTCGAGCCACGGCCACGTCAGCCTCGGCCTGGCGCGCCGCGGCGGCACTGTCTTCGGCCAGCTCGCGGCTCAGCGCGTCGGCGGCCAGCAATGCGGCGTCGCGCGTGGCCTTCACCTTGGCGGCAGCCAGCTGGGCCTGCGCCTTCTGCAGCGCGGCAGCGTTGCGGGCGCGCTCGGCTTCCAGGGCGGCGGGGTCGATCTGGTACAGCGGCTGCCCGGCGTTCACGCGGCTGCCTTCGGTGAACAGCCGCTTCAGGATGAGGCCACCCACCTGCGGGCGGATCTCCGCCACCTGGCTGGCGCTCAGGCGGCCCGGCAGTTCGAGCCGCAGCGGGGCGTCCTGGGCAGTGACCGTGTAGACGCCTACTTCCACCGGTGCCCGCGCGGCCGGGGGGGCCGCGGGCTTGTCCTGGCAAGCGGCCAGCAGTGCGGCCAGCAGCAGTGCCGTCACGGGCGCCAAAGCGATGCGGACGGGGGTACGGAGGTGGCTACGAAAGGGGTTGCTTGGGGTTTTCACCCGCTGCAGCTTGCCTTCACAATGTGGAGAGACCTTGAAGGACCCGTGGCTGCGAAGGACTGCCTGGCCACCGGCGGCTGCACTCGGCCAGATCGTGTACACCCGGCGCACAACCGGTGTGAAGCCGGCGCACAGCCCCGCCCCAGGCGCCCGACAGCCCCACCCCATGAAGCTCAACCTCGCCGCCCGCTTGTTCGCCGCCGTGCTCAGCGCCGCCGTGGCCGTGGCGGTGGCCATGGGTGTGGCCGCCCATGTCAACCTGAACCGCGACTTCCTCGGCTACCTGAACGAACAGGCCGTGAACCGCCTGGATCTCGCCGTGCCCAGCGTCACGGCCGGCTACCGCCAGCAAGGCAGCTGGGACTTCCTGCGCCAGCGGCCCGACCTCTGGTACCGCCTGCTGCGCCCTGCCCCCCAGGACGAGAGCGTGCCGCTCGTCGACCGGCCGCCGGCGCAGGCCACGCCGGCCGAGCTGACCGGCGCTTCGCGGCGATTCACGCTGTTGGGGCCGGACCGGCGCCGCATCGTCGGCTTTGCGAGCCCGGCCGAAAACGCGATCGAGCGTGCCGTGGTGGTCGACGGCCTGACGGTGGGCTGGCTGGTGCTGACGCCGTTCGAGTCCGTGAGCTCGGGCGCCGAGAAGCGCTTTGCCGACGCCCAGGCCCGCACCGGCTGGGTGGTGGGCGGCGCGGCGGTGCTGCTGGCTGCCGCGGTGGCCTTCTGGGCATCCCGCCGGCTGCTGCGGCCCGTGCGCCAGGTGGCGCAGGCCACCCACCGCCTCGCCGCGGGCGACTACGGCACGCGGGTGCCTGAACAGGCAGCCGACGACGAAGTCGGCCAGCTGGCGCGCGATTTCAACCAGCTTGCCCTGACCCTGCAGCGCAACGAGGCGATGCGCCGCGAATTCATGGCCGATGTGTCGCACGAACTGCGCACGCCGCTGGGCGTGCTGCATGGCGAGCTCGAGGCGCTGGAAGACGGTGTGCGGTCGCTCGACGCCGCAGCGCTGCGTTCGCTGAAGAGCGAGGTCGTGACCCTGCACAAGCTCGTCGACGACCTGTACCAGCTGTCGCTGGCCGACGTGGGTGCGCTGAGCTACCGCAAGGCGGAAGTCGACCTCCGCGAGATCATCGACGACACCGCTGGCGCCTTTGGCGAGAGACTGCGCAGCAGCGGTCTGGCCTTGCAGATGGACTTGCCACCCGGCCCGCTGCCGGCCTTCGGTGACGCCCGGCGACTGCGCCAGCTGTTCGCCAACCTGCTGGAAAACAGCTGCCGCTACACCCACGCCGGCGGGGCCCTCAAGCTGCAGGCGCGGCGCGAGGGCCGGCAGATGCTGATCGACCTGCACGACAGCGCCCCGGGCGTGCGCGACGAGCACCTGCCGCGCCTGTTCGACCGCTTCTTCCGCGGCGAAGCCTCGCGCAGCCGGCGCAGCGGCGGTGCAGGCCTCGGGCTGTCGATCTGCCAGCGCATCGTCGAGGCCCACGAAGGCCGGATCGAAGCGCGCCCGTCGCCGATGGGCGGGCTGTGGTTGCATGTGGCGCTACCCGCCCTTGGCTGAGCGTGGCTGAGGGCCCGTTGCCGCTGGACCCCGGGCCGGCCCATGTGCTGGTCGTCGAGGACGAGCCCAAGCTGGCTGCGCTGCTGGCCGACTACCTGCGCGCCGCCGGGCACGCGGTGGAATGTGTCGCCGACGGCCACGCCGCGCTGCAGGCCTGGTCCGACCGCCGCCACGACCTGGTGCTGCTCGACCTGATGCTGCCGGGCCTGGACGGCCTGAGCCTGTGCCGGCAGCTGCGGGCGCAGACCAGCGTGCCCATCGTCATCCTGACGGCGCGCGACGACGAAGCCGACCGCCTGGCCGGGCTGGAACTGGGCGCCGATGACTACATCCCGAAAACACCCTTCAGCCCGCGCGAAGTGATGGCGCGTGTGAAGGCGGTGCTGCGGCGCAGCCGCGCCACTCAGCTGCCGGCCGACGCCACGGTCGGCATGGCCGGGACCGCGCCACTCCTGGTCGACGAACAGGGCTGGCGGGCTTCGTGGCGTGGCGCCGCGCTGGACCTCACACCCAATGAATTCCGGCTGCTGCGCACCCTGGCCGCGCAGCCTGGTCGCGTCTACGAGCGCCCGCAGCTGCTCGACCTGCTGCAAGGGGACGGCCGTGCCGCCACCGAACGCGCCGTCGACAGCCACATCAAGAACCTGCGGCGCAAGCTCGAGCAGGCGGGCGCCGGCGGCGAGCGCATCCGCTCGGTCTACGGCGTCGGCTACTGCTACGAGGCCTGAGACCGGCGGCCTGCGTCTACAGCGACCGCAGATAGGCGGCGACGGCGCGCATCTCGGTCGCCGTCATCGACTTCACTTCCGCCGACATGAGCGTGCCGTGCGGTCGCAGCTTGCCGCCGAAGACCTTGAGCTGGGCGACGATGTAGTCGGCGCGCTGGCCGGCCAGGCGCGGGAACCCGGCCTGGCCTTCGGCGCCTTCGCCATGGCACGAGGCGCAGGAACGGATGCCGCGGGACGGCGCGCCGTCGACGAAGAGCTGGCGGCCGGCCTTCACCAGGGCCGCATTGCCGGGCCTGACGGGCTCGCCGGCCGCCGGCTTCTGCGCGGCGTAGTAGTCCGCCAGGCCGGCGATGGTGGCGTCGTCGAGCAGCGCCGAGACCCCCCACATGTAGGCCCTGGAGCCGGTCTCGACGCGGGTCTGCGAGCGGAAGTCGATGAGCTGGGCCTGGGTGTACTGCGCCATCTGGCCGGCCAGCGAAGGCACTTCGCGGGTGGTGCTGCGACCTTCCTCGCCATGGCAGGCTGCGCACACATGGATGGCGCGGCGCACCGATTCCTTGTCCGAGGCCACATCCTGCGCGGAAGCGGCACCGGCCAGCAGCAACGCGCCGAGGATCGCACTGGCGGCTTTTCTTTTCAGGATCATCGTGTCTTCCAGAGTTCACGGCGATTCTTTCGCTACCGCAGCGGCACCGGTTTGCGGCGGATCAAGGAGCCTGCAGGTTACGGCGGACGCCGACACCGGCCAGCAGCCCGGCCAGCAGCAGCGCCCAGCCGGCCGGCTCGGGCACGGGTACCGGGGTGATCGACAGCGAGATGCCGCCCAGGTTGTCCAGCAGGAAGTAGTCGGCCGAAGCAAAGGCGACCGTCGCCGCCTGCGCCAGCGTGAAGCGATAGGCCGGCGTGGCGAGGAAGGCCGCGGCGGCCTGGGCCTGGGTGTCCCAGGCGCAGAAGTGGTTCTGGCAGGACGGGTCGAGCAACGAGACGCCATCGACGAGCAGGCGGTACCCGCCGCCGGGCAGCACCTCGGCGGCGACGTAATGGCTGGCCCAGCTGCCGGGCGCAGACTGTTCGAAGTTCCAGGTGTCGTAGAGCGCACCGGGCTGGCCCCAGGCGTCGGCCAGGTCGTAGGTGCCGGCTGGCAGGTTCACCAGCACGGGGTTGAACAGGTCGACCAGCGTGCCGGGCGCCACCGGGTAGCTGAAGATGTTGGCGCCGGCGCCGCTGGCGCCGAAGCCCTGGATGTTGACGATGTCGGCCGCGCTGGCCGAGCCGGCGGCCAGCAGCGCTGCAGCGGCCAGGGCGGCACGCCGCCGCACGCGGCGCAGCGAGCCCAGGGCGGCGATGCCGGCCGCAAGGAGCGCCGATGTCGCCGGCTCGGGTACGGCCGGCAGGGTGGACACCGAGAGGATGCCGAAGCCGGCCGCTTCCAGACCCACCGCCGCTTCGCTGACCACGAACAGCAGGCTGTCGACATCGGCCCAGTTCACGCCCACACCGGTGGCCGAATTGACGGTGAAACTGGAAAGCGGCAGGTGGACATCCTGCGCGCCGTGCAGGATGGCAGTCATGGCCGATCCGTTCGGGTTGAAGCCCGCACCGTTGGACGTGGTCGCGTAGACCGTGACCGACAGCGCATCGGGGTTCCAGCCGGCTGCCTGGTACTGGCCGCCGCCCCACAGCATGTCCAGCCGCAGTGCCGCTGCGTCGCCGAGGTCCAGGTTCATCGGCTCGGTCTGCCCATAGCCGAAACTGACGTACAGCTGCTGGTTGGCCACCCGATAAGCCTGCAGGCCCGAGGCGTTGACGCCGATGAAGGTCAGGGCCGGGGCGCCGGCCTGCGGCTGCAACGCCAGGCTGCGCCAGCCGCCAGGCACGCTGGCGGCGGTGTCGGCACGCAGCCAGCCGTCGGGCGATAGCGGCAAGTTCGGCCACTCGAGCATCACGCGCCCGTCACTGAAGTCGTCGATGGTGAAGGCCAATGCCGCCTGGGTGCAGGCGGCCAAGCCCAGGACGGCGCAGGCCAGCAAGCGCAAGGGGCGATGAAAGTTCAGCATGGTGGGTTCTCCGTTAGGCCCCACGGCGGGGCTTGCTGGAGAACACGGGCTGGCGGCGCAGAAACCGCCATCCAGTCGCCGCGTGCCCTCCTCTTGGGGGGGTCAACGGCAGTCGACAGCCGCGCCGACCGCGCGCGCGGCCGCATCGCACAGCGCCAGCCGTTGCCCGTCCACCAGCTTCAGCTTGCCCACCAGACCATGGCGGACGAGCACCTCGCGCAGCGTGCGCAGCCGCGCCGCCGCGGCCTCCGGCGCGGCCTGCTCCAGGTCAAAGCGCGCGCGCAGCAGCGCACCGTCGATCCAGCCCAGGCTGTCCGGCGTGTCCTGCGCACTGCCGGCCACCAGGGCGTCCAGTGCCGCGCGCTCGCCAGCGGCATCGCCGCGGGCGCGCGCCAGCGCCTGCGCGGCCATCGCATGCAACGACCAGGCCCGCTGCCCCGGCTTCAGGCCATTGGCAATGCGGATGTTCTCGGCCTGGGCCAGCAGCGTGGCTGCTTCGTCGAGGCGGCCCGCCGCCACCAGGGTATGGACGAGGAATTCACGCAGTTCCGCCGCCATGCGGGTGCCCGGCCGCGTGCGGTCGCGGACCCCGATGCCCTGCCTGAGCACGGCCTCGGCCTCGGCGCTTCGCCCCAGTGCCTGCAGCACGCGCCCATGCGACCCGGCGTAGATCGGGAAGGTGAAACTGTCCAGGCCGGGCGCAGCCTGCAGCAGCGTGCGCACAGCCTGGTATTCGGCGTCGGCCTCGTCCAGACGGCCCTGGCGGAAGAGCGCGAAGCCCAGGCCCAGGCGCGTCTGCAGCGTGTCCAGATGGGCCGCACCGTTCAGCCGCAGGCTGGTGGCCAGGGCCTCGCGCAAAGTGGCTTCTGACGCGTCCAGCCGCAGTCGTCGCGCCTGCACGTCGGCCAGCTGCACACGCGCGCGCAGCAGCTCGAAGCCGCTGAGCGCCGCCTCTTCGCCCACCCGCACGGCCTGCAGCAATCGCTCTTCGGCCGCGACGTTGTCGTTTCGCAGCTGCGCGGTCACCCCCGCCACTTCCCAGGCACGGCGCAGCAGCCGTGGCTGGCCCAGTGCCCGCGCGTCGGCCAGCGCGCGCTGACTGTAGGCCTCGGCATCGTCGAGCCGCGCCGACTGAAAATGGGTGGCGGCCTCGATCAGGAACAGCGTGCGCGCTTCGCTGGCACGGTCGGGCAGCTGCGGCAGCAGTGCCAGGCCCGTGTCGACGACCTGCTGCCGCTCGGCGCTGGCCGCGCCATCGGCCAGCACATCGGCCAGCCGCGCCAGCTGCAGAAGATGCGCCTGGCTGGCCAGGCCGTGCTGCTTCTGGGCCAGCGTCACGGCTTCGCGCGCCAGGGCTGCAGCCTGGGGCTGCAGGCCCAGGTCGTGATACAGCTCGCCCAGCGTGTCCAGCAGGGTCAGGCGGGCTTCGGGCTGGTCGGCCAGCGCGCGGCCGATGCGTTCGGTGCCGATGTCCAGCAGTTCGCGCGCCGTGGCCGCGCGGGCCTTCTCGGGGTCGGCCTGGCGCGCCGAATTGGCCTTGAAGATGTCCAGCAGGAATTGCTGTACCGCCGCGGCACGGCCGGCCTCGGCGCGGGCTTGGCCGGCCTGCCAGAGCGCCACGCCGGCGCCGACGCACAGCGCCAGCGCCACCGCCGCGCCGGTACCCAGGGCGAGCTTCTGCCGCGCCCACAGCTTGCGCAGCCGCATTGCCCAGCCCGCCTGCCGCGCCAGGATGGGCAGCGACTGCAGATGGCGCTGGATGTCGGCGGCCAGCGCATCCGCTGAGGCGTAGCGCATGGCCGGTTCGGCGGCCAGGGCCTTCATCACGATGGTGTCCAGGTCGCCGCGCAGCGCCCGCGCCAGCCGCCGGTCGCTGGTCGCCTCGCTGGGCGGCAGCACCTGGGCATTGGCAATCGCGTCTTCCAGCACCACGGGCGTGTCGCGCCGCAGGACATACGGCAGCCGTCCGGTGAGCAGCTCGTACAGCAGCACACCCAGGCTGTAGACGTCGCTGGCCACGCCCAGCGGCCGGCCGGCCACCTGCTCGGGGCTGGCGTATTGCGGCGTCAGTGCGCGGCCACCCAGTTGCGTGAGCGCGGTCTCGGCGCTGGCGCCGTCGGGCTCCAGGAGCTTGGCCACGCCGAAGTCCAGCAGCTTCACCTGCCCGAAGGCATCGACCAGCACGTTCGCAGGCTTGATGTCGCGGTGGATGACGAGCTGGCCGTGCGCATGCTGCACCGCCTGCAGCACAGGCAGGAAGAGCTGCAGCCGCAGCCGCAGCTCGAGCTGCCGGGCCTGGGCGAAGGCGGTGATCGGCTGGCCGTCGACGAACTCCAGCGCCAACCAGGGCTGGCCGGCTGACTCGCCGGCGTCCAGCACCTGCGCGATGTGCACGTGCTGCAGGGTCGACAGGATGCCGCGTTCACGCAGAAAGCGTTCTGCCACCACGCGTGAACCGAGCTGAAGCCGCGGCAGCTTCAGCGCCACCTGCCGGGCATGGGCACCGTCGCTGCGCTCGGCCAGCCAGACCGTGGCCATGCCACCCGCGCCCAGCTCGCGCAGAAGGCGCCAGGGCCCGAGCACGCCGCCGGGCTGCAGCATCGAGGCCTCGGCGCCGGCCGCCAGGAAACCGGCCGTCTCGATCGCGCGGCGGTCGTTCAGCAGTTCCTGCAGCGCCGTCTTCAGGTGCGGCGACAAGGCGGGCAGCGCCTCCAGCCAGCCGGCGCGTGCGGCCACGGGCAGTTCCAGCGCCTGGTCCAGATGGCGCAGCACCAGCGCCCATTCATCGCGTTCGAGGTTCATCCTGAACCCCTAACGCAGTGGCGCGACAGAAACCGCCATGCGCCCCGCTCAGCCGACCTTCAGGCTGGCATACAGGAACGAACGTGCACGCTCCCAGTCGCGTTCCACCGTGCGCAGCGAAATGTCCAACGCCGCCGCGATCTCCTCGTTCGACAGGCCACCGAAATAGCGCAGCTCGACACCCTGGGCCAGGCGCGGCTCGATCTGCGCCAGTTCTTCCAGCGCCTCATGCACACGCACGAGTTCCGGCGTGTCGGGTGCGCCCAGCTGCTCGCCCAGCCCCGTGGTCAGCGCCAGATGCGGCGCGCCGCCGCCCCGGCGCTCGGCGAGCCGTTCGCGGGCCAGGTCCACCAGCACCGAACGCATGGCCCGGGCGGCATAGGCCAGGAAGTGCGAGCGGTCTGCCCAGCTCAGGCGTGGCGTGCCCGCCAGGCGTTCATACGACTCGTGCACCAGGGCCGTGGTGTCGAGCAGGGCGTCGGCGCCACCGCGCAGGCGCGCATGCGCGGCGCGCCGCAGTTCGGGGTACAGCAACTGGAACAGGCCCCCGACCGCCCCCGCGTCCCCGGCACGGGCCTGGGCCAGCAGCTCGGTGGCTGTGGGGTCGTTCATGCCGGCAGTCTAGCTGCGCGTGGTCACTTTCGAGGCGGGCCTCGGCAGGACGGACCTGAAGACCTTGGCGCGGGCCGCCAACCCCGTGAACGCGAAGTCCACTTCCGGCGCCAGCCCGCTGACGATGCGCGCAATGCTCTTGCCCGAGCCGCAGGCATGGGTCCAGCCCAGGGTGCCGTGACCCGTGTTCATGTACAGCTTGCCGAGCTTCGAGCGGCCGATGATCGGCACGTTCGACGGCGTTGCGGGCCGCAGCCCGGTCCAGAACTGCGCCTGTCCGGCGTCGCCGGCACCCGGAAACAGGGCTTCGGTGCGCTTCACGATGGCTTCACAGCGCACCCGGTTCAGGTCGCGGTCGTAGCCGTTCAGCTCGGCCGTGCCGGCAATGCGCAGCCGGTCGCCCAGCCTCGAGAAGACGAGCTTGTACTCGTCGTCGGTGAGCGAGACCTGGTGGGCCTTCGCCGCGTCCTTCACCGGCATCGTCACCGAATAGCCCTTGGCCGGGTAGATGGGCAGGTGGATGCCCAATGGTGCCGCCAGCAGCGGGCTCAGGCTGCCCATCGCCAGCACGTATGCCTGCCCGCGCACACGCTGGAAGCGACCTTCGGCGTCGGTGGCTTCGACATGGTCGATCTGGCCCCCCGCCTCGCGCAGGGCCGTCACGGTGTGGCTCATCAGGAACTGCACGCCGTCTTTGCGGCAGCGCGCCACCAGCTCACGCGCGAAGCGGTTGGCGTCACCCGACTCGTCCTCGGCGGTGTAGGTGGCACCCGCCAGTTGCGGGCGGATGTGGTGCAGCGCAGGTTCCAGCCTCACGGCTTCGTCGGCCGAGATGACGCGCCGGTCGCAGCCCAGTTCACGCATCTGCGCGGCCGGGCCTTCGGCGCTGTCGAACTCCTTCTGGTTCGTGTAGAAGTGCAGGATGCCCTGGGTGCGCTGGTCGTAGTCGATGCCGATGTCGCGGCGCAGGGCCTGCAGCATGTCGCGGCTGTAGGTGCCCAGGCGCACGATCTGTTCGATGTTGTGGCGCGTGCGTGCCGGCGTGCACTCGCGCAGGAACTGCAGGCCCCACAGCCATTGCCGCATGTCGGCGCGGATGCGGAAGAGCAGCGGCGCGTCTTCCCGGCCGAGCCACTTCAGCACCTTCAGCGGCGCGCTCGGGTTGGCCCAGGGCTCGGCATGGCTCACCGAGATCTGCCCGCCATTGGCGAAGCTGGTTTCGGCGGCCGGCGCGGCCTGGCGGTCGAGCACGGTGACTTCATGGCCCTGCTGACGCAGGAAATAGGCGGAAGTGACACCGAGCAGGCCGGCACCGAGGACGATGACTTTCATGGGGAACTCCAGGGAATTGCGGTGGCTGCAGGGCTTGCGCCTTGCGCCGTGCCGCTCCCCCTGTCCTTGGTACCTGAGAGATTCAGCGGCGGGGTGGGCCCCGCGCCTTGCTCCTTCGGTGCGCTACCCCCGTGCAGGGCGTAGCGGCTCTCCAGACGGCGATGGTGGTGTGCAGTACGGGACCTGAGCGTTCATGGGAGATTGCGCCTTCGGTGGCTCCGGCAACCGCCGGAGCGCTCTCCTGCTGGGTTCGGATGTCTAGTGGGCGGCCGGCTCCTGCCTGGCCAGGAAACGTTCGGCCAGCAGCACCCAGAAGGCGCTGCCGGTGGCCACGTTGTCGTCGTTGAAGTCGTAGCCCGGGTTGTGCACCATGCAGCCGCCTTCGCCGGGGCCGCGGCCGGTACCGTTGCCGATGAGCACGTAGCTGCCGGGAACCTGTTCGAGCATGAAGGCGAAGTCCTCGCTGCCGGTCAGCGGCGGGCCTTGTGGTGTCACCCGGTCGCTGCCCACCAGTTCCGTGGCGACCTGGCGTGCGAACTCGGTTTCGGCCGGGGTGTTGACCAGCACCGCGTAGCCCTGCCGCCAGTCGATCTGCGCCTGCACGTCGAAGCTCGCGGCCTGCCCCGCGACCAGGGTCCGGATCCGCCGCTCCAGCGTGGCACGGACCTCGCGGTCCAGCGCACGCACGCTGAGCTCGAGCGTGGCGATGGCCGGGATCACGTTGTTGGCCTGGCCGCTGTGCAGCGCGCCGACGGTCACCACCGCTGCCTGCAACGGGTCGATGTTGCGCGAGACGACGGTCTGCAGCGCCATCACGATGCTGGCGGCAGCAACGATCGGGTCGGTGGCCCGATGCGGCATCGCGCCATGGCCGCCGACGCCGGTGAGCGTGATGCTGGCGTAGTCCGACGAGGCCATGGCCGGGCCTTCACGCAGCACGAAGCTGCCCTGCTCGATGCCCGGCATGTTGTGCATCGCAAAGACGGCATCACAGGGGAAACGGTCGAACAGGCCGTCGGCCATCATGCGCAAGGCCCCGCCACCGCCTTCTTCGGCGGGCTGGAAGATCAGGTTCAGCGTGCCGTCGAAACCGCCCTGCTCGGCCAGGTGGCGCGCCGCGGCCAGCAGCATGGCCGTGTGGCCGTCGTGGCCGCAGGCGTGCATCACCCCGGCGCGGACACTGGCCCAGCTGGCGCCGCTGGCTTCGGCGATCGGCAGCGCGTCCATGTCGGCGCGAATGCCCAGCCGCCCGCGCCCGTGGCCGCGCACCAGCGTGCCGACCACGCCCGTGCCCCCGATGCCGCGCTGCACGTCGTAGCCCCAGCCTTCCAGCTTGGCGGCCACCAGGGCGGCGGTGCGGTGTTCCTCGAAGGCGAGCTCGGGGTGGCGGTGGATGTCCCGGCGCAGGCTGATGAATTCACCAGCCCGCGCGCCGAGCGCCTGCAACAGGTAGGTCACGTGCGGCTCACTGCGGCTGCAGGTTGATCTGCCTGGCGATGGCGCGATAGCGTGCGGTCTCGGTTTCGAAGAACTTCGCCGACTCGGCCAGGGTCATGGGCGCGGCAGCCTGCTGCGTCTGCAGCGCCAGCTGCGCGCGCACCGCCGGGTCCTGCAGCGTCTTGCCTATGGCGGTATGCAGGCGCACGACCACGTCTTCGGGCGTGTTCTTCGGCACCATGAAGCCGGTCCAGATCTTGTACGAGAAGTTCTTCAGCGACTGGCTCTCGCTGGCCGTCGGCACGTTCTTCAGCAGTTCAGACCGCTGCGCACCCAGCTGCCCGATCACCTTCATGCGCCCCTGCTCGGCCAGCGCACCCATGGCCGCGCTGTACACGAGCACGGCAAAGTCGACCTGGCCCCCGCCGATGTCCTGCAGCAGCGGCGCGTTGCCCTTGTAAGGCACGTGCGCGAGCTTCACACCGGTCTGTGCCTGCACGTTTTCGAGGATCAGGTGGTAGAGCGAGCCCATCCCGACGCTGCCGTAGGTCAGTGGCCGGTCGGCCGACTTGCGCGCCAGAGCGATGAGTTCGTCAACGCTGTTGACCGGCAGGTCCTTGCGCACGACAAACACCATGACCGCATCGGCCACCGGGTGCACCAGGCGGAAGTCTTCGGTCTTCAGCTTCACCGCGGCATTCGCCAGCGGCGACAGGATCACTTCGTTGGGCGAACCCTGGAAGATGAAGTGGCCATCGGCTGGCGCGGCCAGCACCTTCTGCGCGGCCAGCGCACCGCTGACGCCACCGAGGTTTTCCACCAGCACCTGCTGCCCCAGCTCCTTGCCCAGCGGACTGAAGAAGATGCGCGCGATCGCGTCCGAAGGGCCGCCCGCGGGGTACGGAACCATCAGGTTCACCGGCTTGGTGGGCCAGGCCTGGGCCAGGACAGCGCCGGCACCGAGCAGCAGGCCGGCCATCACGCTGATCGATCGTTGGAGTTTCCTCATCGCAGGTCCTTCATGAAAAAAGGCATCGGTGAACTTCCGATGGCGCCAATGTAGGTTTCGAAAGGCGCAACGTCCAATGCATTGTTCGTTCACTTATGATGAGTTCAACGCATGCATTGGCCAGGTTTACCCGATGACATTGGTTCAGCTTCGACACCTCATCTCACTGGCGCAGAGCGGCTCGTTCACACGCTCTGCCGAAGCGTTGTTCCTGACGCAGCCGGCGCTCAGCCGCAGCATCCGGGCCCTGGAAGAAGAGCTTGGCCAGCCGCTGTTCGATCGCGTGGGCCGGCGCAGCCTGCTCACACCCTTCGGGGCTGAAACGCTGCAACGCGCCCGGCAACTGGTCTTCGACGCCGACGAGCTGGCCGCCAGCGGCACGCAGATGCGCGAAGGTCGTTCGGGCACGGTGCGCATCGGCCTCGGGTCGGGGCCGGGCGCGATGCTGATGACGCCGCTGCTGAAGACGATGGCGAAGTCACACCCGACGATGCATGTCGAGGTCGCTCGCGGCCCCACCGACGTGCTCACCCGCCGCCTGCGTGAACGCGAGCTCGACGCGCTGGTGGTGGACGCACGCTCGCTGTCACCCGCGCCCGACCTGCGGGTGACGAGTCTGGTGGAGATGCGCGGCGCCTTCCTGGTGCGCCAGGGCCACCCGCTCACGCGCTGGGCGGGCACGCTGCGCTTCGATGCCCTGCGCCAGTTCCCGATCGCGTCCACGCCGCTCAGCGACGAGGTTGCACGCACGATGGTGGAACGCTACGGGCCCGCGGCCCACCCGTCAGAGTGCGTCACGCTGCGCTGCGAGGAGATCCCCAGCCTCGTCGACGTGGTTCGCCACAGCGATGCGGTGCTGATCGCCATCCGCGCCGCGGCGCCCGACCTGGTGGAACTGGTGCTGAAGCCGGCGATGAACGCCACCGCGCGCTTTGGCATCGTCACCCTGGCACGCCGGGCCGAGCCGCCGGCCTTGCCCATCGTCCGCAAGCTGGTCACGGAGTTGATGAGCGACTAGGCCCAGGCTGGCCGCAACCGGAACAAAGCTCGTCACCTCGCTCCTGGCGTGGGCCGGGGCCGGCAGCTGGTCGGTCCGGGCCACCTGGGCGTCGGTGGGCACAAAACCGCTTTCCATCTGCCGCCCGTCGCGCGGCGCCCCCCGCTGGACTGCGGACGCGGGCAGCGGGTGCACGCCGGCCTCAGGCATCGTCGTTGGCGGCCTGCGGCACCGGCCAGCCGCTGCCGGCGCGCACGGCCCCCAGCACGGCGGCGGTGTGTTCGCCCAGGCGCGGCGCGGGGCTGTGCAGCCGGCCCGGCGTGGCCCCGAGCTTGGGCACGATGCCGGGCACCTTCACGGGCCGGCCGTCGGCGTCGTGGGTCTGCACGATCATCTGCCGCGCCAGGTATTGCGGGTCGCTGGCGATGTCGGCCACGGTGTAGATGCGGCCCACCGGCACGGCGGCGGCGTCCAGGGTGGCGATGACCTCGTCGATGGGATGCTGCAGCGTCCAGGCTTCGATGGCGGCGTCGATCTCGCCCACACGCGCCACACGGCCGTCGTTGCGCGCCAGGCCCGGGTCCCGCGCCAGGTCTTCGCGGCCGATGGCGGCCATCAGGCGGCGGAAGATGCTGTCGCCATTGCCGGCAATCAACACAAAAGCACCGGCCGCACAGCGGTAGGCGTTCGACGGCGCGATGCCCGGCAGCGCACTGCCGGCGGCGCCGCGCACGGCACCGAAGGCGTCGTATTCGGGCAGCAGGCTTTCCATCACGTTGAAGACGCTCTCGTACAGCGCCACGTCGATCATCTGACCCTGCCCGCCATTGACCTCGCGGTGGCGCAGCGCCATGAGCACCCCGATGACGCCGTGCAGCGCCGCCAGCGTGTCGCCGATGCTCACGCCGGCGCGTACCGGCACGCGGCCGGGTTCGCCGGTGAGGTGGCGCAGGCCGCCCATGGCCTCGCCCAGCACACCGAAACCGGGCCGGGCGCTGTAAGGCCCGGTCTGCCCGAAGCCGCTGATGCGCAGCATCACGAGCTTCGGGTTCAGTGCGTGCAAGGCTTCCCAGCCCAGGCCCCAGGCCTCGAGCGTGCCGGGCTTGAAGTTCTCGATCAGCACGTCGGCTTCAACGGCCAGGGCACGCACGGCCTGCTGGCCTTCGGCCGTCTTCAGGTCCAGCGCCACGCTGCGCTTGTTGCGGCTCTGCACCTCCCACCAGACACTGGTGCCATCGCGCAGCAGCCGCCAGGTGCGCAGCGGGTCGCCGCCTTCGGTGGGTTCGATCTTGATGACGTCGGCGCCGAAATCGGCCAGCGTCTTGCCGGCAAAGGGCCCGGCAATCAGCTGGCCCAGTTCCAGCACCTTCAGACCTTGCAGCGCGTCGCGGGCGACCATGACTTGCCCCCTTTCGCTTCAGTAGCGGCCCGACAGCAAGGCGCCTGCCTCGGGCACCAGCGCCGGCAGCTTCAGCGCCTTCAGCATGCGCCAGGTGGTGCACACCGACGAGCTCACCACCGGCAGGCCCAGGCGGTCCTGCACCGGCTGCACGCTGGCCAGCGAGGGCATCTGCACGCAGGCCGAGATGACCACCGCATCGCAATTGGCGGTGTTCAGGTGCCTGCTGATCTCGATGGGTGCGCGCGGGTCCTGTGCGCCCACTTCCAGGTTGTCGCTGATCTCCAGGCTGACGGCGTCCAGCACCTCGATGCCCTGGTGTTCGATGTAGTCCACCACCAGCGCCGTCAGTGGCCGCATGTACGGCGTGAGCACGGCGATCTTCTTCGCGCCCAGGGCCTGCAGGCCTTCGATCAGCGCGCCGGCGCTCGTCACGACCGGCGCCGGCCCCTCGTTTTCCAGCGTCAGTGCGCGCAGGCGCTGTTCGCTCACGCAGTGGTAGCCGCGCCCCATGGCCATGATGGCCACCAGGCAGGCGTAGCCCAGCACGTCCACGCGCGCGTCGGAAAGCTCCAGCGCGCAGCGGTCGCTGTCGGCGTCCATCTTCGCGAGTTCGTCCTTGGTCACGTGCTTCATGCGCATGCGCGCCGAATGGAAGCTGAAGCGCTCGGGCGCGATGGCTTCGCGTGCCCGCAGCATGGCCGGGATCTCGGTCTCCATCGTGGTGTTGGAGCTCGGCACGATCTGGCCGATGCGGTAGTGGATGCGGGCCATGGGCTGGGTTCCTGCCTCAATCTGCCTTGATGTTCTTGGCCTTGATGACATTTCCCCAGTATTCGGTTTCGCTGGTCACCAGCCGGCCCAGGCCGGCCGGGTCCATGTAACGGATCTCGATGCCGGTCTTGTCGGCCACGGCCTTCGCCTCGGGGGTGGCCAGGGCGGCCTTCACCTTCTCGGTCAATTGCTGGACCACCGCCGCCGGCGTGCCGGCCGGCGCAAACAGGCCCACCCAGGCTTCGACCTCGAAGCCCGGCATGCCGGCTTCGGCGGTGGTGGGCACATTGGGCAGGCCGGGGTGGCGCGTCTTGCCGGTGACGGCATAGGCCTTCAGCTTGCCCGCCTGCACATGCTGCATCACCGAAGGCGGCGTCGTCATGAACACCTGCACCTGGCCGCCCAGCACGTCGGCGATGGCCGCACCGCTGCCCTTGTAGGGCACATGGGTCATGTCGGTGCCGGTGTTGACCAGCAGCAGCTCGGTGCCCACGTGCGACAGTGAACCGATGCCCTGCGAGGCGTAGTTCAGCTTGCCCGGGTTGGCCTTCAGGTAGCTCACGAAGTCCTTCAGGTTGTTCGGCTCCACGCTCGGGTGGACGGCGATCACGTTGGTGGCGGCGGTGAGCAGGGCCACGGGCACGAAGTCCTTCTGCGCCCAGGGCATCTTGCTGAACATCGACGGGTTGCCGACGTGATAGGCGGAATAGCTGATGAGCAGCGTATAGCCGTCGGCTGGCGCCTTGGCCACCTGGCCGTAGGCGATGTTGCCGCTGGCACCACCCTTGTTCTCGATGACCACGGTTTGCCCCAGCAGCTTGGCCAGAGGCTCGCCGAGCAGGCGCGCCGAGGTGTCGACCACGCCGCCCGGCGGGTTGGGCACGACCAGGGTGACGGGCCGGGTGGGGTAGGCCTGCGCGAAGGCGCTGCCGCCAAAGAGCGCAGCGGCAGCGGCGGCAGCGGCACAGGCGGCACGTCGTGTAACGGCTAGGCAGGTCAGGCGCATGGGTCTTGTCTCCGGGAACGCGGGGCGTTGGTTTTGGTGATGATCTGGGCCGTGAAGCGGCTGCCGCGCATGGTCGCGACAAGCACGGGCGGCTGGCTTCACATATCGTTGAGTCATCCTCAACCGCAGGTTGAGCATCGGCGCACCGTTTCAAGCATGGCGATCAACCTCAACCGCTTCGACCTGACCACGCTGCGGCTCTTCGTTGCCGCCGTCGACGCAGGCAGCCTCACCGCAGGGGCGGAAAGGCTGGACATCTCGCTGGCCGCGGCCAGCAAACGCATCGCCGAACTGGAAGCGCATGTGGGCGCACCGCTGCTCGAACGCAGCAAGCGGGGTGTCGTTCCGACCGATTCAGGACTTACCCTGATGCCCCATGCCGTGGAGATGGTTTCGCGCCTGGAACAGCTGGCGCTGGCCATGGGCGACGTGAAACTCGGCACCGGTGGCCACCTGCGCCTGTGGGCCAATACCTCGGCCTTCGGCGGCTTCCTGCCGCGCCTGCTGGCGCGCTACGCGCAGGCCCACCCTGGCGTGGTGTTCGACCTGGAAGACGCCATCAGCGAGGACGCCGTGCGCGCCGTGGCGCGTGGCACCGCCGAGCTCGGCGTGGTCGGCGAAAACACCCCGAGCGAAGGCTTGCAGACCCTGGTGTGCCATGTCGACGAACTGGTGCTGATGCTGCCGGCCAGCCACGCGCTGGTGGCCGGCGCGCGCGACGGCACACCCACGTCCCAGGTGCCGGCGGTGGCGCTGCACACGCTGCTGGACCACGACCTCGTCGCGTTCGGGCGCAGCACCTCGCTGACGCGCCAGCTGGCCGCGGCCGCCGAAGCGGCCCATCGGCCGCTGCGCATACGCGCCCAGGTGCGCAGCTTCGACGCCATGGCGCGCATGGTCAGCGCCGGCCTGGGCCTGGCCGTGCTGCCCCGCGAAGGAGCGCAGCCCTATGTGCATGCGCTGGGCATGGTGCTGGCGCCGATCAGCGGCATGCGCTGCGAACGCCGGCTTCTGCTGGCCATGCGCGAACGCGATGGGCTCACACCTGCCGCACAGGCCTTCGTGCGGATGGCGGTGCCCGCCAGTCCGGCGGGCTGACGCGCCACACCCGAGGCCCGAGCCAGGTTGCCCAGCAACCAGAGCACCTGGCAGTGAAACCGCCCTACGGCGAGCCGTTCAGCCGCCTCACTGTCGTTTCCAGCAGTTACGAGCCGCTGCACCGGCGGTGCTGCCGCGGCATGCAGCCCCGCGCGACGAGATCGATTGTCTGCAACGCCTCGTCAACCGCGACGAACCCCTCGTTCAGACCTCTTCCGTCGTCAGACCATGGTCGATGCCGTACCGGATGAGCGCAGCCAGATTGGGCAAACCCAGCCGGTCGAGGATGCGGCTCTTGTGCGTGCTGACCGTCTTCACCGAAAGGTGCAGCGCATTCGCGATCTCGGTGGGGCGATGCCCCGCCACGAGCCGCCTCAACACGTCGAGCTCGCGGTCGCTGAGCTGGGCGTGGCTGGCCGGTTCGCGCACCCCGTTGAGCTGCAGCACCACCCGTTCGGCCAGAGCTGAACTGACGTAGGCACCGCCTTGCGCCACCTTGCGCACGGCGGCAGCGAGCTCACTGCTGGCGCTTTCCTTGGTGACATAACCGTTGGCGCCAGCCTTGAAGGCACGCATCGCATACTGCTCCTCGGCGTGCATGCTGAGCATCAGCACCCGCAGGCGCGGAAACTCGGGCCTCACGCGCCGCAGCAGTTCCAGGCCGCCCATGTTCGGCATCGAAACGTCCACCACCGCCACGTCGAACGGCGTTCGACGCAGGATCTCGAGTGCCTCGAAACCGCTGCCTGCCTCGACGACGCGCCAGTGGAGCGCCGTGCTTTCAAGGATGCGCTTGAGCCCTTCGCGCACGATCGCGTGATCGTCGACGACGAGGATGTTCAGGGGTGTTTCGCTGGTCATCGTGCACCTATCCGGCTGCTGTTTCCGCTGCCGTGCAACCCGGCCGCTGCGGCTGGAACGGCAAACGAACGAGGATCTGCGTGCCAGCCGTGCCGGGGCTCTGCAGCAAGAGCTGCCCGCCCAGCGCCTCGGCACGTTCCTGTATGCCGAGCAGGCCGAATCGGCCCTTTCCGTGCAGTGACGCGTCCGCAGGCAGTCCAACCCCGTTGTCCTGAATGCGCAGCATCAGTTCGCCCGCAGCGCTGTGCAGGTCGATGCGAGCCTCGGTCGCCTGCGAGTGCCGGGCCACGTTGGTCAGGCCTTCCTGCACCATGCGGTAGAGGGCGATGGCCAGCTTGTCGTCAGGCGAACCGGCGAGCGCGTCGACGCGCAGGCGAACCGGGATGCCTGTCCGCCGGGAGAAAGCCTGGACAAGCGCCTCGAGTGCGTCGCCGAGCCCCAGATCGTCGAGCATCGGCGGGCGCAAGTCGGCGGCGATTCGTCGCACTGAAGCCATGATGCCGTCGAGCGACGCGCTCACGGTGGAAATGCCGCCGTCCTGCTCGGGCAGGCCATGGCTGCGCGCGCATTGCACGATGGCCATCTTGAGCGCGCTGAGCTCCTGGCCGAGTTCGTCGTGCAGCTCACGCGCGATGCGGCGGCGTTCTTCCTCCCGGGCCTCCACCAGCCCGGCCGACAGGCCCTTGAGCAGCGTGCGGGAACGCTGGAGCTCTCGAAGCTCGAGGTTGCGCTGCGTGATGTTGCTCGCCACCATCTGCACAGTCGTCTGGCCATGGTCGGGCAACGAGGCCAAGGTGATCTCGACATCACAGGCATCACCATCGCGGCGCTTCAGGCTCGCATGGAGGTTGCTTACCTGCCCCTCGTGCTGCAATGCCTGCGCCACATGACGCTGGAATCTGACGTGGTCGCTGTCGGTCAGCAACTCGTAGACCGACTTGCCGATCATCTCCGACGGCGATTCGAAACCGAGCAGGGCGCAGGCGGCGCGGTTGGCCAGGATCACATGGCTGTCCTCCGCGACCCAGATGGCGATGGGCGAAAACTCCACGAGGGTGCGCAACTGCCTGCCGGCGACGCCCCAGTCGCGCAGGGACGGGCTTTCGCTTCCCAGGTCGTCGACGAATGCAGCGAAGCAGATGCCCTGCGAAGCGACACGGGCCACCAGATAGGCGATCGGGAACGCCGTGCCGTCAGCGCGAAGCGCCATGCACAGAGATGAACTGCGTTGCGTGTACGGCTGGCCTGTCTTGGCACCGGCCGCCGGTTCAGTCCAGTCCAGCGCCGGGCTCGGAGGCGCCTTCAGCAACGATTCGAAGGGCCGCCCGGCCAGGTCGGCGGTACTGCGGCCGAACATGAGTTCGGCCGCCGGGTCCGCCGCAACGACATGCCCCGTTGCGGCAAGCAGGACAACGCCCTGCCGAGCCGGCATGCCGAGATGATGGTGCTCGCCTGAACCCATGGCCCAGTGTCGCCAACATCGGCCACTGCAAGTTTGCGCAGGATCAAGTGCCCGACATCGAGCCGCCGGGCGCTTGTAAGACGTCCGGCCGCCCCTGCCGGACCGGCTTCAATGGCCCACCGCCAGTTCGTTGACGACGTGGCTGATACCCGGTGCCGACCAGGCGGCGCCCTGCACTGCCGCTCGTTGATCCCATGAGTCGACCCGCCCACGCAGCGTGACTGTCGTGCCATGCACCGTGACTTCGATGTTCCGGGCCCCGCGTTCGGCATGGCGGGTGAGTGCATCGCGAATGCGCCGGCTGATACTGGCCGGGGTGAGCAGTGGTTTCAGGGTGATGTGGTTTCTGACCGCCACCACGCCTGTCAATGCATGGACAGCCTTCTCGGCGCTGCGACGCTGGAAGTCCCAGTCGACCTCGCCGCTGAGCAGGACCCTGCCCTTATCCACTTTCACGCGGATGCGGTCATCGGGAATGGAAACGTTCCACCTGAATATGGACTCGGCGGCTTCGGCGATCTCGGCGTCGCTGCGATGGTGACCGGGTGCAAGTTTCACTTCGAGCGTTACCGCCACGGCCTTCACGCCCTCGACCCGCTGAACGGCGCGTTCGATGGCGACTCTTTCGGCATAGGTCTGCAGGTACCCCGTCAAACTGACCACGCCAGCCTTCGCGACGACACCCACATGCGCGGCATGGATGGCCGGGTCCCACTGGAGTTCGTCGGCGACATCGGCCTGCAGTTGCGCGTCGGTCTTCATGCGCTTCCATCCGGTGATCAGATGACGTGCGATTGCCGGCCTGCGGCCAGACCGCAGATCACTTCGCCTGCAGTCGGCTGATGTACTCGACCAGTGCCAGGATGCGACCGCGCACATAGGATTCCGCGTTGTACGGCGCGTCCATGTAGTACTCCGCGGCCTGGACGCGATAGTCCTGGCCCCAGATCGGCATGTCCCGCGACCCGTGCCCGACCCCGGCACCCTCGATCACCTCGTACACACGGTTCATGGGGAAGACGCCCCCATTGCGCTTGCTCAGCTGAGACAGATCGGGCGGGCTTCGGCGAAGGTATTCGACGTACAAGCCGCCACCCTTGCCATCGGCCCCATGGCAGTTGGCGCAGTTGCTGTCGTACTCGCGCTTGCCGAAGTCGACCCGCTGCTGGGCCATGGCCACGTTGGCGAACGTTGCGGCCGCAAGTGTCAAGGCGATCGCGGTTCTGGAACGGCGGGTGTGATTCATCAGAGGTCTCCTGGCTGAACATGAGTGCCGCAACAAGCGCAGCAGTCCCAGTCTCCACGGAGGCCGGCGGCGCGGATTGAGCACTCTCAATGGCGCGCGACACCCGCACCCTTGCACACGCCGGGGTGCGGCATCTTCCTGCGGGCTGCTGCGAAAGCAACAGAATGGGGCTCCGTCATCCAAGCCCAAGGCCGTTGCCATGTTGAAGTTCTACTACTCGCTCGCCCCCAACCCCATGAAGGTCGCGCTGTTCCTGGAGGAAGCCGGCCTGCCCTATGAGGCGATTCCCGTGGACACCCGCAAGGGCGAACAGCACCTGCCGGCCTTCACCGCGCTGAACCCCAACGCCAAGGTGCCCGTCATCGTGGATGGCGCCACCACGGTCTTCGACAGCTCGGCCATCCTGCTGTACCTGGCCGACAAGACAGGCCAGTTCCTGCCAGCGGGGCCGGACCGGGGCGCGCTGCTGTCGTGGATGATGTTCGTGGCCTCCGGCATCGGCCCATTCACCGGCCAATGCGTGCACTTCAAGCACTACGCGCCTGAACAGGTGCCGTACGCCATCCAGCGCTACGAATTCGAGGCCTGGCGCCACTGGAAGATCATCAACGAGCACCTGGCCGGCAAAGCCTGGATGCTCGGCGATGTCTACAGCGTGCTGGACATGGCGGTGTGGGGCTGGGCCCGCGCTGTTCCCTTTGCGCTGGGCGCCGAGGCCTGGGAGCAACTACCCCATGTCAAGCGCCTGCTCGACGCCGTGAACGAGCGCCCCGCCGCGCAGCGCGCCGCGGCGCTGAAGGACAAGCACCAGTTCAAGGCCGAGATGGACGAGGAAGCACGCCGGGCGATGTTTCCGCACCTGGCTCGTGGCCAGGCCTGACCCTGGTGGCTGCAGCACGGCGGCGATCCGTCCACCGTGATCAGCCGTGTTTCACCGGTGAACCGCATGACCAGGTCAGCGGTGCAGCCGGAGCCGCAGGCCATCGACCTGCGAGAGCGTGCCTCAGACGCTGCCGATGCCGCAGGACTGGCCACGGCAGACCCGAGCGCGGCGCCAGCGCCGCCTGGCGCTGCCTGAAGACCGGCACGGGCTCGGTGACTCAGGTCACTGAGTCTGGCAGCCGTTGCGCCCACAGTCCGGGTCATGGATGCACGCACGATCAAGGAAGCGCCGTTGAAGCTCACGACCCTGGCCCGCGGCGCCGCCCGGCTGGCCTGCAGCGGTGGCGCCGGTAGGCCGGAGCGACAACAACTTCCGTCAGATAAAAGACCGGCTCCGCGACCTGATCGCCAACACCTTTGCCTGAAGGGCACCCGCGGCCGCACGCCCGAACGTTCACTTCCCGTCAACCCATGCGGGACAACCGCGCTGGAGCCATCATGAAACGCCATATCGCAGTCGCCACCCTGGCCCTGGCCAGCCTGTCCTGCATGGCCCAAACGCTGACCTGGAGCGTGCAGCCCGGCGGCGTGGCAGTGGCCGCCGACGCCGCGGAAAACGTCTTCACGGCAAGGGGCGAGGCCCAGCCGGCCGGCGACATCTGGCTGACCAAGACCTCGCCCGCCGGCGTGAGCTTGTTCAGCGTGCGCTTCGACAACACCAGCAGCACCCGCCAGGAGCTGGCCACCTGGGTGGAAACCGACAGTACTGGCGGCGCCTACGTCAGCGGCACCAGCCGCGCCGGCAGTTTCGCCAACCCGGTGAATGCCAACGGCCTGTTGATGCGCTTTGCCGCCGATGGCACCCTGGTGTGGCGCCGTGTGCTGGGCGCTGACTTCGACGGCGGTTCCACGCTGCGCGTGCTGCGCGACGCGGCCGACAACGCCTATGTCCTGGGCATCGGGCCGACGCCGTCGGGCGTGCGCGCCCGCATCCACAAGTACTCGCCTGATGGCGCCTTGCTCTGGACCTGGTTCGACCCGACCGGGGTCGGCGCCCCGGCAAACCTGAAGTGGGGCGCCAACGGCCATCTGGTGGTGCCGGCCCGCGCCCCCACCGGGCTGCTGGGCGGCGTCGTCACGCTCGATGTGGACGGCCTGACCCGGACTGTATTGACCGCGATCCCGGCCTTTGCCAGCCTGGACGCGACGGCGGATACCGACGGGCAGATCATCGTCGTTTCGCTGGACCCGGCCACCTCGCAGGGCCGCCTGGCCAAGTACGGCGCCTCCGGCGCAGTGCAGTGGCTGCGTACCGACCCGGTGAACATGGCGCGGGTGGAAGTGGCTCCGGACGGCGGCATCGTCGTCGGCGGCACGCCGACGTCGGGCCGATTCGGCGTGGCCTTCCTGAAGTTCGCGGCCAACGGCACGCTGCTGTGGGCCAACCGCGATGCCGACGGCCCGGCCAATGCCTTCCTGGCGCATGGCCAGATGCGGCTGGACGCCGCCGGCAACGCCTACCTCGCCGCCAGCAACATGCAGCAGATGTCGGTCACGCGCGTCAACGCCGACGGCAGCACGGGCTGGTCGACGCTGGCGCCTTTCGGCTACGGCGTGGCACTGGCCTTCGGCGCGCAGAGCCAGGCGGTGTACGTGGTGGGTGGGCAGGTGGCACGAATCGATCAGGGCGGCTCACCGCCGCTGCCGCAATACCCCGACCTCGTGCTCACCTTGACCGACGCGCCGGACCCCGTCCGCATCAACAACGAGCTGGTGCTGACGACCACGGTACGCAACCTGGGGTCGTTGGCGGCAGCCGCCGTGACGCTGACGCATTCGCTTTCGTCCAACGTGCGCGGGGTTTCAATAGCCACCACGCAAGGCAGCTGCAGCGCTGCGCCGCCGCTGCAGTGCACGCTCGGCACGCTGGCACCCGGCGCCAGCGCGACGATCACCCGCGTGGTGCGCCCGCGTACCACCGGCCTGCTGACGACGACTGCGATCGCGGCCACCACCACGGCCGAACCGACCACCAGCAACAACACCGCCACCGTTCAAACCACGGTCACGCGCCGCTGAGGCCTGATCGCCCCACCTCGCCAGCCAGATGTCATGCCGCCCGATCCTGTGTACGCGTCGACAGACCGGCAGAAGGTGTCTGCCCATCTTCAGCGGCCCCGGCGGCGCACCGCCTGCCAGCCTGCTCCAGCTGCCTCAGGTGCGCGACGAGGGCCCATAGAACGGTTGTCGCGCTGCCTCGCCGTGCAGGTAGTTGGCATAGAAGTTCTTCACGTGCGGGAACACGGCCTTCGACAACCGGCGCCGTTGTTCCTCGTCCGCGCTGCGCGGCCTTGACAGCTGCTCTGCCAGCTCGGCCAGCACCTGGTCGCGGTCGATGTACTTGAAGCGGCCCTTGGCATAGATCGGGTCGCCGCCCACGTAAACCGTGTCGACGTGACGCTGGTGCGCGCGCTGGATCAACGCGTCCAGCACAGGGATGTCCTCGTCCTGGAACGGGTAGGTCGCTGCCTGGTAGTCGATGACCACGGCGTCGAACTGCATGCCGGGGTCGAGCCGGCCGACCTGGCCACGGAAGGCCGTCGTCCTGGCCCCATGTTCGCTGGCCATCTGCAGCACCTGCGGGCAGCTCGGCACGTCGTCCTCGTCCATGCCCGGCACGCGGTGGGCGCGCAATGCGAGCTTCATCTCCTGCAGCATGTCGCGGTCTTCGTTGATGCCGGCTTCGTCGAGCCCCATGCCGATGGTCACGCCGCGCTTGGCAAGGTCGTTGATCGGCGCCACGCCGCTGCGCAGCCTGAAGTTGCTGCTGCAGTTGTGGCACACGCAGGTCATGCTGTGCGCGACCAGCTCCACGTCTTCCTCGGTCAGCCAGACCGCGTGGCCGAGTGTCATCCACGGGCCCAACGCGCCCAGCCTGTGCAGGTGCTTGACGGCGGTGGTGCCGGTGCGGCGGCGCGCGTACTCCTTCTGGTAGACGGTCTCCAGCAGGTGCATGTGCATCGGCACGTCGTCGGCCTGGGCCTGCTCCACCAGCTTCATCAGGCCGTCGTCGGTGATCCAGTGCAGGTTGGCCGGCGCAAGCTGGATGCGCGTGAGCGACTGGCCGGCGTTCTCGTCGCGAAGCATCTTGTAGAGCTTCATGTGGTCGGCGAAGCTCAGCGTGGCCTGCTTCAGATTCTCGGCCAGCGGCACGCCCACGTCGCTGGGTAGGCTGGCGCAGAACTTCGCGTCGTCTTCATAGACCAGCCGGTTCTGTTCGCGCACGGCGTAGCAGTAAGAAGCGCGCATGCCGATGCTCTGGTACGCCTTGAGCACCGCACTCGACGCGCCGTGCACCTGCTCGAAGCTGCCGCGCATCCAGCCGTGGATGTGCTGCACCGTGGTGATGCCCGAGGCGATCATCTCGAAGGCCGAATACAGCGTGTCGAGGTAGATGTCGACGTCGCGGGCCGACATGCGGCTGGCGAACCAAAGCTCCAGCGCGTAGTCGGGCGAGCCCAGCTGCAGCGGGGTCATGCCTACGTGGTGGTGGCTGTTGACGAAGCCGGGCAGCAGCACATGGTGCGGGTGCTGCGTCACCGCGGCTTCGGGGAATCGCTGGCGCATCTCGTCGAAGGGGCCGACGGCGACCACCTTGCCATGCTCGTGCACGAGCGCGGCGTCGCTGATGATGTTCGGGGTGTTGCGGTCTTGAACGCCAGTGACGATCCACTTGGCACTGACCAGGGCTGCAGTCATTTCGATCTCCTGAGAGGGTGGGTTACCCGGTTCGAGCGCCGCCCGGCGCGGCCCGGTGGGCACTTGGCGCCACCACCGGACCGGGTTGCGGGCGAACACTGGCCAGGTCTTGATTCGTTCAGATCGCGGCTTCCTGTTCCAGGAAGGCGCGGTCCACTTCGTCGGCCAGCAGGTCAGCCAGACGCTGGTTCAATTCGATGCAGCGCGGATCGCGTGGCGAACGTGGCCGCGGCAGGTCGACGGGGACGACTTCCTTGATGCGACCCGGCCGCGCGGTGAACACCACGATGCGGTCGGCCAGCGCCAGCGCCTCGTCGATGGAATGGGTGACGAGCAGGACGCTCGCACCGCTGGCCCGCCAGACCTCGAGCAGGTGGCCCTGCATCTTGGCGCGGGTCTGGATGTCGAGTGCGGCAAAGGGCTCGTCCATCATCAGCACCTTGGGCCGCATCGACAAGGCGCGGGCCAGGGCGGCACGTTGACGCATGCCGCCCGAAAGTTCGTCGGGCCGCTTGTTCGCGGCATCGGCCAGCCCCACCTTGAGCAGCAGTTCCTGGGCGATGCGTTGCCGCTTTTCCGGAAACACGCCTTGCAGCTTCAGCCCGAACGTGACGTTGTCGGCGATCGTCAGCCAGGGGTAGAGCGACGCCTCCTGGAAGATCATGCCGCGGTCGGTGCCGGGGCCGGTGATCGGCAGGCTGTCGCATTCCATCTCGCCTTCGGTCGCCGTCTCCAGGCCGGCCACCAAGTAAAGCAGGCTGCTCTTGCCGCAGCCCGACGGGCCGAGCAGCACGACGAACTCACCCGGCGCCACGTCGAACGACAGGCCGTCGATGGCGGTCAGCGCTTTCGGCGTGTCGGGGTTCCATACCTTGCGCACATGGCGCAGGCTGATCATGGGTCGTGCCATGGCTATCTGCCTCCCAGGGCCGACGGGCCCACCCACCACAGCACGCGCTGCTGTACCCACAGCAGGCCGCGGTCGAACAGGTAGCCCAGCAGGCCGATCAGGGTCATGGTGAAGAACACCAGGCTGGCGTTGAAGGTGTTGCGCGCCATCATCACGATCTGCCCCAGCCCCGAGCCCACACCCACCGCCTCGGCGATCAGCACCACCATCCAGGCCGCAAACAGGTTCAGCCGCAGCGTGACGAACAGGCTGGGCAGGATCGTCGGCAGGATCACGTGGCGAAACAGCTGGTGCTTGGTGGCACCCATGATCCGCGCCACGTGCAGGTAGGGCGCGGGCACCGCGTCGATCTGCGAGAGGGTCGACAGCACGATGATGAAGAACACCGAGATGAAGACCAGGAAGATCGCCGGCACGTTGCCGATGCCGAAGATGAAGATCGCCACCGGCAGCCAGGCCACCGGCGAGATCGGCGTCAGCAGCGTGATCGTGGGCAGCGTGAGCTTGCCGAAGACCGGGAAGTAGCGGATCGCCAGCCCCACGCCCACCGCACCCACGAAGCCCAGCGCCAGGCCCAGGATCACGCGCATCGACGTCCAGGCCATCACCTCCAGCACCGACAGCAGGCCGCCGCCGTCTTCCTGCAGGCTGCGTGCGCCGGCGGGGTCGAAGAACCTGAACTGCTCGGGCAGGTTGGCCAGGAAGATGTGCGGCGGTGGCAGCATCAGCGGGTCGGCCAGGCCGAACCACCAGCACAGCTCCCAGATGGCAACGAAGATGCCCACCGAGGCCAGCCACCACAGGCTGCGTTGCGCATGGGCGCGCAGCTTGTGGCGGCCGACGGGCGGCGAAACGGGAACGACCGGCTTGGCGCCGGCCACGGGCAAGGCAGACATGGCGGGCCTCCTGGGCAGATGCCGCTGGGGCCTAGGCCATCGTCTTCAGCTTCAAGCCGGCATGCAGCGACTTGTTCTCGGCGATCACCTGCTCGAGCAGCGTGAAGTCGATCGAGGTGGCTGGCGGCAGCTTCTTGATGTAGCCCAGCTCCAGCATCGACTGGCCACGGTCCAGCACGAACTGCTTGTTCTTGCGCTGGTCGATCATGATGGGCTGCTTGCTGGCGGCCAGCTTGGCGGCTTCCATCGAAGTCTTGTAGAAGCTGCCGACGGTGTCGCGCAGTGCGGCGTCGATGTCGGTCTCGGCCTGGCTCTGCGCCAGCATCATGGCCTTGATGACGGCCTTCACCGCCTTCGGGTTCTTCTCGATCAGCGGTGTGCGCACGGCGAGCATGCAGTCGGAGTAATTCTTGCCGTAGATGTCGCTGCCATCGGACAGCATGGTCGAGCCCTTGCGCGAAGTCAGGCACTGCGTGGCGTAAGGCTCGATGTGGCAGATGGCGTCCACGGCGCCGGCGATGAAGGCCTGGGCGAGTTCGGGGGACGTGTTGAAGTAGCGCACCTTCACGTCCTTGAACGACATGCCGGCCTTGCGCAGGTAGTCGTACGGCAGCACTTCCAGCGTGTCGGCCTGGAAGGTGCCGATCGACTTGCCCTTCAGGTCGGCCGCGCTCTTGATGCCTTCCCGGGCCAGCAGGATGCAGCCATCGACACCGGCGCCCGCCACGATCTTGACCGGCGCCCCCGCGTCGAAGAGCGTGTGGAAGTTGGAATAGGGGATGACCGACATGTCCACCTGGCCGGCACCGAAGAGCGTGGCGATGTCGGCGTTGGTGGGCGTGATGACGAAGTCGAGGATGACGCCGTCGGCCTTCGCAAGCTCGCGCCGCTTCGCCAGGAAGAAGGCCATGTTGCACAGGCCCGAGCCATGGGTGGCCTTGATGGTGGTGGTGCCTTGCGCCGAGGCGTTCATCATGGTGCCGACCAGGCTGGCCGGCAGCGCCACGGTGAAGCTGGCAGCGCCGGCACCCTTCAGGAAGCCGCGACGCGAATGGCCTGCATTGCGGGCCGAGGTGAGTTGGTTAAATCGCTCGAACATGGTGTTCTCCAAGGAAAGCACCCGCTCTTGGGTGCACGTTGCTGAAGATCGACGGCGGGCCCGTGACTCATGACCCGCAGCTTCGTTCGGCACGCCAACCAAAAAGGCTTTCGCCTTGCGCTGAGGAAAACTGAGCAAATAGCATGCCCAAGAAGCTCACCAACTTCGTGCGCACTCAGGTCGCCAGCCGTTCCAGCAGCGCCGCCATCTGCAGCACGCGGGCATCTTCGAATTTCGGCGCCACCACCTGCAAGCCCACGGGGAGCCCGCGCACCTTCCCCGCCGGCACCGAACACGCGGGTACGCCGCAGACATTGAACAAGGGCGTGAACACGGCATGCCCGCGCGGGCCGGCCGGCTGCCCGCCGATCCACGCGGGGCCGATCTGTTCGAGCGGCCAGGCCGTGACTGGCGTGGTGGGGCAGAGCAGCAGGTCATGCTGTTCGAAGAAGCGCATGAGACTGGCGACGATCGGTCGGCGCTGGCGCAGCGCGGCAGCACGTTCGGCGGGCGTGCTCGCTACGCCGGCGTCGATCTGCGCAGCGAGGTGCGGGTCGATGTCTTGTCGACGATGGCGGATCTCTTCGCCGTACAGCGCGTGCAGGCCCGCATGCTGCAGCGCGTTGATCGGGTAGGCGCGAACGGCCTCGCCCCAGTCCGGGTCGGCGTCGGCGACGGCCCAGCCGGCGGCGCGCAAGGCCTGGACACGCTCCGTCAGCGCGGCCAGCACGTCGGCGTCGATCGCGAAGTCGCAGCCCAGTTGCGGGCTCCAGGCGATGCGCAGCTCACGCGCAGGCTCGCAGCGCACCGCGGCTTCGGCCTGCCAGGCCACATCGAGCGCAGGCGCACTGGCGTCGCAGGCGTCGAAGCCCGACAGCAGGTCCAGGAGCCAGGCACAGTCGGCCACGTCTCGCGTCAGCAGCCCGATGACCGAGACGCCGTAGTTCGGCTCGGCGAAGCCCCAGGGGTGGGCGATCAGGCCCTGGGTCGGCTTGTGCCCCACCAGGCCACAGTGCGCGGCCGGCCGGCGCACCGAGCCGCCGGCATCGGTGCCCAGCGCCAGCAGGCCCAAGCCTGCGGCCAGCGCCGCCACGGCCCCGCCCGACGAGCCGCCGGGGGTCAGTGCCGGGTCTTGCGGATGGCGCGTGGCACCGTAGACGAGGTTGTCGGTGACGCCCTTGCAGGCGAACTCGGAACAGTTCGTGATGCCCAGGACCACCGCACCCAGGCGGCGCAGCCGCGCCACGACCCAGGCGTCGCGCGGCGCACGAAAGTCGGCAAACAGGCGCGAGCCCTGGGTGATGGTTCGGCCGGCGACCCAGAGGTTGTCCTTGATCGTGACCGGCACCCCGGCCATCGGCAGGGCTTCGCCGGCGGCCAGGCGCGCGTCCACGTGCCCGGCTTCAGCCAGCACGGCATCGGGGTCGAACTGCACCAGGGCGTTGAGCGCGGGGTTGAGCCGGCGCACCCGGGCGATGAAGTGCTCGGCCACCGCCACGGCACTGCACCCTCCTTCCACGACATGGCTTGCACAGGCGCGGGCCGTCCAGCGGTCCATCGCGGCAGGCTCAGCCGGGGCAGCGGTCATCGCCCGCCTGCAAACAGGGCGCCGAGCGCCGAAGACACGCCCACCACCGTGCGCCCGCCCGTGGGCGACACACTGCCGCTGCGCGCACGAGGCAGCTTCAGGCCGGCCCGAGCTTCGGCCAAGGCCACGGCGCAGGCCACGCCATCGAGCAAGGGGACGTCGACGGCCGCTTGAAGACCGGCCGCCAAGGTCGCCATCGCGGCGCCAGCCAGCAGCACGGCCTCGGCGCCATCCCCATCCACCAGGCGTCGCGCGGCATCGACCACGGCGGCTCGCACGATCTGTGGGTCGCTGAAGGTCTGCTCAGGCGTGACGTCGAGCGTCGCGATCCCGGCCAGGCGCGACGCCAGGCCGTGGCTCTCGACCAGTTCCCTGTAAAGCGGCCCCATGCGCCGGCCGTAGGTGACGATGCCGAAGCGCGTGCCCACGGTGCAACCCAGCAGCAGGCCGGCTTCGGTCATGCCGATCACTGGCATGGGCAGCAGTTCGCGGCAGGCCCACAGGCCCGTGTCGAGCGACACCGCGAGGACGACCGCATCGCAGCCGCCGGCATGTTGGGCCACCAGTTCCAGCACGCCGTGCTGAGCGATTGCGTTCTCGGCGCGGGAGCCGATCACCAGCGGCCCGAAGCGGCCGGTCACGGCCTTCAGTTCGGTACCCGGGCTGGCGGCAGCGCGCGCCGCCGCCTGCACCGCGTCGGTCACGGCCTGCGTGGTGTTTGGGTTGACGAGCAGCAGCTTCACGCCAGGCGGGCCTCGAAGGTGTCGTTCGGCACCGGCAAAGCCAGCGAGCGGCGGTAGATGGCCTCCACCGCCGCGATCACCGGCGCGGCATCGGCCTCGGCTTCGGCGTAGCGGCCGGCCAGGCCTTGGAACTCGATGGCGATCTCCTGCAGCAACGCGGCTTCGTCGATGCGCGTGAGCTGGCCACCTTGCATCGCCACCTCGCCGTCGATCATCACGAAATCCACGCCGCCACCGCGTTCGGCATAGGCCAGTTGGCGCAGCGGGTCGTTCAGCGGGGTGAAGCTCACCGTGTCGAGGCGGTAGCCTACCAAGTCGGCACGTGCGCCGAGCCTCAGGCTACCGAGGGTTTCGCCGAAGCCCAGCGCCCGTCCGCCGCCGAGGGTGCCGGCGCGCCAGGCTTCGCGGGCCGACAGCCAGCGCGCGCCGTCCTGGCCGCGCAGCTTCGACAAACCCGCCGCCGTGCCCACCACCTGCAGCATGTTGGTGGTGACGGTCGAACACGAGCCGTCGGAGCCCAGGCTGACGTTGACGCCGGCGTCCAGGAGCTCGCGCACCGGCTGCACGCCCGAGCCCAGCAGCAGGTTGCTCCAGGGGTTGTGCTGGGCGGTGGTGCCGGCCGCAGCCATGGCCGCAATCTCGCGCGGGTTCAGCCACACGGCATGGATCAGGCTCGTTGCCGGCCTGAGGAAGCCGATCTTCGCCAGGTGCTCGACGATGGGCGTGCCGTAGAACTGCAGCCCGGTGATGACCTGCATCCGCGTTTCTTGCACATGGGTGATGACGGGCAGGGCCAGGTCGTCGGCCAGGGCGCGCAGGCGGCGCAGGAACCCATCGGTGCAACGCTGCGGCGCCGACGCCGATACCAGCACACCGACGCGGCGCTCGTGGGGATGGCGGTCGCGCACCAGGCGGGTCATCAGCGCGATGAACTGGTCCGCACTCGGCCGCGGCGCGGCACGGAGGCTGGCTGCCAGGGCCGCGGGCACCAGTTCGTCGACAAAGGGAAAGTTGTCGACCATCGGCTTGTCCATCATCGCGAAGCCGAGCAGGGCGCGCACACCGCTGTCGTCGTAGGCCTGCAGCACGGCGTCCACGACCTCGTGATCGACGGCAGCACCCAGCGCCAGGTCGTCGACGAGCGTGGTGCAACCGGTGCGCAGTGCCTCGATGGCCCCGATCTGCGCTCGCAGGTAGGCCTGCCGCGGTGTCAGCTTGACCGGAATGCGCCCGCGCACCAGGTGCTGCCAGAGTTCCAGCGGCAGGTTTTCGGTGCGCCCGCGCTGGAAGTGCTCATGTGAATGCTGATGGCCGTTGACCAGGCCCGGCGCCAGCAGGCGGCGCGGCAATTCGATCACCTGGTCAGCCTGGTGGATGCTGCCAGCCGGCGCGATGGCCGAGATGCACCCGTGTTCGACGAGCACATCGCGGGGCAGGCCGTCGAAGCTCAGCTCATCGCCCAGAAGCGCCACTGCGCCACGCAACAAGGTGCGAGCCGGCGTCACGAACGAAAGGTTCTGCAGGCCATCGTGGCCCGGACGCTTTCAAGATTCGTGCCAACAAAGCGGGACGGCGATGTCGGCATGGAGAGTGCATATTGTCGACAATATGAATGCCGTATGCCAACAATTGGTGCGCCGCCACCCAAGCCGGTGCGCCGCCATCCATCGGCGCTCAGCGCGCCATCAGCGCCGCAGCCAGGTCGACGGCCTCGTCGCGCGGCGCCTTGAGGTCGAGCGAGGACTCGACGTGGCCCAGATGTTCGAGCATCAGCTCGGCTGCACGGTCGGCGCGGCGGCGGGCTATGGCGTTGAGCAGCAGATCGTGCTCGTCTTCGCGACAGGCGGTGGCGTGCGGCGCGTCGTACAAGAAGATCGCCAGGCAGGTGAGCGTGGCCAGCCCGCGCATGCTGCGCGCCAACAGGCGGTTCCCGGCGTACTCGGCCAGCCGGATGTGGAACTCGCCCGACAGCCGCACCATGGTCGGACGGTCCTGCAGCGCACGAGCGCGCTCTTCGTCCTCGACCAGGGCGCGCAGCCGATCGACCGCGTCAGTGTCGCGCTGTGCGATCAAGCGGCGCACCAGCGCCGGCTCGATCAGGCGGCGCGCCTCGAAAACCTGGCGGGTTTCGTCGGTCGTGGGCGAAGCGATGAAGGCGCCACGGTTCGGAATGGTGGTGACCACCGCTTCGTCGGCCAGCCGCGCGAGCACGTCGCGGACCTGCGCGCGGCTCGTGTCGAAGAGCTCGGCCAGCCTGTCTTCGACCAGCCTGGTGCCAGGCGGCAGGCGGTGCTCGAGCACCGCCTTGAGGATGCGGTCGTAGATGGCGCCGCGCAGCTCGATGCCGCTGGGCGGGACGACGGTCTTGCGGGCGGGCTTGTTCGCAGTCATGGGTGATCGAGTCGACGAAACAGCGCGACAAGTAAGGAGTGGTACCGATGAAAAATTCTAGGTGGCTTGCATGAAGCGCGTTCTTGTAGGCATGCTGACCCCGTCGTCCAACACCGCACTGGAGCCGCTCACGTCGGCCATGCTGGCGGGTTTGCCCGAGGTCTCGGCGCACTTCGGCCGCTTTCGCGTGACCGAGATCTCGCTCAAGCCGCAAGCCTTGGGCCAGTTCGACACCTCGCCCATCCTTGACGCGGCCCGCTTGCTGGCCGACGCGCAGGTCGACGTGATCGCCTGGAACGGTACCTCGTCGGGCTGGCTGGGCTTCGAGGCCGACGTGGCACTGTGCCAGCGCATCGAGCAGGAGACCGGGATTCGCTGCTGCACGTCGGTGCTGGCGCTCAACGAGATCATGCAGAAGACGCAGCGCCCGCGCTTCGGCCTGGTCACGCCCTACCTCGACGACGTGCAGGCGGCCATCGTTGCCAACTACGCCCGCAGCGGCTTCGAGTGTGTGGCCGAACGGCACTTGAACCAGAGCGTGAACTTCGGTTTCTCCGATGTCGAGCCACCGCAGATCGTACGAATGGCGCAGGAAGTGGCTGCTGCGCAACCACAATGCATCACCACCTTTTGCACCAACCTGCGTGCCGCGCAGCTGGTGCCTGCGCTCGAGGCCGAGCTGGGCATCCCGGTGTACGACACCGTCAGCACAGCGGTGTGGAAGTCGCTGCGGCTTTGTGGCGTCGACACCCGCCGGGTCAAGGGCTGGGGCAGCCTGTTCGATGAGGCGATCGCATGAACAAACACCTCGACCTGATCGTGCGCAATGCGCGTGCCGCCACGGCGGCCGACGTGTTCAGCTGCGACATCGGCATCACCGCCGGGCGCATCACCGCCTTGGGCGAGCACCTGCAAGCCGGCCCCGGCACACGCGAGATCGACGCCGCCGGCCGCTATGTCACCCCAGGGGGTGTCGATTCGCACTGCCATATCGACCAGCCGATGCTGCCGCCGATCCGCATGGCCGACGACTTCGAAAGCGGCACCCGTTCGGCCGCCTGCGGCGGGACCACCACCGTGATCCCGTTTGCCGCGCAGCAGCGCGGACAGGGGGTGCAGGCGGCGGTCGACGACTACCACCGCCGCGCCGACGGCAAGGCGAGCGTCGACTACGCCTTCCACCTCATCGTGAGCGACCCGACGCCCGAGGTGCTGAACACCGAGCTGCCAGCGTTGATCGACCGTGGGTACACCTCGTTCAAGCTCTACATGACCTACGAGGACATGAAGCTCGACGACCGGCAGATCCTCGAACTGCTCGAGGTGGCGCGACGCCACGGCGCGATGGTGATGATCCACGCCGAGAACACCGATGCCATCACCTACCTGACTGAACGCCTGCTGGCGGCAGGCAAGAGCGCACCGCGCTACCACGGGCTGTCGCGGCCCTCGCCGGTGGAGCGGGAGGCGACGCACCGCGCGATCACGCTGGCCGAACTGGTGGATGTGCCGATCCTTCTGGTGCACGTATCAGGCGCCGAGGCGGTGGAGCAGATTCGCTGGGCACGTGGCAAGGGTCTCAACGTGCATGCCGAAACCTGCCCTCAGTATCTCTTCCTGACGCAAGACGACCTGGCCCTGCCCAACTTTCTTGGCGCACGCTGCGTGTGCAGCCCGCCACCGCGCGACAAGGCCAACCAGCAGGTGATCTGGGACGGCCTGGTGGATGGGCTCTTCAGCGTGTTCTCGTCCGATCACGCCCCCTTCAACTACGAGGACGACTCAGGCAAGCGCCTGGGCGGCAAGGAGCCGGCCTTCCCGTACATCCCGAACGGTGTGCCAGGCATCGAGACGCGCATGGCGCTGCTGTTCTCCGAAGGCGTATTGGCCGGTCGCATGCCCATCCAGCAGTTCGTGGCTCTCACCGCCACCAATGCGGCACGCCTGTATGGCCTGCATCCGCGCAAGGGCACCATCGCCATCGGCAGCGATGCCGACCTGGTGATCTGGAACTGCGGCACGCCTTACACGATCCGCAACGAGGCACTGCACCACAGCGCTGACTACACGCCCTACGAAGGTCGGGAACTGCAGGCCTGGCCTGCCATGACGCTGCTGCGTGGCGAGGTGGTGTGGGACGGCGAGCGTTTCCTCGGGAAGGTGGGTGGCGGCCAGTTCCTGCGCTGTGAACGGCCTGAAACAGCACGCCCGCGCCCGCGCGAGCAAACCTGGCGTCGCTGGATGGAACTGGAGGACTGAAGGATGACGCAACGACTTCGGATCACCGTGGCGGGCTACCGCTTCATCGCCGAGGCGCATCCCGATGCGCCGCAGACCTTCGCCGCCTTCGCCAGGCTGCTCCCGTACCGCCAGAAGCTGATTCACGTGCGCTGGAGTGGCGAGGCGGTGTGGGTGCCGCTGGGCGACTTTCAACTCGGTGTGGGCTACGAAAACCACACCTGCCACCCATCGGTGGGCGATGTGCTGTTCTACCCCGGTGGATTCAGTGAGACCGAGCTGCTCATCGCCTATGGCGCATGCAGCTTTGCCAGCAAGATGGGGCCGCTTGCGGGCAACCATTTCCTGCGCATCGTCGAAGGCCAGGACCAACTGCCCGCGGTCGGACGCAAAGTGCTGTGGGAAGGTGCACAGGACGTTCTCTTCGAGCGAGCGGCAGAATCTCCGCCATAGCCGGCGGGCGCATCAGCCCAGGCTCGGGAGCGAGGTGCGAAGTGGTGAAGGGCGCGCCGAAAGTGTGGGGCCTGGCAGTTCTGGAAAGGCAGATTTTCAGGAACGCGAACATCGGAAAAACCTGAACATGGGACGGGGCTTCGGCTGCAGACTCACCGGTTCGGCGGCGCCCGCTGGCAAGCGTCGCAGCGCCAGCCTTCTTGGCACATTACCCCCTTGGAGAAACACCCGATGCCCAACGCTCGAACCGCCAATGCCGTCCGCCTGGAGTTCGCCGCAGACTCCCTGGTTCAATCGAACCTGTCGGGCGCGGCCTTCACCGGCGACTGGCTCTGGGTGGCGGGCGACGAAGCCTGCGGCCTGGACCGCCTGCGCCGGCTCGACCCCGTGGGGCGCGAAGCCTTGCGCTTCGGCGAGGTGCGCGACTTCCAGCTCGCCGATCTGCTGGACCTGCCCGGCGCCGCCGGGGAAGAGGCCGACCTGGAAGGCATGGCCGTGGCCGACGGCTTCCTCTGGGTGGTGGGCTCGCATGGCCTGAAGCGCAAGAACGCCAAGCCGGACCGCGACCACGCCGACAACGCCAAGCGGCTGGCGAAAGTGGCGCTGGACGGCAATCGGCGCCTGCTGGCCTGCCTGCCCATCGAGCCCGACGCCAAGGGCGAGCCCTGCCTGGTACGGCAGGCCCAGGACGGCCGACGGGCGCTGCGCCTGAAGGGCGATTCGCAAACGAACCTGCTCACGCGTACGCTCGCCGATGACCCCCACTTCGGGCCGTACATGGCCATACCGGGCAAGGACAACGGCTTCGACATCGAAGGCCTGGCCGTGGACGGCCACCGGCTGCTGCTCGGCCTGCGCGGCCCGGTGCTGCGCGGCTGGTCGGCGCTGCTGGAGATCGCCGTCGAGACCCGCGGCGACCAGTTGCGCCTGGCGCCCCTGGACGACAGCGGCACGCTGGTCCGCAAGCATTTCCTGCAGCTCGACGGCCTGGGCGTGCGGGACCTTCACTTTTCGGGCGACGACCTCTACATCCTGGCCGGCCCGACGATGGTGCTGAACGGTGACATCCGCGTCTTCAAATGGCCGGCCGCCCGGCCCCTGCTGGCCGCCAACCGCGAGCCGGTGCGCTTCGAGTCGGCGCTGACAGAGTCGGTGCCACTGCCGCACGGACGCGGCACCAACCGCGCCGAAGCCATCTGCGACCTGCCACCGGCGCTGTCGGGCGGCAAGGCGCGCTGGCTCGTGCTGTACGACGCGCCTGGCGCCGACCGCAAGGAGGGCGAGCACACCGTCTTCGGTGACCTGCTGCGCCACGATTGAGATCGCCTGCCCAGGCCTGTCAATGCGGCCTGAACGAACCGTCCCGCGTGGCGCACGCAGCTGCGGCTGGATCGCTGTTTGACGTAACTGTCTGCACTGTTTCAAGGTAAGAAAGAATGGAAAAACTACTTTCAGGGGTCGGATCGCTGCTCTACGGCATGAGGTTCACCATGCTGTTCTTCTATGTGGGTCTGGTCGCGATCATCTTCGGCATCCTGGGCAAGTTCGTCCTGGAGACCTACAAGCTGATGAACACCCTGCTGTTTGGCGAGCTCGAGAAGATCGACCTGATCATCAAGGTGCTCGAGCTGGTGGACATGACGATGGTGGCGCAGCTGGTTTGGGTCGTTGCACTGGCGGGCGTATCGCTCTTCGTGACCACCGGGCACTTCGACAAGAAGGACATGAAAAAGCCCGACTGGCTGGACCACGTCAACACCTACAACCTCAAGTTGAAGCTTGCATTCGCCATCATCTCGATTTCAGGCGTTCATGCGTTGAAGACGTACTTGAGTGGCGACCTGAGTCTGGAAAACATCCAGGTCGTGACGATGGTGGCTGTCATTCACTTCACTTTCGTACTTTCTGCCATCGGCATTTCCTTCGCGGAGCGGTTGACGCGGGAGAAGGCATGAAGACGCCTTAGGCGCTGTTCGGCAGCCCCGCCGAGTTGACCGACGGAGCGCACGAGGCTGCGACAAGGGCCGTCGCCACCCGCACGGTCGTGGTTGCCGTCGGCAGCGGCGGCTCGCCCGACACGATGGCGCAGGCCGCGCACTGCGCGGCCCTGCCGCAAAGCGAGTCCGAGGCGGGCGGCTTCTGCCTCGGCGAGCGGTAGGACTCCGCACATTCAGATCGAGTCTTCGTCCGCGCCGACCTCACACCGGTGCAGCCGGACCGCCCCTGATCGCAGGGCAGCGCCGGACACGAAGCAGCACCGCCGGGCGCCGGGCGCCGTGCGTCGTGTGCCAGGCCAGGTCGACACCCGTTCAGAACGGTTCGCTTTTTCCGAACTCGGACTCACACTACTTCTGCTTTTTCCGGGCCTGCATCGACGACACAGTCCACCCGTCGCAACTTCTCGAGTACTTGTCCATGAAGCTTCACTTTCGCTCCAACGACCTTGAGGGCCAGCTGTGGCAGCAGCGCACTGCGAACAGGCTGCGCCAAGCGCTCGGGCGTCTGCGCGGGCTGGTGGCACGCATCAAGATCAGGCTGGACGACGTCAATGGGCCTGCGGGCGGCGTCGACAAACGCTGCAACGTCGAGGTGCTCGTGCGTGGCAGCAGTCCCGTGACGGTCAGCGCCACAGCCCGATCTTGGCAAGACTCGGTCGACGCGGTGGCGTCCCGGCTGCGGCAACGGGTCGCCTCGCAACTGCACCGCGCGACGGTAGTGGAGGAGCACGCCATGGCGCATGCGCATGTCCGCGCACGGATGGCCGCTCCTGGCCATGGCATCCGCGCGCCGCGCCGCCTGCGACTCGAATAACGAGCGCCTCTCGCGCCCCTTTTGCGCCAGCCAAAGGCGGCGATTCGTCTGCCTGGGCTTCTCATCTCCTCGTCAACACAGAAGGCACTTCCCGATGCGCAGCTACCCCCACAACAGCCCAGAAGCCGCCGCGCGCATCGTCGCGCTGGTGCTCATCTCCGACGGCCATGTCTGCAGTTCCGAGTTCGACATCCTCAGGCAGCTGGGCGCCGAGCGTGAACTCGGCCTGGAGCCCCAGCTCCTGCCGCACATCGTCCATACACTGTGCGAGGAACTGCTGGCGGGAGGCTATGAGACAGGTTCTCTGATGGCCAACGTCGATGACAGCACCTTGGCTTCACTGATGGCCGAAATCTCCGATCCGGCACTGCAGCGGACGGCCCTGCGTCTGTCCCTGGCTGCCGCACGGGCAGATGGCCATCTCGCGGATGGCGAGGCCATGGTCGTTGCTGCCGCCCGCCACCATTGGCGGCTGGTGGACGGTGAGGAGCCGATCGCGTCACCAACCGCCCGCCGCTTGGCGGCCTGATCGGCGCCGGGCAAGTGCGTTCAAGGGCGCGCCGCAGCCATCACCTGCAAAACCAAGGGGTGGTGCTGGCCGCGACGTGAGCGGATGGCGTGGATCTCCTCCAGCACACCATCGCAATGGCCCAGGAGCCGCAAGCCGCGCATCATTGCCACGTCAGCTGCGCCGAAGCGGCTGACCGGGAACACGCCAAGACCTCTGGCCGCAAAGACCGCGAGCAAGGCGCTGTCCTCGAACTCTCCGACGACGTGCGGCCGCAGGCCCTGGACGTCGAACCAGCGGTCCAGCCTGGGCCGCAAGGCTGAGTGCCCTGTCGGCAGCAACACGGGCAGCCTTGCCAGCGTCTTCGGAAATCCAGCCACGGTTGCCTTCTGTACCAGGGCCGAGGGTCCATACCAGTCGACCGGCGACTCCACCAACCGTTCGCTCGTCAAGCGCAGATTCGGGTTGTGGGGCGCAGCTTGCCCGGCGAGCACGAGGTCCAGGTGGTGCATCGCCAGCTCGCCCAGCAGTTGCTCGAACTCACCCTCATGGCAAAGCAGCCGCAGTGCCGGCGTGGCCAGGACCGGCGCCAGCAGCGCGTGCGCCGCCAGTTTCGAGATGCCATCGGACAGTCCAACGGCCAGGCGCGCGACCTTGCCGCTGGCGGCCTCGCGAACCTCTTCGGGAATGAGCTGCCCGAGTTGGAAGATTTCCTCGGCGCGGGCAAAGGCCGCCTGGCCCGCCTCGGTCATCGCAACACCACGGCCGGCCGGCTTGAGCAACTGGTGGCCGAGCGCCTTCTCGAGCTCCCGCACCTGGGCGCTGATGGTCTGGACCGCCATGTCCAAACGCTCGGCCGCGCGGGCGAAGCCACCTTCCTTGGTGACGACCCAGAAGTAGTAGAGATGGCGGTAGTTCAGCATGACCGCTCCACATCGGAAAAGACGAAGTTTATGTCTGTCTGGCGCTGGTTTGTTCGAATGACGATTGGCGTGAGACTCGCGAATGCCGTTGCCCATCAAGGATGAAATCGATCATGTTCTACGCACTCAGCTGGTTTGTCGTCTTCGGCCTTCTTGCGCTTTGGTCGCTGGCAGCATGGGCGTTTCATGCAGTCGCCGTGTGGGCGGTCTCGAATGCCGGCATGCTCACTGGCGCGGCATCAGGCGCGGTTTCGGGCGCGGTCTCGGGCACTCAAGGTCTTCGCCTTCCTGAGTGGCTGGCCCCCTGGATACCGCCAGAGACCGTGCAGGCCATGACCTCGCTGCTTTCCGGCCTGGCTCCGGCTGTGGAAGGCCTGCTTCAGGCGGCGCCATCGCTGGCTGGCGGCCTGAGCGTGGCAAGCTGGGCGATCTGGGGCCTTGGCAGTGTGCTTCTGGTCCTGCTGGGGGCGGGCCTGCACCTGCTCATTGCGATGTGGCGCCGCCGCGATGGTGGATCGGGCCCCCAGCCGCGCCCGCCAGTGGCGGCCTGACTGGGAGCTTCATGCGCCGCCTCTCTCCCACGCTGAAGGCTCGGGTGCGCGTCGCAGGTGGGGCGGCTACTCCCCCTTCTCTCCGAGCGCCTTCATGCGGCCAAACCACTGCGCGGCCTGCTTCTCGCTGACGCCTGCCGCGCCGCCGATCAGCGTTTCCCGCACCGGCTTGATACCTGACATGCCCAGTATGCTGCTCTCGAAGCCACGAACACCGTGCGCGCGAAAGAACAGCTTGTAGGCCATTGCCGGCATTCCCATCGTGACGATCACGCGGGCGGAACGCCCCTTCAGCATCTGCCGTGGCCAGCCGCCATCTTCGCCCGGCCCGATCGCGAAACTGTGGCGGGAGAGCTGTTCGAAAAACGCCTTCACCACGGCCGGCATCGTGCCAAGCCAGAGCGGATAGATCACCGCCAGGTGGTTCGACCACGTCACCATGTCCTGCGCCTTCTTGATGGAATCCGGCGCCGGCGTGGCGAACTCTGCCGGGTCGCGCAGGATCGGAAATTCCAACGCCCCGAGATCGAGCCGCTTGACCTGATGCCCGCCAGCCTCGGCCCCGCGGGCATAGGCATCGGCCAGCGCGTGGCAGAAGTGCTTGCCGCCCGCGTGCGGGTGGCCCTGCAGGATCAGGATCGACTTGGCCATGCCTTGACTCCTCGGCGATTGCGACTGACACCTTAGCCGCCTCACAGCCGGTCTGGTTTGATCTTCGGCAAACGCCCCGCTCTCGCACGGCAGCGCTGTGCGCAAGCGCCCTGCCCCGCATGGCCCGCGCCAGACCGCGATCGCCGCACGCCCGAGGCCCGAGGCCCGCGGCTGGCAGCTTCGCGGTCGGGCCGGTGGTGCTGGTCGAGCCTGCGCTTGCAATCCAGGCGAGTAAGCTGAATCTGGCTGCCGACGGTGTGCATCGATGGCACCGGCACCCACCCGGCGGCGTAGCCCCCATCGCCATTGCCCTGCAGCGGTGATACTGCGCACCGCCTCTCCACCGGATCCGCCATGGCTGTTTTTTCCCAGGACGCGTTGAACCCCGACGTGCGCAAGCGCGAGGTGTTCGGCTGGGCGATGTACGACTTCGCCAACTCGGGCTACACCACCGTCGTGCTGACGGCGGTGTTCAGTGCCTACTTCGTCGGCGGCGTCGCCCGCGGCGCAAGCTGGGCCACCTTCGCCTGGACCGCGGCGCTGGCCGCCTCCAGCGTGATCGTGATGCTGACCATGCCCGCCATCGGCGCCTATGCCGACCTGCGCGCAGCGAAGAAGCGGCTGCTGGTGCTGACGACGATCGGCTGCGTGCTGGGCACCGCGGCGCTGGCCGGTGCCGGGCCCGGCGACGTGGCCTGGGCGGTGGTGGCGATCGTGCTGTCGAACGTGTTCTACAGCTACGGCGAATCGCTGATCGCCGCCTTCCTGCCCGAACTGGCGCGCCAGGACAGCCTGGGGCGCGTGTCGGGCTGGGGCTGGAGCTTCGGCTACTTCGGCGGGATGCTGACGCTGGGCCTGAGCCTGGGCTACGTGCTCTGGGCGCAGGGCCAGGGCATTCCTGCGGCGCAGTTCGTGCCGGTGACGATGCTGATCACGGCAGCGGTCTACGGCGTGGCCGCGCTGGCCACCTTCGCGCTGCTGCGCGAGCGCGCGCTGCCGCAGCCCCTGCCGCTGGTCGAGGGCCTGCGCCCGGCCGGGCTGCGCGCCTCGGCGGCGCGGCTGCGCCACACCTGGCAGCAGGCGCGGCGCTTCCGCGACTTCAGCGCGCTGCTCGTCTGCGCAGTGGCCTACCAGGCCGGCATCTCGGTGGTCATCGCGCTGGCGGCGGTGTATGCCGAGCAGGCGATGAAGTTCACGCAGACGCAGACGATGGCGCTGATCTTCATCGTCAACATCGCCGCCGCGCTCGGCGCTTTCTCATGGGGCTATGTGCAGGACCGCATCGGCCACCGGTTGGCTCTGGGCACCACGCTGGTCGGCTGGATCGTGATGATCGCGCTGGCCGCGATGGCCACCGGGCCCGGGCTGTTCTGGGCCGCCGCGGTGATTGCCGGCCTGTGCATGGGCAGCAGCCAGTCGGCCGGGCGGGCGCTGGCCGGCCTGTTCGCGCCGCAGACGCGGCGCGCCGAGTTCTACGGCTTCTGGACGTTCGCAGTGCGGCTGTCGGCGATCGTCGGGCCGATGACCTATGGGCTGGTGACGCTGCTGACCGCCGGCAACCACCGTCTGGCCATCGCCTCGACCGGGGTCTTCTTCGTGCTCGGGCTGGCACTGCTGCTGCTGGTGAACGTGCCCCGCGGCCAGGCCGCGGCCGAGAACGCCGATCTCGGCGACGCTGGCGACAGCGGCGCCCGCCGCGCGCCGGCGCCGGCGCGCTGAACTTCGGCACCCGGCGCGCCTGCGCACTCAGTCGG
>JALHPF010000032.1 GCA_022842595.1 Rubrivivax sp.
AGGCTCATGGGCGGCCGAAGGCGGGGGACATGAGCGGAAGGGGCCACCCGGCTCGCCCAGCCCAGGGACCCACATCGACAGCCGAAGGGGTCCGAGCGAACGACCGCAACGGGCCGAAAACCGACGTCACCAGAAAACAAAAAACCCGCCAGCGGCGGGTTTTTCATCGGGAGGCCTGTTGCCTCACTTCAGCTTGATTTCCTTGTACAGCACGTGCTTGCGTGCCTTCGGATCGAACTTCAGGAATTCCAGCTTCTGGGGCGTGGTCTTCTTGTTCTTGCTGGTGGTGTAGAAATGGCCGGTACCCGCAGTGGATTCCAGCTTGATCTTTTCGCGTCCGCCTTTGCTCGCCATGGTGTGCTCCTAGTGTGACGGGATCAGATTTCGTGGCGGGCGCGGAGGTCGGCCACGACCACGTCGATGCCCTTCTTGTCGATCAGGCGCAAGGCAGCGTTGCTCACGCGCAGACGCACCCAGCGGTTCTCGGTCTCGACCCAGAAGCGGCGGTACTGCAGGTTGGGCAACCAACGACGCTTGGTCTTGTTGTTGGCGTGCGAGACGTTGTTGCCCACCATGGGGCCCTTGCCGGTAACTTGACAGACGCGTGCCATGACGCTCTCCTGGGGATGCTGCAAGAACACACCCGCTGGAGCGTTCTTGGGTTAGGTTGGACGACTGCCGCAGTCGCGTGACTTGCGGCAAAGCCCGCGAGTATAGCGCGCTTCTGGCGATGTTTCGTCCGGCTGCGCTCGTCAGCCGGCTTCCTGTTCGAGGAAACGTTGCGCATCCAGCGCCGCCATGCAGCCCGTGCCGGCGCTCGTGATGGCCTGGCGGTAGATGTGGTCCTGCACGTCGCCGGCAGCAAAGACGCCGGGCACGCTGGTCATCGTGGCCATGCCGTCCAGGCCGGTACGGGTGACGATGTAGCCGTCCTTCATCTCGAGCTGGCCCTTGAAGATGTCGGTGTTGGGCTGATGGCCGATGGCAATGAAGCAGCCGCCTACCGGCAGATCGCGCGTGGCGCCGCCCTGCACCTGGCGCAGGCGCACGCCGGTCACGCCGCTGCTGTCGCCCAGCACTTCGTCCAGGGTCTGGAACAGGTGCAGTTCGATCTTTCCGGACGCGACCTTGGTCATGACCTTGTCGATCATCACGGCCTCGGCGCGGAATTTGTCGCGGCGGTGGATCAGGTGCACCTTGCTGGCGATGTTCGACAGATACAGCGCTTCTTCCACGGCCGTGTTGCCGCCGCCGACCACGCAGACTTCCTGGTTGCGATAGAAGAAGCCGTCGCAGGTGGCGCAGCCGCTGACGCCGCGGCCCATGAAGGCCTGTTCGCTGGGCAGGCCCAGGTACTTGGCGCTGGCGCCGGTGGCGATGACCAGGGCGTCGCAGGTGTAGGTGCCGGAATCGCCGGTCAGCGTGAACGGACGGCTGCTGAAGTCGACGGTGTGGATGTGGTCGAAGACGACCTTCGTGTTGAAGCGCTCGGCGTGCTTCAGGAAGCGCTCCATCAGTGCCGGGCCCTGGACGCCGTCGACGTCGGCCGGCCAGTTGTCGACTTCGGTCGTCGTCATCAACTGCCCTCCCTGGGCGATCCCGGTGATCAGCATCGGCTGCAGGTTGGCGCGAGCGGCGTACAGCGCGGCGGTGTAGCCGGCCGGGCCGGAACCGAGGATGAGAACGCGGGCGTGGTTGCTGGTCGAGCTCATGGCATGTTCTTTGGGATGGTTTTGGGGTCTGCCGCGGGGTGGATTCGTCGCGTCAATCCCACGTCAGGGGCAGATCGGGTTGCTTGGGATCCGCCGCAAGTCCCCCAATCGGCACAATAGCGCGATTCTTGCAGACCCGGCCTGGCAACGGCCGCTGCATGAACAGCCTGGCAACGGGCATACAAAAAGGCAACAACAAGAGGAGCCTGTCGATGTCGATGCTGTCCAACCTGGATCTGATCCGCCGTGTACCCCTGTTCTCGATGCTCACCGCCGAACAGGCCCAGGCCATCGCCGACAGCGTTGTAAAGCGGCGTTTCCGTCGCGGAGAACTGGTGGTGGAACAGGGCCGCAAGAGCAATGCACTGTTCATCCTGCTGAACGGCCGTGCCCGGGTCCTGACGGCCGACACACGCGGTCGTGAAGTCATCCTGGCGGTGCTGGAAAGCGGCGACTACGTCGGCGAGATGAGTCTCATCGACAACGAACCCCATTCGGCGACGGTGCGCGCCGAAATCCAGACCGACATGCTCGTGCTCGCTCGCGCCGATTTCGCTCGCTGCCTGCCCGAGAACAGCACGCTCAGCTACGGCATCATGCGCGGCCTCGTCAAGCGCCTGCGCAATGCCGACCGGCAGATCGAGTCGCTGGCTCTACTCGACGTCTACGGCCGCGTCGCCCGCACGCTGCTGGACATGGCCGAAGAGGTGGAAGGTGTCAAGACCATTCGCCACAAGGTCAGCCGCCAGGACATGGCCAAGGTGGTGGGTGCCTCGCGCGAGATGGTCAGCCGGGTGATGAAGGACCTGGAAGAGCGTGGCGTGATCGAGACCCAGGACAACGGCTGGGTCGTCATCAAGGAACGGCTGCAAAACGACTGACCTCGGGCGCCCGGGCGACACGGCCCGCAGCGCTGAGCTTCGGCCACAATCGTCGCCATGAGTTTTCCGCTGGGTGCCATGCGCGGCGAGGGCTTCGCGCCTGCGCCAGAAACAAATGCCCTCGGGTCGCCGCCCTTGTGGCGCCGTCAGGTCGGCCTGGTGGCTGCAGCCATCGGCTGGCTGCTGTTCACCCTGGCGATGCTCAGCCACAGCCCGGCCGACCCGGGCTTCACGACATCGGGCACCGGCGAAAGCATCCGTAACCAGGTCGGCCTGCTCGGGGCTCGGGTGGCCGATCTGTCGTATTTCCTGCTGGGCTTTTCGGCCTGGTGGCTGGTGCCGGTGGGGCTGCGCGCCTGGCTCGGCGGCCTGGCTCGGCTGCTGCGCCCCGCCGATGACGCCACCCCCCCGGCCCCGGCCCCGGCCTGGCCGCGCTGGGCTTTCTGGCTGGGGCTGGCGCTGCTGCTGGGGGCCAGCACGGCACTGGAATGGACGCGCCTGTATCGCTGGGAAACGCTGTTGCCTGGGCATGCCGGTGGCGTGCTCGGTCATCTGCTGGGCCCGCTGTCGATGCGCTGGCTGGGCTTTGCTGGCTCGGGCGTGTTGTGGATCGCCCTGCTCGTCATCGGCATGGGACTGGCGCTCCGCTTTTCCTGGGTAGCCTTGGCCGACACCATCGGTGAAAGGCTCGACCGCCTGCGCGAACGCCGCCAGGGCCAGATCGAACAACAGGAAGACCGCCGCATCGGCGAGCAGGCCTTGCGCGAGCGCGAGCTGGAGGTCGATGAACTGCGCGCCGACGCCGACGATGCACCCTTGCATGCGCCCATCGTCATCGCATCGGCGGCACCCGAGATCCAGCCGTCGCAACGTGTCATCAAGGAACGGCAGAAGCCGCTGTTTGCCGAACTCGTGCAGACCCGGCTGCCTCAGGTGGACCTGCTGGACGGCGTGGACACCGCCCGCAATCGCGAGCAGACCGTCACCCCCGAGTCACTGGAGATGACGAGCCGGCTGATCGAAAAGAAGCTGAAGGACTTCGGCGTCGAAGTGCGCGTGGTGGCGGCTTCACCTGGCCCCGTGATCACGCGTTACGAGATCGAGCCCGCCACGGGTGTGAAGGGCGGGCAGGTGGTGAACCTGGCGAAGGACCTGGCGCGTTCGCTGTCGCTGGTGAGCATCCGCGTCGTCGAGGTGATCCCGGGCAAGAACACCATGGCCCTGGAACTGCCCAACGCACGCCGCCAGACCATCAGGCTGAGCGAGATCCTGGGTTCCGACGTCTACAACCAGGCTGCGTCGATGCTGACGATGGGACTGGGCAAGGACATCGTCGGCAACCCGGTGGTGGCCGACCTGGCGAAGATGCCTCACTGCCTGGTGGCCGGCACCACCGGTTCGGGCAAGAGCGTGGGCATCAACGCGATGATCCTGAGCCTGCTCTACAAGGCCGAGGCGCGCGATGTACGGCTCATCCTCATCGACCCGAAGATGCTCGAGATGAGCGTCTACGAAGGCATCCCGCACCTGCTGGCGCCCGTGGTCACCGACATGAAGCAGGCCGCCAACGCCCTGAACTGGGCAGTGGGCGAGATGGAACGCCGTTACAAGCTGATGAGCAAGCTGGGCGTACGCAACCTGGGTGGCTACAACAAGAAGATCGGCGAAAGCGAGGAGCGCGGCGAAAAGATCGGCAACCCTTTCAGTCTGACGCCCGACGCGCCCGAACCGCTGGAGCGGCTGCCGCATGTGGTGATCGTGATCGACGAACTTGCCGACCTGATGATGGTGGTGGGCAAGAAGATCGAGGAACTCATCGCCCGCCTGGCGCAGAAGGCGCGTGCCGCCGGAATTCACCTGATCCTGGCGACGCAGCGGCCCAGCGTCGACGTGATCACGGGCCTGATCAAGGCCAACATCCCGACGCGCCTGAGCTTCCAGGTCAGCAGCAAGATCGACAGCCGCACGATCCTGGACCAGATGGGCGCCGAAGCGCTGCTGGGTCAGGGCGACATGCTCTACCTGACGCCCGGTGGCGGCCTGCCGGTGCGGGTGCACGGCGCTTTCGTCAGCGACGAAGAGGTGCATCGTGTCGTCAGCTACCTGAAGACCCAGGGCGAGCCCAACTACATCGAAGGCATCCTCGAAGGCGGCACCCTTGAAGGCGGCGAGGCCGATGCCGCACTGGGGGGTGGTGGCGGTGGCGACATCGGCCCTGGCGGCGAAAGCAACGCGCTGTACGACCAGGCCGTTGCCATCGTGCTGCAGCACCGCAAGGCCAGCATCTCGCTGGTGCAGCGCCACCTGCGCATCGGCTACAACCGGGCCGCGAGGTTGCTGGAACAAATGGAGCTGCAGGGAGTCGTATCAGGCATGGGGCACAACGGCAACCGGGACATCCTTGTCCCGAAACGAGACGAATGAACTTCACTTTCAAGCCTGTCCGGTCCTGGAGCCCGGCCCTGGGCCTTTCGCTCAGCCTATCCCTCAGCCTCTTTCTCGGCCTGATGGCCAGCTCTGGCCTGGCCCATGCCGACGCCGTGGGCACGCTGCGTGAGTTCGTGCGCGACGTGAAGTCGGGCAAGGCCGCCTTCACGCAAACGGTGACCGCTGCCGATGGCGTGCGCAAGAAAACGTCCAGCGGCGACTTCGAATTCGTGCGGCCGGACCGCTTCCGGTTTGCCTATACCAAGCCGTTCGAACAACTCATCGTGGCCGACGGCCAGAAGGTCTGGATCTTCGACACCGACCTGAACCAGGCCAGCTCGCGGGCCATTGGCAAGGCGCTGGGGGCTACGCCGGCAGCGCTGCTGGCTGGTGCATCGCTGGAAGCCGATTTCGTGCTGAGCAACGCGCCTGCGGCCGATGGCCTGGAGTGGGCGCTGGCCACGCCGAAGGCCAAGGACGGTGCGTTCCAGAGCATGCGCGTGGGCTTCAAGGGCCGGGAGCTCGCAGCGGTCGAGATCCTCGACAGCTTCGGCCAGCGGTCGCTGCTGCGCTTCGCAGCCTTTGCGCCGAACGCCGTGATTGCCGCCGACCGCTTCCGTTTCGTGCCGCCGGCCGGCGCCGACGTCATCGAACAGTAGCTTCCCGCGCCCATGCAGGACAGCCTGTTCGAGGGCGAGCCGCCGTCGCCGGGCGGCCTGCCGCCCCTGGCCGAACGGCTGCGGCCGAAGCAGTTGCAGGACGTGGTGGGGCAGCGCCACCTGCTGGCGCCAGGGCGGCCGCTGCATCTGGCCTTCAGTACACGGCGGCTGCCGTCGATCATCCTCTGGGGCCCACCGGGCGTCGGCAAGACCACGCTGGCGCGGCTGCTGGCCGGTGCCACCGAGGCGCACTTCATCACCCTGTCGGCCGTGCTCGCGGGTGTGAAGGACATCCGCGAAGCGGTCGAGCAGGCGCGCGCGTTGCAGCAGGCCGGCCGCGCGACGGTGGTCTTCGTCGACGAGGTGCACCGCTTCAACAAGGCGCAGCAGGACGCGTTCCTGCCGCATGTCGAGTCGGGGCTGTTCAGCTTCATCGGTGCGACCACCGAGAACCCGTCGTTCGAGGTCAATGCCGCACTCCTGTCGCGGGCCAGCGTGCATGTGCTGCAGTCGCTGGCCGACGATGAATTGGCCGAACTGCTGACCCGTGGCCAGGCCCTGCTGGCGGCGCCGCCCTTGAGCGCAGGCGCACGCACGCAGCTGCTGGCCCACGCCGACGGCGACGCCCGGCGTTTGCTCAACGCCTACGAGAACCTGGTGGCAGCGCATCCTGGCGCCGCGGAGCTCGACGAAACCCGGCTCGAGCAGACCCTGGGCCAGATGCTCAGGCGCAGCGACAAGGGCGGCGATGTCTTCTACGACCAGATCTCGGCGCTGCACAAGTCGGTGCGCGGCAGCGACCCCGACGGCACGCTGTACTGGCTGGCGCGCATGCTCGACGGTGGCATGGACCCGCGCTACATGGCCCGCCGCCTGGTCCGCATGGCCTGTGAAGACATCGGTCTGGCCGACCCCCGTGCGCTACGCCTGGCACTGGACGCGGCCGAGGTCTACGAACGGCTGGGTTCACCCGAAGGCGAACTCGCCCTGGCCGAGGCCGCGGTGTTCCTGGCCATGGCGCCAAAGTCCAACGCGGTCTACACGGCCTGGAACAGCGTGCGCGCCTTGGTGCAGGGCGACGGCACACGGCCCGTGCCGGCACACCTGCGCAATGCGCCGACGCGGCTGATGAAGGACCTGGGGCACGGCGCCGGCTACCGTTATGCGCACGACGAGCCCGGCGCGTTTGCCGCTGGTGTCGACTATCTCCCTGAAGGCTTGACCGGCCGCCAGTTCTACGAACCCGCGCCCCGCGGGCTCGAACTGCGCATCGGCGAGCGCCTGACGGAACTGCGCGCGCTGAATGCCGAAGCCAAGGGTTCGGGCCGGGGGTAGGTAAGTCCCACAACGGCTGGTCGAGGGCGCCGCCTAGAATCGCGCCGCACGGAAGGCCGGCCAGCTTCTTGCATGGCCTGTGCCTGCAGACAAGCACGCAGTGACTCAGGAGCCTTCTTCTCGATGGAAACATTCTTCCAGCAGATCATCAACGGTCTGGTGCTCGGCAGCATGTATGCCCTGGTGGCCTTGGGTTACACCATGGTCTACGGCATCATCAACCTCATCAACTTCGCACACGGCGAGGTGCTGATGGTTGGCGCCCTGGTCAGCTGGACCGTCGTCACGGCCATGGCCGAAAGCGGCATCCCTGGCTGGTTCCTGATGCTGATCTCGGTGGCCTGTGCCATCACGGTCTGCGCGGCGCTGAACTTCAGCATCGAGAAGCTGGCCTACCGGCCGCTGCGCAATGCTCCGAGGCTGGCACCCCTGATCACGGCCATGGGCATGAGCCTGCTGCTGCAGACGCTGGCCATGATCATCTGGAAGCCCAACCCCAAGCCCTACCCGCTGCTGCTGCCCACCGAGCCCATCAATCTGGGCGGGCCCGTCATCAGCGTCACGCAGTGCCTGATCCTGGGCCTGACGGCGGTCATCCTGGCTGGGTTGATGTACCTGGTGAACAAGACCAAGCTCGGCCGCGCCATGCGCGCAACCGCCGAGAACCCGCGTGTGGCCGCCCTGATGGGCGTGAAGCCCGACATGGTGATCTCGGCCACCTTCGTCATCGGCGCGGCTCTGGCCGCGGTGGCCGGCATCATGTGGGCGGCCAACTACGGCACGGTCCAGCATTCGATGGGCTTCCTGCCGGGCCTCAAGGCCTTCACCGCGGCGGTGCTGGGCGGTATCGGCAACCTGGCTGGTGCGGTCGTGGGCGGCATCCTGCTGGGGCTGGTGGAAGCGCTCGGCGCCGGCTACCTGGGTGCGCTGACAGGTGGAATCCTGGGCAGCCACTACGCCGACATCTTTGCCTTCGTCGCACTCATCCTGGTGCTGACGCTGCGGCCGCAGGGGCTGCTGGGCGAACGTGTGGCCGACCGGGCCTGAGGCACAGACCATGCAGAACAAGATCATCGTCTTCGTGTTGTGCGCCATCGGCCTGATGGCACTGCCGCTGCTCATGCAGGCCGGTGGCCTGGGTGCCGGCTGGGTGCGCATCCTGGCGCTGGCCATGCTGTACGTGCTGCTGGCCCTGGGCCTGAACATCGTGGTGGGCTATGCCGGTCTTCTCGATCTGGGCTTCGTGGCCTTCTACGCCGTCGGCGCCTACATGTACGCGCTGCTGGCCAGCCCGCACCTGAGCGAGAACTTCGCCTGGATCGCTGCGGCCTTCCCGAACGGCCTGCACTCACCCATCTGGCTGGTCATTCCGCTGGCCGCAGGCCTGGCTGCCACCGCCGGGGTGCTGCTGGGGACACCGGTGCTGAAGCTGCGGGGCGACTACCTGGCCATCGTCACGCTGGGTTTCGGCGAAATCATTCGCGTGTTCATGAACAACCTCGAACACCCGATCAACATCACCAATGGGCCGCGCGGGCTGGACCGTATCGATTCGCTCAGCTTCTTCGGCATGGATTTCGGCAAACGCCTGGAGATCGGCGGTTTCGTCATTCCTTCGGTCACGCTGTACTACTACCTGTTCCTGGTGCTGGTCGTCGTCAGCGTCGTCATCTGCCACCGGCTCGAGCTGAGCCGCATCGGCCGCGCCTGGATGGCCATCCGCGAAGACGAGATCGCCGCCAAGGCCATGGGCATCAACACCCGCAACATGAAGCTGCTGGCCTTCGGCATGGGTGCCACGTTTGGTGGCGTCGCTGGTGCCATGTTCGCGTCGTTCCAGGGTTTCGTTTCGCCGGAATCGTTCAGCCTGCAGGAAAGCATCATGATCGTGGCCATGGTGGTGCTGGGCGGCATGGGCCACTTGCCAGGCGTGATCCTGGGCGCGGTGCTGCTGGCCGCCTTGCCCGAGGTGCTGCGTTATGTGGCCGGGCCGCTGCAACAGATGACCGACGGCCGCCTCGACGCGTCGATCCTGCGCCAGCTGCTCATCGCCCTGGCCATGATCTCGATCATGCTGCTGCGCCCACGCGGCCTGTGGCCGGCGCGTGAGCACGGCAAGGCTGCGGCAGCGCCCGTGGCAGCGAGCGGGAGCAAGGCATGAGCACAGTCCTGCATGTCCAGGGCGTCAGCAAGCGTTTCGGCGGCCTGCAGGCGTTGTCGGATGTCGGCCTCAAGATCGAGTCGGGGCAGGTCTATGGCCTGATCGGCCCCAACGGTGCCGGCAAGACCACCTTCTTCAACGTCATCACCGGCTTGTACACGCCCGACAGCGGCAGCTTCGAACTTGGCGGCCAGCCCTACAAGCCCAGTGCCGTGCACGAAGTGGCCAAGCAGGGGATCGCGCGGACCTTCCAGAACATCCGCCTGTTTGCCGAGATGACGGCGCTGGAAAACGTGATGGTGGGCCGCCATGTGCGCACGAAGTCGGGGCTGCTGGGCGCCGTCTTTCGCACCCCTGGCTTCAAGGCCGAAGAAGCCGCCATCGCCCAGCGCGCCCAGGAATTGCTGGACTACGTGGGCATCGGTCGCTACGCTGATTTTCGCGCCCGCACGCTGAGCTACGGCGACCAGCGCCGCTTGGAGATCGCCCGCGCTCTGGCCACCGACCCCAAGTTGATTGCCCTGGACGAGCCGGCTGCCGGCATGAACGCCACCGAAAAGGTGGTGCTGCGTGAGCTGATCGACCGCATCCGCAAGGATGGCCGCACGATCCTGCTCATCGAGCACGACGTGAAGCTGGTGATGGGCCTGTGCGACCGCATGACCGTGCTCGACTACGGCAAGCAGATCGCCGAAGGCACGCCGGCGGAAGTCGTGAAGAACGAAAAGGTGATCGAGGCCTATCTGGGCGCCGGTCAGCATTGAATCGACCCCGGAAAGCAAGCGATGGCAGCATGCATGTTGAGAGTCTCGGGTCTGAAGGTCGCCTACGGCGGCATCCAGGCCGTCAAGGGGGTCAGCTTCGAGGTTTTCGAAGGTGAGCTCGTCAGCCTGATCGGTGCCAACGGTGCCGGCAAGACGACGACGCTGAAAGCGGTCACCGGCACGCAGGCGGTGGCCGACGGCACGATCGAATACCTGGGCCGTTCGATCAAGGGGCAGGGTGCCTGGGACATGGTCCGCCAGGGCCTGGTGATGGTGCCGGAAGGCCGCGGCACCTTCACGCGCATGACGATCACCGAAAACCTGCAGATGGGCGCCTTCGTCCGCAACGACAACGAGATCGACGCCGACATCGACAAGGTCTTCGAGCTCTTTCCGCGCCTGAAGGAACGCCGCGCCCAGCTCGCCGGCACCATGAGCGGCGGTGAACAGCAGATGCTGGCGATGGGCCGCGCGCTCATGGCCCGCCCGAAGGTGCTGCTGCTCGACGAACCCAGCATGGGCCTGAGCCCGATCATGGTCGACAAGATCTTCGAGGTCGTGAACGACATCCACAAGCGTGGCACCACGGTGCTGCTGGTCGAGCAGAACGCCAGCCGCGCCCTGGGCCTGGCCAACCGCGGCTACGTGATGGACTCCGGCGAGATCACGATGAGCGGCGAGGCCAAGGCCCTGCTCAACGACCCGAAGGTGCGGGCGGCCTACCTGGGCGAGTAAACCATCACGCGTCGAGCCCCGGCCCCGTTTCGGGGGCCTTGGGGACGACAGGCTAGGTGGCTATCATCCGTTCGTTTGGTTACGAGCACCTTCTTTGGGAGAGGGCTGCATCGCTTGGCAACCACCACTGGGAGAACAGCATGGCCCCTCGCACTTCGATTCACTCGTCGAACCCCCTGGCAGCGGCCACCGAAGCCGGCACGGGTGCGCGCATGCTGCGCCTGGCCGCACTGTCTGCGGCCGTGGCAGGCCTGGCCGGCTGCATGGCCACCGCGCCGAAGATGGGCGAGAACAAAGGCACGGTCACCGGCGCGGCGGGTGGTGCGACCACTGACAACGCCAACAGCGCGCTCGAGAAGTGCACCGAGAGCCTGGGCACGCTGGCCATGGAAGAGGACGTCAATGCGCCCTGGTACTTCCAGCTGCGCGAATACCAGCTTGGCTCCACGCTGCCGGTGCTGCGGATGATGATCCAGCAGAGCAACTGTTTTGTCGTGGTCGAGCGCGGCCGCGCCATGAACAACATGATGCGTGAACGTGAACTGCAGCAGAGCGGCGAAATGCGCGGAGGCAGCAGCTTCGGCCAGGGACAGATGGTCGCGGCCGACTACACGATGAGCCCGAGCATCCAGTTCTCGGGCAAAACCGGCGGCGCTGCCGCGGGCATCGCATCGGGCTTCGGCGTGATCGGCGCGGTGGCCGGCGCAGTGGCCGGCAGCATGAGCAAGAACGAAGCATCGACGACGCTGCTGCTCGTCGACAACCGTTCCGGCGTGCAGATCTCGGCGGCCGAAGGCACGGCGGGGAACATGGACTTCGGTATCTTCGGCGCGGCTTTTGGTAGCGGCCTGGGCGCTGGCGGCGGTGGCTATGCCAAGACCCCTCAAGGCAAGGTCATCGTGACGGCCTTCGCCGATTCGTACAACCAGATGATCAAGGCCCTGCGCAACTACAAGGCGCAGACCGTCAAGGGTGGCCTCGGCACCGGCGGCAGGCTCGGCGTGGACGGCAACCAGACCGGTGCACCCACCTCAGCCCCGCGTGCGGCCACGCCTGCCCCTGCGCCTGCGCCAGCCACCAAGGCGCCGGCACCTGCCGCTCGCCGTGCTGCGCCCGCCCCGGCACCAGCACCCAAGCCGAAGTGATCCTCAAGGGCCGAGGCCCCTGAGGCCTGGCCTGCTCAGGCAGGCGAGACCTTGTCGGCTTCGGACGTGAAGGCGTCGGCGTAGAACTCTTCGCGTGGCAAGCCGCATTGCGCGACGAAATCGCGCTCGGCCGATTCCACCATCACCGGGGCGCCGCAGGCATACACCTGCAGCCCCGACAGGTCGGGAAAGTCCTGCATCACCGCCTGATGCACGAAACCCGTGCGGCCGTGCCAATCGTCTTCGGGCGCCGCTTCCGACACCACCGGCACGTAGCGCAGATTGGTCATCTCGGTTGCGGCCTGCAACGCCCAGTCGTGCAGGTACAGGTCGGCAGGGCGCCGCGCGCCCCAGTACAGCACTGCAGGCCGCGTGATGGCCTTGTGTTGCATGTGTTCGATGATGGCCTTGATCGGCGCAAAGCCCGTGCCGCTGGCCAGAAGCACCAAGGGCTTGACCGACTCCTCACGCAGGAAGAAGCTGCCGAAGGGGCCTTCCATGCGCAGGATGTCCTTTTCCTTCATCGCGCCGAAGACATGGTCGGTGAAGCGCCCGCCAGGCATGTGGCGCACATGCAGTTCGATCGCCGGCGGGCTGCCCAGCAGATGCGGCGCATTGGCCATGCTGTAGCTGCGCCGCGCGCCGCCCTGCAGGATGAATTCGACATACTGGCCGGCGCGGTACTGAAGGTTCTGGTTGGCTGGCAGCTGCAGCCGAAGCACGGCCACGTCGGCGCTCGGCCGGGTGATGCTGAGCACGCGGCTGGGCAGCTTCAGCACCGGGTATTCGCCGGCGCCGGGCACGCTGCGGGCTTCCACCACGCAGTCGGTCTGCGGCGTGGCGCAACAGGTGAGGATGTAGCCTGCCTCTTCTTCAGCCACCGACAGGGCCTTCAGCTGATGGGCGCCGTGGATCACGCGGCCTTCGAGCAAACGGCTCTTGCAGGAGCCGCAAGCGCCATCACGGCAGCCGTAGGGCAGGCCGATGCCCTGGCGGATGGCGGCCGGCAGGATGGCCTCGTCGCGCGCGACATCGAAGCTGCGCTGGGCGGGTTGCAGAGTGATCGTGAAGCTCATGGTGGCGTGCGTAAACTGGTATGCCGATTGTGCCCGCCCATCCCGGCGGCGACTGCCGACCCATCCCATGCCCCATGCTGCCTGCATGTCCAAGCCCTTCACCCTGTTGATCATCGGCTGCGGCGACGTCGGCATGCGCGTTCTGCGGCTCGTGCGCCCGCGCTGGCGTGTGCTGGCCCTGACGTCCAGCCCTGCCCGCATGGCCGAACTGCGCCGTGCTGGCGCAGTGCCGGTGCTGGGCAACCTGGACGAGCCGGCGAGCCTGCCGCGCCTGTCGGGCCTGGCCCGACTGGCCCAGGCCGTGCTGCACCTGGCCCCGCCGCCCTCGCATGGCGCAGGCGACCCGCGCACCGCCGCCTTGTTGCAGGCCCTGCTGCGCAGCGGTGCCAGCCCGCAACGGCTGGTCTATGGCAGCACGACTGGCGTCTACGGGGACTGCGCGGGCGCGGCTTTCGACGAGACACGCCCTGTCGCCCCAGCCACCGACCGTGCCCGCCGCCGCGTCGCTGCCGAAACCCTGGTGCGTGACTACGGCCGCCTCAGCGGGGCGCGGGTCAGCGTGCTGCGCATCCCGGGCATTTACGCCGCCGACCGCGCCGGTGGCCACCCGCGCGAGCGGCTGTTGCGCGGCACGCCCGTTCTGGTACCGGGTGACGATGTCTACACCAACCACATCCATGCCGACGACCTGGCACGGGCCTGCGTGGCCGCGATCCAGCGCGGCCTGCCGCAGCGCGTGGTGCATGCCTGCGACGACACCGAACTGACGATGGGTGGCTACTTCGACCTGGCCGCCGATCTCTGCGGCCTGCCGCGCCCGCCGCGCATCACCCGGGCGCAGGCCAGGGACCAGTTGAGCCCGATGCTGCTCAGCTTCATGAGCGAATCGCGCCGCCTCGGCAACCAGCGGCTCAAACGCGAGCTGGGTTTGCGCCTGCTTTATCCCACCGTGCTCGAAGGCCTGCGCGGCACCTGAGCAGTGTCAGATGCCTTCTGAACGGCGCAGTGTCCAGGCGCGGTCCACGGCGTGCACGATGACCGCCATCGACCGGCCTTCGCGCTGGATGTCCAGGCGCACGTCGCGCTCTGGGGGCTGGGTGGCCCACAGCGTCTTCCACAGCATGGCCAGCGCGGCCACGGGCTGGCCGTCGATGGCGACGATGCGGTCACCACGTTGCAGACCGGCGACGTCGGCGGGGCTGTCGTCGGCGACCCGCATCACGCGCACCTCGCCATCGGCCTCCACGCAGTTCACTCCCAGCCAGGCACGCAGGCTGGCGCGCGACCGGCCTTGCTCCAGCAGTTCGGCCAGTACCGGCTTGAGCAGGTCGACGGGCACGAACAGATTGCCGGGCTGTTGCGGCGTGCCGGGTTCGGCAGCGTCGGCCACCATGAGCGAACCCACGCCGACCAGTTCACCCTGACTGTTGAAGAGCCCTGCGCCGGCGTGGTCGCGACGCGGCGGCGCGGTGAAGAGGGCAGCGTCGAGGTGGTATTCCCAGTAGGCCGAGAACGGGCGGCGGCTGGCGAGCGCGGCCATCCCCACTTCGCCACGTTCGCCGCCGCTGGCGACGAGCAGGGGTTCGCGCAGGCTCGGGCGGGTGGCTTCGCCCAGTGGCGCGGGCTCCAGGCCCAGCGGGGCCAGCGCCTGCACCAGGCCCAGGCCGGTGGCCAGGTCGTAGGCCACCACCCGGGCTGGAATGCGGCGCCCGTCGTGGGTGCTGAGCTCGACCTGGTCGGCTTCGAGGACCAGGTAGCCGATGGTCAGCACCAGGCCGTCGCGGCCGATGAGCACGCCCGAGCCTGCACGTTCGCGGCCCAGCGTGGCCAGCGACCGCGCGTCGGCCAGCGCCTGGGTGCGCAGGCCGAGCACACTTTCGCTGGCCCGCTGCAGGGCCCGTGACTGGGTCTCGATGGCACTCGGCTGGGCCCTGTCGGCCGCAAGTGCAGGTGTGAATGCGGACGTCAGTGCCGGTGCCGCAGAGAATGCCGCCAGCACGGCAGACGCACAGAACTTCAGACCTGGTTTCTGCTTGGGCATGGCGCGGGCTCCTGGCGGCGGTAAAGCCAAGTCCGCAGCATGAAACGTTCCCGCAGCCCTGGCGCCGGCAGGGGCATTGCCCCTGGTGACCGCGCCTGGCGGTCAGCGCCTGTTCGAACCGAACGGCGGCTGCTTGCGCCAGTAGCGGATCATCAGATAGCCGCCCACCATGCCGCCGAGATGGGCGAAGTGCGCCACCCCGCTGCGGTCGATGTAACCCAGCACCAGTTCGATGGCCCCGAACACGATCACGAAGGTGCGTGCCTTCATCGGGATGGGCGGGAACAGCGGCATGATGATGCGGTCGGGGAACAGCATGCCGAAGGCCAGCAGCAGCGCGAAGAGGCCGCCCGAGGCGCCCACTGTCGGCGCCATCGAGCCCGTCATGGCCGTGACTGCCAGCTGCGCGACGGCGGCCGCCAGGACGCCGGCAATCAGGAAGTGGATGTAGCGCTTGGGGCCCCAGAGCCGTTCCAGTTCGGAGCCGAACATCCACAGCCCGAGCATGTTGAAGAACAGATGGAACATGCCGCCGTGCAGCAGGCCATAGGTCAGCATCTGCCAGGGTGCAAACAGCCCTGTCGACAAGGGCCAGAGTGCCAGCCACCGGTCTAGGGGAAGAATGAACTGCAGGCAGAAGACCGCCGTGCAGATCAACATGATGGCTTTGGTAACGGGCGGCAGCGGCGGCATCGATGGGGGGCGAGGGGCCCGACAGGTCAGGCGGGTCTGGCGTGTTGCAGGCTTGGATCGCCGGCTGTGGTGCCCGCGGCCAGACTCGAACTGGCACGCCTTGCGGCGGCGGATTTTGAATCCGCTACGTCTACCGATTTCGTCACGCGGGCAATGGCCCCGAGGCCTTCACCGCGGGGAGCGCAGTATCGCATGGGCCCGCATCCCGCCCATGCCGCGGCACGGGCGGCGCTGCCACAATGCGCGCATGCAGAACTATCCGACGCTGGAAGACGCCATCGGCCGCACTCCGCTTGTGCGCATGCAGCGCGTGGCCGCAGAGGCCGAACGCCGCGGCAACGTGGTGCTGGGCAAGCTGGAAGGCAACAACCCGGCCGGCTCGGTGAAAGACCGACCGGCCATCGGCATGATCCGCGGCGCCGAGGCGCGCGGCGAGATACGCCCCGGTGACACCCTGATCGAGGCCACCTCGGGCAACACCGGCATCGCGCTGGCCATGGCCGCGGCGATCCGCGGCTACCGCATGGTGCTGATCATGCCGGAGGACCTGTCGATCGAGCGTGCCCAGACGATGAAGGCCTTCGGAGCCGAACTCGTGCTGACACCACGCTCGGGCGGCATGGAATACGCCCGCGACCTGGCCGAGCAGATGCAGCGCGATGGCAAGGGCAGGGTGCTCGACCAGTTTGCCAACGCCGACAACCCGCAGGCTCATTTCGACGCCACCGGCCCCGAGATCTGGCAGGACACCCAGGGCCGCGTCACGCACTTCGTCAGTGCCATGGGCACCACCGGCACCATCACGGGCGTATCTCGCTACCTGAAGGCGCAGAACCCCGCCGTGCGCATCGTCGGTGCCCAGCCCAGCGAAGGCTCGCGCATCCCTGGCATCCGCAAGTGGCCCGAGGATTACCTGCCGAAGATCTACGACGCCAGCCGCGTCGACGAACTGATGCTCGTGACCCAGGCCGACGCCGAGGACATGGCGCGCCGCCTGGCGCGCGAGGAAGGGCTGTTCTGCGGCCCGTCGGCCGCGGGCGCCTGCTGGGCAGCGCTGCAATTGGCGCGTACGCTGGAAAACGCCACGATCGTCTTCATCGTCTGCGACCGCGGCGACCGCTATCTGTCGACCGGGATCTTTCCCGCGTGAGCGCAGGCCAGGAGCCGCGTTTCTGCCTGGCCTGCGGCATGGCGCTGCAGTCCCTGGTGCGCGAAGAAGACGGCGGCCCCAAGGCCCGACTGCGCTGCCCCGCCTGCGGCTGGACGCACTGGAACAACCCGACGCCCGTGCTGGCGGCGGTGGTGGAATGCACCGACCGCGGCGGCCAGGTGCTGCTGGCGCGCAATGCCGCCTGGCCGGGCCGCATGTTCGCGCTGATCACGGGCTTCATGGAAGCCGGTGAATCGGCCGAAGCCGGCATAGCCCGCGAAGTGCTCGAGGAAACCGCGCTCGTCGCCGAATCCGTCGCGCTCATCGGCGTCTACGAATTCCAGCGCATGAACCAGGTGATCATTGCCTACCACGTGCGTGCGGCGGGTGAGGTTCGGCTGTCGCCCGAGCTGGCGGAATACAAGCTGTTCGACCCGCCCGACCTGCGCTGCTGGCAGGCGGGCACCGGCCACGCGCTGGCCGACTGGCTGCGAGGCCGTGGCATCGAACCGCAATTCATCGAGCGCGCCTAAAATCGGCGCCATGGACACACCCAAAGAGCTCGACGCCCGCGGCCTGAATTGCCCGCTGCCCATCCTGAAGGCCAAGAAGGCCCTGGCCGACATGGTGGCCGGTGAGACGCTTCGCATCGTTTCCACCGACCCCGGTTCGACCCGCGACTTCCAGGCCTTTGCGCGGCAGACCGGCAATGAACTCGTCGAACAGACGACCAGCGGCAGCGACTTCATCCACATCCTCCGCAGGAGGTGAGGCCCCGCAAGCTCGCTGGTGCGAGCGACCCCCGGGAGCCGGTGCCGCGGCGGGACGCTTGTGACTAAAGCTCCAGGCTTCTGAGGTAGTCGCGGAAGCCGGGGCCGAGCTGCTTGTGCTTGAGCGCGAGTTCGACGTTGGCTTCGAGGAAACCTTCCTTGCTGCCGCAGTCGTAGCGCTTGCCTTCGTAGCGGTAGGCGAACACCTTCTCGCGGCGCAGCAGTGAAGCAATGCCGTCGGTGAGCTGGATTTCACCGCCCACCCCGCGTGGCTGGGTGGCAATCTCGTGGAACACGCCCGGTGTCAGGATGTAGCGGCCGGCCACACCCAGGCGTGACGGCGCCTCTTCCGGCGAGGGCTTCTCGACGATGCGGTGCACGTCGATCAGCCGGTCGTTGACTTCGGTGCCGGCCACGATGCCGTAGCGGCGTGTGTGCTCCGCCGGCACTTCCTGCACCGCCAGGATCGACGCCCGCCACTCGCTGTACTGGTCGACCATCTGCTTCAGAACAGGCGGGTCGCCCACCATCAGGTCGTCGGCCAGCAGCACGGCAAAGGGCTGATTGCCCACCAGGCGCTGCCCGCACAGCACCGCGTGGCCCAGGCCCAGCGCCTGCGGCTGGCGCACGTAGATGCACTCCATGTCATCGGGCTTGACACTGCGCACCACGTCCAGCAACTCGTGCTTGGCGGCCTTCTCGAGCGCCACCTCGAGCTCGTAGGTCATGTCGAAGTGGTCTTCGATCGGCCGCTTGTGGCGGCCGGTGACGAAGATCATCTCGCGCACGCCGGCGGCATAGGCTTCCTCGACGGCATACTGGATCAGCGGCTTGTCGACGACGGGCAACATCTCCTTGGGCTGCGCCTTGGTGGCAGGCAGGAAACGGGTGCCGAGGCCGGCGACAGGGAAGATTGCCTTGTGAACTAGCATGGGGCCCTTCGTTTGTGGGGTTCTCCCCGGCATTCTGTCATGCACCCCTGCAGGATCCCCCGAGCGCCCTGCGACCTCCGAGACGAGTTTCACCCTACTGCGCAACTTCTGATGGACGTGCTGGTCGTTGAGCCTTTCGACGCTGACGTGCTTGCCTGGTTGAGCGCCCGCCACGCCGTTCGCTATGCGCCAGAACTCGCCCAGCAGCCGCTGGCCTTCCGCGACGCGCTGGCCGGTGTGCGGGCGCTCGTGGTGCCGCCATCCGTGGCGCTGGATGCTGTGGCCCTGCGCCATGCCCGGCAGCTCAAGCTGGTGGCGCGGATGTCGGTGGGCGCTGAGAACATCGACCTCGACGCCTGCGCCCGTGCCGGCATCGAGGTGGTGCGCCCGGCCAGCGCCAGCGCGCTGGCCGAAGCCGAGTTTGCCGTCGGCGCCTTGTTGCAGCTGCTGCGGCGGGTACCGATCGTCAGTGCCGAAGGCCTGCTCGTGGGGCGCGAACTCGGCGGGTCCACCGTGGGCATCGTCGGCCTGGTGCCGGCGTCGCGACCGCTGGCCAACCTGCTGGGCGCATTCGGCGCCACGGTGCTGGGTTACGACCCTGCCATCCACAGCAGCGACGCCGCCTGGCAGCGTGCCGGCATCCCGCCCGTGGGTCTGCGTGAACTGCTGCAGGGCTGCGAGTCGGTGGTCGTGCTGCTTGACTTCTATCCGCGTTACACCGGCCTCTTCAGCGAACGCCTGTTCGAGGAATGCAAGGCCGACATGGTGCTGGTCAGCCTGGGCTACTCGGCGCTGTTCGACGCCCGCGCGCTGGCGCGGGCGCTGAACGGCGGACGCCTGGCCGCCGCCTGGCTGGATAGCGTGGAGCCTGGTCTGCTGGAAGCCGGCAAGCCGCTGAGCCACATCGACACGCTGCAGGTCACGCCGCGTGTGGCCGCAACCACCCGCGAGTCACGTTCACGCAGCGCCTGGGCCGTGGCGCGGCGCATCGACACGCTGCTGAAGGCAGCGAACCAGCGGGGCGCCGGCGCGCCCGCAGCCGCGGGCGCGGCGCAGGTCGACGGCGAAGCGGCTACGCAGCCGCAGTCAGACGCGCCTGCTGGTCCTGCAGGCGAGCCACGGTCTGCCTGAAGTCGGCCAGGCGCGCACGTTCCTGCTCAACCACGGCAGGCTTGGCACGGGCCACGAAGCTCTCGTTGCCGAGCTTGCTTTCGGCCTTGCCGATTTCGCCCAGCAGCCGCGTGATTTCCTTGCCCAGGCGCGCGGTCTCCGCGGCCACGTCCACCTGCACATGCAGTGCCAGGCGCAGCGGCCCGGCCACCGCCACGGGGGCGGCCTGGGTGGCCTGGGCAAAGGCGGCTTCGTCGTCGATGATCCGCACTTCCGACAGCCTGGCCAGCGCCTGCAGCAACGGCGTGGCCGCCTGCACGAAGCCGGCTTCGCCGAAGGTCAGCAGTGGCACACGTTCACCCGGCGGCAGGCCCATTTCGCTGCGCAGGCGGCGGCTTTCGGCCACGACCGCCTTGAGCTGGCCAACCCAGGCATCGGCCGCGGGGTCGACCTTTTCCAGCTGTGCCTGCGGGTAGGCCGCGGTGACGATGCTGACCTCGCTGCCGGCCGGCTTGCGGCCGGCGACCACGGCCACCGTCTCCCACAGCTCGGCGGTGATGAAGGGCGCCACCGGGTGCATCAGCCGCAGCACCGTTTCCAGCGTGCGGATGAGCGTGCGCCGTGTCGCGCGTGCCCGTGCCTCGTCGCCATCCTGCGTGGCCTGGGCGATCTGCACCTTGGCGATTTCCAGGTACCAGTCGCAGTATTCGTCCCACACGAACGTGTAGATCGCGCTTGCCACGTTGTCCAGCCGGTAGTCGGCAAACCCGCGGGCCACCGCGTCTTCGACGCGCTGCAGTTCGCCGGTGATCCAGCGGTCGGCCAGGCTGAACTGCATGTAGCCGTGGAAGGGCCCCGCAGGTCGCGTTTCGCGACCTGTGTCGTCGAAGGCCGGCGGCGCACATTCGGCCTTGGTGTGCTCCTTCAGCCCGCAGTCCTGGCCTTCGCAGTTCATCAGCACGAAGCGCGTGGCGTTCCAGAGCTTGTTGCAGAAGTTGCGGTAGCCCTCGCAGCGCTTGGTGTCGAAGTTGATGTTGCGGCCCAGGCTGGCGTAGCTGGCCATGGTGAAGCGCAGGGCGTCGGCGCCGAAGGCAGGAATGCCCAGCGGGAATTCCTTCTCCGTTTCCTTGCGCACGCGCGGCGCGGTCTCGGGCTTGCGCAGGCCGGTGCTGCGCTTGTCCAGCAGGGGCCCGAGTTCGATGCCGTCGATCAGGTCGACCGGGTCGAGGACGTTGCCTTCGCTCTTGCTCATCTTGTGGCCCTGCGCGTCACGCACGAGGCCGTGGATGTAGACGTCCCGGAACGGCACCTTGCCGGTGAAATGCGTCGTCATCATGATCATCCGGGCCACCCAGAAGAAGATGATGTCGAAGCCGGTGACGAGCACGGTGCTGGGCAGGAACAGGTCCTGTTCGACGGTCTTGGCGGGCCAGCCCAGCGTGCTGAAGGGCACCAGGGCGCTGCTGTACCAGGTGTCGAGCACGTCCTCGTCACGCTTGAGCGCACCGGTGTAGCCGGCGGCCGCAGCGCGCTGGCGGGCTTCTTCCTCGGAACGCGCCACGAACAGTTCACCGCCCGTGCCGTACCAGGCCGGGATCTGGTGGCCCCACCACAGCTGGCGGCTGATGCACCAGTCCTGCAGGTTGTGCATCCAGTGGTTGTAGGTGTTCACCCATTGCTCGGGCACGAAGCGCACCTGGCCGCTGTCGACGGCGTGGATGGCCTTCTCGGCGATGCTCGTGCCGTCGGCGCCGGCCTTGTTCACGGCCACGAACCACTGGTCGGTGAGCATCGGCTCCACCACCTGCCCGGTGCGCGCGCAGCGCGGCACCGTCAGCCTGTGCTTCTTGGTTTCCACCAGCAGGCCGGCGGCGTCGAGGTCGGCGACGATGCGCTTGCGCGCGACGAAGCGGTCGAGACCGCGGTAGGCCTCGGGGGCGTTGTCGTTGATCTTCGCGTCGAGGTCGAGCACACCGACCACCGGCAGGCCGTGGCGCTGGCCCACCGCGTAGTCGTTGGCGTCATGGGCAGGCGTCACCTTCACCACACCGGTGCCGAACTCGCGGTCCACATAGGCGTCGGCGATCACCGGAATCAGCTTGCCGACCAGCGGCAGGCGCACCTGCTTGCCGACCAGCGCGCTGTAGCGCTCGTCCTCGGGGTGCACCATCACGGCCACGTCGCCCAGCATCGTCTCGGGCCGGGTGGTGGCCACCACCAGCTGGCCGCTGCCGTCTTCGAGCGGGTAGGCGATGTGCCAGAGGAAGCCATCTTCCTCTTCGCTTTCCACCTCCAGGTCGGACACGGCGCTCTTCAGCTCCGGGTCCCAGCTGACCAGGCGCTGGCCGCGGTAGATCAGGCCTTCGTCGAACAGGCGCACGAAGGTCTCGGTGACGGTGGCCGAGAGGCGCTCGTCCATCGTGAAGTACTCGCGGCTCCAGTCGACGCTGTCGCCCATGCGGCGCATCTGGTTCGTGATGGTGGCCCCGCTCGTGGCCTTCCAGTCCCACACCTGGGCGACGAAGTTCTTGCGCCCGAGGTCGTGGCGGCTCTGGCCCTTGTCCTGCAGCTGCCGTTCCACGACGATCTGCGTGGCAATGCCGGCGTGGTCGGTGCCCGGCACCCACAGCGTGTTGTACCCGCGCATGCGGTGGTAGCGCGTCAGGCTGTCCATGATCGTCTGGTTGAACGCATGGCCCATGTGCAGCGTGCCGGTGACGTTCGGCGGCGGCAGCTGGATGCTGAACGAAGGCTTGGCCGGGTCCAGCGTGGGTGCGTGCTGACCGCCGGCTTCCCAGACCGGGCCCCAGCGGCGTTCGATGGCGGCGGGTTCGAAGGACTTGGCAAGCTCGGTCATGGCAATGGCTGGTGTGGCAGGGGAATGGCGATCGACGAAAGACAGGGGCGGAACGATATGCTCGAATTGTAGGTGTCCACCCCATGAAGCTCCTTCCTCGTCGCCTGCCCGCCGCCCGCATCCTGGCCTGCACCGCAGCCCTGTTGCTTGCGGCCTGCGGCGGCGGCGACGGTAGCGGTGGCGACCCAGGCGCGGCGCAGGGCAGCGACTGCACGGTCGAAGCGCAGAAGTCCTGGCTGGCCGGTTACATGGACGAGTGGTACTTCTGGAATCGCCTGGCGCCGCGGCCTGAGCCAGCGGCCTTCGCCAGCGTCGACGGCTTCTTCGCGGCGCTGAAGTACACCGGCTCCGACCCGGCCTTTCCAGCCGACCGCTGGAGCGGCAGCCAGTCCACCGCGTCGTACGAGCGCTTCTTCGGCGACGGCCAGACGCTGGGCTACGGCGTGTCGGTCGCCGGCATCGAAGTCACGGGTCAAGCCGGTCGGCCGCTGTACGTGCGCCATGTCGAGCCCCTGTCGCCGGCGGGCGCGGCCGGCATCCAGCGGGGTGACGAAGTGCTGGCGCTGAACGGTCGTGCCGTGCCCGGCCTGATCGCTGCCAACGACTTTGCCGCGCTCAGCGCCAGTGCCGCGGGCGACGTGCTCAGGCTGCAGCTGCGTTCGCTCGACGGGCGTGAGCGCAGCGTCGAGCTCACGGCCGCCGTGCATGCGCTGACGCCCGTGGCCCACGACACGGTGCTCACCAGCCCCGGCGGCCGGCGGCTGGGCTACGTGTTCGTCAAGGACATGCTCGAACAGGCCAATGCGCCGCTGCAGGCCGCCTTCACGCGCCTGCGCAACGCCGGCGCCGAGACCGTCGTGCTCGACCTGCGCTACAACGGCGGCGGCCTGGTCTCGGTGGGGGCAAGCCTGGCGTCCTATCTGGCCGGCAACCGTGGCCAGGGCCAGGTCTATGCCAGCCTGCTGTACAACGAGCGACGCGCTGGCAGCAACAACAGCCGCTTCAGCTTCAGCCCGCAGGCCCAGGCGGTGCCGGCGAGCCGGGTCTACGTACTCACCGGCCCGCGCACCTGCTCAGCCAGCGAGCAGGTCATCAACGGCCTGCGCGGTGTCGGGGTCGACGTTGTCACCATCGGCAGCACCACCTGTGGCAAGCCCGTGGGTTTCCTGCCGGCGGCGCGCTGCGGCACGACCTTCAGCGTGGTGAACTTCGAGAGCGTCAATGCGCGCGGCGAAGGCCGCTACTTCGACGGCTTCGCGGCCAGCTGTCGTGTCGACGAAGACTTCCGCCAAGCCCTGGGCAGCGCCGGCGACCCCTTGCTCGCAGCCGCGCAACGGCATGCCGACACCGGTGCCTGCCCGGCTTCCGCAACCTCGGCGTCGGACGCCCGAACCCGGCCGCTGAGCACCCGCGACGGCACCGAAGGGCCCGGCATGCTGGGACGTTGATCGGCCCGCTGACCGGCCCGCGGACTGGCGGGCGGCGGCGTCACATGAACAGGTGTTCACCGGCGTTTTCGCCGCCCAGCACGACGTAGTTCACCTTGCGCAGGTCGCCGAGCACGCGGCCGCCGGCATAGCTGATGCTGCTCTGCACGTCTTCGCGCATCTCGCGCAGGGTGTCGGCCAGATGACCCTTGATGGGTTCGAGGATGCGCTTGCCTTCGACATGCTTGTACTCGCCCTTGTTGAAGTCGGAAGCCGAACCGTAGTACTCCTTGTAGCGGCGGCCATCCACTTCCACCGTGGCGCCGGGTGACTCCTCGTGCCCGGCGAAGAGCGAACCGACCATCACCATGGCCGCGCCGAAGCGCACGCTCTTGGCAATGTCGCCATGGTGGCGGATGCCGCCGTCGGCAATGATCGGCTTGGTGGCCACGCGCGCGCACCACTTCAGCGCGCTCAGTTGCCAGCCGCCGGTGCCAAAGCCCGTCTTCAGCTTGGTGATGCAGACCTTGCCTGGGCCCACACCCACCTTCGTGGCGTCGGCGCCCCAGTTCTCGAGTTCGATCACGGCTTCGGGCGTGGCCACGTTGCCGGCAATCACGAAGGCCTGCGGCAGCCGCGTCTTGATGTGTTCGATGGCCCGCCGCACGCTGTCGGCATGGCCATGGGCGATGTCGATGGTGACGTAGTCGGCGCCCAGCCCGGTGGCTGCCAGCGTGTCGATGACGGCGAAGTCGGCCGGTTTCACGCCGGATGAGATCGAAACGAACAGATTCTTCTCGCGCATGCGCCGTGCATAGGCCACGGCGTCGAGGTCGAAGCGGTGCATGACGTAGAAGAAGTCGCTGGCCGCCAGCGTCTCGCTGATGGCCTCGTCGATGACCGTCTTCATGTTTGCCGGCACCACCGGCAAGGCGAAGCGCCGGCCGCCGAACATCACCGAAGCGTCGCACTCGCTGCGACTGTCGACCACGCACTTGCGCGGCAGCAGCAGGATGTTGTCGTAGTCGAAGATTTCCATGCGGGCGGTCCGATCGAGCGGGTTCGGTGGCTGCAAAGCATAGCTGCGCCTTGGGGCCTGGCTGGTGGTAGCCTGCGCGCACCTTGTCCGTCACCCCCTCCGCCACCCCTGAAGCGCCGGTGTCCGACGCCGAGACCCGGGCCGTGAAGCGCAGATCGACCCGTGAATGGCTGGCGCTGGCGGCCCTGCTGCTGGCGGCCGGTGCCCTGCTCGGCTTCAGCCACGACCGCCGGCTGGCCCGCGCCGAGGCCCAGGAAGCCGAGCGCCTGGCAGCCAGTGCGCGCGTGCTGGCGCTGAACCTGGCGCACCAGCTCAACGTGGCGTACACCTCGCTCGGCGGCCTGCGCGACGACTTCTCAGCCAGCGCCCTGCCGCCAGGCAACGCTGGCGCGCAGCTGCGCACCTTGCGCCGTGCCTGGCCCGGCAAGGTCCAGCATATCGACTGGGTTGACGCCCAAGGCCGGGTGGCGGCCAGCAGCGAGGCTGCGCGTGTCGGCCTGGACATGTCGGCCAGCCCGGCCGTCGTGGCCGCGGCAGCGCCGGAGGCTGACACCCGCAGGCTCATCGTCGCACCCCCGCAGGGGCCGGCGATGCCGGCCTTGCAGCTGGCCTTGCGTGTCCAGGGCGAGGCCGGCGGCGGCTTGCTGCTGGCGGCACTCGACCCGTCGTTCTTTGCCACGTTGCTGAGTTCGGTCAACGAAACACCCGACATGTGGTCGGCCCTGGCCCATGGCAGCGGCCGCATGCTCGTGGCAGCCCCCCCGGCGCCCGAGGCGGTGGGCGCCGACCTTTCCCGACCGGGCTCGCTGTTCTCCCGCCACCGGCAGTCGGGCCGCGAGCTCACCGTACTGACCGGGCCGACCCGGCTGCACTCGTCACCGCAGCTGGCCGTGCTGCGCGACATCCGTGAAGCCGACCTGCCGCTGGAAGGTGGTTTGGTGCTGGCCGTCGGCAAGCCGCAGGATGGCGTGCTGGCGCCTGCGCGCGAGCAGTCGGCCATCTACGCCGTGCTGCTCGCCTTGGCGGCGGCGGCCTCGGCGGGTGCCTTGACGGTGCTGCAGAGGGCACGTGCTGCGCAGCGGGTTGTCCGGCGGGCGCGCGACGCGCAGGCTGAATTCCTGGCCCTGGCCCTGCGTGGCGGTGACCTCGGGTTGTGGGAGGCCGACCTGACGACCGGTAGCAGCCAGGCCAATGACCGCTGGTACGAAATGCTCGGCCTGAGCCGCGCCGACGTTACCGCCGACGTTCCGAGCTGGCAGAGCCTGCTGCACCCCGACGATCACGACCGCGTCGTCGCCGCCCAGGAAGCCCATGTCCGCGGCGAGACGCCGGCCTTCGAGCAGCGCTACCGCCTGCGCCACGCCGACGGCCACTGGGTCTGGGTGCTGGACCGCGCTCGCGTCGTCGAGCGCGCGGCTTCCGGCCTGGCGCTGCGCATGGCCGGCACGCATCTGGACATCAGCGAAGCCGTGCAACGCGAGCAAGCCCTGCGCGACAGCCAGCAGAACCTCGACATCACCTTGCAGAGCATCGGCGACGCTGTCATCGCCACCGATCGCGAGGGTCGCGTGACCCAGCTCAATCCAGCGGCCGAAAGGCTGACCGGCTGGCTTCTGGCCGAAGCCCGCGGCCGGCCCCTGGCCGAGGTCTTCCACATCGTCGAATCGCGCTCCGGTGAAGCGGCCAAGGACCCGGTGCGCCGGGTGCTGGACAGCGGCGGGGTCGTCGGCCTGGCCAACGACACGCTGTTGATTGCACGCGATGGCGCGCGCCACCAGATCGCCGACAGCGCCGCGCCGATCCGCACCGCCAGCGGCGAGGTGATCGGTGTGGTGCTGGTCTTCAGCGACGTCACCGAGCGTTACCGTGTGCAGCAGGCGCTGCGCGACCGCGAGCGCCAGCTCAGCGCGATCAGCGACGCCTTGCCAGGCCCGGTGCTGCAGGTGGGCCGGGACCACATCATCCGTTTCGTCAACGCCGCGTTCGAGCGCTGGAACGGCGTGCCTGCGCATGCCGTGCTGGGACGCTCGCTCGCCGAGGTCCTCGGCGCCGCCGCCGTGGCCAGCGTGGAACCCTATCTGCAGCGTGTGCATGCAGGCGAAACGGTTGAATTCGTCAACAGCGTGGCAGCCAGGCACGGCTCGCGCGAGGTGCTGGTGACGCTGGTACCCGACCGTGACGAAGGCGGAGCCGTGCACGGGCATTTCGCAGTGCTCTCCGACATCACTGAAAGCCGGCAGACCGACCGCAACCTGCAGACCGTGCGCGACGAGCTCGCGGCGACACTGGCGGCCGTGCCCGACCTGCTGTTCGACGTCGACCTCGACGGCCGCATCCATGGCCAGCACTCGCCGCGACGCGACCTGCTGGCCGTCAGCCCCGAGGTCTTCATCGGCCAGCGCCTGGACAAGTTCATTCCGGCCGAGGCCGCGGCGGTGGTGCGCACGGCCATCGCACAGGCGCACGAAAACGGATACTCCGGCGGCCTGCAGTACGAACTGCCCTTGCCTGCAGGCCAGCGCTGGTTCGAACTGTCGGTGTCGCGCAAGGCGCTGACTGCCGGCTCTGCCGATGCGCTGCCGCGCTTCATCGTGCTGGCCCGCGACATCACCGAGCGCAAGCTGGCCGAAGCGGAACGCCGCGCGCTCGAGCGCCAGTTGCGCGAGGTGCAGAAGATGGAGTCGATCGGCACCCTGGCTGGCGGCATCGCGCACGACTTCAACAACATCCTGGCGGCGATCCTGGGCAACGTGGCGCTGGCCGGCGACGACCTGCCGGACGGCCATGCGGCGCGCAAGAGCCTGGAACAGATCCAGAAGGCCAGCCTGCGGGCGCGCACGCTGGTACAGCAGATCCTGACCTTCAGCCGCCGCGCGCCGGTTCAGATGGGGGTGCAGCCCCTGCGGCCGGTGCTCGACGAGACCCTGGCGCTGATGCGCGCCACCCTGCCGGCCGGCGTGCAGCTGGACGCCCGCCTCAGCGACGAGCCGCTGTTCGTGCGGGCCGAGCCGACCCAGCTGCAGCAGGTGCTGATGAACCTGTGCACGAACGCCTGGCAGGCCCTGCCCGATGGCGGTGGCCGCATCGAGGTGGGTCTGCAGGCCTGCGCCGCCGCCGATTTGCCGGTGGCCGACGTCACCAGCCTGCTGGCGCCCGCCGCGACGGCGCCGGGCCCGCACGCCCACATCTGGGTGGCCGACAACGGGCTGGGCATGGACGAGGCGCTGCGCGAGCGCATCTTCGACCCCTTCTTCACCACCAAGCCGGTGGGGCAGGGCACCGGGCTGGGCCTGTCGGTGGTGCATGGCATCGTGCGCAGCCACGGCGGCGCCGTCACGGTGGAAAGCCAACCGGGCCGGGGCAGCGTGTTCCATGTGTGGTTGCCGCTTGCCACGACAGCGGCGACCACTGCCGTCGCGGCCGCCCCCCTGCCCGGCGGCCAGCGTGGCCAGGGACAGGCCGTGCTCTACGTGGACGACGATGAAGTCATGGTGGTGATGGTGCAGCGGCTGCTGCAGCGCGCCGGCTACAGCGTCAGCACCTGTTCGAGCGCGGCCGAAGCGCTGGCCCGCGTGAAGGCCGCCAACCCGCCGTTCGCGGCGGTTGTTTCCGACTTCAACATGCCCGTCATGTCGGGCCTGGAACTGGCTCGCCAGCTGCAGATGCTGGCACCGGGCTTGCCGGTGTTGATCAGCTCGGGCTACCTGTCGGAAGACCTGCAGGCCCAGGCCGGCACGGCTGGTGTGCGGGCGTTGATGAAGAAGGAGAACACGCTCGAGGAACTGGCCGGGCTGCTGCAGCTGGTGCTGGGCAGCCCGGCTTGACGAGCCCTTTCGGCCCAGGGCGCGCAGCCAGCCGAGCACCCACCCCGGGCCTGGCATCGAAGGCAGGCCGCGCACCCGGCGCCGCCACAGGTCGGCCAAGCTGCCGGCACGGCCCTTTGGGCGCGGCCCGTGGCGGCTCCTAGAATCCGTCGATGCAAGCGCACCACGGCGAAACCCACCCCTCTTCCGGCGACCCGTCGCCCCAGACATCGCCCTTGCTCAGGGGCCTGAATCCAGAACAGATGGCAGCGGTGACGCTGCCTGCGGTGTCTTCGCTGATCCTGGCTGGCGCCGGTTCGGGCAAGACGCGGGTGCTGACGACACGCATCGCCTGGCTGATGCAGACCGGGCAGGTGTCGCCCGGGGGCGTGCTGGCGGTCACCTTCACCAACAAGGCCGCCAAGGAAATGCTCACGCGGCTGGGGGCGATGCTGCCGGTGCCCGTGCGCGGCATGTGGATCGGCACCTTCCACGGTTTGTGCAACCGCTTCCTGCGTGCGCACTGGAAGATGGCGGCCCTGCCGCAGGGCTTCCAGATCCTGGACAGCAGCGATTCACAAAGTGCCGTCAAGCGCGTGATCAAGGCCATGCACCTGGACGAGGAACGTTTCGTTCCGAAGCAGGTGGGCTGGTTCATCGCCGGCAGCAAGGAAGACGGCCTGCGCCCCAAGGACGTGGAGGTGCGCGACGAACAGACGCGCAAGCTGGTCGAGATCTACCAGGCCTACGAAGACCAGTGCCAGCGCGAAGGCGTGGTCGACTTCGCCGAACTGCTCTTGAGAACTTATGAGCTGCTGCGCGACAACGACCTGCTGCGCCAACACTACCAGCAGCGCTTCCGCCACCTGCTGGTGGACGAGTTCCAGGACACCAACAAGCTGCAGTACGCCTGGCTGAAGATGCTGGCGCCGCCGGGCTCGACCCAGTCGGTTCTGGCCGTGGGCGACGACGACCAGAGCATCTACGCCTTCCGCGGCGCACGGGTGGGCAACATGGCCGACTTCGAGCGTGAGTACCGCGTCCAGCGCGTCGTCAAGCTGGAGCAGAACTACCGCAGCTACGGCAACATCCTCGACGCAGCGAACGAGCTGATCAGCCGCAACACGCAGCGCCTGGGCAAGAACCTGCGCACCGACGCCGGCCCGGGTGAACCGGTGCGGGTGTTCGAGTCGACCAGCGACTTCGCCGAGGCGCAGTGGTTCCTGGAAGAGGCGCAACAGCTGCACCGTGGCGGCATGCCGCGCAGCGAGATCGCGCTGCTGTACCGCAGCAATGCGCAGAGCCGCATCATCGAAAGCGCGCTGTTCAACGCCGGCATTCCCTACCGCGTCTACGGCGGCCTGCGCTTTTTCGAGCGGGCCGAGATCAAGCATGCGCTGGCCTACCTGCGGCTGATCGAGAACCCGAACGACGACACCAGCTTCCTGCGCGTGGTGAACTTCCCCACGCGCGGCATCGGCGCGCGCAGCATCGAGAGCCTGCAGGACGCAGCGCGCTCTTCGGGCCGCAGCCTTTACCAGAGCGTGGGCGCGGTGGCGGGCAAGGCCGGGGGCAACCTGCAAGGCTTCGTCAAGCTGATCGAGATGCTGCGCGACGGCACGAAGGGCCTGACGCTGCGCGAGATCATCGACCAGGTGCTGCAGCACAGCGGCCTGCTCGAGTTCTACAAGACCGACAAGGAAGGCCAGGACCGGGTCGAGAACCTGCAGGAACTGGTCAACGCCGCCGAAAGCTTCGTCACCCAGGAAGGCTTCGGCAAGGACGCCGTGGCGCTGCCGGTGGACGAACAGGGTGCGGCGGCAGGCGGCGGCCCGGCGCCGGCACCCGATGCCGAGACGGGCGAGATCATGTCACCGCTGGCGGCCTTCCTCACCCATGCGAGCCTCGAGGCCGGTGACAACCAGGCGCAGGCTGGCGCCGACGCCATCCAGTTGATGACCGTGCATTCGGCCAAGGGCCTGGAATTCGACGCGGTGTTCATCACCGGCATCGAGGAAGGCCTGTTCCCGCACGAACAGAGCCTGAACGACGCCGATGGCGTGGAAGAGGAACGGCGGCTGATGTACGTGGCGATCACGCGTGCCCGCAAGCGCCTGTACCTGAGCTTCAGCCAGACGCGCATGCTGCACGGCCAGACACGCTACAACGTCAAGAGCCGCTTCATCGACGAGCTGCCCGAAAGCGCACTGAAGTGGATCACCCCGCGCAACCAGGGCTTCGGCTCGGGTTTCTCGCGCGACTACCAGCAGGCCTGGCAGCGCGGCAGCGGGCTGGGCAGCATCATCGGCGCCGGGCGCGTGGAGCCGCGCGTCAACGTGAACACGCCGCTGCCCGCGGCGATGGCCGCAGCCCAGACCGTGGCCGGCTTTCGCACCGGCCAGACGGTGTTCCACACCAAGTTCGGCGAAGGCGTGATCACGACGCTGGAAGGGCAGGGTGCCGACGCCCGCGCCCAGGTGCAGTTCGGTCGCCACGGCAGCAAGTGGCTGGCGCTCGCGATTGCGAAGCTGACACCGGTGGATTGATGCGGCCCGGCCGGCGCCGCGTCAGAAGGCCTTGACCTCCAGCGCCACCAGTTGCTGAACCCATCGCGCCGTGCGTACTTCGCCGGTGTTGACCAACTGCAGCGGCCCCACACGTTCCGGCAGCTGCGTGCCGTCAGAGCGGGCCCAGGTCACCAGCAGGGGCGGGTGTTCGAAATGCGGGTCGGCTAGCGCCAGACCGAAGACACCCAGGTAGCCATCGGCCCCGCGCGCCACCAGAGCGCGGCCCACGACCTGCTGCACGCCCAGCTTGCGCGACAGGTCCAGGCCGGTCAGCCGCAACAGCGTGGTCACGGACACCCCCTTCACCTCGAAGCTGCTGCCGTCACGGCGCCGCGCGGTGCCGGTTTCGGGCGGCATGGCCTGCAGCTCGGCCAGGCTGAAGCTGCGCGCCGTGCCATCGGCCAGGACGACATGGATGGACACCCCGGCGCCTGTCTCGGCAGGCCGCGGGCCCTGGGCCGTGGCCAACCGGGGCATGCCAGTCAGCGCCAAGCTCAGACCCAGCAGTTGTCGCCTGGGCAGGCACCCGGGCAGTGTTTTCGGCATTCGGCTCGTCCTCGCCCCAGGAAAGCCGTGGCGCAGCGCCGCAGATTGTTCCGGCCGGGGCTTGGCCCGCCTAGAAGGGGCATGTCCTTATGAAGGCCTGTGCATATCGCGTCGGGCAGTGGCGCCCACAATAATTGCGCGCTGTTGCCGCTCGGTCCAACGGGCGCCGTGCTTCGGGGCTCGCCAGCGGTCACCCGGCCCCCGAACCCTTGGTCCACCCGAACCCGTGATCCATCGTCGTCGTTTTGTCGCAGGTCTCGGCGCAGCCACATTGGCTGCCCCAGCCCTGGCTCAGGAAGCCCCCCTGGTCGATGGCGCCGGCCGCAAGCTGGTCATTCCGCGACGCGTCGAACGGGTGATGCCCGCCGGCACCCCGGCGGCCATCAAGGTCTACACCCTGGCCCCAGAGACGCTGATCGGCTGGCCACGCGCCAACCCTGCCGAGGAGCTGGAATTCCTGCTGCCCGGCATCGCCCGGCGCCCCACGGTCGGCTGGATCACGAGCCGGGGCAACGCCGCCAATCTCGAGGCCGTGCTGGCCGAGCGGCCCGACCTCATCGTCGACAGCGGCTCGCTGCGGCCGACCTATGTCGAACTGGCCGAACGGGTGCAGGCGCAGACCGGCGTTCCCTACGCGCTGCTGGACGGCAGCTTCAGTGCCATTGCCAACAGCTACGCGGTGCTGGGTGCGCTGCTCGGCCGCCAGGCCCGCGCCGCCGAACTGGGTCGCTATGCCCAGGACAGCCTGCGCACCATCAGTGCGCGGGTGGCGACGGTTCCGATGGCGCAACGGCCGCGCGTCTATTACGCGCGCGGGCCGGCTGGCCTTGAAACCGGGCTCGGCGGTTCGATCAACATAGAGATCCTGGAGTTCATGGGCCTGCCCGTGGTCAGCGCCGGGCTGCGTGGCGGCATGAGCACCGTGTCCATCGAGCAGGTGCTGCAGTGGAACCCCGAGGTCATCGTCACCATCGACCCGGGCTTCGCGGCCACGGTGCGTGACAACCCCTTGTGGAGGAGCGTGCGTGCCGTGCAGGCGGGCCGGGTGCACCTGGCCCCGAAGTCGCCGTTCAACTGGTTCGACTTCCCGCCCGGCGTGAACCGCTTGCCCGGGCTGTGGTGGCTGGGCAAGTTGATGTTCCCGGCGCTGTTCGCGGAGGACCTGCGGACGATCACCCGCGACTTCAACCGCCTCTTCTACGGCGTCAGCCTCAGCGACGAGCAGCTCGGCCGGGTCTTGGCCGGGCGCGGCTGAGGCATGCCGCGGTCGGCGCTACCCGGCACTCTGCTGGCGCTGGGGGTCCTGCTGGCCGGGGTGGCCGTGGCCTTCCTGTTCGGGCGCTTTCCCGTTTCGCTGGCCGACGTGGCGCGGGTGCTCTGGGCGCAGCTGGGCGGGCCGCCCTCGGGGCTGCCGCAGGCGGTGGAGGCGGTGGTCTGGCAGGTGCGCACGCCGCGGGTGGTGGCGGCCGTGGCCGTGGGCGCGGCCCTGTCGGTGGCCGGCGCGGCCTTCCAGGGGCTGTTTCGCAACCCGCTCGTGTCGCCCGACATCCTGGGCGCTTCGGCCGGGGCCGCGCTGGGCGCCGTGCTCGGCATCTATTTTTCGCTGGGCCTGCTGGGCATCCAGGCGGCGGCGTTCGTCGGCGGCCTGCTGGCGGTGGCGCTCGTGTATGCGCTGGGCGGCATGGTGCGCGGCGGTGAGGCCGTGCTCACGCTGCTGCTCACCGGCATCGTCATCGGCGCGCTGCTGGGCGCCGGCATCGGCCTGATGAAATACCTGGCCGACCCCTACGACCAGCTGCCCGCGATGACCTTCTGGCTGCTGGGCAGCCTGTCGCGCACCAGCGGTGCCGACCTGCTGCCGCTGCTGGCCCCCGTGGTGGCGGGCACGGCCGTGCTGCTGGCGCTGCGCTGGAAGATGAACGTGATGTCGCTGCCCGACGAAGAGGCGCGTGCACTCGGCGCGCCGACCACGCTGCTGCGTGTGGCCATCGTTGCCGCAGCCACGCTCGTCACCTCGGCCAGCGTCGCCACCGCCGGCATCGTCGGCTGGGTGGGGCTGGTGGTGCCTCATCTGGCGCGATTTCTGGTCGGGCCGTCGTTTGCACGGCTGCTGCCGGCCACGGCCTTGCTGGGCGGCGGCTTCGTGCTCTTCATCGACACGCTGGCGCGCACCATGGCGCCCGTGGAAGTGCCGCTGGGCGTGCTCACGGCCGTGGTTGGCACGCCGTTTTTCATCGGCCTGCTGCGCAGCAGCCAGCGCGGCGCGCGCCGGGACTGGTCGTGACGCTGCAGGCCCTGCAGCTGGCGGTGGGCTACCCGGGCCACGCGGTGGGCAGCGGCTTCGACCTGAGCCTGCCACCGGGCCAGGTGCTGGCCTTGCTCGGCCCGAACGGCGGTGGCAAGACCACGTTGCTGAAGACCCTGCTCGGCCTGCTTCCGGCGCTGGGCGGCGAAGTGCACATCGACGGCCAGCCGCTGCGCAGCTTCAGCCCGGCGCAGCGCGCGCGTCAGCTGGCCTACGTGCCGCAAAGCCATGCCGGCGCCTTCGCATTCACCGTAGCCGACCTGGTGCTGATGGGCCGCACGGCGCATGGCACGCTGTTTTCGGCGCCCACGGCGCGCGACCACGCCGCGGCCCGCGCGGCTATCGAACGGCTGGGCATCGGCCATCTGGCCGAGCGCCCGGCCACGATGGTGTCGGGGGGTGAACGGCAGCTGGCACTGGTGGCCCGGGCGCTGGCGCAGGAGGCCCGTTTCGTGGTGCTGGACGAGCCCACGGCGGCCCTGGACTTCGGCAACCAGGGCAAGGTGATGCGCGAGATCCGCGGCCTGGCTGCTGCCGGGCTGGGAGTGCTGTTCACCACCCACGATCCGAACCACGCGCTGCGCTTTGCCGACCAGGCGATGCTGATCCGCCAGGGCCGCACGCTGGCCCAGGGACCGGTGGCCGAGGTCATCAGCCAGGCGCTGCTGGTGCAGTTGTACGACGCGCCCGTGGACCGCATTCAGGCCCCCGACGGCGGCCAGCCGGCGTTTCTGCCGGCTTGAGCCCGGGCCGAACCCTTGCCCGACGTCTTGTCTGAAGCGCCAACCCCGCACACGCCGCCAGGCAACCACTATGGCTTGCGCGAGTGGGCCGGCGCCTGCGGCGACCTGGGCACGCTGCTGCCCTTCGTGCTGGCCTACCTGACCGTGCTGAGGCTCGACCCCTTCGGCGTGCTTTTCGGTTTCGGCGTCTCGATGATCGCCTGCGGCCTGCTCTACAAGACGCCGATTCCGGTACAGCCGATGAAGGCCATCGGCGCCGTGGCGGTGGGCACGTCGGCGCAGGCCGTGGCGCTGACCCCCGGCGTCATTCAAGGCGCCTGCCTGGTCACCGCACTGATCTGGCTGCTGCTGGGGGCCACGGGCGTGGCACGCCGAATCGGCGGCTGGGTCAGCACGCCGGTGGCCCAGGGCGTGGTGCTGGGGCTGGCCCTGGCCCTGGCGTGGCAGGGCCTGCAGCTGATGCGCGAGGCCTGGCTGCTGGCCGCGACCGGTCTGGCGACGGCCTGGCTTCTGGCGCGCGCCACGCGGCTGCCGGGCATCTTGGCGCTGCTGCTGCTGGGGCTGGCCTGGACAACCTGGCACAAGCCCGATGCCTGGGCCGCGCTGGGAACGCTGGGCCTGCAGCTGCGCGGGCCGAGTCTGGCGCCTTCGCTGCCGACGACACAGGAGCTGCTGCTGGGCGCCGTGCTGCTGGCCTTGCCGCAGGCGCCGCTGACCCTGGGCAACGCCATCATCGGCATCCGTGCCGAGAACAACCGGCTGTTTCCCGAGCGCCCGGTCAGTGAACGCCGGCTGGCCCTGTCCACTGGCGGGATCAACCTGTTCGGTGCCGCTGTCGGCGCGGTGCCCATGTGCCATGGCGCCGGCGGCATGGCCGCGCACGTGGCCTTCGGCGCCCGCACCGGGGGTGCCGTGGTCATTCTCGGCGGCGTGCTTCTGGTGCTGGCGCTGGGCTTCAGCCATGGGGTGATGCAGCTCTTCAGCCTGGTGCCGCCCGCGCTGCTGGGCGCCGTGTTGCTGATCACTGCCGCCCAGCTGGGGCTGGGCCAGCTGCGCCTGGGGCGCGATACCCGGGCCTGGACGGTACTGGCCTTGACCGCGGCCGTCAGCGTCTGGCAGGTGGCCGCAGGCCTGGCGCTGGGTGTGGTCTTGCAGTGGCTGCTGCTGCGCCAGCGCCCAGGTGATTCGAGTGTGCCGTGAGCACCGTGAGCACCGTGAGCGCCGTGAATGCCAGGCTTCAGTGTGCAGCCACATCCCAGCCGATGAAGGCCCAGCGCATCGGTGCCCCGCCGCCCTGGGCGCGTTCGGGATTGGCGTCGTACCAGCTGCGCAGGCGGTTCTTGGCCGCATCATCCAGGGGCCCGGTCGACCAGGCCAGGCGCTGCACGAAGTCGTCGAAACCCGTGCTGTGAGCCAGGCGGCTGGGCGTCAGGATGTAGTCCAGCCTGGCGTGCACGCCCATGCGGCGCAGCATGCCCAGCACGAGCAGCAGGTCTGGAACCTCGGGTACGGAGCCGTGCTGCGCCCCGAGCACATCGAGAATCTCCCGCGCCACGAAGAAACCGTCGGCGGGGTAGCTGAAGTAGGCGCGCAGACGCGTGTGCCGCGCCATCTTGTGCAGCGCGGCCTCTAGGTCGTCGACGGTGGTAGAGCGTGAGGCGATGGCCACGTCGCACACCGGCACGTCGTCCCAGTCGTCTTCCCAGGCGCGGTGCAGGGCGCGGATATTGTCAAGCCCTGCGGCGGCGGCCTGCGACTGCAGCGCTTCGAGCATGCGCGGGCTGTGGTCCAGCGCGGTGACTTCGGCGACCCGCTGCGCCAGGGGCAGGGCCAGGGTGCCCGGGCCGCAGCCGATGTCCAGCACGCTGTTCACGCCGTTCAGGTCGAGCCGGCCCAGGAAGTCGTCGACGTAGCTGCTGCGGTCGCCGCGTGCGCCCTGGCTGCGGGCGTAGTCGGCAGCGCGGCTGTCCCAGGCGCTGGCCGGCTTGGGCACCAGCCGGTGCCGCCGCATGTGTTCGCGGTACAAAGCCGCGAAGTCGATCTCGTCCAGTGACTGCGCGTCAGAAGGCATGCCGGGCATTGACAGTCCAGGTGCGGCCTGCCGACGGGAAGCCGTCGTCGAGCGCGTAGTTCTTGTCCGCGAGATTGTCGCCACCCACATCCAGGCTCAGGCCCGGCAGCGGGCTCCAGCTGACCCTGAGCCCGGCCACGGTGTAGCCCGGCAGCGCCACGGTGTTGGACGCCCAGCGCGAACTGTTGTGCTCCAGCGTGGCCTGAAGGGCCCACTGCGCCGAGGGCTGCACGCGTGCAAAGACGAACAGCTTGCGGTCGGGCACGCTCAGCACGCGCAGGCTGGGGTCGGAGATGTTCTTCTGCTGCAGCAGCGTCAGGTTGCCACCCAGTTCCAGCCAGGCCATCGGCTGGCTGCGCAGGCCCAGTTCGGCGCCTTCGACGCGGGCCCGGCCCACATTGCGCACCTGGCAAGGCGTGGCCGCGCTGCACGAGGTGCCGGCACCGATGAAGACCGACTGGATCTTGTCGTCGACACGGCTGGCGAACACCGCAGCCTCGACCGCCAGGCCCTTCAGGGGCTGGCCGACATAGCCGAATTCCAGGTTCAGCGAACGCTCGGCGCCCAGCGCCGGGTTTTCGACGAAGCTGCCCAGGCGCTGCGAATAGCGGTCCTTGATGGTCGGCAGGCGGGTCTTGCGTGCCAGCGTGCCGTAGACGCGGCTGCTGCCCGAGAGTTCGTGGAACAGGCCGGCCTGCAGGTTGGTGGCTCGCGTGGATGCGGGCAGGCCGTAGGCGCTGCTGCTGCTGAATACCGCATCGGGCTTCAGCTGATGGCGGGCGCCGCCCAGTGACAGCTGCCATTGTTCGCCCAGGTTGATCAGGTCCTCGATGCCCAGCGAGCGCAGGCTGTCCTCGAACAATGCGCCGCGCACGGCGTTGGCGTCGACCTCCTCGTGCCGGTCACTACGCTGCTGGAGCACGGCGCGCAGCACATGGCCGGCGAAGCGGCGCGACTCCACTTCCACGGCGCCGCCGCGCGTGCGGTCATGGTAGATGCTGCGGCCGGTGGCCACGCTGCCCTGGCCGCTGGTGCGCAGCGTGGTGTAGCTGGCGTTGGTATAGCTCGTCACCTCGTTGTCGAAGCTGTCGGCATACAGGCGCAGCTTGACGGTTTCTGCCGCACCCAAGGCCGTGGTCGACACGAAGTAGAGGCTTTCCTTGTCCCAGAAGGGCCAGCGCCAGTAGCGCACGCCCGTCGTGCCGGTGGTGGGCGGCTGGCCCTTGCGGCCGTCCTGCTTGTAGTAGGCCAGCGCGTATTCGTCGGTGGTGTTCGGCGTCAGTCCCAGCTTCAGCGACAGCTTGCTGTCGCGGCGGTCGCTGTTGTTGCGCAGGCCGCCGTCTTCGGTAGCGGTGGGTACGAAGTCGCCCGACAGTGGGAAGCCGTCGGCCTGCCGGTGCGACAGCCCGGCTTGCGCGTACCACATGCCTTGGCGGGTGCCGAGGTTGACCGCAGCGCTTCGGTCCTTCCCGCTGCCGACACCGAGTGAAACGTCGCCCTCCAGCGCGCGGCTGGGCTTGCGCGTGACGACGTTGATGGCGCCGCCCAACGCGTTCGGGCCATAGGCGATGGAACTGAAGCCCTTGGCCACCTGGATGGCGGCGATGTCCTGCGTGCCGAAACGATTGAAGTCGACATAGCCGTCATAGGGCACGTACACAGGCACACCGTCGACGAACAGCGGCACCTGGCGCGCGTCGAAGCCGCGCAGGAACACCAGCAATTCGTTGCGCGAGTTGTTCGACAACGTCACGCCCGGCAGCAGGTTCACGGCATCGCCCACGGTCTCGCGGCCGAAGCGCTGCATGTCGCGCCGCGTCACAAGCGAAGCGGCCTGGTCCTGCGGCATCTCGCCGACCTGGGCGCGTGTGCCGGTGACGGTGACAGTGCCCAGAGCGAAGGCGCCGTCCTGCGCCAGGGCGGGCGATGCGGTGAATGTTGTGCAGCTGGCGCAGGCGAGCGCCAGGGCGTGGCAACGTGAAGGGAGTGTTTTTGTCATCGGAAGGTCGGTTGCACGCGCAAGCCGCACAGGGAGGTCCTGCGGGCCGCCGCGAGGCTATGTGACCGGTCTGCGGCGTGCAATATGAACAAGCTTGCATAGCGCCGCCCGGCACTCAGCCCGGCGGGTGTGGCGCCGTCGATGGCTGGAGTGACTGCGACGACAGGACCGCAGCCTCCTCGTCTGTCCACAAGCGCAGCCGCACCACGAAGTGCCGGCCCGTGCCGTCTTCCAGCGAAAAAGTGCCGGCGTCGCCAGGCGCCACGTCGAGCGTGATCTGGGTGCCGCCGAGGTACTCGCATTGCGCGCGGCTGGCGTGGAAGGGAACGCCGTCGATGTCGCCGAGTTGGCGGTCGTCGGCCGTCAGGGGCATTTCGCCCGGGGCGAAGCACATCGGGGTGCTTCCTTCGCAGCAGCCGTGCGACTGGTAGAAGTAGATGCTGCCATGCGCAGTGCGCAGGCGGTCGACCAGTTCGCGCGCTGCGGGGGTGGCGATCACGCGGGGAATCATCGTGTGCATGAGTGAGAGCCGGCGTGCCGCAGCACGCCGGCCCGGCCGGCTTCAGTCGATCAGAAGAAGCCCAGCGCGTTCGGGCTGTAGCTCACCAGCAGGTTCTTGGTCTGCTGGTAGTGGTCGAGCATGGCCTTGTGCGTCTCGCGGCCGATGCCCGATTCCTTGTAGCCGCCGAAGGCTGCGTGCGCAGGGTAGGCGTGGTAGCAGTTGGTCCACACCCGGCCGGCCTGGATGGCGCGGCCCATGCGGTAGGCGCGGCTGCCGTCGCGGCTCCAGACGCCGGCGCCCAGGCCGTAGGGTGTGTCGTTGGCGATCTTCAGCGCCTCGGCCTCGTCCTTGAAGGTGGTGACGGCCAGCACCGGGCCGAAGATCTCCTCGCGGAAGATGCGCATGTCGTTGTGGCCCTGGAACAGCGTCGGCTCGATGTAGTAGCCGCCGGCCAGGTCGCCGCCCAGCTGCGCGCGGTTCCCGCCGCACAGCACCTTGGCGCCCTCCTGCTTGCCCAATGCCAGATAGGTCTCGATCTTGTCCATCTGCATCTGCGAGGCCTGTGCCCCCATCATTGTGTCGGTGTCCAGCGGGTTGCCCTGCTTGATGGCCGCCACACGCTTGAGCGCGCGTTCGACGAAACGGTCGTAGATGCTTTCCTGGATCAGCGCTCGGCTGGGGCAGGTGCAGACCTCGCCCTGGTTGAAGGCGAACAGCACCAGGCCTTCGATCGACTTGTCGAGGAAGGCGTCGTCCTGCGCCATGACGTCTTCGAAGAAAATGTTCGGGCTCTTGCCACCCAGCTCCAGCGTGGCCGGGATCAGGTTGCCGGCGGCGGCCTGGGCAATGACCTTGCCGGTGGCGGTGCTGCCGGTGAAGGCGATCTTGGCGATGCGCTTCGAAGTGGCCAGCGGCATGCCGGCTTCGCGGCCATAGCCATTGACGACGTTGATGACGCCGGGTGGCAGCAGATCGGCGATCAGCTCCATCAGCACCAGGATGCTGACGGGTGTGCTCTCAGCCGGCTTGAGCACGACGACGTTGCCCGCGCCCAGCGCCGGGGCCAGCTTCCAGGCCGCCATCAGGATCGGGAAGTTCCACGGGATGATCTGGCCGACCACGCCCAGCGGTTCCTGGAAGTGGTAGGCCACCGTGTCGCTGTCGATCTGCGACAAGGCGCCTTCCTGCGCGCGAACGCAGCCGGCGAAGTAGCGGAAGTGGTCGACGGTCAGCGGGATGTCGGCGTTCAGCGTCTCGCGCATCGGCTTGCCGTTGTCCACGGTCTCGGCATAGGCCAGCTTCTCGAGGTTGGCTTCGATCCGGTCGGCGATCTTCAGCAGCAGGTTGGCGCGTTCGCCGGGGGCCGTTGCGCCCCACTTCGCCGCGGCAGCGTGGGCCGCGTCGAGCGCCAGTTCGATGTCCTCGGCTGTCGACCGTGCAGCTTGGGTGTAGACCTTGCCGTCGATGGGCGAGATGACGTCGAAGTACTGGCCCTTGACCGGCGGCACGAACTTGCCGCCGATGAAGTTGTCGTAGGCGCGGCGGTACTCGACCTTGGCGCCAGGGGAGTTGGGGGCGGCGTAGAGCATGGGTGACTTCCGATGGCATGAGCGAACTGGGGGTGCACGTGGTCTCGCGTTGAGGCCGCTGGCATCGAGTCGACAGCGCATACAGCACGTGTCTTGCGGTCATCATTGACCATCCCGATGCGTTCAACCCATTGGGGCATTCACCTTGGATAGCGATTGCATAGGTGTCCCAGGCTGTGCCATTTCGGCGCAGTCGACAGACCGGTTTCGCGGCAATGAGCGCCGCGATCGGCGATGTCCGCGGGCCTTACTGCGGCTCGTTCGCCGCTGCGCTGACTGAGCTGGCCCCGCCGAAGCTGTCGTTGAAGGTGAACAGCAGCGAGATGTAGAACACGGTCGACAGGAACAGCCCGGCCGGCACGCTGACCAGGCTGGCCAGTTGGCTCATGCCCAGCAGCCCGAACACCAGGGCTGAGCCGACACCCACGCCCAGCACCAGGGCCACCCAGGTGGCCATGTAGGCCAGCAAGGCGCCCTTGCTGCGCCACACCGCCAGCGCGCTGGAAAACAGCGCCTGTGCCACGCCCTGGCCACCCCAATGCACCAGCGCCGGTGCGTGCCAGTAGGGTACCGAAAGCGCCGTCCCCAGGCCCACGCCGAGCAGAGTCGCCATGGCCACGCCAGGCTCGTTGAACAGCGCCTGCATCTCGGCCTGGGTGCTGTCGCCGCGCGCCATCAGTGCCTGCAGGCGTTGCAGCGCGTTGTCACTGACGGCGTCACACAGCAAGAGGATGAGCGCAGCGCAGACGCCGTAACCCACGCACAGGATCAGCAGAGACTGCCGCCGCTTCGCGTCGCCCTGCAGCGGTTCGATGAACTGCCGTGGCGACACCGGGCCGTCGAGCAGGGCCGACTGGCTGGCCACCATGAAGCCCAGCGACAGCAGCGGCAGCAGCATCATCTGCAGCACACCGCCCAGCACCGGCACCAGGCTGGCGATGACGGCCGCAAACAGGAAGGCCATGAACATCAGCGCAAACGGCAGCGGCCGGCGCTTGAACAGGCGGAAGGCATCGACCACCCAGCGCGGGCCACGAGCGGGTTCAACGGATTTCAGTAGCAGGGACATTGGCGCATCAGCTTGTTCTGGGGTGCCAGGGTTCGGCGATGCGGAAGTTCAGCACGCGTTCGAAGTGGGTCGGGTCCTTGGGCTGCAGCAAGGCAGCGTCGCGCGGCAGGTGCCAGTCCCACAGGCGCGAGATCCAGAAACGCAGCGCGGCGGCGCGCAACTGCGCCGGCAAGAGCCGGACTTCGGCCGCACTCAGCGGGCGCACCGACTCGTAGGCTGCGACGAAGGCGGTGGCGCGGTCGTCGCAGGGGCGGCCGCTGGCGGGGTCGGCGCACCAGTCGTTCAGGCACACGGCCACGTCGAACAGCAGGGCGTCGGTGCCGGCGAAGTAGAAGTCGAAGAAGCCGCACAGCCGGTCGGGGCCGGCGGTGTCGTCGAACATCACGTTGTCGCGGAACAGGTCGGCGTGGATCGGCCCCTGCGGCAGCGCCTTACCGGCCGGTGACGCCGCCACCTGCTGCTGGAAGGCCAGTTCGTCGGCCAGCAGCCGGGCCTGGGCCGGCTGCAGGTGCGGCAGCACCACGGGCACGGTCTCGGTCCACCAGGCCAGGCCGCGCAGGTGCGGCTGGGCGCCTTCGAAGCTGGTGCCGGCCAGGTGCATGCGCGCCAGCATCTCGCCCACCTGCGCGCAATGCGGTGCGTCCGGGGCCAGCCGGTGGCTGCCGGGCAGGCGTGTCACCACCGCGGCCGGCTTGCCGCCGGCGCTGTGCACGAGCTCGCCCTGGGCGTCGGGCTGCGGCGCAGGCACCGGGATGCCGTGCGCGGCCAGGTGCTGCATCAGCTTCAGGTAGTAGGGCAGCTGTTCGCGCGGCAGGCGTTCGAACAGCGTCAGCACCCATTGCCCGCGCACCGTGGTGGCGAAGTAGTTGGTGTTCTCGATGCCCGAGCGGATGCCCTGCAGGTCGGTCAGTTCGCCCAGGCCCAGGCGCTGCAGCAGGGCGTCGGCCTCGGCGAAGGCGACTTCGGTGTAGACCGCCATCGCCCTAGAAGCGGAACACCGACCAGGCACGCTGCCCGGCGGCGTCGCTCTTCTGCGACGGGTCGCGGCCACCGGGGCCGACGATGATCTCGTAGTCCTGCCCCGTGAGCTTGCTGCGCACGGTGACCCGCTGCACCTGGCCTCGTACCAGCGTTTCCTCGATGCGCACGCGGTCGTCCTCGATCACGCGGGTGGTGGACGCCGGTTCGGCCTTGCCGGCAGCGGACGCCGCCGGCCCGGCGGGGCTGGCGGACTGGGGTGCCACCGCGGCCGGGTTCGGCGGGGCCGCGGCCGGCGACTGCGCAGCAACGGCGGCCGCCAGCGTCGACAAGACGACGGCCAGCACGGAGCGCAGGGGCGATTTCATGGCCTTCATTCTACGCAGCCGCCCGCGCGCAAGCCCCCACGCCGCCCGCGCCACAATGCCCGGCATGAGCGAAAAGATCATGCTGCTGGTCGACGGTTCCAGCTACCTCTACCGTGCCTACCACGCGATGCCCGACCTGCGCGGCCCCGACGGCGTGCCCACCGGCGCCGTGCACGGCATGGTGGCGATGATGAAACGGCTGCGAGAGCAGATTCCCGCCGAACACGCGGTGTGCGTGTTCGACGCCAAGGGCCGCACCTTCCGCGACGACTGGTATGCCGACTACAAGGCCCAGCGCGCGCCGATGCCTGAACCCCTGGTGCAGCAGATCGAGCCCATCCACGAGGTCGTGCGCCTGCTCGGCTGGCCGGTGCTGGAAGTGCCCGGCATCGAGGCCGACGACGCCATCGGGACGCTGGCACGGGTGGCTGCGGCCAGCGGCCACCAGGTCGTCATCAGCACCGGCGACAAGGACCTGGCGCAGCTCGTCACGCCGCAGGTGACCCTGATCAACACCATGTCGAACGAGAAGCTTGACGTGGCAGGCGTGCTGGCTAAGTTCGGCGTGCCGCCCGAGCGCATCGTGGACTTCCTCACACTGGTCGGCGACACGGTCGACAACGTACCCGGTGTCGACAAGGTGGGCCCGAAGACGGCGGCGAAGTGGATCGCCGAACACGGCTCGCTCGACGGCGTCATCCAGGCGGCCGAAGGCATCAAGGGCACTGCCGGCGAGAACCTGCGCAAGGCGCTGGAATGGCTGCCCACCGGCCGCAAGCTGGTGACCGTGGTCACCGACTGCGACCTGGCCGGCCACGTGCCGCAATGGCCCTCGCTCGATGCCCTGGCCCTGCAGCCGGTGGACCAGGCCGGCCTTCTCGCCTTCTACGAGCGCTTCGGCTTCAAGACCTGGAAGCGTGAACTGGAAGGCGCGCTTGGCAACGCGCCCGGCTCCGGACCGTCCACCGCCAGCACGGCTGCCTCGCCGGCCGCCGTGGCAGCCGTGGTTTTGCCCCGCGAGTACGAAGCGATCAGCACCTGGGCGCACTTCGACACCTGGCTGCAGCGCCTGCAGCAGGCCGACCTGGCGGCGATCGACACCGAGACCGACTCGCTCGACGGCATGCGCGCGCGCATCGTCGGCATCAGCTTCGCACTGGAGCCCGGCCGCGCGGCCTATGTGCCGCTGACGCACGACTACCCCGATGCCCCCGAACAGCTGCCACTGGCCGAAGTGCTGGCGAAGCTGAAACCCTGGCTGGAAGACGCCAGCCGGCCGAAGCTGGGCCAGAACATCAAGTACGACCTGCATGTCTTCGCCAACCATGGCATCACCGTGCGCGGCTACCTGCATGACACGATGCTGGAAAGTTATGTGCTGGAAGCCCACAAGCCACACGGGCTGGAAAGCCTGGCCGACCGCCACCTCGGCCGGCGCGGGCTGAGCTACGAAGACCTGTGCGGCAAGGGTGCCAACCAGATTCCGTTTGCGCAGGTGGACGTCGCCAAGGCGGCTGAATACAGCGGCGAAGACAGCGAGATGGCGGTCCAGGTCCACCGCAAGCTCTGGCCCGAGGTCGAGGCCGACGCCGGCCTGCGATTCGTCTACGAGAAGATCGAGATGCCGGTCAGCGTGATACTGCAGCGCGTCGAACGCCATGGCGTGTTGATCGACGCTGCAGTTCTTGCCAGGCAAAGCCACCAGCTGGCCGAACGCATGATGGCGCTGGAGCAGGAGGCCACCACGCTCGCCGGCCAGCCCTTCAACATGGGCAGCCCGAAGCAGATCGGCGACATCCTGTTCACCAAGCTCGGACTTCCGGTGAAGAAGAAGACGGCCACTGGCGCACCCAGCACCGACGAGGAAGTGCTGGCCGAACTGGCCGCCGACTACCCGCTGCCGGCGCGCATCCTGGAACACCGGTCCTTGAGCAAGCTCAAGGGCACCTACACCGACAAGCTGCCGCTGATGGTGAACCCGGCCACCGGCCGCGTGCACACCAACTACGCGCAGGCGGTGGCGGTGACGGGCCGGCTTTCCAGCAACGACCCGAACCTGCAGAACATTCCGATCCGCACGCCCGAAGGCCGGCGTGTGCGCGAGGCCTTCATCGCCCCGCCAGGCCATGTGCTGATGAGCGCCGACTATTCGCAGATCGAACTGCGCATCATGGCCCACATCAGCGAAGACTCGAACCTGCTGCGTGCCTTCGCCGAAGGCATCGACGTGCACAAGGCCACCGCTTCCGAAGTCTTCGGCGTGGCCGTGGGCGAGGTCAGCAGCGAGCAGCGGCGCTATGCCAAGGTCATCAACTTCGGACTGATCTACGGCATGGGAGCGTTCGGCCTGGCCAGCAACCTGGGCATCGAGCAGAAGGCGGCGAAGGACTACATCGACAGGTACTTCGCGCGCTTCGCAGGTGTCAAGCGCTACATGGACGAGACCCGTGTGTCAGCGCGTGAAAAGGGTTATGTCGAAACCGTGTTCGGCCGCCGGCTGTGGCTGCCCGAGATCAATTCCGGCAACGGCCCGCGCAAGGCCGGCGCCGAGCGCCAGGCCATCAACGCACCGATGCAGGGCACCGCGGCCGACCTCATCAAGCTGGCGATGATCGCCGTGCAGCAGGCGCTCGACGACGAGCAGCGGGCCACCCGCATGGTGATGCAGGTGCACGACGAACTCGTGCTGGAAGTACCCGAGGCCGAGCTCGACTGGGCCAGGGAAGCGATTCCGCGCCTGATGGCGGGCGTGGCAGCACTGAAGGTGCCACTGCTGGCGGAAGTGGGCGTGGGGCCGAACTGGGACGAGGCGCACTGAGAACCGGGAAGAGCCGCGCCGGGCCTCCGGCCGGAGCGCTGACGGCCCGCTACGACCCGACCTGGGGCCGGGACGGCCCCAGGAAGGATGAGGATCGCGTCAGGGATTGACCATCACCGACACGTCGTCGATGAACACTCTGGCCTGTCCGTAGTCGCAGGGCAGGGGCTGGTTCTGCTGGTTGACGCCGCAGTTGCCGGCAGGCTGCACGCCGGTCGGGCCGACTGCCAGTGTCATCTCCAGGAAGATGGCCGAGGTGTTGGCCGGGATGGCCGGTCCGGTCAGCGAAATCTGCGACCAGGTGTTGGTATTGATCTGGCCCTGGAACTGCGGGTTGACGACCGGATTCAGGATGTTGCCCGTGGCGTCCAGATAACGCAGCGAGAAGTTGACATTGCCGGTGAAGCTGGCGTTGCCTCGGGCCCAGAACCTCAGCGTCGTGGTTCGGCCCACGTACAGGCCCAGGATCGACGGCAGGCCGCCGTCTTCGATGGAGTTGGCCGCCAGGCCCGAACCTGCCATGCCTGGATCGGGAACGGCCAGGACCGCCGAATGCGAGCCCGACCGGGAGGTCGTGCTCGACCGCGTGGCCGGCACGATCCCGACACCACGCCAGCCCTGGGCAAACTGGCCGCCGACGGTGGGGTCGGCCTCGAATCCGCCATTGGCCACCAATTCCGCCGCGACGAAGACAGGCAAGACACTGAAGGTCACCGACACCGAGGCGGCAGGCGCAACGGTCGAGCTGCCCGCCTGGCTGGCGGTGACTGTACAGCTGCCTGCGGCCACCAGCGTCAAGCTCGTGCCGCTGACCGTGCATACGGATGCCGGGCTGGCCGAGAAGCTCACCGGCAGACCGGCACTGGACGTGGCGACCAGTGGTGCAGTCGGCCTGCCCAGCGTCTGCGGGCCGGGCGAGGCGAAGCTGATGGTCTGGCTGGCTCCAGTCACCGTGAAGGTGCGGCTGAGCGAAACCGGCGCAAACGTGCCGTTGCCCGCCTGCGTGGCCACGATCGTGCAGCTGCCTGCTGCAACCAGCGTCAAGCTCGTGCCGCTGACCGTGCATACCGTGGGTGTGGTGGACGTGAACGTGATCGGCAGGCCTGACGAAGCGGCGGCCGACAGCGGGGCTGGTGTATTGCCCAGCAATTGACTGCCCGGAGAAATGAAGAGCAAGGTCTGCGTGGCCTGCGGCACTGCTGCCACGGTCAGCGTACGGCTGACCGGCACGGCCGCAGTGAAGCTGGAATCGCCGGCCTGGCTGGCGACGACCGTGCATGTGCCCGCGCTCAGCAGGTTGAGCGCGCTGCCACTGACGGTGCACACCGCTGGCGTGCTCGACGCAAAGCTCACCGCCAGACCTGAACTGGCCGTGGCGGCCAGGGCGACGGGCGTGCTGCCCACGGTGCCGGTCGCCGCCAGACTGAAGTTGATGGTCTGCGACTGCGCGGCCGGCGCCACCGTGAAGGACCGTGTCACCACCGGCGCGGCAGCCACGTTGGCATTGCCTGGCTGGCTGGCGTTCAGCGTGCAGGTGCCGGCGGCGACGAGGCCGAGCGCGCTGCCGTTGACCGTGCACACCGCGGGGGTGCTCGAGCTCAGCGTCACCGGCAGACCCGAGCTCGCCGTGGCCGACAGCACAGCGGCTGGCGTGCCCAGGGTCTGGGTGCCAGGCGCGGTGAAGCTGATGGTCTGTGCAGCCGGGGCAATGGTGAATGAGTTCAGCACTGCGCTGGCTGCGGCGAAGCTGGCGTTGCCAGGCTGGCTGGCCGCGACCGTGCAGGTGCCGGCCGCCAGCAGATTCACGGCCGCACCATTGACGATGCAAACCGCGGGTGTCGAGCTGGCAAAGGCCACCGGCAAGCCCGAGCTTGCCGTTGCCACCAGCACCGGCACGCTGGTGCCGAGCACCTGGGTGCCTGGCGCGGGGAAGGAAATGTTCTGTGCGGCCATTTGCGCGGCGACGACGAAGCTCTGTGGCACCTGAGACGCCGCGGCGAAATTGCTGTTGCCCGCCTGGCTCGCGACCACCGTGCAGTTGCCAGCGGCCAGCAAGGCCAGGGTCGTGCCGGTGACGCTGCACACCGTCGGCGTGCTGGACGTGAAGGCAACGGGCAGGCCGGCACTGGAGTTGGCCATCAGAGCCGCCGGTGTCATGCCCAGGGTCTGGTTGCCCGGGGAGACGAAAGTGATGGTCTGGGCGCCGGCAGTGACCAGGAAGGAATTGACGACCGGGTTCGCTGCCGCGAAGCTGGTGTTGCCGGACTGGCTGGCGGTGATCGTGCAGGTGCCCAGGCCGAGCAAGGCCACGCTGGCGTTGGAAACGGTACACACCGTCGGGGTCGAGCTGGCAAGAGTGACGGCCAGTCCCGAGCTTGCGCTGGCCACGAGAGCCACAGGCGTGGCGCTGAAGGCGCGGTTGGGAAGGGAAGCGAAACTCAGTGCCTGCGGCGCGGGCGGGCTTGCAACAGGTGCGGGGTCGCCACCACCACATGCACCCAGCAGCGCAGCCAGCGCCGGTGCAAATGCTGCAAACTTGGCTCGTTGGGCGAATGAGTTCATGGCGGGTCTCTCAGAGGTGGCGCAGGACGGTCCCACGTGGGACAGGGTCTAGGGCGCTGGAACGGAGCGTGGTGGCGGGAGCTCTACCCGGGCGATACGTCTCAGGCGCTCGAGGCGGCATCTGCAGCCACCGAGGTCCACCCTGGTCTGGCGCTTCGGGCCAGCGAGTCGTTCGCGCGGAAGTGGCATGCCCCCGCTGAGTTGTCGAATCAGGCCGCGGTGGGGTCGTCCACCGCGGCCCGAGGGTCGGGCCACAGGCGTGCCATTGCGCGCCATGGGCCGGAGCCATCGTCAGCCGTGGGTCTTCAGGCAGCCGCAGCGCGACGGCGGCTGGCGAACGCGCCCATGCCCGCCAGGCCCAAGAGCATCAGCGCGTAGGTGCCAGGTTCGGGAACCAGGGAAACGTCGTCGATCTTGAACGCGGCCAGACGGCCACCGCCAGCGGCGCTGAACTCGAGGAATGCCGCGGTCGCGCCCATGGGCACGGTGATCGGGCTGCCCGTGATCAAGGTCCAGGTGCTGCTGTTGATCTGGTTCTGGAAGTTCACGCTGCCGGTGTTGAACAGGATGTTGCCGATGTCGTTGAGATACCGCAGCGAGTAACTCATGTTGTAGAAGCTCAGGCTGTCGGGCACGTCGGCCTTGGCCCAGAAGCTCAGGGTCAGGACCTGGCCTGGCACCAGGTTGCCCAGGCCGCCGCTGTCTTTCGAGTTCTGCAGCATCACGCCGGCGTTGTCGGGGCTGGTCTGGTTCACCCGCGCCGAGAAAGAACCGGTGCGTGCGTCGGACGACCGCGAATAGCCCTGCGCGGCATCCAGCCAGCCCTGGGCATTGGTCGGGTCCACGAGGGGCACGGGACCATTCGCGCCCGGCACCGTGGTTTGGCCGATCTCGAAGCCGCCGTTGAACAAACGGTTTTGCGCCTGTGCCGCGCCGGCTGCGAGTGCCAGCACCGTGACGGCGAGGATGGGTAGTGATTTGAAAGCCATGTCTGCTTGCTCCTGAACAGATTCCCATCGAGCCTCTGGCAACCTCAGACCACCTTCGGTGCCGGATCGATGTGTGACGGGCGGCAGACCACTCGGTCGGTGACAGCGTTTTCCCGGCGCTGCAAACCTGCTACCCACGAAGTGAATTGTGAAAGCGCTTTCAGCCGACCACGATGGGAGTTACCCGATGAAGCTCCGGGTCTCGGACCCTGCGTCTAGGGGGGGTCTCGACAAAGGCCCTTCGGAACCGAAGGCCAGGCCGCTGTCGGCGCCATCAAGGCCATCGCCACGGCTGAAGAAAGCGATTCCCGCGTTCCGAGGAGCGGGAGCGGATCTGCTCCCTGGCTGGACGGGAGAAAGCGGATTCACGCTGGCCGGCCCGGCCGGCACTGCGCGCGAACCCGCCTTCGACTACCTGGACCAGAACACGTTGTCGATGAACACCCGGGTCGTGTCGCCCCTGGCGGTATTGCCCGAACGTTCGTAGATGTCGGCAACCACCAGGGCGTTCGTCACTCGCCGCAGGTCGAAGTTGTTGCCTGGCGCGGTGAAGGCACTGATCGGGATCGAGACCCGGCGCCACGTGCCGTCGTTGATGTAGCCATAACCATCGGCGTTGGTGTTGCTGGCGACGACAAAGACCGCGCCGGCCTGCGCCGTGCCGAAGCCGAACATCAGTTTCCCAGGGTAGGTCGTCTTGATGCTGAAGTTCAGGCGCCCGCCGGCCTGGAACTGGCTCAGGTCGGTCCGCACCGGGGCACTGACGTTGAGCACGCCCCAGCCATAGTCCCGGCCCGTCACGGTGCTCGGCGCCGGGCCGATTTCAAGGAAACGGCTGCCTTCGGCCGCGCCAGCGGCATCATTGCCTTCGCCAACGAAGGCATTGGGTGGGGTGTCGAAACCGAACCACTGCACACTTGTTGCCACGGCCTCGCCAGCCGCTTCGATATCGGCATAGACGCGGTAGCGGTTGGCGCTGATGACCGGGGTGATCACGGTCGGGGCAAAGGTGGCGTCGGCGGCAGTGAAGCGTCCGCTGTCCCACTGACTCATGGGGAACAGGTTCTGGACCACGTACTTGGCCTGGCGCTGGACGTTGAACAGGCCCCAGTTGTCTTCGTTGTAGCCCTGCACCTGGAACACTTTCCAAGGCTCGTCGAAGGCCGAGAAGTAGTAGACGTTGAGCGGCCCGTCCGGTGTCCTGGCCTTGTCGGCCCAGGCCAGCAGCCGGTCGTAGTACATCTTCTGGTTGACCGGGTGGTGCAGGTAGGTGAGGTTGCCGGTCTGCACGGTCTGCCAGCCGGTTTCACCGATGACGATGGGCATGGCGGCCAGGCCCTGGCCGTCCAGGTACTTGCGTGCGCAGCTGTAGTTCTGCTTGGCAAAGGCCAGGGCCGCGTCCATCATGGCTTCGGCACGGCGGGCTTCGGGCACGGACTGTTGTTCCGAGTCCCAGGGGTCGGGGTAGGCGGCAATATCCGCCTGCAGGATCGGATAGACGTGGATCGACGCGTAGTCGATGAGGTTGGTGATGGAAGGCGGCAGACCTTCGCCGTTGCGGCCACGCAGGCCGCAGTAGCCGTCCCAGTATTCGCCCGTGGTGATGGGCTGGGTGACGCTGGCGCGAACCGAGGCGATGTAGTTGGCCATCTGCTGCAGCGTCACGGTGCCGAAGGTGATGGTTTCGTTGCCCACGGCCACGCCGATGACGATGTCCTTGAACTCGTTGGCCAGTTGCACGCCGGCCGACACTTCCGCGGCGTTCAGCGCCAGGTTCCTGGCCTGTTCAGCGCCGCTGCCGAAGGTGGGGTAGAGCTTGATGCCCACCTGCACCTTCATGTTGATGCGGTTGTCGCGAATGGCCTGCAGCGTCAGCCGCGCATAGGGCAGCGAGCTGTCGAACATGCGGATCAGCGTGAAGCCGCCTTGGGCCAGCAGCCCCAGGTCTTGCAGCACGTTGTCGCGCGTGACGACCTGGGCAGCGAGGTCGGGGTTGGCGCCGCGGAACGGCGAGTAGGCCACCGCCTTGCGGGTGCCGAAGTCCGCGGGCAGCGCGCGCATGCCGCCGGGCTGGTTGGCCGGCACCGTGCCGCCACCGCCGCAGGCCGCCAGAACCAGGGCCAAGGTCAATGCCAAAGAGGCCGCGGCTGCCGAGGGAATCAGGCGCGCACGGGCAAGGAAGTCTTGAGCTGATGACATGTTGTGCACTTCAGAACGAGTAGGTCACGCCAGCCGAAACCCCGTTGCTGTACCGGCTGACCCGGGAATCGCCACCGCCGGAGTTGTTGTCGGGCGCCGAGCGCGGCCCCAGCGTGCAGCTGCCGATCTCGCGGTTCTGCGGGTCATTGCAGCCCCAGGCTTGCGGCTGTTGTCCGTAGGCCGATGCGTTCACGCCTGCAGAGACCACCCAGCCATTGCCGAAGCTGTAGCCGCCGCCGAGGGTGACCCGGATCAGGGAATTGCCCTGTCCCCGCGGGCTGGGGTTGCTGGTGCGGCCCTTGCTCAGGTAGACCACGCCCGTGCTCGCGCTCCACGGGCCCTTGACGTAGCGCACGCCGGCGGTCCAGTCGTAGGTGCGTACCGGGTAGCCCGGGCTCGCCACACCGTTGGCGTCCTTGCCGAAGAAGTCGGCATTGAAGAAATTGTTGTAGCGGCACTGGCCGTCGATGAAGTCGATGCACACCGCGTAGGCGCCGCTCCAGCGGTTGTAGCGGACGCCGGCGCCGACTTCGATGTTCGACGTGACCGGGTAGCGTGCCATCAGCATGGCCATGCTCTGCCCCGAGCCGCCGATCTTCGCGTCGTATTGGGCGTCGTAGAACACGCCGGTGAAAGGGGCGTGGCCCCAGGACACGGGCGGGCCGTTGCGGGCATCCTGGAACATCGCGTCGAGCTTCAGGTCGCCGCGGTAGTAGCGGGCCCAGAGCTCGATGAAGCGTGGCTTGTTCTTCTTGAATGCCGTGTCGCCCTGGTCCCAGGTGACTTCGAGGACCAGGTCGCCGTCGTAGACATCCAGCGTGCGCGCGGTGTAGCGCACCGCCCGGGTGTTGAGGCCATAGCCGGCGCCGGTGGACGCCCAGGTGTCGCCGCCGCCGAAGTCGCCACCAAAGGGGTAGTCGGCAAAGCTCCAGGCCCGAGTGGGGAAGGCGCCGACACGAAGGCTGCCGTAGTCTTCGTGGCTGAGGGCGATGTTCCTTTCGTACCATACGCCTGGGATGTCGATCTTGCCGTCGCGCCAGCGTTGGCTGAGCAGGCCCTGGAGCTTGAAGCCGCGCGGCAGGTCGAACTTGGCACCCAGGTAGGGCTGGGCGAGCGTGATGTGGCCGTTGCGGGTGCCGTACTCGCGACCGACGACCAGCGCGTCGGCCCAGGGCCGTTCGCGGTTTTCGCCGGGAAACAGCTGGCAGGCCGACGACCCCGCCTCGCCCACCGTGCTGAGGGTGTTGACCGGGCCGCCGCCGCAGATCTTGCTGGCGCGGCTGACTTCCACCTTCGCGAACCCGTTCAGGCTGAACGGACCGAAGTCGATGGCCTGGCCGACCGGCGAAAACACCAGCGCGCCGATCACCAGGCCGGCGCGCAGGCCGCGCTGGCCCAGGGCGCCAACCGAAGGTGCCAGCTTCTGCAGTGCCGAGGGGGCCACTTTGGGTTCGATGTGCATGAGGTGGGGCGCCGGAGATGTCTCTGATCTTGTGTGAAACCGCTTTCAGAAGCGTAGCGGATGACGTCTTGAGCCGTCAACCTTGGTAACCCCCGTGTTTTCCCCTCGGAGGGCTTCCCGCAGGCCTGTCCCGCCGCCGGCTCCGGCCGGCATCAGCCCAAGTCTGCTGCGGGTAAACCTAAGTGCGCCATGAAAGCGGTTTCACTATGATTTCCGTTGGGGGTTTCAAGCCCGTTCAGCACAGCTGCGCCCTGGTGTGTCAAGGAGGTAGGCAACATGAAGTTCATCTCGGGCCTCGGGCTCGCCTTGTCGATGGCTCTGGGCTTCGCGCTGGGTGCAGCGGCGCAACCGTTGGCCCTGGGTTCAGGCACCTATTACCTGGCGCCGAAGGCCGGCGACAAGCCGCCGCCGCGTGCCAACAACCGCACCGAGTCCATGCAGCGGCAGGCAGCGCCGACGAACCAGTGGTACTCGTCGATGATGTTTGCGGCCAAGCCCGAGCCGCTGTTCGCCCACCCGCTGACGGTCAAGGCCACGCCAGCGGGCTTCGAGATGGCGCTGGCGTCCAAGGAAATCGTGCCGACCGAGCGCCGCGACGTCGAGGTGCATTACCCGCATCGCGACCCCATCGTCTTTTCGCCCCTGGCGTTCGAGATCGAGCCGGCCAAGCTGGCGCGCATTTCCGACTGGGCCATCGACATCTCGATGGCGCGGGGCGGGGATGAACTGCTGGCCACCGTTTCCCATGCCAGCCCCTATGTCTATTTCAGGTTGTCGCGTGGCGACATGCGCCTGCGCCTGCCTGTCGCGGCAGAGCGTGTCGACAGTGGCGGCGACGCGCGGGTATTGGTGCTGAACCTCAAAGGCAAGGCCTATGCCGTGTTCGGCCCCACCGGTGCGCGGTTCGAGCCAGTGTCGCCCACCGAATGGACGCTGCGCATGCCGGCAGGCAGCGGCTACTTTTCGGCCGCAGCCCTGCCGGACACCCAGGCCGCCACGGTGCAGCTCTTCAGCCGGCACGCCTATGTCTTCGTCAAGGACACACAGGCGAGCTGGCGCTACGACCAGGCGGCCAGCAAGGTCCACACCACGTACAAGCTCAGCACCCAGGTCATGGAAGGGTCGGACAACGGCCCCTTGATCGGCCTGTACCCGCACCACTGGTTCAGGAACGCCGCAGTGGCCGACAAGCTGGGGCCGGCCTTCGACAGCATCCGCGGCAAGATCAGGCTGCTGGCAGCGGCGGAATTCAAGACGGAACTCACCTACCAGGGCTTCGTGCCGCACTGGCCGGGCTTGAAGGAAGGGCCGCGCCTGGAACAGCTGGCAGACCTGCTCAAGGCGGACGTGCGCAAACGCCGCGAACTCATCCCAGGCCGCGAGAACAACGACAACTGGCGCACCAGCATCTACTGGCAGGGCAAGGGCCTGACACGCGCGACGCAGCTTGCGGCAGTGGCCGAGCAGCAGGGCGACCTGGAAAGCCGCGACCAGCTGCTGCGCCTGGTGAAGGAGCGCATGGAGTTCTTCTTCAGCGGCCCGCGCAAGAGCTACTTCCATCTGAACAAGGAACTGGGCACGGTCGTCAGCTACCCCGACGAGTTCTTCGCAGTCGAGCAGATGAACGACCACCATTTCCATTACGGCTACTGGATCCGGGCGGCAGCCGAAGTCGCCCTGCGCGACCCGGCCTGGATCGCCCCCGACAAGTGGGGCGGGATGGTCGAGATGCTGATCGCCGACATCGCCACCACACGGCGTGGCGCCGCCGACTTTCCCTACCTGCGCAACTTCGATACCTTCGAAGGCCACTCCTGGGCTTCGGGTCTGGGCGACGGAGGCTTCGGCAACAACCAGGAGTCTTCGTCAGAGGCGCTCAACGCCTGGGCCGGTCTGATCCTGTGGGGCGAAGTCACCGGCAACCGCGAACTGCGCGACCTCGGCATCTACCTCTACACCACCGAGGCCAATGCCATTCATCACTACTGGTTCGACGTGCACGGCCTGGTGTTCCCGCCCGAATACAAGGACGTGGAGGTGAGCATGGTCTTCGGCGGCAAGTACGCGCACAACACCTGGTGGACCGACGAGCCGCGCCAGATCAAGGGCATCAACCTGCTGCCGATGGCGCCTTTTTCCACCTACCTGGGCCTGGACCCCGAGTACGTCAAGCGCAACGTCGGCACGCTGCCGGAGGACTCGAAGAAGTACATCGCTCGCGGCAAGAACTACAACGATTTCCCCAAGGACGGGTGGCAGGACATCTTTGCCAAGTACCAGGCGCTGGCCGATCCGGCGGCGGCCCTGGCATCCTGGGACCGGTTCGGCAGCGTCGAACTCGGCGAGACACGAACCCACACCCTGCACTGGATGCTGAGCCTGCAGGCCATGGGTCGGCCCGACTTCACGGTGACGGCCGACACGCCCTTGTACGCCGTGTTCCGCCGTACCGATGGCAAGCGCAGCTACCTCGCGTTCAACGCCACGAAGACGCCGCTGCAGGTGCGCTTCAGCGACGGCCAGCAGTTGACAGTGGCCCCTGGCGCACTGGCGCGTCTTCCCTGAGCGGCAGGGCAGGGCACGAGGCTTGTGTGGCAAAGCGTCTGAGGGAAAGCGATAGTGGCCCGCACATTGCCAAGCGCTTTGCCTCGACCTATGCTCATGTGAAAGCGCTTTCAGCCGCTTCTTTCATTGCTTTTCCCATTGCTCTTTTCGTTGGGGAATTCAGGTCATTCGCTGCGCGCGACCGCCTTCCGCCTCGACCCGCCACGTTCCGAAAGTTGCCGCCATGAGCCAGTTGCCCAAAGTCTCGCCCTTGTCTGCTGCCGCGCTTGCAGCCTTCGTCCTGCTCGGGGGTTGTGGTGGTGGCGACGCTGAACCTCCGCCGAACCGCGTGGCGGCCGTCGTGCCGACGCCCGCACCAGCACCACCGCCGACGGCTGCGCCTGCTCCGGCGCCCACGCCGGCACCTGCCCCCGTGCCCGCGCCGGCGCCCACCCCCAGCCCGGCACCGGCCCCTGCGCCTGCCCCTACCCTGGACGGCACCTTGCTCGTGTCCTTCGACGAAGCCATCCCGGTCTTCACGGGCATGGGTGCGTACGGCGGTGCGCTGCCGACTGTCGAGGTCGGGCCGGCTGGAGGCACGGGCAATGTCCTCAGGATCCTGAAGCCGGTCAGCCCCGACACCTGGGGCGGCACCTTCTTCAACGTCCAGGCCATTCCCTTCACCGCGACCCGCAAGGCACTGACCGCGCGGGTCTACTCGACCCGTGCCAACGCGATCATCCGGCTGAAGGTGGAAGGTGCCGCCGGCACGGCCAGCGTCGAAGTGGCCGGCGCTCCGGCGCTGGCGGCCAACGCCTGGACCACGGTGACCTGGGACCTCGGGGGTGTGGACCCGGCCAGAACCTACACCGTGGTGGCCATCACGCCTGACCAGGAGGTGGTGACCTCGGGCCAGTCCTACTTCTTCGACAACCTGACCCTGGCTCCGGCCTCCGCGCCCGCGCCTGCGCCTGCGCCCGGCGTTGCCTTCGTCAACTTCGACGAATCCGTGCCGGCGTTCTCGGCCCTGGGCGCCTACGGTGGCGCGCTGCCCACCGTCGAAGCTGCCCCGGCCGGCGGCAGCGGCAATGCCCTGAAGATCCTGAAACCCGTGTCGCCGAACACCTGGGGCGGCACCTTCTTCACGACGGCGGCCATTCCCTTCACCGCCACCAACAAGTTGATCACCGCCCGGGTCTATTCCAGCCGCGCCGGTGCCGTCATCAAGTTCAAGGTCGAGGTGCCGGGCGGCTCGAGTGTCGAGGTCACCAGCACACCCACGGGAAGCGCGAACACCTGGTCCACCGTGAGCTGGGACTTCAGCGCAGTCAACCTGAGCAACGCCTACAAGATCATTGCCATCACGCCTGACGACACCCTGGTCACCAACGGTCAGGTGTACTGGTTCGACGACATCACGGTGGCCGCCAACAGCACGGCGGCGCCACCACCGGCTTCGAACCCCATCACCATCGCCACGCTCGACGAGCCGACGGCTTCTGTCGTGGGCTTCGAAGGCTGCTGGGACTCCACGCTGGTCAACGACCCGGCGGGCGGAACGAACAAGGTGGCGCGCGTGCTCAAGCCTGGCAGCGGTGTGCCGTTCTATTGCGGCACCACGGTGGTCACGGTCGCCAACGGCGGCTTCCCGCGCATTCCGTTCAGCGCCACCGCCACCACGGTCACGGCCCGGGTCTGGTCACCCGATGTCGGCATCAAGGTGCGGATGAAGGTCGAGGACATTGCCGATGGCACCAAGTCGGTCGAGACCGAAGCCACCACCACCGCAGTCGGTTGGCAGACACTGAGCTTCGACTTTGCCAACGCGGCTGCTGGCACGCCCGTGCTGAACCTGACGCACACCCACAACAAGATCTCGCTGTTCTTCAACTTCGGTGTCAACGGCAGCGGCAAGACCTACTACTTCGACGACATCGCCTTCGTCACCGGCACGGGCACCAATCCCACGCTGGTGAGCTTCGACGAGCGCAGCTTCGACAACACCCAGTCGCAGCCTGCTGTCTTGAGCGGTTTTGGCGGTGCCGAGAATTCCACGGTCGTCGGCTACGCAGACGTCGGTGTACCGGCCGACGGCACCAAGACCGGCAAGCTGGCCAAGGTGGTGAAGAACGCCGGCGAGGTCTGGGCCGGGACCTCGGTGCAGCGCAAGCCGAACGATGCCGTGCCCACCATTCCGTTTGCTGCGGGTCGCACGAAGATGAGCATGCGCGTCTACAGCGCCTACCCCGGGATGCGGGTGCGAATGAAAGTGGAGCAGGCCGGTCGCCCCGACTTCAACAGCGAGATCGATGCCTTTACGAGCCTGGCCAACACCTGGGAAACGCTGGTTTTCGACTTCGGACCGAACAGCAAGCATTTCGTGCCCAGCGGCCCGGGCCCGAACGGCTACATCACCGACCCCGCGAGCCCGGCGTACCGGCCGACTTCACAGCTCGATGTCAGCAAGACCTTCAACAAGGTCAATGTGTTCTTCGACTACGGGCTGGGGGATGCCGGCTACGACGCCATGCCGGGCACACGCGTGTACTACTTCGACGACATCAAGTTCGTCGGTTTCTAGTCGCCGGCGGGGTGGGTCGGCGCGACGGGCGGCCAGGGGGACAGGCAGTGTGCGAAGGCTCAGGCACAGACAATGCTTGAAGACCGCGTTCAGCCTGATGCTCGGGCTTTACACTTGCTCGCAATGGACAAAATCGCGTGTGCTCCACCGCCGCTATCGCCGTCTCAAGCAGCGTCCCCTCAGTCTGAAGCTCCCGTCCCATCCGGCAACCCGGTCACCATCGGCATGGTGGCGCAAGCCGCCGGGGTTTCGGCAAGCACGGTCTCACGCGTGCTCAACGGCACCGCCGTGGTGAATGAGGAAAAGAAGCAAGCCATCGATGCCGCCATCGCCCGGCTCGGCTTCGTGCCCAACCCGGCTGCACGGGGTCTGGCGGGCGGACGGACCTTCAGTGTGGGTGTCGTCACGCAGGCCCTGGACAGCCCGTTTTACGGCGCGGCCATGCGTGGCATCGAAGAAGCTTTGCTGCCGCGAGGTCTCAGTCCCTTGTTTGTCAGCGGGCACTGGAATGCCGTCACTGAAGCACGGTGCATCAGTGTGCTGCAGGCTCGTCGTGTCGACGGCATCATCGTCCTGACCGGGCGGCTGACCGACGAGGCCTTGAAGAACTATGCGGTCACGCAGCCTGTGGTCGTGCTGGGCCGCAGCCTGAAGGCGCCGCACCTGTATGCCTTGAGTTTCGACAACTTCCTGGGCGGCAGGTTGGCCACCGAGCATCTGATCCAGCTCGGCCACAGGCGCATCGCCTTCATCGCCGGGGACGCCGACCACCCCGATGCCAACGAACGCCTGCGCGGCTACCGCGCCGCGCTCGAAGCCGCGTCGATCCCTTTCGACGAGGGCCTGGTGGTGCCCGGCGAATACCACGAACTGAGCGGCTTGCTGGCGGTGGACCGCCTGCTGGCCACCCACCAGCGTTTCACCGCGATCTTCGCCGCCAACGACCAGATGGCGGTCGGGGCGGCCCTGGCCTGTCAACGGCGATCGCTGCGTGTACCGGAAGACATCTCGATCGTCGGGTTCGACGATCTGCCGACGTCCCAGTACGCGATTCCGCCGCTGACTTCCGTCGAGCAGCCCGCCTACGAACTGGGCCGGCTGTCTGCCATGGCCATGCTGCAACTTCTGGCAGACGCCGAACCCACCGAAGTGGTGCCCGGCCCCCGGCTGGTCGCCCGTGAATCCAGCAGGCGCCTGAAGGGCTGAACGGCTGCAGGGCTGAAGCACCTGCGGCGAGCGTCGGCCCGCGGTCAGGGCTGAAGTCGGGTCCGGAGCTCGTGGTCAGGCGGGCCCAGCGTCTTCAACTTCCCCGCTGCTACTCCCTGCGGGACCTTGCGCAAACGCAGGGTGACCGTGCGCTGCCAGCGCTCTGCCACGGGTTCCGGCTCGCTTTGCCGACCTGTAATGCCACCAGGGCAATGCACGCGTCAGCGACAGCACCACGCCTGGCCGCTGCACACCGTAGCCTGGCAGCCGCGCCAGCGCCTGCATCCAGGCGGTGCTGGCCAGCACTTCGCGCAGCGCCTGTACCGCGGGCAGTTCGAGCGCTGGCTTCAGACACACCAGGAAGTAGTCCTCTTCGGCCAGCGGCCAGAAGTCCAGGCCGAAGCTCCGCGCCGCGGCTTCGATGCCCAGCCCGGCGTCGGCCTTGCCGGCGGCCACGGCCGCGGCCACGGCCACGTGGGTGTGCTCGACGCGCGTGCCCTGGCCGTCGAAGTGGGTGGCGTCCAGGCTGGCGGCCTGAAGCAGGTGGTCCAGCAGCAGCCGCGTGCCCGAGCCGGGCTGGCGATTGACGAAGCGGCCCTGGCCGCGGGCCAGCGCCGGCAGCACATCGGCAGGCGCCAGGCCATGGAAGGGGCTGTCGGGCCCGCGGCGGAACATCAGGCCCTGGCACCGCCAGTGGCTGCCGATGAGCTTGTGCGTACCGGGCTTGAGCAGCGGCCGCAGCGTGCGGGCAAAGCGGCCGGAACCCGCAGCTTCGTCGCCCAGCCGCGGCACATGGAACCCGGCCAGCGTGCAGCGGCCCTCCAGCAGGCTGCGCAAGGCCTCTTCGCTGCCCGCAAAGCGCAGCGCCAGGTGCACGCTGCCCCGGGCCTCGGCCAGCGCCTGCAGTTGCGGCAAGCCCAGGTCGTGGCTGGCGGCGATGTCCAGCAGCGGCACCCCGGTGTCTTCGGCCAGCGCAAACACGCGGTTCAGTTCCGTTCGCAGGGCTTCCACGTGCGGCGTCATGCGCGTGCGGGCCTGCCGTTCGGCCCAGACCAGGCGTTCGGCGAAGGGTGTCAGCCGCGCATGCCGGCCCTTGGCCCACAGCACCAGCGGCTGGCCGAGCACGTCTTCCCAATGCTTCAGCGAACCCCAGACATGGCGGTACGACTGCCCGAGCGCGCTGGCCGCCTGGCTGATGCTGCCTTGCTGCTGCAGCGCCGAGAGCAGGTCGAACAGCGGGTTCTCGATCTCTGCGCCCTGCTGCCCCAGGTTTTCGAAGGTGTAGCGAAGGTGAATGCCGCGTGGCGTCATGGGGCCGGAGTCTCTCACCCTGGGCTGCTGAAGCCATGGTCGCGCAGCACGGCCTGGCCCGGGCTGCCCAGCAGCATGGCGGCGAAAGCTGCGCCGCCGGCGGGCTCGGGCTCCAGCACGACGAGCCCGTAGCGGACGTCCACGGCCAAGGCGTCAGGCAGGTCCAGAAGGCGCAGCGCCGGAAAGTCGGCGCAGGCCCGGACTGCGTTGCTGCGGTAGGTGATGAAGACATCGGCCTGCCCGGCCTGCAGCAGGCTGCCGTAGCGGCTGCGTCCGTCACCCTCTTCAGTCTTTTCACCGCGGCCCGTCAACTGCAGTGCCCTGGTCTTCAGCACCGCGGCGCTGCCGGCCGGGGCGCTGCCGCTGGCTTCGATGTGGTCGAACAGCTGCCAGGCATAGTCGCCTGAAGGGTCGGCGCCCGGTGTGCTGGTGCCGATGCGCACGTCGGCGTCCAGCAGCCGGCTGGCCAGCCCCTGGCCGCGCAGGTCGAACCCCGGCGCGACCAGCAGGCAAAGACGGTTGCGCGCGAAGGGCGACACCGTGTGCGCCCTGCCGGTGCTCACCAGCGCCTGCGGATGATCGAGGTTGGCAGAAGCGAACAGGCTGCTCGGCTCGCCAGCTTGCAGCCTGTCCCTCAGCAGCCCGGCCGCGCCGAAGCACAGCGTCAGCGGGCGCCTGAATTCACGCTCGAAACAGGCCCCCAGCACCGTGAACGCCGCACGCAGGCTGCCCGCGGCATGGACGGTGGTCATGCCCCAGGGGCCAGCGCCGGGCTGGCCGCCGGTCACGAACCCGCGTTCGGGAAGAACAATTGCTCGCCGCCGATCTTGTAGCTGGCGATCGCAGCTTGCCCGGCCGGCGACACGACCCAGTCGGCGAAGGCCTGGGCCATGTCCTTCTTCACGTGCGGGTGCTTCGCGGGGTTGACGACCATCACGCCATATTGGTTGAACAGGCGCTTGTCGCCTTCGACCAGGATGGCCAGGTCGGCGCGGTTCTTGAAGTTCAGCCAGGTGCCGCGGTCGGCCAGCACATAGGCGCCCGTGGAACTGGCGATGTTCAGCGCCGGGCCCATGCCGCAGCCGCATTCCTTGTAGCCGGCGGGCTTGGCGGTGGCGATGTCGACGTTGGCGGCCTTCCAGTAGCGCAGTTCGGCGGCGTGGGTGCCACTCTTGTCGCCGCGCGAAATGAAGCTGTTGCTGCCGCTGGCCAGCTTGGCCAGCGCGGCGGTGACGTCCTTGCCACGCACGCCGGCCGGGTCGGATTTCGGGCCAATGAGCACGAAGTCGTTGTACATCACCGCCCGCCGTGCGGTGGAAAAACCTTCGGCCACGAACTTCTCTTCGGCCACCTGGTCGTGCACGAAGACGATGTCGGCGTCACCGCGGCGGCCGGTGTCCAGCGCCTGCCCGGTGCCCACGGCGACCACGCGCACGTCGATGCCGGTGGCCTGCTTGAAAGCCGGCAGCAGGTGGGTGAACAGGCCGGATTGTTCGGTCGACGTGGTCGAGGCCATGACGATGAACTTGTCCTGGGCCTGGGCCAGGGTAACGGGCAGGCCGAGGGCCAGGGCGAGGCTCAGGACGTGGAACAGTCGACGCAACAACATGGTGGGTTCGTGGCAGGCAAGCGGGCTGGGAAGCCTGGATTGTTCCCGGCCATGCATCCAGGCGCGATATGTCGGTCAATGCATAGGTTCGCGGGGCTCGTCAATGCCGTGAAGCTGAATCGCGGCTTGGCTTGACCCCGGTCAACAAGTGAAATCACCTGAAGCCTTCAGGGGATGCATTCATTCAAGAATTCTCCGATGCAAGGCCCCTTCTTCGAGATCTCCGCGCTGCTGCTGATCTGCGCGCTGGCCGGTGCCGTCTTCGTCCGGCTGCGCCAGCCGGTGCTGGTGGCCTATATCGTCGTGGGCATTGCCGTCGGCCCGGCCGGCATCGGGCTGGTGACGGCGCACGACCAGATCGACCTGCTGGCCCAGGTGGGGGTGGCGGTGCTGTTGTTCGCGGTCGGCCTGAAGCTGGACCTGCAGCACGTCCGCCACATCGGCCCGGTGGCGCTGGCCACGGGGCTGGGCCAGCTGGCCTTCACCAGCGTCATCGGCTTCGGCCTCGTGCTGGCGCTGGGCAAGACGCCGATGGAGTCGCTGTATGTCGCCGTGGCGCTGACGTTTTCCAGCACCATCATCATCGTCAAGCTGCTGTCGGACAAGCGCGAACTCGACAGCCTGCACGGCCGCATCGCGGTGGGCTTCCTGATCGTGCAGGACCTGGCCGTCGTCGTGGCGATGATGACGATGAGCGCCATGCGCGGCAGCGGTGACGCCGGTGCCGATGCAAGTTGGCTCGCAGTGGTCGGTTCGCTGGCCTGGCGCCTGGCGGCCGCGGCCGCGGCCCTGTTCGTGCTGATGCGCTGGCTGCTGCCCCCGGTGGTGGCGGCGATGGCCCGTTCGCAGGAGCTGCTGCTGGTGTTTGCCATCGCCTGGGGTGTGTCGCTGGCATCGCTGGGCGAGTGGGCCGGCTTCAGCAAGGAAGCGGGCGCCTTCCTGGCCGGCTTCTCGCTGGCGTCCACGCCCTACCGAGAGGCGATGAACGCCCGCCTGACCGGCATCCGCGACTTCCTGCTGCTGTTCTTCTTCATCGACCTGGGCGCGAAGCTCGACTTCTCGACCCTGGGCGCCGAAGTCGGCCCGGCGCTGGTGCTTTCGCTGTTCGTGCTGGTGGGCAACCCCTTGATCGTGATGGCCATCATGGGCTTCATGGGCTACCGGCGCCGCACCGGTTTCCTGGCCGGGCTCACGGTGGCGCAGATCAGCGAGTTCTCGATCGTCTTCGTGGCCATGGGCATCACGCTCGGACACGTGGGCGTGCAGGCGCTGGGCCTGACGACGCTGGTCGGGCTGGTGACGATCACGGTGTCGACCTACATGATCCTGTATTCGCAGTGGCTGTACGAGCGCCTGGCGCCCTGGATGCGACCGTTCGAGCGGGCCCGGCCGTTTCGGGAGCTGCAGGCCGAGGCGCAGTCGGGTGGCGCCCGCCACGCCGATGCCCTGGTGTTCGGCCTGGGCCGCTACGGGCGCCGCCTGTTCGAGCAGCTGCGGGCTGCCGGGGTCGACGTTGTCGGCGTCGACTTCGACCCCGAGCTGGTGCGACAGCTGCGCGCCGATGGCCTGCCGGTGCTGTTCGGCGACGGCGAAGACCCCGACTTCCTGGAAACGCTGCCCCTGCAGCATGCCCGCTGGGCGATCACGACGCTGCCGCAATGGGAGTCCAACCGCGCCTTGCTGCACGCCTTGCGTGCCGCGGGCTATGGTGGGCAGATTGCCGGAGCCGTGCGCGACGCCGCGCACGGCCGTGCGTTGGCGGGTGCTGGCGTGGCCCGGGTGCTGAACCCCTTCGACGATGCCGCCGACCATGCCGCCGCCAGCCTGGCGCAGACCATCCTGAAACCGGAGTACCGCGCATGAACGCACTGACGCACATCCTGGCCAGCACCGACTTCTCCGACCCGGCACGAGCGGCCGTCGACCGGGCCGCGCAGCTGGCACGGCAGGCCGGTGCAGGGCTGTCGCTGGTGCATGTGTTGCCCAGCGGGCCGCTGGCCGATCTGCGCCACTGGCTGGGTGGCGGAAGCGCTCTCGAACAGCAGCTGCAGGACGACGCACGGGCGCAACTGCAGCAGCTGGCAGCCACGGTGCAGGCGGCAGGGTCCGTGCCCGTGCAGGTGGTCATTGCCGCCGGGCCGGTGCCCGAAGAGCTTCGCCGCGCCGCGGATACTGCCGACGCCGGTCTGATGGTGGTGGGTGCCCGCGGTGCCGGTTTCATGCGGCGGCTGGTGCTGGGCAGCACGTCGGAACGGCTGCTGCGGCTGACCCAGCGGCCACTGCTGGTGGTGCGGCAGCCGGCCAGCCGGCCTTACCTTCGCGTGCTGGTGGCGCTGGACTTCTCGCCCTGGTCGACTCAGGCCGTGGCGCTGGCGCGGCGCGTGGCGCCCCAGGCCAGGCTGGTGCTGTTCCATGCCTTCCAGGTGCCGTTCGAGGACAAGCTGCGCTTCGCCGGCGTCGACCTGTCCACCATCCACCGCTATCGGCAGCAGGCCCGAGCGGAATCGACCCAACGCCTGCATGGCCTGGCCGCTGCCTGCCAGCTGAAACCTGGCGACTGGGAGCCTTGCATCGTCGAGGGCGAAGCGTCTCAACGCCTGGTGGAACAAGAGCAGGACCCCGCCCGTGGCTGCGACCTGGTCGTGATGGGCAAGCACGGCCAGTCGGTCACCGAAGACCTGCTGCTGGGCAGCGTCAGCAAGCACGTGCTGGCCGAAGGGCAGGTCGATGTGCTGGTGTCCACGGTGCGCGACGCCAGCCCGTGACGGTCGCGGCCATCGACCTTCCCACGCTCGCGGCCATGGCCACGAGACCTGCGTCGAGCAGGCCGAGCTCGCCGCTGCGCTGCCGATGCTGCAGGCCGTGACCGGAGCGGCCTGGGCCGATGCCCATCGGCGCTTCACCCTGGCCACCGGCGCCCTGCTGGACCAGGCCGACCGGCCGCCGCTGAACATGCCCGCAGAAGGCCGCCAGCCCGACACCGACGACCAGGCTGCCGCCTACGAAGACCTGAAGTCGGCACTGCTGGCGGCTGGGGCTCGCGGCGATCTGCCGCTGGCCGACATGGAACAGGCCCTGCGACGCTGCAGCGCGCTGCGCCGGGCGGCCCAGCAGGCGGTCAAGGCGCGGCAGCGGCTGGCCGCCGGGGGCGCGGCTGCGCACGAACCTGGTCCTGCCGGTGCATGAGGGCGCGGCCGTGATCAGCATCCTGGGCATCGGTCTTTCGCTGACCTTGCTGATGGTGCTGGCCTACCGCGGCGTGGGCGTGCTGCTGCTGGCGCCGCTGTGTGCTCTGCTGGCGGTGCTTTTCAGCCCGGCCACGCCCTTGCTGGCCAGCTACACCCAGGTCTTCATGCCGGCTCTGGGTGGCTTCGTCGTCGCCTTCTTCCCGCTGTTCCTGCTGGGCGCGGTGTTCGGCAAGCTGATGGAGGCCAGTGGTGCGGCGCTGGTCATCGCCAATGCCATCGTGCGCGTGCTGGGCGTGCGGCAGGCGCTGCTGGCCATCGTGCTGGCCTGTGCGGTGCTCACCTACGGCGGCGTGTCCCTGTTCGTCGTGGCCTTTGCGGTCTATCCGATCGCGGCTGCGCTTTTCCGCCAGGCGGGGCTGCCCAAGCGCCTGATCCCGGCCACCATCGCGCTGGGCGCCTTCACCTTCACGATGACGGCGCTGCCCGGCACGCCGGCCATCCAGAACGCGATTCCGATGCCGTACTTCGGCACCACGCCCTTTGCCGCGCCGGGCCTGGGCCTGATCGGCGGCGCGGTGATGTTGGCGCTGGGTATGTTGTGGCTGAGCCGCCGCGCCGCTGCCGCCCGCGCCACAGGCGAAGGCTACGGGCAGCACGACGACGAGGCGGTGCCTGATGCGGTGTCGTCTGTCGGCGGGGCGGCAGGTGTGCCGGCATTGGGCTTCGGCCGCGCCATCGCGCCCGTGCTGCTGGTGGTGCTGCTGAACTACGTGCTGGCCACCTGGATGTGGCCGGCGCTGGACACGCGCTATCTGGCGCTGCCGCAGTACGGCCAGACGAACATCGACGCCGTGCGCGGCATCTGGGCCGTGATCGGCGCCCTGGCCGCCGCCACCGTGCTGCTGGTGTCGCTGCAGCGCCGCCAGCTAACCGGCCTGAAGGCGACCCTTGAAGCCGGTGCCACGGCGGCCGTGTTGCCGCTGCTGAACACGGCCTCGCAAGTGGGCTACGGCGCCGTCATTGCGTCGCTCGCGGGCTTCGCGCTGGTGCGCGACGCGGTGCTGGGCATCGCACCCGACAACCCGCTGGTGTCGATGTCGATCGCGGTGAACATCCTGGCCGGCATCACTGGCTCGGCTTCGGGCGGCATGAGCATCGCGCTGCAGACCCTGGGCGCCACGTGGCTTGAAATGGGGCGCAGCGCCGGCATCGCGCCCGAACTGCTGCATCGCGTCACGGCGATCGCCACCGGCGGCCTGGACTCGCTGCCCCACAACGGCGCCGTCATCACCCTGCTGGGCATCTGCAAGCTGACGCACCGGCAGAGCTACCTGGACATCTTCATGGTGGCCGTGACCGCGCCGCTGCTGGCGCTGGCGGTGGTGGTGGTGCTGGGTAGTGCTTTCGGGTCGTTCTGATCGGCGCGATCAACGAAGCGGCGGTGGCCTTGGGGTGGCGCTGGGGCGCGCCGGCAACATTTCGCGCACCCGGGCCGCCTCAGGGCCGGGCCAAGGCCAGGGCAATCAGCTCGGCGTCGGCCAGCGACACTTCCGGGTTTGCTGGCGGCGGGCAGCCTGCCTCGGCCAACAAAGCCAGCGTGCGGTCGTGCGCGCGCTGCTCGTTGATCTGACGCAGGCCCGCAGCCGAGACGTAGCGCGCATCGGCCGCCTGGGCCAGCCTGGCAGCGGCTTCGTGGCGCTGTTCCACCGCCGCCAGCAGCGCCAGCGCATCGATGAACCAGGCGTGCAGCCGAAGCGGCTGCGCACCACCGAAGAGTTGCGTGGCCATGGCCCGCGCCGGCGCCACGTCGCCCAGTGCGAGATAGGCGAGCAGCAGGTTGACGCTGGCATGGGCGAGCACGTTTTCGTTGCGTGAGCCCGCCAGTTGCGCCAGCAGCCGTTCGCCGTCCGTCACCGCGGCGCGGGCATCGCCGGCGGCCAGTTCGGCATTGGCCAGCTGCAGCAACTGCATGTGTCCGGGTTCGTGGGCGGCCAGTGCGCTGTCCAGCAGATGGCGGTAGATCGGCACCGCGAGATGGGCTTCGCCTCGGGCCATGGCGAGCAGGCCGCGGGTGCGCAGGCCCACCCAGCGCAGGACCGGGGGCCAGTCGGGATCTTCCAGCGTCAGGGCTTCGCGCAGCAGCAATTCGCTCTGTTCATTGCCACCTTCGCCGGTGAGCTTCTGTGCCAGCCCGCACAGTGCGGCATACAGCTCGAAGCGGTCCAGTGGCTGGCCGGTGAACTGGCGCGCCAGTTCGACCGCCCGCCTGGCTGCGCTCTTGCTGCGCACCGGCCACAGGTTGGCCAGCGCCACGCTGATGGCGCGCTGCACACGAAGTTCCAGCTGCGGGTCCAGCGGCGTCTGCGCGTCCGCCATGGCCATCAGGGCCGTGCAGCGGTCCGCCAGCGCCAGCCGTTCGGCGCTGCTGGCTGCCGGCATCGAGGCGCTGGCCAGCGCCAGCTCGAGCGTGCGGTTCTCGTGGCGGCGTGCGTAGGCGAGTGCCTCGCGCGCGTTCGCCATGTTCAGCTCGTTCAGCCGGTCGACGGCACGCAAGCCCAGCCGGCCGGCCACCAGCGCCTGGCGCCCCGCTTCGAAGTCGGCCAGCACGGCCTGCGCGTGTCGCTGGCGAACGTGGTCTTCCTGGCCACAGGCAGCCAGCATTTCCAGAGCCAGGGTTCGCGGCAATTCCAGCAGGCGGTAGCGTGGGCTCGCGTCTGCCGATTCGTGCACCAGGTCGACCAGCGAGCGCTGAACCAGTTCGTCGAGGGCGTCCACCACTTCCCATGGGCAGGGCTCGTCGGCGCCCAGCTGCTGCACCAGGGCCAGCGAGGCGCTGCCGGCGACCACGCCCAGGCAGCGAAACAGCTCGCTGGCGGCCGGCGGCAGCAGCCCCACGCTCCATTCCAGTGCCGCCCGCAGGCTGCGCTGGCGCGGCGGCGCGAGCCGGTCGCGGTTGCCTGCCAGCAGCTGCAGCCGGCCCCCCAGCGCAGCGCGCAGCGTTTCGATGCCCAGCGCGGCCGCGCGTGAGGCAGCCAGTTCGATGGCCAGCGGCAGGCCGTCCAGGCCCTGGCACAAGCCGACGACGGCGGCCACGTCGGCGTCCTGCAGCACGAAGCGATGATCGGCCGCCGCCGCGCGGTCGCAGAACAGCGCCACGGCGCCGAAGGCCTGCGCTTCAGCCGCCGACAGCGACGGCTGCGCGGTTTGCGGCAGGTCCAGCGGGCCCAGGCGCAGCACATGCTCGGCGGCCAGCTTCAGCGGCGCCTGGCTCGTCACCACCAGGCGCAGGCCGCTGCAGGCGCCCAGCAGCGTGTGCGCCAGCGTGGCCACGGCTTCCAGCAGATGTTCGGCGTTGTCCAGCACCAGCAGCAGCTGCAGGCCTTCGAGCGTGCGGGCCAGTTGCGACAGCGGGTCGGCCGGGGTCAGCTGCATGCCCAAAGCGGCGGCCACGGCGGCCGGCAGGGCCTCGGCTGTGCCCAGCGGCCCCAGTTCCACCCAGGCCACGCCGTCGGCATGCAGGCCGCCGCGGGCGTGCAGCAGCGTCTGCGCCAGGCGCGTCTTGCCGATGCCGCCGGCCCCGAGCACCGTGACCAGCCGATGCTGTTCGACCAGCGCATGCAAGGACTCGAGGTCGGCGCGGCGGCCGATCAGCGGCAGCGGCGGGGCTGGAGGGCGGGGCAGGTGGCTGGCCGCAGCCGGCGGCGCCCTGCCGGCTGCCGGCCGGGGCAGGTCGAGCCGGTAGCCGCGTCCCGGCACGGTCACGAGCCACTCGTCGCCGAGCGCCTTGCGCAGCGCCTTGATCTGCACGCTGAGGTTGTTGTCCTCGACCACGCGGCCGGGCCAGACATGCTCGATCAGCTCGTTGCGCGTCAGCAGTTGGCCGGCGCGCGCTGCCAGCGCCAGCAGCAGGTCCATGGCGCGCCCGCCCAGCGCCACCGGCTGGCCGTCGGCCAGCAGCCGGTATTCGCACGGCCGCAGTTCGAAACGGCCAAAGCGCAAGGGCAGTTCGGAACCCTGCAGCGGCGAGCTCATCGTGGCCGGAATCCTACCTGTCGGGCCAGGGCTCGAATTCACCAGTTTTCACGAGCTCTGAAGGCCTTCAAAGACCCCGCCCGGAACACTGGTGGCACGCCGATGCGACAGGCCAGGCCGAGCCGGAATCCCAGCTCTTCAAGGCCTGGCGCAACCCGGCGGATCTTGCTCAGCCCCCCCTTAACTCATTCAGGACGATGCCATGGCCACCACCACATTCGCCGACTACCAGGTGCTTTCCGGCACCCAGACCACGCTCGATGCCGCGACGCCGAACAACGACGTCGAGTTCGACTTCAGGACGAAGGACATCGGCATGGTCATCTCGAACGACTTCCGCCGGCCCGTGCTGGCCTTCCACGTGCGCGTCCACCGGGAGTCGTCGCTGAAGATCTTCGTGAACGCCCAGTCGATCCTGTCCTGGACGCTCGGCACCGACACCACGGTGAAGGGCCTCTGGCAGCCCTGGGACGCCGGCCGCGTGCTGGTGCAGTTCCCGGAGCTGGTCAAGGTGCGCTTCCTGGTCTCGCCGGGCGGCAAGCTCGATATCGCCAACGTCGTCATGTGGTACCAGGTCCACAAGGACGGCTGACCCTGCGGATGCGCAGTCTCCTCCACCAAACAATCACCTTAATTTCGGAGTTATTCGATGAAAGCACTCTCATCCCTCGCCGCCGGCCTGGCCCTGGCCAGCATCGGCACGGCAGCCCTGGCCGCAGGCGCCCTGGTCGTGAACCCGGCCCACAGCGTGGCGCAGGCCGGCGACATCGTCGTGGTCGACATCCGCGGCAGCGGCTTCACCGACAACGTCGTCGGTGGCGGCTTCGACCTGGGCTTCAACGCGGCGGTGCTCAGCCTGACCAGCGTCGTCGTCGACAACCTCGAATGGGAGCTGGTCAGCAGCCCCGGCACGATCGACAACGCTGCCGGCACTCTGACTGCCGTCTGGTTCAACGCCTTCGCCTCGCCGCTTCCCACCGGCAACTTCCCCATCGCCCGGCTGACCTTCAGCGCGCTGGCGCCCGGCTTCAGCGGGCTGAACCTGGCGGCCAATGCCAGCTTCCCCTTCGTGAGCGACACCGTCGAGCTGATCACGGTCAGCTTCGGCAGCGGCGATGTCGACGTCAGCGCCGTGCCCGAGCTGCCGGCCTGGGCCAGCCTGGGCCTGGGCCTGGCCCTGCTGCCGTGGCTGCGCCGCCGCCTTGCCGTGGCCTGAAAGCCGTCGTCCAACCCCACCCTCCGGAGAACACCATGCAACGACTTTCCCCCCTGGCCGCGGCCATCGGCCTGTGCTTCTGCGCAGCCGCCAACGCCCAGACCACCCCCACGCTCGTCGACACCGACCGCGATGGCCGGCCCGACCTGCTGGACAACTGCGTGCAGGTGGCCAACCCCGACCAGCGCGACAGCAACGACAACGGCATCGGTGACCGCTGCGATGCCGACGTCAACGGCGACGGCCTCGTCAACGCCGTCGACCTGGCCCAGCTGCGCGCGCAGTTCGGCCAGAGCGGCGGAAGCGCCGACCTGAATGGCGACGGCAGCGTCAACGCGCTCGACCTGGCGCTGCTGCGCAGCCGCTTCGGCCAGCGCCCCGGGCCGGCCGGTGAAGTGCTGCAGCGCCTGCGGCTGATCGACCCCCGCGTGCCACCCGAAGGCCCGAGCGACCAGCCCGAGTCGCCGCCCACCGACCCCTCGGCCCCGGCGCTGCTGCTGCCGCAGGTGCTGGACGCCATCGACCAGGCCCTGGCCCAGACCAGCGGGCCACCGGCTGCTGCGCTGCTGCGGGCGCGGCCCGAGATTGCCACCGCCCTGGCCAGCCTGCGCGACGGCAGCCCCGACGGCAGCCTGGCCTACCTGGCACAGAGCATGGGTGCGCTGCGGCGCGGCCACGCCGCCATCGTCGACGCCCTGACCCTGGCGCCGCCCGACCCACAGTCGGTCTTGATCGGCCTGCTGCTGCCGGCGGTTCAGGCGGCACGAGAAGCCGCGCGGCGCAGCAGCGGCGGGCTGCTCATCGCTCTGGGCGACGGCAGTGTGCGTACCGTCGACATGCAGCCCGTCATCGCCTTCCACCAGCAGGGTCTGGCCTTGCTGGCGGCCGGCCAGTTCGGGCCTGCGCTGGACGCCTTCGACCGCGCCATCAGCACCGGCGTGCCGCTGCTGCGCTTCGACATCGACCGTTTCGAAGCCCGGCTGCGCAGCGTCTTCGACGCCCAGAGCGTCGGCTGGGCCTATGCCATCGCCCGCGCCGGCACGCTGCAGCGCAGCGGCTCGCTGGGCCTGGCGCGCACGGCCGCCAACCCGCCGGCCACCTTGCAGACCGAGAACAAGCGCATGCAGGTGGCCAGCGTCAGCAAGACACTCACGGCGATCGTCGCGCTGCGCCTGCTGGCCGACCGCGGTCTGACGGCCGACACGCCGATCGGCCCCTGGCTGCCCAGCCACTGGCCGCAAGGCGCCGGGGTCTTCGGGCTGACCTTCCGCAACCTGATGACGCACCGCAGCGGCTTCGACCAGAACGACGTGGCCGGCAGCGACTACGCGTCGCTGCGGGACGTGATCGCCAAGCCGGTGGGCGACACCAGCTTCAACTACAACAACGCCAACTTCGGCATCCTGCGCGTGCTGGTGGCACGGCTGGCGGGGGTGGACGCCGGCGCCTTCGGTGAATTCGATGGCGGGCAGCTGACGGCGGCGGTGTTCATGTTCCGTGCCCAGCAGCTGTATGGCGACATCGGCGTGCCCTTCTTCTGCAGCAGCGAGGCGGTGGCGCCGACCCGCCAGTACCGTTTCCCGGACGATGGCACTTCGGGCTACCTGGAGCCCGACCGCACCCTGCAATGCGGTGGTTACGGCGTGAACATCAGCGCCGTGAACCTGGCGCGGGTGCTGAGCTTCTGGCGCTACACCAACGACCTGCTGCCCACGGCCATGCGCAATGCCATGCGCGACCAGCACATGGGGCTGATGGACCCGGCGCGCTACGGCTTTGCGCAGGGCACCTTCGGCGTCTACCAGGGCCACGGCGGCGACTGGGACCACGGTTCCGACGGCCTGGACACCTGCATGTATTCCTTCCCGAACCTGATCGAGGCGTCGGTGGTGGTCAACAGCAGTCGCAAGACGACTGGCGGTTACCTGCCTGTGTCGCACCAGTGCAGCGTGCTCAAGTGGGCCTATGAGGGGGCCTGGGTGGCTAACTGACGGGGCGGGTGGGGGCGAGTGGCTGCTTGCGGCAGGTTGCGGACGTTCGCTTTCGTGCTTGTTCGTGTGCCTGCTTGGTCCCTCTGCAAAGGCGGGCTGGGGCTGGCTGTGGCGCTTATCCTCGGCGGTCTCCGCTTCG